>NZ_JAQFIN010000008.1 GCF_029504695.1 Parabacteroides sp. PF5-6
TGTAAGGATGCAAAGCTACGGTCAATTCAAATCAAAAAATCAAAGAACGCTTGTATCTTATATATAATCAACCTGTTACGGTTGAAATTAAAAAATTAACGCATCAGTAGTAATTCTTAATTTTCGATTTTTGTCAAAAACCGAAAGTACGCTTCGATCACGTTGTACGACATAATGGCCTGCGAGAGCAGAAGTTTCTGCTGGGAGAACTGGGCTTGTGCCATCAAGAGATCGGTCGTATTCGCCAGTCCTTCGTTGTGGCGGTCGGCCAGGATGCGCAAAGCTTCTTCCGCTTGTTCCACATTTATCTGTTGTTTGTTGATCTCCGTTTGCGAGTCGTTCAGGTCGCGCCGGGCCTTGTCCAATTCGAGTTGTTCCTTTTTAATATGTAGGTTCAATTCTTCCTGCATCCGGTTTTTTTGGTATTGCGCCGATTTCATCTTACTACGGTTCTGGTTGCCCGAGAAGATCTCCCAGCTCAGGTTAATACCGGCCAGATACGAATCGTTTCTGAACTTAAAAGCCTGTGAATCGTTCAGATTGTACGAGGCAAAAGCATTGATACGTGGCAGAAAAGCCATGCGGGAAGACTTGACCATCATATCCGTTGCATCCACGGCTTTCTGGAGCGCCAGGATATCCGGGCGAAAGAGGGATAGCGTCGTTTCAGGATATATTTTTTTCTTCTGCACCAACGAGTCAGTCGTATACGCTTCATCACTGATCTCCAGTCCCATCAACAAACGAAGTCCGTTGGATGCGTTATGGATATTGCTTTCCGCCTTCGCCAAAGCACTTTCGATGGTGTTGACCTGTACCTGGGCGTTCAATACATCCGATTTCTGTACCAAGCCCTGATCGTAGAAGTTCGTCACCGACCGGTGTATCTGCTTCACGTCTTCGAGCGATTCCCGGAGAATATCGCGCGCCTGATAAGCCATTTGCAAGCCGGTATATGTTTTTTGTACTTCGAACGCGATGTATTCTTTCGTGCGTTCGGCCTTGTATTGGTACATCTCCTCCTGCGCCCGGGCACCTTTGCGGGCGTAGATCATATCCAGGTTTAAAAGGGGCAGCTTCGCTTCCGCCTGGGTACCGTAGTTTTGTGTCGCTCCCGGATGATTCAATTTCGCCGGATCGAAATCCATCGCCGTAACCGATTCCTGCTGTAACAGGAATCCGAAAGCGTTCAAGGGATTGTTTGTCGTCAATGCCGTATACCCCAAGGTGACCTGAGGCAGGAAAACAGCATCTGTCTGATGAAAATCAGCATTGGCAATTCTCCGGTCCATATCCGACATCTTTATATGGCTGTTGTTTTCAATCGCAACGCTTACCGCCTGATCAGCCGTAATATGTCGATTGTTTTGCGCCTGTACCGAAAGAGTAAAGGCGATTGCGCTTAATGTAAGGATCGTTGTTCTTCTCATTTTTACTGTATTCTATTCTTATTTATTGCCTGTTTCGTTTAGTTTCCATTGGAAATAGATTGCAAAGGAAAGCAAACTATTCCAAAGAAACAAATTTCCAAGGGAAAATAATTTAGATGATAAACAGATTCTTTTCTTTGCATCCACTAAGCGCATGATTTACAGTATTTAGGAATTTTTCATGAAAATACTTCCCTTTGAAGTAATTTCCATAAGAAATAAATTATATCTTTGCAGCGTGAACAGAGCAATAAGTGAGTGCGACAATTATAAAAAGTAAATATGATGGCAGGTTTTTTTAGTAGGCTATTCGGATTGGAAGAGAAGGCCGATTTCAAAATGCTTTTAGCAAATGGTGCAATACTACTGGATGTACGCACCAAAGAGGAGTATCGGCAGGCGGCGGTGGCTCATTCGATTAATATCCCGCTGGATAGTTTGAATAATAACTTGTCCAGACTAAAGACCGACAAACCGATTATTGCCGTATGCGCCAGTGGCATGCGTAGCCGCAGCGCGGTGGCGATTTTAAGGGCTAAAGGTTTCTCGGAAGTATATAATGGAGGGAGTTGGTCTAATTTTTAATAAAGAAATGATGGACAATGTAAATAATATGCAAGTGAGTACGCTCTGTCAGATCCGGGATGTGTACCGGGCGATTTATGAGTTTGAATTGAATTTTCAACAACAGTATGGCCTTGGTCTGAACGAAGGGATGTTGTTGTGTTCGTTGAACGACCGGAAATATTCATCCAACGAACTGGCCGGCGTCCTGGGACTGAGCAACTCGAACACCTCGAAGGTGATCAAGTCGGTCGAAAACAAAAAACTGATCAAACGTATTGTCGGCAAAGACGACAAGCGTCAGATGTATTTCACCTTGACCGAACAGGGACGCAAGAAGCTCGAATCGATCAAATGTGCCGAGTTCACGCTCCCGGAAACGTTACAGGATGTCGTTAAGAGGTAGAACTTGATTGCCTCTTCCGGAGCGATCCGATAATTTAAAAAAATGACATTCAGTCGAATAATTTGTCCGTAATAATTTGGAAATAATTTACGATTCATTATTTTTGTTGCAGGGATTATCCATGATTGTGTAGAGTGGTGTAGACTAATAACCCTAATAGCGTTTGTATTATCCATTATTGAGTAACCTTTAGTCTTTGTAGCGTATCTCTTCGCTGTTTTTTGGACTATATAAGAAATGTATTAACCTGCAATAAAGAGAAAAAGTATGATGAAAAAAAGAAAAACCCTTCAACCGGCAAACCCTCTGGTTGACTATGCCAAATATCAGATGATTTCGGACGCGTTTCAGCTCGGATGGTGGGAAATCGACCTGTCTGAGGATATTTTTTCCTGCTCTGCCTCTGTCGCTCATCTATTGAAGTTGGATGAAACTACGGTTAGTGTGGCCGACATTTTCCACACGATCCGGGAAGACTATCGTCAGCGGATCATGGATTTGGTATTGAATGCAGTAGCGGATAAAACAGAACAATACACCTTCCCTGCGAAAGTGGGTGAAGAGATTATTTGGCTTTCCATGCGCTTTCAGGTGGTTGCCGATCAAAAGATAATGGGAATGCTGACCATTGCCACGGAATCTGAAAAGGAGCTGTTGCAAAAGAAGGTGCAAGGCATGGTAAAGAATTTCATTTATCAATTGAATGGCGTCTCCAGCTCTTTGTTCTCGTTCCTCGAGAGAGAAAGTTTTGACCAGATGGTCAACCACATACTCCATTCTTTTATGACCCACTTCAATGCCGAAAGAAGTTATCTGATGACCTTAGATCGGAAAAAAAAGACATCGACCTGCGTCTACGAAGTGGTCAGCCGTCCGGGTCTGGAAGAGATAGATACGCTGGCGGATGTGCCTTATGAAGCCGACGACTGGTGGTTCGGGCAACTCTTCGCCCTTCGTCCGGTCGCCATCTCGGTGGTTGATGATATGCCGGATGAAAGCGAATCCTACCGGGAACTGTTGAGTGCACAACATATTCAGTCGCTCCTGGTTGTCCCCCTTGTCTCGTCGGATAAAGAAGTATGGGGATTTGCGGGCATCGACCTGGTCGATACGCAGCGCAATTGGACAGCGGAAGATATCCAGTGGTTTTCAGCATTGATGAATATTATCAATATCTGTATCGAATTGCAGAAGTCAAAGATAGAGATCGAAGCCGATAAGAAATACCTGGAAAAGCTCCATAAGTATATGCCCATCGGTTACGTTTCCGAGCGGATAATCTATAACGAAGCGGGTGAACCGGTCGATTTCGTCTATCTTGATTTCAATAAGGAGATGGAAAAGATAGTAGGGAAACCCTTGAGCCATATGGTTGGACGAAAGGGATCGGAGACAGGTACCTTTGGAGACTTTGAGTTGCTGCGTGAGATGGTCAATGCGGACAGCCCTATCGAGATAGATGTTCCGTTGCCGCAATATGGCAAATATTGCCGGGTCGTTCGTTTCTCCATACATAAAGACGAGGTGACCTCGTTGGTGATGGATATAACCGATATACACGAGGCACATAAAGCGCTCGAGAAGACGATCTACTCCAATATGCCCGTTAATGTGGAGCTGTACGACAAAGACGGCTACCTGATCTATCTCAATGAAGCGGATCAAAAGTTCCTGGGCATCGACAATATAAGTTCAGTCTTGGGCATTAATATATATGATCATCCCTCCCTCTCCAAAGAGATCATGCAAAAGGCCAGCCAAGGCGAAAGCCTCGACCTTAGCCTTAAGTATGATATGAGTACAACGGGCAACTATTACCGCAAAACGCTCCCCTCTGCAGTGAAAGACATGATGGTGAAGGTTGTCCCCATATTTGACGAGACGCAAGCCATTCAGAACTATCTATTCATGTCGATCGACAACACAGAGACCACCAATGCCTACCGGCGTATACAGGACTATGAAGACTACTTCTCAGCGGTAGCCAATTTGGCCAAGATCGGTTATTGCCGATTGAACGTGACTGCCGAGGAAGGATATCGGACAGCTCAATGGTTTGCTAACCTGGGGAAACCGGTAGAGACAGGCCTGACGTTTGTCTTCGCTGAGCGCTTCAGCAACCTGCATCCCGATGATTTCCTTATTGTTGAAGACTTCTATACGAATGCCAAGCAGGGAATCGCGATGAACTTCGAGCGCGAAATACGGATAATGAAGGAGGGCGAAGTCGATAAATGGCTGAAGTGCACGTTTACCTCTAAATTGAATCCGTCCAATGATCAAATGGACCTATTCGCGATAAGCGAAGATATTACAGATCTCAAGCGAATGACTTTTGCCAAGGACCGGGCAGAGGAATTGAATAAGCTCAAATCTGAGTTCATGGCAAACATGAGCCACGAGATACGTACTCCGCTCAATTCCATTATCGGTTTTTCGGATATATTGGCTGAAATTATCGAAGACGAAGAGCAAAAGAGTTACCTCTCTATCATTCAACGCAACAATGACCTATTGCTGAAGTTGATGTCCGACATCTTGGATCTGTCGAAAATAGAATCAGGCACCTATGTGTTTGAAAAAAGTAACGAACATGTGTGCAAACTTTTCGGTGAGGTAATGCATTCGTTTAATCATCGGATTACCAATCCGGATGTAAAAATCAAGATGGATCCTTTAGTTGCCGATTATCATATATATATGGATGCGAACAGCGTGAAGCAGGTGTTGTATAATTTCATAACCAATGCATTGAAGTTTACCCAAGAAGGAACCATCAGTATCGGTTGTGAACGGATAGATGAGAATAACCTGAAATTCTATGTGAGAGATACCGGTATCGGCATTTCGCCCGAACATCATGATGCCGTGTTCGACCGTTTTGTAAAGCTCGATTCTTTTGCACAGGGAACAGGCCTGGGACTGCCGATCTGTAAAAGCCTAATCAAAGAGATGGGAGGAAAGATCGGTGTGGATTCCGAACTGGGTAAGGGCTCTTGCTTCTGGTTTACACTGCCCATGAATTGACCGGACAAGTCTCCGAGCTTGAGTAAAGCGGACTAAAAAGCATGCTTCTTTCCAGGATCTTGCCAGAATCTTTTCATTACATTTGTATTTGAATACATATTGCACCTATGAAAATCTTAGTGATAGAAGATGAGGATTCCTTGCGGGAGGTGATGGTTCGCTCGTTGGAGAAGGAACGTTACCGGGTGGAATGGGCGGCCGACTATCCGGCTGCGCTCTGGAAGATCAATGATTACCAGTACGATTGCATTGTGCTCGATATCATGCTGCCCGGAGGAAATGGCCTTTCCCTGTTGGAAGAGTTGAAGAACATGCGCAAGCGGGATAGTGTGATCATTGTTTCGGCCAAAGATTCGATCGACGATAAGGTGCGTGGGCTGGATCTGGGAGCTGACGATTACCTGACCAAACCCTTTCACCTGGCGGAGTTGAACGCGCGCATCAAATCGATCATCCGGCGCAAGCAGCAGGATGGCGAGATGGATCTTTCGTACGCCAACATCACGGTCTACCCCGACCGGCATGCCGTGTATATCGATGGCGTGGAATTGCCCCTGAACCGGAAGGAGTTCGCTCTCTTGTATTACTTCGTGGCTAACCCCGAGCGCTTATTGAGCAAAGACACCCTGGCCGAATCGGTCTGGGGCGATTATATCGATCAGGCGGATAGCTTCGACTTTATCTACAGCCAGGTGAAGAACCTGCGCAAGAAACTGAAAACGGCCGGTGCCCAGCCGGAGATCAAAGCAGTCTATGGTTTCGGATACAAAATGATCAACGAAGAATAAGATGAAACTCAATCAATATACTTTGCGTAACCTCTTGTTGCCCTTATTGCTGATTATGGCGGTATGGGCCTTGGGTTTTTATTCCCTGGTGTTGCACGAGGTCAATGACGAAACGGAAGATACCTTGTTGAACTACAAAGAAATTATCATCAAACACGCCCTGGCGGATACCACGCTCTTGAAAGACGATGTGGGATTGATGAACAGTTACTTTATCCGGGAGATCCCCGCCGAGCAGGCCGATCTGTCGAAAGATGTCTTTTTCGACGCGACGAAGTATATCGAGATCGAACGCGAGAACGAGCCGATCCGCGTCTTGCGCACGCACTTCCTGGCATCGAACGGGAAGTTCTATGAACTGACCATCGAGATCTCAACGCTCGAAGAAGAAGACCTCAAAGAAACGATCCTCTGGAGCATACTCGGCCTTTACCTCTTGTTGCTTGCCGCCATCCTGTTGGTGACCCACTATGTCTTCCGCAAAAGCTTCCGTCCCTTGTATTCCATTCTGGACTGGCTGAGGAGCTATCACCCGACCAAACCCGAACCGCTCCTGAACGCCACGACGATCGATGAGTTCAATACCCTGAACGAAGCCTTTAGCCAAGCCGCCCAACGCGGAGCGGCGATCTACAACCAGCAGAAGCAATTTGTCGAACTCGCCTCGCATGAATTGCAAACGCCATTGGCCGTGAGCATGAACAAACTGGAACTCCTGAGCGAAGATCCCGACTGCACGGAAGCGCAACTGACCGAGATCACCGATATCCGCCGCACCCTGCGCGGACTGATCAAGATGAACAAATCACTCCTGCTCCTGTCGCGCATCGAGAACAATCAGTTTCCCGAAACACAGGAAGTCTCACTGGCGCGGATCGCCGAAGAGGTCGTTGCCGACTTCGCCGAAGTATTTGCCGCCCGGGAGATCCGTGTCTATACGATGAAAGAATCGCCATTGATCCGGCAGATGAACGAGTCGTTGGCCGTGACGATGATCACCAACCTGGTGAAGAATGCCTTTGTGCACAACCTCAACGGCGGCGAGATCTACCTCGAGACCACCGACCGCCAACTCATCCTCTCCAATACCAGCGAAAATACGGAACTGAACCGCGAGCGCCTCTTCCAACGCTTCGGCAAACAAAGCAACCGCCCCGACTCCACCGGCCTGGGCCTGGCCGTCGTCAAGTCCATCGCCGACCTCTATGGAATAGAAGTCTCCTACAACTACAATGGCAAGCATCAGTTCGCACTGACGTTTGAATTATGAATTATGAGAACTGGGTTGTCTCCTTCTTCTCATAATTCATAATTCATAATTTTTTTCCCAATTCTTTCCCAAATCCCTCCTTTCCTTTGCCTTATCAAAAGGATAATGCAATGAGAAAAATAATCAACTTATGTGTTTTGTTGGCGTTGAGTGCCTCGATGGCTTTGCTGGCCAAAGGGCAGGACGCGAGGATCACCGTCGACAAGCTGCCGGCGAACAGCCGGGATTTCCTCCAGACCCATTTCCGGGAGATGGAGATCTCGTATGTCGAAGTGGAGAAAGACCTGATGTGGATCAGGGGGTACGAAGTGATCCTGATCGACGGCACCGAGATCTGCTTCAGCCGCAAAGGCGAATGGACGGAGGTCGAACGTCAAAAAAACGCGGTCCCACCGGCACTCATCCCCCGCGAGATCGCGCAGTATGTTGCGCAATACTTCTCCGGCAAAACGATTCTGGCGATCGAACGCGAGAGCCGCAAATGGGAGATCAAGCTCGACAACCGGATGGAGCTCGCTTTCGACCGGCGGGGACGGCTGGTCGAACAGGATGCAGACTAAATATTTACTCACTTAATACATAAAAATATGAAAACAAATCGATTGATGGTAGCCCTATTGGCTACGGGATTGGCGGTCATGACGACCGCTTGTGACGACGACAACTACACGCCGGAGGATATCTACCTCCAGGCTTTCCAGCAGAAGTATCCGGAAGCCTCGCGCGTGGAATGGGAAACGAAGCAAGGCTTCAAAGTGGCCGACTTCCATCTGCAGAACAAAGAGACAGAAGCCTGGTTCGACCTCTCGGCCAAATGGCTGATGACGGAAACCGATCTGCGTTATGCCGATCTTCCGGCCGCGATCCGCACGGCTTTCGAAGCCAGCGAATATGCTGCCTGGCGGGTGGATGATGTGGATAAGATCGAACGGCTGGATTCCGAAACCGTCTATGTGATCGAGGTCGAGAGCGGCAAACAGGAATACGACCTCTACTATGGCGAGGACGGCACCTTTATCAAAGCCGTGCAAGACACCGACAATCGCGGTCACCTGCCCCTGACCATCTCACAGAAAGTGATGGATAAGATCCGCGAACTCTATCCGGGAACCACCGCTTTCCTGGAGTTCGAACGCAAAGGCACCTACCTCGAAGTCGAAATCAAAGACGGCAAGACCTTCAAAGAAGTCTATTTCGACACCGATGAAGAATGGGCGTGCAGCAAATGGGAAATCCGACGTGCCGACGTGCCGACTACCGTAATGAACGCCCTGAACGCCTCCGCGTACGGCAGCTACAAACTCGACGATGTAGAGATCTTCCACTCCCCCGCCGGCCTTTATTACCTCTTCGAAATGGAAAAAGCCGACAAAGACTACTACTGCATGTTCAGTGAAGACGGTACCCCCGCCGAAGTGCCGGCGATAGCATATTGATAAACAAAAGGTTGCCGACCTCTCAGAAAAGGCCGGCAGCCTTTTGAAAAACTCCGGCAGCCTTTTGGAAAAGGCCGGCAGCCTTTTGGAAAACTCCGGCGGCCTTTTTCGCAACAGTACAACGCAAAAAGATCTTACCCGCTAAAGGTAAGATCTTTTTTGTACCCCTGACAGGAATCGAACCTGTATTTACGGTTTAGGAAACCGCCGTTCTATCCGTTGAACTACAAGGGCTTATTCTCTTCCCAAATCACATTGAACGACAAGACCAACTTGGGGAAAGGTGTGCAAAAGTATAATCTTTTCCTTAATTGGGCAAACAAACAGGCTGTAAACTGTTCAGTCGAAGAGACTTTGCATCACGGCGATCGACTTGATTTCGGGAAATTCGGGAAGATGAAGACGGTAGTATTCCAGGATGCGATGGATGATATTCACCCGGTCATGCCGGGAGAAGGCATACAGGGACATATTTTCGAAACTGATCTTCAACAAACGGGCAAACACCGCACTTTCTTCTTTACTAAGAAAATGTTGATGCATCGGAACCTTTTCACTAAAGACACCGTTCAACATATCGAAGTAATACCCTTCCTTCTGTGTCTCGATATGGGGAAAGACGCCCAGGTAGCGTAATAGTCCCATCAGAAAAACCAAGTGATAATTGGCGATTCCCTGCGTGGTATTTTCCAATAAATGGATCGATTGATAGAGGTAGCTGAACAGGCGGGGATCGGGTTCCGTCTCTTTGATCACCCGGTAAAGGACTTCTGCTACAAATAGCGCCAATATGTTTTTCACCGGATCCGAACAGATCTCGGACAAAGGGAAACAAACCTTAGTCTCCTTGATGCGCTGGATATCCCTTTTCGGCAAATGGTCGACCTCCATCTCCAGAAGGGAAAGAGGCATAAACAACGCTTTCGACACCCTATTGTTCTTGCCCCGGTTGCGCCCGATCATATAAGAAACGCGCCCAAAGTCCTCCGTATACATATAAACGATCGCATATTTATCGTTGTACGGAATAGAATGAAGGACAATCCCACGTGTTTTACTCAACATAATTCTTTACCTTTGCCTAATTGTTAGACAAAGATAGTGATTCCTATGTTAGACTTGACGACTCCTTCCCTGCTTTTTGCTGCGATCTCCCTTATTCTGCTGGCTTATACCAACCGGTTTGTCTCGTACGCCGCCCTTGTACGCGCCCTGAAAGAGAAGCACGAACAGACGAACGACCCCAGAGACGCGGCGCAAATAGCCAACCTGCGCAAACGGCTTTACCTGATTCGCTCGATGCAGATGCTGGGCATCGGAAGTTTCATCCTTTGTGTCTTTTCCATGTTCTTTATTTACGTTTCACTCCAGATCGTAGCGGCCTGGATCTTCGGCATCGCCCTGCTTCTGCTTGCCGCATCACTCTGCGTATGTGCCTGGGAGATAAATATTTCCGTCAAAGCATTGGAGATCCATCTGCAGGATATCGGTTCTAAAGAGAAGTTAAAACGATAAATTTTATTTATTTTTCTTATGAATTCCTTTGGTAGTTTGCCCGGATGATCTATCTTTGCAGTCGCAATTCGGAAAAGCATTCCTTAGATTGCTAAAAGTGAGAACTTTGACACGTTGGCCCATTCGTCTATCGGTTAGGACGCAAGATTTTCATTCTTGAAAGAGGGGTTCGATTCCCCTATGGGCTACCAGACTAATTGACAATTAACAATTGCTTTACGCTTCGCTAAGCGAACGTTGTTTGACAATTAGAAATAAGAGAAATAAAGATTAGAATTAGATAAAACATGGCAAATCACAAGTCATCACTGAAAAGAATCAGACAGACGAACACCAAACGTTTGCATAATCGCTATTATGCAAAAACGGCTCGTAATGCAATGCGCAAATTGCGTGCGCTGGAGGATAAGAGCGAAGCTCAGGCATTGTATCCGAAAGTATGTTCTATGTTGGATAAACTGGCAAAGAAAAGCATTATCCACAAGAACAAGGCAGGCAATCTGAAATCGAAATTAGCTAAGCACATTAGCAAATTAGCCTAAGAAGGAAAAGGTAATTACTTACTATAAGTATCAGCCGGACTCAATAAGCCCGGCTTTTTTACCGCCTTACGGCCCATTCGTCTATCGGTTAGGACGCAAGATTTTCATTCTTGAAAGAGGGGTTCGATTCCCCTATGGGCTACCAGACTCAACTCGCCTTTTCCAAAGAACGGGGACCTACCACAGTTCCTTTTTTCAAACTACCGGTACTTTGCGCGCAAACTACTAATATTTTGTCGACAAACTACCGGTAGTTTGTTCGCAAACTACCGGTAGTTTTGGATTGGCCGATTCACCCCCCCAAATAAAGCATTTTGGAAAGGCAAACCGGAGATCAGACTTCTATACTGTAAGGAGCACGGATCGGATTGGAGCGGCGTTTGTTTGCCTCGTCATCCATAAAGAACTCTTCTTTTTCCGGATTCCAGTTCAGCGGACGGTCGAATTCGTAGCAGAGATTGATGATATGGCAGAGGGAAACCGTGCGATGGCCCACCTCGACCGTGCTCAACGGCTGCTTCCGCGATTTCATTGCCTGCAGGAAATCGGCATAATGATCGTCACTCTTATACAAGCGGATCTCATTCTCACCGATCACATGGTCTTGCAACTTCGCCGGAAGCGTATCGAGGAAGCTACGGCTGATATCGATCACTCCGTTATCGCCGATAAAGCGAACAGCATTGCCATCGTCTTTCCGGAACCGCTCGTGCGTCATTGTTGTGCCGTTGGCATAATGCATCGTCAGCGGCTTACGCTCGTGCGGGTTGGGTGGCGTGAATTCGATCGGACCGGAGTCGTCCATACCCATCGCCCATTGCGCGATATCAAACATATGGGTTCCCCAGTCGCAAACCATTCCGCCGCCATACTCTTTGTAGTTCCGCCAATTCGGAAATACTTTCCTCTCCATCGGAGGCGCCAGCTCTTCATTATAGGGATTCATCGGTGCCGGACCGATCCACATTTCCCAGTTCAACGTCTTGGGCACCGGCTGCGCAGCCAGGTCGTAAGCGATCGGGGGAGGCCCGACAGACACTTTGATCTCTTTGATCTCACCAATATACCCATTGCGCACCAACTCACAGGCATGACGGAAGTTACGCCAGGAGCGTTGCATATTACCCACCTGCAAGACACGGTCGTACTTCTTCACCGCATCCGCCATCGCGCGCCCTTCGGCGATACTGTGCGCCATCGGCTTTTCGACATACACATCCTTGCCGGCGCGACAGGCTTCGATGGTTTGCACCGCATGCCAATGGTCGGGCGTAGCGATAATAACACCATCGATATCGGTACGCGCCAGTAATTCGTGATAATCAGCATACTGCTTGAAGCCTTTATACGCCTGGCCTTTCGCCTCCTGCGTCACCTTGTCCACAATCTCCTGGAATGCCTGCAACTGACGCGACTCACAGTCGGCAGCAGCAATCAGATTCGCACGTTTTGCAAACTCAGGACCCAGCGTCCAACGGCCTTGCGCGCCACAACCGATCAAGCCCAGGTTGATCTGGTCGCTCGGAGCGGTAAAATGCACACCTCCCAGTACGTGTCGGGGGATAATCGTAAAGCCAGCGATAGTCAGGGCTCCACTCTTCAGAAAATTTCGTCTGTTCATATCATATCGGATTTAAGAATAACGCAAATGGATACGTCACAAAGCTAAGAAAAAAGCTATAGTATCTCGATTATTTTTAGTACATTTGTTGGATTTTTAAGACAAGAAATTTAATTGATTAAACGAAGATAAAAAACGCATGAGTGAAGAATTGAAGAATACGTCGAATAATGACTATTCAGCAGACAGTATTCAGGTACTCGAAGGGTTAGAAGCAGTGCGCAAAAGACCCGCCATGTATATTGGCGACATCAGTGAAAAAGGACTCCATCATTTAGTTTACGAAGTTGTCGACAACTCTATTGACGAAGCGTTGGCCGGCTATTGTACGGATATCGATGTCGTGATCAACGAAGACAATTCAATAGAAGTGACAGATAACGGCCGCGGGATCCCGGTTGATTATCATGAGAAAGAAGGCAAATCGGCATTAGAGGTCGTACTGACCGTACTGCATGCCGGTGGCAAGTTCAACAAAGACTCCTATAAGGTTTCCGGCGGTTTGCACGGGGTAGGTGTCTCTTGTGTAAACGCGTTATCGACTTACCTGAAAGCGGAAGTTCGCCGCGACGGTAAGATCTACATGCAGGAATTCTCTTGCGGGAAAGCGTTGAATGACATACGGGTAGTGGGAGAATCCGACACAACGGGTACGACGATTACGTTCAAACCGGACGCTTCGATCTTTACCGTATTGGAATACAAATATGAGATCCTGGCCAATCGTTTGCGTGAGCTGGCATTCCTGAACGCCGGAATTACGCTGCGGCTGACCGACAAGCGGGAAGTAAATCCGGAGGGTAACCCTAAAGCTGAAATATTCCGCTCGGAAGAAGGATTGAAGGAGTTTGTCCGTTATATCGACCGTTCCAAAGAAGGGCTGGTGCCGGATATTATCCATATCGTAACCGAGAAACAGGGAATACCCGTTGAGGTGGCGATGACTTACAATACCTCTTACAACGAGAATGTCTTTTCGTATGTCAACGATATCAACACCATTGAAGGGGGTACACACCTGGCCGGTTTCCGCCGCGGGTTGACCCGTACATTGAAGAAATATGCCGAAGATTCCAAATTGCTGGAAAAAGCAAAGGTGGAAATCCAAGGTGATGACTTCCGCGAGGGGTTGACTGCCGTGATCTCTATCAAAGTGGCAGAACCTCAGTTCGAAGGACAGACCAAGACCAAATTGGGGAATAGCGAGGTGACCGGTGCTGTCGACCAGGCGATCGGTGAAGCTCTGGGTTATTTCCTCGAAGAGCATCCGAAAGAAGCGAAGATTATTGTCGACAAAGTGATCCTTGCCGCACAGGCACGCCAGGCTGCCCGTAAAGCTCGTGAGTTGGTACAACGCAAATCGCCGCTTTCCGGTGGCGGACTGCCAGGTAAGCTGGCCGACTGTTCCTCGCGTGATGCCGCCGAATGCGAACTCTTCCTCGTCGAAGGGGACTCGGCAGGCGGTACGGCCAAACAAGGGCGCGACCGTATGTTTCAGGCGATCCTCCCATTGCGCGGTAAGATCCTGAACGTAGAGAAAGCAATGGAACACAAAGTCTTCGACAGCGATGAGATCCAGAATATCTACCGCGCGATGGGTGTGACCATCGGCACGGAAGAAGATCCGAAAGCTTTGAATCTCGAGAAGCTGCGTTATCATAAAGTAATCATCATGACCGATGCCGATGTGGACGGAAGCCACATTGCCACCTTGATCCTTACGTTCTTCTTCCGCAAGATGCGCGCGTTGATCGATAACGGTTATGTCTATCTGGCAACCCCTCCTTTGTACCTTTGCAAGAAAGGGAAAAACGAAGAGTATTGCTGGACCGAACAACAACGTCAGCTGTTCATCGACCGCTATGCCGACGGAAACGAGAGCCAGGTACACACCCAGCGCTACAAAGGTTTGGGAGAGATGAACGACCATCAGTTGTGGGATACGACGATGAACCCGGAAAACCGGACACTGAAGCAGATCACCATCGAGAACGCGATCGACGCGGACAATATCTTCTCCATGTTGATGGGTGAAGAGGTAGCGCCGCGCCGTGAGTTTATCGAAGAGAACGCGACATACGCGAATATCGACGCTTAAACAAAAGCATATATGAACACCCAAGTCCGTCGTCCGAGTTTAGAGGACCTGTACAGGGAGGTTGATCATTACATACCGGCTGCAGAAAGCTGTCAACCTCCCCGCATAGGCTTATCCGCTAACCGGAAAGACGGACTTTCTTGTATCGCCGAGACGTATGTGCGCTCGGTGGTCGAGGCCGGCGGAGCGCCGGTGCTTCTCCCGGTCATTACGGATATCAAAGCCCTGTCGGTTCTTGTCGACGACCTCGACGGTCTGATCCTCAGCGGCGGAGGCGATATCAATCCGCTTTATCTTTCGGAAGAACCCATCCCGCAACTGCAGGATGTCGATACCTTGCGCGATGAATACGACCTGATCCTCCTTCGCCTGGCCATGCACCGGCAGATTCCTATCATGGGCATTTGCCGCGGGCACCAACTCTTGAATGTGGCGTTCGGCGGAGGCATGTATCAGGACATCCATGTGCAGAACGACCGTCCACTACTGAAACACAGCCAGACGCAAACGCGGGAATTACCTTCCCATACCGTGCGGATCGAAGCTATTCCTTCCCGCCTGCGCGCCTTATTGAAAGAGGAAACAGTTTACGTCAACTCGTTCCACCACCAGGCCATCAAAGAACCGGCACCGGAGTTTATCGCTACGGCGACAGCCCCCGACGGGATCAACGAAGCGATGGAACATCCGGAGAAAGATATTTTCAGTGTGCAGTGGCATCCCGAAGCCATGGCGCCCGAAGGTGATCGCACGATGCAACTCCTGTTTCAATACCAGACGGCAAGGGCCTTGCAATTCCGCAAAGCCAAAGAGATGCATGAACGGATACTCACGATCGACTCGCATACCGACACCCCCATGCTCTTTCCCGGAACAATCGATCTGGGCATCAAAGGCATTGCTCAGGTAGACCTGGCAGTTGTCGAGCCCGAGCAGTACCAAACACAAACATTGATCGACATCCCAGGCAAAGTCAATCTCCCCTTGATGGAAGAAGGACGGCTGGACGCCGCCTGCATGGTCGCCTATATCCCGCAGGGCGAACTGACCGACACGGCACATCAGGCGGCTTACGACTACGCGGCCGAGCGCCTCTCGCAAGTCATTCGCCAGGAAGAACTCTACCCGGCGCGCATGGGCATTGCCCGTAGTGTCGACGACCTGCTTCGCCTGAAGCAGGAGAAGAAAAAAGCGATTATGCTGGGCGTCGAAAACGGATACGCCATCGGCACCGACCTTTCCCGGTTGAGCCGGTTCAAAGAAATGGGCATCGTATATATGACCCTCTGCCATAACGGACATAATGCCATTTGCGACTCGGCGGCAGGCACGCCCCAATGGAACGGCTTGAGTCCTTTCGGACGGGAAGTGGTGAAAGAGATGAACCGCTTGGGCCTGATGATCGATGTGTCGCATGCCGCGGAGAAAACCTTCTTCGATGTGTTGGAGGTAAGCCAAATGCCGATCATCGCCTCCCACTCTTCCGCCCGCGCGCTCTGCGATCACCGGCGAAACCTGACCGACGAGCAGATCAAACTGTTGGCCGAAAAGGATGGCGTCGTGCAAGTCTGCCTCTACAAAGGATTTATCAATAAAGAAGAAACAAAGGCATCGCTGAGTGATGCCATCCGCCATATCAATCATATCGTCGATCGGGTCGGCATCGACCATGTCGGTATTGGTTCCGACTTCGACGGAGGAGGTGAACTGATCGGTTGCTCCGCTGCCAACGAACTGATAAACATCACCGTTCGCCTACTCGACGAAGGCTATTCGGAAGACGATATCCGAAAGATCTGGGGCGGTAACCTGATGCGGGTGATGCGTGCCGTACAGGGATGCTGCTGACAACGACACAGTAAACACTAAATACTATTTCGCATGAAAAATTCCCTATCTACAGCCGGCATTTTTCTCTTTTTGCTGCTCTTGCAAGCGCCGGGCATACGCTCTCAACAAACGAAGTTACAAACGTTCCACGCACGGATGGATTCCTGCGAGGCAAACCTGCGCAACCAGCGCCCGCCCCTGATCGGCATCTCCGCCACGCAGCAATCGGGCGGTTCGACTATCGGCGGCGCTTACGTACAGGCGGTAGTGAAAGCCGGTGGGGCGCCTGTGATCATCCCGGTGATCGAAGACGAAGCCGCGTTACGGCAAATCTTATCGACATTGGACGGGCTGGTGATGACCGGCGGAGAAGATGTGAATCCTTTGTGGTACAACGAAGAGCCGGTGCAGCAATTGCAGGCAGTCGATCCCGTGCGGGATACCTATGACCTGATGTTGATCAAGCTGGCGTCCGACCGGAATATCCCTATCCTGGGCATCTGCCGGGGAGAGCAACTGATCAATGTCGCTTTCGGCGGCACCCTCTACCAGGATCTCCCTTCGCAGCACCCGAACAAACCGGTCAAACACGTGCAACAGATGCCCAAGACCTTTGGCGCCCATACCATTGATATACAACCTCAGACCCAACTGTCCGCGATCCTGGGTCAATCGTCGTACGCCGTAAATTCCTTCCACCACCAGGCCGTGAAAGAGCTGGCTCCCGGCTTCCGCGTCGCCGCCTACTCACGCGACAGTGTGATCGAAGCGATCGAAGCCTGGCCCGACCGCCCCATTCTCGGCGTGCAATGGCATCCCGAAGGACATGTTGCCGGAGGAGATACGACCATGTTGCGCATCTTCCGTTTCCTGATCGACAAAGCCGATATCTACCGCTCAAATAAAGAACTGCCGCCGTCCGGTAAAAATTCTTTATCTTTGTATCCTAATTTTTAATTCGTAATTCGTAATCAGTCTATGCACCCCATGACCATTCTGTCCGTCATACTGGCTTTCTGCCTCCTTTCCTGTGGTGGGAAAGGAAATAAAGAAGAAGCGAAATCCACAACACCTGCCCAGCCGGTAATCTCCTCAACCGCAACACCTGAATTCAATGCCGACAGTGCGTATCACTTCGTCGCCCGGCAAGTGGATTTCGGTCCGCGGGTGCCTAATACCACAGCTCACAAAGCCTGTGGCGACTACCTGATCGCCGAGCTCACCCGCTTCGGCGCCCAGCTCTACGTGCAGGAAACGACCCTGACCGCCTATAACGGTGACCGCCTAGAATCGCGCAATATCATCGGTGCCTATAACCCGGAGAATCCCAAACGCATCCTATTGTTTGCGCACTGGGATACCCGTCCTTATGCCGATCAGGAAACGGACGCGACGAAGCACCATACGCCGATCGACGGAGCCGACGACGGAGCCAGCGGCGTGGGCGCCCTGTTGGAGATCGCCCGCCAGATCAACCAGAACGATCCGGGTATCGGTATCGATATCATCTTCTTCGATGCGGAAGACTATGGCGAACCGGCCTTTGCCCGAACAGCCAAACCAGACACCTGGTGCCTCGGCTCCCAGTTCTGGGCAAAGAACCCACACGTGAAGAACTACCGGGCAGAATATGGTATCCTCTTGGATATGGTCGGCCACAAAGAGGCCACCTTCTACAAAGAAGGATATTCGATGCAGTATGCCGCCCCTATGGTGGAAAAGATATGGAACAAAGCCCGCGAGATGGGGTATGGCCGCTTCTTTATCCAGGCCACCGGTGGATCCTATGTCGACGATCACATCTACGTGAAGCAGGGACGTAACATCCCCTGCGTCGATATCATCTACACCAGTACGGAGAGCCGCAACGGTTTCGGCGACCACTGGCATACACTGAACGACACGATGGACAATATCGAGCCCGCCACCCTCAAAGCCGCCGGACAGACCGTATTGGAAATGATTTATAACAGATAAAACAAACACCCATGACAATAAACGAAACACAAGACCGAATCATCGAAGAGTTCTCCGAATTTGAGGACTGGATGGACAAATACGCCCTACTGATCGACCTGGGTAATGCCCTGCCGGTATTGGACGACAAATACAAAACCGAGAGCAACCTGATCGAAGGTTGCCAAAGCCGGGTCTGGCTGCACGCGGAATACCGGGAGGGGCAGATCTGGTTTGAGGGCGAGAGCGACGCCGTGATCGTCAAAGGCATTGTATCCCTCCTGATCCATGTATTATCTGGCCATACCCCCCAGGAGATCCTCGATGCCGAACTTTACTTTATCGATCGGATCGGTCTGAAAGAGCATCTGTCCCCCACCCGCTCCAACGGCCTGGTCTCCATGGTCAAGCAAATGCGTCTTTACGCCTTAGCCTTCAAGACCAAAGAACAATAAAGGGCACGGTCAGCCTGCCGGTTGTTGGCCCCGAACAGGTTTATTCAATCCCGCCAGAACCCCCTTTTCCAAAACATTGCACTTTGGGCGGAAAAACATTGCGCTTTGGTGAAAAAAACATTGCGCTTTGGGCGACCAAAGTGCGATGTTTATTTTGGACAGAGCCACACATAAAAGTTTCGTCCCCCCCTTTCACCTTTCACCCGGTTGCCAGATCCCTGTATTGATCAGCGTTTTGGGTGAAGGCTTGGGGAGACAAACCGGGATCATCCCGGAAATCCGACTGACTCGCCGAGACAGGTGTATCAAAGCTGGCGGCTTCCCGAAAAAGGCCGCCGGAGTTTTCCAAAAGGCCGGCAGGGTTTTCCAAAAGGCTGCCGGAGTTTTCTAAAAGGCTGCCGGCCTTTTCCGGGAAGGTCTGTCGTTTTTTAAAGTAGCCCGCTACCTTTCACCTGAAAGGCTGATCAATACAGGGATCTGGCGAATGGGTGAAAGGTGAAGACCGGGGTGAAAAGTTTTATGTGGTAAGGTATCAAATGAAAAAACTCCACTCCTCCCGAAACCGGGAGGAAGTGGAGTTTTGGAAATAAGGCTTTGCTAAATCTTTTATCAACTGTATTTTCAAAATTTATTTCTAAAACTGAGACTTCAATTCTTTTGTACTACCTCATTGATCATCCAGGCCCAAAGGTTACCGACGATCTTGGTATAATTGTTGATTTCGTTCGGATTCTTATACGCCTCCGTCAGCCGGGCATCCGTGGCGTAAGAGGGCACGTTATATGCCGAGAACACTTCGGTATCACCCATATAGACAATACGTTTCACCGGATCGACACCCAGGATCATGCCGCCATCACCGCCTCCGTTGGCATGCATCGTGTTTTTATTCTGGTCTTTCCGCGCATCGCGGTAGGTGATCAGCTGAATCACATTGGGATCGGTCACAACGGCTGCGCCCCATAATTCATTTTCGATCCAGTGGCGGATATCGGAGTTGGCCGTCAGGTTCGTTTTGAAAGGACCGTCTTTCCAGAAATAGCTCGTACGCTCGTTCAATTCGAACGGAACCAGCATGCCGGTGCGATAAGTCCCCCAGTTGCCAATCGAAACGTTAGCGCTGCCCCCTTTCTTCACATTATACCAATGCGGTGTGACTCCGCGAACCTGATCGCGGAACATCAGGTAATTGGTCGAAGTCTTTCCCAAGAGCGTATTTTGCGCCATGGTCGGCGTGATTGTCGGATCTTTCCAGTCGTACGAAAGGATCAACACCCGGTTTTGCGAACGGTTCAGCCAGTTCATGACGCGCTGAGCCGTTTGTGCGGTCGGACGGCTTCTTTCATTGAGGAAGATGATATCGAAAGTTTCCAGGTAACTATCCGTCAACTTGTTCAGTTTGTCATGCACATCGGTCGTTTCAAATGTGATCACTCCCGTTTCGACGGTCTTTCCCGGTCCGAAATGTTGCTGAAGCAAGCGGCGCATATCTCTGCCGCGCAGTTCCATCGCACCGAAGAAGCTGTTCCATACTTTAGTATTATCGTAATTCCCCAGGCTGCCGGCCGTGCTATAGCCATAACACAGGTAGTTATCATCCAGGCTCAACACCCGGATATTCTTCGGCTGAGGTTTGGGGGTATTCACTTCAATATAAAGCGTAAGGGCATAATGCTGGCCATGGATGTAGTTCAAGCCGCTTTTCTCGAAAGTAAACACCTGCCCATCTTCCGTGCTTACGGTGATCTTCAGGGTTTGTCCCGAGCAGTTCACCGGATTGAACGCCAGATGTCCGAATGCATAGTCTGATGTGGCGTTCGGAACAGGCAGTCCGCCCTCTTCTATTCGTAACGTCGTAGCCGAAGATCCGCCAACCAGGTCGAAATACCGTGCGAAATTCGGATCGCTTTCCGGCAAGGTCAGATTGATCTTCGCATCCGTAAAGTTGATCAACTTGCCGGTTGGCGCTTCCACCTTAATACTGTTCACCACCAGTCCATTTACATTCGAATGGATCTGGAACCGGAAGAAGCTACAGGTAGAGGTGAAATAGAGGTTCAAGTTCTCATCCGGGTAAATCGACGCCGGCGCGGCAACATTAAACTTATAGGGATTAACATGCTCTTCCGAATCATTCCCTTTCTGCACCTGCAGGGCACCAATGGGTGCGACCTTCACCCTTTCCGGGTTGGTCGATGTATTGATTTCATACGGATGGTAAGCATAAAAGGTATGCTTCGATGACTTGTCGACAAAAGGGAGCGCTTCGACAAATTGTATGCCTCCGTTAATCCTGGAGATGGTCAGGGGGATAGGGCCATCCAGCGTATTGGCTGTCCGGACATACAAGCCGACCTTTTCCCCTACCGCCCAGTAAGGCGTATAATTACTTGCCCGCGTTTGCGGATCGAGTGGAAAGACGTTGATCTGCCCGGCTTTTCCGGTCAACTCTTCCATTTGAGTTCTTTCATTTTGACTCTCACAAGCCCCCAGTATCAGGAGCGTGAGTAAGCATAAGAATAAATTCGCTTTCTTCATTTTGTTTTCATATTATTATTTAGGTACACATATAAGGGCTACGCCTAAATTCCCATTCCCGCTTATATTGCCTCCACTTCCCGACGCGACAAAGGCGGGTTCCCCGGATGCCGGATGGTTAGGATCCCATTCCACATGCGTGCTGCTTGTTATGGGTATTTTGTAATAGTAATTGCAAATCTCATTGGAGGTAACCACATACTCTCTATTGTATTCGTCAAAGATGGAGATCTCATATTTGCTTACCAATTGCTTGACAAAGGCATATCCTTTGGTCTCATCTGTCGGAACACGCAGATAAGTCATATGGTATGTATATGGATTTGCGTAATGTGCAGTCCCATCACTCGGATGTCTTCCTTCTATGCGCAGAATGGTACCATCCGCTTTTGTGAAACAGACGTTAACAGGAACATTGAGAAAACCGGTGACATATCCTTCGATGTAAAACGCATGCAGCACATCTTTTTCCGGGTCTCCCGTGACCGTATAATCCAATGCCGGAACGCTGTAGATAAACAACAATTGGGAATGATTGGGCAAGTCAGCGTTGAAATCAGCCTGCCTGTTGATCATCGTTTCCTGTACTTTCCGGCCTTCTTTTACCATGATGATTTCATATTCATCATTGCGTCCGGATATTTTCCGACTGATCCATTGCTGATACAAATTGGAATAGTCGCGTATGAACCAATGGTACACCTTCACCGGATGCCATTTCACCTCATAGATATCCGTGCTGCCGATCGTATTGCCCTGGCTACGTTGCGCCCAGGGTTGGATATGGATATCAGCCGACAAATGCGGGCCGGCCACTTCCGGAGGCGTCAGTTTGTTGATGGTGATCTCATAAATATTATTCCGCACCACGCCATAACAGCCCAAGGCGGTTCCCGAACCGCCGAAATGCTGGATGGGGATAATATAATAGAGTTGTCCCTGCGGGCAATAACGCAGTCCGTAGGTTTCAAAATAATCCGTTCCTTTTCCGTCCAGCTTGTATTTACCTTCTTCTTCGATCAGTGCTAACGTCTCTTTGAAATTGGTCAGGCCCGGCAGAGTAAACGTAGGATCGGTCAGGATTCTGTTCAGTTCTTCCTGACTGATCACGGTATTCTGATAGATATAATAATTCTCCGTACCATTATAACCCATCGGTTTATATTTATAACCGACAATCAGGCGGGTGATCTGATCGGCATATTCGGATAGACTCTCTCCTTTCGCGTCGATTGTATTTTCAAGTACATATTTATACTCACCAAGCGAATGACCGACATGGGCCGAGGGAAGGTGCAGAGCACCCTTATCGTTCACAAAGAGGCTGTTGAAATGATCGGCCTTGTCTTTGTCTTCAGTAAACATACCGTAATTCGGATCCTGGGCATAGAGCGTTTCCATCGTGGGATCGTAGCTCTCGCCGGTCGTCTCTTTTCTCATCCAGTGCGTAAAGTTATTGGTGATATCCAGTCCCCAGGTGACCGAATTTTCATCGATGCCCGGAGGAAACTGAAAACCATCCGCATGTTTAACGGTGACCTTCGCCACCAACCGGTCGACACTGACCGCGATCGGAGCCTTATGCGACTCGGTTGCCGTCCGGGTAAGCTGATCTTTTGTCACTTCCACCAAACCCTGGTGATTGGTCATCAGGATACCTTTGCCATCTATCAACACTCCGGTCTGCGGATCAATGGTCGCAGCAACAGCAGTCGTGAAGTTATACAGGAAGTTTCCTTTGTTGGTCGCTTTATACACGGCCGACTCGAACGAGTTATCTTTATCCTGCCCGTTCAGGATCACCAGCATCTTATAAGGTTTGTCTTTCACCCGCTGGGCAAAAGTGGCAAACTCATACCCCTCCCGGTATTCCGGCGACAGATGATTGCCGGAAGGGATAATAAAGAGGCCTTTGGGATCGACCTCATCGGCATCCTCCTTCTCATCAATCCAGAGGGTGGGATCGCTCGTGTCCGTCCAGCCTTCGGGTGTCTCCAGATTATATTCAAACACATATTCAACCTTACATTTTGTCGCTGAATTTTCATTGCCATCGTACAAGACCACCCGGACACTATGAACGGCCAGTTCATCCGCACTACCCAATACCTCTTCTCCCCGGGTAAAAGCGGAGAGATCACCGGTCTTCACCTTCAGGGAAAGGTAAGCCTCCCCTTCCGGAGCCGGCTGACCACTCCCTTCCACACCGGATTCTTCCACACAAGAAGTACCCCATAAGCCCAAGGCCACTACAATACCTATTATATTTAATATATTCTTGAATCTCATCTTGCCTGTTTTTTTTACAATTAGAAGATCAATCGCCGGTTACCGGATATTTATACCTGTTTCAATGTTCTTATATAAATCGGGCATATCCTCCTCCGGGAAACCTGACCTGACCATTGTGAGGTGCGGGAAGATATATGGACTACCCGGTCCTTCTATCTTATTGATATGGATCGTATAGTGGGTATTACGCAAAACGCCATAATGCCCATGGACGAGAGCTGCATCGTCGGAATCGCCTAAGTGTAAGATCTTGACAGCATAATAATTGATCCCATTATGATAGTAGGTGATCCCCGCCACACCGGAAAAAGATTCATTACACAATTCATCATTATGATAAGGTCTCCCGCCAATGAATGTATAGCCGGAACTCTTCGCCCGAAGGATGGCTTCGCTCAGAGCCGGGCGCGAACCGGCAGGGGTATTCTCTGCTTTTTTCGCAAACTCATTCATCTCCCGGAAGCTAAAGGTAGAGTTGTCGTAAACATAAAAGCCCTCTCCGGCAGTTTCCACATTGGCCGGTTTATACGTACAACTGATCAACGCGCGCGTGATCACATTCTTTTCGGTCTGATCCGTAAGATCCATTGTGTTCTCCAGGCAATACTCGGAGCCGTTGAGCGCGTTATTCAATACAGGCATCAGGCCGCCTGAGTTTATCACATAAATGAAATTATCTTCAAGCACGAAATTATTGGTCTTCTTAAAACCGGTATAGTTCGGATCTTCGCCATATTCATTCTCCCGGTCAGTACTACTGAACCGTTTAATCCAGAAGGTATACCGGTTGGTGATATCCAGCTCCCATCTCACATTGCTAACTTCCGCACCGCTAGTGGCTGTTGGGATCGTCGTTTCCCCCACAGGAGGTGCAAGGGTTACCTTGCCGACCACCCGTCCGACGGTTGCTCTAAACGGAGAATTATGCGCTGCACGGACAGTTGCCGACAGTTCGTCTGCCGGGACATCGATCAATCCCGGGCCACTGGTCATCAGGAAGTAGTTTGCTTTTGCCAGGCCACTGACATTGACCGACTTACCCTCTCCTTCTTCCAATTTATGAGCCGCACTCACCTGATTATACGTATCCCCCTCCCGCGTATGCTGCTCCAGATAGTCGTTCGGGTTCACGATAACCAACATCTTATAATCCATCAAAGGAACCTTACGGGCATAGGTAATAAAATGCCACTTATCTTTTTGATCGACGGTATTGGCCAGGTCTCTTTTATCCTCGGAATTATCCTTCCAGGCCTGTCCGCTACTGCTATTATCGGTTTCAATATTGAAACTAAAGGCTTTCACCACCTTGGATGTAGCCAATTCCCCATCATACAATACCAGCCTGACCTTCTTCACATAGTCTTCTTCCGACTCACCGGCAGACGATTCGCCCTCATATCCTTTGGTTATCAGATATGATTTGAAATCTATAGCCAAAGCGAGGTAAGCCGTATCCGTCGTCGCAGGTATGACGGGGTCGGGTGTGGTCAATATACTGTCATTGGTACATGCCCCCAAGGTTAAGAGACTTAACATCAGGACATGGATCCAAACATTTTCCAATAGTTGAGACACCCTATGTATGAGTTTGTGTTTCATCTTTTGCTTTTTCTATTATTTGTCTACAACTCTCCGGCTTAGAATTCATTCGGTTGATCTCTGACCACCCATTCGTTGATACTGATCTGGGTCGCAATCCATCCCATCTTGACTTCAGGGTCCGGATCCGGATCGGGATCGGGGTCAGGGTCCGGGTCGGGATTAGGATCCGGATCCGGATTTACCGGTCCCGGAGTCAGAAAAATCAATAATTTATACTCACACTCCCGGTCCATATACTCCTGGAGAGAAAGCCGCTTATATTCCTGTAGCTTTAAGGCATCCAGATAATCATTCAGATTGATATTCAACACGGTCGACAGCGTGGGGAAATGCCGGATGATCAATCGGTTTTCCCGGTCGTCGAACAGACGCAAGGTATGCAACTCGACCACTCCACCGGTATTTTTCCCGTTATTCTCTTTCAGGAACGGTTGATAACTCCATTTCTCATTGCCCGGCATATTATAGGCATCATACGTGTTGTTGACAGCCTCCAAGCTAAACGTGAACTCATTGATATCGAACTTTGTCGTATCGGCAGTAGACTGAAGCACGATACGCAGGCTATTCGTATTCTTTGTCAAAGAGATGGTCGTGGTATCATCCCGGTTTACCCGCGTGTGATACTGGGTGATCGCACCATGCCATAAAGGTTTCAGCGAGGTATCCAGGATATTTTTATCCCGTTCATGCAACTGCACTTTCAGGTCGCGTATGGTCGAGATGCCCGGAGTCATACGCGTGGCATATCCGTGATCGCTGTGGATGCCGGGAAACGCCACAAACTGAGTAGCCGCTTTATACGCCTCGGGCAAGCCCATGATATACCCCTTGGGGAAGGTGGTGCCGGCAGGGCTTTCATCCGCCAGTTTCTCAATATAAACTCCATCTTCATCAAACAGATAAAGATCAATTTTGGAAACCTGTTTGTGGAAAAGGTCTTCAAAGGCCATATTATAATCATACACGAAACGTATATAAGAATAATACTCATTCGGCTCCGACGGAGGACAGGGATCCTGACCGTCACGAATACATGATGACATGAACAAAGTCAGGCCTATACAACCATAACATAGGTATTTGTTTAATCTGTTCATCCTTTTATTTTATTGTTTTATATGCTGTATATTGATTTATGAAAGCTCACTTTATTCGCCCGGTTTCAGGTCTTCCTCCCACTCCCTGCCATACCAGGGGTTGATGGTGATATCGGCAGAGACATAGCCTTCGTTGGAAGAGTCGACACCGGGGCCTTTGATCGATTTGATCACGATTTTATATATATTGTTTCGGACCACTCCGTAGTAGCCGTAATCTTCTTCCGCTTTAATCCGGTCGTCCACGCCGAAATGCATGATTGGGATCCGGTAGACATTCAGTCCGTCTTTATGATACGTCAGCTTATTCAAGGAAGTAGTCACGAACTCGGTAGGCTCTGCATTTCCTTCTTTATTGAAATTGAAAGGAGAGTTCTCCATTTTCTGCGCACTTTCCAATACAGCCTTCAAGGCGGCCATGTCGGATGGGTACGTACCATTATACCATTCAACCGCCTGGGCATGGCTGAATACCTTCCATTGTTTGCCCTCAGGTTCGGTTTTGTCTTCAAAAGAATAGTACGAATGAATGTCTTTCAGTCCTTTGGGTTCGGTGATCTGCACCTTCAGTAGGATTTGGGTCGTATAGGTTTTCGGATCCGTTTTGTCTTTGTTCTGATCCGCTTTCGCCATCGTATTTTCCAAGACATAGCGATAATATGTGGTTGTCGCCGTGGTCGGATTCCAATCCAGGTAACGATCAGTCTGGTTCAATCCCAGAAGGGTGAAATGTTCTTTTTTCTTGGTTTCATCGGTTAGGAATATCTCGTTCGTATCAAAGTTAGGGTCTTTGGCGTAGACTTCATTACGCGGGTTATGGAAACCGCTTTCCTGCACACCGGTAATCAGATAATCGGCCTGACGCATCAGATACGTTTGTTTGTTGGTCACATCCACATCCCAGCTCACATTTCCGATCTTTCCGCCAAACTCCACTTCGTCTTTAGCAAATCCTTTGTGCACGGATACTTTAGCCACGATGCGTTCGACCGGGATATAGGCCGGAGCAGCTGTGGCTTCGCTATCTCTGTTCTTAAGCATCGATTGTGGTACGTAAATAATACCTCCGGCATTGCTCATCAGGAAATAGCTTTTTTTGTCTGTGTCATAAAATGTTTCAGCCGAGGTTCCGATTATAGCCGTCTGCAAGTCTTTCAAGGTGTTGTAACCCGACGGGAAGTTTTCTTCCGCTTTGCCGATGGAAGAGAGAAGGGCGTCGGATGCATTGACCAGTACAACCAGTTGATAATCCTGTTTCTTCAGGTCGATCGCTTTAGAAACAAATTGACTCTGGTTACCACTATGCACATGATTTCCATTAAAATTTTCTTCTCCGTTTGTTTTGGCTTCAATGTTGAAGTTGTAGAGTAGTTTGCTGTTTTCCCCTGCCGCTTCATAAAATAAGGCATGAACGGAAACTACGGCCTTTTCTTCCTTCGTGCCGTAATCCGTACCGGTGGCCCGTGTGGATAAAGACGGATCGGTTTCCATCTGAAGCGACAGAAAAACATCTCCTCTTTTCTTATTGCCGTATAATGAGAAGTCATTATCGTCGTCACTGCAGGCAGTGAACGCGCCTATCAGGCACACGCATAATGCCAATAGCCCTATTTTATTCCGGATATTCATATCGCAAAGTTTGAATCTTTAAAAAAGATATATAAGTAGCTTGTTATTTGTTTGTCAGTATGTTTATATCTTCCCGGAATTCAAAGGGGACGAATTCCGGGAAGAGAGGTTTACTTAATTATAAGTCAATATCTTGTGTGCGTACTACCCATGGCAATACCTGGATATCTACTGATAACCAATATTGCTTTTTGTCATCCGGACCTTCCGGATCGGGGATAGTCGGTTTACCAGGACCATTGACATTCTTCAGTGTCAGTTGGTACATATTGTTACGTACAACACCCCAACGGCCGAAGTTCATAAAATCAGGATTGGTATTAACTTCCGGTTCATTAGAAGACAAAGCATCATCAAAGTGACGGATCTTCACCGCGTAATAGCTTATACCGTTTTGATAGTATCCTAATTGTCCGTCGCTCGTTTCTCCTGAAGTCGAACGGGCAGTCATTGCATTTGCTGTTCCACCAAAGAAACCTTCTCCAACCGCTTTAGTAACCACTTCTTTTAACCCACTCGGAGCCGTCGGCCAGAGCATAGTTCCGTTATACATCGCTTCAAGCTGTCCATAAGTAAATGCTGCACCTCCATAGAAGTAATAGCTATCACCCGCTTCAATATCTTTGTTGCTCGGCACAAAATTAGCTCTAACCAAAGCACGGGTCGTTACATCTTCCCATTGCTCTTCCGGAGCCATTGTGTTTTCCAATGCATATTCACGGGTTCCAAAACCTTGGTCGGTAGTTAAGTCGTGCAAGAAACCGGTTGAGGTTGTTCCAGGCGCCAAATACTTGAATTCACCACTTAAGTCTCCGGTAGTTTCTTTCCGGTCTAAACTTACATTATCCCAGTTGGGGTCTTCGGCGTAGACATATTCCCGGAAAATCGAAGAGTAATCTTTTTCAAGTTCCCAAGTAGTTGTACCTGCATTGCTGGTAATACCGTCACCATTTCTATTAGTTGCCGGAGCCACATAAGTAAGTCTTCTTACCCAATACGTTTTCTTATTGGTGATATCCAATTGCCAGGTAGCATTTACAAACGAACCCCCATAAGCAACAGTCATTGCATCATCCAATTTAAAATAAACCTTAGTCAATATACGATCGACTTGCACTTTCGGTGCATTGCCAGCCGCTTCGGCAGCATCCTTTGTCGGATGTAACTGGTCTTCCGCTACATCTACAAGTCCCGAAGCATTTGTCATCGGGATATGTTTGTAAATGGTATTATCAGTAAGATCCACACCGTCTTTCATGTTTTCAGCCGCTTCTTCTTTTACATCTTCAAACTCTGCATAATACTTGTTTTTAGCAATGGCATCTTTCATGTTAGTCGTAGGATTCAAGACAACCAGTAATTGGTAAGCCTGTTTATCAACCCGTTGCGCCACAGTCCGGAAAGAAGACACATCGGCAGTTGACGAAATAACACTCGCCCCGCTAAAATCTGCACTCCCGTCGGTTGTAGCTTCAAGATCAAACACATATTTACACACCTTGGTCGTCGGATCATAAAGAGCCATAACACCATCCCGTACGGCCTGCTCTGCCTTGTCACCAGCCAGTGTAGCCTTAGTTTTCAGCAGTTTGTTTGCCATACCCATATCAAAGGAGAAGAAAGCATCCCCTTCCTGTTCCACCGGTGTTATATCCGGATCGATCACATCTCCTTTGTCAGAACATGCTGTCAGTGTTACTCCCCCGATAAATAGGGCCAATAACGCGTTTTTCCATTTCATTTTCATACTGTAGAATTTTTAATTAATAAATAGTTAATTGTTTAAAAATAATTTGTTCACTCACTATTACTTGTTTTTTCTCTGATCAGTCGTATTCCAGATCGACCGACTGCGTGCGCTTATACCATTTGGTGATGGATATATCTGTGGATATAAAGCGGTTCTCCCAATCGTATATGCCGTTGCCCGGACCGGTGATGGAATTGATCGTCACCGTGTACATATTGTTGCGTACCACCCCGTAATACCCATAGTTCTCCCGGGCATCACTTCCGCTTTCCGCCTTTCCGAAATGCCGGATAGGGATACTATAATAATTCAATCCCAGCGGATGATAGGTCACGCCATCGTATGAGCGGTAAAGCGTTTCCACGGTTCCGGGCGGTTGGGTGTTCGCAAAATTGAACGCGCCTGCCACTGTTCCATACTCACCTTGTATCTTTTTGATCTTTGCCTCCAAAAGATTCAACCACTTCTCTTCTTCTATCCGCGCGGCTTCCTCTTCTGCCGACTCTTCCTCTTTCTTTTCCACAGCAGGGAATCCGCGGTCTAACCAATGCGCAGCCTGTTCCTGCGTAAAGACACGCCATTGTGTTTTCCCTTCGCCGTCGTCCAATAGACAGGAGTAATAATTCCGGTTCGGATCGTCTTCATTTTCGATATCGTTCGGATCCAGAAGCAGATTTTTGTATATCAGATGCACCTTCAAGACGACCCTGGTCGCAAACTTCGTCCAGTCGGCATCTTTTTGCGTTTCTTTATCGAACGTATTCTCCATCACATATTGGAATGTCCGGAGCTTCTTATCCGCCGCTTTATCGGATATCCAGGTGGCATAAGGCACCTCTTCGTTTTTATTCCAGGTATTGAAAGCGTTTGCATTGTTCTCCGACAACACGAAATTCGGATCCCGGGCATATACATTTTCCCGGTCTTTCGGACTGTTCTCTTCCGTTTCCATCTCCGTACCACCGGCCAGCGGAGCAAATTGACGGATCAGGTAAGTACTTTTATTCGTCACATCCGTATACCAGCGCAACGGACGGTCTTTATCCAATACCACATCTTTGGTGGTAATGTTCACTCCCCCTTCGCGCTCCTTGACGGATACTTTCGCCAACAGCCGGTCGATATTCACCTGAACCGGGCTTGCATGCGCTTCATCTTTCGTCGGATATAACTTCGTAACCGGAACGGTCACCAAGCCATTGGCATTGCTCATAAAGAACAAAGGGGCATCCGCATCACCTTCGTATCCGCCGAACTTATTGATCGCTGAGGCTTGCAAACCCGTGATGGCAGTGGTCAGAAGCGACAATTCGGAATCTTTACTAATGTTCAGCGAATTAAAGATCGCCGCCGGCGGATTGGCCAAGACGACCATCTTATACTGCTGTCTCTTTACACTCTGGGCAATGCTCTGAAACCGCAAGGTCTCGGCATTCTCGGTGCGTATGACTTCATCACTCACGTTCGTGAATTTCTCCAGTTTCACGGAAGGCCCGGCAGTGTAGTTCTGCACGTCGAGCACGTATTTATAATCCAGTGTATTCTTTTCGTTATAAAGCAGGATCCAAACCTGATTCACCCGGTGTTCCCAGGGATCGATCGCTTCGACCGGCGCTTTCGTTGCCGCAGACTGACCCGTCGTTAAGTTGATCGAGAGAAAACCCTCTCCCTCTTCGGCGATCACCGGAGGGTCGATCGTCTGGTTATTGTCCGTGCAGGCATTAAAGAGTATGCAGAGAGCAACAAACAAATAGCCGACTATGTTATAATTTATCTTTTTCATTTTGTCTTTATTACTGAAAACACTGTTCCTTATCTGTTTTCTAAAAACTTATCCAGTTCCTGCCGGTTGGAAGCGGCTACTTCATTGCCTTGTTCAGCCGCCCTTTTAAAGCACGCACCGGCTTGTATGTAATCGCCTTTCCGGGCATAAGCCACTCCCAGGTTGTTCTTCGCTTCCGCGCAATCGATCTGCTGAAGCCTTTCGATTGCCCGGTCTAAAGCGCCCATCTCGATTTCCTGTACTGCCGCATTCAGATTGGCAATCGGATCTTCGGGGAAGAGGCGGACGGCGATATCAAATATACGGTTGAAGTCTTCACTGCCTTTGGCATACGAATTGGCTACCAGGAACATTTCATTCAGGCTCAGGTGCTGGGGCTTCGACTTGATCACTTCTTTCGCTTCCTCCAGATCGAACGCCCGGGCAACATACGCGAACGTATATTCAATCCGGCGGAGAGGAGGGTAATAGGTATTCAGCAAAGTGCGGTACGTATTGCCTCCATTCAACGCTTTGAGCTGTTCCTTGCGTTTACTGATATCCTCATTCCGATCGATCAGGCTGATCACCGCCTCTTTGTCGGGCAAGGATGAGGCAAGCACACTTTTACGCAGTCCTTCCCAGTCTTCGCCTTTCCAATTGGTTTTCATCATCGATTCACTGAGCTGCTGGAAACGAACCAGATAATTCACAAAAGCGTACGTCCGGTTCTTGGATAATTCGAGGTTCGCATTGTAATTGCCTTCCGGCGAAGCATAACCGACAATCTCTAAAGCTTGAATCGCCAGATTCTCATCTTCTCTGATTTCAGAGACAATCCGGTCGACCTGCGCCAACACATTGGCATTGTTTTCAAAATCCCGAAGCAGCTCATATTTACCAACTTTGAAGTTCAGATGCGCGGCATAGGTCTCGCTCCGGTGTTTCACCGGCTCGGCCTCAGGCATAACATATTGCAACGCATAAGTGGGCGTATGTACCGGTGCTAAAATAGGATCGGCCACGACAATCTCTTTCTTGCCCAGGTCACAATGGGCACAGCCACTGACCTCTTCCCGGAAAATGAGGTTCGCATTTCGCATCCACTCCGCGTAAGGAGCTGTCAACAGCACAGGATATAATTGTTTCTCCCCATTTTTCCGGGTCGCATATAGTAGAGGGTCCTTGCCTTGAGGCAGATAATCTTCCTTTTGACGCTGGTAAACCTTACTGCGCACGGCACCGGTGAGGATGATCGGATCAAAAACATACTCCTGCGCGGGTTCTGTCGATACGATCACCGGAACCTGAGAGATGATTAACTGCTTCGGCAGATTGATCGAACTGATATCCATATACAACTGGATCATCAATTTTTCGCCTTGCCGGAATGACTGAATATCTTTATATTGGATTTCCCCGGAATAGCTATTCTGGCTTTTTGCTACGGAAAAGAGGCAAAAAAGGGAAAAGAATACGGATAGGCTTCTATATAAGTAGAGCTTGTTCATAGAGCGTAGTATTTTTAAAAGTTTACCGAATGATATAAATAATGGAGATGGCCGCCTGAGTCGGGCCGAAATAATTGTATTTCTTTGATTTTATCTTCTCTCCACAAACAGCGCATTTGTACTTGTCGGCATCAATCCGGGCATATCCGGCTCCGATAACGGCTTCTATGCTCCAATGTTTACTCAGTATCCATTGATGGCCGAAATTGACACCCCCCCCATAGAAGAACCCTTCGTACTTATGATCCTGCAACTGAGACATAAAGCCAAACGGCAACTTCAAATCCGCCACACTGAACTCACCTCCATGCAGATGCAAACCCACAAACGTGCCATTAAACTTCTCGCAAAACCAATAGCGATACTCCGGCTGTACCAACCAATGTTTAAACCGCTTGTAATCACCCAGATTAAACGGGTTATAACCACCGGAAATATTGAGTGTGGATTGTTTGGACAACCCGATCTCCAGTCCCAAATTGGGGGTCAACGTCGCATCGTACAAGAGATTATTCTTCAATGCAACACTCTGACCAAACAACGATGTAGTACTCAATAATATACAAAAAACAGTTAATAACTTCTTCATCAAATACTGTATTTATTTAACAATAGTCTATATAATAAAATAGGGCTAATATCGCACCACTTTTTCGTCCTTTTTACTTGTTGTTTATTTTAAGACAAATTTAAAGACTATTCACACAGTACTTATTCACTAAAGTATTCTATTTATTCATCATTCCCGGAAAATTATTAAGACACTTCTGCCCGCTTCGTATTTTCCCCGGAGAAATGCCAAATACCCGTTTACAGAAATCACAAAATTGAGAAAGAGATGAAAAATCATATTCATCTGTCAATTCAGTTAAAGTTTGATTAGTATAAATAAGATCATTATATATTGCTTTCGATTTTTGCTCCGTCATCCACTGATACGTCGACATCCTGAAAATCGATTTGAATTGTTTTTCAAAGCTTGAAAGACTAGATCCGTAAAGATCGGCGAATTGCTGAACCGTTTTTACCTTCCTATAATTCTGCAAAACGAACACAGTAAAAGTGTAATTCTTATTCAGTAATGGAGAGAAAAAAGCAACCAACAATTCTTTCTGATAATAAGCACGAAAATAATAAAACACCTCCTTCGTTTTCAATTCTATGAAACATTTACACCGCAATCCATCCTCAAGACATTGAGAAAGTAAGGTCAAAAAGTCCTTCATTCTCTCATTAATTGCAAGAGTACCTGAAGCGCTTTCTTTCTTGCCATTTTCGGAAAAAAGCTTGCCCAGGGGCTGTATATTGCATAAATGGATCGAAGATTTTATTCTCAGAATTACCAGATGCAGGGATTCCACCGCCACTATTTTCAGATTACTTGCCGGAGGCAATAACACAACATGGTCTTCCGGATAAAAATTTTCAGTCGTATTGAAGAAAGCTTGCATAGCCCCTTGCATGACAAAAAGAATTTCTGCTTCTTCAATATATTTCTCGAATACACTCCCCTTTTTTAAGTGGAAACTCTCAAATAAAGGATTACTTCCTCGCTCATAATTTTCGCAAATAAGATGTTCATGGGCATACAATAATTCCATAACCTTAAATCTTAGTGATTTGACTTTGTTTTAATTGTAAAACGATTATCTCTTTAGAGTAATATTACGGATATACTTTAAAAATATTCCGACACTATGGCTGATTTAACTTCGCTAATTTAGTTTGCTATCACAAACAAAGGTATTCCCTTTTGGAATACTTCTATTCACAATTGCCGTAAAAAAATTCAGATTTTTACTTGTTTTTGAATAATAACAGCATCTATACTTAGCCTGTTAACAATTACTCTCATACTTATTCTCTATTATTGGCGTTTTTACTACTTAGTGGGTTTACGCGACAAAGAAAACACAAAATCATTTAATACGCAATACCTAACACCTCTATTTTTTCATTATTCCACAAAATGGAGCCTTGTTATTCATGAATTGCAAAAAAACGGTTCCGCTCATCACGTTCATATTTATCAATAAAAAGCCGGCAGCCTTTTCGAAAAGGCTGCCGGCTATTCCCAAAAGGCTGCCGGCTTTTTCGAAAAGGCTGCCGGCTATTTCCTTGATTAATTCGATTTGCGCGGCAGGGTATTATAAGGAGAGACCTCGCCGGTGTGGATGTCGAACAGACGGCGGTGCGTGGTCTGCATCGCCTCTACCATCTCGGGATAAGGACGGTCGGTGATGTCCAATAATCCGATATTGTAGTTCTCGCCGTCCATCCGGCCGGTATTCGCCTGGTCGATCCATTGAAACCAGTGGGCGCCGATCAACGACGGATGGGCATAACCCTGCTCGTTATAGAAACGGTAAGCATTGCCTCGCTCCCGGTAGTCGGCCACCTGCACAATACCGGCTGCCATGCCCCGGTCGGGCACACCGAAATGGTATTCCCCAATGATGATCGGCAGGCCGGTTTGCCGGTCGATCCGCTGCATAAAAGCAAGCGAGGGTTGCATCTCGTAGCAGTTGAAGCTGAACACATCGAAGTGTTTGCCGGTGATCGCCAGGAGCTCGTCGGTCGTATGTCCGCCAAAGCGCATACCCAGGTTCAGGTGGTTCGGATCATGTTTCTTCAAGGTTTGATTGACAAGCGCCAGGAACCGGTCGAAGGTGTGATAGATAAAGGCGCGACGATTGTCTGTCGAGTCGCCCTCTTTTTGCAGGAAAGCCGTCAGTTCCTTTTTGATCGGCGTATCATCGGTAGCCAGAATCCGGTCGCACAGGATCGATTCCTGTCCCGGCCAAGGCTGTTCGTTCCCCACGAAATAACCCAACAGCCAAGGGTTGTCCTTATACTCCCGCGCCATAGCGCCGATCGATTCGTCGATTGCCGCGGCATAAGCCGGGTCATAAATATCAGGCAATCCCATAATGCCCCGTTCCAAACGCAGGCCGGGCAGCGAGAGCACGAAAGGCATCCGGTCGGAACGGATCATATCGCGCGACGACCAGTTGGCCACCGTATTCAATCCCCAGGCGTGCATGCGTTCGACGGCTTTATCAACCCAGGCGGTCGATACCCGGTCGGCGCCATACCGCTGTTCGATATTCCAGCGATAAAAATCGGCACGTTCGGCACCCTCTTTCAGGTATTCATAGATATATTCGCGCCCTTTGATGCGGGTACTGACCGACGCATTCATGCAATCCACGCCAACGGAAAGAAACAGATAACCTTCGGGGTCGACAAACCACCAGCGATCGTCGATCTTCTCCGTCCGGAAAAAGCCGGTCGCCTTGCGCTGCGGCTGAGATTTATAGCCGCCATACCGGGAGAAGTCGTCCGACAGCGGAGCCAATTCCTGGTCTTCCTTTCCCCAGGCTTTTTGTAATTCATCCATCGTCTTGACCTTCCCCGGCCAGTCTTTGGTGGCCCACTGCCCGAAACGATCCACCAGGAATCCCTCTTGCAACAAGGTATCACCCGGACTCTCCATCGCCAGGGCAACCGAACGGATCTCCAACGTCGGATTATTGATCGGCGCATGCATGCGGAAGCCAAGCCCCGTCACCTGACGCAACGCATTCAGGTCATCGTTATGGATATTGATCTGCCCCAGATCGCGGGCCTTATTATAGGTAGCCGCCATATCGACCGCTGAAGCAGGCAGTTCGCGGTAGAAATCCAGCGGGATACAGAAACGCAGCCAGGCGCCCGGGAAAGGTTGGATATTCTTCATCACCCACCCTTCAGGCGTGATCGGGCCGGTCTGGAAACGCTGGGGCGAAGACGCTTTCATCTCCAGGATCAGGTAGTTGTACGCAGACCAGTCGTCGGGCAAATCCGCCGCCAACTCCTCCAACGTCCAGGAATACGTCGACACCTCTTCCGCAGAAGAAAAAGTCATCTGCAACGGCTGAGGCGCAGGATTACACGCGAACAACAAGACACTCACAAACAGGAATACATAAAATTTCGGAGTACACATGGATAATAGATTTATAGTTTGCGCAGCAATTTACAAAATAAAATGACGCACCGAAAAAGAGGCGATTTTTTCCCTGTTTTTTCAACAAGTATAAGAAGCAGTAAATCAACCTATTGCCGGGAGTAGTTATTTGTTGACAATTGTCAACAAATGTGTTGACGGTTATCAACAAACAAATACTCCCTCGAAAAAGACAAAATAGTTCTGCCGATTCGGATTCTGATAGGGACGGTCATAAATTCAAAACTCCAGTGTCAGTTGTTCGGGCAAAAGGGTGAATGTTTTCCGGTGGAAAGGGGTGATGCCCACACGGCGGATGGCTTCCCGGTGGGCACGGGTGGGATAGCCTTTGTTTTTTGTCCATTCATAGTCGGGGTATTGCGCGGCCAGTTCATCCATATAATCATCGCGGTAGGTTTTGGCGAGGACGGAAGCAGCGGCAATGGAATAATATTTGCCGTCGCCCTTGACCACCGTGGTATGCGGGATGCCGGGATAGGGATCGAAGCGGTTGCCGTCGATCAACAGATGATCGGGTTGGATCTTTAATTGTTCGATCGCCCGGTGCATGGCCAGGAAAGAGGCGCGCAGGATATTGATCCGGTCGATCTCTTCCGGCGTCACGATACCCACCGCCCAGGCCAGGGCTTCCTGTTCGATCACCGGACGGAGCGCATAACGCTTCTTCTCGCTCAGTTGTTTGCTGTCATTCAGATCCGGGTGAGTAAAGTCCGCCGGCAGAATCACCGCCGCCGCAAAGACCGATCCGGCCAGACAGCCTCTTCCGGCCTCATCACAGCCGGCTTCATAACGATTGGGGTCAATACAGGATAAAAGCATACGCTTTGCAATTACGAATTACGAATTAAAAATTACGAATGAAGCTGCGAAGTTACTGCCTTTCATTCGTAATTCGTAATTTTTAATTCTTAATTCTGATAAGGGGCCAAATCAGAAACCACGCAATCAAGGTAGCCACAATCACTCCGGCGGTATTGGCGAAGAAATCGTCGAAATCGCCCTGGCGGTTGGTGGTCAGGTAGTGCTGAGCGAGTTCGATCAGGCCGCCGAAAAGGATGGGCAAGAGGGTGGCGCCGGTCAATCCGCGCACCAAACGTTCGTTTTCTTTGCGGTGATTCCAGATATGTTCAAGCCAGAGCACGCCCGACAGGCCGCCGTACATACAGAAATGGGCAACCTTATCCATATAAGGAAAAAGAGGCGCATCAACAGCAGGCGGATTGAAAAAGGAAAGATAAATCACCGCCAGGATAACGATCCAGGAGAAAGGATATTTCTTCAGGTAATACCACATCGATTAAAACATTTTACGCACACGTTCTATACCTATTATAAACGTATCGATCTCCTCTTTCGTATTATAAAAAGAAAAAGAAGCGCGCACCGTGCCTTCAATGCCGAACCGTTGCATCAGGGGCTGGGCGCAATGATGGCCCGTACGCACGGCGATACCCAGACGGTCGAGCAACATGCCCATATCGTAATGATGGATATCCCCGACTAGGAAAGAGATCACACTGCCTTTATGCGCCGCCTCGCCGAAGATACGCATGCCTTCGATCGCCTGCATCTTTTCGGTGGCATAACGCAAGAGCTCCTCTTCGTAGGCCGCGATCCGGTCCATGCCCAGGGCGGAGACATAGTCGAGGGCGGTAGCCAACGCCGTGCTTCCGATATAATCGGGTGTGCCGGCTTCGAACTTATAAGGCAATTCGTTGAAGACCGTTTTCTCGAAGGTGACCGTTTCGATCATCTCGCCGCCTCCCTGATACGGGGGCAGACGATCCAGCCATTCTTCTTTCCCGTACAACACCCCCATGCCCGTGGGGCCATAGATCTTATGGGCGGAGAAGGTATAGAAATCGGCATCCAACGCCTGCACGTCGACAGCCAGGTGGGGCACTGCCTGGGCGCCGTCGACCAGAACCGGTACGCCCTGCGCATGGGCATAGGCCACCATCTCGCGGACCGGATTGACCGTGCCCAATACATTGGATACATGAACGACGGAGACCAGGCGGGTCTTTTCGGAAAAGAGCTTTTTGTAGGCCTCCAGATCCAATTCGCCATTGTCAGCGATCGGGATCACCCGGATCGCAATGCCTTTGCGCGCGGCCTGCATCTGCCAGGGCACAATATTCGAATGGTGTTCCATCGTAGAGATAATCACCTCATCGCCGGCCTGCATATATTCGTCGACGAAGCTCGAAGCCACCAGGTTGATCGCTTCGGTCGTGCCGCGGGTAAAAACAATCTCGTTGGGAGAGGAGGCATGAAGGAAACGTTGCACGGTCCGACGTGCCTCTTCATGGGCTTCCGTCGCCGCCTGGCTCAGGAAATGCACCCCCCGGTGCACATTCGCGTTTACATTATAATACCCACTTTCGATCTTCTCGACCACCGCCCGGGGTTTCTGTGTTGTTGCCGCGTTATCGAAATAGATAAGCGGCTTGTCGTAGATCTTTTGACTTAAAATCGGGAAGTCGGCCCGTATATCTTGTACATTAAACATAGAGAATCTCTTTTAGTATAAAGAACAACCGACAACAATCGGATGTTTATCAGAAAGTATAAACCATCAGTCCCAGGATGCGGTGATTGGTCACCCCGTGGGCATCTTTCACCTTGCCCGACTCCCACTCGATCGTCCCGTACTGGGCATTCGACAGGCAATATTCCACGCCCATCTTCCAGTGCGCCAGGTTATAAGAAAGACTCGGATTGACCATAACCAACCGATCGATATTCAGCCCTTTGCCGTAAACAGCCGGAGCGACAAGGGCGTCACCCGTGCCCAGGTTTTTGGAATAACCGGCGAAGAAGCTTCCTTTCCACTTCGTGCCGACCGTCAGGTTGACCCACGAAGTGGAATGTTTGAACGGGGTGTACTCCTGCTCCCCGGTACGCGGATCGATATGGGAGATGCCATATCCGCCAAGCACCGCCGTATGATCGAGCGCCGAAGCGAGCATGGTCTTAGCCGCAAAGGTATAATTCGCACCGGTATATTTCAGGTGGGCTTCGGCAGAGAAGGCGGTCATGCGCTCACTGACTTTGTATCTTCCGCTTTCCATCTCACTGACCGTGCGCGGCTTCAGGGAGATCATATACCCACCGGCACCCAAAAGCCAGCCTTTAGCCGGTACATAATCGAACCCGAGCGCGATTTCCGGGATTCCGCTATTCTTTATATAATCTTCGCTTCCGCCGGCAGGGCCCTGGGAAGTATATTGCAACTGCCATACGGTAGCCAAGGTCAGTTTTACCTTATCGACCTGCCGTTGCACGCGCAATAACGGGCTGCGGTTGAAAGGATTAAACGGCGCCCCGCTCGACAGGTTCAACACATCCGGCAAGACACCCGAAAGCGGATGCCAGGTCTGCCCGATCAAGACTTGTGTCTTCTCCCAATCCAATGCGACATACGCCTGGCGGATACGCAGCATGGTGGTGCTTGAAGAGAAACCGCCGAAGTCGGTCTCGATCTTGGCCGACGTACGGGCACTGCCCACCATCGGTCCGGTCAGGTCGAGCCCCAGGCGGGTGGTGAACGTATAAAAGCTCCCGTTCGGGGTCGCGTTGATATCCTTTCCGTCCGTATCGTAATCGTGATCGAGCGGATACATATAAAAGTTCCCGTCGACGGGGGCTACATTCGCCCGGCTATTGTAGAACAGGTCACCCCGGACAAAACCATAAAAACGATAGGTGAAATCTTTTTTCTGGGCAAGAAGGGATACAAAAGGGAAAACACATAGTAATCCGAGTAACGCTCGCTTCATTCTTTCTCTTTATTTATCGTTTGTCAATCCGCGTACAAAGGTACATATTTTTAGTTATCCCATTGAGGTTAGAAATATTATTTGTTCCTTTGCTTCCAAATTGTAAACTAAAACCACCCATTTGATTAAACCTGTAAAGAAACAACATAATTATGAGTACAAAAAAATTCTTATTGGAAGAGAAGGATATCCCTATGGCATGGTACAACATCATCGCCGATATGGAAAACAAACCACTTCTTCCCCTGCATCCGGGAACCCGGGAGCCGATGAAGCCGGAAGATCTTTATCCGCTGTTTGCCAAGGAACTGGCGCATCAGGAACTGAACTATACCGATCGTTGGATTGAGATTCCGGAGGAGGTGCGCGAACTCTATAAGAACTACCGCCCCACCCCGTTGGTCCGCGCGTACGGACTGGAGAAGGCATTGGACACGCCGGCGCATATCTATTTCAAGAACGAGAGCGTCAGCCCGATCGGTTCACACAAACTGAACTCGGCACTCGCGCAGGCTTACTTCTGCAAGAAAGAGGGCGTGACCAATATCACCACGGAAACGGGAGCCGGACAGTGGGGAGCCGCCCTTTCGTATGCAGCCAAAGCGTTTGGCCTCGAACTGGCCGTTTATATGGTAAAGATCAGCTACCACCAGAAACCCTATCGCCGGTCGATCATGCAGACCTTCGGCGCGCAGGTGATCGCTTCGCCCAGTATGAGTACGAAAGCCGGGCGCAAGATCCTGACGGACAACCCGAACTACCAGGGCAGCCTGGGCACGGCGATCTCGGAAGCGGTCGAACTGGCGATGCAAACGCCGAACTGTAAATACACCCTGGGCAGTGTATTGAACCATGTGATGTTGCACCAGACCGTGATCGGGCTGGAAGCGGAAAAGCAGATGGAGATGGCCGGTGAATATCCCGACGTGGTGATCGGTTGCTTTGGCGGCGGATCCAACTTCTCGGGTATCTCTTTCCCTTTCCTTCGCCACAAACTGACGGAAGGCAAAGACATTCGGATCGTGGCGGCCGAACCGGCATCCTGCCCAAAACTGACACGCGGCAAGTTCGAATACGACTTCGGCGACGAAGCCGGTTACACGCCGCTATTGCCCATGTTCACATTGGGGCATAACTTCTCGCCCGCCCATATCCATGCCGGCGGATTGCGCTACCACGGTGCCGGTTCGATCGTCAGCCAGATCATGCGCGACGGATTGATGGAAGCGGTAGATATCAAACAACTGGATACGTTCGAAGCCGCCAGCCTCTTTGCCCGCACCGAAGGTATTATTCCCGCGCCCGAATCGTCGCACGCGATCGCCGCCGCCATCAAAGAAGCCCTCGACGCGAAAGAAGAAGGGAAATCGCGCACCATCCTCTTCAACCTCTCCGGCCACGGCCTGATCGATATGGCAGCGTACGATCAATACATCTCCGGCGACCTGAGAAATCACGAACTGACGGATGAAGAACTCAATAAAAGCCTGGACACCCTCGAGCAGATCCTTTAAGGAATAATATAAACCCATTGAAACAAAAAAGGCGGCGTCTTTCCATCCAGGAAAAGACGCCGCTTTTTGTGTTAAATAAAATAAATCAAAAGTACTGAAGTGTTAATTTACATCAACGAATCCTTGGCGTTGGGCTCAATTATCACGCTTTGACTTTCATACGCTAAATATTCACGATTCCTTGCACTCATTCAAAAACAAACCCTCTTTTCCGCTATTTTAAAGGTTTTGACCACACTTTTTTCTTCCGTTTTTTTTCTAAATAACCGTAACTTCGCACTTGAAAACTAATAGATAGAAGTAAATGCCCAACAAAAAAGTACAAACAATTTAACACATTTAACTACATGAATAAAGCGCAGTTTATCGAAACGTTAGCCAGCAAAAGCATGCTGTCGAAGAATGATTCAAAGAAAGTATTAAACGCTTGCATAGAGATCGTTACAGAGTGTATGTGCAACCGGGAAGAAATCGTTTTCTCCGGGTTCGGTACCTTGCAACCCCGGCCGCAGACAAGCCGCCTGGCACGCAATCCCAAAACGGGAACGCCCGTGATGATCCAGCCCCGTACGTCGGTGAAGTTCAAACCCGGCAAATACCTGCTTGAATCAATCAACGAGAAAAAGGATTCGGATCGGGTAGAATAGAGATACTCAACCGGGTACTCCGGCACGCCGGCAACACAGACGAAAGCGCAGATGGTCGCCCAGACTATTCATCACGATGAATGATCGGCGACAATCTGCGCTTTATCTGTTTTACACCCTTCCCAGATACTCTTCCACCGTATAGTTGAGGAAGCGGTTAAAGGGTTGCAGGGTTTTGTAGTCGACCACTGCCTGATCGATCCAATCCTCCGCGTCGAAGAAAGTATCCGGTTTAGCGGCATAGACTGAGAAGTCTTTGTGTTTCAAGATATGCCCATAAGGTGAATCGGCCGGGAAACCGACAGGCATACGGGTCAGCGTCTCACCGGTCAACTCCGGATAGGTCGCTTTGAACGACGGCGCTTCAAGGATTTCTTCAAATTCATCGATCTGATCGTAGATATCCTGGCGCAGCCGCTTGAGCAAATCATTGGGCGGCATATAGATCCCTCCGGAAAGCAGGCAATTGCCTGGCTCCAGATGCAGGTAGTATCCGGCATACATACTCTTACGGCCGCCTTTGGCCATGTAAGCGCCCAGATAGGTCTTGTAGGGCACTTTGTTGGGAGAGAAACGTATATCCCGGTAGATCCGGAAAATACAATCTTTCGCCTCCAAGCCCGTCAGCTCCGGATCAAACAGCGCAATCCGGTTGATTAACTCCTGCACCTGCTGCAGATACGCACTCCGCAAGGCATCAAACCATTCTTTATTTGCCTGAAACCACTCGCGGTTATTGTTCACCGTCAACTCCCGCAGGAATTGAAAGATCTCTTTGTTTCTATTCGTTTTCATACGTACACAAAGTTACGGAAAAAAATCAACGCCACACAAAAAAAGAGAGCTACAACCCGTGTAACTCTCTTTCGTTGCTCTTCCTCTTGGACTTGAACCAAGGACCCTCTGATTAACAGTCAGATGCTCTAACCAACTGAGCTAAGGAAGAATGTTGCTTACTTTTCCGTAAAAGCGTTGCAAAGGTAAATCTTATTTTTCAATATGCAAATTTTTATCCAAAAAAAACAAGCCGGTCCCGGTTGTAAGCTGAAAATCTTTACCTTTGTAATCCATCGAAGAGAAAGAAGAAACACCTAAAAGAAGAATCTATGTATAAAAAGACTGGGTTGGTCCTTATCGGGCTGTTGGTACAATGGAGTTTGTTTGCGCAATATCCTTTCGAGATCAAGTATGGCCCCTACCTGCAGAACATGGGCGAAAACGAAGTAACGGTAGTCTGGGTAACGAATCAGCAGGCCCTGGGTTGGGTCGAACTGGCGCCGGACGACGAGACGCATTTCTATGCCGAAGAACGGCCGCAGTTCTTCCAGACGGAAAACGGCCGGAAGCTGGTCGGGACGCTCCACCGGGTGACGATCAAAGGTTTGAAAAAAGGAACCCGCTACCGCTACCGGGTTTATTCGCGTGAGGTATTGGACAACACGGGCTGGGATACTTCTTTCGGAAGGATCGCGGCGACGAATCCCAACCGTTTGTTCGCCTTTACGACGCTCGATCGCTCGAAAGAGGCGTTCCACTTTGCCGTTGTCAATGATATCCATGCCCGAAGTGAGTTTCTGGACTCCCTGATCAGCGGCATAAAGCTCGACCAGCAGGATTTCATCTTCTTCAATGGCGATATGATGAGCCATCTCAATTCCGAGGAACTGATGTTCGACGGTTTTCTGAACAAATCGACCGAATTGTTCGCCTCGAATATCCCGTTCTTTTACGCCCGGGGCAACCATGAGACACGCGGTCCTTTCTCCACCCGTTTTATGGACTACTTCCCCACCCCTACCGGTAAGCCTTATTACACCTTCCGCCACGGACCCGCCCTCTTTATCGTATTGGACGGCGGAGAAGACAAGCCGGATTCAGACATTGAATATGGAGGCCTTTCCGCTTTCGACCCCTACCGGAAGGAACAGGCGGAATGGCTGAAAACGGTCGTGGCATCGGAGGAATTCAAAAACGCAACGGTGAAGATTGTCGTGATCCATGTGCCGCCATTCACCTCCACCTGGCACGGCACGTTGCAGGTGGGCGAACTCTTTGTCCCCATACTCAACCGGGCGGGCGTCGACCTGATGCTGTGCGGCCATACCCATCGCTACTCCCTCCAGGCCAAAGGAAAAAACGGCAATAACTTCCCCATCCTGACCAACTCCAACCAGGAGATCGTGGAAGTCGCCGTCGACGGAAAAAATATCGAAGTGACCCTCAAAGACAAAACCGGAAAGCAAACCAGGCAATTTAGTTTTTAAGGGGATCCGGTTAAACGGATACGCGGCGATCAGCCGGCACACAAAGAAAAAAGGGATAAATCTTTCGATTTATCCCTTTCTTTTTGCTCTTCCTCTTGGACTTGAACCAAGGACCCTCTGATTAACAGTCAGATGCTCTAACCAACTGAGCTAAGGAAGAATTTATGCCCTTTCAAAGGCTCCGCCGAACCCCTTCCGAAAATGCTCTGCAAAAGTAAAAGCTATTTTCGAAATATGCAATATCTTTGCGAAAAAAAATAGAAAGATGAACACAATAGGCATGGGCAACGCGTTGGTGGATGTATTGCTGCAACTCGAATCCGACCGGGTGCTACCGGAGATCGGCATTCAGAAAGGAGCCATGGATATGATCAGCGAAGAGCAGATGATCCGGATCCGCAAAAATCAGGAAGGATTGAAAAGAAGCCAGACACCGGGCGGCTCGGTCTGCAACACGATGCGGGCGATGTCGCGCCTGGGCGCAAGAACCGGCTTTATCGGCAAGATCGGCTCCGACGAAGTAGGCGCCTACTATGAAGAGGAAGTAAAAAAAGCCGGGGTAAACCCGCACTTTATCCGGACTGAAGGCGTTTCGGGCAGTTGCACCGTCTTGATCTCGCCCGATGGCGAGCGGACGATGGGCACTTTCCTGGGCCCGGCCGCCACGATGGTGCCCGACGAAATCCGGGTGGAGGCATTAGAGAATTATCACTGCATTTATATAGAAGGTTACTTGCTGGTCAACGAGCCCCTGATGCGCGCCACGATGCAAAAAGCGAAGCAGGCGGGCTTGAAGATCGCCCTCGACCTCTCGAATTTCAACATCGTCAATGCCTTCAAAGGGCTACTGGACGATATCATCCCCAACTACGTCGATATCCTGTTCTCGAACGAGAGCGAAGCGGAGGCCTTTACCGGGCAGCAGGCACAAGAGGCCGTACGCACCCTGGCCTCGATGGTCGATATCGCCATGGTCACCCTGGGCAAGAACGGCGCGTTGATCGCCCGTGGCGACACGGTCGTTCACGTCGATGCCGAAGGCGGCAAGCCGGTCGACACCACCGGCGCCGGCGATCACTTCGCCGCCGGATTCCTCTACGGACAAACACGCAACGCCAGCCTCGAACAATCCGGGCGCATCGGCTCTTTATTGGCCGGTTACGTGATCGACGCCATCGGACCGGTCATCCCCGACAGGCATTGGGAACAAATAAAGTTAAAAGTAAATGACATATTGGGGTAAACCTGACATTTTCCTTACTTTTACCCCTCTTTTAATGAAAATCAGATCAATAGGTAGACAATGCAAAAAAGAATAATCACGGGACTGCTGGTCCTTTCACTACTGATAAGTCATACAATCAACGGACAGACACAGACGGATAATCGTTTTGAGATAAGTAAGAACCTGGATGTTTTTAATGCGTTAGTGAAAGAAGTCGAAATGTTCTATGTCGACTCCCTGGACGTGAACAAAACCGTGCGTCGCGGCATCAACGCCATGCTCTCCGGCCTCGATCCCTATACCGAATACATTCCGGAAGATGAAATGGAAGAATTGAAGCTGATCACCACCGGTGAATACGGGGGTATGGGCGCTTTGATCCGGCAACGCGGACCCGAAGGCGGCGTGATCGTGGCCGAACCTTACGAAGGCAAACCGGCAGCACTGGCCGGACTGAAAGCCGGTGATATCTTCCTGACGATCGATGGCGAAGACGTGTCGAAAGCCACTTCCGACCGGGTCAGCTCTTTGCTCAAAGGCATTCCGAACACGAAGATGAAAGTCACCATCCAACGGCCGGGTGAAAAGAAACCACGTACGTTCGAGATCGTGCGCCGTCAGATCGTGATGGATCAGATCTCCTACTACGGTGTGCGTGCGGATAAGACCGGTTATATCCACCTGACCGGTTATACCGATAAGAGCGGCGCCGAGGTGAAAGCAGCCTTCGAAGACCTGAAAAACAACCATCAGATTGAATCCCTTATCCTCGACCTGCGCGGCAATCCCGGCGGAGTGATGGAGACAGCCATTCAGATTGTCGGTATGTTCGTGCCCAAAGGCGAAGAGATCCTCTCGACCAAAGGCAAGCAACGGCAGTGGGACCGTACCTACCGCACATCGACCGAACCGCTCGACACGGTTATGCCTATCGCCGTATTGATTAACGGCGGATCAGCCTCTTCGGCCGAGATCACCGCCGGTGCGTTGCAGGATCTCGACCGCGCCGTATTGGTGGGACAACGTTCGTACGGCAAAGGGCTGGTGCAATCCACCCGCGACCTGCCTTACGACGGTAAACTCAAGGTGACCATCAGCAAATATTACATCCCCAGCGGCCGATGTATCCAACAGCTCGACTATACCCACCGCCGGGCCGACGGCACGGTGGCCGCCATCCCCGATAGCCTGACGAATGTGTTTCACACCGCCAATGGCCGTCCGGTACGCGACGGTGGAGGCGTGCGTCCCGACTTCGAAGTGGAAGAAAAAGACCTGCCCACCATGCTCTATTACCTGATGAACGACAATATCCTTTTCGATTTTGTCACCGACTGGACCATCCAGCACCCCACCATCCCCCCGGTCGAGGCGTTTGAAGTGAGCGATGAAGATTTTGAAGCCCTCAAAGCGTATGCCAAAGAGAAAAACTTCACTTACGACCGCCAGAGCACCCGGGTGTTAAGCCAATTGAAAGAGATCGCCGAGTTTGAAGGCTACCTCAAAGAAGACTCCACCATCTTCAATGCCCTCGAAACCAAATTGACGCCCGACCTGGAAAGAGACTTCGACCGTTTCCGCCCGGAAGTCAAGAAACTCCTGGCCGGCGAGATCGTCAAACGCTACTACTACCAACGTGGCCAGATGATCGAGAACCTCAAAGACGACGAAACGCTGCAAAAAGCCATCGAAGTACTCGCCGATCCCAAGCTCTACCACCAGACATTAAACAAACCGGAAGAAGAAGCTTTATAATCCGCGTCCGTTTTCGGTCAGAAACCGGTACCTTTTTGTTGTTTGACAGCTGTCGAACAACTGTTTCACAGCTATCGAACAGCTGTTCGACAGCTATCAAACACGTGTTTGATAGCCGCCAAACAAAGAAAAAGGATCGCCGAAAAGAAAAAACGTCCAATTCTTAGACAGTTGGCCGACTTCGTTATCCGCCAACGACCGGACAAGAAGAATATTTTCGTATGTTTGTTTTTAGAAATCGAGACGGATATGCGAAACGGAAAGATTATTATAGTAGATGATAATGAGGCGGTGTGGAAAGCGTTGCGGATTATTCTTTCGCGCGAGTTCCAGACGGTGGTCGGCATATCCGATCCGACACTATTGCCGGCACTGTTGCGCGAAGAGGATGTGGATGTGGTTCTGTTGGATATGAATTTCGGGACGGGCAAGCAGACCGGAGGGGAAGGGCTGTTCTGGCTCGACCGGATCCTGGAGCGTAAGCACCCGCCGGCGGTTGTATTGATCACCGCCTTCGGCGATATCAACCTGGCGGTGGCCTCGCTCAAAAAGGGCGCTTCGGATTTTATCGTCAAACCCTGGGACAACGAGAATCTGATCCAGGCAGTTGTTTCCGCCTGGCGGAAAAGGCGCCTGAAAAGGCCGGAAAACACCGGTGAATCCGTCAAAAATGAGCGGAGTGAAGTTTCGGTGAACTCCTCCGACCAGTTGATCAATCCACTCATCGATTTCCTCTTGCACAAACATGCCACCCATTACGGTAAACCCCTGCCCCGGCTAACACCCGAAGCGCGGAAGAAGTTGAACACACTCGTGTGGCAAGGCAATATGCAAATGCTCGAGCAGAGTATCGAGCGGGCACTGCTGTTGAAAGAAGACACCACCTTAACGGCCGACGATTTCTATACGGAAACTCCGCCCGACACGATGGAACCGACACTGACCCTGGAAGAGATGGAAAAGCAATTTATCCGGGAGGTTCTTCAAGAGAAGAACGGCAACCTCACACTCACCGCGCAACAGTTGGATATCAGTAGGCAAACCCTCTACAACAAAATGCGCAAGTACGAACTCTCACAGGAATAAGCCATGTATAGTCGTCGCCTCTACCTGAAAATCATTGCGGGCATCACTGCCATCGTATGCTTTTCTCTCTTGGGGGCAGGGCTGTTGATCAGTAAGACCTCTTACTTCCTGGCTTTTGCCTGCCTGATGGTTATCCTATGGATAAGCCTGTATATGATCCGATTGATAAACCGGACGAACCGGCAGCTCTCCCTCTTCTTCGACTCCCTGCGCAACAAAGACGCCAGCCAGCATTTCCCGCATCAGGCTGATGATCCTTTTTTGCAAAATATGTATGCGGAGATGAATAAGGTGATCCACCTGTTGGGCGAAAGCCGCAGTGAGATCGAAGAAAAACGGTTGTACTACGAGAGTATCCTGCGGGTATTGACCCATGAGATACGCAATTCGCTCACGCCTATCTCTTCTTTATCGGCGGATCTATTGGCGCATACCGAAAGTTACAGCCCGGAACAACTGACGGAAGGGCTGGAAGTGATCAACAACCAGGCGCGCAACCTGAGTAGCTTTCTGGATTCGTACCACCGGTTGACCCACCTGCCCGATCCGGAGAGAAAAGCAATCGCGGTATCCGCTTTGTTTATCAAGCTGGAACGCCTATTGGCCGCCGAGCCGGGAAGCCAACGCATTGCCTACCGGGCAGAGGAAGACCTGGTCGTCCAGGCCGATCCCAACCTGATTACCCTGGCACTGATCAACCTGATCCGCAACGCCCTGCAAGCCGTCGCCGGGCAAAGCGACGCCCGGATCGGCGTGGAAGCGCTGATATACGAAGGAAGAACAAGGATCACCATCACCGACAACGGGCCCGGCATCCCTGCCGACAAACTATCCGATATCTTTATCCCTTTCTATTCCACCAAAGACGGCGGAAGCGGTATCGGTATCCCCCTCTCCCAACGCATCATGCAGATGCACGGCGGCGAACTTACGGTCATCTCCGATCCCCGGAAAAAGACCGTGTGCACGCTCTGGTTCTAACCTAAAAAAACGCGAGTCCGGCAGACCAGCCGCCGAACTCACGCATTCATATAGGGGGAAGGGTTATCAGGAATTAGATATATACTTTGTACGACTTATCCTTTATAACAATCAGGTAGACACCGCTATCCATCGGGATACGACTGACACCCGTCGGCAGGTCCTGTTTGACCAGCAGTTTCCCTTGCACATTGTAGATCACGATATTCTCCGGACTGTCGCTCACCAGCGTATTCTCGATCACCAGATAGCCGGGTTCCGTGTACATCTTCAGGCCGTCGATCAATACGATATTGCTCACCGTTCCTTTGTTGACTCCGGTGATCGTAAGGGTCACATCGCCGGTGATCGGACTGATCGTGAACTGCATACTTCCATCCGCCAACACCTTATCCGGTGCCTTCTCTACGCCGTTGACATAGAACACCATATTCTGAAGATTATAGCCTTCCAGCGCAGTGACAGTCACCGTCAGCGAACCGTTCTCCTGCACCACCGCATCCTTCGACGGATCGATCTTCACCCCTTCCACTTCGGGAATGCTCACCGTATAATAGGTCGCGTCCGGATCCGACTTCGTATCGACAAAGAGAGGAATAATGGCGCTGTTGTCCAGGGTATTCAGATCTCTCACCTCCGCGGTCTTCACGATGGCGTAGAGCGAGAGCGATTCTTTGGGTTGGTCAAACGTCAGGGGAATAACTACGCTTAGATTTTCATTGTCAGCATATAACTCCTCAGCGGAAAGCACTTGTACACTTGTCCCCGAATAAAGCTCTTCGCCCCGGATATCGGTATACAAGCCGAGGGTTATCTCTTCATCACCCGTCAGTGGGAACGGAGTATTATTGGCCACTTCCAATAGTACGGTTGTTTTATCTGCCAGCGTATTCGTACTCAGCCGTTTCACTCCCAGATCGATTGTACTCAGGTCAAAGCTTCCCGTACAGGATTCTCCCTCTAAACCACTATCTGTTCCATCGTCAAACACCGGAATAATCGCATAATCGACTGTTCCTAAAGAAGCCGGAATCGTATAGCCGACCTGAAGATCACTGGAATAGCGGGGCATAGCCATCGCTTCCACTACCTGTTCATCAGCTTCGCCAATCTTCACCTTTACGGCCTTAACCGGCAGGTATCCGTCGTTACCGATACTAAAGCCAACCTTCACTGCTGCTTCGGGAAGGATATTCGAGTATGGGAAATGCTCTGCCAGCAGGGTTACACTATTGGCATAGTCAATTTCAGCTTCCACAATCGAAGCACCCAGATTATCATTACCCAGGCAGGCAACCGCTTTGAGGGTATTATCCTCTACGTATCCGTCGTACGAATGTACCCGTACATCTTTGGGGATATCGAACACCTTAGTCGGTTGAGAGGTGTAGAATTGCTCATTATTTGTTCCCAACTTCGCGGCAAAGATAGCCGATTCGATCTGATCTGTTTGCTGGTTGATTTTTGATTCATTCCAAAGCACAGAGACATCCGAGAGCTTAGTTGCGTTTTCAGCCACAATCAACTGATAGTTCTGCGGGATCTTATTTGATAATCCGCCAAATCCGGAGATTCCGGCAGGCTTTCCATCTTTGCCGATCAGGGCGAAGTAGATATCTTCTTCCGCCGTCTCCGCACTTTTGGCCGTGAGGTAAGAAAGGATAAAGTTCTCGCCTAATGTTTTGATATTCGGACCATGTCCTTTTTTACCGGTATCGACAACTGTAACCTCTCCTTCCGGTGTTACGGAAATCAACTGAATGTATGCTTCTTCATTTTCAATCTTTTCAATGGCGATCAGGGCTATTCCATTCGCTGCCATCGCAATCGAGTAAGCTCCTACCTTATTCAATTCATTGATCGGCAACAATTCGTATTTCTTCCATTCCGTACCGTCATAGCGCGACATCACCAGATGCCCGTTTAGGGAGATCTCCATCTCGTCATCGACATCCAACGAACCTCTCGACCAGACCACACCGGCATGCGTCCCATTTATCGCCGCCTTAGGTTTCATATTCGCCATATCGTTTTCTGATAAATTGAATTTGTCTCCATTCAGCGATGCGATAATATCGATCTGCGAAGTATAGATCTGGATCAGTTCTCTATCGGTCATGTCTTCCAGATCATTCGGGTCGAAGAGACCGCTCAACTCTTCGTAAGCGACCAGAGAGTTCGTCCCCTGAGAAGCCGCGGATAAGTTATAGGCCGGAGTATCCACGTCTTCATCGTCTTCATCGAATTCCTTGGCAGAATTATTAGAATACACCATAATCCGATCGTCGTTGTAGTCTTTCGGATCATTAATCGCAGTATAGACAAACGTTCCATCTGTACCGACATATTGCGGGTTTGCATTTGACTCGACATCCTCGACAAGAGAGGTAAGTCCCTGTATCTCGGCACGAGTAAACACGTCTCCTACACGAGAGAAAGACCTGGTGGCGGTTTTCAGCGGATTGTTCGCGTTGTCCGGGAAATAGAATTCTTTATTCCAGTTGGCTAACTCCTTTACCTTTCTATCCGTCCAGAAAAGGAAACGCTTCTGAGCCCACAGGATAATGTAAGCGCGTAGATTGGTTTTGAAGCCTACCTGAGATTTACCTGCGTTATACGGTTTAAAGATGATTTGTTGTACGTGGGATCCTCCACCCCCGCCTTGCACACCGGCAGAAGCCTCCGCAATTAATAAATTCACACCGAAACCCAACTTCGCGTAGAGATCCAACTCCAGCTTATTGGTCAATACCAGATTGACCTTGATAGGATTCGCAGCATCCTGCATTTCCTGCGCAGAGGGTTTGGCCAACTTCAGTTCGGCTGACAATTCGCCGTCAACGCCAACTCCAAACACTACAATGAGAGAGAATGTGGAGTGGAAGCTGGCCGACATTTCCGCCTTAACTCCGATATCTACAAAATCAAGTTGCAACGAGGCTTCTGAGTTATTCGGGTTATACACGGCTTTTCCTGCCAGGAATCCTTTGAATCCAAGAAAAGCACCGGCGGAGAAGTAGCTGTTTGTCCCCTCGTAGCTCTTTCCTTCACTGAGCTGGCTGCTGATTTCATTAAACAAAGCTTCAAAGTCGGCTGCCAATGCGATTTGATCAGCAACCTTACCTCCGGGAATAAAATTGTGACTGTAAATACCTCTGACGATGAATTCATCGCCTTCTTTAACGATTTGTAAAGTAACGGGTAGTGTAGAAGGCATAGTCATATCAAAATTATCGAACGATTCCTTGAAGTCCTCACCGGCATCGACATCGCTCAGGTCATCGATCGATCCGCCTTCGTCCAAAGGCAAGGCCAGCTGTTTGGCTAAAGCGTTAGGATCGAAAGTCGTGTTCTTCAGGATGGGAAGGATAGTTTTACTATTAAAATTCGAATTATTCCAAACGGCAAGCTGAGCTTGACCTTGGCGATTGATATAATTATCTATATTGAAGGTTAATTCCGCATAATCATATTTAAAATTTTCGCTTTCAATTATTCGGCTAATCGCTACGGACTTTTGGTTATTGAGCAAATTTTTAGTATTGGACAATCTATAGCTGGTAAGATTAGTCGTTCCTCCTTTTGTTAATGGGAGCCAGGCTGTCAAGAAGGTATTCTTCGCTTCGTCGGTATAGCTAACCACATCATCCAGCGAGTAGTTTTGCAGGGATTTCTTTTCATTGTTTTCAGTCAGTATCGCATTGGCATGCTTGTCTAAGCGTTCTGTTCCTTTCAATATCACATTCGCTCGATAGCCATCCGACCGTTTGACAACCAACAACTGAGGCTGATAACCGTCTACCAGGATTTCCACATACTGCGTAAAAGTGCTGTTGTATGGTATGGATTTATGTAAGTCCAAGAAAAACGAGTATTTATTATCTTTGGAGGAATCAACCGTTCCGGGTTCCCCAACAACCTCGCCATTTTTATCGAGAGTCATATAATGGATCGTTGCCGGAGAGGTTATCACTTTTCCCGAAGCATCATACAACCGGATAACATAGTCGGGACGTCTCACTAGCGTTTTGGAATTACTGATCATCTTATCGAATGAGCCGGTCGATTTGAAAACGCTTCCGTGCCCAAGTGGCTTGACATCCGTGATGGTGGCGTAAACTAAATCATCTCCCGTGATTACTCCCCAAAGAGCAATGGATCCTTGCACGCCATCCGGCTCATAGAGGCAGAGATAACCGTTTCCACAAGTCACCTCACGGCTTTTCGTCTCTCCTTTGCCGTTTGTATATTCCACGTATACGAAGTTGTTGGAGTTGTATCCGGTAAGGTAATAACCATAAAGCTTGTTCTCAATATCAGCAAAATTATATTTATAACTCTTGGAATCTTTGCCTTCCCAGCTGAGTGTCAACGTTTGCTCGCCTCCCTTTAACGGATAATCCACACGGAAAGTACTGACATGATTCACCCCATAAGAGTAAGGCGTGTCACTGCCGTCGTCCAAAGTCAACGTGGCCATTCCCCAAGATTTCGGATAAGAGAAATGGAACATCTTGGAGGGCCAGTTTTTCGCGAGATAGTCATAAAGAGCATCGCTATCATAGTTATCCTCCAGATAAGTGCTCAATTGACTGGCATCAATCCCGCCAGCTACGTCATCCCAATTGTTTTTAAATTCGTTTGAGTTGAAGGATTTAAAGGATTCAAGCAACTGCTCGGTCTTTTTACTCTTTATCTGCGTGGTATGGGAATACAGGATATAACCCTTCGGATTAGTCACTTTGATTTGAATCTCCGTATAATCGTATTCGGTCGAAGGCTCATTAGGGGAATACTCTACAGTGAACATTCCGATTCGGGACAAGCCATCGGCTTCAGGCTCTGTCGTTGCTTCAGATCCATTGATCTTTCCTTCACCGATTTCCGATGACGACCAAGAGGTTACAACTCCAAATTCATTTACGTTACTTGCTGTATAGCCAGTTACAATATATTCAAATTCGAAATCGCCTTTCGAATCCAACCAGCCGACCTCATAAGTAACGCTGTTTTTGCCTTCACCATAAAACTCCTGCAAATTTTCTTCAGCGATTCGGATCCTTGGCTTAACCGGGTATAAGACATAAACCGGATATACAGCAGAACGTGTTCTATTTGGCATTATTTTTTGATTATTCTCCAACTCAACCTCAAAAGACACCTTATACACCGGTTTGTAATTGCCGTTTTCATCCTTAGAAGAATATTTTTTGAGTAAATCGCCATCATACGGAAAGTCATATTGGAAAACTCTGCCCGAAAAGCCTTCATCGTCTGCCCCTATGGTCACTTTCTTTTTCTCATTATCATCTTCATCATAAATAATTATTTCTGCTTTAGTAGGGCTCCAGCCCGCAACCTGGAAGTTATGATAAAAGTCGATCACTGTCTTCTCTTCGTACGGATGATTCTTGGGTGAAACACTAATCTTGGGCGCAACCCCTCCGACAACAACACGAAACTCCCGGATCAAGACCTCATCGTTGGGGTCTAATTTCAATTCGGCGCGCCGGGCCACTTCGTTACTGGTAAATCGGATAGTCGTTACTCCAGTCGCTTTGTTGTTCGGTTGCAGTAATCCTGTATTTTCATCAATCGTCGCCACTTCCGTATTCGAGCTTGTCCATTTCCCTCCACACATGGCTCCTTCGGGAGAGACAACGGCTCTTAACTGGTAGGTAGGGTAATCCGAATAGTCGTTCGCTTTGAAAATCAGATTATTTTCCGGCAATCCTCTCACTTCGATCGATTCTATCGGGTGTTCAAAATCCACTGTTCCCCGGGCATGGGTAAAAGAGGTATAAGCACCGTAAGGATAGACATAGTCGCCATAATACAGGCCTTCCACCCGTTTGAGTGTCCATACTTTAATCTCCGCGAAGACAGTCGAATCGGCCTCACTGGTATTCACCGGCACATCGAAGAGAAGCGTTGCTTCTTTGGTGTCCGGATTCCAGCCTTCTTCTTTAAAGGTATATTCCATCCCAAACAGGGTTATGCTGATATTATCTAATGCGTCTTGCAGGCTAGCCCGAAGATTATGCCTGATGTAATAGTCCATATTGGGAATATGGACTGTGATCTTTCCCAGTTCGTAGCCTAAGTAAGAACTTTTGGACACCTCCACGCTTTCAATCCGGGGAGGAGCCTGGAAGAAAAGAGTACCTGAATCCGAAAGTAAAAGGGCATCTTTCTCAAGAATGTATTCTGGAAATACTCCCGTATAAGTATCATTTTTAACTGCATCTTTCAGCTTATCTATTCCGATAAGCTGATAGTTATAAGAGGGAGCAGGCCTGCCACCCTCGGTGTTCTTACCGGCAAGCGTCATTTCTTCCGTCAATTTATGCAGGTAGAAACTCTTCCTACTCGTTTTCCCCACCCGGATCGGTGTCAATGCGATCTCATCGCTCTCCACCGCATCATCCAAAGTCGTTCCACGCCATTCTTTCAGTCGAAGCGTTTGATCGCTTTCAATCGCAACATGCCCGCTGAAGGAGGTACGGAATATAAGATATTGCCCAACGACCAATGCGGGGGCGACAGTAGCACTAACGTTTTCGCTTGTGCGCGCCGCCGCTACTGAACCAGTAGGGGTGAAATTGAGTTGAAGAAGTGATTGAGCTATTTTCGTTCGATTACAGGATGAGAAATAGACAAAAGCAACCTCCAAAGCTCCATCTATGTTAGAGTTCGGAATATCTAATTCTAACGTAGCAGTTGTCTCGCCGGCGCCAAATCGGATTTCTTTATCAGCCCTCCTACCGACCTCACGAAAAGATCCATCATTGCCACAACGAAGATGCGCGTCCAAGGTTACCGCGTAATCCGCTCCCAATCCTTTCTCCCGTTTCAGCTGAATAGAGATTTTACCACCGAGCTCCGCCGGATCTCCCATATCAATCACCCAGATATCGGGATTGTTCGGGTCGACTGCGCCTTCTGCAAAAGTAATGATATCCTCTGCGACCAGATGAGGATTGGGTTCCAGTTGAGCAAAAGCTATGGATTTACTCAACACGAATAAAACAAGGAGTAAGCTCCATCGTGTAAAAGATTGTTTCATATAAATCGTATTTAAAGGATGTATAAATGCAGTAATATTCACTCACGGTTATTTCTTCCGAATCTTCTTCTGGTATACGGAGATTCCTGTCGGGAGCAAATATAACATTGCCCTTCAAAGCCAAAGATGACAAATCGTATATTTGATATGACAAATAGTAAAAAAGAGCGGTTTATCCGATCAATTCCTTCTGTTGATGAAACATTCGGCGATAAGCGGCGGGGCTTATGTTGTAATGGGAATGGAATAGGCGGTAGAATGTGCGCACGGTATTGTATCCGCACATCAGTGCGATTTCTTCAATCGAATCATCGGTATTTTCAAGTAGTTTTTTGGCTTCCTCGAGCCGGAGGTGATTGATGTACTCCTGCAAGGTATTACCGGTAAGTGTTTTGATCGCTCCGAAAAGATAGCTTCGGTTGGTCGACAGTTCGGTGATAAGCGTTGGCACATCGATATCGGCCCGGGCAAAGTTACGGTCGGTCAGTAAGTAATCGCGCAGGGAGATGAATAACTTACGTTGACGGGCCAGCTGGGTAGGCCCTTCCTCGGTTAGCGCAGTCGGATCCCCTTCGGCAGTATCCGGCAGGAGTTGCTGTATATCATCCGCAATAAAGGCTTTTTCCTTTTCCCGCTTTTCGGCATCCTGCTCCATGATTTTCTGGAAGAGGGCGTAGTTTTTCCTTCGTTGCCGGTGGTAAAGAATCAGGACGATCGCCAGCAGCAGAAACGAGCAGAATAAGCCTCGCGAGATATGCATTATCCAGGTCTTTTGCTTTTGCAATTGCTCTTCTTTCTTTCCATTCTCTTCTTCATAGTTCTTTTGCTCCGCGTAGTTCAGGAGTTGGGAGTTGTAGATCTCTTCTTTCTCCGCCTGTATAGTAGCGATGGAATCGATATAAAGGGAAGCGATATCCGCCTGTTTTGTTTTCAGGTAATAATCGCGGTTCAAGGTATAATACACCTCCCAGTTCCGGATGGGTAGTCCGCCGGCGGTCAGATAGTCGCGTGCCTGTTCGAGCAGTTCGCGGGTGCGTTGCAATTCTTCCTTTTCCAGGAAGAGGCGGGCCAACTGAACGGCATATCCGCCTGCCAGGGGGAAGTCTTTCACCCGTAGGGCAAGCGACAACGCCTGGGCATACAAGTCCATTGCCCGGTTTTTCTCTTCGCGCAGGTTGGCGTTGGCGGCCAAGCCGCCGATCGCCACCGCGTCGTATGTATTCCGGGCCAATACATTCTCCGGGCTTTCGAGCATGGAGAGGTAAAGCGAATCGGAGAGTGCGTAGTCGCCCACATTCCGGTAATAATCGCCCAGGTAATCCCGGGCAATCATGATATTTCGGTTGTAGAAATGTCCGACAGGCCGATCCAAGGTTTTCCATAACAGCGGAACCGCTTTGTCGTAGAACCGGAAATTATAATAAATCAGTCCGATATGCCGGTAGAAGTGACCGGGCTCAATCAAATAATATTCGCCTTTCGCTTCCAGGCGCCCCACTGTTGCCAGAATCTCAGTGAATAGTTTGATCACTGGTAGTTTATCTTTCCCGATCCGTTCCGACACCAGGTTGGTCGGGAATCCACTGCAGAAGTATAATACCCGTTGCATCAGGCGGAGCTTCGTCTGCAGGTCGTGTTTGTGTTCGTACTTCTCGATAAGCGCCCAAGCCCTCTCCCAGGTCTCTTCGGTAAGTGGAGAGCGAAAGAAGATATACAAATCGAACACATCCAATTCGGCTTTTAGCGCTTCACTATGATAGCGGTCGATTGCTTTTACGATTTTTACCCGGTCGATCTCCCGCCTGGCCGGTCCATAGAAATCCACGATAAAATAGAAAAACCAGAGTTCCTCGGCAATTTCCTCCGGCTTACAGGTAGCTATCCGGTAGCAGAGTGAATCCAGATTATAATAATACATCACTCCATCATGGGCATAAAACACAGAGTCGGCTCCTTCGCCTTCACTGTTCAGCCACAAGCGCTTCTCATCTTCCCAATACCGATCGGAGAAACGTTCCGGTACGGGAGGAATAGAGGTCTCGGCCGACAATGGAGTGCAAACCCAGAGAATGATTACATAAAACAGGACGTGTAAAGTAATTTTTCCAAACATATTTTTTTCGATTCAAACCCTAATACCCCAGCTCAAAATCCTGCTCGACCGCCGGCAGTCCTTCTTCCATCCAGCGGGGCATAGGCGAGCCTTTGAGGTAGTGATCGAAGAACTGGAACATACGTTTCTGGAAGTCGATCCGGTTGGCCATCTTCATCGGCCAGTGGATCTCGCCCGGGTAGTTCAACAGCCAAGCGGGTTTCTGCAAACGTTTCAACGCCACGAAGTATTCGATTCCCTGGTACCAGGGCACATGGCCGTCGTTATCGTTATGCATAATCAGGATCGGGGTCTCGACTTTGTCCATGGCAAAGAGCGGAGAGCTTTCGACAAACTCCCGGTAGGCCGTCCAGGGCGTTCCGCCAATACGGCTCTGCGTATGTTCGTACTGGAACGAACGCGCCAGCCCCGTTCCCCAACGGATCCCGCCATACGCACTGAACATATTGACTACCGGCGCACCCGATTCGATGGCGGCAAAGAGATTGGTGCGCGTCGCCAGGTAAGCCACCTGATAGGCGCCCCAGCTATGTCCTTGCGCGCCGATCGCTTTCTCGTCGATATAGCCCTGTTGAAGCAAGGCAGAGATGCCCGGCATGACCGCGTTATAGCAGTCCGCGCCCGGTTGACCAACACTATAGACCACATCCGGGTTAAAGATGATATAGTCGTGGCTGTTGTACAAACGGTAGTCGATCGTCGAGCGATGCGCATCCGGCATCCGGTAATTGTAATATGTCTCCGCATTGCGCTCATAGAAATTGACGATCAACGGGTATTTCTTGTTCGGATCGAAGTCGGCCGGTTTATACACCACGCCTTCGAGCCGTTTGCCATCCATAGAGATCCAGGAAACCAATTCGGCCGTCCCCCATTTGAACGCTTTCTGCTGTTCGCCTTCGTGGGTCAGCTGTATCGCTTTCTTGAACGAACGGTTGGTCAGGTACAGTTCGGGATACTGTTCGAATGTTTCCGTAGTGTACACGATCGCATCCGCATTCTTTGCTTTTGTTGGCATACGCAACATAAAGTTACCGGCAAGCAAGGTCTTCGGAGTTGCAGGCGAAGTAAGTTTCACCTCATAATACCCCGAGCCTTTCGTCGTTTCGTTGAATCCGCTCAATAGCTGATTCTTGGACGTATCGATAAATCGCTCTTCCGGATCGAGCCGCAACAGACGATACTGCGTCTGTTCTTTCCGTCCGTTGACTGTCAGGTTCACCGGAGCCGCTTTCCCTTGCGGGTCAAAGCGCCAGATATCATAACGGTCATAGATAAGTAATTGTTTATCCTCTTCCGTCCAACCGGCCAGGCCATGCGCACGGGGGTAATCGGGTGTATCGTTATCTTCATCCCAGGCGGGGAACGACTGGGGCGTGGTCAGCCGATAGGTCTCGCCTTTGGCCAGATCCATCGTGTACCAGCAGCTATCGGTCGATTGATACCAGGCGGCATACTTACCGGCCGGCGAGATCCGCGGCATGGCAAAATCCGCTTCTTTCAACAGCTTGCGTTCGCCGGTCTCCAACGAGACCGTATAAATATCCTGGCGGCTGCGGTATTCCCACATCGAAGAGAGCGAATACGGCCGGGAGTTAAAGAGCAGAGCGATATCTCCTTTTTCGGGCAGAGCGATATCCGGTGTCTCTTCATTCGCCAGTTGGATGATTCTCCGATGGTTCAGGTTGTAGACGGCCTGAAAGCTTTTCTTCAGGTCGCGCTCTTTATTGAAGTTTTGCACGGTGTACTGCACCGGTTCGTTCCAGCTCCACACCTGCACATGGGGCCAGTCGTCGGCCAATCGGGTCGTATCTTTCTGTTTCGGTTCGGGAGCCGTACCGAAGAAAAGGCGGTCGCCTGCTTTCGAGAAACTGAGTCTCCCGTTTTCACTGATCACCCAACCGGCGGGAAACGCCGGGTTCGAACGGTCGGCAAGCCGTTCCGCCGGACGGCCGCCTTCCGCCATCCACAGGTCCATGGCATGCCAAGTGGAATCTTTCTCCGCGGCATAGAGGAAAGCCAGGCGATCGCCTTTTTCGGTAAGCGCCATCTGCTTGAACACGCCTTCTCCTTCTTTCACCAAATGCGAAATACCCGCCTGCGGATCAAAGGTATAGATCCCGGCTTTGACACCCAGCGTGTCGCCTTTCGATACATAATATAACACGCCGCTCTTCCGGGCAAACTGGAATTCCGATACGGCCGGATAGGTGTACGATTGATGTCCATCGAGTGAACGAACGATCAAGGTCGAATCTTTCTGTCCCCGCTGGTAAGCGATCCAATCTGCCTCTTCCGCCAGGCGATATGACTTCACGGAGTCGATCACCTCTTCACCACCTGCCAAATGCCGAATGACGAGGCTGTTCAATGGCATCTTGTCTTTTTTGGTCTTGGCGATCTTCAACGAGTCTAACACCGTTTTCGGTGTCGTTTTCGTCACCAATAAATAGGCAGAAGAAAAGCTGAACGCCGGTTTCTCGGCCGGTGCATACGTGCCAACCTCTTCCCCTTTGGCATTATACAGGCGGACCGTCATATCGCCTTCCCAGGGAGCAACGGTCGCCACCACCCATTTCCCGTCGTTCGAAAGCGCCCGTTCGGTGATCCGTTTCCATTGGACCAGATCGTCTACCGTAAAACTTCGTTGCGCAACCAGGAAAACAGGGAAAAGCAAGCCCAAACAAACAAACAGAGTGATTTTTCGAAGAAGTGTCATATCTTTAGCATTTAGTAATGGAATGAAAGTGCAATTTTAGCATTTTCTGCCCAAATAGCCTAACAAAACCGGTTCTTTCCGCAAAAAAGCAGGGCAGCATTTGTTATTAAAGCCAGATCGTGTATCTTTACCACACTAATTAAATCTAATTACTTCATTCGAATGAGCATATTTAATAAATTCCCGCGCACCTTTTGGGTGGCGAACACCATCGAACTGTTCGAGCGGTGGGCCTGGTACGGCTTCTTTATGCTGTTTGCCAATTATCTGACCGGATCTTCCGATATGGGAGGATTGGAGTTTTCACAAAGTCAAAAAGGGATTATCATGGGGGTCGGCACAGGCATCCTCTACTTCCTGCCGGTACTGACGGGCGCCATCGCCGACCGTTACGGGTACAAGAAAGTGCTCTCCCTGGCGTTTATTATCTATGCTTCGGCGTTTATCCTGTTCCCGTTGTTCTCGACCTTCACCGCCGTATTCCTGATCTATCTTTACCTCGCTGTGGGGGCGGCATTGTTCAAACCGGTCATCTCCGCAACGATTGCCAAGACGACGACCGACGAGACTTCGTCGATCGGCTTCGGTATCTTTTATATGATGGTGAATATCGGCGCTTTCTTCGGCCCGATGGTGACCCTGTTGTTCAAAGGCACTTCCCACCTGATCTTTTATGTGTCGGCGGGTATCATTATGATCAATTTCATTCTCTTGTTGTTCTACAAGGAACCCGGGCGGAAAGAGGTGGAAAAAGAAAGTTCGCTGTGGCAAACATTCGGTACGATATTCAAGAATATGGTCAGCATCTTCGCCGACCTGAAGTTCTTGGTGTTCCTCCTGATCGTCGCCGGTTTCTGGACGATGTATCACCAACTGTTCTTCACCCTTCCGGTCTTTATCGCGCAATGGGTGGATACCAGCGTGTTGTACTATTTCTTCGATCAGTATATTCCGTTTATCAGCGCGAACTACAGTCCGGCGCCCGGCGAGCTCGACGCGGAGTTTGTGACCAACTTCGACGCGATGTATATCATCCTGTTCCAGGTTATTGTCTCTTCGATCGTCATGCGCCTGAAGCCGTTGAAGTCGATGATGTCGGGTTTCTTGGTTTGCTCGATCGGCATGTCGCTGACTTTGGTTTCCCAGAATGTATTGTTCACGATCGTTGCGATCCTGATCTTCGCTTTGGGCGAGATGGCCGGATCGCCCAAGATCACGGAATATATCGGACGCATCGCACCTGCCGATAAGAAAGCGCTCTATATGGGTTATTCGTTTATCCCGGTCTTTATCGGGAACATCCTGGCCGGTATCATCTCCGGGGTTGTCTATCAACGGATGTCGGATAAGGTAACGATCACCGAACGTTTCGTTTCCGAGAAAGGTTTGCAGATACAGGAAGGCCTATCCACCAGCGCCTACTTCGATGAAGTGGCCCGCCAGGTCAGCCTCACCCCCCGCGAACTGACCAACCTCTTATGGGAGACCTACAGCCCCTCCGACCTCTGGATGGTGCTCTTCGCCATCGGCATGGCTGCTGCTGTAGCGCTTTATTTCTATGATCGGATGTTGTCGGATTAAGGGGGAAGGATCTTCCCATCTCACTCGATTTGCAACCTACCACAGCTCCCTTTTTCAAACTACCGGTAGTTTGCGCGCGAACTACTAATATTTTGTCGACAAACTACCGGTATTTTGTTCGCAAACTACCGGTAGTTTCTGAAGAAAATATTAACGACTTATTTTCAATGGGTTACAAATCCGCGAAATCCATTTGTATGGAAGAAGATTTGAAGGTTTCTGAACTCTGATTTTGCTGATTAAATGATCTGCTATGAGTCAGGTTTTGCATATTAACCAGTAGTATCTAAGCTCCTCTCCTGGACAGGAGAGGGGGACCGCCGCTTGCGGTGGTGGAGAGGTTGTCTTTGTAAGGTGGCTATATACCAAAAATTCCTAAATAGGAACAACCACTCCACCGCTGCAAGCAGCGGTCCCCAACTCCCCTCCTGCCTGAGGAGGGGTGGCGCGCCAAAGGCGTGACGGGGTGGTGGGAGGGCCAGGCAAGGAGCCAGGATAGTTTTAGTATCCACAAACAAAATACATAATCCGTGTGATCCGCGGCTTCAAAAATCTTCACATTTCAAACGATTTGAAAGTGCAATGTGCGGAATATTGAATAAGGACGTCAAAGCCTAAAACCGACTAATCGACCCACCCCCGCCGGAGCTGCCGCCGCCCCAGGAGCCGCCGCCGAAGCCGCCGCCGAAGCTGCCGCCACCACCACTACCGAAGCTGCCGCCGGAGCCGATGATGACCGGGCCGGTACTTTGGTGTAGCTTACTGAGGATATGGTTTTTGCGGTCGGTATGGCCGCAGTGGGTGCATCGGTAGATATCGACCGCCAGGCCTTCCGCCCGGTAGGAGGCTTGCGTCACGATCTCGCGCCGGACGTAGGCGAACGTTTTCTGCCCGCAGTTCGGACAGATCCTTTTCCGGTGTTTGTATTTGTAAGCCCAGACGGAAACCACCAGGATCAATAACGGGAAACCGGCCGTGATCAGTAGAAAGATATAAAAAGGAACCGCATCCTCTCCTTCCTCCGCACCGACCATCTGCACCCGTTCGTAATCACTGGCCAACAGGTAATCCTTTACGGCCATCACGCCGTTCAACAGGCCCGCGCTATAGTTTCCCGCGCGCAGCTCGGCGATCATATAGTTTTGCTGGATGCGGTAACAGATCGCGTCGGGCAATACCCCTTCCAGGCCGTAGCCCGTTTCGAACACAATGGATCGCTGCGTGGGTTCGGTGATCAATTGGATCAGTAAGCCGTTGTCTTCTTTCGCTTTGCCCAGTCCCCAAAGTTGGAATAAGTCGGTGGCAAACTGGCGGGCATCGTTCTGCCCGATACTCTCGACAGCGACCACCGCCACCTCGATGCCCAGGCTGTCTTCCAGTAGCTGAAGCGCCTGATTGATATACAACACATCCGCCGGGAGCAGGATCCCGTCGGGATTGCTCACGTGGTTATTCCGATCCGTAAGGCGGGTGTTGGGAATGGTCTTCAGCTTGTACTCCGCCCCGGTCGCCCGATTGACGGGCAACAACAGAAGAAATAAAAGCCAGAGTAGTACCTTCGTTTGATGCATTAGAACTCCACCTTTGGCGCGCGTTCCGCTCCGCTCTCTGCCGTGAAATAGGCTTTGGGGAAGAAGCCGAACATGCCGGAAAAGATATTGTTGGGGAAACGGCGGATATAGGTGTTATAACCTTGTGCCGTCTCGTTGAAACGCTGACGCTCGACAGCGATCCGGTTTTCCGTACCCTCCAGTTGCGCCTGCAGCTCCAGGAAGTTCTGGTTGGCTTTCAGGTCGGGATAACGCTCGACCACCACCATCAGGCGGGAAAGGGCAGAGCTCAGTTCCGACTGGGTCGACTGAAACTGCTGCAGCGCTTCCGGCGTCAGGTTCTCCGGATTGATATTCGTTTGCGAAGCTTTCGACCGGGCTTCGATCACGCCTTGCAAGGTAGACTGTTCATGGGTGGCATAACCTTTGACGGTATTCACCAGGTTGGGGATCAGATCCAACCGGCGCTGGTATTGGTTCTCCACCTGGCTCCAGGCAGTCTTCACCTGCTCGTCCTGCGTGACCATCGCATTGTACACTCCTTTGACCCACACAAAAACCACAACGACCAGAATAATCGGTATTGCGATCCATAAAAGTTTCTTCGACATTTTCTATGGCTGTTAAATTAAACGATCAGACAAAACTACGAAAAAAACAATTCACGACACATTTCTGTCGCATTCATTCGAATGATTGCAATACTTTTTTATCTTTACCGCGTATTCACTAATTTAATAGTTAAACGCATGAAAACCACCATTAAGTTTGTTTGCGCCATATTATTCATGGCTTGTAGTACAACTCTGTTCGCACAGGAGAAAACCGTGCCCAAAGAAATCCTGGGCAAATGGAGTTATGTTTTGGAGAACCCCAATACGGGGGAAAGTTATGATGGGATCTGCACCATCGCCGAAAAAGACAATCAGGTGAAAGCCTTGATGCAGGTAGGCGACAACCCCGGAGTGAGTAGCTCGGCTTTCCGCCCGAATGCCAACGGTAAGTTTTATGCCGACATGGATTTAGAGGGCTATGGCTTCGGCCTCGCCTTTGAATTAGAGGGCGACAAGATCATCTGCACGGTCGAAACCGACTCGTTCGAATTTCCCATCGAGATGACGCGCGTCAAATAAAAGAAAAGGCCGGCAGCCTTTTGAAAAAGGCCGGCGGCCTTTTGGGAAAAGCCGGCAGCCTTTTGGGAAAGGCCGCCGGCTTTTTTATGCTTAAATAGGGGCTATCTGCCGACGCTAACTTTGTAGGTCGTTTCGCCCACATGTACCATATATATACCGGCGGGCAAAGCGAAGGTGGCTGTTCCCTGTATCATCTGGTGGCGCAACAACTGGCCGGTCAGGGTGTAGACTGTCGCGGGCATCCGGGTAGGTGTTTCGATCGCCAGCTGGCCGTCACGGGTGTAGACGCGTACGGCGGCATCGAGTGTCGACATACCGGTGGTCGGGTGAGTCTTCCGCAGACGCACCTCCAGGTTGTGATCTTTTTCAATGGGGTTTAGGATATAGCTATAATAGAAGCCACTGCCCGAGGCTTTAAACGCGGTATCGACTCCATCAACAAGCAATATCACGTTTCGCGCCGTCAGCTTCCGGTCTTGGGGCAGGAACTGCAAGAAGAAGTGGTCGCCCTGGGCGACCGTGTAAAGGCCCGTAGGGTAGCTCGCGTCAATTCCTTCGCCTACCGTCAGGTCGATGGTGTGATAGACAGAGGTAACCGGAGGTACAGGCAGCGTGGCCAAAAGGGTATAGGAAAGGGGGCCAAGGTCAAAGTCAGCGTAATTACTGAAGGTAAACCGCAGTTCGACCTCGTCTTCATCCGTCGGCACGGTGTATGCGCCGGGCCAATCTTCCGTAGGCCATGCCGCCTGGCCGTATTTTACGCCCTGGCCAAGCGAAAGCCCCAGGTCGGCAAGCGTAAGCCGCTGACCGGGCCAGACTTCCATCGACATCCGCTGGCCGGAATAATTCGTCATACAGTTTTCGGGTAAGGCATCCAACAACTGCGTCAGATGGGAGAAAGGGATATAGTTGCGGACACAATAAAAATAGGTTAAGCCGGCACAGACCGAAGGGTCCAGCGTTTGCAGTTTATTGTCCTCGCATTGAAGTTCTTTCAATACCGTTGCCTCCGGGAAAATGAGGGTTTCGATTTCGTTCGCACCGCAACTGAGCACTTCCAAATGGGCTAAGCCTGACAGATCCAGTGTTTGCAGTTGGTTGTCGCCGCAATAGAGTTTTTCCAGCCGGGTAAGTGGCGATACATCCAGTGTGGAGAGCTGGTTGTCGCTACAGGATAATTCTGTCAACCGGGACAAGTGCGACAGGTCCAGCGTTTGCAGTGGGTTACCGAAACAGTAGAGCTTCAGCAGTTCGCTCAGCCCCGACAGATCCAGTGTTTGCAGTTGATTGTCGCCGCAATAGAGTTCCTGAAGATTTGCCAGGCCATTCACTTCCAGCGCATGAATCTCATTGCTGTGAAGGTAGAGCTTTTGCAGTTCCACAAACCCGGTAAGATCGATCTCTCCACGCAATTTCACACTGGGGTCGTAGTCTTCATAATTCCAGTTTATCTCGATGATATAGTTGTTCTCATCGGTGACTATCCCGTTCTTGGGGTCATCCCAAAACGCTTCGATGTAACTATATCCCAAACGCGCATAGTTGGTTTTATTTATCTCCTCGTAGTTCAAGAAGGTTTCCAACACCGCTTTTTCGCTCGCGATATATTCCCGCGTCTCCCCTAAGGCTTCCATCGCGAAGCCGCACAAGAACAGGGGCATGAATACATAAAATAATACTCTTTTCATCTGTTGACATTTTAATTAATGAATACGTGCTTCACTCCCGACAGCACATGACCTATATAACGGTTATATGTTTCTATATCATTTTTTGCCTCTCTCTACTCCCCGGGGGATACAATCCGATAGGTATGCTCCCCCCTGCTGAAGAGCAAAAGTAGAGACAAAAAAAGAGAGAGATGTCACAGATCTCGACGGGGGTGTCTCAAATCTCGAAAAAGATGTCACAGATTTCGACGGGGAAGAAAAACAAGGTTTGTATAACCCTGTTTTTCTATCTGCCGATACTTACCTTATAAGTCGTTTGGCCCAGGCGCACCACATAAACGCCGGCCGGGCAGGCAAAGGTGGCTGTGCCGCATACCTTCTGGCGGTGTAAACATTGGCCGGTCAGGGCATATACCGCCGCGGACACCCGGTGGGGCGTTTCGATCGTCAGCCGTCCGTCGCGGGCGTAGACGCGTACGGCCGCTTCGGGCGTGAACGTACCCGTCGGATCGGTCGGCTCGACCGGCTCGAGGTCTTCCCGCAGGCGGATCTCGATCGTATGATCACGCGTGATGGGGCTTAAGATATAGCTACCGCCATGTCCGTCGGCAGAGGCTTGAAACGGGGTCTCTATGCCGTCGATCAATAAAAGCAGATCGGTCGCTGTCCGCGTCAGATCTTCGGGTGCGAATTGCAGGAAGAGATGATCCCCTTCGGCAACGGTGAATAGGCCCGCGGCGTAGTTGCACGCGATGGCAGGATCCACCACCAGCGTGATCGTATGCGTAACCTGGTTCTCTTTCTCTTCCTCTCCGGCCGGCACCGGATAAGGTTCCGGTTGCCAGGGGAAGTAAGGAGCGGTCTGCCCTCCGGCAATGGTCCATACATTCTCGAAATTCCAGTGCGTGAAGCTCTTTTGGCTGAGCATCCGGGAGCTGTTCAACGGAGAGACGCCGGCATATTCGTCCGTCAAAAGCGTATAAAGATCCGCCATCCCTTCCTCCTCGATTTGCATGGTGGCAGCAATGCCCCATAATCTCTTGTTCGCCCCTTCTTGCTTGAGATAGAAACAGCCGGCGGCCGGTACGGGTTGGTCGGCGTTTTCAAATAACACACCGATCAAACCACCGATAGAAGAACCCGCGTCCGCATTTCCCGCCACAAGCGAAAGGCTGTATGAATCCCTGATCTTTCCGTCCAGGAAACCGATCAAACCGCCCACCTGGCTTCCAGTCCCTTCTGCCGTGACCGTGCCCGTGGCATAACAGGTGGAGAGGATGCCTTGGGATAGCCCGATCAGACCACCAACCGAGCTGCCTGCACCGTTTGCGGCAACCGCCCCCATGGCGTAACAAGAGCTGACGGCACCCGTGTCGTAGCCGATCAGGCCGCCCACCATGCTGTCTTCACCGTTCGCCGTGACCGGGCCCATGGCGTAGCTCGAGGTTATTGTCCCGTAGTTACGCCCGATCAAACCTCCTGCCTTAGCCGTGACATTTTCGGTCTCTACCGTTACGGTAGCCGCACTCTTTGTAATCACACTCTCCTTTTCATTCGAACCGGCTAAGCCACCGATAATCGGTTGTATCCCATCTGCCGTCACCTTGCCTTCGGCAACACACGCGATCATCGCGCCCGCATTTACGCCGGCCAGTCCACCGGCATACATACCCGCAGCCTTCACTGTTCCGGAGAAAGAACCGGAGAGGAGGGTGCCCTCATTCGTTCCGGCCAGCCCACCGATATACTTCTTTGCCGCCAACACCCCGGACACGCGGCAGGAGGTGATTGTGCCCTCATTCGTTCCGACCAACCCGCCGACATACTGTTTGCCTGTGAGGGCTGCGTTGTCGGCCGACACGGCCAGTTCGAGGGTCAGCTCTTCAATCTTTCCCTCTAAAGCGATCACGCCAAAAAGACCGATTTGATTCTCTTCCGGCCGGTTGATCCAAAGGTTACGGATGGTTCTCCCATTCCCCCGGAAGGTGCCTCGAAAGCAGTTGTCAGACTGGGGACCGATGGGTGCCCAACCCTGGCCGGCGTTATAACCGTCACCGTTCTCCGACAGGAATTCTTCGAGGTCGATATCTTCCTCCAGAGAGAAATACTTGTCTTCGCCTTTCTCGTTCAGGTAATACCGTAACGCCGCCAGGTCCTCGGCGGTATAGATCAGGTAAGGATCTGTATCCGAGCCTTTATTGGGAAACCAGGGGAGAACTACCGGCACCGGGAAGTTCTCCTGCTGTCCGATAAAAGAAGGAGAGTTCTCTTCGGAGTACAGGGTCCATACCGTAGAGAAGTCCCAATCCGCGAAATGCGTTTTGTCGGTCATCTCGGCAGCGGTCAACGGAGACAGACCGGGCGCTTCGTCCGTAAAAGGAGTGTACACACCGTGATTCACCGGAATTTCTTTGATGGTGGCAATACCCCATAAGCCTTTGTTGGTCCGCTCTTCCTTAAAGTAGAAACAGCCGGTGGGTATGGGGGCGGGTTGGTTTGATTGTTTATACAATACACCCACTAATCCCCCGACATAAGCCTCCGCGTTCCCTTTTACCAGTGAAAGACTGTATGAATCCGTAAGCATACCACTCATAAAACCGATCAAACCGCCCACCTGGCAATATTTATTCTCCGCCGTCACCGCTCCGGTGGAATAACAATTGGAGATTGTACCTTCGGATACCCCGATCAAACCGCCGGCAGAGCTACTCGGTCCATTGGCCGTCACCGCGCCGGTGGCGTAACAGGTCGTGAGCACGCCATTCTCTTCATCGTTTCCGATCAAACCGCCGACATAGCTATGGTTGCCGGTGGCTGTGACCGCGCCGGTGGCGTAACAAGAGGTGAGTATGCCATCATTGCGTCCGACCAGACCGCCTGCCCGGGCGGAGTTGCTGTCGGTCTCTACCGTAGTGGAGGCATAGCTGTGGGTAATTTCAGCATTTGTTCCATTCGCACCGACTAAACCGCCGATGATTGGGGATTCCCCATTTGTTATTACTTGTCCCTGGGCGCTACAAGAGGAAATAGAAAAGCTGTTTGATCCGGCCAGCCCGCCGACATACAGATCGGTAGACATCACTGTTCCGGAGAACGTAGTCGTAGTCATGCGGCCAGCGTTACTCCCTACGACGCCACCGAGATATATCCCTGCCGTCAGCGTGCCGGAGACATGGCAAGCCGTGATCTCTCCATAGTTCGCCCCTGCCAAGCCACCGACATATTTTTCACCCCTTATGGCCGGTTGATCTTCCGATGCGGCTAATTCGAGGGTCAGATCCAGAACCCCTCCCCCGGAATCAATGGCACCGAAAAGACCGATATTCTCATCTCCCGGCCGGTTGATCCAAAGGTTTAAGATTTTATGCGCGCCCCCGTCGAAGAGACCTTTGAAACCTGTCCTCCAACCCTTGCCGATAGGCTCCCAGCCCTGGCCGGCGTTATACCCAGCACCGGCCGGCGAGAGGAATTCTTCGAGATCGATATCGCTGTTCAGCTTATAATGAGCCGTCAGGTCTTCGCGCACTTGATGGAGTTGGGAGGCATTCTCGATCAGGAAAGGATCACCTTCGATCCCTTTTCCTCCGGCGAACTGCGCGGATAATTGCATACTGATCGCCATCCAGGCGATTGCGATAAATAATAGTTTTTGCGTCATATTCTTTACATTCATTTGTTACTTCTTTTGTCTATTAGTCATTTGGCGCGACTCGGGAGGAGTCCGGATTGCAGGAGGGTCATCCCTGATTCTTTTCTTGGGCGGCAAAAGTAAGGGATCAACCGCAGAATATTGTCTCAATCCTCGGCAAAGATGTTCCAATCCTCGGCAAGAATGTATCAATCCTCGGCAAGGAGGGGCGAAGAACGGCAAAAAGTCAAAAAGCTCCCTTTTCATGCCAACAAAGCGAGTGAAAGCCATTACCTTTGCAGTATGGGAAAGAATAAATTATCCAAGTTTGCAGACATGGAGGAGTATCCGCATGTCTTTCAATATCCTTTCGCGGCCTTAGAAGAAAAGGGGTTTGAGATGAAAGGGTATTGGGGTGAACAGTTCTTTAAGAACGACCATCCGATCGTATTGGAGCTGGGCTGCGGCAAAGGGGAGTACACCGTCGGGCTGGGGAAGCTGTTCCCGGAAAAGAATTTTATCGGAGTAGATATCAAAGGCGCGCGGATGTGGAGCGGTGCCAAAGAATCGCAAGAAAAGGGCATGAACAATGTGGCGTTCCTGCGCACGAGTATCGAACTGATCAACCGGTTCTTCGCGCCCGGCGAGGTGAGTGAGATCTGGCTGACCTTCCCCGATCCGCAGATGAAGAAGGTAAACAAACGCCTGACCTCTACCCGTTTCATGCAGCTCTACCGCCAGATCCTCGTTCCCGAGGGCATCATCCACCTGAAGAGCGACAGTAATTTCATGTACACCTATACGCGGGAGATGGTGAAAGCCAACGCTTACCCTGTGCTCTTCGAGACCGACGATCTCTATCATTCCGACCTGGTGGACGAGATCCTCTCCATCCAGACCTATTACGAACAGCAGTGGCTGGAGCGCGGCTTAAACATTAAGTACATCAAATTTGTTTGTGAAGAAAGAGAAACGCTGATCGAACCCGAAGTAGAGATCGAATACGATGCCTACCGGAGTTTCAATCGCAGTAAGAGAAGCGCGTTAGCCTCAGGAAAATAGAACAAACGTTAACAATATGGCAATATATCCCAAACTTATAGAAGAAGCACTATCGAAAGTGCGTTATCCCGGCACAGGCAAAGACCTGGTATCCGCCGGCATGGTAGAAGACGATATCCGTATCGACGGTAATAAAGTAAGTTTCTCCTTGCTCTTTGAGAAGCCGAACGATCCGTTTATCAAGTCGGTCGTTAAGGCGGCCGAAACGGCGATCCTCACCTATGTAGGTCCCGAAGTGGAGATCAAAGGCAATATCCGGGCCGTCAGCAAGCAGGCGCCGCGGCCGGAGCCGGACAAGCTCCTGCCGCAGGTGAAACATATCATCGCTGTCTCTTCCGGTAAAGGGGGAGTCGGCAAGAGCACCGTGGCGGCAAACCTGGCGGTGGCTTTGGCCGGTCTGGGTTATCAGGTCGGGTTGTTGGATGCTGATATCTTCGGTCCTTCGCAGCCGAAGATGTTCCGTGTCGAAGAGGCCCGCCCGACGATGGTGGAAGTCGGCGGCCGTGAACTGATCGAACCGGCGGAGAACTATGGTGTCAAACTGCTCTCCATCGGCTTCTTTGTCAACAAAGAAGATGCCGTACTCTGGCGCGGAGCGATGGCGAGCAACGCCTTGAAGCAACTGATTGCGGATGCCAACTGGGGCGAACTGGATTATTTCCTGATCGACCTCCCGCCCGGCACGAGCGATATCCACCTGACAATGGTACAGACGTTGGCAATCACCGGCGCGGTGGTCGTCACCACGCCCCAGGAAGTCGCCCTGGCCGATGCCCGCAAAGGAATCAGTATGTTCCAGAGCGATAAGATCAACGTACCCGTCCTGGGCTTGATCGAGAATATGGCGTGGTTCACCCCTGCCGAACTGCCGCAAAATAAGTATTACCTCTTCGGCAAAGAAGGTGGCAAGCGCCTGGCAGAAGAACTGCAAGTCCCTCTTCTGGGACAAATCCCCATCGTTCAAAGTATCTGCGAAGGCGGCGACAACGGCGCCCCCGTCGCCCTCAACCCCGACTCAATCACCGGACAAGCCTTCCGGTCTCTGGCAGAAGCTGTCACCCTTCAGATCCAAAAGAGAGAAGAAGAACTCCCCCCGACGGCGAGGGTACAGATTAAGGGCTAAGGGGAGTAAGGGGTCTAAGGGGCTTAAGGGGTCTAAGGGGCTTAAGGGGTCTAAGGGGCTTAAGGGGTTTAATGCCTTATTCCCCTTAAACCCCTTAAGTCCTTTAAGCCCCTTGGCCCTTAAGCCCTTAGGCTCCTTAAGCTTTAAGCCTTAAGCCCCTTAGGCTCTTTAAGCTCCTTAAATCATATACCTCCGTAAAAACGCCACCGCCCTGTGAATCTCCGTGTACATGATGATGTCGTCTTCAACGAAAGGGACTTCTTTGCGGAAGTCTTTGAGGAATTTCTCCAGGATCGGGGAGGTCTTTGCCGGACGGCGGAAGTCGATGCCCTGTGCGGCATTCATCAACTCGACGGCCAGGATATGATCCAGGTTATCCATGATCTTGAATAGCTTCGTGGCGGCATTGGCGCCCATGCTGACATGGTCTTCCTGCCCGTTGCTCGACACGATCGAATCGCAACTCGCCGGGAAGCAATACATCTTATTCTGGCTCACCATGCTTGCCGAAGCGTATTGCGGGATCATAAAGCCGGAGTTCAAGCCCGGATTGGCCACCAGGAACTCGGGCAAGCCACGCAAGCCCATGATCAACTGTGCCACGCGGCGTTCGGAGATATTACCCAGCTCGGCCAGAGCAATCGCCAGATAATCATACGCCAGTGCCAAAGGTTGGCCATGGAAGTTTCCTCCGGAGAGGATCTTGTCTTCTTCGGGGAAGATCGTCGGGTTGTCGGTCACCGAATTGATCTCGGTCAGTAAGACACCGGAGACATACCGGATCGCATCCTTGGTCGCGCCGTGCACCTGCGGGATACAACGGAACGAATAGGGATCCTGTACATGCTCTTTCTTCCGGGCGATCAATTCGCTGCCTTCCAACAGGCGACGGAACTCCGCGCCGGTCTCGATCTGTCCCTGATGCGGACGGATCTGTTGCAGGCAATCCATAAACGGATCGAGCAAGCCGTCGAAAGCTTCCAGCGATAACGCAGCGATCAGGTCGGCGCGCTTGGAGATATTGAAGGCGCGAAGCAAAGCAAATACCCCGTTAGCACTCATAAACTGTGTGCCGTTCAGGAGTGCCAGCCCTTCTTTACTCTTTAGCTTCACCGGTTTCCAGGCGAACTCATCCAATACGGCGATCGCCTCCCGTTTCTTTCCTTTGTAATACACATCCCCTACTCCGATCAGTGGCAGGAACAGGTTCGCCAGCGGCGCCAGATCACCCGATGCCCCTAACGAGCCACGGTCGTACACGATCGGCAGGATATCGTTATTGAAGAAATCCAGGATCCGCTGTACGGTGATCACCTGCACGCCGCTATGTCCCAAAGACAAGGCCTGCGCTTTCAACAGCATCATCAGGCGAACAATCACCGGACTTACTTCATCGCCCACACTGCAGGCATGGCTCTTCACCAGGTTCTCCTGCAACGTACTCAATTCATCCGGCGAGATACTTTTATTGCAAAGCGAACCGAACCCGGTCGTAATGCCATAGAGCGGACGGTCTGCCTGCTCGATCTTCTGATCCAGGTAGTTGCGGCAACGCTGGATGCGTTCCTGCACTTCCTGACTCAGTTCTAACTTCATATTTGAGCTCAGGATCCGCTCTATCCCTTCAAAGGTAAGCGGCTCCGAGCCGACGTAATACACGTTATTTCTCATTTTCTTGAATTATGAATTATGAATTATGAATTATGAGAACAGGGTTATCTCCTTCTTCTCATAATTCATCATTCATAATTAATTTAAAGTTGTGTTTTAACCCAATCCAGTAGTTTCTTTTCAATCCGGATAGCTTCGGCTTCGAGGTGGTCGGCCTTCTCGGTCATGCGCTTCACGTAGGCCTCGTCTTTGATGGAGGACAGGTTGATGCGCACGTTCAACAGAGCGCCCAGGACGCAGTTACGGGCAGACATCATCGCCACGCAGGCATCGGTCACGGCATTCTGGTTGCCTTTATGGGCGACGTAAATCACCGTTTCCATCACCTCGGCCATCTCTTCGGCTACGCGCATGGGCACGTCGGCAGCTTCTTTGGTGGCATCCTGGATCTCCTGGCTGCGCCGGGCGATTTCTTCCTCGGTCTCCTTGGGAAGCTTGAAGGCATTGAATACCCGGTTGTAGGCATCACTATCCTTATCGATATAGGTAATGAACTTCTGCCGGATGGCTGCCGCTTCCACGGCGATAGCCTGCATCTGCCCTTCGTATTCGGCGTACTTCTTCTTGCCGATCGTCAGGTTGGCCACCATCTCCGTCAATGCGGTTGCGATAGCGCCATTCAGGGCGGCGATACTTCCCCCGCCCGGGACAGGAGTGTTCGAGGCTGTTTCAGCCAGAAAGTCTTTGATTGTCAAGTCTACTAACATGGTCTTTTTATAATGATTAATTATTAATGTTTAATGATTAATTGAAGAGAGGACTTCCCCTCGCTTGATGACTGTGTCGACGATGTTCATGCCGAAGTGATAGGGCAGGAACTTGTACGACGGGTATTGCAACAGGATCATATCGGCTTGTTTGCCTACGTCGATACTGCCGATCCGGTCGGCGCGTCCCAAGGCAGCGGCCCCGTTGAGGGTCAATGCCGTTACGGTCTCTTCGGGTGATAATTTCATATAGATACAGGCAATGGCGATCAACATCGGGATCGATGAAGAGAAGCAACTGCCCGGATTGAGGTCGGAAGCCAATGCGACAGCGCATCCGGCATCGATCATCTCCCGTCCGCGGGCATACGGTTCTTTCAGGGAGAAAGCGGTCAGTGGCAATAAGGTAGCCACGACATCGTTCTCCGCCATCTGCCGGATGCCTTCATCCGAAGCGTGCAAGAGGTGATCGGCGCTGGTGGCTTTGAGGCGTGCCGCCAGTTCGGCTCCACCCAGGGGAACGATCTCATCGGCATGCAGTTTCAAGGCAAAACCCTGTTCGCGTGCCGCCTGCAGGAAGCGTTCGCTCTGCTCGATCGAGAACACCCCTTTCTCACAGAAGATATCACAGAAGCTCACTTGCCAGTCGGGATGGATATTCGGCAGGGCCTCGCGGATCAGGAAGTCGATAAACGCATCCGTCCGTCCGGCAAACTCGGGAGGCACGGCATGCGGCCCGAGGTAGGTCGAGACGATATCGATCGGATGGTCTTTGCGCAAGGCCGCCATCACTTGCAGTTGCAGGGCTTCCGTTTCCAGGTCTAAGCCATAACCGCTCTTGCCTTCTACGGTGGTGACGCCCATCTGCAGAAACTCATCCAGGCGGGGACGGGCAGCGGCATAGAGTGCATCGAAGCTACTGCCGCGGGTGGCCTTCATCGTATTGACGATTCCGCCGCCGCGTTCCATGATCGACATATAACTATCGCCCCGCAGGCGCCAGGAGAATTCCTCTTCCCGGTAGCCGCCGAAGACAAAATGCGTATGACTGTCGACGAAACCGGGCAGTAACGCTTTGCCGCGGGCATCGATCTCGGGGTAATAATCTTCCAGCTGACTAACGACTTCTTCGGTCGGGCCCACATGGGTGATCCGGCCGTTATCGATAGCCACCGCCCCGTCTTCGATAATGCCCAAGTCGGACATTTCCCTGCCTTTCTTAGCCGCAAAGCCGGAGCAGGTGACGAGTTGGGAGATGTTTCTTATTAATAATTTGCCTTCTTTCATAAAGGGGGTAAGGGGTTTAAGGGGTCTAAGGGGTTTAAGGGGATTAAGGGAGGGAAAGGCTTTACCTTAGACCCCTTACTCCCCTTAAACTCCTTAAGCGCCTTATACTCTTTTAGCCATTTAGTTTATACTCTAATACCTGATCCAACGAGAAGTTCTCCAAGCCGAGATAGTAAGAGGCACAGTCGATCAAGGCTTCCATCGGAACGAGGCCGACGATCTCACTGCCGACTACGGGCACGCCGTAGCGACGGGCTTCGATCTTGACGAGTTCGAAAGCGCGATAGATGGCGGTCTTACTGAAGTCGGTCATATTGATCGATACCTGCGTGATGCCGCGATCGGTCAGTTCCACGCCCATCGCCTTGCAATAGCGCAGGCCTCCGCCGATGAAACGGATCTTTTTGGCGATATCGGAAGCGATCTCCAACTTATCAGTTCCCAGGTTTACATTATAAGCAACAAGCGGCATACGGGCGCCGATGGCAACCGTTCCGGCAGTGGCATGACGTTCGGCCGGGCCGAAGTCGGGCGCCCATTCGGGTTGGCGGATCTTCTCGGCCATGCCTTCGAATTCACCTTTGCGCACGGCGGCCAGGTTCTCGCGGTGGGGCGCCGAAGCCGATTTCTCGTACAAGAAGACCGGCAGGTTGTAGCGTTCGGCCACTTCCTTGCCTACTTCTTTCGACAGGGCAATTGCCTCTTCCATCGTACATCCCCGGATGGGAATGAAAGGAACCACATCGACCGCTCCCATACGCGGGTGTTGCCCACTATGCTGTGTCAGGTCGATCAGTTCAACCGCAATACCAATGGCTTCGATCACCGCGGCCTTCAAGGCTTCCGGTTCGCCGACGGTAGTTACCACCAGGCGGTTATGATCTTCGTCGTTGCTGTAGTCCAACAGCTTCACGCCTGCCTTCCCGCGGAAAGGAGAAACGATCTTTTCTATCTTATCCCGATCGCGTCCTTCGCTGAAATTGGGGACGCATTCCATTATTTTACTCCAAGTGCTCATGTTATTTATATTTATAGTTGAAAGTTGAAACTTTCAATTTTCAACTGATTTAACTGTTTCTTTGATCAAGGCATCGTCTGCCAGGTAAGGCAGGGTGATATGGTAATCGGCCGGGTAGTTGGCGTTGAAGAGGGCGCTGGTTTCCATCGCGTTGGCATTGCGCGCCCAGGAACGGCGGGCTACACCGCCCATCACATCCCACAGCATCGCCGAGCGAAGGATCTCATCCACCCGCTGGCTACCGTCCAACACCATGCCGAAGCCGCCATTGATCGATTTGCCGATACCGACGCCGCCGCCGTTGTGCAAAGCGATCAGACTCATGCCCCGCGCCGCGTTGCCGGCAAAGCATTGCACAGCCATATCGGCCATCACATTGCTGCCGTCGTATATATTTGCCGTTTCCCGGAAAGGCGAATCGGTGCCACTCACGTCGTGATGGTCGCGACCCAGCATGATCGGGCCCACTTCGCCGTTGCGCACCATCTCATTGAAGCGCAACGCGATATTCATGCGCCCTTCGGCATCCTGATAGAGGATACGTGCCTGGGTGCCGACCACCAGTTGGTTCTTTTCCGCGTCGCGGATCCAGTTGTAGTTGTCGCGGTCTTGTCCGCGTCGGTCCGGATCGATGCAATCCATGGCTGCCCGGTCGGTGAGGATCAGATCTTCATGGCGTCCGCTAAGGCAAACCCAGCGGAAAGGACCATAACCGTAATCGAACAATTCCGGTCCCATAATATCTTCCACATACGAAGGCCAGATAAAACCGTCTTTATCGTCGATGCCGTTGCGCGAGATCGCTTGCACGCCTGCGTCATAGATGGCCTTCATAAACGAATTGCCATAATCGAAGAAGTACGTGCCTTTGTTCACCAGCTTCCGGATCACCTCGTAGTGACGGATCAGGGTCGCGTCGACAGCTTTGCAGAAGGTGTCGCGATCGCCGGCCAACAAGGCTGTGCGCTCTTCAAAAGTATATCCGACCGGGCAATAACCGCCTTCGTACACGGCATGGCAGGAAGTCTGGTCGCTCAACAGGTGTATCGTTTTCTGGTGTTGCTCCGCATATTCGAGGAGATCGACGATATTCCCATGATAAGCAATGGATACCGGTTGCTTTGCCGCTATCGCTTCTTCCGCCAGGCGGAAAGCTTCGGGCATTTGATCGGTTACATGTTCAACCCATCCCTGGGCGTAGCGCGTTTGGATCCGGGAATAGTCTACTTCGGCCACGATCGACGCGGCACCGGCGATCACTGCCGCTTTGGGTTGAGCCCCACTCATGCCACCCAAGCCGGACGACACAAAGAGGTAACCCCGCAGGTCTTGATCCTGGGGAATCGCGAGTTTCTTACGCCCGGCATTCAGCAACGTATTGAACGTGCCGTGCACAATGCCTTGCGGCCCGATATACATCCAGCCCCCGGCGGTCATCTGTCCGTAGTTGGCTACGCCCATCTGTGCTGCCACGTGCCAGTCTTTCTGGTTGTCGAACATACCGATCATCATCGAATTGGTGATAATCACCCGGGGCGCTTCGGGTTTGGATTTAAACAGACCCAACGGATGTCCGGATTCGATCACCAATGTCTGATCTTGCGTCAGTTGCTCCAGGTAATGCATGATCAACCGGTATTGCATCCAGTTCTGGCACACCTGTCCCGTCTCGCCATAGGTCACCAACTCGTAAGGATAGAGGGCTATATCAAAGCATAAGTTATTATCGATCATCACCTGGAAAGCTTTCCCTTCGATACAGTTTCCTTTGTACTGATCGATCGGCCGGGCTTTCAGATCACCCGCCGGGCGATAGCGATACCCGTAGATACGTCCGCGCGTACGCAATTCCTCCATAAACTCGGGAGCTAATTTTTTGTGCAATGCAGGCGGAATATAACGAAGAGCATTCTTGAGGGCGACCTCGGTCTGGGCGGGGGTCAACGTATATCCCCGGTCCGGCGCACGACGAATGCCCGGAACAAATTCAGGATAGTCCGGAAAGTCGAACAAAGACTCCGGAATGGCGCTGTTTAGATTCATTTTGTTAGTTTTATCATTTAAAACGGTGCGCAAGTTAGTCTTTTTACGCCTGACAACCAAGAAACGCCGAATGTTTAGAAGCATATTGTAAATACTTCGGCCTTTATAAACAGGAGTCAGAGGAGTCAGGCAGTCAAGGAGCCAGAGTCATCAAGGAGTCCGCCGGATATTTCAGTTTTGAGGTACGTCAAAAATGATTTTGAGGTACCTCATAATCTGTTTTGAGGTACGTCAAAAATGATTTAGAGGTACCTCAAACCATTTAATCTGCCCGGCGGGCAAAAAGAAAGGCCGGGAGTATAACACTTCCGGCCCTTCTTATTTTTTATTCGTTGTTATTTCTTTTCAGCTTCCGCTTTCTTGTTGATCTTACGCTTCTGGATTTCGTAAGCGATCGGAGTGGCCACGAAGAGCGTAGAGTAGGTACCGACCACAACCCCCAGGAGGATCGCGAAGGTAAAGCTACGGATCGTGCTACCGCCCAACAGGAAGATACACAAGACCACCAACAGCGTACTGAAGGTCGTATTGAACGTACGCGACAGGGTAGAGTTCAACGAGTCGTTGATCACCTGGTAGCGATCGCGCTTCGGATACAAGCCGATCGTCTCACGGATACGGTCGAATACCACCACGGTATCATTGATCGAGTACCCGATTACCGTCAGGATCGCCGCGATAAAGGTCTGGTCGATCTCCATAGAGAACGGAAGGATCTTCCACAACATACTATAGAACGCGATGATACAGAACGTAGTCACGGCTACGGAAACAAACGTACCGACAGAGAACGCGATGTCGCGGAAACGCACCAGGATATACAAGGCCATACAGATCATCGCGAAGATAACCGCCAGGATGGCCGCGTTCTTGATATCGTCGGCCATGCTCGGACCCACCTTTTGTGAGCTCTGGATATAGCTGGTGATAAACGCGTCTTTGGTGACGTCGGCCGGCAAGAGCGACTTCAAGCCGGTGTACAGGCGGTTGTCGATATCATCGTCGACTGCCGGATCGTTCTCGGCGATACGGTAGTTGGTCGAGATACGTACCTGGTCGGCGCTACCGATAGTGATCACACTTACGGCACCTTCCAGTTGTTCGTCCAACAGGTCGCGCACCTCTTCGGTACTTACCGATTGATCGAAGCGAACGATGTAGTTACGTCCACCCGTAAAGTCGATCCCGTTGTTCAATCCGATCGTTGCCATAGAGATGGCACCCAGGACGATAATCACCATGGGGATCAGATAACCCACCTTGCGCATACCCAGGAAGTTGATCTTCGGGTTGACCAATAGGTCTTTCGAAAGTGAAGTGGTGAACGTCAGGTTCTTCAGTTTATCTTTCTTAATCAATGCTTCGTAAACGATACGGGTCAGGAACACGGCTGTCAGGAACGAAGCCACCAGACCAATGATCAAAGTCGTAGCAAACCCACGGATCGGTCCGGTTCCGAAGTAGAACAATACAACCCCCGTAATAACCGTAGTCAGGTTGGCATCAAAGATCGCCGAGAAGGCGTTCTTATAACCATCCGAGATGGCTTTGCCCAGTGACTTACCGGCACGTAATTCTTCTTTTGTACGTTCGTAAACCAACACATTCGCGTCGACAGCCATACCCAAGGTCAACACCATACCGGCAATACCCGGCAAAGTCAGTACGGCCTGGAACGAAGCCAAGACACCAAATGTGAAGAAGATATTCAATAACAAGGCACCGTCGACGATCAAACCCGGAAGGATTCCGTAGAAAGCACACATATAAAGCATCAACAGTACCAACGCTATCGCGAACGAGATCGCACCGGCGTTGATTGCTTCCTGTCCGAGAGACGGACCCACTACGTCTTCCTGTACGATATGGATCGAAGCGGCCATCTTACCCGATTTCAATACGTTGGCTAAGTCCTTCGCCTCTTCCGGAGTGAAGTGACCGGAGATCTGCGAACGTCCACCGGTAATCTCATCGTTTACGTTCGGAGCGGAATATACCAACTCGTCCAATACGATGGCGATCTGCTTACCGATATTCTCTTTGGTCAGACGCGCCCAGGCTTTGGCACCTTCGGCGTTCATGGCCATGCTTACGATCTGTTCCGTCCGGCCACCGGTTTGCTGGAAGTCGGCCACCGCATCCGTCACCACGTCGCCACCCAAGGCAGGCGAGCCGTCGCGGTTAGTGATCTTCAGGGCATACAGTTCGTAATACTGTTCTTTCTCGTCGATTGCCTTAACGCCCCACTTCAACGAGAGGTTACGCGGCAAAATATCTTTTACCTGACGCATCGCCAGGTATTCATCGATCTTCGCCCGGTCGTTCGCGTGAGCGATACCGATAGCCGAACCGTTAGTCAACTGACCGTTGTACTGGTTCAACTGCAACAGGGCAAAGAACGGGTGTTGTTTGGCAAATTCTTCCATCGACAAATCGGCTTGCGCTTCGTCCTGGTTCTGCTGAAGCTGCGACAAGAGTTCGTCGGCCTCATCCGTTTCAGCCGGAGCAGCTTCGCCTTCGGCAGCCGGAGCATCCGTTGCGGCAGCAGCAGCCGACTCGGTAGTCTCGGCAGATGACGTGGCACCGGCAGATTCCGTATTCTTCAGGGTAGCCAATAAGTTATCGACAGCCACCAACTGCTGATAGATCTCCGGCAAACGATAAGTTTCCCAGAACTCCAGGTTGGCACTTCCTTGCAACAGCTTACGCACACGTTCCGGTTCTTTCACGCCCGGCAGCTCGACCAGGATACGGCCGGCAGTCTCCAAACGTTGGATGTTAGGCGAAACGACCCCGAAGCGGTCGATACGCGTACGCAATACGTTGAACGAGTTATCAATAGCACTTTTCAGTTCTTCTTTCAAAACGGCAATCACCTGTGCGTCCGTGCTTTGCGGAGTGATCTTCTCTTTCAATTCGAACGTACTGAAGATAGCCGACAGGCGAGCCCCTTCGTCTAACTTCTTATATTCCTCTGCGAACAAATCGATATAATCCCGGTTGCTGGTGGCCTGACGGGTATAGGCATTTTCTAACGCCTGGTTGAACTTCGGGTCCTGATTGTTGTTCGAAAGCGAACGCATCACGTCCGGCACATTCAATTCCAGTACCACATTCATACCGCCTTTCAGGTCAAGACCTAAAGAAATCTCCATCTCACGGCATTGCTTCAACGTATAGCCCAGCCATACCTTCTGAGTAGATAAGGAGTCGATATACTGACTCTCTAAAGCAGGATCTCCAGCAGCATACTTAACCGCTTGATTGTTATAATATCTGGTCACAAAAGAGAACGACAGATAAAAGACACAAACAAGCGTAAGCAATACAGCGAAGACCTTTACAAATCCTTTGTTTTGCATTTGAACTTACATTTATGTTATTTAATTATTTATCTTAATTGTGATAACTCGTTTTTTCACAGGGTGCAAATATAGAGTTTTTTTCTTTCTCAAAACGCAATTCCCTCAATTATTTATCTCACCATTAGTTTATTTCCCCAAGCATTTGTATATCTTTGCAGAAGATAGGATGCAAGATAAGACACGAACAATTAAATGAGTAGAGCGTATGATGAAGCAATTATTGTTATTAGGAATGCTGTGGATTCCTTCCATCCTGATTGCACAGGAAGAAGATGAACGCTACCTCCCCGGCGCGGTTCCGGTGGAAGAAGGCAAAGTGGTATTCACCAAAGAAGTGACCGATCCTTCGCTTTCGCAAAGCCAATGGTACGACAAACTATTGGCGTGGGCCGAAAGCCGGTTCAAGGAGGAGAACAACCGGGTAGCCTATGCCGACAAAGAAAAGAGTGAATTCGCCGTGACCGGGACAGAGAAGCTGATCTTCGCCAGTAACGCCCTCTCATTGGATACGTCGGAGATGTCTTATCACCTGGTTGTGCAGACGAAAGGAAACACGGCAACCATTCAAATCACCCATATCAGCTATAAGTACAACGTAAGCTACGAGCGAGAAACCCAACGGCTGGTGGCCGAAGAGGTGATCACGGATAAATACGCCTTGACAAAGAAAAACAAACTGAACCGGATCAACGGCAAATTCCGCAAAGCGACGGTCGACTTCGTAGACCAGGTATTCAGCGAGATCGACCAGCTTACGGGCCGACAGACGCCGGTCATCACCGCGGTGACTCCGCCGCCGGCTGTGGCGCCGACCGTGCGGGAGATCGCCGAGACACCCCTGAGTATCGTTCAGCCCGCCGAGGCGAAAGAGGGCTATATGGCTTTCGAAGCAGACAAGGTACCCCAGGCCATCCGGATGATGCTGCCCGATTCGCCGATGCGGATCACCGCCGGCGACACGAAAGCGCCGGTCGAAAAGAACGCCACCTGGAAAGGCCTCAGTACGATGTTCGGCAAGGACGTGGCAACGATCAGTATGCAGGAGTCCAGCCCGGTCTACCGGCAGATCAAAGACAAGTTCACGATCGCTTTCACCAAAGAAGACAGCCAGAGCCCCTGGATGATCATCGAATGCAACAAACAGGGTGAAACGACCGACGGAACGGAGAAAACCCTACTCGGAGAGATCTTACACATCTGGATCAAATAGCGATGAAACATCGAATCTTTTTATTATGTCTGTTGCTGCCGGCCTGGCTGGCAGCCCAGGGCCAGGGGAAAACAACCTGCTCGCCGGTCAAAAACGGAAAGATCTGTTACAATGACGAGGTGGAAGCCGCCACGTACACCAAAGACCGCCTGTTCGAGTCGATCAGCAAATGGGCAACGAACGCGTACGGAACGGATATCTTCTTCTCCAACGTCTCCGCCAACAAGAACCGGGGAACGATCCTGGTCAGCTCCAAGGTGGAGCTGCTGCTGAGTGAGACCGAGAAGACCTTTGTCAAGTTCCGCCTGCGGATCTGCTGCTACGACAAGCGTTATACCGCCGAGATGACGGATATCGTTTATCAATACGATCCATACAACGACAAACGCGTCAAGACCTACCCGGCAGAGAATGTGATCCTCAACGAAGGGAAAGGAAATACGGTAGCCCTCATCCAGGATCCGCGCCTATTCTGCGAAGCCACGCACGACTTCGCCGAGAAGCTCCTGGGCGAAATCTTCGACGCGACCAAAAAAAGATAAACCCACAGTGCGATACAAAACAATAAAAGCCTGCCTCCCAACGGGGAAGCAGGCTTTGTTTGTCTATTAAGAATTGAGAATGGATTAGAAGGACGGATATCCCGGATTCTGTTTCAGATTCTGATTGGTCTGCCAGGCAGCCAACGGCACCGGATAGATCGCCAGGTAATCCTTACCTTTCGTACTTTCTTTCAGCCAACGGGCATCCCAGAAGGTGCCGAAGCGGATATCATCCTGGTGAGCATGACATTCCCAGGCAAACTCAAACTTACGTTCCAACTGTATCTTTTCAAGGTCTACACTGTCGTAGTTCTTGCCGGAATGGCCATAACCACGCTCGCGAACGGCATTCACCAAACGGGTCGCTTCACCCAGGTCTTTACCCATGCGCACCAAAGCTTCGGCTTTCATCAGGTACACGTCGGCCAGGCGGAAGATATGGAAGTCGTTCTCCATCGCGTTCAAGGTCGCTTTGTCGTAATCCCACTTGTTGCAACGTCCACCATCTTCCTGCTGCACGTCACCCCAAACGGTTCCGTCGCGCTCGGTACCCGGAATAATCGTTACATCAACCGTATGGATCAACGGACGGTCGTGAGCGGTGATCAATACTTGTCCGGTAGCCGGGTCGATCATCTCACCCAACAGGAATGAACCATGGTAACGCGGGTCTTCGGTATCGAAACGTTTCACGTAGTCGGGCAAAGCACAGGTACCGTTCCAAGACGACCAGGTACCGCCCAAAGCGATATTGTCTTTGTAGTGCAACGTACGGTAGTGCATCTGGTGACGGTCTTGCGTATCTTGCGCGCTATAACAAGCAGCCAGGATCGCTTCTTTGGACGATTCGTTATGCACCTGGAAATTGGTTTTCCAGTTCGGTTCCAGAACATAATCCAATCCCATGACCACGTCGCAAGCGTCGGCTGCCTGTTGCCATTTACCGGAGTCTACACCCCAAGCTTCCGCGTTGAGATAAATCTTAGCCAACAATGTATAAGCTGCTCCCTTAGTGAATTTACCATAACTTGCCGCAGACACATCCGAACGGCACAAGTCTTTGATCTCATTGAGTTCCTTTACCAGCCAGTTGTACACTTCCTGGCGTGGTTTGTTAGTCGGAAGGTCGGTATCCTTAAAGTCGACCACCAAAGGTACATTCCCCCAGTATTCGCAAAGCGCGTAGATCCAGAAAGCACGCACACCCCGGATTTCCGCCAATGCACTGGCTTTGGCTTCCGGTGTCAAGCTTTCTGAATTGTTGATCGTTTCATACACCAGGTTACAGGAAGAGACCGACTGAGTAGCCGCATTCCATCCACTCACCAAAACACCGGTCACATTCGTCCAGTTCTGGAAGTGCATCTCACGGTAGCGTCCACCGTCCCACCAGTCACCTCCACGACGGGTCGGCACGATTGACATCTCACCGCCCAGGTCGGATACATACTGGAAGTTGTTGTAATATTTCTTTAGTGTGTTGTACACCGGCCCGATAATCGCGTTGATCTCCCCTTCGTTTTTCCCGAAGTTATCCGCCGGGATGGTGCCATAGACCTCCTCATCCAGATTGAAACAGGATGGCAAAGAGAGCAATACACACGCGCCAAGAATAAGCGATATGATAGATTTCTTTTTCATAATATATCTGTTTTTGAATTTAGAAAGTTAAGTTAACACCAAAAGTAAAGGAACGGGATTTGGGGAAGAACTGACGGTTCTCGATACCCGGAGAAAGTCCGGCGTCGTCGTCCGTAGCTGCACCTCTATACAATTCCACTTCAGGGTCAGTCCCTTTATAGCCCGTAATCACGAACAGGTTCTGTCCGGCCACATAGATGCGAGCCTTGTCCAACCAACCGATATTCTTCGTATTGAATGTATAACCGATAGACATATTATCCAGACGGATATGAGAAGCGTCTTCCAGATAGTATGAACAAATACGGGAAGATTCCTTCATCGTATACGTTAATGGATCATCCAACGCGTTGGTACCGATCAGATACGTATTGTTCGCATAAGCCGCACGCGGGTTATTGAACACCTTGTTACCGATCGTTCCGCGGAAGAAGAGGCTCATATCGAAATTGTTCCAGCGCAGGTTGTTGTTCCAGCCGAAAGTCAGGTCGGGTTGCGCGTTGCCTACGATCTTACGGTCGTCGTCCGTAATCTTGCCATCTTCATTTTGGTCGATAATCACATATTTACCATCTACAATCTCGTTACATTCCAACAGATAGAACGTACCTACCGGATAACCTTCTTTCACGATGTGAGAGATTACACCCGAACCACCACGCAACCAGGGGTCACCCACGTACAACTCATCGGTTGTGTACACGTCGTTCGACAATTTAGTGATCTTGTTCTTGTTGTGCGACAGGTTGATAGAGGTATTATAACTGAAAGTCTTGTTACGTACCACGTCGATATTCAATAACAATTCAATCCCTTTATTGCTCATATCCCCTACGTTGGCCATCATACGGTCGTACACGTACGGAGGAGTCGGCACCTGGTAGCGGTAAAGCATATCCGAGGTTTTCTTGTCGTACCATTCGATCGTACCCCCAACGCGGCCTTTGAATAAAGAGAAGTCCAAACCGATATTCAACATCGCCGTAGATTCCCATTTCAGGTCAGGGTTCGCGTTCTGGTTGATCCGGTAAGAGGTCAGCCAGGAGCCGCTATCGTAATACACGCCGTATTCCCCGTAAAGTTCCAAGCTCTTGTACGCTCCCAAACCGTTCTGGTTACCGGTAACACCGTAACCGGCACGCAGTTTCAGGTCGTTGATCCAGGTAATATCCTTCATAAAGCTTTCCTGAGAGATACCCCATGCGGCAGAAACAGAGGGGAACGTCCCCCATTTGTGGTTCTTACCGAACTTGGACGAACCGTCGCGACGAACCGTTGCCGTCACCATATAGCGTTCATCAAAGCTATAGTGCGCGCGGGCGAAGGTAGAGATCATACGGTTCATGTTCTTGCTGGAGTTCACGTCGCCGGTCTTCAGACCTGTTCCCGACTGCAAGCTGTTGTACGAAAGGTCGTTCACCAGGAAGCCACGGTTGGTGGCATAGAAACTGGTGCTTACGTTTTCTTCCCAAGAATAACCCAGCATCGCGTTGAGTTTATGTTTGCCTTCAGCACCGAATTCGGTATTGTAATCCAACATCCATTCCATCAGGTTACGGTTGTTAGAGTTACTGGTCTTTCTTGCCCAACCGGAATCGCCTTGTCCCTGTTCCGTTGCGGAGTTATTGAACTGGCCTCTTTCATTCGAAGCGCGGTGGGTGTACAAAGTAGATTTGATCAATAATCCCTGCAGGATTTCGAATTGGATATCACCGGCACCATAGAAGAATACGTTGTTACGCACATCCTGGTTCAGGTCCTGGTTCTGCACCGGGTTACCCTGGTCGTATTCCGAGTTCACCTTCGTAAAGTAGCTGCCGTCAGCATTGAATACCGGATAAACCGGAAGCATACTGTAAGCCAATACGAAGTTTTGTCCGCGAGGCAGGTTCATTTCGGTGATCGTAGCCGATCCGGTCAAACCAATACGCAGGCGGTCGTTGATCGCGCGCTGTTGGAACTGGAAGCGGAAGCTATGGCGTGTCATGTCGTTGTCGCGCATGATACCCGTACGATCCAGGAAGTTATAAGAAGCCCGGTAGTTACTCTTCGACGTACCACCCGACATCGACAATCCATGGTTCTGGGAAATACCCGTACGCGTCAGTTCGTCGAACCAGTCGGTATCGGCGCCATACTGATCGTAAACCGCATAGTCTTGTCCCGAAGCTTTAGCATACTCGCGCCATTTGGAAGCATCCATCAGTTTAGGTTTGTTGGCCATCACGTCGGCAGACACATACCCGTTGTAGTTGATCTGCGTGCGTGAGCCTGAACCTCTCTTGGTAGTGATCAGGATAACCCCACCGGCACCACGCGACCCGTAGATCGCTGCCGAAGAAGCATCTTTCAATACCGAGATCGATTCGATATCGTTCGGAGCAACCGACGACATTTCCCCACCGGGGATACCGTCGATAACCACCAGCGGACCCATATCGTTCTGCAACGTGGAGGTACCACGCAGACGGATCTGGCTCTCGCGGGATACATCACCCGAACCGGAGGTAATCACCAAACCGGCTACCTTACCTTGCAACAGGTCGGAAGCGTCGCGGGTAATCCCTTTGTTGAAATCTTCTTCGGATACGTTAGCAATGGATCCGGTGATCTCGCGCCGGGTTTGCGTACCGTAACCGATAGCCACTACCTCACCCAGGTTCACCACCGAAGGCTCCAGCGTGACGCTGATCGTACCGCGTCCGCGCAAAGCTTCTTCTACGGTGTTATACCCGATAAAAGAGATCTGCAATACCGCGCGTTGCGTATTGCTCACATTCAGAGAGAAATCTCCGTCGAGATTCGTAACGGTACCATTGGTCGTACCCTTCTCCATTACATTCGCCCCAATGATGGGCTCACCCAGTTCGTCGAGGATTTTTCCGACAACAGTGCCCGATTGCGCGTGGGCAGCTGCAATGCTAAAAGACATCAGCACCGTAAGTAGAGCTAATCTACAGTGCCTGAAAGAAGAAAACATTTTCTTTCTTTGCATAACAATAACATTTAAGGTTACAAATAAATTAAACAATTCACAAAAGGATTATTCACTATAGCTTATACACCAGCGTTTCACTCCATCTCGACGGCTTCGCCGCCTCAACGCAGTAAAACGTTATCTATCAAGGAAAAACTACAATGACTTTATTTTACTCATTATTAGATTCAATCTTCTTTTAGTTAACAAAAAACGACCGATAATCACGTCATCGCAAAGGTAAATAATTATTCCGAATCTACAACGTTTAGTTTCATTTCTTTTCGAAAATCTATTTCTTCTGCCTGAAACACGCCGAGAACAGAACAAAACCGAAACCCCTCTGTCTACTTAAATCGGTCTATTAATTTAGACATTCGCGGAAGGGGCGGGTGGATTCTTCCCTAAAAATTCCGTCCGGTATCCCACCACAGGCGGGTACCGCCGTGATCGGGGCCGCCCAGCTTGCGGCAGAGGGTGTCGTACTGGGTGGGGTTGGATGTTTTGATGCCGACGGGGAAGTTCAGGCGGCGGATCATGATTTCGCTATCGATGGTTCCTTCGCTTTTATTGATCATCACGGGGAAGAGGCGCGGATAGCCCGTACGCCGTTGTTCGGCCCAGGCTTCGCAGCCTTCGGGAAACATGGCGATCCATTTCTGGGTGATGATCCGTTCCAGTTGTTCTTCCGCCGAAGCTGTCGCGTCCCAACGGGGGGAGACCCGGCAGCGGGCTTTGATATTGTATTCCGGTGTAAAGGTATCGATATAGTCGGCGGCGGTATTCTCATTCGCCAGATACTCCGCCACATCGCCTACGCCCCATTGGATGAACGACGACTCCACGCCTTTGCGGTAGCAGCTCTCCACCCCTTCGGTCGACCAGCCGCGCAGGGCCGCCTCCGCGCGCAGGAACCAGACCTCGGCGGCGGTCATCAATACCGCCTCCGTACTCTGCTTGATGGTCAACCGCGAATGGTTGATATACTTGGTATGATTAAAGCCTGTGCCTTGCCGGATGCCCCGGTACTCACCGGCATAACCTTCGCCCGTGGCCGGTTCGAAAAAGCGGGAGATGCGGGGATCGCCATAACCCGTCAGGATCGATTCCATCGAAGCGTTCATCGAAGCTTCTTTCCACGCCTTATTGATCTCGCCCAGCGGGTTGGAATAGCCGGTGCCTACGGTAGAGACGGCCACCCGGTCGTTCTCCTCTTCGAGGAAACCGCCCTGGCCGGATTGATACGCTTTGAGGGCTTCCTGCCGTGCCTTAGCCGGATCGGCCATAGAGATGCGCAGGGCCAGGCGCAGGCGCAAGGAGTTGGCAAACTTCATCCATTGCCGGTAGTTGCGTTTGTCTTCGTGCATCAGGATATCAAATTTGGCAAAGCCATCCTCCGCCGCATAGTCCTGCAGCAGGCGGATGGCCTCGTCCAGGTCGGCGAAGAACGCGTAATAGGCCTCTTGCTGCGAGTCGGGCTCCGTGCCGGTGATCGATTCGCCAAACGTGGTGTAGATGATCGGCCCGTAATAATCGGTTATGCGGTGCATCAGTTCGACCTTCAGGATCTTCGTCACCGCGTAGAACGCCGGCAGGTCTTCCCGGTTCAAGTCTTCAGCCTTCTTCACCTCCGTCAGGATATAGCCGTAGGTATATTCCCAGGCGGTACCGTTCCAGCCGTCGTTCAGGTTGTACACCGTATTGCTCAACCCCGCCACAAAAGGGTTGTAGCTATGCATATACCCCGAGAACATATCCGCGTTCAGGTTTTGGATCACCTGAAACGGCCAGTTCTTGCCTCCGCCCCAGTCGTGGTTGAAGTAGATCCCTTGCTGCACGACCTGCAACGGGATGCCGTATTTGTTGAAATCATATTCCTGCTGCTCATTGGTAAAGCCGGTCTTATCGCTATTATACTCCTCGAACTTGCCGGTACAAGCCGGGAAGAGACCACCCAGCACCACCGCGGAAACCACCACCCATAATCTTTTCATCTCGTTCAATGTGTTTAGAGTGTGACTTTCAGATTCAATCCCATACTCCGGGTAGAAGGCATGCCGAACACCTCGATCCCCTGGTTGTTATTCTCTGTCGACAAGACCACATCCGGATCGAACGGCGCGTCTTTGTACAGAAAAAAGAGGTTACGCCCGATCAGCGCGATTTGTACCTGCTGCAGGTACTTTGTTTTCTCCATCCACTTCTTGGGCAGGCTGTACCCGATCGAGAGCTCCCGCAAGCGGATATGGGTCGCGTCGTACATATAGTATTCCGTCGCACCGCTCCGTCCGCCGATCTGCTCGAAGAAGTCTTTCACCTGTTCGATCTTACGCCCTTCGAGCTCGACATAGCCTTTCAGGCGAGCCTCACCCGTACGCTTCGATACCCCTTTCTGATCGAGGACCGCCTGGGTCTGCGACAACATACTCCCGCCGAAGCGGCCGTCCAACAAGAAGCTGAAAGAGAAATCGCGGTACGAAAACACATTATGCCAGCCCAACAGGAAGTCCGGATTGCAGTTGCCCACCCGGATCGTATTCCCGTCGCCGATCACCACCGGTATGCCGTCGCTCCCGTATTTGATCTCCCCATTCACCGGGTCGCGGTCGAAAGCTTTCCCATAGATATCTCCGAACGATCCGCCTTCGACCAGGCGCATGGAGTAGCTCGACGAGAAACCCTCATCGCCATAGACAAACGCCGGTAGATCTTTATGCAAGGCCTTGACCCGGTTTGTGTTCTTCGAATAGTTCAAGGCCGACCGCCACACGAACCGGTTCGTCACCACCGGGCTGCCGCTCAGCGAGATCTCCAGCCCCCGGTTGCGGATATTGCCCGCGTTCACCGCGTAATACTTATGGGTCGCCCCGGCCGACGAAGGCAAGGTAAACAACTGGTTGCGGGTATTGGTCTGGTAAAAGGTGAAATCAAACGACAGCCGGTTGGCCAGCAACCGCCACTCCGTGCCCACCTCCACCGAGGAGCTCATCTCCGGCTTCAGGTCGCCGAAAGGAGCGATATCGCTGGGCAACAAAGAGCCGCCCGCCCCGATATGCGATACGGTGGTGCTCACAAACAAAGGGATATCATTACCCACCTGGCTCCACGAGGCGCGCAGCTTGCCGAACGAGACCCATTCGGGCAGGTCGAACGTATGATGCATGATCCAGGCCAGCCCCACGGAGGGATAGAAATAACCGGTCTTGCGGCTTTGGGTAAACGCCAGGGTCGACGACCAGTCGTTGCGCGCCGAGACATCCAGATAGATCTTCTCTTTGTAGCCCGCCAGGAACGTGGCAAAGACCGACTGAAGCTGCCGCCGGTCGTCGTTGCGCTCGTCGATAAACGCGCTGCTCGACATCTGGATATTGGCGATCGTAAAGACATTCGGATAATACAAAGAGGCGGTCTTCGAGTCCAACCGCAAGGAAGAGACCCGGTTGTCCGAGAGCGTCGACCCCACCACCGCCTGCAGATCGAAATCGCCCCACGACCGGTTCCAGGTAGCCATGATATCGCCGTAGATCAGCGTCTCCTGGTAGTTGTAGTCGATATAACGCCCGTTGGTGCCCGCGATGCCCGGCGAGGTGCTGGCGTAGATCTTCTGCTGGAACGCGTCATCGATATGGTCGATACTGCCGCGGGCCTGCACGACCAGGTGATCGTTCACCTTGATCGCCGCCGTAAGCGAGCCGATGACACGGAAGCGCTTATCGTTGCTCTGCATCCGGTGGGTGAGCCAGTAGGGATTCTGATCGTAGTCGTTGATCTCGGTAAACCAGTTTTGCACCCCCATATTCCGTTCCGGATCGAACACCTCGTATTGTTTCTTGTAAGGCGAGAGATCGACGCCGCGCGGGAAGGTGTACAGGCCATACAACGGATTCATATAGATCCCGCCCGAGGTCGGTTTGTTTTTCGTGTTTTGCACGACCAGGTTCACACTGCCGTCCAGCGACAGGCGGTCGTCGAACAGGGTCGTCTTCTCGCGGAACGTGATATTATGCTTCTTGATATGGCTGTCGTCGATAATGCCGCGGATCGTTTGGTTGGCATACGAGAAGTACGCTTGCATCTTCTCATTGCCGGAAGAGAAAGAGAGGGCGTTGTGGGCGCTTATGCCGGTCTGGAAAAAGTCTTTCAGGTTATCCGACGCCGGTCCCTCGCGCCGGTCGCCCCAGCTATGGGTCGATCCCTCCGCCCGGCCATAGTCGTTTTGAAACGCCGGCAGATGGGTCACCCGGTCGATCAACAGGTTCGAGGAGTACTCCACCCGTTTCACCCCAGCCTTCCCGCTCTTGGTCGTGATCAGGATCACCCCGTTGGCAGCCTGCGAGCCGTAGAGCGCCGAGGCCGAAGCGCCTTTGAGGATCGTCATATTCTCGATATCGTCGGGGTTGAGGTTCGAGATGCCATCGCCCCCGTCGCGGTTGGCGGCATTGGCCGTGCCCCCGATGGCGGAGTTGGCCTGCTCGTTGCTCGTATTGAGCGTCGGCACCCCGTCGATCACGTACAGGGGCTGATTGTTCCCGTTGATCGACCGGCTGCCGCGGATAATCACCCGGGCCGAGCCACCCAGACCCGCCGAGCTGCGGTTGATCTGTACCCCCGTGATCTTGCCACTCAGGCTGTTCATCAGGTGCTGCGACCGCACCCGCGCGATATCCACGCCGGTCAACGCCTGCGAAGCATACGTCAGCGAAGCCTCCCGCTTGCGGATACCCAAGGCGGTGACCACGATCTCGTCGAGGTTCCAGATATCTTCGATCAATGTGATCTTCAACACCTGTTGCCCCGTATAGAGCAGTTGCTGCGGATGGTATCCGATATAAGAGATCTGTAAGGTAGAGTCGAGCGGCACCTTCAATTTGAAATTGCCCAACACATCCGTAGTCGTACCCAGGGAGGTGCCCCGGATCACGATATTGGCGCCGATCACCGGAATGCCCTGGTCGTCGGTGACCGTTCCCAACACAATCGCCTGCCGATCGGGCTCGACCGTCTCCTTGCGGCTGAGGATAATCTGCTTATTGATCACCGTAAACGTGATATGCGTATCCGAAAACAAATAGTGCAAGACATCAAACAGGCTCTTCTCCTGCACATGCAGGGTAAACCGGTAACTCACATCCACCCGTTGGGCATCATACACAAACAAAAAAGAGGTCTGCTTCTCGATCATCTCCAGGATCTCCGAAACCGGCCGGTTATAAACGCTGATCGTCAACGATGCCTTTTGAGCATGAACAGCATTAAACACAAAGGCCAGACAAATCGTCAGTACAACTATGGCGGCGTTTCTCCTCATCCGTAACAGGTCTTTTCATGGACAAAAATAACATTTTTTCTCTTGCCGCCACCGTTTGAACCGGTAAAGATTTTCTTCGGAAAGAAATTCAAATCGAATACTATTTGAAGATTTCTGAACTCTGATTTTGCTGATTAAATGATCTGCTATGAGTCAGGTTTTGCATATTAACCAGTAGTATCTAAGCTCCTCTCCTGGACAGGAGAGGGGGACCGCCGCTTGCGGTGGTGGAGAGGTTGTCTTTGTAAGGTGGCTATATACCAATAAATTCCTAAATAGGAACAACCACTCCACCGCTGCAAGCAGCGGTCCCCGGGGTTGACTCAAAAGTATCAGATATACGAACTAAGTGTCCCCGCCTGGTCAGGCGGGGGGGACCGCTGCTTGCAGCGGTGGGGTGGTTGTCTTTTCTGTCAAGAATCTGTACTTCAGTACGGTATGTGTGTAAACAACCACTCCACCATCGCAAGCGATGGTCCCCCTCGCCTGACCAGGCGAGGACACAGAGACAGTATATCTTATACTTTTGGGTCAGCCCCAGCTTTAGGAACCTCAGGCGCGGAGCGGGGAATGGAAGGAGATGTGAAGATTAGAAAGCGCGCGTAGTGAGTATCAACGCCATAGATTAGCGAGTCGTGTAGCCTATCGGGCGCCGAGGGGTACTGGTAAGCTTCCGATCGGCCTGTAGCTCGGCGAGGGATTCGTTGATCAGCTCGAGTTGTATCCGGGTGTCTTCGTTGATATCATTGTAGTCGGTAAAGACTTCTTCGATATAGGTTTTGAGTGCCGTAAGGTCGGCCTGTAGCTCGGTGTATCGATCGACCGGCGGGGTCGTCAGCTGTTGACGCACGGCGACAAAGGCACGCATAATGGAGATATTCATTTTTATAGCCGTTCCGCTCCGCAACACACTGGACAGCATCGCTACGCCGAGCTCCGAAAAAGCAAAGATCTCTGCCCCACCGGGATTGTATCCGGCAGGTATCACATTTTGTGATACCCCTATGTGTATCAGTCTGTTTGCTTCTTCTTTCGACAATCTAAACATGAAGTCATCGGGGAAACGGTCGAGGTTACGTCTGACGGCCTGCTTCAATGTTCGGGTTTCCACCTGATAGATCGCCGCCAGATCAAAATCAAGCATCACCCGCTGATTGCGGATCTCATAGATCTGCTGTTGAATGGAAGAGTAGCCGGAGCCGGTCAATAGCGGTTTCATAGTTCTTATCGTTTGCGTGGGGCTAAAGATAGGGAATAAAAGTCTAATAACCAAGCCATTTGGCTTGTTTTTCCATAAGGGTATGCGCACGGGTTGAAGTTCAAGAGGGGGGAGGGAGAAGAAAATCGGGAGATTTTCTTCGGGAGTTAGTAGTGGGTAGTTGGTAGTTAGTAGGCGCGAAGCGGGGAATGGAAGAAAATTTGAAGGTACAGGGTAATAGCAAGTGGACTATCTTGGCTCCTCTTCTTGGATAAGAAGAGGGGGATCGCCGGCGGAGCCGGTGGTGGAGCAGTTTGATCCTTATCCTAATTTTGTATGAGATAGGTGTTTATCATTTGTCAGAAGATCAAACTGCTCCACCACGGCAAGCCGTGGTCCCCGGGGTTGACTCAAAAGTATCAGATATACGAACTAAGTGTCCCCGCCTGGTCAGGCGGGGGGGACCGCTGCTTGCAGCGGTGGGGTGGTTGTCTTTTCTGTCAAGAATCTGTACTTCAGTACGGTATGTGTGTAAACAACCACTCCACCATCGCAAGCGATGGTCCCCCTCGCCTGACCAGGCGAGGACACAGAGATAGTATATCTTATACTTTGGGGTCAACCCCGAGCCAGGATACTGATATCGCAAATCTTCAAATGGGAAAAAATGGGAAGAAGAGCCAGGATAGCCCCCTGCGTATTATCGCTAAGTCTACCCTGGCCCTTTCTCAATTAAAAATTAACAATTAACAATTAACCATTAATCATTAATCATTATCAATTAACCACCACTTTCCACGTTTGTGACCCTGCCCGAACGAAATAGACACCCGCGGCCAAAGCCACTGTTTTCGAACCCCGAAGTCCACGAAGCTGCGCCACGTTTTGGCCGGTGACGCTGTAGACCGCCACGTCGACGGCGTTAGCCATTTCATTGTCAATTGTCAATTGTCCATTGTCAATTGCCAGGCGAATGCCATGCGTCAGCGAGGCATTCGACGTGGTATAGCCTTCGAGGGTGACAGTGACCGGCCCGGTGACACGGTCGATGGTGTAGGAAAGGGAAGCCCCCACCCGAAGCGCTTCGCTTCGCAGCGCCTCCCCTTGGGGGAGGTTGGTGGGGCTTTGGGGGCTGTTGTTTGGGCTTATCTCCTGGTCGTTGGCATAGACCTGGATCAATGCCGGATCGAAGTCACCCGTAAGGGCAAAGCTAAACGCTTCGCCATAGGGCACGGAGTGGGTACCGGCGGCAGGGGTGTAGGTCACTCCTTCGGTGGGGGTCAGGATCACATTGTAGCGCCGTTGGGCGATCAGGATCGTATGTTCGGCGGTGATCGGCAGGATATAGCCGTAGTACGCTCCGCCGGCCGGCACGGTAAAAGGTGTGTCTACGCCATCGATCACCAGCATAAGATCCTCCGGCCCCAGTGCCGGATCTTCGGGCAGGAACTGCAGGAAGAGATGATCGCTCACCAGATGCTCACCGGCGCTGATGCCGTAGAGGAGGATACCCGGCGCCACTTCGAGGGTAAGGGGGTGGTAGGTGAGGTCGTCGGCCGATTGATATTCATAGGCACCGATATCGATCCGGGCACCTTTGAAGCGGGGGTTACCGGCGGCGTCGGTGGTGGGATAGGTAGATCCATAAGCCGCGTTATCTCCCGCGTCGACCAAGGGGCTACCTTCCTGCAGGCGGAAGTCGCCGTTAGTGGCATCGACAAAGAGCGGGTCGATATCTTCACCGATCAGGTCGTCTGTGCCCGTATATTTACCTCCCCTCTCGGGCAGGAAGCCGATCAGGTTATGGGAGCCGGAGGCGGTGCTATAGCTTTTAACGTATAGATCCTTAGCACCTTCAGCATTCCCAACCTCATTTCCCCAGAGGATATTATTATTTAGGGTGGCGCCGTCGATGGAATAGACTCCGCCGCCGTTGGCTTCGTCGGCTGTATTGCCGTAGATCGTATTGTTGGTCAGGATGGCGGAGTTGGCATAGACTCCGCCGCCGTTGGTGGTGGCTGTATTGTCGTAGATTGTATTATTGCTTAGGGTGGTGCCTGAGGCGAAGACACCAGCGCCGTATCCGGCTGTATTGCCAGAGATCGTATTGTTGGTCAGGATGGCGGTGTAGGCTAAGACTCCGCCGCCGATATTCCGGGAGATAGCGGTTCCGTTCACCAATATACTATTATTCGCATCTGCCATTCCCCCGGTAACGCTAAAGCCGTCGAGGGTGGCGGTCTCAGCTTCGACATCAGCTTTGACATCGACATCAGCAAGCTGCAACGCCATAACCACCACGTGGTAGCAGTTGTCGGTGTTATCGTCAGGATCGCCAATCTCCCCCGAGAGGATCGTGACGTTCGTTACCCAGTCGCGGGCGTTGAGTGAGGTTCCCGTTCCGGCAAAGCCGCCATAGACCTTGACACCCGGCGGGATCACAAAGGTGCGGTCGCGCTCGGAGAGGGGTTGGCCGTTGTCGAGTTTGTATTTTGGGATGTAGCTGCCTTTGGCCACCCAGATCTGGGAGACTTCATTGTCGGGATCGGCGGCATAGCGGAGGGCTTCCGACAGGTTTGTGCCGTTGGCCCAGGAGGAGCCGTCGCCGGCATAGTCTTCCGTATCGGTATCGACGGCATCGGCAGAGATCACATAGACGATACCGTTTTCATCGGCCTTGGCCTGGTAGGGGTAAGCGCCCATATCGGTAGGGGTGCCGTCATCCAGGGGTCTGCCGGTACCGATACAGGGGCTATAAGGGGTGAGGCGGAAGTCGTACACTTTCGGATCGCTCTGGGTATCGATCTTTACAAAGCGGGGGTTGATAGCTTTGGTGGTGCCGATCAGGTTGCCGTTCGTTTTGTAGGTGGACAACTTATCTTCATCATCCCCAATCAGGTTATAGGTTATAGCGGGGGTGGTGCCATTGTTAATGCTCAGATTAGCACCTTCGTATTCGGCTGTATTTGCCCAGAGGATATTGTGGGTTAGGGTGGGGGTGCCGTTGTAGATAAAGACTCCGCCGCCGTAGCTGGCGGTATTAGCGTAGATTGTATTACCCGTCAGGGTGGCGCCGCCGAGGGCATAGACTCCGCCGCCGAGGGCGGCTTCATTGCCGTAGATCGTATTGCCCGTCAGGGTGGCGCCGCCGAGGGCATAGACTCCGCCGCCTTGGGCGGCTTCATTGTCGTAGATCGTATTGCCCGTCAGGATGGTGCCGCCTCCGGCATAGACTCCGCCGCCGGAGCCGCCGCCGGCTGAATTGCCGTAGATCGTATTATTCCGTAGCGTACCGCCTTCGGCCCAGACTCCGGCGCCTTGGGTGGAGGAGCGCCCGGCATTTGCCCCCGTGATATAAAACCCATCGAGCGTGCCGCCGGTAAGGTGTACCACATGGTAGCAATCGTCGTCAGTGGTGGGATTGATATCCCCCGAGAGGGTGGTGGGGTTCGTTGTCCAGTCGCGGGCGTCGAGTGAGGTTTCCGTTCCGGCAAAGCCGCCATAGACGGTGATGCCTGTGGGGATTGTAAAGGTGGCGTAGCGGTCGGTGCCATCTGTTGGTTTATACGTGCCCGTAGCCACCCAGATCTCGACGGGGGCGGCATCGGCGGCGAGGTTGTTGAGCACCTCGGCTAAATCCGTATAGGCTGTCTCCCAGGTTTTACCATTTTGGGGGGTGCCCGTAGCATTATGTTTCACATAAATCACATCCGCCGCCGGGGCAGCGAAAGCGGGCAGACTAAGGGTTAGGCCCAGGAGGCATAGGGTCAGGATAAGGTGTAGTTTCTGTGTCATACGTCTTGTTTTTTATGGGTTTACTGCAAAGGTAACAAAAAAAGAGGGGGAATGTTCGGAGGGAAGGGGGAGATATATCATATATATTTTATATATTTGCAACGATGAGTACGACAACACTAAAGAAAAAGAAACTGATAGAGATGAACGAAAATACTTTTCGCTCCCTATCGATCATGGCGGCAAAGCAAGGCACCAACCTGAAAAGGTATATCGAAAACCTTTTATCCCAGGAAGCTGAAAAAATCGACGACAAGGTGATCTACGATCATCTATTAAATAGCGATCCGGAAGGAAAAGAATACCTGAACGCACAAGAGACCAAAGACTTGGAAAACTGGCTGGGAATATGAAGGTTGGCTATTAGAAGGCGATACACTTATGTTCGAATACCTGGTTGCTCGGGGGGAAGCATACAACAAAGAAATCCAGCAAAAACTCCGTAAAAAAGATAAAGAAATAGAGTAAAAAAAGGCCGGCAGGGTTTTGCAAAAGGCCGCCGGAGTTTTGCAAAAGGCTGCCGGCCTTTTGGAAAAAGCCGGCAGGTAAGGGGTTTAAGGGGTTTAAGGGGAATAATGGCTTAGCAGCTTCCCTTAAGCCCCTTAAGCCCCTTAAGCCCCTTAAGCCCCTTAAGCCCCTTACCCCTTACCCCTTAGCCCTTTCCCAAAAAAAAGAAGAGGCCCCCCCGAAAGGGCACCTCTTCAAAGCAATCGTCCTTTATAGGACGTTCCCCCCCAAAAAAAACAAGCTTCTTATTTCACTGAAGTGCAATAGTTGGCGTTGTTGTCCCACCAGATGTTGGTGTTGACCACGTCTTTTCCGCCTAAGAGGCCGACGCCTTTGTTGTATTCGGTTGTGTTGTTGGCGATTTCAGCCTGCGGATACTGGATGCGCTTGATGAAGTTCGCCGGGTCTTTGATATTCGTATTGCTCTGGCTATAGAGCGCTTCGTCGCGGTAGATCGCCACATCCATACGCGGCAGGTTCAGGCGACGTTTGTCGTTCCACGATTCCAGGGCCACATCGGGGAAGGCAGCCAGGTATTTCTGGGTGATGATCTTCTCCAGCACGGTATTGCCTTCGCCCGACAGATCGGCAAAGTTGGCGCTTGTGCCGGCGAGGTTCTTCTGCGTAGAGGCCAGATACTGATCGGCTCCCTGGGCGCCCCAGGTCTCAAACGAGGCATAGACACCTTTTTCGTATTCGCTCTTGGCATCGCCGGCGACGAACCCACGGTGCATCGCTTCGGCTTTGAGGAAGCATACTTCTTCGTAGAGGAACACATCGTAGGGGCGGCTCTTGTAGGGCGCGCCGTTATGGATGATGTAACCGAACTCGGAATACAAGATACTTTCGTATTCGCCCGTACCAAAAGCGGTGGACGACAAGCCGTAAGGCATACCTTTCCAGTCGCCCGATTTATAGGCGGGGTCGAACATGATCGTCGCGCGCGGGTCGACCTTGTCGGGATGAACCGACGAGAGCGGCGTGGGCGTATCGGTGAGTCCTTTGCGTTTGTTGACGATCGTGGTCGGGAAGTCGATCCCTCCGATACCCGTCACCAATTTCTCGAACGAAGAGGTCATCAAGAGCGGGCCTCCCCAGGTGATCTGGAACATGGTGTAGTTGTAGTCGGCACCCCAGTCGCCATTCGCCTTGGGCGGCAGTTTGGCGGCATCGCTACGATCGTCCATCACACCCGAAGCGATGGCTTTCGCTGCTTCGGCGGCAGAGGTCGTCGCATCGACCTCCGACAGGCGCAGGGCATACCGCAGGCGCAGGGAGTTGGCGAACTTACGCCATTTGGCGGCATTGTTGCCAAAAACGATATCCGATGAGTTATCCAGAAAGATCGCGTTCACACTTGACTGATCCAACAGGCTGACCGCCTCTTCCAGTTCGCGGAAGAACTCGGCGTAACCGTCCTTAACCGACATATAGGGCGGGTTGGCTTCCACCTCGGAATACTTGGGCAAAGGGATCGGACCGAAATAGTCGAAGCCGCTGGCCGCGGTATAGACCCGCCAGATCTTCGCTACGGCGATGGAGTGACGGTATTCGTCGCCTTTGGCCGTCAGGTCGCGGATGACGATGTTCAGTTCGGCGATATTCGATTGTACGCGTTTGAACATACGGTTGTTCCAGTCGTCGTTCATGAAATAGTTCTTCAGGTTCCAGTTGCCCCCATCGGCCACCTGGGCGTAGAAGTCGAGCATCAGGGATTTCACCCGTTGTTCGTCATCGCCCTCCATGGCGATCCCTCGGCGCAGGGAAGCGGCCAATTGGGCGTCGTTCATATTGTAATCCACATCCGCGGTCGGATTGTTCGGGTTCTCATTCAACTCCGTCAGGTCACAACCTGAAGAGGCGAACAATAAAAGGGAACATGCGGCTAATATTTTGATTGTCTTCATATCTTTCCTTTATTTTAATGATTAAAATGATACACTGATGTTAAACCCAAGACTCCGCATGGTCGGCATGGAAGCGAACTCCACTCCCTGTACCGCGCTTGAATTACTGAATCCGGCTTCAGGATCAAATCCTTTGGTTTTGTGATAGATCATAAACAGGTTGCGGGCCACAAAGCTGGCTTTCACCCCGGCAAAGGGAGTCTTGGCCAACAGGCTCTTCGGCAGCGAATAACCCAGGCTCACTTCGCGCAGGCGAATGTTCGTCGCGTCGTAGATATAGGCTTCGGCGATGCCGTTGATCTCGGTGTAATACTCCTGTGCCGTTACCTGTGTGGTATTGGCGGCGCCACTCTGAGTCACACCGGGAACGACCATACCGTCACGTCCTTCCAGTGTCATCGCCAGGTTACCGAAACGGGCACCCTGCTGGATCGATCCCATAAAGATATCGCCCCCGTAGTTCATATCGAACAGGAAGCCCAACGAGAGGTTCTTGTAGCTCAAGTCGTTCGACCAGCCCAACATCCACTTCGGCTGGTTGTTGCCCAGTTTAACGTATTCGCTCGTGCGCAACGGAAGACCGCTCTCACCGATAATGCGGTTGCCGGCATCGTCGCGCAGGAAGCCATAGCCGTACATATCGCCATAAGCGCCACCTACCTCGGCAACGATCTGCATAAAGTTCAAGCCGGCGTCGGCGCTCAGGATCTGACGTTCGGTGCCTTCGGTGAGTTCAACCACCTTGTTGCGGTTCATCGACCAGTTCACCAACGTCTCCCAGGTGAAGCCACCGGCGGTTCTCACCGGCGTAGCGTTCAGGGCTACTTCCCATCCTTTGTTTTGGATGTTACCGGCGTTGATCATTTGGTATTCATACCCTGTAGCCGAAGGAACGGAGATCTTCAGGATCTGGTCTTTGGCGTTCTTTTGGTAGTAAGAGATATCCAGACCGACGCGGTTGTCGAAGCCCCGCAGTTCGAGACCAAGCTCCCACGATTCGATCGTTTCGTTCTTCAGGTTCGGGTTGGCGATCCAGTTGCGTTTGTTGGCGTTGAAGCTACCGCCTTTGATGTCGTAGCTGATGTTGTAGTAGTCGCGCAGCATATACGGATCGGTATCATTTCCTACCTGTGCCCAGGAAACACGCAGTTTACCAAAAGTCAATGGAGTAGTATCCACATCCATATTATTCAGCATCTGAGAGAACACCCAGCTACCACCTACCGAGGGGTAGAAATAGGAATTGTTGTCCTTGGGTAAGGTCGACGACCAGTCGTTACGGCCGGTCAGGTCGAGATACAGGAAGTTATCCCATGACATAGAAGCCGTTGCATACAAAGAGTTGATCTGCTTGCGTGAGCTGGAGAAGTCGCCGTTATGGCTTTTCCCGTTGGCGATGGCATAGAAATCGGGGATCACCAGTTCGCCGGAGAAATCGTTGTTCAACGAAGTCGAGCGATACATGATGTTACCACCTACCGTACCGACAATGCCGAAGCGGTTCCAGTTCTTCTGTGCGGTGAAGAGGAAGTCGGTATTTAATTCTTTGAAACGTTCGGTCTGCACGCGATAGCTCCCGTTGGTTTCCCAGTAGGGGTTACCGGTGGCGCGGGTCCAGTCGTACAGGAAGGTGTAGTTGTCCATCCCGGTGCGCAGTTTCAGGCTCAGCCAGTCGGTGAAGGTGAAGTCTAAGGCGGCGAATCCGATGTAACGGTCGCGCTTGTCGGAGTTGGTGTTGCGTTCGGTCGACCAGTACGGGTTGCGCGGAGCCGAACTGTGGTCGGTCTTCCAGGAAGCCGGTTTGCCGTCGGCACGTTTCCAGTCGTTGTCTTTGTAAGCATCCCAGTCGGAGAAGCCCACGCTACGCGGCATCAACAGGTAATCGTAGAAGACATTGTTCGGGTCGGCAGCGACCGAGATACGGTTCTTCGACTGTTGGTTCACATAGTTGATCTTGATGTCGGCCGACAGCCAGTCCGCGATCTTTGCCGTCGAGCGCAGGTTGATCGAGGTACGCTCGAAACCGCTGTTGGGCACGACGGATTTATTGTCCAGGCGAGACACAGACGCACGGAACGTCATGTCTTCCGTCGACTTGCTGATATCGAGGCTGTTGTTCCAGCTCGTACCCGTACGCAAGAAGTCGCTGTACAGGTCGTTATTGCGAGCGGCATAGCTGAACGAACCCAAAGCCATCTCTCTCGACGAACCGTCCATCTTCGGACCCCAGCTACCGATCATATTGGCGTCGAACGCACCATTCGAGCCTTGTCCGTAGACGTTCTGGAAGTCGGGCGTCATCATCGGGCTTTCGAAGGTCAGGTTGGTGTTGAAGTTGATGCCCAACCCCTTGCCGGCCGCACCGGTCTTGGTGGTCACCATCACTACCCCGTTACCGGCACGGCTACCGTAAAGCGCCGCGGCGGCAGGACCTTTCAATACCGACATGCTCTCGATATCGTCGGGAGAGATATCGGAAATACCCGAGCCCTTATCGATCTTCGAGTTGCCCCAATAGTCGCCGGTATCACTGCTGAAGTTATCGATAGGCACACCGTCGACCACGATCAAGGGTTGGTTGTTGCCCGAGATCGAGTTGTTCCCGCGGATGATGATACGCGTACCTCCACCGACACCCGTACCGCTCTGGTTGATCTGTACCCCGGCGATCTTACCGGCCAGGGCGTTGGCTACGTTGGCGTCACGTGTCTCCGTCAACTGATCGCCTTTCACTTCCTGCATGGCGTAACCCAACGCTTTGCGGTCGCGCTTGATGCCCAGGGCAGTCACAACGACCTCGTCCAAAGCCTGCGTATCGTCCGTCAGGGTGATCGTCAAGGTGGTCTGTCCGGTATACACCACTTCCTGTGGGATATAGCCGATGTACGAGAAGCTCAACACCGCGTCGGCAGGCACTTCCAGGCTGAAGTGCCCGTCGTAGTCGGTGATTGTACCGTTGGTCGTACCTTTAACCAATACATTGGCGCCGATGATCGGTTCGCCCTGGTTGTCGACAACGGTTCCGGTAACGGTTCTTACCTGCTGCTGGCGTTGCGTCGCGGGAGAGGCATTCGTGGGAGAAGCAGTCGAATGGTCAGCGTAAGCTACCGTTAGTTGCATAAACGAAAAGAGTGCGATACCGCACAGAGTAATAGTTCTCCTCCGGGAAAGCTTGAAACTTTTCGGGCGGAATAATTTTAAGGTTATATTATTATTCATATTTTTGTAATGCAATTAATTATGTTATTAATTTGATTGGAAGCTACTGGTAATAGCTTTTGATAGGAGTACGGGAGGATATGTGAATATCCTTCCGTATGGTGTTTTTTCAGGTCTCTTCTCTCATAGGCATTCGATTTTTTTAGGGGTTCAACATCTTATCTGTAGATTTCTATGATCGGTATCTCCCGCTCTTGGCTTCCGCTATCGAGGGGTTTGTACTTGAACTCGATGCCGGAGGCCACCTTGAGGTATTCCAACACCTGGCTCAGTTCTTCGTTCTTGAACCGGGCTTTGATCGAGGCTTCCATGATATCGGGACTCTTCACGTCGAACTGCACGTTGTAATGGCGCTCCAAGGTTTTCAGTACCTTCTCCATCGGATCCAGGTCGAATACCATCTCGCCATCGATCCAGCCGGTATCGGTAGCGGTATTCACCTTTTTGACGTCAAGTGTCTTCTTTTGTTTCTGATACTCCGCTCTCTCGCCCGGAGCGAGCCGGCAGACAGTCGGGTTCCCGTTCGCCGATAAGAGTTCGATATCGACAAGCCCTTCGACCAGGGTCGTCTCGATCGCCTGATCCGCGGCATAAGCCGATACATTGAACGAGGTACCCAATACCCGGACCTGATACGTCTCACCCACGCTGACAATGAAAGGACGGCCAGCATCGGGCGTCACCTCGAAGTAACTCTCACCCGTCAGCTCCACCCTACGGTCATCCCGCCCGAAAGCATCGGCATAACGCAAAGAGCTTCCGCCGTTGAGCCATACGCGAGAGCCGTCAGGCAGATTGAAAACCAATACTTCGCCGCGCTGAGTGATCCTCTCGACCCACTGCGTCTCGCCCTCGGGGGCACGCAGCAGCATATAACCCGCCAACAGCAATAACGGAAGGATCAATACGGCGGCAAGGCGGCGGAACGTCTGCCCCAAAACAAACCCACTAAACTTTTCTTTTTGTTTATTAATCTCTTTCTTCTTCCTGAACTGAAGAAAAGCCTTATCCGCATCTACGCTTCTCATGACTTTCAATCGCTCAGTAAGCTCTAACATGAAATACAACTGTTCCAACAGCTTCCCGTTCTCCGGCGAAACAGCCAGCCATTCGTCTACCGCAGCCTTCTCGTGCGCCGAAAGGTTGCCGTTTATATACTTGATGATTCTTTCTTCGTCTATCTCTTTCATTCCTCAATGGGCTTTCTATAAGTAATACAGTTCAGCCGGCGAATGTACTAAACGGAAAAGCGTTTTTTTTTCGAATCGATAGGATTTTGCAGAAACAGGAAAAGAATGTAGCTTTGCAAAACTTAACACCAAGCGGACAAAGTGTGATACAAAACGAAATACTTATACGCGCGTTGAAAGAAGGCAGTGAGCAGGCTTTCGAGCGCGTATACACGGATTACTACAAAGGGCTGTGCGCTTTTGCTTCGCAATACGTCACCGAGACACAGGAGTGCGAAGAGATTGTGCAGGACGTCATGATGTGGCTTTGGGAAAACCGCCTGACGTTGGTGCCCGAGATGTCGGTCAAGTCACTCCTGTTTACCATCGTGAAGAACAAATGCCTCAACAGCCTGTCGCACCAGCAGATCAAACACCGGGTACACGAAAGCCTCTACCGTAAGTTTGAAGATCAGTTTGAAGATCCCGACCTCTATATCGAGAGTGAGATGATGGACCGCCTGGAGAAAGCCATCCAGAGCCTGCCGGCCGACTACCGCGAAGCATTTCTGTTGAACCGCTTTGAGAACCTCACCTACAACGAGATCGCCGACCGCCTGGCAGTCTCCTCCAAGACCGTCGCCTACCGCATCAGCCAAGCCCTGAAGATCCTCCGGACGGACATGAAAGAGTACCTGCCGTTATTGTTATTCCTGTTGAAATTGTAACTTTGCATCCATGAAGAAAAAGACATCTCTCTTTTATCTCTTCCTGGCCGGGCTGATCGTCTGTTTGTTTGTCGGCAGCCTGGCGTATGGATCGGTCTCCATCCCGCCGGGGGATGTCTGGGATATCCTGTGGGGCAAAGGGCACGAACGGATGGCGTGGCAGAATATCGTATTACAGGCGCGCCTGCCGCAGGCAATCACCGCCCTACTGGCGGGAGCCTCACTGGCTACCAGCGGACTGCTCCTGCAGACCCTCTTTCGCAATCCCCTGGCAGGCCCATCGATCCTGGGCATTAGCGATGGTGCCAACCTGGGCGTGGCCATCGTGATGCTCTACCTGGGCGGGTCGCTGAAGCCACTCACCGGCTGGGCAGTCAGCGGATACCTCACCGTCATCTTAGCCGCGTTCATCGGTGCCTGCCTGGTGTTGGGACTGATCATCTATTTCTCTTCCAAAGTAAAAAACAATGTGATGCTACTGATCATCGGCATCATGATCGGCTACCTGGCCTCGTCCGTGATCTCGATCCTCAACTACTACGCGGCGGCCGACAAGGTGCATACCTTCGTCATGTGGGGACTGGGTAACTTCTCCGGCGTATCGATGGAGCAACTGCCCGGCTTTGCCGCGTTCTCTTGTGTGGGATTGTTCTTTGCCGTTATATTGATCAAACCCTTGAACGCGTTGCTCCTGGGCGAGCGCTACGCGGCCAACCTGGGGATCCGCGTCAAACAGACACGGGCATTGATCCTGATCTGTACCGGCCTGTTGACAGCGATCACCACCGCCTTCTGCGGACCGATCTCGTTTATCGGACTGGCCGTGCCCCATATCGCCCGCCTGATGTTGGGATCGTCCAACCATAAGATGTTGGTGCCCGTCACCATGCTCGCCGGATCGGGCATTGCCCTGTTGTGCAACGTCCTGATGGTCGTGCCCGGCACGAATGCGATCCTTCCGTTGAATGCCGTCACCCCCATCCTGGGCGCGCCGGTGATTATCTATGTGATTATCAACCGTAAGAATATCCAATACTTCAACTAACGCGCGATGAACCTCACCCCTGTGATCACAACAAACGCCCTGGCGATCGGTTACCCCCTGAAAGGCGGGCGGCAGAAGGTGGTACACGAACGCCTCGACCTGCAGGTACTGCCCGGAGAAGTCACCTGCCTGTTGGGCCTGAACGGCGCCGGCAAATCCACCCTCTTGCGTACGCTCTGTAGTTTCCAGCCCCCCCTGCGGGGTGAGATCCATCTCCAGGGCAAACCGCTAACCGCTTATTCTCCGTTGCAACTCTCCCTCTTATTGGGCGTGGTACTGACGGAGAAGACCAACGCGGGAGGCATCACCGTCTACGACCTGGTGTCGTTAGGCCGACATCCCTATACCGGGTTCTTCGGGCAACTCAAAGCCACCGATCACCGGATCATCCACGAAGCCCTCCAGGCGGTAGGCATCGGCCACAAAGCCCAGGCGTACGTGTCGGAGCTCAGCGATGGCGAGCGCCAGAAAGCCATGATTGCCAAGACCCTGGCACAGGAGTGCCCCATCATTATCCTCGACGAACCCACCGCGTTCCTGGATGTCACCAGCCGCATCGAGACGATGGTCCTCTTGCGCCAGCTGGCAGTCAGACAAAACAAAGCCATCCTCTTATCCACCCACGACCTCGACCTGGCCATCCAGATGGGCGACCGCCTATGGCTTTTGGAGAAAGGACGCGCATTGACCAGTGGCAGCCCCGAAGATCTGATCCTCACCGGTGCGTTCGAATCGTTCTTCCAAAAAGACGGCATCGTATTCGATCCGGCAACCGGCAAGCTCAACACCCAACGCCCCGACAAACCCATCGGCGTCGAAGGCGACTTCACCACCGCCTACTGGGTCGGCAACGCCCTGATCCGCAACGGCTACAAACCCTCCCCCGTAGATCCCTCCACGATCAACATCCACTGTCACACCCCCCAACACCTCACCCTCACCTCCCCCAACAGCAACCCCATCCACCTCCACAGCATCCACGAATTGTTGGAAAGTCTTCGACGAGAAGAAAATCGGGAGATTTCTGAACTCTGATTCTACTGATTAAATGATGGACAATGAGTCAGGATTTGTGTATGATCGTCCTGAAAGGACAATGAGTCAGGATTTGTGTATGATCGTCCTGAAAGGACAATGAGCGCTGAAAGCGCGTTAGACATCAGCCCGGGGTCAGAACCTTGAAGAGGTTCGCCACCCCGGGTTAAGGATACATATAAAAACGGAGCGCTGAAGGCGCGAAAGCAAATCTTTCGCGCTTTCAGCACTCCACAAAATCAAATGGAAGGAGATGTGAAGGTGTGCCGGTGATAATAGATGGACATTCTTGGCTGGGGCTGACCCAAAAGTATCAGATATACAAACTAAGTGTCCCCGCCTGGTCAGGCGGGGGGGACCGCTGCTTGCAGCGGTGGGGTGGTTGTCTTTTCTGTCAAGAATCTGTACTTCAGTACGGTATGTGTGTAAACAACCACTCCACCATCGCAAGCGATGGTCCCCCTCGCCTGACCAGGCGAGGACACAGAGATAGTATATCTGATACTTTTGGGTCAGGCCCAGCCTGGATACTGATATCGCAAATCTTCAAATGGGAAAAAATGGGAAGATCAATTGTCTGAATCAGGATTATCAGGATTGAATAAATGGGCAGGATTAAAGCCTGTGACACTCGCTTCGCTCGCCTCTAATCTTGTAAATATATTCAATCCTGATAATCCTGATTCAGACAATGGGATCTTCACATTTCAAAAGATTGGAAAGCGCGTGCAGCGGGGGAGCCAGGAAGAAGAGCCAGGATAGACCCCAGCGTATTATCGCTATAGTCTACCCTGGCTCCTATCTTCTAATTGTCAAACAACGTTCGCTTAGCGAAGCGTAAAGCAATTAATCATTAACAATTACTTTCCACGTTTGTTGTCCTGCCCGAACAAAGTAAACCCCGGCGGCCAAAGCAATGGTTTTCGAACCTCGAAGTCCACGAAGCTGCACCACGTTTTGGCCGGTGACGCTGTAGATGGCCACGTCGATGGCGGTGGACATTTCATTTTCCACTTTCAACTTCCCACTTTCAACTATCACGCGGATCGGGGCGGTGGCAAGGTCAATGTTGCCGGTGGTCCCGCCGGTGCCTTCGAGGGTGACGGTGATGGGTCCGGTGACGGCGTCGATGGTGTAGCTCAGTGTGGTGCTGCGCAAACCATCGGGCAGGATCTCCTGGCCGTTGGCGAAGACCTGGAGCTGTGCCGGATCGAACGCTCCCGTGACGGTGAAGCTAAAAGGATTGCCATAGTCCACCGGATGGGTACCGGCGCCGGGGGTGTAGGTCACTCCTTCGGTGGGGGTCAGGATCACGTTGTAGCGCCGTTGGGCGATCAGGATCGTATGTTCGGCGGTGATGGGCAGGATATAACCGTAGTAGGCTCCGCCGGCGGGCACGGTAAAAGGGGTGTCGACGCCATCGATCACCAGCATAAGATCCTCCGGCCCCAGTGTCGGGTCTTCGGGCAGGAACTGCAGGAAGAGATGATCGCTCACCAGATGTTCACCGGCGCTGATGCCGTAGAGAAGGATTCCCGGCGCCACTTCGAGGGTAAGGGGGTGGTAGGTGGCGGGGTCGGCCGGGATATAGGGATAGGCGCCCATATCGGCACCGTCGAGGCCTGTGCCGATAGCGGGGCTACCGGCTTGCAGGTGGAAGTCGTACACTTTCGGATTGCTCTCGGTATCGATCTTTACAAAGAGCGGGTCGTTGTCGGCGCCGATCAGGTTGCCTATACGCTCACCGACACCTTCATGTCCATCCTGAATACTTTCATCCCCGATCAGGTTATAGGTGATAGAGGGGGTGCCATTGAGAATGTGCAGATTATCACCTTCGTTGTCTTTGCCGGCTGTATTTGCCCAGAGGATATTGTTGGTCAGGGTGACGGTGCCGTCGTAGATAAAGACTCCGCCGCCGTTTCTGGCTGTATTGGCGTAGATCGTATTGTGGGTCAGGGTGGCGCCTTCGGCGCCATAGACTCCGCCGCCGGTGGTGGCAGTATTGCCGTAGATCGTATTGCCCGTCAGGATGGCGCCGCCGGTGGCATAGACTCCGCCGCCGTGGTTGGCTGTATTGCCGTAGATCGTATTATTGGTCAGGGTGGCGCCGCCGAAGGCATAGACTCCGCCGCCTTGGATGGCGGAGCCTTCCGAGTCTTTTGCCCCCGTGATATGAAAGGCATCGAGGGTGCCGCCAGTAAGGTATACCACATTGTAACAATCGTTGTCACCGTGGGGATCGATATCCCCCGAAAGGATCGTTTGGTTCGTTATCCAGTCGCGGGCGGAGAGCGAGGTCTCTCCTCCGGCAAAGCCGCCGTAGAGGGCGATACCGGTAGGGATCACAAAGGTGGCTTCGCGGTAGTCGCCAGGAATGTATCCATACCTGTCATACTTCGGCATATACTTCCCCTTAGCCACCCAGATCTCCCGGATGCCTTTCTGGGCGGCGTTAGTCACCAGCGCATCGCTTAGGTCTGTCAGGGCATTAATCCAGGAGGAGCCGTCGCCGTTGCCACCCGTCACGGAAGCGTTGACGTAGACGATACCGTTTTTATCGGCCTTGACAGGATAGGGGAAAGCGCCCATATCGGTAGGGGTGCCGTCAGCCAGGGGTTTGCCGGTGCCGATGGCCGGGCTACTGGGGAGCAGGCGGAGGTCGCCGTTGGTGGGGTCGACAAAGCGGGGGTTGGTGTTGATCGAGACTCCATCAAAACCATCTCCTCCGATCACGCCGCCGACCAGGTTATGGGAGCCGGAGGCGGGAGTGTCAACGTAGAGATCCTGAATACCGCCAGCCGTGATGTTATTCCCCCAGAGGATATTATTGGTCAGGGTGGTGGCGAAGGCATGGACTCCGCCGCCGCTATAGGCGGCTGTATTGCCGTAGATCGTATTGCCCGTCAGGGTGGCGCCTTCGGCAACGACTCCGCCGCCGGAGGTGGCTGTATTACCGTAGATCGTATTGTTGGTCAGGGTAGCGCCGTCGGCAACGACTCCGCCACCGCCGTAGGTGGCTTTATTGCCGTAGATCGTATTGCCCGTCAGGGTGGCGCCGCCGTAGGCATAGACTCCGCCGCCGTTGGTGGCTGTATTGCCATAGATCGTATTATTCCGTAGCGTGCCGCCGTTGGCACAGACTCCGCCGCCGTCGATGCCGTCGTCTTCGCTATTTGCCCCCGTGATATGAAAGCCATCGAGCGTGCCGCTGCTAAGGTATACCACGCTGTAGCAGTCGTCGTTATTGCCGGGACTGATATCCCCCGAGAGGGTGGTTTGGTTCTTTACCCAGTCGCGGGCGGAAAGCGAGGTTTCCGTTCCGGCAAAGCCGCCGTAGACGGAGACGTTGGCTAGGATCGTAAATTTGGCGTTGCGGTCGGTGCCATCTGTCGGTGTATACTCCCCCTGAGCCACCCAGATCTCGACAGGGTTCGCAGCGGTTGCCGACCGGGCAGCGTCGCTTACCAGCGCCTCTCTTAATTCTTTATAGGCATTGTCCCAGGAGGAGCCATTGCCGGGAGTGGCAACTTCTTGCTTCACATAAATTCGTGTCTGTCCCTTGGCGGGCAGGGTGGTGGCGGCCAGGGCTGTCAGGGTGAACAGCAGGGTCAGGGCCAGGTGTAGTTCTCGTCTCATACGTGTTGTTATTAAAGGGTTTAACTGCTTTTACAAAGATAGGAAGTTAATTGTTAATTATGAATTATTAATTGTTAATTCGGAAGGGGGTGGGGAGATTTTTTGGGGAGTGGGATTCTAATGGTTAATTGTTAATGAAACAACGTTCGCTTAGCGAAGCGTAAAGCAATAATGATTAATTGAGAAGAAAATCGGGAGATTTTCTTCGGTAGTGGGTAGTGGGTAGTGGGTAGTGGGTAGGCGCGAAGCGGGAGATGGAAGGGAATGGAAAGGTACAGGGTAATAGCAAGTGGACTATCTCGGCTGGGGTTGACTCAAAAGTATCAGATATACGAACTAAGTGTCCCCGCCTGGTCAGGCGGGGGGGACCGCTGCTTGCAGCGGTGGGGTGGTTGTCTTTTCTGTCAAGAATCTGTACTTCAGTACGGTATGTATGTAAACAACCACTCCACCATCGCAAGCGATGGTCCCCCTCGCCTGACCAGGCGAGGACACAGAGATAGTATATCTGATACTTTTGGGTCAGCCCCAGCCAGGATACTGATATCGCAAATCAAATGGAAGGAAATGGGAAGTTTCACAAGATCGGAAAAGGCCGGCGGAGTTTCGGAAAAGGCTGCCGGAGTTTCGGAAAAGGCCGGCGGGGTTTGGGAAAAGGCTGCCGGAGTTTGGGAAAAGGCTGCCGGGGTTTTCGGAAAGGCTGCCGGAGTTTTCGGGAAGTCTGCCAACCATGCCAAGCGAAAAATAAACTTTCTAAAGAATTGAGGGGAAAGGGGAAAAAGGGGATTTCTTATAGGGTATTTTCCTCTTTCCTCCCTTTTTTTAAGGAAGTAAGGAAAAGGGGTGGCTAGGTTGGCAGAGTTTTAAAAAAAAGGGATTAAGGGGGGAAAGGGGATTAAGGGGATTAAGGGGATTAAGGAGGGAAAGGCGTTTAAGGCGTTTAAGGAGGGAGGGGGACGACAAATAATCAAATAATCAAATAATCAATCAAAAATCAAATAATCAAATAATCAATCAAAAATCAATCAATCAGTCGAATTGGAAGTAGGATTGGGGATCGGGAGCGTCGGGGGGCGGCAGGGTTTCGGTTTTTTGCCGGTCGATCTCTTCTTCGTCGATCTTGATGACGCGGAACACGCGTTTGTTTCGCAGGCGGACCTGCTCGAAGTCGTGGCGGCGCAGGACGGCCGACAGGTGGTTGACGGCCTGGCGGGTGATCAGGATGGGGGCTTTGCGGTTGAGCAGTTGCAGGATCTGGGTGGAGGTGAGCAATAATACCTGGCGATCCTGGGCTGTAGGCCTTCGGAAGTAGGTGAAGAAGAGCTCTTCTTCGGGGCTTTGGATGCGGAAGGGTTCGTTGTTGGTGTGCAACAGATCGACCTCTTCGGGCGCAAACCAGTAGCGGAATCCCTCGCGCCACAGGGCGAGTGCCTGGGCGAATAGGCCTTCGTAGGGCACCGTTTTGCGGTAGTCGATCGCCCGGGTTTCGAAGCAGAGGAATCGGCGTGAGCCGGTGACATCGGTGAGGATCTGCAGCATATTGGCTGAGGCGCAGAAGGTACAACAGCGGGCGTAGATCTCGTGTTCGCGGCCGTAATGGCGTCGTTCGCGAATGGCGGGGGTGGTGATCATCTCTTTGAGCTGGTTGAGCTCGCGTTCGCTCAGGGCGCCCAACTCATCGAGGTTGATCAGAATGCATTCGGCCAGTGCCAGGCGGATATCTTTCGAGCGCGGATCGGCGGGTCCGGAATGCACGTAGCTGCGCAATTCGGGCGGGATAAGGTTGATGCACCAGGTGGTCTTGCCCAGCCCTTGCGCGCCGCAGAGCACGAGCACGGTATGGTTGACCACCTCGGCCACCAACGCGGAGGCGACCATCGCGACGATCCAGCGGCGGAAGCAGTCGTGCCACAGTTCGGGCTGGGTGGTCTCGACCGTATCGGCCACCTGGCGGATATAGTCGGTCTGGCCGTCCCACGGGGGCAGGTTGTAGAAGTAGTCTTCGAAAGGATGGTAGGGCTTGACGAAGTTGGAGCTGAGCAGGATGCGGAAGGTAGCAAACTGGCAGTTGACACCGGCTTTGACCAGTTCGCACCACAGGCTGTTGATCATCGCCTCGTCGGCCGGTGTCCATGCCTGCTGCTCGTCGTCGCCCACAGGGCGCGTTTCGAGGCGCTGGGTGATCACATTGCGCCGCAACTGGTAGTGTGCCGTCAGATACTCTTCGATCAGCTGCAGAGGGGCGTAGAGGGGTTTACGGCCTTTCTTTGTGCCTATCTCCTGCCGGGGGGCATTATAAGCACTCTGGATCACCTGGTCGCGCTCCGTTTCGCTCAGGTCGCTGAAATGCTTGCTGCAATAGGCCAATACATCTTCGATCGCGATATGCTTGTTGCGGCAGTAATGGCCGAAGATATAAAGATAGTTATTGCGGTTGCCCGGAGCGTAGGCACCCACCCGGTCGGCTTGCTTGCGTGAGCGGTAGAGCCTGTTGCCTATTTCCTTGCGCGTGATCGCCGAATCTTCCCCCGAATCTTCCTCTGGGTGTAGGAAGATCTTCCTCACTTGGGGGTTCTCATCCCCTGGTGTTTTCGGGGGGAAATCTTCCTCAATCTGAGGAAGATCTTCCTCCCCCTGTAGGAACTTTTCCTCCGGCGCGATATACATATCCGGATCCCACGAGACAAAACACAGCCTTCCCGGATCCTTTCCCGAGGGATCGACCACGACACCGAGCACAGCCTCGTAATACGCGCGACAGGCCTCGAACGTAGCCCGGTGATTATTGACCGTCAGCGCGTGATTGATCAATCCGCGCGGATCGACCACGATCTTCACGCCGTGGTTCGACGGACTGGCGAACGCCCACCGCGTATAGGGCACATCCTGGGCGCGCCACTTGACGGGATCGACCTGGTCGGCATCCAGGTGGTCGATATCCAAGACCACCAGGCCGGTGTACTCCACCAGGTTCTCCAGCCGCCGGGCACCGGCGTAGCGCGCCGAGACGGTAATCGCCGGCAACGCCTTCTTCAACCGCTCGGCAAGCTCCGTATCGCCCGCCTCCAACGCCTGACGCAGCGCCTCCAACTGCTCACGCCAACGCCCTTGCTGAATGCCTTCCATCACTTGAGCCAGAGAGTAATCTCCCAGGTTCTTGTTAAATCTCTCGAAACAGTTAATCTTTACTACTTCCATCTTGATAAAGTTTTAAATGAATCATTGGTCAGATTCGTGTATTGCTTTTTCTGTTTTTTTTATCTCTAAACGATCGATCAACACATTAATCACACGCAGCAAATCCTCGTCGATCACAACCAGGGAGCAGAATTTGGTGCGTAACGACTCCGAGTGGCACTTCAGGCCGAAAGTTTTCACCATACTGTTGCAAATCCCGCGTCGAGAGCCCACAATCACCCCGGCCACCAACAAAGTCAACATCACCACACAGAACACCCGCAGGTAGACGATGCGTGGCGCACGGTAACGCGCGTCGTCGACATAATCCATCTTCTCCAAGCCCAAACGCTCGGCGTATTTGCGATAAAATCCGTTGATAAACAAGCGTTCCCGCCGGGTCGTCCGGGGCATGTCTTTCAGTTCCTTATGCCAGGCAAGCAGCTGGCTGTCAGTAGGGTTACAATACTCCGGGCTCTTGTCGAACTGACTAAACGAGCCATACTTTTTCATAATTGTTTTAATTTCTTCCATATTTAATAGATTTATGATATGTAAACGCGGGGATCCTTTCCCCGCCTGTTCTCTTTGCCTGAAGGTATTCAGATAGAAAAGGTTACCCCACAAAGATGAGAAAAAAGACAAAAACCTCCAATACACGAATTTAACCACTCCGCGCTGCGCGCGCTTTCCAATCTTTTGAGAGGTGAGGATTTGCGACTGTTGCTATCTTGGCTCCTTGCCTGGCCCTCCCACCACCCCGTCACGCCTTTGGCGCGCCACCCCTCCTCAGGCAGGAGGGGAGTTGGGGACCGCTGCTTGCAGCGGTGGAGTGGTTGTTCCTATTAGTAATTTATTGGTATATAGCCACCTTACAAAGACAACCTCTCCACCACCGCAAGCGGTGGTCCCCCTCTCCTGTCCAGGAGAGGAGCTTAGATACTACTGGTTAATATGCAAAACCTGACTCATAGCAGATCATTTAATCAGCAAAATCAGAGTTCAGAAATCTTCACATTTTCTTCCATTCACCGCTCCGCGCCTACTAACTACCAACTACCCACTACCCACTACCGAAGAAAATCTCCCGATTTTCTTCTATCCCCCCTTGAACTTCAACCCGTGCGCACATCCTTATGGAAAAACAAGCCAAATGGCTTGGTTATTAGACTTTTATCCCCTATCTTTACCCCAGCGTCCCGGAGAGTCCGGACGCTGTTTCAAATCAAAATCTTAACCTTATGGGCAAGTTTTTAAACCCATTTACCGACGAAGGCTTTAACAACGATGGATATACACACTCAAGCATATGGAAACATTAGATAGAATGCCTTTTGAAGCCCAGCAAGCCGTTTTCCTCAAGCTCTTCGAGGTGGCCGACCTGGAACGGATGACCCACGAAGAGCGCCTGGTCTACGACGAGTCGCTCAAGAACTTCCGCGACTACAACAACATCATCGCCTCCGCCGAACGGATCAGCCGCGAGGAAGGACGTGAAGAAGGCATAGCCGTAGGCATTAAGAAAGGCATACAGAAAGGGCTGTTGAAAGGCATAAAGAAAGGCCGTGAAGAAGGCATACAGAAAGGCATACAGAAAGGCCTAATAGAAGGCACACGCCAGATGGCTATCAAGCTAAAAGGCGAAGGCTTTCCCCTCGACCTTATCCACCGCCTGACCGGCCTGTCGCCCGAAGAGATCGACCGCCTTTGAACGCCTATTCCGACAGCACTTTAGCCTTCGCCAAAAGAGAGCCTTCGGCCAGGCGCGTGGCGCGCTTCCGGAGCTTTTGAGATTGAAAGATTCCTCCCCTAAGCGAGGCTTGCCGAGCCATTCCCCTCTTGAGAGGGGTTAGGGGTGTGTGACGAGCCTTCTGAATACCAGACAGGTATTCTGGTTTATTTGTGCTCGCTCCGCTCGTCACACACCCCTAACCCCTCTCAAGAGGGGAAGCGTTCAGGCTTCGCCTTCACGCGGCGCAAAGCGGGAAAAGACCTTCACATCTTCTTCCATTTGAAGATTTGCGATATCAGTATCCTGGCTCCTCTTCTTGGATAAGAAGAGGGGGACCACGGCTTGCCGTGGTGGAGCAGTTTGATCTTTTGAATCAGTTTGATCTCCTGGAGCAGTTTGATCTTTTAACAAATGATAAACACCTATCTCATACAAAATTAGGATAAGGATCAAACTGCTCCACCACCGGCTTAGCCGGCGGTCCCCCTCTTCTTATCCAAGAAGAGGAGCCAAGATAGTCCACTTGCTATTATCCTTTACCTTCCCATTCCCTTCCATCTCCCGCTCCGCGCCTCCTACCTTCTCAAACAACGTTCGCTTAGCGAAGCGTAAAGCAATTAATCATTAACCATTAACCATTAACCATTAATCATTAGAATCCCACTACCAACTACCGAAGAAAATCTCCAGATTTTCTTCCATTTGATTTTGTGGAGTGCTGAAAGCACGGCAGAGTTCAGCCCAGGGTGACCGTAGGGAACCCTGGGTTCGATCGAACACAAACAACGGAGTGCTGAAAGCACGAAAGATTTGCTTTCGCGCTTTCAGCGCTCCGTTTTTATATGTATCCTTAACCCGGGGTGGCGAACCTCTTCAAGGTTCTGACCCCGGGCTGTTTGCTAACGCGCTTTCAGCGCTCATTGTCCTTTCCGAACGATCATACACAAATCCTGACTCATTGTCCTTTCCGAACGATCATACACAAATCCTGACTCATAGTTCATCATTTAATCAGCAAAATCAAAGTTCAGACAACCCTCCCATCTCCTTCCATCTCCCGCTTCGCGCCTACCAACTACCAACTACCAACTACCGAAGAAAATCTCCCGATTTTCTTCCCCCCCTCCATTAATAATTAACAATTAATAATTAATAATTAACCCTCTCCCTCCTCTTTTCCCCTGGGATCTCCTCGGTGGGTGTCGGATCTCCTCAGGGGGGATGGGGCAGGGTGTAACTTTGTGGTAGGAAAAGACGATAAGTGGTCCGGAAGACTTGGCGGACTTTTCCTAAAGTATTAACAATTAAAAAATTAAGACAATGGCAATTAAGTACAAATTGGTCTTGCGCAGGGATCCGAGCAAATCGAGTCCTGCCGATTCGAAACTTTATTATGCACAGAGCCAGGCGAATGGCATGTGTACGTTTGATGAACTCTGTGATACGGTGGCCGACCGTTCAACGGCTACGACAGGGGATGTGAAACTGGTGTTGGACGGGTTGATGCGTGTGTTGCGTACCCGGCTGCTGGCGGGTGATGTGGTGCAGGTAGGTGAACTGGGTAATTTCCGGGCGACATTGGGCAGTTCGGGTGTGGTCAACAAGGACAACTTCAACACCGAGATGATCAAGACGCGTCGTGTGCGTTTTCATCCGGGCGTGCTCTTGAAGGATATGACGCGCTTGTTCAAGGTCGAGCGTATCGATAAGCCCGAGGAAGAAGAAGGGGGTGGTCACGAAGGTGGGGTCTAATTACGGCTCGCCCAGGTGATCGACCAGACAGCGTACCTGGCGGGGCGTAAGGATCTTCTGGCCCGGCGTGTAATGACAGGCGGAAAGCTTGTTTTGCAACTCGTGGCTGTGCAGAATCCAACGACGTAACTGGTTGGTGGCGCTATGTGGCCTGACATAAGGACAATAGCGCACCGCCAGTTCCTGGAAGCCCCAGGCGCGATGTAGGTTGATCTCCGGATGGTTCATGTTTCTTTAGAAGTTAGAAGACGAATCTAATGGTTAATTGTTAATTGTTAATTATTAATTATTAATTATTTTGAGAAGATAGGGGTTTCTCTTTTGCAATATACGAAATAAAATGCAAACGGTCAAATATTTAGCTCTCTTTCTTCTCCCTTCGATCTTCGAACTTCTAACTTCCCCTTCCCCCTTCTAATTAATCATTAATCATTAATAATTAATAATTAGAATCAGAATTCCTTGCGTATGACTCGTAAACAATTTATCTCCCGCTACCGTACGGAAGCCGAACGGGCGGGGCAAACCTTTGATATGCATCCGGTGGTGATCCTGGCGCAGGCGGCGTTTGAGTCGGCCTGGGGAGAGAGTATCCTGGCGCGGGTGCATAATAACCTGTTTGGGCTGACGGCTTACGGCACGCCCAATGACTACTGGCACGGCGGACGGGTGTCGCCCGGTGACAGCCGGCTGCCTTTCCGCAAGTACGGGGAGACGGCTTTGAGTTTCCTCGACTATGCTCGCCTGTTGCGGCAGCACTATCCGCGGGCGGCCGATCTGAGCCCTTTCCCTGCCGCCTTCGCCAAGGAGATCGCTTACAGCCGGTATATCTCGGAGGTGAATGGCGATAACCGGGAGGCTTACCGGCGGGGCATCCTGCAGATCAGCCAGGCGATTGCGATTACAATTAACAATTAAGAATTAACAATTAAGAATGAAGTCCTATGCTAAAGACAATCTTTGATTTTATCCTTTCCCTGGCTCATTTGTTTTTTCGGGCGAAAAAGAAGGAGAGGCAGTTTTGTACGCAATGCGGTGCCCTGGTTGGGCGTGACGGCGCTTGTCGCGCTTGTGATGGATCAGACGGAGGTGACCCTGGCGGCTGTCGGTGCGATCCTGGCGGGAGCCGGCCGGCGTCCTCCCACGATTCCTCCGGCGATTCCTCCGACGATTCCTCCGGCAATTCCTCCGGCGAAGTAGACGATGCGTCGGCCGCGTACGCCGAAGAGATGACCCAACGCCTGATCGGCTGGGCGTTGATCGGCATGGCGGTGATCAAACTCACCGTCTTATGACCACTGTAGATATCCGGCGATCCCGCATCCGATCAACGCCAGCCCCAAGCCGGCGTAGAAGAGGCGGGCGCCGGTACGTCCCAGGAGGTTGACAAACGTACGGGCGCTCTGGGTCTGGAAGTACCATTCGAAGTCGAACAGGGCGGCAGCGATCGCCAACAGCCCCAGGAGAACGAATAGGCCCAGTATGAAATATTCCGCGAGCGTCATAGCGGTCAGGCGAGACTCACCGTGCGGCTGCCGTCGGCATTCTCGGCGATCGTCACCCGGACGGTATCGGGTGGCAACAGCTCTTCGATCTTCTCCGGCCATTCGATGAAACACAAGGCACCGCTATAGAAATAATCTTCCGTACCGATATCTTCCGCTTCGCCCGGTTTGTTGATCCGGTAGAAATCGAAATGATAGATCAACTCGGCGGTCGTGGCACTGCGGTATTCGTTGATAATGGCGAAGGTGGGACTGTTGATCACCTCTTCGACGCCCAGCGCTTCGCAGACGGCTTTGATAAAGGTGGTCTTTCCCGCGCCCATCGCGCCATGGAAAGCAAAGACCGTACGGTCGCCCATCCGCGTGATGAATTCGCGGGCCATCCGGCTCATAGGCCCCTCCACCCTGCCCGAGGGGGAGATTAAGATGATCTTATGTTCAATATCTTTACTCATACGATTCTTATGTTAGGCTCCTTTAGCCTCCCCTTGGGGGAGGTTGGTGGGGCTTTTACTTCGGATTTAACGTGATAAAAGGAATCATCATCTCTTCCATCGAGATGCCGCCATGCTGGAAGGTATCTTTGTAGTAAGAGACGTAGTAGTTGTAATTGTTGGGGTAAGCAAAGAAATCATCGTTGAGCGCGAAGATATACTTCGTACTCAGGTTGGGCGAAGGCAGCCCTACCTTGGTGGGTTCTTTGATCTCGAAGATCTCTTTGGCGTTATAACTCAGGTTCTTGCCAAGCTTATAGCGCAGGTTGGTATTCGTATTCTTATCGCCCACTACCTTGACGGAATTGTCTACCCGGATGGTGCCATGATCGGTGGTCAGGATCACCTTATGGCCTTTCTCGGCGATGCGGCGGAAGAGTTCCAAGGCCGTCGAATGCTGGAACCAGGATCGGGTCAGACTGCGGTAGGCGGCTTCGCTCTGCGCCAGCTCGCGGATCATCTTACTCTCCGTGCGGGCATGCGAGAGCATATCGACGAAGTTGAGGACGATCACATTCAACTGGTTGCGCGTAAGCGTAGGGATCTGCGCCAGGAGTTTCTCGCCGTATTGCGAGTCGTAGACTTTGTGGTACGAGAAGCTGTAGTTCTTGCGGTAGCGGTCGATCTGGGTCTGGATCAATGGCGCTTCGTTGAGGTTCTTGCCCTCTTCGCTCTCTTCGTCGACCCAGAGGTCGGGAAACATCTTTTCGATCTGCGCCGGCATCAATCCCGAGAAGATCGCGTTGCGGGCGTATTGCGTGGCGGTGGGAAGGATACTGTAATAGAGGTTCTCCTCGAACGTGAAATAGTCGGACAACAACTCTTTCACCACCCGCCACTGGTCCAGGCGGAAATTATCGATCAGGATAAAGAACACCTTCTCGTCGTCTTCCAAGAGGGGGAAGACTTTCTTTTTGAACAGGTCTGGACTCATTAGCGGGCGATCTGCCGGCTCTTGTATCCAATCGGTATAGTTCTTCTTGATAAACTTACCGAAGGCCTGGTTGGCCTCCTTTTTCTGCATCCGCAAGAGGTCGGCCATCTGGGCTTGTCCGCTCTCGAGCTCCAATTCCCAGTAGACGATCTTTTTGTAGACCTCCATCCAGTCGTCGGCCGTCAGTGAGCCGTTGATCTGCATACTGATCCGCGCGAACTCCTGCTGGTAATTGCCGGTGGTAGTCTCCGAGATGATCTCGTTCTTGTGCACATTCTTCTTGAGCGAGAGCAAGAGCTGGTTGGGATTGACCGGTTTGATCAGATAGTCGGCGATCTTATTGCCGATCGCTTGATTCATAATGCTTTCCTCCTCACTCTTGGTGACCATCACCACGGGCACGTTCGGCGCGATCTCTTTGATGGCCGCCAGCGTCTCCAGCCCGCTCAACCCCGGCATATTCTCATCGAGAAAGATCATATCGAACGTTTCCTCCCGCACATGATCGATCGCGTCCTGCCCACTGATCACCGCGGTCACCTCATATCCCTTCTCCTGCAGGAAAAGAATATGCGGCTTCAACAGATCAATCTCATCATCCGCCCACAGAATTCTATCTTTCTTCATACTGTTTAACTTGCCTTGTTTACCCAACCCCCAAATTTACAGGGAATATTTAATAAGAGAACGTAAACATCCCCCAAATTCGTATATGCGACGTGCTTTTTAGGGGGGTTATTTTCTTCCACACTCGAAAATTCTGCAAAAAAGGTCGAATTTTCTTCCACACTCGAAAATATTGCACAAGAAACTTTTGCGTTTCGTCCGTCAATTCTTCTTCATCGTATAGTCGGTGATGCCCAGCGATTCGTAGGATTGGAGCAGGGCTTCGTCGTTGTCGGAGATCATCAACAGGCGGTCGCTTTCCTGCAGTTCGGTGTTTCCTTTGGGGATGAAGTAGCTATTGCCACGCTTGACCATTACCGCCAGCGTATGATCGGGCAGGGTGAGCTCCATCAGTTTGTTGCCGTGGCATAAGACTTCCGGGGTGATCTCGATCTCACTCATCGCGCTCTTGATCTCGTCGGGCAATTCGATGCCAAAGCCATCCTTACGCGGCGGGGCATCGACCAGATGCAGCCACCGGGCGACCTGTGTCACCGTGGTGCCCTGGATCAATAGGGAAAGGATAGTGATAAAGAATACCACATTGAAGATCAATCCGGCATGATCCACTCCGGCGATCAACGGATAGGTCGCAAAGATAATCGGAACGGCTCCGCGAAGCCCGACCCAGGAGATATATAACTTCCCACGGAAAGAGAAATTCTTGAAAGGAATCAGACAAAGGAATACCGTGATCGGCCGGGCGAAGAGGATCATAAAGATACCGACGGCCAGTCCGATCGGTGCGATAGGCAAAAGTTCTCTTGGGTTGACCAATAATCCTAAGGTAAGGAACATCACGATCTGGAACAGCCAGGTGAAACCATCGAAAAACGTACCGATACTCTTTTTGTGTACAATCTTATGGTTGCCCACCACCAACCCGGTGAGGTATACCGCCAGGTAACCGTTTCCTTTGAGCAGTGTCGTTGCCGCAAAAGTAAAAAAGACAACGGCCAACAGGATGATCGGGTAGAATGACTCATTGTCGATATCCATCTTGTTGATCACAAATACAGCGCACTTGCCAAAGAGATAACCCAAGACGGCGCCGATCCCTAACTGCACCACCAATTCGATCGATGCTTTGGCAATATTCATATCGCCCAGTTGGATAAAGCTGATCAGGATAATCGTCAGCATATACGCCATCGGGTCGTTACTCCCACTCTCGAGCTCCAAGGTCGGACGCAGATTCTCTTTCAGGTAAACCCCTTTGCTGCGCAGGATAGAGAATACAGATGCCGAGTCGGTCGACGACATAACGGCGGCAAGCAATAAGGATTCGGGGAAGGTCAGGTGCACATATCGCCCACCGATCAGTTCCAAAAGATAATAGATGAACCCACCGGTGATAAACGTAGTCAACAATACGCCTATCGTCGCCAGGATCACCCCCTGGGTGGCGATGGGTCGGATATCCGTCACTTTCGTATCCATCCCCCCGGAGAAGAGGATAATACTCAAGGCCAACATACCGATGAATTGGGCAATATGCGGATCGTTGAACTGAATACCCAGCCCGTCGCTTCCAAACAACATGCCTATCCCCAGGAACAATAACAGAGCGGGAAGTCCGATCCGGTATCCGGCTTTGCCGGCGAAAATACTCAAGAACAAAATAACGGATGCGATCAACAGCACCATTTCAGGATTCTCAAACATAAGCTTTACAATGTTATTAACAAAATTCTATGGCGTCGCGGAAGGCTTTGGGCTACAAACCGCCGCCAACAAAATTAAAGAAAAAAAATAAGATACGAAAGCGGCAGTATCGATCGGGCATAAATAAAAGCGGAATTTGCCGATAAAAAGATTATTCTCTACTTTTGATGCCGGATACAAATACGCCATTGATCATGAAAAAGAAACTATTACTATTCCTTTGCGTGTGCCTGTGTTACTCAGCCTGCACACAAGAGAAACATTTCATCTCCGACGCGAACACGCGTGAAGTCATCACCCACGATTTCCTAAAGAAACAGCAGGAACTGCCGCAAGGGGATCTGTTTGCCGTGTTCCAGACCCCTACGCTTTCCACACAAGAGCGGGAAGCACTTACCTTCCTGTATGCCTATATGCCGATCGGCGATGTGACCGATTATACGGGAGCCTACTATCTCGAGAATATCCGTTCCGCGTTCCGGGCTCGCCAGGAGATGCCTTGGGGAAAAACCATTCCCGAAGAGATCTTCCGACACTTTGTGTTGCCCGTCCGGGTGAACAATGAGAATATGGATGAGAGCCGGATGGTCTTTTATGCCGAACTGAAAGACCGGGTGAAAGGCTTGTCGCTCTATGACGCGGTGTTGGAAGTCAACCACTGGTGTCATGAGAAAGTGATCTACACCCCTTCGGATGCCCGGACGAGCTCACCCTTGGCTTCCGTCCGGACGGCCTACGGACGTTGCGGAGAGGAGTCTACCTTTACCGTGGCAGCGCTTCGGGCGGTGGGCATTCCGGCCCGCCAGGTGTATACGCCGCGTTGGGCGCATACCGATGATAATCATGCCTGGGTGGAAGCCTGGGTCGATGGACAATGGTATTTCCTGGGCGCCTGCGAACCGGAACCGGTCCTGAACCTGGGCTGGTTCAACGAACCGGCTTCGCGTGGCATGCTGATGCACACCAAGGTATTCGGTAAGTACAACGGTCCGGAAGAGGTCATGGAGGTGACCGATGCCTATACCGAGATCAATGTGATCGAAAACTACGCGCCGACGGCAAAGAGCATCATCACGGTGACCGATACGAACGGTAACCCGGTAGAAGGAGCCCAGGTTGAGTTCAAGATCTATAATTACGCCGAGTTCTACTCCGTAGCACGCAAAAAGACCGATTCCACCGGGAAAACCTTCCTCTCCGCCGGGAAAGGGGATATGCTGGTCTGGGCAACCCAAGACGGGAAATACGGGTATCGCAAAGTCTCTTTCGGCCAGGACCATGAGGTCACAATCACTCTCGATAAGACGCCCGGCGACGCAGGCACTGTATCCTTAGACGTGGTGCCTCCTCCGGTCAGTGCGCAGCTTGTTGAAGTCACCGAAGAACAACGGGCGGAGAACGTTCGCCGCATGGCAGCGGAAGATGAGATCCGCAACCGCTACGTGGCCACGTTCTATACCGAAGAGAAAGCTCAAGCATTGGCACAGGCATTGGGAACCGATCCGGCACAGACCATCGAGTATATGCTCGGCAGCCGGGGCAACTGGCGGGAGATCGAAGCTTTCCTGCAAACGACTCCGGCAGAGAAACGTCAGACTGCCCTGGACCTGTTGGGGGTGATCTCCGCCAAAGATCTTCGAGACACACCGGCAGCGGTCTTAAGCGATCACCTCAACCATACGCCACCGACGGGCGGTGAGCTCTTTACGGCTTATGTACTGAACCCGCGTATCTCAACCGAATTATTGACGCCCTACAAAGGGTATTTCGCTTCGCAGCTGGGGCCGGATGAGACCCTGGCTGTCCGTAACGATCCCTGGCTGTTGGTCGATTGGGTCAAACAAAACATCCGGCTCAAGGATCACCTGAACCCCTTGCAAATCCCCGTTATGCCGATGGGCACCTGGAAAGCCCGGGTTGCCGATAAGGCTTCCCGTGATCTTTTCTTTATCGCTGCCGCCCGTAGCCTGGGTATCCCGGCACGTATCGAACCGGTTGCCCGAAAGATCCAGTTCCATGCCGGCGGCGCATGGCAGGATGTCGACTTCGAAGCCGATATTCAACTGGTGCATCAGCAAGGCAAACTGGTTGCCGCTTACCAACCGGTTGCCGCTATCGACGATCCGAAATACCGCAGTCATTTCTCTGTGGCCAAGCTCGCGACCGACGGCAAACTGCAAACACTGAACCTGCGCGGCGGGAACCGAAACGTAGATATGGGTGCCGGTAATGCCTGGAGTGGCATCCTGCGTCAGCCCTTGACGATCGATGCGGGAGACTATATGATGGTGACCGGCATGCGGATGGCCAACGGCAGTGTATTGGCGAATCTTTCTTTCTTCGGCGTACAGCCGGATCAGACGACAATGATCGACCTGGTGATGCGTGAAAGTGACGATGAAATCGCGGTTATTGGCAGTTTCAATTCGGAGAACCGCTACCTCAAGGCGGATACGGGCGAAGAGATCAGCCTGTTGCAAACCACCGGTCGCGGCTACTACATCGTGGGTATCTTAGGCGCCCGCCAGGAACCGACCAACCATGCCCTGCGCGATATCGCCGCCGTCAAGGGTGAACTGGAGAAATGGGGTCGTGGTATGGTGTTGCTCTTCCCCGATGAGCAGAATTATGGCCGTTTCGATGCCCATGAGTTTGGCGCGTTGCCGCAAACGATCACCTACGGCATCGATACCGACAACCGGATCCGGCAGGAGATCGTCGAGCAGATGAAGCTCTCCAACCCCAACGCGCTGCCGATCTTTATCATTGCCGATACCTTCAACCGGGTAGTCTTTGTCTCCCAGGGATACACGATCGGTCTGGGGGAACAGTTGATGCATACGATTAATAAACTATAATGAAAAAGGAACTTTCCGCTGTCTGCGTCTATTGCGCCTCAAGCACCAAGATCGACCCGGTCTACTTTGAGGCGGCGACGCGGCTGGGGCATATCTTAGGAAAAAAGGGATTACGCGTGATTAATGGTGCCGGCTCGATCGGGCTGATGCGGGCCGTGTCCGACGCGACACTCGAAGCCGGGGGCACGGTCACCGGAGTGATCCCGCACTTTATGGTGCGCGAGAACTGGCATCACCCGCACCTGACGGAGATGATCGAAGTGGAGACCATGCACGAACGCAAGCAACGTATGGCCGACCTCTCCGACGCGGTGATCGCCCTGCCCGGCGGTTGCGGCACCCTGGAGGAGCTGTTGGAGATCATCACCTGGAAGCAGCTTGGGCTCTACCTCAACCCCATCGTGATCCTCAATACCAACCGGTATTTCGACCCCTTGATCGAAATGCTGCAACGCGCGGTCGACGAGCAGTTCATGCGCCCGCAACACCAAGCCCTCTGGGCCGTTGCCCAAACGCCGGAAGAGGCGATTGATCTGATCTACGCCATGCCTCTATGGGACAAAAACCAACGGAAGTTCGCAGCGATCTAAGCAGCAGAACCACAGGTTTGAACTACAGTTTTGAACCACCAAGAGCACGAAGAGCACAACGTTTTTAAGACATTAAATACTATCTTAACGTTGTGTTCTTCGTGCTCTTGGTGGTTCAAAACTCTTCGGTAAGTGTTAACCCATTGACTTGTGGCGTGCGAACGCCCGGTTTCAGTTCGCCGTTCACCACGATCAGTTGCTGGTTATACCACACGGCACCAGCACCGGCACGGGCTAAGGGTTCGAACGGTCCCGCCGTTTGCCATTCCCGGGTAAGGGTATTGTAAATAAGCAAATCTTGATTGAATTTGTACCATTCCACCGGGTGAAACATATATTCGGCTGCGGCCGTTTGCAGGGCATTCAGCCGTTCGGCTTCGTTGTTTCGCCGCGCCTCTTCCATCTGCCGCGGACGATCGACAGCGGCCAGGAAACAGTTGTAGTTGACTCCTCCGGCAAATACGAGATGATGATCGCCATAGGCCAGTCCGATCCCACCCGTGAGGGTGCGTAAAGCCCCATCGGCCAGGGGAGGTAAGAGGCTTTCTTCGCTCCAGGTTTTCCGGGAGGGAGAATAGGCCAGTAAGTCCGTGGGGACCTGTGCTGCCCGTTCGCCTTCCACCGGTTGAAAACCACCGGCCAGATACAAAGTCGCTTCTTCTCCGTTCTGCTGGGCCACCCACACGGGTTGCACCCGTGCCGGTCCCGGGAAGTCTTTCAGCCGCTGCCATCCTTTGGCCGGCTCCTGCAAGTCGAGGCAATACAAAGCGTTCGAAGGTTTACCGTCGGCATTTCCTCCGGCTACGTAAACACTGCGGCCGATAGCTGCTGCCGCCGCGTTATCCAGGGCGACGGGTAATGCCGGCAATTCCGTCAGGGTGATCGTCTGTTGGGCATTCGTTGTCAACAGAAAGACATCCGTAACGCTTTTCTCGTTGTTGTTTCCTCCCAAACACACCATTCCATCGGGAGTTATGGCCGTAGCCCCATAAGCCAGCGGATGCGGCAGATGTCCGGCAATCTTCCATTCGGCATCCGCTCCCGCACGCAGATCGAGTGTAAATATTTCATCGTAATACCGCTTGCTGCCGCCTTCGGTCACCGGTTTACCGGGAAAGTTACAGCCGCCGGCTACGATCAGTTGATGCTCCCAAACGCCCGCGAAAGGAGCCGATACCCCCAATGACGCCGTTGTCTCCGTGCCGGGAAGATCCGGCCATTTTATCCATTTCATCGCTGTTTCTTTTGCCTTTTTTATTTCAATCCGAAAAGTTGAAGCGGGTAATCCTATTTCGTTTATTACGTTCGCCCGGCCTTGCGCGCCGAGCGAATAGAATAAACAAAAGAGAAGAAGTAAAGCCTGTTTCATGGCTCAGACCGGTGTTTTGAATTACTCTTTGATAATATCCTTCAGCGGGATCGCTTGAAACACCATATGTGCCGTGCTTCCCTCGTAGAGGATGCCCACCGTTTCGCGGTCGATCGTCGTCAGGCAGGAATAGCCCCAGCCGTCGCCTTCGTCGAGCATCACCTGATATTCCTCCGGGAAGGTCAGTCCACCGTCGAGGCTGGCTTTGATCGTGATATGATGCCGTCCTTTGGTGGTGTTGGGATTCGAGAACAAGAGAATATCTTTGCCTAAGCTGTTGTCTTTGGCATTCGCTTGAATCAGGCTGGCCATGCAGACCGATTCCTGCAGGACGCGGCGCGAAGAAGGATGTTTCTCCCAGGTCTGCCCCAGGTCGCGGGTGGTATAGACGGCCCGGCTTCCTCCGCGGTCGTCGCGCATATTCAACATCAAGACACCGGGCGTCACCTCGGCCACCTGCGCTTCGGTGGTGTTTTCCCGCGGCGCATGGTGCAGATGCCAGGTCGTTCCCCGGTCTTTGCTATAGATGATACAGGCGTTCGGATCGCGATCCTCGTCGATATACTGTGCCGCAAAGACAAGCGTACCGTCCTGCATCGTAATGCCCATGCCCGGCCCCTGCAAGAGGAAGTACCAGGAGGGATCTTTCACCTGCCCGGTGATATTGATGGGCTGCGACCAACTCTGTCCGTCGTCGTCGCTATAAGCGAGCATCAACTGAGCGGTCTTCTGATCCATCCCCTGTTGGGAATTAAACCAGGCGCGCCCATTGCCCATGCCCTGTGTCCAGGCGGCAATCACCCATACCCGGCCGGTCACCCGGTCGACCAGAATCGCCGGATCGCCCACCCCATTCTGTGCCCGCGGCATACCGTTATGTTCGCCAAAAGCCATCGCGATACGCATCGGCTCCCAGGTCTGTCCCCGATCCGTGCTGCGGCTCACGCCGATATCGACATACTCCTGCAGGTCCGCACTGTTGTTATACCGCACATCATACACGCCCAAGAGCGAGCCTCGGTTCGTCGTCACAATCCCGGGAATACGATACGCCGCCGACCCATCATCACCCGCATGGCGCACGCCCACGCCCATCCGGTGCACAATCCCTTCGGGCGAATGATAAGTCATAGGTACGGATTTCCCGTCTACCCGAACCGACGCGACCGACGCGGTCAGTTTCGTTGTCAGCTTCGTTTCCGGTTTCATCTCCAGGCTGACCCAGAAATAATTCACTCCCCGACAAAGCGGCTGGTTTCCCGTCAAAGAAACCCTAAGTGATGGCGATTGAATTTCATCCAACAGCACAGAATAAGAGGGATTAGCTTCCCGTGTCTTGCCCGGCACATTGCGCGCGATATAGTCTTGCGGAGCGAAGTGTAACGCCCCCTGCCGCTGCACCGCCTCCGTGCCGCCATAATAGAGTTTGAGTGCCCGGATAGCTTTTGTATCCACCCCCTCACCCAGTTGCAAGGTAATGTTTTCCAACGTCCGGCTTTCCGCAGCATCGATCCGCAGATAAAACAAAACATTGTCTTTCCGATCGATCAGGATCGGGATCTGTGTTTCTTTGATATCCATCGTATCCGACGCCATCGCGCTCAAGCCCAAGAGAAATAGGCAAAAGAAAAGATTTATCCGTTTCATTGTATTTTTATTTAGGCACTGTTTCGTAACAAAGGTAGTTATATTCCGCAAGGATAGCCACTTACACAGAATCTATTCCCCATAATTTACTTTACCACCCCGATCATAAACCTTTACCACCGGGGTCGTAAACCTTTACCACCGGGGTCGTAAAGGTTTATCACCCCGGTGGTAAAGCTCAAAAGTCGCATCAATAGCCGGAAGTCTGTACCAGGAGTGGGATCTTAATTTATCGCGGAATATCTCTTCCCGACGGATGTAAACCCGGACCACCTCCTGAGGTATATCCACCGCTTTCCCCAGTCTCCCATGGAGAGATCCAGAAAGCATATAGATCCCCCTTGTTGAGGTAGAATTTTATCCGGATATTCTTATTTGACAATTCAGACAAATCTTTCTTGTTTTTCCAGGAGACCAGGTGTTTTGTCGAATTCTCTTTCTTGATCTTTATACAATCATTTTTGCCGAATCCATCGATCACATTACCCTTTTCATCCAGGATTTCCACAAAGAGTTCTCCTTGGGTAACATCTGCGTTCACAAAGAGATATTTGCCGTCGAAAGAGATCTTTTCCGTAAGTAGATACCCCTCTTTCTTCGCATTGTTCATGGAGACAAAGCCATCCCGCCGCAAAGTGGCCAAACCGGTAGAGGTATGTCCATCCCACATGATATCGTTGCGCTTACGTCCACTGGAGTAAAAATACAAAGAGTCGCCCACAATCAAAGGAACCCCATTGATCGATTGCATATTCCCCCAGTTCCAGGCTCCTTCCGTTTCGTTTACATCCATAAACGCCGAATGATCCGGACGATAAAAATGGAAACCGTCACGACTATAGCCCAATCCGATTTCATTCCTCTTTTGGATACTCAAATCATTGCAGACATTGTTTTCCGGTCCTTTCCACATGGCATAGAAACCCAAGATCAAGCTTTCATAAGCGATCGCGTCAAAATTATAGATCCCCGGCTCAACCTCCGGGAATTTAGGATGCCGCTGTTCTTTGTCATCCGGGGAAAACCAGAATACAATATTCTTATCCTTATCGTCATTTGATATATGATGCGCCACACTGACTGCCATTTCAGGATCTTCATTCTCCAAATAAGATCTGGAACGTCCGGATAAATGGTTGCCATATCTCAAGCTCCCGACCCATTTCTTCGTGAAAGGATTATAGAAGAAGGTCGTACGGTCACCCACATAGCCCGACTGAGCTTGCCCTTGCGACCAATGAATTCCATCTTTTGAGTATCTCAGGACAATTTGCCAACCGCCACGACGCTTCTCGACATTAAAGAATTTGTATCTCTTATTGGGGTCCTTTTCTTCTTTGTCTAACCATACAGTAGCAGCATCCCTGTTTGAGGTATTCACAATATTGGTATTCGGGTAAACATCCTGGTTTACTTTCACCCAATGTTTCCCATCATCAGACTCCGCATAACAGGTATAAAAGCTTTGATTACTCTTATGGATCATTCCGGCACCGGCCAGATACCACATCTTAAACTTCCCCGCGCGCTCGTCGTACCAGATCCCGTCACTGAAAGGAGCAGCATAAGGCGAACCTTCAAACGTCATTTCCCATTCTTTATCCGGCTTAAGCACCGGATTGGCAGGGTAAAAATTCGCTTTGTGAAACACCCGTTGCAGATTGGTTTCTGCAATCAGGAAATCATCCACGAACAACTGACGCCCCAGGTTGACCGGGATAACCGCCGGCTTCTGGTCGATATAAGGCAATGGCATCTCCTTGCGTACTTCAGGAATCTCATAACGAGGAGGCCATACCTCCGGGAGCTCGATGCCATTCGGCAGAACGGTAGGAACTTTATTTTGCGCCTCAGTCTGAATACTCAGACAAACGAACGATAACAGTAGTCCGTATAATAAATATTGCTTCATAATTCTTCTTTTTAAATTACCAACCCGGATTATTTGATGTGATTAAAGGATTTCCTTCGACTTCTTCGATAGGCAACGGAATCCATTCGTGTTTACCTTCCTGGAATCCCGCATACGTATGCCCATTGTTAAAGGCTTTGAAGTATGGATCAGACGCTTCAAGCTCTCTGAATCGGCTCGTCAGCCTGCCCCAACGCAGAAGATCATAGAAACGATGGCCTTCATACGTTAATTCCAAAACACGTTCATTCTCTATAACTTCCATATTTACGGCAGAAACAGGAGGCATACCGGCCCGGCTTCTCACCTGATTAACGGCTTGCTCAGCTGATATCGAAGTCTGCGACGCACCCATCACCAGACATTCCGCGTACATTAACAACACATCAGCGTAGCGAATCCATCTCCAGTTGACACCCTGCGCACGGCCATAAAAGTAATAGATGTTTGTCCCCGGATTCCTTGCCGGCAATGTCCAATCGACCCATTTCCGACTGCTGCATTTGTAATCTTTTGCAGCCGGCCACTTATCACCGAAACCGGCAGTCACACTACCAAATTCATCCGCCCAATCATTCCCTTCAAGGTAAGTCACTTTATATCCGGCAGGCGCTACAATCTCCGGGAGATTATCATTGAAGACCAAAGTTCCGAACATACGGGGATCGGTCTCGCCTTTTTCATTCTTTGAAGCCACGAATATATCATATACCCAATCATGGATTACTTGTGCATTACTTGCATTTGCACTGGTAATGCTCCCAAATATAGGTGTTTTGGAACGAATGTCATTGAAGAGTCCGCTATTGTTAAATCCCGGATTAAAACCTGTATTTATCGCATCGGCCAAGAGTTGGATCTCCCACAGAGATTCATCATTGTTCTCATGCGCAGCATCGAAGTTCCAATCATAGTTCTCCACCAATGTATACGAACCGCAGTCTCCATTAATCACCCGCCCAAAAGCCGCCGCAGCCTCATTATAATAGCTTGCACTACTATTACCATAATACTTTTCAAATCCGGTGCGATACAGATAGGCTTTCCCTAATAATGCTGCCGCACTTCCCTTTGTCGCACGTCCGGCATAACTACTTCCCCAATACCCTTTTTTCGGAAGCAATTTTTCGGCTTCGATCAGGTCACTAATAATGAAATCCCAGGATTCTTCAGGAGTTGCCTGTGCCCGATACTCATTGGTATTACCCGTAATCTCTTTGATCAAAGGGATATTCCGATAATTGGTGAACAAAAAGAAATGGGTGAACGCACGCAGAAAATAAGCTTCTCCCAGATAAGCATTCTTCTGTTCCGCATCTGCAAACTCAACACCCGGGATAACCTGAATCATCTGACACGCCTGTTGCGCAGCCGTGTACATCAACTGGAAAGGCTGAACAATGGAATAATAAGACGGCGTATAATCCTGGCTATATGTACCGGGCACACTGTAGTCGGCTCCCGAAGAAGCCTCATCACTACGGCTCAATTGCAATCCGAAACCACAAGCTCCCAGATTTCTGGGTGTCGAGATATACCCATACGCACCAATAACACCTTCATTAATGTTTTTCGGAGTCGTATAAAAAGAATTCAGGTCTATCTGATTCGGGTTAACCGATAACTCTTCAAACACATCATTACAAGAAGCGAAGAGAATAGAAATTAACAGTATACAATAATATCTTGTTTTCATAATTACAAATTTAGAAAGTGAGTTGGAATCCAATGTTGAAAACTTTGGCATTATATGTAGCCGCATGGGCTGAGTTTTGAGAGATATAGAAACCATCTACTCCTCTATCGAAAAGGGTATTGGCATTCACTTCAGGATCATAGAGCGGATATTTCGTGATCGTGAACAGATTCTGAGCACTTACATAAACCCTCAGATTGTCAATATGAGCCTTCTTTAATACCTGTGCATCTACGGTATAACCTACTTGCAGATTCTTCAGGCGTAGATACGATCCGTCTTCCACATAGAACGTACTTGGCAGTGCATTACCACCATTAATATTGCTTGTCTTCGCAATAGGAACGTCCGTATTCGTATTAGTCGGCGTCCAGGAGTTTAGTGCATCTGTCAATAACCCTCCATTGTAGCTGAAATACCAGTCATATTTCATCAAAGCAAAAATATCGTTCCCTTGCGAGCCCTGGAAGAACATACTCAGATCCCAGTTCTTGTAATTGACTCCGATATTCAAACCGTAAGTGAAATCAGGATGAGGATTACCAATATTTGTCTTGTCATTCTCATCGATCTGCCCGTCGGGTAGTCCTGTCAGGTTTCCTTCACTATCCAGACCGTTATTATCTTCGAAGATGAAATTCCCGCTGTCGTCTATACCCATTACATTATATCCCCAGAAAGTAGCAATCGGCAAACCGGGTTTGGTAATAGTCGGACGGTCGTTAAAGTTCCCGCTGGTAAAGACTTCTGCCGGGATCGGCAACACACCCACTCCCAAACTCTTCACCTTATTTCTCAGGAAGGAGATATTACCATCTAAATTCAATCCCCAATCTCCCCAGTTTTTTCTGTAGCTGGCAGCCAGTTCAAATCCTTTATTCCGAACAGATGCGGAGTTGAAAACCGGGTTCGTTCCTTCATTCACATAAATCATTTGCCCGGAAGAAGGAAGTGGAGCCAATGAAGCCAACAGGTCATTGTTGTCTTTAACAAAGTACTCCGCGGTAATTTGCAGCGCATTATTAAGCAATCCAATCTCTATCGCATAGTTCTGACTGATTGTTTTTTCCCACGTCAGATTCTCCTGTGCGAAACGGGTCACATAACCCATCGACCGGTTCGAAGCGGTTTGATTGGTTCCGAAAATTGCAGGAATCGGTCCGTGAGCTACGGATAAGAAGGAATAGGGGTTGATAAAGTTTGCCCCTAATTGCCCATAACTGGCCCGTATTTTCAATTTGCTCAACCAAGAGACATTAAAAAATTCTTCATTATGGACATTCCAACCTCCCGAAACAGAAGGGAAATAACCCACACGGTGACCTTTGGCAAATTTTGAAGATTTATCACTACGGATACTTGCCGACAAGAGATAGCGGTTATCATAATTATAATTGACCCGTGCAAAATAAGATAACAAAGCAGAGTTATACTCTTCCCCGTTAATCGATCCGGTGCCATTAAATACGGTAATGGACGGACCCCCCAAATCCACATCACTCGGCGAACTGGTAGATGTCAGACGATAATACTCCCGCATCCAGCTTGTTCCGACCATGGCATCTATCGTGTGTCCGTCAAACTCATTCGAGTAATTCACCGTATTGTCAATCGTATAGTTGAACCGTTGTCCTTTACTCTCCGATAAAGAATTAATCTTTCGTGTATACTGATCATCCGCAATACCGTTTTCATCCCAGCGGGATTCAAAGGTTCTGCTATGCGTATAACCGTGAGTAGACACATAATCTCCTCCCATATTGAAATTATAGTTCAGCCCTTTCAGAATATTCAAAGAAAGACTTAAGCTACCCGTAACATTTACCACCCGGCTTCTTCTATCCTGATTGGCTAACGAAGCCATGGGATTGGTCGAGCCGCTTGATCCATTAATATAATAATCTGACCCGCTGGATACATAACGTCCCTGATTGTCTTTAAGCGGCAAGGTAGGCAGCAACAACACCATTCTGGTTTGAGGTTCCTTATTGGTATAAGCGACCGATAGATTCTCTTTCACCGACAAACGCCCTTTTTTGTAGCTGCCGTTGATGCGGGCATTATACTTTTCATAATTTGAGAATTCCGTAATACCGGTCTGGTCAAAATAACCGATACTGGTATTAAACGTCGAGTTTTCACTACCTCCCGATATCGATGCATTGACATTATAGATCGGAGCATTACGCAAATAGACATCTTGCCAGTCCGTACTAAGGTTGGGATCACTGGGATTAAGCACTTCGACTGCCTGCGTGGCGCCCGGGCTATTCTCCACCAGCATTTTCGCATACGTGCGGTATTCTTCGGCATTCATGAAGTCTAATTTCTTAGAAGGAGTCTGCATGGAGTAAGTACCTGTAATATTTACTTTTGTTTTCCCCTTCTCGCCATATTTTGTGGTAATCAAGACTACACCATTGGCTGCCCGGGAACCGTAAATAGCAGCGGCAGCTCCGTCTTTCAGGATTTCGATGGATTCGATATCATTCGGATTTAGGGTGTTTAACCCATTATTACTGAATGCGCCATCAATCACATAAAGCGGTTCCGTTTCGCCAAATGTACCTGCTCCTCGGACTAAGATTTTAACTTCTGCCCCTGCTTCACCTCCTTTTTGGAGAACTTCAACGCCAGGCACTCGTCCTTGCAAAGCCGATGCTACGTTAGAGGTCACAAGCTTATTGATTTCTTTTGTAGAAACCGAAGCGACAGATGCCGTCATACTCGATTTCTTTTGCGTTCCATAACCTACGACAACAACCTCTTCCAATTGTTCTACATCCTCGAGAAGTGCTACCTGAAGGGTAGTTCTTCCCGCCAATGCGACTTCCTGGGCTTTATATCCGATAAAAGAGATTTGCAAAGTCGTGTTCGGATCGCTCACCTGGATCGTGAACTGGCCGTCGATGTCGGTGACTGTTCCATTCGTGGTTCCTTTTTCAACAACAGAAGCTCCCGGAATGCCTTCATTATAGGCGTCCCGGACGGTTCCTGAGACTGTGATCTGCCCTTGCCCGTACGCTAAAATGGGGCATAGAAGAGCCAATAAGTAAATCAAATGATTTCTTTTCATAAGTAGTAATTATTAATTAGTAATTGTAATTCAACGATTAATCATTCGTTTCTATCATATTCGATGTTTTAGGACGTAAGAAAGCTAACTGAATAATCAATGCAAAGAGGACGACTACGGCCAGTAGGGCAAAATCATGCCCCAGGTTGCCGGCGTCGGTCGATTTACCCAGAAGATTCGTGATTGCCGCTCCGGCAAACACTCCGGTCATATTCATAATTCCATATGCGGTGGCGCGGTAACGGGAGGAGATGAACTGACAGAGGATCGGCATATTGTTGGCGTCGAACATGCCATAACCGATACCGAAACAAAGTCCGCCTCCAATGATCATCACCAGGCTATGGCCGAAGCCAAGCAACAAAAGGGCGGGGATGGTCAACGCCAGTCCGATCGCACCGGTGTAGATCCGGCCGCGTATGTTCTTTTGCACCCATTTATCCGATAGGATTCCACCGAAGATCACGCCGATAAACGAAGCGACGGCAATGGTGATGGTCGACATCGGACCGGCAACGGTCATATCGATGGATAGGTTCTCGGCAAAGAGTGTCGGCAACCAGTTCTTCGTCGCCCAGCCCGGCAGGCTGGGGGTGGCGAAGTAGAAGAGGATGACCCAGAAGGAGATGTTGGTCAGTACGACGCCCAGGCCTTTGAAGGCTCCTTTCAGGGGGTTTTCTTTGGGGTGGTCGGTGATCAGTTGCGGTTTGACGGTGTGGCCTTTCTTTTCCCGCAGGAGGAGGATGAGGATCACACTGTAGACGATGCCGACGATGCCGAAGGTATGGAAAGTGGTTTCCCAGGAGTAGGCCCCGGCGATGGTTGCGCCGAATCCGCCCAAGGCCTGGCCGACGTACAAGCCGGTCATGTGGATACCGACGGCCAGCGAACGGGTCTTGTCCGAATGGTAGTCGGCGATCAACGCCAGGCCGGCGGGGATATACAAGGCTTCGCTCACGCCCATCAATGCCCGGAGCACGTACACCTGGTTGAACGAGGTGCAATAACCCATCATAAAGGTGACGAACGACCAGACAAACAGGCTGCCGACAATCAGCCACTTGCGGTTGATGCGGTCGGCGATCATGCCGGCGACCGGGCTCATCAAGCCGTAGATCCAGAGGAAGATTGCCATCAGGCGTCCGAAGTTGGCCGCCGATTCCAGTTCGACAATATCGATCATCATCGCCGATTTCATCGTGGAAAGCATCTGCCGGTCGAGGTAGTTCAATAGGGCTACTACCCAAAGCAACCCCACCACCACCCAGGGGTAGTATTTTTTATTCGTTATCTGCATGCCAGTATCTCGTTGCATAATTCATAACCCTTGAGCATCATCCGCGGGATATGGAACGGCCCTTTGAACATATTGCCTTTCGCCTGTTGCGAAAGCGTGCCGTCGTAATGGAAATAGCCAAACCATTCGCCGTATTCCCGGTCGGGGAAGCGGGCGTAGGTGTAGTCGCTGATCTGTTTGTGCATCTCCAGGTATTTCGGATCGCCCGAAGCGAGGTAGCCGTAGAGGGTCGCGATGATAGCTTCCGATTGCGGCCACCAGAATTTCATGTCGTGCCAGTAGTCCTGCGGCGGACGGCCCAGGCAGTCTTTGAAGTAGCTGATACCGCCATACTGCTTGTCCCAGCCCCATTCCCAGGCCCAGTCGAGCAGGGTCAGTCCGACCTGAGTCAGTTCTTTATCCCAGCCACGGTAACGCGCCTCTTCGAGGATAAACCAGGCCGTTTCGAGCGTATGCCCCGGGTTGATCGTGCGTCCGGCCAGGGAGTCGATAAACTCCCCGTTGGGGCCGACGGTCTCCAGGACGGCCCGGAACTCCGGTTTGATAAAATCCCGCTTGAGCTCAGCGATCGAGCGATCGATCTGTTCGGTCAGTACCGGATCATCGATCGCCTCCCGGATGCGGGCGGCGGTGTCGATCAGGATCATGCAGGGCGAGTGCCCTTTGGCCTGAAAGCCTTCGCGAAACTTGGGTTCCAGCAAGCCGGGCGTGTACAGGTTGTGTTGTACGTTCTTAAACAGGTGCACCGCCTTTTCGGCGTATTCCCGTTCGCCCGTAGCCAGGGCATATTGCGCCATGGCAATCGCGGCGAACGTTTCCGAGAAGATATAACGGCGTTTGCGCACGGGGACACCCGTTGCCGTGACCTCGAAAAACATCCGTCCGTCGGTATCAAAACAATGCCTTTCGATGAAATCCAAGCCGCTCTTGCAGGCGGCGAGCCATTCCGGGTTGCGTTCGATCCGGTTGTAGGCCGTAGCCAGGATATAGGCAAACCGTCCTTGGAACCAGACCGATTTCATCGAATCCATCAACGAACCGTCGCGGTCGAGGCAGGTGTAATAACCACCGTTTTCGCGGTCCCACCCGTGTTTCAGCCAGAACGGAAGGATGTCGGTCGTCAGATCTTTCCGGTACGATTCCTTCCAATAACGGATATAAGCGTCCGGATGAGAGAGAGTATCAGCTGTATGCATAATATTTAAATTTAAAGGGATCCTCTCCCCCCAGCCCCCTCTCCACAAGAAAGGGGGAGGAAAGGAGATAAGAGTTCTTTCATGTATTGTTAGTCTTTTTTCTTCTCAGAGAGGGAGCTTAAAATTGGTTACATCGCTCAAAGAAACCGATCGCTTCCAGTTCCGCTTTCATCGCTGCCTCTTCTTCATCGGTCATATTGCGGAAAGGTGTGCGGTTCTTACCCAAGTCCAGGCCGATGAGTTTCATGATGCGTTTGCCCCCGACGATATTGCCGCGGTAGTTGCAGATCACGTTGATCACCTCCTGGGAGAAATTCTGCTTCTCGCGTGCCGCTTCCAGATCGCCTGCCGCCCAGGCTTCGAGGATGCCATTCAGTTCGCGCCCATTGTAATTGGTCGTTCCCCCGATGCCCCCCTGTGCCCCGCCCATCGCCAGGCAAGGCAGGATCGTTTCGTCCTGTCCGTGAAGCATATCGAACTTACCCTCCGCATACAGGCGGCATTGGTTGTATTCGTACAGGCTCTCGTAGGTATATTTGATGCCGGCGAAGTTCGGGATCCGCCCATCCACCGCCTTGAGGAAATCCAGCATCGGCAGGAACGCGTTATTGAAAGCCGGGATATGATAATAGTAGAATGGCAACGCAGGCGCCCCAAGGGCAATCTCCTCGCAGTATTTCACCAGCTCTTCGACGCGGGCGATGCGTGGAAACGGCGTAGCCATCGCCCCAACGCCCCAGGCACCGATTTCCTGCGCGTGTGCCGCCAGTTTACGGCTCGACTTCACACAGGTACTGCCCACATGCACAATCACCTTAAAACCGGCCGGAGCCGCCTTCATCCATTCCTCAGCCAGACGCATCCGTTCCGCGTCGGTCAGCATATACCCTTCACCGGAAGAGCCATTGATAAACACCCCTTTGAGGCCATTCTTCCCGAGAAGTCGGGCGTAGGCCGCGATCGGTTCGTAGTTCACCTCCCCATCCTCCGAGAAAGGAGTAAAAGGAGCATTGATCAGACCTTTAATTTTTTCCATCATTTATACGGTATTTCGTGGATATTAGACATAATAGTTTTAATTACACTGCAAACGTAAATAAAATATTTTAATAACACAACAGTTTTTGGAAATATAATTAAATTATTTTCCCATCCAAGCATAAAATACTAAAATAACTGACTAATCCAACCCCTCTCTTTCGCCCCAATCCCCCTTCCTCCCCTTTTACACCAAAAACCCTGCCGGCCTTTTGGAAAAGGCCGGCAGGGTTTTCCAAAAGGCCGGCAGGGTTTTCGAAAAGGTCGGCGGCTTTTTTCCGGCTTAAACCCGGATAAATTCGTTGGTAAAGGGCGTTTAGCCTCTTTGATTCTTCTCAGATCATGCCCAGGATTTTGCTGCGGGCTAAGAGGCAGGCGCCGATGATGCCGGCGCGTTCTTTGAGTTTGGAGATTTTGAAGTCGGTGTCCTGGCTGACCAGGTTGAGGGAGTATTTGCGGATGGCGCTCTTGATGGGCAGCAAGAGGTATTCATCGGTTTGGAAAAGCATACCGCCCAGGATCACCAGTTCGGGGTTGAAGATATTCATCAAGCCGGCAATGCCTTTGCCCAGGTTCACGCCCATCTCCTCCAGGATCTCGATGCTCAGGACATCTTCGCGTTGGATCGCTTCCAGCAGTTCGGAGAGGCCGACCTGTTCTTTTTCGTCGATCTTTTGGGCCAGGATCGTGCTGCTGCCTTCGCGGTAACGTTCCAGGATCTTGCGGTGCAAAGCCGAACCGGACGCTTCCGTTTCCAGGCAGCCTTTCTTCCCGCAATGGCAGAGCACTTCATTGTCGAACATACAGAAATGCCCGAGCTCGCCGGAGAATCCCGACTTCCCGTAATAGAGCTGGCCGTTGATAATGATGCCCAGGCCCAGGCCCCAGCTCATATTGATAAAAAGGATATTCTTTTCCCCTTTGACAATGCCTTGCATGTATTCGCCATAGGCCATCGCACGGGTGTCGTTCTCGATATAGACCTTCATTTGCAAGCGCTCTTCGAGGATCTGAGCCAACGGTTTCTCTTGGAAATAAAAGATACTGTAGCTGTAGCCCGACACCGGATTGACGCGTCCCGAGATGTTCACCCCGATCGCCAGGATCTTTTCTTTGGGCATATCCAGGCGACGGATAAAATCGTCGATCACCGTGCACAACTGCTCTAATGCCGCCGGCGTATTCTCCAGCCGGTAAGGGATATTCTCTTCGATGCGCACCTTATCTCCCTTGAAATCAAGCATACCCAGATTGATCCGGTCGCGCAATATATCGACGCCCAGGAAATAACCCGACGTAGGGTTCAATCCATAAATACTCGGTTTGCGTCCCCCACTGGTTTCCTGCTTCCCAAAATCAACGATATACCCGTCGTCCTGCAATTCCCCGATCAGTTTGGTTACGGTAGGGATACTCAGATTCATCTCTTTGCAGAGTTCGGCAATGGTGGCATCTCCGTTCGCGATGTAATAATGTATAATCTTTTTTTTCAGCAAACCATTGCGGGTAGCGTCTTCGGATGTAAGGAGAAATCTGGCGGTCATAGTGAATCTATTTATTTACATCCGCAAAGATAAAGAAATATTTTTCACAACTTAGGCCGGGTAAATAAAATACTTTTCTTTCATCTCAATACTCCCGAAAGAGGATCATGCGTGATTCCGGGGAGAGTTCGAGGCCGAATTCTTCTTCCAGGGTTTCGTTGAGGGTGCCTTGCCACCAGGCGGTGAGGTCTTTGCGCACCAGGGGGTAACGGAGTTTGTGGGTGGTCACTTCTCCGCCGGGGCGCAGGGAGAAGAAAGAGACTTGCTGGCCGGGGCGGCAGGCGAACCAGGTGGTTTGGTTGATTGGCGTGAACAGGCCGAAGTCGGAAGCCATTTCGACCCGGTCGAACAGGGGGAGGTAATCCATCAACAGGGAGATGTTTCCCAGGGTATGATCCTCGCGCAGGCCGGTGGCGCCGAGGATCAACACTTCCTTCTGGCCGGTGCGGCGGGCGTACTGCATGGCTTTGGTCAGGTCGTTGGTCTCCTGATCGTGATCGGGGAAGAGGCGATCGGCATACTTCTCCCGCAACGCGGAAGGGATACTGTCCATATCGCCGACAATGGCTGTCGGTATGATGCCGCCGTCGACCAGCTTTTCCACCGCGCCGTCGCAGGCGATCACAACAGAGGCCCGACGGAGCTTGTCCCATACGATCTCTTTCGTGGGAAACAGGCCGTCGGCTACTACGACGCAGGGGTAGTGGCCGATCATTGTGTTTTCAATCCTTTCTTTTTCCATGTGTACAGTCCGACAATAGCCAAGATGGCGTAGCAAAGATAGAGAAACATCGTGGGATAGAGGTCACGCAAGTAATAAAGATAGACGGAAAGGAAATTGACGCCAATCCAGAAGAACCAATGCTCGATGATGTAGCGGGCCAGCATCCAGGTGGCAACAATACCGACGGCTGTCGACAAGGCATCGCCCACGGGAATCGGCGAGTCGGTATAGTTTGCCAGGGCATACCAGATGGCTGCCCAGAGCAATAAAATAGCGGCAACGACTCCGACCAAGAGCCGGGGCGTCAGGTGGCGGTAGACGATTTGCTCGTCTACCTTTTGCTCCTCCGCCGACAAATGCCTTCCCTTCCGTCCCCATTCGATAAAACCATAAACACTAATGGCTACATAATAGATTTGCAAGCCCATATCGGCGTAGATCTTCGCCTGAAAAAAGACAAAGATATAGGTCAGGGACGTGAGAAAGCACACGACCCACATCCATTTGTGCTGTTTGATCTCGAGCAGGAGATACAACAGGCCGGTAATAACCCCAAATATCTCAAGCATACTTGAGATATTTGGGGTTATTACCGGCTAATTGACAATTGACAATTGACAATTGACAATTAAATGTGTTAGACTGTATTTCCATATTGTAATCTTAGTATGTTTGTGTGTGCTACTATCTTGAACTATTAATTGTCAACTGTCAATTGTCAATTGTCAATTTGCAATGATACGTGTGGCTTTGCGCTAAAAGCGAAAAGCTACACGTATCATTGCATTTGTTCCCGCCTGGGTGAAGTATCCGTCTTCCGTATAACGCTCGCCACCGACCATAGCGGAATAGACCCAGCCGTTGGTTTCGTACTCCGCGTTGAAGAGGTTGTTGACGGTCACGTCCAAAGCGATCTCTTTCATAAACGCCGGCGTAAAGGTATAACCGATTCGCAAACTATGGATAAAGTAGGGATCGATTGATCTGGATTTACTCGACGTATTATCCATATACTGCCGTCCGACATACTGGGAGATGAAGCTTGCCGAGAACGCTTTCCAGTTCAGATCGAAGATGCTGTTGGCCGTAATCTCCGGTGAAAAGGCGATATTTGTGGTGCCCAGGGCATTGCGTAACACCTCCTGCCCTTCGATCGGGTTCCAGTCGGCATCGTAGTTTTCGATCACCTCCGTAAAGTTTTTGATCTTGTTGCGGCTGAAGGTCGCGTTCCCGTTCCAGTGGAGCCAGTCGGCGATCTTCGCCCCGGCGGTCAGTTCGATCCCGGCGCGGTAGCTGTCTTTGATATTCGAGGTCAAGGCTTCACCGATCTCACTGATCTGACCGGTCAGGATCAACTGGTTGTTGTAATCCATAAAGTACAGATTGACACCCAGTTGGAAAGCGGGATGCGTATAACTGTATCCCGCCTCGTAGTCGTAGAGCGTCTCGTGTGTCGGACGTTCGTCGGGACCGGCTTCGGTGAAGTTGTCCCGGTTGGGCTCGCGGTTGGCGATCGCGAAAGAGGCGAAAGCGTTATGCCCGTTCTTCTGGTAGTTCAAGCCGGCTTTGGGGTTGAAGAAGTTCCATTGTTTGTCGACCTGCACATTGTCGCCCGCCTTGTCGTCGCTTCCCCGGATCGTATAGTCGATGCCGCGGTATTGCAGGTCGAGGAAAGCATTGAGAGTCGGGCTGAGGCGGTAGTTTGCCTTTACGTACAGGTTGTAATCCAGCTTCTTCCCGGTGTTGAGGTAGTATTCGTAATCCGGCTGGGGCAGGGCGTTTGCCGCTTTCATCCACATCACCCGTCCGAAGTGATCACACACAAAGCGGTTGATGCCGCCACCCAGTGTCGCGTGCAGGTTCTCCTGCAGGTAGTTCAGACCGAAGATCCCGCCGTAGAAATCGCTCTCCAGCCACTTGCGGCGTACCAGATCGGTCTTCTTCTGCTCGTTTCCTTCCGGATCGATGTAGTTGGGCAGTTTGTAACTCTTGTATTTCGCCCCGGCTTTATAATCTTCGTAATAGCCTTCGCCCGGGGTGTAGTGCAAGGTGACGTTCATGTTCCAGTAATTGCCCAGCCGTTGGTTCAGCATCAGGTGGTAATGCTGTTGCCGGTAATTATCCGTTTGGTTGTCGTAATACTTCGTCACGCCATCCTCTTTGTATTCCCCGCACGGGTTGTATTTCCGGTCGGTATCCAATAGGTACGAAGGCACACCCGTCCAGGCCTGGTAGGTCTTCTCATTGCTGCCGAACGTCTGAAACTTAATCAAGGTATTGTCGGCATAATAAGCGGCGGAGAGGTAGTACGAATGCATATCGGCTGAGGCGCGGCGGATAAAGCCATCGCTACGCACATGAGAATAGCGGGCATCGACCACAAAATGATCGTTCAACAGGCCCGTTCCCCCACGCACCATATTCTTCACCGTGCCGAACGAACCGGCCGACACCTGATATTCGGCGTAGGGCTTCAGTTCCGGTTTTTGCGTCTGCATGGCTACCGTAGCTCCGAAAGCTGCCGATCCGTTTGTCGACGTACCGGCTCCCCGTTGGATCTGAATGTTCTCCACCGAAGAGGCGAAGTCGGGCATATTCACCCAGAACACCGTGTGCGACTCGGCATCGTTCACCGGCACGCCATTGACGGTCACATTGATCCGGTTCGCGTCCGTTCCCCGGATGCGGAAACCCGAATAACCAATGCCTGTCCCGGCATCGGAAGTCATAATGACGGAAGGCGTCAGGGAGATCAGATACGGAATGCCCTGTCCGTCGTTGCGGCTGTTGAGCTGCTGACTGGAGAGTTCGGAATACGCCACAGGCGTTTCTTTGGTTGCCTTGGTGGCGGTAACCATCACCTCATCGAGTGAAATGTCTTTTGCGATTTTGAGCGAGTCGACCGGTTCGGTCGCTGCCGTGTGCGAAGCGAAAGCCAGTAAGAAACCGGCTAAAACAGAAAATTCTCTTTTCATTACATTTGTCTTTAAACGTCATGCGGGGCACGACTGATTCGAATTAAACTAATGAATAAGAGGAGTTTTGTATGAAAAGTATACCATGAACGCCGGCCGGCTTGTTCATTCATTCCCTACGACGGCATTACCCGTGTCAGGTTCTATGGGTATCATCTCAGCCTAAGTCGAACTTAAGCACCCCTATCTATTCGGAGGGCAAAGGAATAGAAAATTATTGAAATGCGCGCAATTATATCTCATAAACTATCCAGAAATGCGGTTAATTCTTCTTTCGAACGCGTCTTAATGACTTTTCCTTCCCGCGCTTCTTGCAACGCTTGATCGATCCTGGCAAAGAATTCTTCTTTACTCATCAACGTGTCGTCGTCGGCTATCGGCACGATCTTGTACGACCGGGTTTTCCCTCTTTGCACCAGAATCTCTTCCCCGTTATCCACCCGATCGAAGTAGGAAGCTTGATTGTCACGGAATTCTCTTGAACTGATTACTAACATATTGTCTCGTTGTGTTTATTTGTAATACCAATTATTTATCGTCATAATGCCCATAGGATGATAAAACCAATACAGTGATCTGCTCATTGTCAATCTGATACACTAAGCGGTGCTTATCCGTAATCTTCCGCGACCATTGTCCTACCCGATTCTTCCCCAGAGGCTTGGGATGGCCGGTACCGGTTTCGGGGTGGTCTTGTAATTCGAGGATCAACTTCATTGTTTTTTTGTATGCAGCCGGTTCGCTACGCTTTAACGTTTTAATACCTTTGTCGGCTATGGGCGAAATTGAAACCTTATAAATCATAGGCTATCAAAATAAGCCATTAATTCTTCTTTTGAATTGAGGGTAATACCTTTTCCTTCCCTTACTTCTTGCAACGCCTGATCGATTTGGGCAAAGAACGCTTCTTTACTCATCAACGTGTCGTCGTCGGCTATCGGCACGATCTTGTACGACCGGGTTTTCCCTCTTTGCACCAGAATCTCTTCCCCGTTATCCACCCGATCGAAGTAGGAAGCTTGATTGTCACGGAATTCTCTTGAACTGATTACTAACATATTTTTATTGTTTGGTACCATACTGGTACAAATATAGTGTTTTTTTTCTTTTTATGTACTATGTTTCTTTGCATTAAACGCTTTCTTGCCCGAATCATAGCTACTGAGCCGCTGGGCAGGCAGCCTTGATCGCCTACTTTTTCATTCCCTAAAAAAGGCTGCCGGAGTTTTCCAAAAGGCTGCCGGAGTTTTCCAAAAGGCCGGCGGCCTTTTTCAAAAAGCTGCCGGCTTTTTTCAGCGTTGCAACGCGCGCGCTTAGGCGAGAGACCATATTATTGTGTAAATTATTTGCAAACTCATTGATTTTTTGTATATTTGCAGCCGATTTGGAGAAGTTGAGGAGGGGGCGGGTAGTCCCCTCCTTTTGTTTACTTAGTTGAAAATACAAGATGATTGATAAAGAAACGATACGTACATGGGTGGAAGAGGAATTGGCTATTACGTCCCACTTTCTGGTGGATGTAATGATCAAACCCGGCAACCTGATTGTGATCGAAATCGACAACGATGAAGCGGTCGGTATCGATGATTGCGTGGCCTTGAGCCGTCACCTTGAAGCGAAGCTCGACCGCGATGTCGAAGATTTTGAATTGGAAGTCGGTTCGGCCGGCATCACCTCCCCGTTCAAAGTGGTGCGTCAGTACCAAAAGAATATCGGCAAGCCGGTGGAGATGTTATTGAAAAGCGGTACGAAGCTGAGTGGCATACTGAAAGAGGCCGACGAACAAGGAGCCGTGATCACGATCACCAAGCAGGTCAAACCCGAAGGCGCGAAGCGCAAAGTGACTGTCGAAGAAGATCAGTCTTATCGTTACGAAGAAATAAAATATACAAAATACGTAATAACATTCAAATAGAATTATGGCCAAGAAAGAGGAAACAATCAGTATGATCGATACCCTTGCGGAATTTAAGGAACTAAAAAATATCGATAAAGATACGATGATCAGCGTGTTGGAAGAGTCCTTCCGGAACGTGATTGCGAAGATGTTTGGTACGGATGAGAATTACGACGTAATTATCAACCCTGAGAAGGGCGACTTTGAGATCTGGCGAAACCGGACCGTAGTGGCCGATGATGAATTGGAAGACCCTAACCTGGAAGTGACTTTGAGCGAAGCGTTGGCTATCGACCCCGACAGTGAAGTGGGCGAAGAGGTGACCGACGAAGTATATTTCGCCAAATTCGGTCGCCGTGCCATCCTCAACCTGCGCCAGACGTTGGCTTCCAAGATTCTGGAACTGCAAAAAGACAGCTTGTTTGCTAAATATAAAGACAAGGTCGGCACCATCATTGCCGCCGATGTCTATCAGGTTTGGAAAAAAGAGATCCTGTTGTTGGACGACGAGGGCAATGAGTTGCTGCTCCCGAAATCCGAGCAGATCCCTTCCGATTTCTACCGCAAGGGAGAAACCGTACGGGCGATCGTGCAACGGGTAGACAACGTCAATAACAACCCGAAGATCATCCTGTCGCGTACCGACAAAGTCTTCCTGCAACGCTTGTTCGAGTTGGAAGTACCCGAGATCAACGACGGCTTGATCACCATCAAAGCCATCGCGCGTATCCCGGGCGAACGCGCCAAGGTAGCGGTTGAATCTTACGACGACCGCATCGATCCGGTAGGCGCCTGCGTGGGCATGAAAGGATCCCGTATCCATGGGATCGTGCGCGAGCTGCGCAACGAGAATATCGACGTGATCAATTATACCGCGAACAGCTCCCTGTTTATCCAGCGCTCCCTGAGTCCGGCCAAAGTCTCTTCTATCCGTATCATAGAAGACGAACGCAAAGCGGAAGTCTATCTGCGCCCGGAAGAGGTATCCCTGGCTATTGGTAAGGGCGGTTTGAATATCAAACTGGCTTGTATGTTAACTGAATATACGATCGACGTATTCCGCGATATCGACAACGCTGACGAAGAAGATATCTATCTGGATGAATTTGCAGATGAGATCGACAGCTGGGTGATCGACGCCATGAAGAATATCGGTTGTTATACAGCCAAATCCGTTCTGGCTTTGAGCCGGGAAGAAATAATCGAGCGGGCCGACCTGGAAGAACAAACGGTTGACGATGTCCTGGGTGTATTATCCGCTGAATTTGAGGACGAAGAATAAAAGAGTATTACGACAAAGTTAAATATGCCTATTAAATTAATTCAAGTACAGAGAAAATTGAATGTGGGGATCAACACCGTTGTTGACTTCCTGCACAAGAAAGGTCATGAGGTAGAGGATAACCCCAATACCCGGATCAGTGATGAACAGTATGCTTTGCTCGTAAAGGAATTTGGTAAAGACCTACCGGAGAGTGAACGAAATATTCTGTTGACCAAAAGACCGCCCAGAGAAGAACAACCTCCGCGGAAAGAAGAGAAAACAGAAGAAATCAAAACAGTTGTTCCTGAAGACTTAAAGCCGAAGATAATCACGACAGGCCATATCGACCTGGAGCGAAAAGCGAAGAAACAGGAAGAACCGCAACCGGCCCAACCGGTGGCAGAGAAGAAGGTAGAGCCCAAGGTGGAACCCAAAGTCGAAGCCAAACCGGAAGAAGTCCGGAAGGCACCGGTCGAAAAGGTCGCTTCGCCGGCTGCCGTCGCGGTAGAACCCGAGAAAAAAGAAGCCCCGGCGCCAAAGGCAGAAGAAAAACCGGCTGCCCCGGTTCAGGAAGTCAAACCCGAACCCCAGGAAGAAAAGGCTCCGCAAACGATCAAAGCCGAAGCGCCCGCGCCAGAGCCGGTCAAACCGCAGGCTCCGGCCCACGAAGAGGCAGAACCCGTACGGGATACCACCGGTGATGGAGGTGCTGAAGCCGACAGCTCCGACGAGGAAGACAATACGCCTTTCCGCCTGAACACGCCCAAGCTCGAATCGAATATCAAGGTCAAAGGCATGATCGACCTGACCTCGCTCAATCAATCCACCCGTCCGAAGAAAAAGACGAAAGAGGAAAAAAGAAAAGAACGCGACGATAAGATCAAAGCGGCAACGGGCAACCGCCCGGCCGGCCAGGGAACCGGAACTTTCCGCGACCGCAGAGACGCGGCAGGCAAACCGGGAGCAGGCCCGGCATTCGCGAAACCGGGCACAGGCAGTGCACCCACCAAACCGGGTACAGGCAATGCACCGGTGAAACCCGGCGAATCCGCCGACGCGAAGAAGAAACGTAACCGGATCAAAAAAGACCGGATCGATATCAACAATACGCCGGGAACCAATGCCCGGCCGACACGCGACCGTCCGGCCAACGACCGCAACGACCGCAACAAACGCCTCAAACGCCCGGTGAAAGCCGAAGTGAGCGAGGAGGATGTACAAAAGCAAATCAAAGAAACCCTCGCCCGCCTGACCAACAAAGGCAACAAAGGTAAGGGAGCCAAATACCGTCGCGACAAACGCGATGCTGCCGTCCGCCGCGAGAACGAGATGCTCGAACAGGAGGAAATGGACAGCCGCGTATTGAAACTGACGGAGTTTGTAACGGCAAACGACCTGGCCAATATGATGAACGTGCCGGTGACCCAGGTCATCGCCACCTGTATGTCCATCGGTATGATGGTATCCATCAACCAACGGCTCGATGCCGAAACGATCAATATCGTAGTCGATGAGTTCGGGTATAAGACCGAATACGTCAGCGCCGAAGTGGTCGAAGCCATCAGAGACGACGAAGAGGATAACGAAGAAGACTGGGTAGCCCGTCCGCCGATCGTTACGGTGATGGGACACGTCGACCACGGGAAAACCTCGCTGCTCGACAATATCCGTAATGCCAATGTGATCGCCGGTGAAGCCGGAGGAATCACCCAGCATATCGGAGCCTACAACGTGAAGCTGGCCAGCGGACGCCGTATCACCTTCCTCGATACTCCGGGTCACGAGGCCTTTACCGCCATGCGTGCCCGTGGGGCGAAGATCACCGATATCGCGATCATCATCGTGGCCGCCGACGACAATGTGATGCCACAGACCATCGAAGCGATCAACCATGCTTCGGCCGCCGGTGTACCCATTGTCTTTGCCATCAACAAAGTGGATAAACCGACCGCCAATCCGGAGAAGATCAAAGAGGAACTGGCCAATATGAACTACCTGGTCGAAGACTGGGGAGGCAAATACCAGAGCCAGGATATCTCCGCCAAGAAAGGTATCGGCTTGGAAGAACTGTTAGAAAAGGTATTGCTCGAGGCCGACCTGCTCGACCTCAAAGCCAATCCGACCAAACGGGCTGTCGGCTCGATCATCGAATCGTCTCTCGACAAAGGACGGGGTTATGTCTCCACCATCCTGGTAGAAAACGGAACCCTGAAGATGGGAGATATCGTGATCGCCGGAACCTATCATGGCCGTATCAAAGCGATGTTCAACGAACGTAACCAGCGGGTCGAAAAGGCCGGTCCTTCCGAACCGGTATTGATCCTCGGACTCAACGGGGCGCCCCAGGCAGGAGATACGTTCAATGTACTCGAAACGGAACAGGAAGCGCGTGAGATCGCTACCCGCCGCGAACAGTTGCAACGCGAACAAGGCCTGCGTACGCAGAAGATGCTTACGTTGGATGATATCGGTCGCCGCATCGCTGTGGGTAACTTCCAGGAATTGAATGTGATTGTGAAAGGTGACGTGGACGGTTCGGTAGAAGCATTGTCCGACTCCCTGATCCGTCTGTCGACCGAAGAGATCCAGGTGAATGTCATCCACAAAGCCGTCGGACAAATCTCCGAATCGGATGTGGTACTGGCAGCCGCTTCGAATGCCATTATCATTGGCTTCCAGGTACGTCCTTCCGTGGCGGCCCGACGGAATGCCGAGCGCGATGGCGTGGAGATCCGTCTCTACTCGATCATCTACGATGCCATCGAAGAGGTGAAGAGCGCTATGGAAGGTATGCTTTCACCGGAAATCCGGGAAGAGATCACGGCCAACGTGGAAGTGCTTCAGGTGTTCAAGATCACGAAAGTGGGAACGATCGCCGGTTGTATGGTCAAAGAAGGCAAGATCAAACGGACGAACAAGGTGCGCCTGATCCGCGACGGTATCGTGGTTCATTCCGGCGAGCTGGAAACCCTCAAACGCTTCAAGGACGAAGTGAAAGAGGTCTACACCGGACAGGAATGCGGGCTGAATATAAGAAACTTCAATGATATCCAGGTAGGCGATATCGTCGAAGCATACGAAGAAACAGAAATCAAGAAAACCCTATAAGTTATGAACTGGTTGGACATTGCAATCGTATGTCTGGCAGGGATCGGTATTGTGAAAGGCCTGTTTGATGGAATCATCAAACAGGTTGTTTCGCTTATAGCTCTCGTGGTCGGTATCCTTTTTTGCGGAAAAGCGGCCGCGTGGCTGCGTGGGCATCTGATCGATCTGGACTGGTTTCCGGCGGAGACGGTCTCTATCCTCAGCTATATCCTGGGCTTCCTGTTGATCGTCGCCGTCGTATTGCTGGCGGGAGAGATTGTGCACCGCTTGGTGGGCGCCACGCCGTTGAGCGTGATCAATCACGTATTCGGCGGTGTCTTCGGCCTGTTCGTCATGATCCTCTTCCTGAGCCTTTTCTTTAATCTGTTGGAGATGGTCGATAAATCGTCTGCCCTGATCGCTATGGAAACCAAGGACGCATCCCGCTTTTACACGCCAATAACACATCTGCTGCCAACCCTTTTGCCTGTCGAATTGTTTAATTAATCTATGCAAGACTCAAATAAGATCATAAACGAGGTAACAAACAGCGATTACAAATATGGCTTTGTTACCGATATCGATACGGAGACCATTCACAAAGGACTTGATGAAGAAGTCGTCCGTATCATCTCTGCCAAGAAAAAGGAGCCGGAATGGCTTCTGGAATTCCGCCTGAAGGCGTTCCGTTACTGGCAGACGCTTGAGATGCCCGACTGGGCGCATCTGAAGATCCCACCGATCGACTATCAGGATATCATCTATTACGCGGCGCCGAAGAAGAAAGACGGACCGAAAAGTATGGATGAGGTGGATCCCGAACTGTTGAAGACCTTCGACAAACTGGGTATCCCGTTGCACGAACGCGCGCAACTGGCCGGTATGGCCGTCGACGCGGTGATGGATAGTGTGTCGGTCAAGACGACCTTCAAAGAGACATTGGCCGAGAAAGGCATTATCTTCTGCTCGTTCAGCGAAGCGGTATTGAACTATCCGGATCTGGTGAAGAAACACCTGGGCTCGGTAGTGAGCTACCGCGATAACTTCTTCGCCGCCCTCAACTCGGCGGTCTTCTCCGACGGCTCGTTCGTTTATATTCCCAAAGGCGTGCGCAGTCCGATGGAACTGAGTACGTACTTCCGCATCAACGCAGCCAATACCGGGCAGTTCGAACGGACCCTGATCGTGGCCGACGACGATGCATACGTCAGCTACCTCGAAGGATGTACCGCTCCGATGCGCGACGAGAACCAATTGCATGCCGCGATCGTAGAGATCATCGCCGAAGAACGGGCCGAAGTGAAGTATTCAACAGTCCAGAACTGGTATCCGGGCGACAAAGAAGGGAAAGGCGGGATCTATAACTTCGTGACCAAACGCGGACTCTGCCGCGGCGAGAGTAGTAAGATCTCCTGGACACAGGTAGAGACCGGCTCGGCCATCACCTGGAAATACCCCAGCTGCATCCTGGCGGGTGATAACTCGGTCGGCGAATTCTATTCGGTGGCGGTGACCAACAACTACCAACAGGCCGATACGGGTACGAAGATGATCCACCTGGGACGGAATACCAAGAGCCGGATCGTATCCAAAGGGATCTCCGCCGGTTTCAGCCAGAACAGCTACCGCGGATTGGTGAAGGTATCGCCCAAAGCGGTCAATGCCCGTAACCATAGCCAGTGCGATAGCCTGTTGTTGAGCTCCACCTGTGGCGCCCATACCTATCCCTACACGGATATTCAAAACGAGACAGCCGTGGTCGAGCATGAAGCAACGACCAGCAAGATCAGCGAAGAGCAACTCTTCTACTGCCAGCAACGCGGTATCGGGGTGGAAGAAGCCGTCGGCCTGATCGTCAACGGCTACGCCAAAGAAGTAATGAACAAACTGCCGATGGAGTTTGCCGTCGAAGCGCAGAAGCTATTGACCATCTCCCTCGAAGGCAGTGTTGGCTAACCAACACTTCCTTCCAATTGACAATTGATAATTGACAATTGACAATTAAATGTTGGGAGATCGTAAAGCGCAATAGACATCGTAAAGAGTTAAAGAATAGTTATATATAATGCTATTAATTGTCAATTGTCAACTGTCAATTGTCAATTTGAGCAAGCAAAGCGAGCGATATGTTGTTAGAAATAAAAAACTTACACGCCGAGATCAACGGCAAAGAGATATTGAAAGGTATTGACCTGACGGTGAATGCCGGAGAAGTGCACGCGATCATGGGACCGAACGGTTCCGGGAAGAGCACATTGAGCAGTGTATTGGTGGGAAACCCTTTGTTTACTGTCACCGAAGGAGAGGTGATTTACGAAGGCAAAGACCTGTTGGCACTCGAACCCGAAGACCGGAGCCGGGAAGGGATCTTCCTGAGTTTCCAGTATCCGGTGGAGATTCCCGGGGTGAGCATGGTGAACTTTATGCGTGCCGCCCTCAACGAACACCTCAAATACAAAGGCTTGGAGCCGATCTCCGCCTCCGACTTCCTGAAACTGATGCGCGAGAAACGGGCGATCGTCGAGTTGGATAATAAACTGGCGAGCCGTTCGGTGAACGAAGGATTCTCGGGAGGAGAGAAGAAACGCAACGAGATCTTCCAGATGGCGATGCTCGAACCGACACTGGCGATCCTGGATGAGACCGACAGCGGCTTGGATATCGATGCCCTACGCGTAGTGGCCAACGGGGTAAACCAGTTGCGTACGCCGCATAACGCCGCTATCGTGATCACCCACTACCAACGGTTGTTGGATTACATCAAACCCGACTTCGTGCACGTCCTCTACAAAGGCCGCATCGTCAAAAGCGGTGGCCCCGAACTGGCCCTCGAACTCGAAGAAAAAGGCTACGACTGGCTCAAAGAGAATGACTGATGAAAGCTGAACAACAATATATAGATCTGTTTGCACGCTATGAAGAACTGGTGTGCAGGCATAGTACGCCGGTGATGAACGCGCTGCGGGGCAAGGCGTTCGATGACTTTGAACGCTTGGGGTTCCCGAAGTATAAAACGGAGGACTACCGGCAGACGGATATGGCGCAGTCTTTTGCGCCCGACTACGGATTGAATATCAATCGAGTGCAGATCCCAGTGAATCCGTATGACGTGTTCCGGTGTGACGTGCCCAACCTGAGTACGGCGCTTTACTTTGTGGTGAACGACTCTTTCTACGAAAAGGAACAGCCCAAGGTGATCTTCCCGGAGAATGTGTACGTAGGCGGACTAAAGCATTTTACCGAGCAGTACCCCGAACTGGCTGCCCGCTACTACGGCCAGGCGGCGCCGAGCCATAAAGACGGCCTGATCGCCTTCAATACGATGCTGGCGCAGGATGGGTTTGTGGTCTACGTACCGAAGAACGTGGTGGTAGACAAACCGATCCAGTTGGTGAATATCTTCCGCAACGATACGGATACGCTGGTCAACCGCCGCGTATTGGTGATTCTCGAAGAATATGCCCAGGCGAAGCTCTTGGTATGCGACCATAGTATCGACGAGGTGAAGTTCCTCTCGACCGAGGTGATCGAGATCTTCGCCGGCGAAGGGGCTGTGTTCGACTATTACGACCTGGAGGAGAGCAACGAGTCGACCACCCGCTTCACTTCCCTGCATGTCCGGCAGGAAGCCGCTTCGAACGTCCTGGTCAACGGTATCACCCTCTATAACGGCTTGAGCCGGAATAACTACTACGTCGAGTTGAACGGCGAACAAGCCGAAGCGACCCTCTGCGCCATGGCGATCCTCGATAAAGAGCAACAGGTGGATACCTACAGCCATATCACCCATGCCGCCCCGCACTGTACAAGTACGGAGCTGGTCAAGAACGTCTTGGACGACCATTCGCAGGCCGCCTTCAGTGGCCGTATCCTGGTGCGCCAGGATGCCCAGAAGACACAGGCCTACCAGACCAACCGCAACCTGGCACTGACGCGTGAAGCGCGGATCTACAGTAAGCCGCAGTTGGAGATCTATGCCGACGATGTGAAATGTTCGCACGGCATGACCACCGGGCAGCTGGACGAGAACGCGTTGTTCTATCTCCGTAGCCGCGGTATTCCCGAAGCCGAAGCGCGCATGCTGTTGAGCGTTGCCTTTACGGCGGATGTGATCGATCATGTGCGTCTGGATAGCCTCAAGGACCGGTTGCACCTCTTGGTAGAGAAACGGTTCCGCGGCGAATTGGCTAAATGCGCGGGCTGTAGGGCTTGTGGCCCCACCAACCTCCCCGAAGGGGAGGCTTAATTAAAACTATTTAATCAGTCCCTAAGCCTCCCCTTCGGGGAGGTTGGAGGGGCTTCTGACATCATGAAACTAACACACATCGCCCTTTGGACAAACGACCTGGAGCGGTTACGCGAGTTCTACGTAACCTGGTTCGGCGGTCGAAGTAACGAGAAGTATATCAACCCGACGAAAGGTTTTGCCTCTTACTTCGTCTCTTTCCCCGGCGGCGCTTCGCTGGAGATTATGCAGCGGGAGGATATCACCCAAAAAGGCAATAAAGAGACCCTCGGTCTGACCCATATCGCTTTCCAGATGGATTCGAGGGAGCAGGTGAATGAGCTGGTTGCCCGTTTCAGACAGGCAGGATACACCGTTGCCGGCGCCCCCCGGTTCACCGGTGATGGCTTCTACGAAGGAAGCATCCTCGATCCCGACGGTAACCTGGTGGAGTTGGTTTCTTTCCCCGATGTGGAGATCTCGCGGGCGCTTTTCTATCCGTACGATCTTTTGTTACTGGCCGATCCGGAAAAGGAGAAGGTAGATGCCTATTTGCAAGAATCGGAATGCTTTGTGGCCGCCAGCAAAGAGGCGATCGTAGGTGTTGTCGTGGTCAAACTCTTATCGGAGACATCTGCCGAGATCATGAATATCGCAGTATCCGAAGCTTTCCAGCGGCGTGGGATCGCCCGCACGCTCTTGCGGTATATCGCAGACAAATGGGCGCCGGCGCATCAGGTGTCGACCCTTGTTATCCGGACAGGCACCTCCGCCCCCGGCCCTTTCATGTTGTATCAGCAGGAAGGCTATGACTTGACGGAGGTAGACTACAATTACTTCGTCCGCCACTACAAAGAGCCGATCATTGAAGACGGGGTGCCCTGCAAACACCAACTGATCCTGGAGAAGAAACTCTCCTGATCCCTTTCCCTACAAGAAAAAATTAAGGCTGCCTCCCGAAAGAGACAGCCTTTTCATTCCCCCCAAAGAATGTAATAAAAATCACTATTCCATATCTTCTTCCGGAATCTCTTCTACCGGCACCTGATATACCTTATCTTCATTCACAGATCCCTCGTACCAATCTTCATCCTGCGTACCGTTGGAATTGTACCAGCTTCCGTACGCGGGATAAGCATCTTCCATCGTCACACTTTCGCGCGGGTACTTGATGGACTTGGGTACCATAATCCCCCACATCATACCGTCGACCGTCAGGTATTCATTCTCGGGATCGGTCGTCTCGCTGGTCTGTTTCTTTCCCAGATCGGTGCGGCTCTGCCAGGGGAAATGGATCTCCCGGCTGCGCGTCGGATTGTCGTGGGAAGAAACGACCACAAAGAAATTCAATTTCGTTTCAGCCACCGTACGCATCGCCACGGGCGAAGTGAAGTGGATCGTCAAGGTCTCCGTATTCGAGTCGTAATAGGTCTGTCCCTGGTAGGTATTGACCATCTTGTTTACACCTGCGAACACATCACTCACATCATCGAACAAGGGGATCACCGGACGGCTCTGTCCGATCTCAAGCCCTTTGGCATCCGTCTGGAAGATGGAGCCCGAAGGAGTCAGGCTCGATTCGACCGCCGACACCTCGCTGGCGGCAAGGCCATCCAATTGCAAGGCCATCGCTAGTTTGTTCTGTGCGCCGGCAGCCCGGAGTTTCCAATGCACGGTCATGCCGGTTACTTCGTTCCGCGCGTTTGTCGCCCAGTACACATTGAAGTCGGCCACCACATCATTCATATCGTAATCGCCCCGTCCGGGCCAGTTGTCTTCGAACATCATCGTTGCCATATCGCTGGCCGAAGGGAAATAGGAGTTGTATGCCGCATTCGGATCGGTATCGTCGATATCTTCGTGCGAAGGAACGCCGTCGCCATCTTTATCTATGAGTTCAAACTCTCCGTATCCGTTGTTGATCTCCGTCCAGGCGATATAGTATTTGCGGTCTTCCCAATTATCAGTCAGGAACGCGCCGTCGAACATCCGTTCATTTCGGAACGCCTGTGCGTGGCTGGCCTTGATATTGGGGATAAACACTTCGATATCGCCGTAGAAGGTGTACATTCCGCCATAGGTATAGTTTTGTCCGTCGATTCGAACGAAAGCTTTATTCCCTTCCGGCGCAATGAATTTCGCATTCTCGGCAGGCGTATTGGTTGCTGAATAAAAGATCGCCTCTTCATACATGATGATATGGGCTTTCCCCAGCCAGGCTGATCCCTGTGCGTCGATCACAGAGTTCGGATACATATACACATAGCTGTCGGGCCATTCTTTCGGCCAGGCCAGGTTCAACTGATAGACCTTCAAAAGGCCGGCGATATGCACGTGTGAGCCGCCATAGGTATTGAACTTCTTACAGTTGATAATCCCATGATTCACCAGGCTCAGATTTTCTGCCACGGACAAGTCGCCCGCAATATCCATCTCACCTCCGGCCATCACATAAACCACCGGTATATCTTTATTGGCAATCTTGATAAAAGTCATTTTAGGCGCTTCGATCTTTCCACCGGGCAACACCACAAAGTGTTTATTGGAAATACTCACCGAAGATGTTTCTTTCATCTTCAATGTACCAGCGACATAGATCGTAGCCATTTTAGACCTTACATATATTCCATTCTCCAACACATTCTTATTGTCCAGTTCGATCGTTACGCCTTTCGGGATATAATAAGTCTTTCCATTTTCCAATGTCTCGGGAAACGCCGTAGTCACGGTATAATCATACGTATCCGGCAGGATAATGCCCGGAGCTGCCGGCGCATTGTTGCCCGCGCGAGTCTGCGGATCAGGCTCGTAAGCCTGTGCAGTGTTGGTATCCAACACCAAGGTGCCTTGTTTCAACGAGATCTCACATTTATAGGAGGTAGAGCGGCTATACGCATCTCTCACCTGGATATAAAGCACTTTCACAGCGGCGGGCACAGAGATTTCCGTCGTATACGGTTCACCCGGGCGGGCCGAGCCGGTCGCAATCAACGAGGTGCTTTCAAAATTCTTATCGGTAAATACCTTAACGGTACGGTAAAAATCATTCACTTTCCCTTCGAGGGTTTTCACCTTCACTTCGAGTGTCAAGCCTTCGGTGATTTTCCAATCAAATTCGGGAGTCACCTCTTCGCCCGGCTGTTCGGGTTCGGCCGGTGTTTCTTTCACCACATCGGGTAAATCCGTGCAGCTACTGATTACAAACAATACAGCAAGAATCGCGACAAGTGGGAATAGTCTTTTTTTCATTTCGAATCTAACGGTTATCATACCTTTTTAAATCGTTTACAAAGCGTTTCCCCTTAGTAACAATAAAAGATTGAAAATGTTCGGATGGAGGCCTGTTTTTTCACAAGATTTGAAAGGAGGAATTACCCAAAGCCGGTAGGGATTTTGAAAAGGCCGGCAGCTTTCTCAAAAAAGCCGCCGGAGTTTCCCAAAAGGCCGTCGGAGTTTTTCAAAAGGCCGGCAGCCTTTTAGAAATCCCTGCCGGCCTTTTGGGACAGTTAAAACGATATGATAATCACCTCTTTCGGGCCGAGTTGCACCGTTTTGTCCAACGCGACCGTGCGGCCGGTGATCACGTCTTTGCCGCTTGTGGCGGGTAGTACTTCGGCATAGCGGTCCAACGGCAGGTCGATGGCTTTCGAGTTGCCGTTCATCATCACCACGAAGCTTTTTCCGTCGAGGCTACGTTCGTACACGTACACGCCGTTGTTCACCTGGAAATGTTTCATCTTCCCGCGGGCGATCACCTCATTGCCCTGGCGCCATTTCAACAGTTTCTGCAGGAAATTCCAGGCTTCGTTCTGGATCGCCGAACGACCTGAGGCTTCGAAATGGTTCACCGCGTCACCGGGCCAGCCGCCGGGCACATCTTTGCGGATATTGCCGTCACTCCCGTTTTTCTTACCGTTCATCAACAATTCCTGGCCGTAGTAGAGCTGCGGCGTGCCGGGAATGGTCAACAGGAACGCATGCGCCTGCTTGAAGGCGGACAGGTCGGTCGGCATCTCCGGCAGGAAACGCTCGGTATCATGATTCTCCAGGAAGCGCAAGACGTTGTAGATATCGGGATAGACATAGTCGTAACACATATGTTCGTAGATCTTGGCCAGACCGTCCGACCAGTTGGTCTCTTCATGGAAGCGCTGGCTGGCGATATTCATCAGTTGGAAGTCCATCACCGACTTCAGTTCCGTGTCGGGCCCGAAGTTCAGCTTGCTGCCGGTCTGCCAGTAGGCCGAACCGATCGTATAGTTCATCCACGCCTCGCCGACGATATTGTATTGCGGGTATTCGTTCATCACCTCGCGGCACCATTCGGTCATCATCTCCAGATCGGCATACGGATAGGTGTCCTGACGGATCCCGTCGACGCGCGAATATTCAATCCACCAGATAGAGTTCTGGATCAGGTACTTCGCCACGTGCGGGTTCTTCTGGTTCAGATCGGGCATCGTGCGTACGAACCAGCCGCCCAGCATCGTCTGGGTGTCATAGTCGGAAGCATAGGGGTCGAAATAAATCTCTTTGGCGTGGTTGGTCTGCACATACTGATCGAGGTTGTTGAACCAGTCGCGGCTCGGCACATCCTTCAGCCAGGGGTGATCGCTTCCGCAGTGGTTGAAAATCATATCCATCACCACACGCATCCCGCGCCGGTGGCAGTCGTCGATCAGGCGTACATAGTCTTCGTTCGTGCCGAAGCGCGGATCCACCCGGAAATAGTCCGTCGTGGCATAGCCGTGGTACGAGCCGCCCCTCATATCGTTCTCCAAGACGGGGTTGAGCCAGATCGCCGTCACGCCCAGGTCCTGGATATAGTCCAGATGCTGCTCGATACCGGCGATGTCGCCGCCGTGGCGCGCGTTGGGTTTCTGGCGGTCGACCTGATACTCCGTACGCATCGGGATCTGATCGTTCGACGGATCACCATTGGCAAAGCGGTCGGGCATGATCAGGTAGAGCACGTCCGAAGCGTCGTAGCCCCGGATATCCTCCGTGCCGTCGCGCCGTTGTTTCAGCTCATAGGTATACGTCAGTTTCTTCCGTCCCTGGGTGAAGCGGATATCGAACTTCCCCGGCGCCGCATCGGCCACATCGAGGTATAACAGGACATAATTCGGGCTCTCCAGTGTCACCGCGCTTGAGATGCGCACACCTGGATAATCAATGGAAGGGCGATAAGCGGCAATCTCTTTGCCATACACCATCAGTTGCAATTCGGGATTCTTCATCCCACTCCACCAGAAGGCGGGCTCTACTTTCAATTCTTGGGCAGCCAACAGGCCTGTCATCAGAAACGACAACAAAACAGATAAAGACAAATACCTTTTCATGATCTACATTTTCAAGTTAAACAACGGTAAAGATATTAAGTAATAACCACTTAGAATACATAAAGGCAAAGGAAAAGTAGAAGGCAGGGTTGCAATCGTTTGCAACGGTTACCCTAAACGCAGAACAATCCCATTAGATATATCTAATAAAAACCCCTGTTTTAGGCAAATTTATTAGATATATCTAATAGGATCTGCGCTTTCTCTTTCGTAAAACTTGCGAACTCCGTGGTTCTTACTCTTAAACTACCGGTAGTTTCTGAAGAGGAAATGGACATCTCATTTTCAACGAGTTAGAAATCCAGGATTATTCATTGTTCCACAGGCCGTTGCCTCTTACTGAAACACGCCGGTGGCGTTGATGATGTATTGTTGATGCGCCTCAACATAGTCAAGCAAGCTTGCTTCTGCCTCCGGTTTTTAGTATATTTGTAACTCAAAATTTAATACCGAAGAAAGCATGCAAGAATCTGTTCGTTTGGGGATGCCCGGTATGGGCTTGTTGGTGGTATTGTCGGCCTGTGGGGAGGCGACGAAAGAAGAGGTGCCGATGAATGTGATCTATATCCTGGCGGACGATCTGGGGTATGGCGATCTGGGCTGTTACGGGCAGATGAAGATCCATACGCCGCATATCGACCAGATGGCGCATCAGGGTATGTTGTTCAGGCAGCATTATGCCGGTTGCACGGTGAGCGCTCCTTCGCGTTGCGCCCTGATGACAGGTTTGCATACCGGCCATGCACAGATCCGGGGCAACAAAGAGATCCAACCCGAAGGGCAGCAGCCGATGGTGGTGGGCACGTTTACGATCGGGCAACTGATGCAGGAGGCGGGATATGCCACCGGTATCTTCGGCAAATGGGGACTGGGCTATCCGGGATCGGAGTCGACACCCAACCGGATGGGCTTCGATACCTTCTTCGGCTATAACTGCCAGCGCGAGGCGCATACGTATTACCCGGATCACCTGTGGGCGAACGAAGAGCGGGTCGACTATCCGGAGAACGACCAACTGGGACGTAAGACCTATTCACAGGATCTCATCCACGAACAGGCGAAAAACTTTATCCGGACGAACCGGGACAAGCCGTTCTTTGCCTTGTTGACCTACACCCTGCCCCATGCCGAACTGAACCTGCCGCACGATTCCATCTATCAGCTCTACGAAAACGCCTTCGAAGAAGTGCCCTTCCGCCCTGCCGGTGGCAGCTATTATGCTTCGGAGAAACCTTATGCCTCGTTTGCCGCGATGGTGTCGCGCCTCGACCATTATGTCGGTGAGATCCTGGCGGAGCTGAAAGCTTTGGGACTGGATCAGAACACACTGGTGATCTTTACGAGCGATAACGGTCCGCACCGGGAAGGGGGCGCCAACCCGGATTTCTTCCGGAGCTACGGCCCGTTGAAAGGATGTAAACGCGAGGTGTATGAAGGCGGTATCCGGGTGCCGATGATTGCCTGGTGTCCGGGCAAGGTGCCGGCGGGCGTGCAATCCGATCATATCAGCGCCTTCTGGGATATCATGCCTACGTTGGCCGAGCTGACGCAGACCGCGACGGAGGCACCGACCGACGGTCTATCCCTCCTGCCCACCCTCCTGGGCAAAGGCGGACAACAGCAACACGACTACCTCTATTGGGAGTTTCACGAACAGAACGGACGGCAGGCCCTGCGCAGCGGCAACTGGAAACTGATTCGCCAGCCGCTCAAAGGAGAAACGCGTCTGGAGCTCTACGACCTCAGTCAGGACATACATGAAGATCAGGATCTGGCGGCAGCCAATCCCGAAAAGGTCGAAGAGTTGGAACGGCTGATGGACAATGCCCGTACCGAATCGACCTTATTCAATTTCGGCAGATAATAGCTTTGGGAATACGTTTTGAGTCGCGGAGTGGAACCGTCTCTTACGAATGAGACCGGTACTCCTTTGGCGTCATCTGATACTTCTTGAAGAACTCCCGGTAGAAATAAGACTTATTGGTCAGCCCCACCTTATAGATAATCTCCTGAATGTTCAGGTTGGTGGTCACCAATAGCTGGGCGGCATACGTCAGGCGGTAGTCTTTGATGAAATCGCTCGGCGAGAGCAGGGAGATCTTCTTGAACCGCCGGTAGAGGTTGCGCGAGTTCAATCCCATCTTCTCGGCGATCAGTTCCGGACGCAAAGTCTCCTTATCCAGGTTTTCGCTGATGATGCGGATCACTTCATCCATAAACTCCTGGTCTTCCTGATGCAAGAGTTGCCCTTCTTTATAGGTATAGGCGCTTTCGGGCGAATAATAATACTCCTTCATCTCTTTCTTGGTCGAGAGCAGGCGGTTGACCGTCGACTGTAGGACTACTGCCGAGAAAGGTTTCTTCAGGTAGGCGTCGGCGCCCTGGTTCAGTCCTTCCGCCTGTTCTTCATCCGTGATCTTGGCGGAGATAATCACGACCGGGATATGCTTGGAGAACTTATCGGCCTTGAGCTGCCGGATAAACTCCAATCCATCCATCTCGGGCATGATGATATCCGTGATGATCAAAGCGGGCGTATGTTCCTGGATGATTTGCAAAGCATCCGATGCGTTATACGCTTTGCGGACTTCATAGTCGGCAGAAAGCGAATCGGCCACAAACCAGACGATATCTTTGTTGTCGTCGATCACCAGGATGACCGGTTTGCCCGAGTCCAATACAGGTTGTCCTTTCGTTTCTTCGCCCGGGTGAAGCTCCGTTTTGTTTTCCGTGCCGGGCGCCTGTCCTTTACTCAGTTCCGGCAACCGGACAAGGATATCGACATAGGCATCAGCCTCACTTTTGATCTCTATATCTCCCTGCAAGGCATGTACCATACTCTGGCAGATGGAAAGACCCAGGCCATGCCGGGCGGTCATCTGCATATACTTATTCTCTCCCATGTGTTCCAACACCTGGTAACGGTCGAACATACGCGGGATCATTGCCGGATCGATACCGACCCCGGAATTGTAGACCCTCAGCTCCAGCATATGATCGACAATCTCCAGTGAGACACGCACCGTACCGCCTTCCGTCGTGTACTTAAAGGCATTCGAAACGAGATTGATCAGGATCTTTTTAAAGAAAGAAAGATCGGTGTACCAATACAGCTTCTCCCCGACCGAGAGCTGAAAATCTAACTTATCCTTTTCGGCCGTTTCCGTGAACAGGTTTAACTGCGACTGCAGGAACTCGGAGAGATCATACCATTCCGCTTGCGGCATTCGTAAGCCGGATTCTTCGATCTTCCGGAAATCAAGGATCTCCTGTATCAGTTCGTTCAATCCTTTCACATTCTCCTGCAGAAGCGCGACATATTTACCCTGGTTTTTATCTTTCTCCTCCTGCTGCTGAAGATACTCGGCGGCGCCATTGATCAGGGTGAGAGGCGTACAGAGCTCGTGGGTGATATTGGTGAAGAAGTTCAGTTTGGCATTATACAGCTTTTCCCGCTGTTCCTCTTTCAGGCGCTGGGTGAGCAACAATTGCCGGTTGTGCCAGTTATGATGGATCTGCCAGGTGACGATAATCAGGATGAAAGCAACGGCAAACAGGTAGATCCACTTGGCCATATAACTCAGATACCAGGGAGGTGAGACGATCAACGGCAAAGCGTATTCGATGACTTTGGAAGAGTACACATCATTTTTGTAGCGCACCTTCAGCTCATATTTCCCGTACGGCAGGTTCGTGAAGGTTACCTTATTCTCTTTTTGCAGTTCCACCCAGGAATCATTAAAGCCACTCAATAAATAGCCGTATTCATAGTTCTCGCCATAAATATAATCCGTCGCAACGAAAGAAACGGTAAAGACCGTCGCTTTGGGCGGGATGACAAAAGGCTCGGATCCCCCCGTCAGATAATGGGTTTCGCCCAGCATGGTCAAGTCCCAGAACCGCAATTCGGGATCATATTGTTCCTGAGGTTCCCGCTCCGGCTCAACCCATACGATCCCGTTAATTCCCCCGAAGAAAAGGCGGTCGGTATACGGGCATTTCCAATAGGCATCGTCGGAAAACTCTTTGACGGGGATATCCACCAGCGATTGGTTGTGGAAGGTATCGTTCTCCGGATTGTATTTGATCAGCCCTTTGTTGGAGCTCAGCCACAGGCAGCCTGTCTCATCTTTCAGTATGCCATGTATCATATCATTCATCATACCGTCGCGCCGGTCGAACTGGCGGGCGTTGATCTTTCCGTCTTCGGCAAAGGTAAACTTCGTCATGCCCGAGCTTGCCCCCACATACATATTGGATGATGAATCATTGTAGACACAGAGAATATCCCCGATAGCCGAAAGCTCGGTCTGGCTGGAAGGCAGAAAATCATAGCGGTTGGTCTGCGTATGAAATCGGATCACCCCGTGCCCGCCCCGGCTCCCCAGGATCAGGGTCGACTCGTCGAACAGGATCATCGAATGAAAACCATTACATACCCGCCCGTTTCGCTCGAAAGAGAAGAAATCGGTCTTCACCACCTCAGGCAGGGTATTATGCGGCGCCAAGGTGATCCGGATCAGCCCTTTCCCGGCGGTTGCCACCCACAGGGTCGTATCGTTGGCCTCCTGAATCGAATGTACGAACATCACGCCGTCGAACAGCGGATCGCGGAGTGTATACATCTTTTCATCCGGATAGGAATAATAAGAAAGTCCCGGACCTTCTGTTCCGACCCATAAGATATTCCGGTATTTACTCTTCGAGAAACAAAAAGCAAAATTATGCGATAAACCTTCGTGGGTCGTATACTGGGTAATATGGCTTTGCCCGGCTTCCAGGGCGTTATAATTCTTTACCCGGAATACGCCATCCCCTTTGGTGCCGATCCACAGGGTTTCCTCTTCATCCGTATAGATCGAACGGATAGGCTTCTGGGTGAAAGAGGGAAGAAGATGGGCGAACATACTCTGGTGGCGGTAATACATCTGTACGCCCTGTCCGTCCGTGCCCATCCACAAGAGATCCTGCTTCTCGTCTTTACACAAAGAGAAGATGCCGGCTCCCACAGGGATCTCGGTATATTCCGTATCGCTCAGGAGAGATAATTTGATCAATCCGCTATCCATAAACGAGAGATAGATATCCGTACCCCAGCCGATAATTTTAGAGATGCCTTTGTATTGCTTCCGTATGGCTGTGAGGTCCCGAATCCGCGTCTTCACTTTCCGCTCGCAATCGTAGGTGTACAAGATATTATGCGCGTCGATAAAGTACAATATCCCATTATCCGAGAAAGCAATCTCGATGTCCTGATCATGAATAGGCGTCTCTTCGATCGTACAGGAGATCGGCGTGGTTTGCTTATGGGTTTTCACCTCCATCAGGACTCCTTGCGTAGAGAAAAGATAAAACCGGTCTTGCTTGTCTGTAAATAAATCCCTGATATCTCCCGGGCGAATACCGGGCGCATGTATATCAATAAAGGAATTCATTTGCGGATTGGAATAAGACAAGAAATCATTCAAAGAGAGCAACAGGGTATTGCCCGCTTTATCCGCCGCTAAATGATACGTTTCGGGGTATTGGGTGTACGAAGCCACCACCTTTTTTTCTTTGACCGAAATCAGGTTTACACCCATAAACGTAGTGACCCAGATATGATTCGGTCCGGCATCGAATATCTTCCGGATAATGTTTCCATTGATTGAATTGGCGTTGTCGGGCTCATAGCGGTAGGTCACCGTATTGCGTCCGTTAAAGAGGTTTAATCCGTCGTAGGTCCCAAACCACATATTGCCCATCTGGTCCTGGTGCATATATAATACCGCATTATTCGAGAGACCGGGAATGTCAACTCGTTGTATGGTTTCTGAAGAATGGGCATCCGGGTTATTCAAGAAACTACACAAAAGAATGAAAACAACGTAAAGTAAACTATAGGATTCTCTCTTCATACGTACACAAATATACGTTATTTATTCATTTAAGGTAAACAAAACGCCACCCTATTTCTTTATACATTGCCGGTAGATGGTTTTGAAATCGTTTCGTGAGGGGATAAAGTCGGCAAAGGTTGCCTGGGTCAGACGAATAAACCGGGACAAAGAGAACAGGAGCATCACGGAGAAAGCGATGCTGCAACTGATCGCCGCGCCCAAAGCGCCCAGATGCGGGATCAACAGTAAGGCGGCAACCGACAACGCAAGTAGTCCGAGCGCCGAACAAGCCGCACTCGTGCGGACACGTCCGCTTCCGATAAAGAAATGGCTGAGTACGTTATTGCATCCGAAGGCAATAATACCGATGGAAAGGGCTAAAATCACTTGGCGCACGCCGGCAAACTCAGCCCGGAAGAGCACTTCGGTGTACACCCATTCCGGGATCAGGGCGATACAGCCCATAACGAGGACCAGGGCCAGTAAAGTGAATTTAAAGAACCGTAAGGTGATGGTTTTCTGCTCATGCAGATCCGTCGTTTTGGCCACACTATTATACTCCAACAGGCTGACGCTCCGGCTGATGTGCCAAACGCTCTCGGAGACCTTCGTTCCGGAGTCCAACAAACCGACACTTCCCAGTCCACCGAAATATTGCAACAGGAAATAGTTCAAACGGGTCGTCAGATTCTCCGCCAGGTTGTCGGCACTGGCCCATAAGCCGTACGTAAACATCTCGCGCAGGACCGAAAGGGCGGAGACCGCCGCGTTTTCTTTCTCTTTCAGGTAAGGAATCACCCAGATCAGGCTCACCACAAAAGCAAGTAGGCTCGACAGATAGGAGGCGTAGATAAAAGAGTGGATATCCGGACGGTCGAACAGGTAATAAAGGCATAAGACGGAGACGAAGAGCCCGGCTCCCTGCAATACATAGACGATATTAAAGGCTTTGATCCGGTCTTTGCCCAAAAGAAACCGGGCATTGGCGGTCACCAAAGAGTTCAATAAGGCCAATACCCATACGGTGCCGAAATAACCCGCCGGGATCAATCCCGGAAGATACATCAGGGCGCAGGCAATCAGCGCCGCGCCGACCGTCCAGCCGTAAGCGATCGGGAAAAGCGTACGCACCGTGTGACGTCCCATGAAATAAACCAGCGTATTCCCGCTGAATATCCCACAGATGATCACCACGATATTGACCGAAGCGATCAGAATACCGACCAGACCGACCCCTTTCAGCCCCAACACCTTCGCATTGACCATGATCAGGATGAGGTTCAACAGGGCTACCAGGTAGCGGGTGCCGATCGTGCCTAATAGTTTCTTAACCACTGATATTTAGATTATCTAACAGTCGGACATAAAGGTCTATCGCTTCCCGGATCTCGGAAGTGCGGATATATTCGTCGGCGGTATGCGAGCGGGAGGAGTCGCCCGGACCGATCTTGACCGAAGGGAAAGGCATCAGTGCCTGATCGCTCAGGGTTGGGGAGCCGAACGGTTCTTTATCCAACAATAGCGCCCGTTGCACGAAAGGATGCTCGGCGGGTGTGCGGCTGGAATTCAACCGGAAACTGCGCGCCTTCACCTCGCAGGCGACCTGCGCCGCGATCAGACCGTACAGTTCTTCGTTCGGATAAAACTCATTCGTGCGCACGTCCACCGTGAACGTGCAGCGGTCGGGAATCACATTGTGTTGCGTGCCAGCCTGTATCATCGTGACATTCATCTTCACCGGACCCAACAGGTCGCTTTGCAGGGGGAACCGGTAGGTGTTGAACCATTCGATATCTTTCATCGCCAGGGTGATGGCATTGACGCCTTCCTCGCGCGCCGCATGTCCGGATTGTCCGACGGCGACACAGTCCAACACCATCAAACCTTTCTCCGCCGTTGCCGGCCGCATGCCGGTCGGTTCGCCGACCAGGGCGAAATCGATCCGCGGCAGATCGGGCAAAACGCTTTCGATACCGCCTTTGCCCGATACTTCTTCTTCGCACGAGGCCAGAAAGATCAGGTTATACGGCTGGGGACGGCTGCCGAGCAGGGTGAATGCCGCGTAGAGGGCGACCACACTGGCTCCCGCATCGTTGCTTCCCAGGCCATACAATAGTTCGTTTTCCTCTTCCCCGGGCGAAAAAGGATCACGGATCCATCCGGCGACGGGACGCACGGTATCGATATGCGAGTTCAGGAGAATCGTCGGCCGGCCGAAGTCGAATCCCGGGGCAATGAGCCACAGGTTGTTCCCTTTCCGGTGCACCTGATGGGCATCGCGGCTCCAAAGTTCCTGCAGATAATCGGCAACACCCTGTTCTTCCCGGCTGAATGAAGGAATGCGGATCATCCCTTTCAACGTATCTACCGCATGATAATATGATTCTTCCCCATGCATAATTTATAATTTATAATTCATAATTATTCTCCGGTCTTCCGCCAGTTGCTCTTTCAGCTCCTCGACAGAATCGAACCGGATATCGCCCCGCACGTAGCGGACAAAGGCAACACTAATCTCTTCGTTATAGATATCTTCTGAGAAATCGAAGATGTTTACTTCCAGAGTGATGTTCTCTCCATTGTTGAGTGTCGGCCGGTTACCGATATAAAGCATGCCAGCATAGCTTTTTCCTTTCAGATACACCCGGACAGCATAGACACCAATTGCCGGAATGATTTTGAAAGGCTCATCCAATTGGATATTCGCCGTGGGAAAACCCAGCTTGCGCCCGACTTTGAAGCCGGCCACGATGGTTCCCCGGATCTGATAGCGGTAGGTCAACAATTCCGCGGCCTCGTCCACCCGCCCCTCGGCGAGCAACCGGCGCACTTCGGACGAGCTCACGTGAAGATTCTCCGCCGTATACGGATTGGCACGGATCACCTCCATACCACATTCGCGCCCGTAAGCGATATATTGCTCAATGCCGTCGGCTCGGTCGTAGCCGAAGCGATGATCGTAGCCGACCAATAACGTTTTGACGTGCAGATCGCGGGCCAATACCCGGTGGATAAACTCTTTCGCGCGCAAGCGGGAGAGCTCGGGCGTAAAGTCGAGAACGATACAGTAATCGATCCCTGTTTCCTCGAGGTGTTTGAGTTTTTCTTCGAAAGAATTCAACAGTTTGGGTTGATAGTCCTGCTGAAGGACCTTGCGCGGGTGTTGCGGAAAGGTGATCACGGCCGTAGCCAGCGACAACCGCTCGCCCGCCTCTTTCATCTGATCGATAAGAAAACGATGTCCCAGGTGAACCCCGTCAAAAAAGCCGACAGTAACGATCAGATCCATTCCGTCCAGCTCTTTCGTATCCCTGATAATGACCATTTTGTCTTTTTATTTCTGATAAAAAGGCAAAGATAGGGGAATAAATTGTGATTTATCCGCAGTTCAGGAGAAAGAACAGAAGAAAGAAACAAAAAAGGGAACGGTGAAATCGACCAGGATACCGTGGAAGATGGAGACAAAAACCATATCTTTCCCGGCATAGCGGGTGATAATCGGTAGCGTCGTATCCATCGTGGTCGCCCCTCCGGCACAGATCGGTGCCAAACGCCCGAAATAGCGCACAAAGAGCGGCGCGCCAAGCAAAGCAAAGATTTCGCGGATGATATTCGCCATCAACGCGATCGTGCCCAGTTCGGTGGCCATCTGCACCCCAAGACTTGCCGTCTTCATCTCCGTAATCAGGATGGAAGAAAGCGAATAATAGGCAAAACCGCTGCCGACAGCCAGGCAATCGAACACGCTCCATTGGGTGATAAACAGGCTCACCAGGGCCGAAAAAGAGAGTGTGCCGACAATCGTCGACAAGGGTACCAACAACAAACGCGGACGGATACTCGACAGGATCTGTTTCAGTTTCTTATCACTGCCGATACTCAGTCCGACCAGGAACATCAACAGGTAGAGCACATAGACCGTAATATCGTTCTCCAAAATCACATCCGGCAACGCCCCGCTCCAACCCAACAGACAGCCCAACACAAAGAAGCCGACAACAACCAGACTGCCTTTCATTCCGCCCTCCTTTCTTTAAAGAAATAACGATAGACCAGGCCGGCCACCACCACACTGCCCAACGTGCCGGCCGCAGCCAACAGGAAGGCTTGCCAACCCAGCGTGGTCAGGTTGTTCATAATATCCGGATTGCTCCCCACGGTGATGCCCAACAAGAACAACAACAAATAGATGGTCAAAGAGATCGGCTTACCCACTTTTTGCAGGATCTCCACTTTGCGCAATACATAACCGACGGCAATGCCGCCAAACATGATACCTATGACTATAAACATCGTTTTCCTCTATCTTTAAATCGAAGCAAAGGTAAGGAATAGAAAGTGTTCTGCAAAGAAGAAAACCCGGATGTATAGCGGATGTATATCTATTGTAGACTAAACCTTCGGGGTGATCCCCCAAAAAAAGTCGGCAGCTTTTCCAAAAAGGCCGCCGGAGTTTCCCAAAAGGCCGGCGGCCTTTTTCAAAAAGCTGCCGGCCTTTTTTTGAGGCGGCCAACTATTCTTTTTTCTTGAAAGTAATCGGATAATACTGAGAGCCATCGTCGCCTCTGCCCGAGAGCTTGCCCTCTTTATAAGTCAGCAGAATTTCGATCGGATAGCCGTCGACATAGACGGTGCAAAGGTAACCGTCGGCTTTCTCGGTAAACGAATTGACTTTCAGCGTAGCATCACTCAATTTGAATTCACCTTTCAGTTGGCCTTCCTCCAGAAAGAGCTTGGCTTCCCCTTTATCATAACCATAAGGGGCATCCGAAACGGTGAACGACCATTCGCCAACGAAAGGTGCGGGATTCAACTTCTTCTCTTGCGCGGCAAGCGACAGAGAGAAACACAGACAAAACACAAACGCGGTAAGCTTGAACAGATTCTTTTTCATAACATTCACGGTATTACATTCTCTACAAATGTAATAACTATTCTTACAACAAGAAGAGCTTCAGGCAAAGAAATAAAAGGATAAAAACGAAAAAGAGACTGCCGAAGCACAGGTAACGGGTGACGGATTGCTGGCGGCGGCGCTTCTTCAACTGCTCGATATGCGTCATCACCTGCTCGTCGAAATGCTCACCCAGAGGCAATAACATCTCCGCTTCGGCAGAGACAAACCAGGATTTATAAGGCAACAAGTCGGGCGGAATGATCGAGCCGGAGAAGAAGCGGCGAAGCTCCCGCTCCTCCTCGACCGTAGTCCCACATTCCCAATATTTATCCAATAATCTGTTTATATCGCTGTAATCCATAGCTATCTCTATTTAGCCCACCAGAAAAAGATCCTTACAGGCAGACAGTTCCGTTTTCTTCTGCAACGAAATATTACGCGTGACCACCATACAATACGCCGGTAGATTATCAATCACCTCAAGATGTGTCCGTTGATCCCATACTCTCAACATCACCTCCTGAACAATCTGCTTCGACTGCCCCGCATCGTGCGTGATCCGGTAAGATACCCTGTAAAGGTGATCTTTCAAAGGCAGTATTCGGGATGTAAAATCATTTGCTTTCATACATTTCATTCTCTAATCACTACTTATAAGACGAACAACTCCCCCCGTTGGTTGCACTTTGCCCGCCTTTTTTTCACTCTTTATCTAAACGACAACCAAACAAGGCGAAGTATAACATCCAATGATCAGATATTTTTTGTATGTTTGTTCAATAAATCGAAGGTAGGATGCACCTCAGCATATCTCAAGCAAGCTTGGATCTGCATTCGGCTTTCACTACCTTTGTTCCAAACAATAAAATTATGCTACTGACAACAACAAACTCACTGGAAGGGAAAGAGATTATCCAGTATTTCGGAATCGTTTCGGGCGAAACCATCATCGGAGCAAACATCGTGAAAGACTTCTTTGCCGGTATCACCGACATCGTAGGCGGACGCTCCGGAAGTTATGAGAAAGTGCTCAAACAAGCCAAAGACGCCGCACTGCAGGAAATGGCCGATCAGGCCACCCGCATGGGAGCCAATGCCGTGATTGGCATCGATCTGGATTATGAAACGGTAGGATCCACCAATAGCATGCTGATGGTGACAGCGGCCGGAACGGCTGTGCGGTATAAATAAGAAACAAAAACGTCGGCATCATACCGACTAATCCATAGCTAACAGATGCGACACCGAATAGACATCGAACAATTCGAACGGAAGAACTCCATCCATTTCTTTCAGAACTTCCCCGACCCCAACATATCCATCACCTCCGAGGTTGAATGCACCGGAGCACGGGCACGGGCAAAAGCCAGAGGCGTATCTTTCTTTTTATACTACGCCCATGCCATGCTCAAGGCGTGCAATGAAATCAAAGAATTCAAATACCGGATGGATACAGCGGGAGAATTATACTATTATGATACGATCGACGCCCTGGCCGTGATCCGTACCGGCGAAAATGGCAGGTACAACACCCTGCGCTTCCCCTATCACGAAGAGCTGCAGACATTCGCCCAGACAGCCTGCCGCATCATCGACGAACACGAGGTCAGCACAAGCCCTTTCGAGAGTGAAGAAGACTGCCCCCAAGACGACCTGGGCGTGTTCCTCCTCAGCGCCCTGCCCACCCTGAGCTTTACCGGCATCTCCTTTGCCCATCAAAGCGCGATGGATGGCTACCCGCTCTCCCTGATCGGCAAACTCATCCAGCGCGAAGGCAAAGAATACATACCCATCGGCCTCAAAGTAAACCACGCCTTCATCGACGGCCACCACCTCGCCCTCTACTACCAAAGAGTTTCCACCCTCCTTATGACCTCCTAAGAACTCATAAGAACTCATAAGAGCTTAAGAACTCATAGGAATTCATAAGAACTCATAAGAACTTAAGAACTCATAGGAACTCATAGGAATTCATAGGAACTCATAAGAATTCATAAGAGCTCATTCCCTTAATCGTATTATAAGCACACAGATAACGCAGATAAAGCACAAATGACCGCAGATAAAATTTAAACAATAATAATCTGCGGTCATCTGTGCTTTAGTCTGCGTCATCTGCGTGCCCTATCCCCTAGCCCTCCTAGGATTCCTATGAATTCCTATGAGTTCTTATGAGTTCCTATGAGCTCTTAAGCTCTTATGAGCTCTTATGAGTTCCTATGAGTTCCTATGAGTTCTTAAGCTCTTATGAGTTCTTATGAGCTCCTAAAAACAAAAAAAGAGCCTACTTCTTTCGAAATAGACTCTCTTACTTAAAACGGCAGCTACCTACTCTCCCACCTTGTGAGCAGTACCATCGGCGTGGTGAGGCTTAACTTCTCTGTTCGGAATGGGAAGA
>NZ_JAQFIN010000009.1 GCF_029504695.1 Parabacteroides sp. PF5-6
GTCAATTCAAATCAAAAAATCAAAGAACGCTTGTATCTTATATATAATCAACCTGTTACGGTTGAAATTAAAAAATTAACGCATCAGTAGTAATTAATAATTATCCTTCCCTCTTTTCTTGAAAGGTTTCTTTCCGGACTTAGAGCCGAAGTCATCATTGCCGAAACGTTTTCGGTCGCCTCCGCCGGAAAAAGATTTCTTCGCCGGACGACTGTCGCGCCGCTCTTCGCCGTAGAATTTATTCTTAGGCAAAAAGGCGGTCCGGTCTTCATCGCCCTCCGCATGCGCCGCAGCAAAGCGGCGGTCGGGACGGTCCATCCGGTCGTTCTTGAAATCCGGACGGCGGGGAATCACCTTATGCGGGCGGTCCGCACCCGGCCGTTTATCGTCGAAAGAACGGCGGTCGCCCTTCTCATTCAACGCTTTTTTATACTCTTTATTCTTTCCGTCGAACAATTCATAACAACGATACTCACATTCCAATGAGCCATTCATCAGTTTCACCTTCTCACTCGGACGCAATGCGATCTTATCGAAGCACTCGTCTTTATAGCTGAGTATCCACGCTTTATAACCCGTAAACACATGTTTCAACCGCTCCCCGATCATGGAATACAATCCCATCAGGTCGCGCGAAGAAATGCGTTCCCCATAAGGCGGATTCGTCACCAGAATACCCGGCTGCGGCGCCTCTTCGTATTTCTGGAAAGGCAATACTTTCAGTTCGATATATTTGGATAATCCGGCATTCCGTATATTCTCCTGTGCCATCTCGATGACCACCGGCGAGATATCCGAGCCATAACATTTGAATTCGAAGGTACGCTCCTGGCTCTCGTCGTTATAGATCCGGTCGAACAGTTCCTGATCGAAATCGATCCATTTCTCGAAAGCGAATTCTTTCCGGTGAATGCCCGGAGCGATATTCAGGGCGATCATCGCCGCTTCGATCAATAAGGTACCGGAGCCGCACATCGGATCGATAAAATTCGACTCACCCCGCCAGCGCGTCATCAGGATCATACCCGCCGCCAATACCTCGTTCAACGGCGCTTCGGTCTGTTCGATCCGGTAACCCCGCTTATGCAGGCTCTCGCCCGAGCTATCGATCGACAGCGTACAGTCGTTATGCGAAATATGTATATTGATATAAAGATCCGGATTATTCACCCTCACGGAAGGACGTTTCTGGAATTTCTCCACGAAATAATCCACGATCGCGTCTTTCGTGCGGTAGGCCACGAATTTGGAATGATTGAAATCTTCCGAGAAGATCACCGAGTCGATGGCGAAAGTGGTTTCCAGCGTCAGGAACTTCTCCCATTCCACTTTTTTTACTTCCTGATAGACCTTATCCGCGTCTTTGGCTTTAAAACGATAAATCGGTTTCAGGATACGAAGCGCTGTGCGGCAACAGAAATTAGCCTTGTAGAGCAATTCCTTATCGCCCGTAAAAGAGACCATGCGACGGCCTTTCTCTACATTGTCGGCACCTAATGCGATTAATTCTTCGGCCAGAACATCTTCCAACCCATGCAGGGTCTTGGCCACCATTTCGAAATTCGCTGTGTTCATAGTATTTAATTATCAATTTTCAGTTTTCAATTGATGGATGACTTCGCCGGGCGCCACGTCCCGGGTAATCCACACGTTTCCGCAGATCGTCGCCCCCATGCCGACATGGATCCTTCCCAACAGGGTCGCGTTGGAGTAGACCGTGACATGATCGTCCAATACCGGATGGCGGGCTACTCCCCGAATCAGATTTCCCCCCTCGTCAGGCCCCAGCTTCTCGCCGGCAAGGCTCACGCCCTGGAAGATCCGCACATAATTGCCGATCACCGCCGTTTCGCCGATCACCGTTCCCGTTCCATGGTCGATCGAGAAATGATGCCCGATCGTTGCGCCCGGATGAATATCGATCCCCGTTTCGGAATGCGCCATTTCGGCAATCATCCGGGGGATAAAAGGCACATCGGAAAGATAAAGCTGATGGGCGATCCGGTGATTCACGATCGCCCGGAATCCCGGATAACAAAGGACAACCTCGCCTATATCCCGAGCCGCCGGATCCCCGTTGAAGGTCGCCAAGACATCCGTAGCCAACAACCGGCGTATCTCCGGCAAGGCAGAGATAAAATCTTCGGAGAGTGTATGCGCCCGTTCCCTGATTTCCGCGATCGTACAGGAGGAGTGACAGGAGTCGTCGAAGCATAGTCCGGCAAAGATCTGCTGCGACAAAAGGCGGTGCAGGGTTTGCACATGGACTCCCGTATGGTAACGAATGGTCTGTTTACTGATCCGCGCATGGCCGAAATAACCGGGAAAAAGAATAGCCCGACACAAATCGACCACTTCCCGCAAAGCTTCGCCCGAAGGCAAAGTCTCTTCATCACGACAAGTATGAAACAATTGATTATACGAAACTTCATCCGAAAGTTTTTCAATCGTTTCATTCAATACTTGACTACGCTGCGGAACATCCATTTCAGAGGGTCTATTTTACCCTGCAAAAATAGAAATATTTTTGTGCCCTTAATGCCCTTTGGGGTTAAAAACTCTTTCTTCTGTCCGGGATCCACCCAAAAGCCACAGTTCGAATGATTTTTTCTCTCTCCTCCATAAAAACGTTGTGCCCTCCGTGTTCGTTGTGGTCAAACTTGATTATTCATTTAGCCAGTATTATTCACAATACATGGTTAACCGTGTTACAGATGGTTAACTCAAAGCAATTCCCATACAATTAGGCACCATTATATTTACCCAATTAAACACAAATACGCAAAATAAACCAATCACTTTATGCTTAATCCGACATACCAGTAAACGATTGAAGTATAGCCGGTTTGAATACTCCCGGCACTTCGGGAAAATACGGCTGCGGATCCGGATTTCGGCTCCTTTGATGGATTGGCGAAATATTTCTTTAATCTTTTGCTTCCTATATCAAATTGACATACCTTTGCGCTTTGATACAAACGCTGTAACATAAAACTTATAAACAACTAAATAACTTAAATTTATTATCTTATGTGGTTACTTAATTCTTCTATCGGAAAGAAACTGATAATGAGTATATCGGGAATCTTTCTTGTTCTGTTCCTTACGTTTCATGCAGCGATGAACGTAGCGGCGGTTTTTTCTGAAGAGGCTTACAACATGATCTGTTCCCTGTTGGGGGCTAACTGGTATGCGGTAGCTGCTACGCTGGTGTTGGCTGCTATCATTGCACTGCACTTCGTGTATGCGTTGATGCTGACGTTGCAAAACCAGAAAGCGCGCGGGAATGACAGTTATGCAGTAAATGTTCGTCAGAAAAACGTAACATGGGCGTCTAAGAATATGTTTATTCTGGGCGTGATCATCGTAGGTTTTATGCTGTTGCACTTTGCACAGTTCTGGTACAAAATGATGTTCGCCGAATTATTGGGCAATCATCATGTAGAATTGGGAGGCGCGATGGTTTCTCCGCAGGACGGAGCCGCGTTTATCAACTATTATTTCAGTCACCTTTGGGTGGTGATCGCTTACCTGATCTGGTACGTGGCCTTGTGGTTCCACCTGACTCACGGGATCTGGAGTGGTATTCAAACGATTGGTTGGAGCAATAACCTCTGGATCAAACGTTGGAAAGTGATCGGCAATATCTACGCTACCGTATTGATGGCGGCTTTTGCCTTTGTAACCATTTTCTTCTACCTGAAGAGCCTTTGTGATGGTTCTTGCTGTTAACTAAAGGTGTAACTAATAATAGAAAATATAGATATGACACAGATAAATTCAAAAACCCCTCAAGGCCCGTTGGCTGAGAAGTGGACCAATTATAAAGCACATCAGAAACTGGTAAACCCGGCAAACAAACGCCGTTTGGATGTGATCGTAGTGGGAACCGGTCTGGCCGGTGCTTCTGCTGCTGCATCGCTGGCGGAAATGGGTTTCAATGTTCTTAACTTCTGTATTCAGGACTCTCCGCGTCGCGCGCACTCGATTGCTGCACAGGGAGGGATCAATGCCGCAAAGAACTATCAAAACGACGGTGACTCGGTTTACCGCCTGTTCTACGATACGATCAAAGGGGGCGACTACCGTGCCCGCGAAGCCAACGTGTACCGTCTGGCGGAAGTTTCCAACGCAATTATCGACCAGTGCGTCGCTCAGGGTGTTCCTTTTGCACGCGAATACGGCGGTCTGTTGGATAACCGTTCGTTCGGGGGTGCACAGGTATCCCGTACGTTCTATGCCCGCGGACAGACGGGACAGCAGTTGTTATTGGGCGCTTACTCGGCATTGAGCCGTATGATCGGTCTGAATAAAGTAAAAATGTACACCCGCCATGAAATGGTTGACGTGGTGAAGGTTGATGGCCGCGCCCGCGGTATCATCGCCCGTAACCTGGTGACCGGTAAACTGGAACGTTTCTCTGCACACGCTGTAGTGGTGGCAACCGGAGGGTATGTGAATACCTTCTTCTTGTCGACCAACGCGATGGCATCGAACGGTTCCGCTGCATGGCAATGTTATAAGAAAGGCGCTTACTTTGCGAATCCGTGTATGGTACAGATCCACCCGACCTGTATCCCGGTGCATGGCGAGTTCCAGTCTAAGCTGACCCTGATGTCTGAGTCGCTGCGTAACGACGGACGGATCTGGGTACCGAAAAAGAAAGAAGACGCCGAAGCGATCCGTGCCGGCAAACTCAAACCGACACAGTTGAAAGAAGAAGACCGCGACTACTACCTGGAACGTCGTTATCCGGCATTCGGTAACCTGGTTCCGCGCGACGTGGCTTCACGTGCCGCGAAAGAACGTTGCGACGCCGGTTTCGGTGTAGGTGCCGGACAAGCGGTTTATCTGGACTTCTCCGAGGCGATCAACCGCCTGGGCCGCGATGTGGTGGAAGCCCGCTACGGTAACCTGTTCCAGATGTACGAAAAGATTGTCGACGATAATCCATACGAAACACCGATGATGATCTATCCGGCATTGCACTACTCTATGGGTGGTCTGTGGGTAGACTATGAACTGATGACCTCTGTTCCGGGGCTGTTCGCGATCGGTGAAGCCAACTTCTCCGACCACGGAGCGAACCGCCTGGGTGCTTCCGCATTGATGCAGGGATTGGCCGACGGTTATTTCGTGTTGCCGTATACGATCCAGAACTATCTGGCCGACCAAATCCGGGTGCCGCGTTTCAGTACCGACCTGCCTGAGTTTGCCGAAGCTGAGAAAGGTATCCAGGATCGCATCGACAAACTGATGAATATCAAGGGTAAACGTTCGGTAGACAGTATCCATAAAGAACTGGGACACATCATGTGGGACCTGGTGGGTATGGCACGTAATGCCGACGGCTTGAAAAAGGCGATTGAGCGCATGAAGGAACTGAAGAAAGTATTCTGGAGCGACCTCCGTATCCCGGGTAAAGGCGACGACCTGAACGTTGAGCTTGAAAAAGCCCTTCGCCTGGCCGACTTCCTGGAAATCGGCGAACTGATGGCACACGATGCTTACGACCGTGCCGAGTCTTGCGGAGGCCACTTCCGTGAAGAATATCAAACGGAAGAAGGTGAAGCCATGCGTCGCGACGACCTGTTCTCTTATGTATCCTGCTGGGAATACCAGGGTGAAGACAAAGCCCCGGTGATGTATAAAGAAGCGTTGGATTACGAATTTGTAGAACGTCAGCAACGGAATTATAAGAATTAATAAACCGGCCCCCTAAATCCCCCGAAGGGGGACTTCTCCTCCCTTTTGGGGAGGCGGGGAGGGGCCTATAAATAATACAATTATGGACAAAAATATAAATATCACCCTGAAGGTTTGGCGTCAGAGAGGCCCGAAAGAAAAAGGAGCTTTCGAAACCTATCAGTTAAAGGACATTTCCCAGGGAACATCATTCCTTGAAATGCTTGATATCCTGAACGAACAATTGGTAAACGAAGGAAAAGAACCGGTTGTATTCGATCACGACTGCCGCGAAGGTATCTGCGGTATGTGTTCGCTCTATATCGACGGACATCCGCATGGACCGGATACGGAAATCACCACTTGCCAGTTGCATATGCGTAAGTTCGACGAAGGCGCTACGATTACCATCGAGCCTTGGCGTTCAGCCGGTTTTCCGGTGATCCGTGACTTGATGGTCGACCGCTACGCCTACGATAAGATCATCCAGGCCGGTGGATTCGTTTCCGTAAATACCGGAGGTATCCCCGACGCGAATGCCATTCCTATTCCGAAGAAGGATGCTGACCTGGCGATGGATGCTGCCGCTTGTATCGGTTGTGGTGCCTGTGCTGCCGCTTGTAAGAACGGTTCGGCGATGTTGTTCGTTTCCGCTAAGGTTAGCCAGTTGGCGTTGTTGCCGCAAGGCCGTATCGAAGCTGCCCGTCGCGCCAAAGCAATGGTGGCCAAGATGGACGAATTGGGCTTTGGTAACTGTACCAACACCCGCGCCTGCGAAGCCGAATGTCCGAAAGCCGTCTCGATCAGCAATATCGCCCGCCTGAACCGCGAGTTTATCAAAGCGAAACTGCAAGACTAAACCGTATCTCTTAGATAATCAAGGGAGTGGGATTTTCTCACTCCCTTTTTTTTGGATTCGAAAGCGCAAAGACGTTGAAGAAAATCGGAAGATTTTCTTCGGTAGTGGGTAGTGGGTAGTTAGTAGTTAGTAGTTAGTAGGCGCGGAGCGGGAAATAGAAGAAGATGTGAAGATTTCTGAACTTTGATTTTGCTGATTCAATGATGAACTATGAGTCAGGATTTGTGTACGATCGTCCTGAAAGGACAATGAGCGCTGAAAGCGCGTAATACATCAGCCCGGGGTCAGAACCTTGAAGAGGTTCGCCACCCCGGGTTAAGGATACATATAAAAACGGAGCGCTGAAAGCGCGAAAGCAAATCTTTCGCGCTTTCAGCGCTCCGTTGTGTGTGGGGTGTGTTCCCGACCCAGGGTTGCGCAGACCTAACGGCCTGCTTACCCTGGGCTGGGCTCTAACGCGCTTTCAGCGCTCACTGTCCTTACAGGACACAAACAAAATACATAAATCCCTGTGGTCCGCGGCTAAAAATCTTCCAATTTCAAACTAATTGAAGATCCTAAAGAACAAAAAAACCCAAAAATACCCTCCGAACAAAGTTTTTCGTTTTTTTACTTACATCATACAGGATTTTCTTTCGAATCTGTATATCAATCATATAGCTATTTCAGATAATAAAAAAATAGTGAAAATCCTGTAAGTAACTTTCTGATACCTGTTGAAGAACCCCATCAGTGATCGGTTTAACATTGTTGCCTGTCCCGGCTGTATGATGGTAGTAAAAAAACGAAAAACTATGTGCGGGATGATCGGTTTACCACTGTTCGCTGTTTACATTTGTTGACATTCGCCATTGAGCAACCCAAGCCGCCGGAGTTTTCGAAAAGGCCGGCAGGGTTTTTAAAAAGGCCGCCGGAGTTTTTCAAAAGGCCGGCAGCCTTTTCCAAAGGGCCGTTGGCCTTCCTCCAACTACTAACTACCAACTACCGAAGAAAATCCTCTATTTATTGTTCTTCAAAGCACTGATAAATTTATCTTTGCAGGATGAAGAAAGTTCCATTCACAGTCCTTTTCCTTTTCTGCGTATGGTCGCTATTTGCACAAACGGAGGTGCGACAGACGGTCGATTCGCTCTTGCAACAGTTGCCTTCGCGCGAGGGAACGGAGAAACTCAGATTGTATGATGAGATCTACCAGGTGATGGCCTATAGCGTCGAGGCCGAAGCCGAACTGCGTTTTTTGCAGGAGTTTCTGCGGGAGTCCCAAAAACAGGGAGCGCTCAACTACGAGTTGACGATGCGGGCGGCGATCCTGAATTTCTATTTCAATCACAAACGGACGGAGGAGTTTATGAAAGCTTTTCCCGATCATGCCCGCTTTCTGGATCAGAACGGGCAGTCGGAATTGATGCTGGATATGTGGGCGGCGAAAATGCGTTTGTATCATTACGCCAGCCGTTACGACGAAGCCATGGAGGAGGCCGAAGCCATGCGGAAGCAGATGGCTAAGCGCAACGATCCGTACCTCTCAGGCTTTGTTACGGCTGTGTTGGGCACGCTCTATTATTATCAGGATTATGATGAAGAGGCTATCCCGCTGATGATTGAGGGGCTGGAGCAGATGGAGCAGAAACTGCCTTATGACTTGATTACGCTCTTCGATACCTATCGGTGCCTGTTGGAAGCGCTGGAACATCGGGACCGGTACGATGAATCTTTGATTTACAATGCGCGTTATGAGAGGTTGATCGCCAAAGAAGAGAAAGAGATGGAAGAAGACTATGGCGATGGCGCGAATAATATCCGGGTGATACTCAATCAGTTTTATTGTTATGTTCACTATGCGAACGCTTATCTTTCCAAGGATGAACTCGATAAGGCGGAGACGTATATCGCCTGGTGCGAACCCCATTTGCCCCGGTTGCCCTGGCAGATGACCATGGTTCTTTACGAATCCCAATGTATCCTGTACGACAAACGGGGAGAATACGACCGGGCCCTTGCCCTTCACACGCATATCATGGAACTGATTGAAGAACATGAGATGGGAACCGCAGCCATACGCCCGGCATGGTATCGGAAGCAGGGCATGTATCTGGCGAAAGCTCGTCGCTACGACGAAGCGATCCGGTACTACGACACCGCTTATGTGCAGGTGGAAGCGCTACGCCAGGAGACATTCGAGAAACGCCTGGCTGCTACCCATGCCCATTATAAGGTCGACCGCCTGGAGATCGAGAAGCAACGCAACCGCCATTACTTTCTGTTTGCCTTGGGCGGATGTGTCCTGTTGTTGGCTATCCTGTTGTTGATCGTCCGCTATCAGCGTCGTCTGCAGGCGAAGAACCGGAGTCTCGTGCGCCAGATCGAAAGCCAGGACGCTTTGAAGAAAGAGATGCGCCGGTTGCAAGCCGACACCGCTCCGGCGACTTCCCTGTTTGTCCAACTGGAAGACTACCTGCAGACCACCGGTGCGTTCACCCATCCCGAACTCGATCGCCAGCAGTTGATCACTGCCCTGGGCACCAACCAAACCTATCTCTACAACGCCGTACGCGAAGCGACCGGCATGTCGCTCTTGGAATACATCAACTCCCTGCGGCTGGAAATGGCCAAAGAGCTATTTAAAAGCAATCCCGAAGCCACCATCCTGCAAATTGCCGGCCGCTGTGGCTTCGCCAATATCCGCACTTTCCGCCGCCAGTTCAAAGACTTCTATGGCATGGTGCCTTCCGAATACCGCAGTGGGTTACAAATATCAAAAATACAACCATTGTCCCCTTGAAATATAACCGTTGTCCCCCTCTGAAACACCATTGTGCCTTATCTTTGCCGCGCTTATGCTTAAACATATTACCATACAGCTTCCGTTATTGGTCTCTTTGTTTTGGGGGGTACTTTTCCTCACGAACCGGAAAGTCAATACCCGCTCGCAGAATATATGGACGGGGGTGATCGCACTGATTGCCGTGACGATGGGCGTGGCGGTCTTTTATTGGTATATGGAGCGCGACGACTACAGCCTGTATTACAAACTGGACATCGTCGAGACCTATTCGACACTTTTATTTATTCCCGCCATCTTTTTATATTTCCGGGAAGTGACGGGCGATAAAAGCTGGTCGGCTTTGAAGATCAGCTTGTTCTTTGTTCCGCCACTCTTGTTTGCCACCGCAAACGCGATCGGTTTCCTGTATGCCGGCGAGGCGCAGGCGGTCCGTTTTATGAAAGACGTAGTTGAAAACAATGGGCAGGTCGTTTTCGACAATCCGTTTTTCTATCAGATGCGTTTCTTTATCAGTGAATACACCTACAGCCTGTTGTTAGGGTTGCAGGCGGTGTCGTTATTGGTCTATGCCGTTTATCGCCTGTTGTTGTACCGCCGCCACCTCCGCGATTTCTTTTCCAATATCAACGACAAAGGGCTGCGCCACCATTGGATGGCGTTAGGGGGCATATTCGTGTTTCTCGTCCTTACCTTCTGGGCCGCCGAATCGGGTTACGTGCTTTATGTCACGTACCACTATGTGGTTTCGGTCTTTATGCTCCTTTACGCCGGTACGCTCTATTTTATCTGTTACCATGTCTCCTATGGGTCGTACACCTCCGAGAAGGTCAGCGAACACCTTGTCGTGGACGTGGAAGAACCGCAAGAGCCGCAAGAACAAAATCCGGACGAAGAACATCCCAAAACCTACCTGAAGTTCCTCCCGAGATTCAACCAGGTGATCGATGAAGAACAGATCTTTCTGCAGAAGAACCTCCGGCTCGACGATGTGGCCGCTTTGGTGGGCACCAACCGCACCTATATCTCCCATATCCTGAAAGACGAATACCATTGCACCTTCTGGGAATTTATCAACCATAAACGGATCGAATATGCCAAAGAAGAGATGCTGCGCAACCCCGATTCTACGGTGGAAAGGCTGACCGAGATCTGCGGTTTCTCCCACGGCACCGCCTTCAGCCGCGCCTTCCGCCAATGCGAAGGGATTACTTTTAAGGAGTGGCAGAAGGAATTGCAGTAAAAGACTTGTTTCCTCAAGGTAGAAACAGTATATTTGTACATTATAACGTACAAAATAACAACATCATGATAGTAATAAGCGCAGGGGAGCTTCGCAATAATATGAAGAAGTATTTGGATATGGCTGCCACAGAAAGAGTCGTAATCCAACGAGGTAGTACGGAGATGTTTGAATTGGTGAAAAAAGACCGTATAGAAGAGCCCGGGATGGAAGACTTGGAACGTGCGATAACCAGCGATGAGCTAATCAGACGAATTATTCCCCGAATCGAAAAACTGTTTGTTAAATGAAAGTCCTGTTCCTTTCTGAAATAGAAGATTATCTTTTTGATTTAACCGAAGTCCTTTACCAACTGGAATATTTTGGTTTTAAGGAGAATGCTGTTCTCTACATTACCGAGCTGATACAAGATATAACTTTAAACCTACATCATAAGCAAAAGAGGAGTGCACCCCATTATTTTTCCCGATATGGCAAAGGCATGTCTTATGCCGTTTTTAAGAAGAATAAGAATACACAATGGTATGTTTTCTTTAATACTTATCACAAGAATGGAGAAACAATTTATCTGATCAGATTTGTTGGGAACAACCATTCGCTGGCACAATACCTAATGTAATCATAATCCTATATTTTGTACGGAACCGCCGTTTGTATTGAGATTGCAAAACCTTATTCTTCAAGCCCTACAACTGCATTTTTTTTCGTTCTGTTATCTTTTATACGCTGTCTGTTATCCCCCTCAGAAGGCCTGCCCCCTATCTTTGCACGCGCATACAAGCTAAGATTGTCATAGCTCTATCTCACTGCCTTTATTAAGGGAGACAAACAGAAAGCATACCGTTTAGTGAATCTACATTATTATAGTACATATTAAAAAATCAAAGAATGAAAGAAAAATTTTACTTGTTATGGTTAAGCGCGTTGGCGCTTTTGGTGTTTACGGGTGCCGCGAAGGCGGAGACTGTTGACTATACGCTTTATTTTGGGAATGGCGATGACGACTGGTCGTTGTATACGGATGAAGACCTTTCCGAAAGATACAATGGAAATATAGGGAACTGGCAAGCCTCTGAAAATACGCTGGAGCTAAGTGGTTTTAACTTTACAACAAGTGCACCTTTAGCTTTGCAGATGCCTAACGGGAGCAGCCTTGTATTGAATGAAAGCACTGAAAATACAATTGAAAGCACAACAAATACAGGCATAAAAACATTAGGAATATTAACGATCACCGGAGCAGGTAGTCTGCATGTTATTGCAGCAGATGTTGCCAACTCAGTGGCTATTTACTTCCAAGGTAAGCTTACTATAGCGGGTGGCGCTCATTTGATTGCAGAAACAAAAGGTACTACTTTCCGGGGATATGGACTTTGGGGTAATAGTGGTATAGAGATTAAGGATGGTAGTAAGCTTGAAGCTTCTGCCGGATTGCGTGGTATTCACCATACTGGTCAACTGGTTATAGATTCATATAGTACAGTCCTTGCCCAGGGAAAGATAAATGCAATTCATGGAAGTACCCTTCCTGATCCTGCGAATACGGCAATCTATGCTTCTGTCAATTATGATGGCAGTGGAGCGACAACAGAGAATATAACATGCAACGGAACGTATAAAGTCGATAGCGATGTAGCAAAATATGTACTGATCGCCCCGAATATCGAAGACGGTCTGAAAACGCTTGCGAAGAATTATATTGTTGACTCCCAGGAAGGCTTAGCCGAATTGGCGGATATTGTGAATGGGACGGGGGATTATACGGAAGGAGCAAATGCATTGGCCGGTTATTCCTTTACGATGATGGCGGATATCGCATTGACGGGATTGACAGGAACCGGTTGGACGCCGATAGGGACATCTGGAGATCCTTTTAGCGGCACCTTCGATGGTAATGGCCATACGATTTCTGGATTGTGGATCAATGATGCGAATGCCAATGCCGGATTCTTTGGCTACATATTCCAAGCTACGGTTAAAAATCTGGGATTGGAATTAGGGGCAGATGGAATTAGAGGAGGTCTTGTTGGCGGACTGGCATCTCTTTGTGCTTATAGTACGGTTAATAATTGTTATGTTTCCGGAACAGTAGAAGCGACATCCGATTTAGGTGGTTTACTGATGGCTAATGTTCTTCACTCTACTATTTCAAACTGTTATGTAGAGGGAAGTATTAAGGGGTCTCAAATAGGCGGGTTGATTTGTTTTTTGAGTAACAGTCAGCTTTCTAATTGTTATGCTGCCTGTGAAGTTAATGCAGGGTCTTATGGTGGTGGGCTAATAGCTACTTTATCAGGCGATGAGGCAAATGTAGAAAACAATCTAGTAATCAGCTCTTCCATAACTGCTTCAGTACAAATAAGCAGGATTATATATGCTACCTATGATAATGTGAGGCTTGCAAACAACCACGCCTGGGTAGGTAATATCCCGGATGGAACAGGTGAAACATTTGCTCACGACGGCCTAAACGGCGCCAATTGGTCGGGCGATATGACCGACCAGCCGATCAAGGATTGGAACAAAGAAGGTGAAGACCCGATTTGGATCATTGACCTTACAGGTGAAACAATGCCCAAACTGGCGGTTTTTGGCGACAATCAACCGACTGTCCTTAATCCGAAATACCAACCGGAAACCCCGGGCACAGGTATCACCCATACCATCCAACTTGAAGTGGCTGAAGGCATCGACCTATATAATATGACAGCCGGTAACCATACGGTAGCTGAAGACGATCACCTGTTCCTGCAATTCCTACCGGAAGACCGGGCATTGGGTGCTGCCGATATCCTGTTCCTGATCGATGGCATCGAAACAGCCTTTACGGCAACCGAATCGGGTAATTACTATTCGTATATCCTGAACCCGGTCGAAGCCGATCATACGATCCTGATCGCGTTGCGGGAGTATCCTGTTACCCTGCCCGAAGTGGAAGGCGTAACCTATAATGTAGGCGCGGGTACCCATCGGGTGCCTTACGGCGAGACATTCACCTTTAGCCTCACCCTGGCCGACGGTATCGACCCGGAGAAAGTACATGTGTTTGCCAACGGACGGGAGATCCAACCGGATGCCTTGCGTGCTGCCGTCCTGACCTATACGATCGATAAAGTAATCACCTCAATCACGGTGATGATCGAAGGAACGAACCCGACGTCGAACGGGGATATCGCTAAAGGCGATATCACTCTTTCCATTGTCAATTGTCAATTGTCAATTGTCAATTCCGGCCCTGCCGTTGATGTGGCGGTTTACGAGATCACCGGCCAAACCGTTGTGCAACTTCGTGCCCTTCGTGGTTCAAAAACCCTTACGTTGCAACCGGGTATTTACCTGGTGAAGGCCGGCAGTCAAACATTCAAAATAAGGATTAATGGTTAATGATTAATTATTAATGATTACAGAATACGCGGTGGACTATCTTGGTCTACTGCGTATTCTTTCAACTTTCAACTCTCAACTCTTCCTCTCTTCCTCCTTTTCCTTTATCTTTACGCCATGGTTAATCTTTGGCTATTCGGGACGTTGGCGGCTTCGGCGATGCTTTGTTGGCATTGCACCCTGATGCTGTTCTGGCATCACGAACGGGTGCGCTCGCGTTTGTTTATGGGGGCGATGGTATTGTTCTGGGCGGTGATCTACTCCGTCTTGACCTTTGGCGTGGGCATGGGACAGGGTGGAAAGATCGCGGGCGGTATATTGCAACCCGTACCGATGCTCTTCGGGGCGTCTGCCGGTATCTTTATCCTGGGTTATGTGATCGAACTGTTTCGCTCGGGATGGCTTACGGCGCGACGTATCGTGGTGGGCTTACTGCCGTTTATCGGTGTGGTCTCTATTTACCTCGGCGGCATATTGTTATTGGACGAACCGGTTGAGCAACTGGATGATTTGTCGGCTTTCCGGGCTTCGTTCGCGCACTTCAACGTTTGGTTTCGCCTGCCGTTATTGGTGGTTTCTTTTGGGTATATATTGGCGATCTTCGTCTTGTTCTACCGTTGGCTTCCCTCTTTCCGCCGCCGTTCGGAGGAAGATTTCTCTTCACCCGAGCAGATGGATATCCGCTGGGGTAATGTGTTGGTGTGGGGAATGGCCTTGTTGACGAGTAGTTATTATTTCCTGTTGTTTGCCGGAGAAGAGAGTTACTACCTGTTGCACCACCTGATCGCCATCCCTTATTTCACGTATATCACCCACAAAGCACTCTTCCAGCAATCACCTTTCCCGGCGCATTACTTCCGGAACACCTTGAATCTGCAAGCGGCCGAAGAAGAGGAGATCGAAGAAGAACAGGAGCTTCTGTCGCAAACGGACATCAATGAGCCGGCATTCACGGCAAAGATCGAAGACTACAAAACAACCTTCGAGCAGTGGATGCAAACCGAGAAGCCGTATCTGCGTCCCCAGTTCAACCGCACCGACCTCTCTTTGCAGATGGGATTGAACCGCACCTACTTCTCCCGCCTTTTCCGCGAGGGCTACGGGCAGACCTTCAGCCAGGTCGTCCGCCGTTACCGGGTGGAAGAGGCCAAACGCCTGATGCGTGAAGATCCGCGCCTGACCGCCAAAGAACTGGCTACGCATTGTGGCTTCGCTTCGCCGATCGTTTTCCACCGTGCTTTTGTCGAGATCACGGGCGTACCACCCATGCAATTCAAAGAAAAAGAGTCCTTTTTGCAAAACAGTTAAAAGAAATTGCAAAACAGTTAATCATTCGCTTTCCAGCCCCCGAACATCAAAGGACAGCTGCGGTTACTTTTGTGTACAAGAAAACTAACACAAAAAGGAAAACGTATGAGAAGAAGAGTGCTGATTATAGCAGCCTTGCTATTGGTGATAACAACAGGGGGAATCTGGGGAGAGACTTCCGGTATTTGGACAGATTACGTGATTAACTTCATCACCGACGAGGATATTTCTGATCAGGGAAATGGTTCCGAAGCTACTCCGTATAAGATCACCAAACCCGAACATCTGGCCTATGTGGCTCTACAGGTTGTGACAGGGACGCCATATACAGATATATATTTCAGCCTGGAAGAGGACCTTGACCTTGAAGAACACTACTGGAGGCCGATAGGGAGTTCCAGTAGACCATTTAGAGGCAATTTCAACGGGAATAATCATACAATCCGGAATCTCTTTATAGGGAAAGACGGGAACTCTCATAAGGAGTCCGGACTTTGGGGGTATGTTGTGGTAGATTCCGAAAAAACATTGACAATAAAAAATCTAATTATAAAAGACGCGGAGATCATAGGGGGGCAATTTATGCAAGCAGAATGCACAACCGGAGGGATAATAGGTCTCCTTAAAGTATACGGAACTTTTCATATCGAAAACTGCAGCTTTTCCGGTAGTGTAACGGGAGGTAATGTTGTAGAAAATACCAGCTATGCTCAATCCTGTACAGGTGGCATAATGGGGCGGGTATTTGGGGGAAGCGCTTCAACCGTTTCCGTAACAAATTGTTCAAATAACGGAACAATAAAAGGAGGTGAAGCCACTTGGTCTACTGCACCCTCCGCATTTTCCTATATGGCTGTCGGAGGAATAATAGGAACTGGTAATTCCAATAATACAACAATCAGCCAGTGTAGTAACATAGGGGATATAGAAGTGGGGGAAGTAGACCATGCTGAAATAAGCGTATATACCGGTGGAATTGTTGGTCACTATGGCCATTCGATAATAATAGATAATTGTTACAGTTATTGTACCGTTACTACTTCCATTGGGTATGCCGGAGGATTAGTGGGAGAGCTCTTGTATTCTGTAGAAGGAGAATACCGTATAAAAGACTCGTATGCTGCCGGAAATATTGTGAGCCCTTCCGGTTATAGTGGAGGGCTGGTAGGGGTATTGTCGAAGAAAGAGGCGCCTGATGTTCCGGTAGTTGAAAATTGCCTGGCTGTGATGGAATTACCGGAATCCGGCAATCGTCACCGCGTGGCTGGAAGAGTAGCCATATACGACTCTGCGACAGGATATCAAGATGTAACAGACGAAAGTGTGATTGAAGCCTGTTTTGGTGAAGGCAACTACGCCTATGTCGAGAGCGAAGGAGATTGGACTCCGGCATTGAAAGGTGTTGATGGAGCCGATTGGAGTGGCTTTATTGAATCGGATCCGATAAGTGGATGGGATCTGGATGATGTCTGGGATATTTCAAAAGCGGACACCTACTTGCCCCGGTTGAAAGCGATTGATGCGTTAGACAAAGAATTACAACCGGATGTGCCTAATCTTATCACGATCCATGTGATTTCTTTGAGTATTCCCGAAAGTGGACTGGAGTTATCAGACGATCTACAGGCGGGGGAGCATAAAGTGAAAGAAGGGGATGACTTTTCTTTTAGCTTTACCTTGACCGACAATGCTAATTATGTCCCGGAAATCACAGTAGGAGAAGGTGAGATCACTCCGGAATATGAAGATGGAACATATACCGTAATCCTTGAGGATATAGACGAGGATAAAGAGATTTCTATCACGTTGGTCCAGCAATATACCGTGACATTATCTATTCCCGAAAGTGGACTGGAGTTATCAGGCGATCTGCAGGCGGGGGAGCATAAAGTGAAAGAAGGGGATGACTTTTCTTTTAGCTTTACCTTGACCGACAATGCTAATTATGTCCCAGAAATCACAGTAGGAGAAGGTGAGATCACTCCGGAATATGAAGATGGAACATATACCGTAACCCTTGAGGATATTGAAGAGGATAAAGACGTTTCTATCACGTTGGTCCAGCAATATACCGTGACATTATCTATTCCCGAAAGTGGACTGGAGTTATCAGGCGATCTGCAGGCGGGGGAGCATAAAGTGAAAGAAGGGGATGACTTTTCTTTTAGCTTTACCTTGACCGACAATGCTAATTATGTCCCAGAAATCACAGTAGGAGAAGGTGAGATCACTCCGGAATATGAAGATGGAACATATACCGTAACCCTTGAGGATATTGAAGAGGATAAAGACGTTTCTATCACATTGGTTCAGCTGTTTGCAATATCATTATCCATCCCCAAAGAAGGACTGGTCTTATTAAACGATATGGAAGAAGGGAGCCATAAAGTGAAAGACGAAGAAGACTTCTCTTTTAGTTTTGTAATTGATCCGGATTACAGGCAACATATTCTATCTATTATGGTAAATGGGGAAAAAGTGGAAGCGGAATATGATAAGAAAACAGAATCTTATCAATTGACCCTGCTTTCTGTTATGGAGAATAAGGATATCATTATTTCCCTGATAGCCCGGCCTATCTTTTACCATACCATTACTCTCGAAATCGCTCATGGTATTCAAGTGCTGGGGCATACTATTTCGGGACCTCTTTCGGTAAGCAGTGGAGATGCGTTCTACCTCCAATTCCTGCCCGAAGACCGTTCGTTGACGGCTGAGGATGTGATGTTGTTGATTGATGGGGTAGATACGCCGTTTACTGATTTTGGCAATAATCACTATTTCTCGTATATCCTCAACCCGATATCGGCAGACCATACGATCGCCATTGCCCTGCGGGAATATACCGTGACCCTGCCGGAGACTGAAGGCGTGACTTTCGATATCGGCGCGGGTGAACACCGGGCGGCATTCGGCGAAGCGTTCCGTTTCACTGTCAACCCGGGTGACGTCGAAGATCTGAAAGTCCGAATCAACGGTATTCTTCTTGAGCCAGTCGCCACCGGCCTAAACACACTAACTTACCATATAGATCCAATCACCGGGCCGGTGACGGTTACTCTCGAAGGAATGACAACAAGCAATGCGGATATCGCTAAAAGCGATATCCACATTGCAATTGACAATGGACAATTGACAATTGACAATGGAATGGCTAACGCTGTTGATGTCACCGTTTACACAATCACCGGCCAAAACGTTGTGTCCCTTCGTGCCCTTCGTGGTTCGAAAACCCTTACATTGCGGCCGGGTATCTACCTGGTGAAAGTTGCCGATACAGTATATAAAGTCAGCGTGCACTAACACCCATTTGGGGCCCTGCACACCCCCCTTTTCAAACTACCGGTAGTTTGCGCGCAAACTACTAATATTTTGTCGACAAACTACCGGTAGTTTGTTCACCAACTACCGGTAGTTTGAAAAAGGGATCACCCCGAACCGAAGGTCGCTGATACAATATATAAAGTCAGCGTGCACTAACCTCTTTTTCGATATAAAAATAAACACCGGTGTTTCATGAAAAAAACATTAATGTTTCATTGAAGAAACACCGATGTTTCAGTAAAGAAACACCGGTGTTTTAAAAAATGGAAATGAAGTTGAATAGCCGTTAGTGGCCGACAACAATTTTATATATATTCTTTTCCGCTTTGATCAGGTAAATACCGGCGGCAACACTGAATTCTTCTCTTCCGTTTACCGCGCGATGGGCGATCATCCGTCCGGTAGTCGAGTAGATTGTTACCGGCATGATGTGCGGGGTTTCCACCACCAACAAGCCGTAGCTGCTCCATACGCGTATCGTATCATTCTCTATGTTCGCATTGCTTACCGAACCTGAGCCGTTGGGGTTTTCGGTATCGGAGACAATGACTTCCACCACCATATCTTTATTCATATTGGATAATACATAGGATAATTCAAGCGGTTCAGCCGGCGCTTTGACCAATACATACTGCTCGTTCAAGCGCAGGAAGATATATTTCTCGTCATACTGCTCGCCGATAGTCAGGCGCAGGGTAGTGGCACTACCTTCTTCGATCTGATATTTGCCCGCGGCGGGATGGATCGTGATCGCTTCCGGCGTCTCTAAGATCTCCAGCGTGAAATAGGTATTTGCTGCCGGATCGGGATCGCCCGGTTTCCAACCGTTTTTGCCAAAGCTGGCCCAGATAAAGGTGTCTTCTACCTTGCCTCCGCCATCGGCTTCCGGGATTGTTACGGTAAAGCTCCAGACGGTTTTATCCCGATCACTTCCGTTCACCTTCAACGACAGGATGCCATGTGCCGGATCGATGGGGGCGACTGTTACGCTGACTTTTGTTCCCGGTGCCAATAAGGTACCGTTGTCAATCTCCTGATTATCAACCTTGGCTGTTAATGTACCGTTAAGTAGGTTCCAGTAGATGCGGCCTTTGCCGTCGGTCACTTCGTCGTCCGGTGAGCAAAGCGCCAGGATTGCCAGGTCGCCGGTCATAGTCGTTTCAAAAGAGGCGGTTGCGCCTAATACCGCGTCGTTCAATGCAACGGCAGTAAGCGTATAACCGGCATCGGGCGTTATTTTTCCTTTCAGGGAAGTTCCTTTAGGTACCTTTGATCCTGAGGGATAAACCAGACTGCCGTGGTAGACGATCAGGCTGCCATTCACCGCTTCGTAGGTCAATAGATATTTCTGCGTGTTTGTATCCGGATCGGGATCACCTTCTCTCCAACCGTCGGCACTACCTTTGGCCCAGATAAAGGTCGGTGCTACTTTATTATTCTCTGCGTCAGGGATACGTACCGAGAACGACCACTGGGTCACATCCAGTTCTTCGCCATTCAATCGGATAAACTTCATGCCCATGCCGGCTGCCGGCGCCAGGGTGATATCCACAATAGTACCCGAAGCCAAATGCTCACCGTTTGCTACCGGCGTACCGTTTGTCGTTGCCGTCAGTGTCGCGTTTTCCAGATCCCATGCGATAAGGCCATTGCCGCTACCGTCTGCCGGAGCGCCTTCGGTGGTGCAAAGAGCAAAGATACGGGTATCGTCTTCGATCGTAAGGGTAAAGGCCTTGTCTGCCTGTGCATCCGTAACCGCCACACCATTCACCGTAGCCAATGCCAGTTTATAACTATTGTCCGGAGTGACCACCACCGAGAGTTCCGTTCCTTTACGTACGGATGAACCGGAGGCATAGACAAGGCTGCTTTTACCGGCGGCTAATATACTTCCGTTGATCGCTTCGTAGGTCAATAGATATTTCTGCGTGTTTGTATCCGGATCAGGATCGCCCGGTTTCCAACCGTCGGCACTGCCTTTGGCCCAGATAAAGGTCGGTGCTACTTTATTATTCTCCGCGTCGGGGATACGTACCGAGAATGACCACTCGGTCACATCCAGTTCTTCACCATTCAGTCGGATAAACTTCATGCCCATACCAGCTGCCGGAGTCAGGGTGATATCCACAATAGTACCCGAAGCCAAATGCTCACCGTTTGTTACCGGCGTGCCGTTTCTCGTTGCCGTCAGTGTCGCGTTCTCCAGATCCCATGCGATAAGGCCATTGCCGCTACCGTCTGCCGGAGCGCCTTCGGTGGTGCAAAGGGCAAAGATACGGGTATCGTCTTCGATCGTAAGGGTAAAGGCCTTGTCTGCCTGTGCATCCGTAACCGCCACACCATTCACCGTAGCCAATGCCAGTTTATAACTATTGTCCGGAGTGACCACCACCGAGAGTTCCGTTCCTTTACGTACGGATGAGCCGGAGGCATAGATAAGGCTTCCCTTATTAACCAAAATACTTCCGTCGATCGCTTCGTAGGTCAACGTAAACTTCGGGTTTTCTGTATCCGGATCAGGATCGCCGGGTTTCCAACCGTCGGCACTACCTTTGGCCCAGATAAAGGTCGGTGCTACTTTATTATTCTCCGCGTCAGGGATACGTACCGAGAATGACCACTCGGTCACATCCAGTTCTTCACCATTCAATCGGATAAACTTCATGCCCATGCCGGCTGCCGGAGCCAGGGTGATATCCACGAGGGTGCCCGAAGCCAAATGCTCACCGTTTGCAACCGGCGTGCCGTTTGCCGTTGCCGTCAGTGTCGCGTTCTCCAGATCCCATGCGAAAAGGCCTTTGCCGCTACCGTCTGCCGGCGCGCCTTGTGCGGTGCAAAGGGCAAAGATGCGGGTATCGTCTTCGATCGTCACTTTAAAGGCCTTGTTTGCCTGCGCGTCCGTACGGGCTACGCCGTTGACGGTTGCCAATGCCAGTTTATAACTATTGTCCGGAGTTGCCACCACCGAGAGTTCCGTTCCTTTACGTACGGATGAGCCGGAGGTATAGATAAGGCTTCCCTTATTAACCAAAATACTTCCGTCGATCGCTTCGTAGGTCAACGTAAACTTCGGGTTTTCCGTATCCGGATCGGGATCGCCCGGTTTCCAACCGTCGGCACTGGCTTTGGCTTGGATAAGAGTCGTTGGCACTTTATTATTCTCCGCGTCAGGGATACGCACGCGAAACGACCACTCCGTCACATCCAGTTCTTCACCATTCAATCGGATAAACTCCATGCCCATATCCGTATCCGGAGTCAGGGTGATATCCACGAGGGTACCCGAAGCCAAATGCTCACCGTTCGCAACCGGCGTGCCGTTTGTCGTTGCCGTCAGTGTCGCGTTCTCCAGATCCCATGCGAAAAGGCCTTTGCCGCTACCGTCTGCCGGCGCGCCGTCGGGGGTGCAAAGGGCAAAGAGATGCATGGCATTCTCTACCTTCAAATGATACGGTTGATTTTCCTCGACATCCTGCAAAGGAGTATTATTTACCATAAACAAAGCGAGTTTATGTGTATTGTCCGGGGTGACTGTTATGTCTAAATCGTATTGATCGCCCACGATTTTCCCACTGTGAACCGGTTCACCGTCACACAAAACCTCCATAGTTCCGTTGACTGTGTTATGGGTAACTTTATGCCCCACACCTACTTCCACCCACAGGGAAAGAGACTTGTTTTGAAAGCTGGGCAAAATAGTCGTAGGAGACATCCAAATACGCTTCTTCTCCCCTGCCTTCCATTCTTTAGGCACAGTAAATTCGGGTTCAAGAGGCAGACGTTCACCTAAATTAAACCAAACAGGATAGTCCGGATGATAAAGCCCTAAATCCACCATATCAATCGTAGGAGTACCTTCCGGTATTTGTATTGTGATGTTCTGCCCCGTATAAAGGTATTCTTCTGTTGTTGAAGTAGCAGGCTTCTCAAAGGTCGTCATTCGCGGTAAATAATTAAAAGGCAGCGCGTTATTTGTCAAATTGAGTCTTCTATTTGCCGGTTTTTCCCCCATTCTGTTTTCAGGTAAGAATAACTTTGATAATTTAGGGTTATCGTGGCAAAGAAGCTCATTTATACCCAAGCTCCCTCGCATAGATAGCTCGGTTAAATTCGGATTGTTACTAATGTTCATATAGCTTAACTGCATGTGATCCAGATCCAATTTGGTCAGACAGGGTGTATTTGAAATGGAAAGCCTGTTCATTTCTTTATTTCTACTTAAATCCAATTCTTTCAAGTTTGGACCTCGAACATCAAGCCAATATAATTTTGTGGCAGGACGTAGATTGAGCTCCGTCGCTTTAATTTCACCACACCTGAGACGCACCAATCCACTCGAGACTTTCAACTCCTCCAAAGGATTATCCCAGCAGTTTAGAAATTTCAGTTTAGAAAGTGAACTTAGATCTAAAGAAGTCACAGACATATTAGTGATAATCAGATTCTCTAACTGCGTCTGCAGATTTATATTCTTTATTACAGCTAACTTACGAGCAAAACTGGCATATAACTCTTTCAGGGCAGAATTTTCCTTCGGTAAAACTAACTCGGTAAGATTACTTGCGCTTTCCAATCGCAGGAAAAACAATCTGGTGCAACCTTCTTCGACATTCAGGTATTCCAAGTCGGGATGCTTTTCCGCATTTATCTCAGTCATCGACGGAAGATTTATGCAAGTGAGAGATTTTAAGCCTTTTGCTCTTCCAAAATTGATATGGATCACTCCTAGATGTCTAAAATTCGACAGCGTAAGCGTTTCTGGCGCTTTATTTAAAAAAAATTCAGCGACTGAAGTTAAACCTGTTTCTGGATCTTTGCCCCAACTCACACCACAATTTTTATACCATTCTCTGCCTTCTACGCCCCATTTTTCATCATCCGGGTCATTGACATCCGGCTTTTCAGATGCTGAACCCGTGTACCAGAGATCCAATAATCCTTGATCCTTATGATCAATAAAAAGTTGCTTTAGTGTCGCTATATCATCCGGGTTGTACACCTTTTCCGGAGTTTGCGCGACGATGTTCTGCCATTGGACTGTCAATCCAAGCAGAACGAAAATAAGTAATGTCATTTTCTTCTTCATTTTCTTTTCCATTTTGTTTAATAATTTGAACGTTTGAAGTAGCGAGCGCAGAAGCCAAGTTTACTTGGATTATGCCGAGTCACGCCAAACGACTAATTTTAATGAACGTGTTGATACTTAATCTGCTTCCGTAGAGACCGGCAAGGAAAGGCCAGCCCTTCTTCTGTGTTTGGAAGGGTCCGGGTAACCTCGTTCTCCGGGAAGTAGGTGAGAGGGTGTTGTCTTGACAAACGATTTCCAGACGCAAATTTAGAGGGGGAAAACAGGGGAGTCAAGCACAAAAAAGACAAAAAACAGGGGGTTTGGGGGACAAAAAATGCACGGAAAAAGAGGCTGGTTGGCCAATAAATGCGTGAAGCGCGTTTCCCGAAGCAAACAGAAATAAAATAGTGCTCCGGCTTAGGATCGCGTGTGGTTACGGGAGAAGAAACTGACAGTTGAGACTTTTCCTGATTTACATTTTCTGCATATAAAAGTTTTCTTCCATCCTTTCACCCGTTAAAATTCAATAGATTCGCGGCTTAATGTATTGTGTTACAATTATTTAACCTAATTTCCTCCGCCTTTTTGGATCGTTTTTCGTATATTTGCTTATTGTCTAATTTAAATACAAACCGCTATGAAACAGAAGTTATTTACCCCCCACCTGATCCTCTGGATCGCCCTGTTACTCCTCTCCCTTTCGGGACAAGCGCAAAACGCACTCTATGTCAACGCGAAGGCATCGCCCGGCGGCGATGGTTCCTCCTGGAATCAGGCACTGTCCTCGCTTAGCGATGCCCTATTATTTACCCATGACGATAGAGACACCCCCTACACTCTCCATGTTGCCCAGGGCACGTATTACCCGGAGAGCTATTTCGGGTTAGAGAAGTATGAAGACCAAGACCCTGATCTCAGTACGATCGACTACACCTTCCTGATCCTCTCCGACATCACGATCCTGGGCGGATACAAAGCCGACGGATCCGGCGAACGCGATCCGGCGAAGTACCCCACCATTCTCAGTGGCGACCTGGATAAAAGCGGAGGGTTCTCCGACGGCGACGCCTGCCATGTGGTGCTGGCGGTAGGGACAGAAGAGACGCGTATCCAGCCTACCCTCGAGGGTCTGACGATCACCGGAGGCTATAGCCCGGAGGGAGATGAAATGGTTGTAAAGACAGACATCAGCCCTCGCCACCACATCAGCCACGGCGACGGCGGCGGTTTGTATAACTACTTTGCCGATACCCACCTGCGGCAGGTGGTGGTCACCGCCAACCAAGCCAACAACTATGGCGGCGGGATCTTCAACAACTTCAGCGCGACAGTATTTACCTCGGTGCAGATCACCGCCAACCACGCAGGCTGGTCGGGCGGCGCGATCGCTATCGACCTCGGCTCTGCGGAGATTACCCAGGCGATAATTACCGGCAATCAGGCCGGTCACTTTGGCGGCGCGATCAGTGGCTTCTACCGTAGCTCCGCCCTATTAACCCAGGTCACCCTGGTGGGCAATCAGGCAGGCGATGGAGGCGGAGTATTCTATAGCCAACTTCTATCCTACTACAAGCTGTACAATAGCGTCGTCTGGGGCAATACGGCCAATGATGAGATCGATAATTACGACTCCGACGACTCCGACGACACTTTCCCCACCCACACCTATTGCCTGGTGCAAGGAGAAGGTCCCGAAGGCGAAGGCAACCTGGACGGTACGACGATCACCGACCCCGGCTTTGTCAACCTGATCGTTTCGGCCACTACCGGCTGGACCCCTACCGCCGGCGGCGACTACCGCCTGACCAACGACAGCCCCCTGATCGACGCGGGGAGTAACGATCTTTATCCCGGTGCCGATGAAGGTTTCGATCTGAATACCGACCTCGACCTGGCCGGTAAGCCTCGCCTGAACGGCGAGACAGTCGATATCGGCGCCTATGAATGGTACTTCTTGGAAGACGATCCGTCGGAAGATGATCCGGAAACGATCTATCACCCCTTCACCCTCACCCTCGCCCCGGGCATCGACCTCGCCCCGGGCCTCACCGTCGGCACACACCAGGTGGCCGAGGGCGATCACCTCTTCCTGCAATTCCTGCCCCAAGACCCTACACTCACGGCAGATGACGTACTATTGCTTATAGACGGTGTAGACACCCCCTTCAACGTGCCCAGCGGCAACACCTACTACAGCTATATCCTGCCCATCACCGCCGAACATACGGCCGTGATCGCCCAACGAAAGTATCCCGTCACCCTCACCCCCACGGAAGGCATCACCTATACCCCCGACGCCGGTGTACACCTGGTGGACTACGCCGCTCCTTTTAGCTTTACCGTCACCGGCACGTTCGATCCGGAAAAGCTGCGGATATATGTAAGCTCCACCAACATCAGCCAAGGGGAGGCGCTGCGAAGCGAAACACTTCCTATCTCTTCTATCTCCTACACCATCGACGCCGTTACCGGCCCGGTCACCGTCACCCTCGACGGCTATACCACGTCGAACGCCTCGCTAACGCATGGCATTCGAGTGGTAGTTGAAAGTGGAAAGTTGAAAGTTGAAAACGGAACGGCTGACGCAGTAGACGTGGTGATACATAATGTAACCGGCCAGACCGTTGTGCAACTGCCTGAACTTCGTGGTTCGAAAACCCTTACATTGCGGCCGGGTATCTACCTGGTGAAAGTTGCCGATACAGTATATAAAGTCAGCGTGCACTAACACCCATTTGGGGCCCTGCACACCCCCCTTTTCAAACTACCGGTAGTTTGCGCGCAAACTACTAATATTTTGTCGACAAACTACCGGTAGTTGGTGAACAAACTACCGGTAGTTTGAAAAAGGGGATATCAGCGAGTGGTTTTTCAAAATAAAACACCGCACTTTAGGCGACAAAAGTGCAATGTTTTGTCGACCAAAGTGCGGTGTTTTGAAAAAGGAAACTGTGCTAACGTATTTATTAGAATAATGGTTAATTACAGCTCGCGGATTTTGATGTTGCGGAACCAGCAGTCGTAACCGTGGTCTTGCAGGCCGATAAAGCCTTCTTTGGCGGGGCCTTCTTTGAAACCTTCCCAGTCTTTGAACTTGCTTTTGCTCACCATATCGTACCATTCCGGGGTCCAGAGTTCATAGGCTACCACCTGAACACCGTTTTGCGTATGGGTTACTTTTCCGTCTTTCACACGGATCACGATCGTGTTCCACTCATTGGCCGGACGGGCATTCTGCGGCAGTGCCGGGAGAATATCATACAAGGAGCCGGCCAGGTGGTTGCTCAGTTTCGTATCGCCGGCATACCAGTTGTCGAGCACCTGCACTTCAGGAGCGGCGAAATAGATCGGTTTGCCCGGATATTCCACTACATAATAGAAGATACCAGAGTTGCCTTCTTTCTGGATCTTCCAGTCGATAGAGAGTTCAAAGTTACTGTACTTCTTTGTTCCGAACAGGATATCACCGCCTTGTCCGTGGCCGGGACGCTTTTCATTGCCCCCCACTTTCATGGCGTTGTCGTCGATCGTCCAGTTGGCGGGCATGGCCGTATCGTTGCATTTACGCCAGCCGTCGAAGTTCTTACCGTCGAACAACAATACCCAGCCGTCTTTCTTTTCCTGGGCGGTTAATACATTACTGGTCTGAGCCGACAAGGTAGAGGCGGCACCCACCGTCAATAAAAATACGAAGGATAATACTAATTTCTTCATGGATTAATACTTTTTAGATTATACATTTAAACACGGCGTGAAAGTAATAATAAATCAGTTATTTAAACCCCGAAAACAATAAAAGATCGTGCCATTTTAACGTTAGTAAAGATAAAAATCGGAAAAAGGGAGTGTGGGTAGGGTTGCTCGGGTATCTTCATCGAAGAGATTGATTTTCCGACGCTGTTCATCATCCAGATCGTATCGCTCCGCATGCCGCCGGTAGTCGTTCACCGGAATAATGCGGTAGATGGACTGCGTCTCCTCGTTGAAGCGGTTCACCCAGAAAGGTTCATACGCGGAAGAGATCCGGGCGGTCTGCCCTTCGTTCTTGACCAGGATCACTTCGAACAGGATGCCGCCATCGGCCCTTCGCCACTGCTGGTTGGAGATGAGATTACCCAAAGAATAGATCACCGGCACCGTATCGCCCGCGTGAGTCACAATCTCGTCATAAGGCTGTACGACATGGGGATGGGAACCGATAATCAGCTGTGTGCCGTTCTCCGCCAGGAAACGGGCGAGACGGCGTTGCTCGGCATGCTCTTTCTCATGATATTCATAACCCCAATGCATACAGGTGATGATATAATCCGGTTGACTAAGGCGGGCTTTCGCCAGATCGGCACGGATCTGCACGGTATCGGTCAGGTTGATGATATTGGGTTTGCGCACCGGCATGCCGTTCGTGCCGTAGGTATAATTCAGGAAAGCCAGGCGGATATGGTTGCGTTCCACCAATAGAGGATAGTGATCTGCCCTGTCCGTGGAATCGATAAAAGAGCCGGTATGCAGCAGATCCAACGCGCGCATATATTCGATCGTGCCTTCAATGCCTTTCCGCCCTTTATCCGCCGCATGGTTATTGGCGGTAAACAATAGGTCGAAGCCCGCGTCTTTCAATGCGTCGACAATCTCCGGAGGAGAAGAGAACAGCGGGTATCCCGAATAAGGTTTGCCACCCAATGCCACCTCGAAGTTGGCGATACTCAGGTCGGCGGAGCGGATCAGGTCTTGGATATAAGTAAACGGCGGATTAAAATTATACGTGCTATCCCCTCCCTCCTGCCAGGCGGACTCGTATTGCGTAGCATGTACCATCACATCACCGGCAAAGAGAAGGCGCAAAGTATCGGGCACGGCAACGGCCTCTTCGATCACTTCGTCTTGTGGAACAGCCTCACCCGATTTACCCCCTCTTATTCCAACCCAAAGTAAGAAAATCAACAAAAGAGAAACCGGCAGGATGTATTTTAATTGTCTCATTTGCGCAAAGATAGAGAAAAATAGGTATATTGCGCAACCTTAAATAAATCCATCATGAATAAAATAAACCGACGCAGTTTTATAAAATCCGGCATCGCCGGTATCGCCGGATTGTCTCTGGCCGGATCAGGGTTTGCCGGTACAGGGTGTTCCCTGACGCGGGAAACCACAGTAGATAAAGTGAAACTGGGCAAGACCGGCCTGAAGGTCTCGCGGATCGCCATGGGCAGTGGAACGATCGGCGGCAATAAAGAGTCGAACCAGACCCGCCTGGGGATGGAGATGTTCACCCGCCTGGCACGCCATGGCTACGACCGGGGCATCCGCTTCTATGATATGGCCGATTCGTATGGCTCACAACCTTTCTTCGGGAACGCGATCAAAGGCTTGCCGCGGGAGAAACTCACGCTGCTCACCAAATTATGGACCCATGCCGACGGATCGGATCGGATCCAACCGGTGAGGGAAAATCTCGACCGGATGCGCCAGGAATTAGGCACAGACTATATCGATATCCTGTTGATGCACTGCATGACACAAGGCAACTGGACCGAGAACCGCAAGCATTATATGGACGGCCTGTCGAAAGCCAAACAAGACGGCATCATCAAAGCGGTCGGCGTCTCCTGCCATAATATCGATGCCTTGCGGACGGCTGCTGAAAGTCCCTGGGTCGATGTGATCATGGCGCGTATCAATCCTTTCGGTACGAATATGGACGCGGAACCGGAGATCGTCAAAGAAGTATTGGCCACCGCCCGCGCCAATGGCAAAGGTATTGTCGGCATGAAAATCTTCGGTGAGGGCAAACGTATCCTCGAAGAAGAACGCGAACAGTCCATCCAATTCGCCTGGCAAGAGTCGAATATCCACTGTATGACACTCGGCCTCGAGTCAATCGAACAGATGGACGACGCGATCGAAAGGGTCATGCGCTTATCCGGTACCTTTTCAGGAACTGATTAAATAAACTCTGCCGTACTTTGTCAACAGAAATAAAGTGCAGCTCTCTTAAAAACCAAAATACTCTTTTGCATTACGGTAGCTGATATCTTCGACCATCCGCCCCAGGAACGGTAGTTCGGAAGCGGGTAACAGGCCGTTTTCCACATCGTTCCCGATCAGGTTGCACAGGGTACGGCGGAAGTATTCATGGCGCGGGTAAGAGAGGAAACTGCGGGAGTCGGTCAGCATCCCGACAAAACGGCTCAACAGACCCAATGAGGACAAGGCATTCATCTGTTTCTCCATCCCGTCTTTCTGATCGAGGAACCACCAGCCGGAACCGAACTGAATCTTGCCCGGTACGCTTCCGTCCTGGAAATTGCCGATCATGGTCGCGATCATCTCATTGGCACACGGATTCAGATTATACAGGATCGTTTGGGCCAGTTTATCCTGCTGATCCAGACGATCCAGGAAACGAGACAAAGCGCCTGCCGTATTCCATTCGCCGATCGAGTCAAAGCCGATGTCCGGTCCTAACTGATTAAACAGGCGGGTATTATTATTACGGAGCGCTCCGTAATGGAATTGTTGTGTCCAGCCTTTCTCCCAATCCATCTCACCGAAAGCGACCAGGATCGCGGATTTGTATTTACGGATCTCCTCCGAAGTCAGATGTATCCCCCCGAATACCTTATGGAAAATCGTATGGATCTCCGCTTCCGTATAGTCTTCGCCATAGAATTCTTCCAGCCCATGATCGGAAAGGCGACATCCCTGTGTGGCAAAGAAATCATGCCGTTTGCGCAAGGCCTCGATCAATTCGGGATAAGAAGAGATCCGCACGCCGCTGACCTCGGAAAGTTTGCTTACATAAGAAATAAACGAAGTAGGGTTTTCCACCGCCATCGCCTTATCCGGTCGCCAGGTAGGGAACATCTTTATCTCAAAACCCTCTTCGGCAGTCTGTTTATGCCACTCCAGGCTATCGATGGGATCGTCTGTCGTGCAAACCACTTCTACATGGTACCGCCGCATCAACCCCCGGGCAGAGAATTCCGATGACTGTAACTTCTCATTACATTCGTCATAAATCTCCTTTGCCGTAGACGGATTTAATAATTTATTGATCCCAAAGGCCGTACTCAGCTCCAGATGCGTCCAGTGATACAGAGGATTGCGCATGGTATAGGGAACGGTCTCCGCCCATTGCTGAAATTTCTCCCAGTCGGAAGCATCACCTGTACAGTATTTCTCCGCCACACCGTTTGTGCGCATCGCCCGCCATTTATAATGATCCCCTCCTAACCAGAGTTCTGTGATCGAACGGAATTTATAATCGGAAGCGACCATTCTCGGGTCCAGGTGACAATGATAGTCGATAATCGGCATCTTAGCCGCGTGATTGTGATAAAGTTCTTCGGCTGTCGCGGTCTGCAACAGGAAGTTTTTGTCCATAAATGTTTTCATTGCAATCGTATTTTTGGACAAAGAAGGACAAAAAATAAGAAGGAAACAAACATATCTTGTTAAAATATGTGTGCGAGCACACAACATACTGAATAAATGTATTACATTTGCGGCGATGCTCTCTATGAAAGCATTTTATCCGTATGAATCAGCATATTCAGATAACTTAAAATATAATCGTATGAATAACTTATTTGACCTAAAAGGGAATGTAGTGGTGATCACCGGTGGTGCCGGTATCTTAGGCCGGGGAATTGGCGGATACCTGGCGGAGCAGGGTGCAAAGATCGTGATCCTCGACCGCGATGAAGCGGCCGGAAAAGCATTGGTCGGCGATATCGAAGGAAGAGGCGGCGATGCGCTCTTCCTGACTACCGATGTATTGAATAAAGAGGTGTTAGAAAAGAACCGGGAAGATATCATTGCCCATTACGGCAAGATTGATGTATTGCTGAATGCTGCCGGAGGGAATATGTCCGGTGCGACTATCCCGCCCGATAAGACCATCCTCGATCTGGAGATCGATGCGTTCCGGAAGGTGGTCGACCTCAACCTTTTCGGAACGGTGATCCCCTCGATGGTGTTTATCCCCGAACTGGCCAAACAGGAGAAAGGCAGTATCGTGAATTTTGCTTCGATCTCTTCGCTGCGTCCGTTAACGCGTGTGGTCGGTTACGGTTGTGCCAAAGCGGCGATTGCGAATTTCACGAAATACCTGGCGGCCGAGCTGGCGCAGAAATTCGGATCACACCTGCGTGTCAACGCGATCGTTCCGGGTTTCTTTATTACCCAACAAAACGAATCGTTGCTTCTGAATCCGGATGGTTCCTTTACCGACCGTTCGAAAGCGATCCTGGGGCATACCCCCTTCAACCGCTTCGGTGAGCCGGAAGAATTATTCGGCACCATCCATTACCTGATCAGCGATGCCTCCAAATTTGTGACGGGCACGCTGGCGATTGTCGATGGAGGCTTTGATGCTTATACGATTTGAGAGTAGTTAGTAGTTAGTAGTTGATAGTTAGTAGTTAGTAGGCGGCAAGCGATATTTGCCTAATTACTGCATGCGCCTACCAACTACCAACTACTAACTACCAACTACTCAATTAATCATTAATCATTAACAATTAATAATTACAAACATGTTTCTATGTGAACAATCATGGCGTTGGTACGGGCCGAATGATCCCGTCAGCCTCGCGGATATTTGCCAGGCCGGGGCTACCGGTATTGTAACGGCATTACACCATATCCCGAATGGGGAAGTATGGACAGTGGAAGAAATCAATAAGCGGAAAGCGGAGATCGAAGCGTTTGGTTTGCGTTGGAACGCGGTAGAAAGTGTTCCGGTGCACGAACATATCAAAACGCAGACCGGTGATTTCCAAAAGTATATCGAGAACTACAAAGAGAGCGTCCGTAACCTGGGCCGGTGCGGGGTGAATGTGGTCACCTATAACTTTATGCCGGTATTGGACTGGACCCGGACGGATCTTTTATACGAGATGCCCGACGGATCGAAAGCTTTGCGCTTTGAACGTGCTGCTTTTATGGCGTTCGACCTGTTTATCCTCCAGCGTCCCGGCGCCGAAGCCGAATATACGGACGAAGAGAAGGCGAAAGCCAAAAGACGCTTCGACCAGATGTCGGAAGCTGAGAAAGAACTATTGACCCGCAATATCATCGCCGGCCTGCCCGGATCGGAAGAGAGCTTCACGGTCGCCCAATTCCAGGAAGCGCTCGACCGCTACCAAGGGATCGATGCGGAACAATTGCGCAACAACCTGATCTACTTCCTCCGGGAGATCACACCCGTTGCCGACGAAGCTGGTGTGGTATTGGTGATCCATCCCGACGATCCGCCTTATCCTATCCTGGGTTTGCCGCGTATCCTGAGTACGGAAGAAGATTTCCGCAAACTGATCGAAGCGGTTCCCAACCGCAGTAACGGCCTTTGCCTGTGTACCGGCTCGTATGGCGTTCGCGCGGATAATGACCTGGCAGGCATGATTACCCGCTTCGGTGATCGCATTTACTTTGTGCATTTCCGCAGCACGAAGAGCAATGCGGAAGGTGATTTCTATGAAGCCAACCACCTGGAAGGCGATGTGGATATGTACGCCGTGATGAAAGCCCTATTGGAGGTCGAGCAGAAAGAACAACGTAGCATCATCATGCGCCCCGACCACGGACACCTGATGATCGATGACCTGAAGAAGAAGACCAATCCGGGTTATTCCTGTATCGGTCGCCTGCGCGGACTGGCCGAATTACGGGGTTTGGAGATGGGGATAGCGAAGTCTTTCAAGATAATTGATTAAATTTGCAGCGCTTAAGTAATTCAAATGGAAAAGAAAATTGTAACCTTCGGAGAGATTATGCTGCGTCTGGCCACTCCGGATTATCTTCGCTTTAATCAGACCGACAAATTGAATGCTACCTTTGGAGGGGGCGAGGCAAACGTTGCCGTGTCCCTGGCCAACTATGGACTCAAAGCCGACTTTGTCACCCGTCTGCCGAAAAACGATATCGCACGTGCCTGTGTGATGGACTTGCGTAAATATAATGTAGGAACCGACCATATCGTTTATGGTGGCGACCGCATGGGTATTTATTTCCTGGAAACAGGGGCTGTGGCCCGTGCCAGCAAGGTGGTTTACGACCGCGCCTATTCTTCGATCGCCCGGATCGAGAGCGGAATGATCGACTGGGAGAAGGTTTTCGAAGGCGCTACCTGGTTTCATTGGACAGGCATCACTCCCGCCATCTCACAGGGTGCTGCCGATGTATGCCTCGAGGCGGTACAGGCGGCCAACCGGTTGGGGATAACCGTCAGCTGTGATATCAACTACCGCAAGAACCTGTGGAAATACGGTAAGACCGCTTCGGAAGTGATGCCGGCATTGGTTGAATGTTGCGATGTGGTATTAGGCAACGAAGAAGATTGTGAGAAGGTATTCGGTATCCAGCCGGAAGGGTTTGATGTGACTGCCACACAAGGCGAAGTGGATGCCGCCGAATTCGAATCGGTCTGCATACAGATGCAAAAACGTTTCCCGCGGGCCAAGAAGGTAATCATCACCCTGCGCGGAGCCATTAATGCCAATCACAATACCTGGGGAGGTGTTCTGTATACCGAAGGAACACTCTACTCATCCAAACGCTACGATATCACCCATATCGTCGACCGGGTAGGCGGTGGCGACTCCTTTATGGGTGGACTGATCTACGGACTGATCACCTGGCCGCAGGATCACCAAAAAGCCTTGGAATTTGCCGTAGCCGCTTCCTGTCTGAAGCATACGATCTATGGCGATTACAACCAGGTAACGGTCGACGAAGTAGAGAAACTGATGGCGGGTGATGGCTCGGGAAGAGTATCCAGATAAAGACTAAGGATTAATCATTAACAATTATAAACGTGGCAAGATTTAATAAACTACAATCAATCGAGGCAATGCGTGCGACCGGAATGGTTCCGGTATTCTATCATGCCGATCTTACTATTGCCCAAAATGTGCTGAAGGCTTGTTATGCCGGAGGTGTTCGGGTATTTGAATTTACGAACCGGGGCGACTTTGCCCAGGATGTATTCGCGGCCTTAGTGAAATATGCGGCAAAGGAATGCCCGGAGATGATCCTGGGTATCGGCTCGATTGTCGACCCGGCTACTGCTGCCTTTTATCTGCAGCTGGGTGCGAACTTCGTTGTCGGGCCTTGTTTCAACCCCGAGATCGCCAAGGTGTGCAACCGCCGCCTGGTGCCTTATATCCCCGGATGCGGATCGGTCTCTGAGATCGGTCAGGCACAGGAAGTGGGATGTGATGTATGCAAGGTCTTCCCGGCAGGCAATGTCGGTGGCCCTTCTTTCGTTAAGAATATCAAAGCCCCGATGCCCTGGTCGATGCTGATGGTTACCGGTGGTGTCGAGCCGACCCAGGAAAACCTCAACGCCTGGATCAAAGCCGGCGTTACCTGCGTAGGTATGGGCTCGAACCTCTTCCCCGCCAGCGTGATCGCCGCCGGCGAATGGGACAAGATCACGGCGCTCTGCCGCGAGTCTTTAGATATTATCCGGGCGGTGCGGTAAGGCGGTGCGGATCACCTCTCAATCCACAAACACTTTCCGGGCCAGGCCTTCGGCCCGAATCAGGTAGATGCCCGTAGCTAACGGGATATTTACGGTGCCGGTCAGTGTTTGTGCGAAACAGGGGATGCCTGCGGCGGTATAGACCGTGACTTTCGTTTCCGCTGTTGGCGGAGTGATATGCAGATTTCCCGATGAAGTATAGATCTGCCAACCGTCTTTCTCCGGATGGATATTGCCGGTGGGCTGGCTTCGGGTCACGCCTCCGATCGTTATAACGCAGTCCTCAGTTCCTATGGGTATGATTACCATATAGCGGCCGGGGCTTATTTCTTTTAAATCCATCTCTTTATCGTTCACCCACAGTCGGATGGCTGAGTCGGTAAAGTCGGCATCGAGGGTGAGGTAAAGTACGAGATGCCCGTCTTCCTCAACGGTATGTATGCCCGGTCCCGGTTCGGTCGTGACACCTTCCACCTCGGGAATGGTCAGCGTATGATAGACGGGTATGCGCGCGACGTTTTCAAACGCGCCCATAAAGATATTTTTCCCGCTATTACTCAACCGTTTATTTCCTTCCAAATCAAAGAGTGAAACGTCTTTGGGATACCATTCGGCCGATCCGCGGAAGGTTCCCGGATAGATATGTTGCGCATAATAGTCGGCTGTCAGTTCCGGATCGATATCGATCACACCTTCCACACCACCACCTTCCAACAGGCTGTTCGCATAGTCCGAAGAAGAATCTTCATCGTTTACCACATTGTCGGGTTCCTCTTCCTTGCGGTTGCCCCAGATCATGGTGTTGTAGGATGTCATCTCTGAATTATCGTTATAGATGCCTGCTCCGGATTCCGTTGCCGTATTCTCCGCCAGGGTGACATTGGTCAGGAGTGACGAAGCGGTTTGGCTGTACATCCCGCCACCCATTTCGGCATTATTCTTCGCGATCAACCCATTGGTCAGGCTGAGCGAACCGGACTCGTTAAAGACCGCTCCTCCGGTGACGGCTTCATTCGCTTCGAAACGTACGCGCACCAGTTTCGTATCCGCATAGAGGTTCAACAGACCGCCGCCTTGCGACTGCTTCAGTTGATCGTCATCCGCCAAGGAGAACCGGCCGTCGGCCTGTCCGCCGCTAATGGTCAAGCCGTCGAATAGGGGGCTGATCCGGTCGTCGTCGGCTGTTCCCCAGGCTACGACCACGTGGTAGATATGATCATCTGAACCTGTTTCACCACTCAGGATCGTACGGTTACGTTTCAGGTCACGCTGATCCGGCGTTTCCGTCATATCATCTCCCCGGAAACCGCCGTAGATCTGTTGATCGTTGGTGATCAGGAAAGTCCGGTCGCGTTCGGTAAGTAGACTGCCGCCATAGTCCAATTGGAACCCGGAGGTATTCTCCGGCCGGTAGGTGCCTTTGGCGACATAGATCGGATGGGGTTCGTCGAGCGTATTATTATAGGTAATGGCATCGGCCAATGAAAGGAAAGCGTTCGTCCAGTCTTTGCCGCTTCCGTCGCCTTTGGCTTGCGCGTTGACGTATAAGGTATTGCCCGCTTCGATTTGGGGCACAGTCAAGACCGGCAGATTACCCGGTACACCCTCTTTGATTATGTTGAACACCGGGCTGGTACTTGGCAGGGTATAATCCCCGTCGGTATTGGGTTGCCAATCATCATCCGTCGGATCGGTCGGTCCGAAAAAGCCGGGGCCATCTCCTTCTTCGCTATTCGGGCCGTAGACAAGGCTGTTGGTAATCTCCGTCAATGGCACATTGGAACTATTAGGCTCCCCGCCGGCAATGTTTCCCCAGACGATGGAGTTTTCGAGCTCCGACGTACGCCACATCCAAGGAAAGCCCATAGGAATCGTTTGGTGTGAATAAAACGCCCCGCCGCCATTCTTCTGGATTGCCCGGTTATCGGCGATAACCGAATACTCCTGTTTGCTGGGTGCGAAATCTGTTTCCGTAGACGATTCCCAGTTCCCGGCGCGGGTCGTTACCTGGTTCATCGTTGGCACCTCATCGGTATAATAAGCAAAAGAGCTCACCACATTATATCCAATGGCTCCGCCGGTATTCGCCTGGTTACCGGTAAGGAAAGAATGGGAGAGATAGACCACGCCGCAGTCGAAGATACCACCGCCGGAGGTGCCTGCCGTATTACCGGCAATCCGTACCCGTTCGCCCGCGATCAGGTCCTGGTTCCAGATCCCGCCGCCGCATCTTCCCGCCTGGTTACTGAGGATCGCTACATCACGCATAGAAAGGGTCAATAACGTGGTGTCGCTCAGCATACGTTTGTTGTAGATCGCTCCGCCGTAGCCTACGGCCTGGTTATCGGTGAAGATCACCTGTTCGAAATGGGGACCGGCATTGAAGTTATAAAGCCCGGCGCCGTTGCAGTTTTCGAAACCGTTCGAGCTGATCGCCTGACATTCCGTATCATTGGCTCTCCCGTCGCGGATGGTCAGTCCGTTGAGATAGGGATGCAGTTCGGCTCCTTTCTCCCCATGAATGGATACGACATGGTAGGCATATACCTCTTCCGACAGCTTCCCGCTCAATACGGTGGAGTTAGCTACCAGGTCGCGTTCGTCGATTGCTTCTTCGCCATCGCCCCGGAAGCCGCCGTAGATCGACATACTTTTCCGGATCAGGAAGGTATAATTCTGCTCGATGATACCTTGATCCGCTGTTGTTTTCCCGGAATAATGCTCAGGCGTATAGGTGCCGCCCGCGATATAGATCGTATACGGTTTTTCTTGCGCGTTATTGAAATGGATCACATCGGTTAGCGACGGATGGGCATTCTCCCAACTACTGCCATTGCCCTCAGCACCCTGGCGCACATAGATAATACTATCGGCATCGGCAACCACCTCCTGCTCTTCAGCCCCTTCCATTATAAACAACCGCCCGTTGGCAAAGAATACCTTGCTAAAGAGATTCAGGTTGTAGTCGCCTTCGGTGGTGGGGGGCCAGGTATCCGGATTTTGTATGATCGGATTAACAAAAGAGGGGTCACGATCGTAGACGGTGCCGGGTTCGGATTCTTTGATATAGGGAGCTTCACAATCCGCTTTGCAAAAGTAACCGTCCACCGAGCTTCCTTCTACTACACTATGGGCGATAAGGGTGGTGCTGGCGAGGATGTCGTAGCCGACCGAACTGTTGCCTATACTATGCGAGAGATTCTCATTCGTTATATTTCCCCAGATAATAGAATGAAGGATAGTCGCTTGGGAATTGTTGTTATTATAGATCCCTGCTCCTATCTTGGCCTTTGTAAAATTTCCGCCTACGGTGATATTCGAAAACTCTGGTGTCGATGTTTCATTGTAAATGCCCCCACCAGGACCCGTAGCTGTATTTCCCGAGATTGTCGTATGAGAGATTCTCGGTTGAGCAGACTTCTCTATATATATACCGCCACCCCTCTCATGGCCATAATTACCCGCCACAGTCGATTGGGTTAAGGTAAAATCAGCATTTAGGGCATAGATCCCACCTCCGTAATCACATTGAATAGTATGATTGCCAATAACAATATGATCAGACATACTCATCGAGTATTCTTCATTAAAAGTCCCCAGTGCATACCCTTCGGTAATCCATAATCCATCGAGCAGTGGGGTGATAGGCTTCTCTGAGGTGCCAAGCATTACGACCACATGGCAGGCGTTTGTTTCTTCTTCCTTCAGGTTGCCACTTAATACGGTTCGGTTGGCTTCCAGATTCCTTTCTTCCAGGGTTTCATCGGGGTTATTCCCTTCAAAACCGCCATAGATCTGTACATTATTTCGGATCAGGAAAGTGTAGTCACATGGTGCAAGTTCGCGGTCAAAAGAACCCCAATAAGTAAATGCCTCATCAATCCCCCGATAACTACTTGGATAATAAGTCCCCCGGGCAATAAAGATCGAATCGTTATCGTCGGTTACTTGCAAAGCCTTATCCAATGTGGCAAAAGCCAGTTCCCAGGACGATCCATCTTTGTCGTCCGACCCTTTTTCACCATTCACATAATACCGGCTTTGAGCAAATGCGGTGTGGAACACGAATAGCGCTATCCAAAAAATACTTAATCTTCTCATTTACATACGGAATTTATAGTGCAAAGATATACTTTATATTGATTTCCAAAGGCTGCGAGTCGATATATAAATTTTATGTTTCAAAAAGTTTGAGAAGTGATTCCTTCCCTAAGCGAGGCTTGCCGAGCCATTCCCCTCTCAAGAGGGGAAGCGTTCAGGCTTCGCCTTCACGCGGCGCAAAGCGGTAAAATACGATTTTCTTTAATGTAATTCCTAAACCATTGAAAATGAGATCTTAATATTCTCTTCAGAAACTACCGGTAGTTTGCACGCAAAGTACTGGTAGTTTGGCAACAAACTATTAGTAGTTTGCGCGCAAAGTACCGGTAGTTTACCACATAAAAGTTTTTAGTCTGGTCTTCACCTTTCACCCGGTCGCCAGATCCCTGTATTCATCAGCGTTTCAGGTGAAAGATAAAGGCATACTTGAAAAACGTGAGACCTTCCCGGAAAAGGCTGCCGGCCTTTTTAAAAACCCTGCCGGCCTTTTGGGAAACCCTGCCGGCCTTTTGGGTAAAGGAGCCGCTTTTGTAGTCAAATGACGGATGTTAACAAATGCAAACAACAAATAGTGGTAAACCGATCATTCCGCACATAGTTTTTCGTTTTTTTACTACCATCATACAGCCGGGACAGGCAACAATGTTAAACCGATCACTGATGGGGTTCTTCAACAGGTATCAGAAAGTTACTTACAGGAATTTCACTGCTTTTTTTATTATCTGAAATAGCTATATGATTGATATACAGATGCGAAAGAAAATCCTGTATGATGTAAGTAAAAAAACGAAAAACGCTGTTCGGAGGGGATTTTTGGTTTTTTTTGTTCTTTAGGATCTTCAATTAGTTTGAGATGTGAAGGTTTACGATATCGGTATCTCGGCTCCTCTTCTTAGACAAGAAGAGGGGGACCACGGCTTGCCGTGGTGGAGCAGTTTGATCTTCTGACAAATCATAAATACCTATCTCATACAAAATTAGGATCAAACTACCCCACCATCGCCTACGGCTCTGGTCCACCCCCTTCTTTTCTAAGAAGGGGAGCCAGAAATGTCCATCTGCTATTATCCTACACCTTCACATTCTCTTCCATTTGAATATTCCACCTGATTTGTGGATAGTACAGATTAGATGCTTTCAGAAGAACTGTTAGCTGTTTTTTTCGATCAAGACAAAAGCGCGATATTGCGTGTCCCGATTGACGGGGCAAAGGGGGAAGTAGCCATGGCGGAGGCGGCCGTCTGCGAATTGGGCGGGATGGGATTGAAGTAGTTGTTGGTGGCGTTGCCAGGCGTCTTTTTCGTAGGTGATGCGGAAGTGGGCGGTGGCTTGCGGGTGGATCAGTCGTTCGAAGAGGCGGATGGCGAGCATGCCCATCGTATAGCGCATATTGATCTCCACGCAGGGATGGATCAGCGAGCGGTCCGCGGCATCGGTGTACAACAGCATATCGACACCCAGGTAACCGGTATATGCACCGCCGAAGGTTTCTTCAACGACCTGCCGGGTGATCTCTTTGAGGGAATGAAAAGCGGCCGTTCCGCTGTGGCGCGTGATCTCTTCCTCTAATCTTTCTTCCGATGCCAGCCAATTGCCACCATAGGTTTTCCAGCCTTCGGTGAGAAAGACGGAGAGGCCTTTGTATTCGGCTTTACCTTCGGGCGTCATATAAAATTCAAGGGCGAAATCTTTCTCTTTCCGCAGGCGCGGTTCGATGCTGACGGTGCCCTGCTTGCGCAATGCGCCCGTGAGCCATTCTTTTTCTTTGGCGGGCAACGGATGGTCGACGCGCAATAAACCCCGTCCGGAGGAGGAATACGGCATCTTTAATACAAAAGGAACGTCGGGACGGGCCAATAGATAGTGTTCCACCTCGGCGACGGAACAAAGGAATACCGGTGTCTTCGGCAGGGGATAGTCGGTTCGCTGCCGCATCATCTCCAGGCATTGGGCTGCCGTTTGCCGCCCGATCAGTGTGCGGTAGTTCTCTTTCCATTGGGGGATATACAGTGTCCGTTGTTCAACGGCGGCTAAAGTCTGAAAGAAACGGATTGTCTGCGGCGAAACTCCCCAGGGTGCCGCCTGCAAAGGCGGAAGCGAAAAAGCGGGATCGGCCCATAAAGCGGGTGTGAGCAGCGTCGGCCGCGCGGGAAAGTCGTCGGGCAGATCCGGAAAGTCAGCGTATGCTCCTTCTTCCACCCACACATAATCGCCCGCTTCCCCGTACCAAAGGGGCAGAAAAGCCAACTCCCGCTGCATGCGTTGCACATTAGCGGGAGGTGTATAATCAGGCTGCTCCAACAGGAGCGCCGCTTCGTATCCGGGATTGAAATAATGCAGGAGCATTCAACTTTCAACTGATGAGAATTTGGAGCTTACTCCAAATTCTCATCGATCGCTTCTATTTTCTTGATCGTCAAAGCCATTTCGTCTTTCAGCTTTTCGATCTTGCGTTCCATTTCTTTGACCAGGCCGCCTCCGCCTTTGGAGGAGATGCTCAGGAAGCCGATATTGTTTTCGTATGTCTGAAGCTCGTTTTTCATCCGGTCGTACATACGCATCAGCTTTTCGCGCTCGCCGTACAGCTTGTTTTTGCCCCGTTCACCGCTGGACATATCCGACAGGGTATTGCGGAACGACTGCATCCGGCGGTCGGTCTTATCCACTTTCAGGCGATCGAACTGTTTGTCGACAGCTTCGTGGTATTCTTTGTAGATCTTATCCTTTTCTTTGAACGGGACAAAGCCGATCCCTGCCCATTCCGACATGTATTCGCGCAGTTGGTTCAAGGCTTCGTCGGCATCCAGGCTTTCATCCAAGGCATTGATCTTTTCGATCAATTCTTTCTTGGTGGCCAGATTGGTTTGTTCGACGCTCTTCTGCGAAACGACATTCTTATTCTTTTCTTCAAAGAAAGCATCACAGGCGGAGATGAAACGTTTCCACACCACATCCGAATGTTTGCGGGCTACCGGACCGATCGTTTTCCACTCTTTCTGCAGGGCGATCATCTTATCCGTCGTTTCTTTCCAGTCCGTACTGTCTTTCAACGCTTCAGCTTGCTCACACAACTGGCGTTTCTTCTCGAGGTTTTTCTCCATATCCTCTTTGACGCCTTTGTAGAACTCGCTTTTCTTGTTGAAGTAGACGTCGCAGGCGGCACGGAAGCGTTCGAAGATCTTCACGTTGTATTTCTTCGGAGCGAAACCGATGGTTTTCCATTTATCCTGCAAGGCGATCACCTCTTTATTCTTCGCTTCCCAGTCTTTAAAGCTTTTCAACAGGGTGAAGTCGATGGCTTCGATCTCTTCGCAGATCGCTGTTTTCGCTTCGAGGTTTTCCTGTTCTTTCTCTTTCAGGCCTTCGAAATGCTCCTGATGGCGTTTGTTGATCACCGTCGAGGCGGTCTTGAAACGGGTCCAGAGCGATTCGCGCAGTTCTTTGGAAACCGGGCCTATCTCGCGCCATTGCTGGTGGAGCTTCTGCAGTTGATGGAATGCGGAGATCACATCCGGTTCGCTTTCCAGTTTCTCTACCGTTTCGCAAAGCGCGGTCTTCAATTCCAGGTTCTTCTTGAAGTCGTAATCTCGGAACTGATTGTTTATCTTGATGATATCATAGAATTTCTCGGTGTAGGTCTGGTAGTTGCGCCACAGTTCACTGGCGTGTTCCTGCGGGATCTGTTTCACTTCTTTCCAGCGTTGTTGGATCTCTTTAAACTCATTATACAGTTTATTGAAATCGTCCTGGCTCTCGGTCAACACTTTGAGTTGATCGATCATCTGCAGCTTCAACGCGTAGTTAGCCGCTTTGATCCGGTCTTCTTCGGCCAGGACAGCGGCACGCTTCTCGCGGTAGGTCGCCAACAGCTCTTTCAATCTCGCTTCCGCTTCATCTTCGGGAACGACAAACTCTTCCTCTACGCCTCCTTCTTCGATAAAAGCCTTCTTCAGGTCTTCGATCTCTATCCGGCGAAGTTTGTAATAGGATTGTTTCAAGGCTTCGATCTCGGGGCGCGACTTTTCGACAGACTCTTCCACTAAGGTTTCCAGTCTTTTCAGGATTTCCTCTTTGGTCAAATGATCCGTGGAAGGAGCAGGCTCTTCGACAGCCGGTTCCGGTGCAGGCTCTTCGGCAGTGGGTTCTGAGGCAGCTTCTACAATAGCCGGTTCTTCGGTAGCCGGTTCCGCTGCAGCCTCTACGGGCTGTTCGGTCTCAACGGCTTCCGGTGCAACAGCTTCCGGAGTTTCCGGAGCTTCCGTTGCCTGAGGCTCTTCTGCTTTTTCCTCGACAGCTACCGCTTGCGGTGCGTCCTGAGTGTTTTCTTCTACTGTTTTAGTTTCTTCTACTGTACTATTTTCCGTTACTTCTACCGGAGCCTTAGCATCTTCCAATTTACCGTTTTCTTCCGGCAAATTAGTTTCAAGAGTGTCCTTCATATTCATCACATTTAGAAAAAGGAAATAAATTTCCAATATTTAGCACACAAATTAAGGGAATTATTTTTGGATTACAGCATTTAGAGCTAATTATTTACGGAAATCAGCACAATTAGCCCAGGAAAGAAATCAAAACCCCGGCAGCCACAGCCGAGCCGATCACCCCGGAGATGTTGCTGGCCATGCAATACTGCAACACATGGTTTTTCGGATCGTGCTTCAGGGCGATCTCATTGGCCACGCGCGACGCCATCGGCACAGCGCTCAGTCCTGTGGCACCGATCAATGGATTGATCTTCTTCTTGGTAAAGAGGTTGAACAGCTTCACCAAGAAGATACCACCCGAGATCGACAGGGCAAACGCCAGGAAGCCGCCGACTACGATACCGATCGTGGTCCAGTTCAGGAACGCCTCGGCCGTCATCGTCGCCCCGACGCAAAGCCCCAGGAAGATCGTCGCCGTGTTCATGATGCTGTTCGAGATCGCATCGAACAAACGCCCGACAGAGGATCCCACTTCTTTCACCAGGTTACCGAACATCAACATCCCCACCAAGGGCACGGCGCTCGGGACCAATAAGGCCACCACTACGGTTACCGCTACCGGGAAGATGATCTTCAACACGCGCATATTCTTTATCTCCGCTCCCGAAGGGAACAGTTTCTCTTGCTCTTTCATATTGATCTTCAATTCCTTCTTCGTACAGAACAGGTTGACCACCAAAGGAATGATCACCGGCACCAACGCCATATAGGAATAAGCGGCAATCGCGATCGGGCCCAACAAATGCGGTGCCAATTTGATCGTCGTAAAGATGGCCGTCGGTCCGTCGGCCCCTCCGATAATACCCAGTGAAGCTGCTTCCTGTGGCGTGAAGCCCATCAGGATGGCTACGAGTAAGACGGTGAAGATGCCCAACTGGGCCGCCGCCCCGAAGATCGACAAGCGCAGGTTGCGCAACATCGGCCCGAAGTCGGTCAATGCCCCTACCCCCATAAAGATGATCGGCGGCAGGAAGCCGGTCTTGATCAGCATATAATACAGGAAATTCATGATCCCCAACTCATGAGCAATGTCATGCAGCGGCATTTCCCATATACTCTTCAGCGTGCCTTGTACGGCCACCATTCCGTTCTCATCTGCCTGTGTGATGCCCATCTCTCCACCGGGGAAATTGGCCAACAACACCCCGAAGGCGATCGGGATCAACAATAAAGGTTCATATTGTTTCTTAATCCCCAGATAGAGCAAGACGAAAGAGATGGCATACATGACGAGAAACTGCGGTTCGGCAATGATATTCCCGAACGCAGTCATTTCATATAGGTTCTCCAGTATTTCTTTCATCAGGCGATAGTCATTAATACGTCATCCTCGGATACCGAATCGCCTGCGGCGGGCAGGATCGCGGTGACCGTTCCATTGAACTCGGAGCGGACGGCGTTATAGGTTTTCATGGCTTCTACGTAGCAGAGCAGGTCGCCTTCTTTCACCACATCGCCCACTTTCAATGGCGCCTCCGAAGTGTCTTTCACGAGGAAGAACTTGCCTTCCAGGGGGGAGAGGACTTCTTCGCCGGAGGAGGCAGGGGCGGAAGGGGTTGAAGGGGCAGAAGGGGCAGAAGGGGTAGAAGGAACCGCAGGGGTAGCAGGTGCTGTTTCCGTTTCACCGAAGTTCACGGTTACCTTATAGGCCTGGCCGTTGACATCGACGGTCATCGTCTGCGGTGTGGTAGGCAACGACATGACCACAGGGCCTGCCGGAGCAACGGTCGGTGCCGGTGCCGGAGCGGCTTCCGCCGGTTTGCCGGCTTTTGCCTTTTCGGCTTTGCGCTTGGCGATATCGGCCAGGAATTCCACTTTGGCTTTGCCCGAGCGATAGGCTTCGTATTGTGCCGGGTGCATGGCGTATTCGAAGAGTTCTTCGTCGTCTTCGCCCACTTCCCATTGCTTTTCGTTCATCAGTTTGCGGTATTTATCCAGAGCATCCGGATAATTGCTTTGCGGGTCGCCGGTGAAGAACTCACGGCCTTCCGCTTTCGCCTTTTCGATGATCTCCGGAGCCAACGGACCGGGTAAACGGCCGGCTCTGCCCAGGATCATATCCCAGATATCATCGGCGATCATGCTCCAACGGGCTTTCCCTTTTTCCATCTGCATGACGTTCATCATCGCCAGGTTCTTTACATACTGGCTGAAAGGCGTAACCAATGGAGGATAACCGACGCGCGGCCAAACGTAAGCCACCTCGTCGAACAGTTTGATCAACAACTGATCCTGTGTCATCAACGCCTGGTTATTCTTCATCTTGGTCTTATTGATCGACTCCAGGTTCTTTTCCAGGTCGGACATCAGGCTACCCATCATGCCACCCGGCAGTCCCGGACCGATCAACAGCGAATTCATCAACCGGTTTTTCGGGCTGATATAGAAGCCCAACCAGTCGTCCATAAACTCCTGAACCATGCTGCGCACCTTCATATAGGCTTCCATATTGATCTCCGGCACGATATATCCGGCATCTTTCAACATGGCCTGTACAGTCAGAAGATCAGCATGTCCCGTTCCCCACGACAAAGGTTCCATACCCACGTCGATATAGTCGCAACCGGCATCGCATACCTCCAGAATAGAAGCTACACTAAAACCGGGACCGGCATGGCTGTGGTATTGGATAGGGATCTCCGGATGTTTCTCTTTGATATTGCGGACGATCTGTCCCAATGAATAAGGCCGGCCGATACCTGCCATATCCTTGATACAAATTTCGTCGGCACCCAGCTCGATCAGTTCCAGAGCCATCTTCGTATAATATTCTACCGTATGGATCGGTGAATGGGTGATGGAAAGGGCACACTGGGAAATCATTCCCGCCTCTTTCGCATATTGAATGGAAGGAGCGATATTGCGCACATCGTTCAATCCGCAGAACGTACGGGTGATATCCGTGCCCTGCGCCTTTTTTACCTGATAGAACAACTGACGAACATCGGCGGGCACGGGGCTCATCCGCAATCCGTTCAGTGCACGGTCTAACATATGCGTTTGAATGCCTGCCTCATGGAACGGTTTCGTCCATTCGCGCACGGCTTTATTGGGATTTTCGCCAAAAAGTAAATTCACCTGTTCAAAACCTCCGCCATTGGTTTCCACCCGGGCAAAACAGCCCATCTCAATAATAGCAGGAGCTACACGTACAAGCTGGTCAACGGTAGGTACATATTTCCCGGCAGACTGCCACATATCCCTAAAAACCAAGCTAAATTTAATCTCTCTTTTCATGATATCTAATTTGTCGTATTTATTTATAATTTTTTTATTTCCGTCACCTTGCCCTGTCCACCCGTAGCTACGCTTACGGCAGAGATGATCGCCGCCGTCTCTTCGGGAGATAAACCTGCCGTGCCCACAGTAGCGGCAGCAACAGGTGCAGATGCAGGAGCGGAAACCCGGGCCGGCGTTTGCTTCTTCACTACCATCTCTTCCGGAGCATAGGTATTGACCAGCGCAATAAGCCCTTTGCCCAGGTAGATCACAATCAGAAGGATGATAAATACCGTAGTCATACCGACTACCATCAACAGAAGCCCAGTTTGTATATTTTCCATAAGTATGAATTAATAGCGGCGCGAAAAACGTCTGATAATACCCTTTGTTATTCCATGAAAATGTTTCGAAAAACAATTTTCCGCCAAGTTATAAACAGCCGCAAAAGTACAGCTTTTTGCCTGCCCCTCCTATGGGCAAACTATTAAAAAATTGAAAAAATAAAGATATATTCCAAAAAGCAGAGCTAATTGAAAGCAAAACAATGGCTTTAATGATAGTTTGTCACTTATCTCTTCCTCTGCTAAATAACCCTCATTTCTCACCCGATTTTAAGCCCTTCAGACCTCCTTTTTTAAACTACCAGTACTTTGCGCACAAACTACTAATATTTTGTCGACAAACTACCGGTAGTTTGTTCGCAAACTACCGGTAGTTGTTGAGGAGAATATTAATATCTCATTTTCAGATGTTTATGAATATATATATATTTCGGTTATTCGACGGCATAGTAGGTCCGCAAACGGTCGAGTTCGCGATGCAGTTCCTGTTGCACGGAAGTATAGGCCGGGTCGGCGTAGAGATTGTTCATCTCGGTAGGGTCTTTTTCCAGGTCGTAGAGCTCCCAACAGTCGATATCGTGATAGAAATGGATCAGTTTATAGCGGTCGGTGCGTACGCCGTAATGACGCTTCACCGCATGCTCGGAAGGGTATTCATAATAATGGTAATAGAGGGATTGCCGCCAGTCGGCCGGATTTTTGCCTTGCAGAAGGGGCAGGAGCGATTCGCCCTGGATATCCTCCGGGATGGCTACGCCGGCGAGTTCGAGGAAGGTCGGGGCGTAGTCGATATTCTGTACCAATTGATCGACATCTCCCTTTCGGCCGCCCGGCAGGCGGGCCACCAGGGGCGTGCGGAACGATTCTTCGTACATGAAACGTTTGTCGAACCAGCCGTGTTCGCCCATATAGAAACCCTGATCCGAGGTATAAACGATCAGGGTGTTTTCCAATAACCCGTTTGCCTCCAGGTAATGCAGGACGCGCCCGATATTGCGGTCGACCGAGCGGATCACACTCAGGTAATCGCGCATATACCGCTGGAATTTCCATTCGGCCAAGGCGTTACCGCTAAGCCCTTGCGTTTTGAAGTCGCGGATGATCGGGTCGTAATAGGCATCCCACCGGGCTTTCTGCTCGGCATTCATGCGGTTGTAGAGGTTGCGTCCGGCACGCTCCAGCCCTTCGGAGGCGGTATGGATCTCGTCGGCTTTATCGGCCATCTTCAGGTCGTACACCAGGTCCATATCGTGGATGATACTCATCTCTTGCGCGGCTGCGGCCTGACGGTTTTCATACGCATCGTAGAAATTCGCGGGCAAGGGGAAGACCATATCATCGAAGACACCCAGGTCGCAGGTATCGGGCATCCAGGTGCGGTGGGGCGCTTTGTGGTGCAACAAGAGACAGAAAGGTTTCTCCGCATCGCGTTTGTTTTCCAGCCAGTCCAAGGCCAGGTCGGTCGTGACGTTCGTGGCGTAGCCTTCGATCTGCCGCCGCTGACCGTTATCGATAAACGTGGGATTGTAATAATCGCCCTGTCCGATCAGGATATTCCAATAATCAAAGCCGGTGGGCTCGGAGGTGAGATGCCACTTGCCGACGACGGCAGTCTGGTAGCCTGCCTGTTGCAACAGTTTCGGGTAGGTCTGCTGGCTGCCGTCGAATTCGTGCATATTGTCGATAAAACCGTTCTTATGGCTATGCTTGCCTGTCAACATACAGGCGCGGCTGGGTCCGCTGATCGAATTGGCCACGAAACTATTGCGGAAGACAACGCCTTCCTGTCCGATGCGGTCGATATGCGGCGTCCGGATATACCGCTGATCATAAGCGCTGATCGTCTGAAAGGAATGATCATCCGTCATGATATAGAGGATATTCATCTTTTTTTCCGGTTGGCTGTCCTTGCATCCGACGCAAGCGGCAAGCGACAATAAAGGCCATAGAATTGTGGTCTGAGCTTTCATCTGTACTTTGATTTTGAATTGGAGCGATAAAGATAATACTTTATTAATTAAGAATTACGAATGAAGAATTAAGAATAACGAATGACGTTCGCTCAGCGAAGCGTAAAGCAATTACATATTATTTTGTATGTTTGCACGATAAACAAAGAATGCCATGGGAATATTTTCATCTTTATTCTCTTCCTCCAAAAAAGAAGAGACACAGGAAGACAAACAACAAAACGGACAAAAGAACTTCGATATATTGAAATACGACGGTGTACGCGCCCTGCAGATCCGCCAGGTGAAGTATGCGATCCGCTGTTTCGAAGAAGCACTCAACATACAAAAAGATCCGGAGACGATGACTTTCCTGATCTCCGCTTACAGCATGGCTCAGGACACGGAAAGCGCCCTTGAGACGGCCGATGAACTGATCGAACTGGAACCGGAGAATACGGATGCCTTATTGACGCGCGTCAACCTGTATTTTATGGCCGACCGCGACAAGGATGCGATCGCCGATTGCGACCGGGTGATTGAATTGGATGAAATGAATTTCCTGGCGTGGATCCTGCGCGCGAAAGCCAAACGGGCCACCGGTGACTGGGAAGGCGCAGTGGCGGATGTTACCCGCTCGATGGCGATCAAAGAAAACTTCGCCGATGGCTATCTGCTTCGTGCCCAGCTGTATCTGGCGATGAAAAAAGGGGAAGAAGCGCTCGACGATGTGAATCAGGTCATCGCGTTAGTCGAAGAAGGCGAAGAGACGGCCCACCTCTTGCGCGGACAGATCTACGAACTATTGGGCGATCAGGATGCTGCACTCCAGGAATACCAGGAGGTATTGGCGCTTAACCCCTTCAATGAAGAAGCCTATCTCTTAGCCGCCCGCCAAATGATCGGCCGCCAAAAATACCCGGAAGCCCTGGCTCTCTACGACGAAGCCATCGAGCACAACGAACAATTTGCCCGCGCCTATACCGCCCGTGGGCAACTCAAAGAACAAATGGGTGATGCAGTCGGCGCCGCGCAAGACCTGCAAATCGCCGCCGAACTCGAACCCGAAGCCGGCACAAAAGAGCAGGCCGACTTCGACAACCTGTATAAAGGAGGTATCTTTTAATCCCGGTTTTTGATCCGGCTCATATCCCCTTCCTCCGCTGCTTCCAGAATAGGAGCCATATATTGGTCTACATCGGCGGAGGTCATCGGCACCGGCATATTCTTCAGTTTCGACTCCAATTTAGGATCCTTGGCGGCTTCGAGGCATCTTTTTTTATGGGCTTCCTTGTAGCCGGGCACCTCTTTCAGGGTGATGGGGAAACCGATGTCTTTCGACAGTTTGATCATGCCTCCGGCTAACGCCAATCCGAGATCACGACCTTCCAGCAATGCGATATCGCCATCGATATAACCTGCCTTTTTATAGATCGAAGCGACTTTCTTCAGCCGGTGGCCGATGGTGCTCGAGAAAAAGACTACATAGTAAGGGTTCATCAGGGCACAGGCACGTCCATGCGACAGGATATCGGTCAAAGAGAAACTATTCAGATGGGCGCCATTGGTCCCTCCGATCATAATGGCATATCCGCCCAGGTCCGTACCCAAGCCAATGGATTCGCGTGCATTACGATCCTCAGGATTATCGACTACCTTTTTGATCTGGCTGACGATCAGTTCGATCGCGGTCAGGCAGACAGGTTCCACTTTTTCATAAAGCGGTTCGGGAATGCCCATCAAGACTTCCAAGGCATGAGAGATCCCATCCAACGCACCATCGACCGTTAATGCCGGTGGTTGTGTGATGGAATAGGTATAATCGAATACAGCCCTGTCGGGAACCAGCGCTTCGTCGATCATCAACAACTTTTGTCCGGAACGCAGCTCTGTAATATTGGAATATTTGGTCAGGTGGGCCGCCGAACTGGCCACGGTCATTGCGGCAAAGTGAGGGAGCTTTTTTCTTCCGGTAGTAGAAAGCATTTGAGTCACTTCCCCCACCCCGAAGTAATCGTCGATATCCGGAAACGCGTCTCCCAAACAGTTGAAAGCAAGGGCCGCTTTGACGGCATCCGTCGTACTGCCTCCACCAAACGACAAGACGACATCAGGCGCCTGCTCTTCTATCTTCCGGGCTATGGTAAAGACGTCTTCCCGGGGAGCGTTAGGCCTTGCCCCACGGATATAATCACCGGCAATCGTCAGCCCTGCCTTCGAGAAGCTATCTTCAATCGTTTGTATGATAGGCAACGACCGCTCTTTCCCCAAACCATCCATAACGACAGAGACTCTTTTCCCCAATTTCGCCACCTCTGCCCCTAAGCAATCGATTACCCCTATCCCAAAAATGTACGCATCCCCCCTAAACTCAACCAGGAGCTGCTTAGCTTGTTGTTTGATTGTTTCCATGTTGTTTATATAGTTGAATTTTTTTACGCATGTCACTTAATATAACCCGAAACAAGGCCAATGTATTGTGTACCTTTTATCTTTTATCCCTCTTTTTTCTGCAAAACTTCTCTGAAGGGTCTCAAGGTCAATTTGCTTTCGATCCATGCCGGGAAGTCAAATATTTTTAAGATCTGCCGTTCATATTTGTTCCGGTGGATCTGAAGTATTTCTTTTTCCAGCTTTTCCCAAATCTTAACCCTTAGTTTCTCATATTTCGGGATAGGACATTGCAAAATGAACTTAAAAATGAGTTTTTCGGTCATATAGTCCTGGCTTTCAGAACGTATAGCCCTCTTTATCGATCGAATTTCATTTTCGAGCAAGTCGTAATCATGTAGTTCGACATCGATAATAAGGCTTAATAAACGGGCTGTTCTGTAGAGTGGATATGTTTGAAAGAGTTTCCCTTCCTGCATGATCCGCCGCATATTTCTACGCGCCTTCTTTAGTTCATTATTGCACAAAAAGATAATGACATTCGAAAGATTAAGCCGTAATTGATTTTCCAGATTCAATGATTTCATCTTCTTGTGGAGTATCTCCTCATATTCGGCAGCGAGTTGTAGGGCTTCCTCAAATCTTCCGAAACGGATATAGTACTCTGCCTGAGAGACGAATAACAAGAAGCGGACTTTCAATAAAAAATCTTCCGGATAGTCCCCGTTTGCCAAATGTTTCAGTTTCTCGACGAATAAAGGAATCTCATGATAGATCCCTGCCGTGAGCAAGCTGTTTATAATACCTTCGATAGTCGAAAAATAATATATGGGAGGGTTTCGCTTTAAATGACCATATTCATCAAACAGATCGAGCAATTCCGTATAATAACGGATTGCGGACTTGTAGCTCCCTGTATGCAGATAATAAGATGCCTGAAAAAGCAAGTGCAATTTCATGGATTCAAACCGATGATAATTATTATTCGACATCAGGTTGAGTTCGCTTAAGACCAGATCATTCATCGCTTCCTTTTGTTTATCTGATCGAACCTGATCCAGGTTGTACAAACGGTAGTTCAGTGTAGAGAATAAAGAGACATGCATATTCGTACTCCGGGTATATTTCAAGCATTCATTCAGTTTAGTATGCTTACTGACCAGTTCGCGTTCGGAAAAGTGCATGAAATCGTTTTCCATGATATATACAATTTCGGTTCGCCTGATAAGTAATAAAAGTATGTCCTGCTCAAAATCCTGAGCCAGTTGTTTGGCTTTCGATAGTTTTTGCAGAGCCTCTTTCACAAATTTTCGTTCATAAAGAGAGGACGATTGGGATATAAGATGAAATATCTCACCTTGTATATCCATTTTCTTATCCAGACAGACCAGACAATCCAATAGTTGGTCGTACAAGTACCGCACAGAAGTTTCAAGGCTTCTTTTTCCGTATTTCCGACAAAAAGATTTGTACACATCATCCACGGAATGAGATATTTCCAGTTTGTCGTAAAGGTATAAATACTCTTTTTTACCTTTCTGGAGGTTGCTCATCAGTTTGAAATAACGCTTTTCAGCCTTTGATAAAGTATTTATTAGCTGAGACAATTGCTCTAATCGGTTCATTTTTACAAGACGTTATTTATTTGATATTCAATGTATAATTCGACTCAAAATGCAAATATACAAATTTGGGTTTATGTTTTCATCTGAAAAAATGGATTGGTAGTAGAAAAACACATGAATACATTTGCTACAACGAAAAATCCGATTAACAATAAATCTAATAAAATGAAAATAGAAAAGGAAAGTTATTCTCTCAAAAGGCTGGCTGTGGTTGGCAGCAGTAATACGGATATGGTTATCAAAACAGATCATCTGCCCCGCCCCGGAGAAACCGTATTAGGCGGCACCTTCTTTATGAATCCGGGAGGGAAAGGGGCTAATCAGGCTGTTGCCGCTGCCCGTTTAGGGGTTTCCGTATCTTTTATATGTAAAACAGGCAATGACATTTTCGGGCATCAGTCTCATCAGTTGCTGGAAGAAGAGGGAATAGACACTTCGTATGTATTTTCAGATATACGCAATCCCTCCGGAGTCGCTTTAATTACAGTAGATGCTAATGGAGAAAACTGTATTGTCGTAGCTTCCGGAGCGAATGCCAATCTATTACCGAAAGACCTGGAAAAAGCGGAAGAGCTCATTAACCATTCGGATATTGTTTTAATGCAATTGGAAGTTCCGATGGAAACGGTTGAATATGTGGCCAAAGTAGCTTCTTCCAAATCCAAAAAGGTGATTTTGAATCCGGCTCCGGCACAACTTCTCTCTGAAGAACTATTGAGTCATCTTTTCCTGATTACGCCTAATGAGACAGAAGCGGAAATGCTATCAGGTATTCCGATAAAAGACATGGATTCAGCCAAGAAAGCGGCCGAAGAGATTGGGCGCATGGGAGTAGATAATGTAGTCATTACGTTAGGTTCTAAGGGCGCTTTGGTATATGGAGACGGCCAGTTTACAGAGGTAAAAGCGTTTAAGGTAAAGGCGATTGATACGACCGCAGCGGGAGATGTCTTTAACGGCGCTCTATGTGCGGCTTTATTAGAAGGCCAATCCCTGACAGATGCTGTTCTCTTTGCTTGTAAAGCGGCCTCCATTTCCGTTACCCGGAACGGCGCACAGGAGTCTGCCCCCTATAGAAATGAGATTGGATTATTATCATATATTTAAATAAGAATGGGATTATGAAAAAAGCATGTTGGTTTCTTGTACTCTGTTGTACTGTACTGATCGGATGTAATTCCCTTGGGAAAAGTGTAGAGACGAATAAGGTAAACCTTATTCTGGATACAGACTTGGGACCCGATTATGATGATGTGGGGGCTATGGCAGTAATGCATGCCCTGGCAGATAGCGGTCAGGTGAATATTCTGGCTACTATTTCCTGCAATAAAGATGAACGCGTGATACCTTGTATCGAGGTATTGAACTTCTATTTCAAGCGTCCTGATATCCCGATAGGGGCTCCAAAAGGGTTGGATGCTCCTTCCTTTACGACGTGGCACCAGACGAAATGGACGGATGCACTGCCGGCTCATTATCCGCACCGGACAAAGAAAACAACGAATGCTCCGGATGCTGTTCAGGTGTACCGCAAAATATTAAGTGAGCAACCGGACCGAAGTGTGACGATTTGTACGATAGGCTTCTTTACCAATTTAAAAGGGCTGCTCGAATCGGGTGCGGATACATACAGCCCTCTGTCCGGAAAAGAATTAGTGGCTCAAAAGGTCGTTCGTCTGGTCTCTATGGCCGGAGGTTTTCCGGAAGGCCGTGAGTATAACGTGTTTTGTGATACCCCGGCTTCCCTGGCTGTGACGAAGGAATGGCCTACCGAGATTGTTTTCAGCGGATGGGAAATCGGCGATCCTATTCTTACCGGGAAAGAATTAGTGAAGCTACCGCTAACAGACAGTCCCGTCAAAGAAGCCTATGCCTTGGCTTTTGCCGAAGGTGATCCGAATGGACGGATGAGCTGGGATCAGACAGCCGTTTTGGTGGCAATCAAAGGCATAGAACCGTATTTTCTTTCTGAGAGAGGGACGATCTCTGTCGATAATAACGGAGGAAATACCTGGATGGCGGATCCACAAGGCAAACATATCCGGTTAATTCGCAAACATCCACCGATGGAAATCGCAGCTATTATAGAAATGTATATGATGCATCAACCGATTAATAAATAACACTTATGTTTATCGTTCAAAGTTATCCGTTGGCCATTCTTTTTTGTTTTGTCACCATGCTCTGTTGGGGATCATGGGGAAACACGCAGAAATTAGCGTCGAAGACATGGCGGTATGAATTCTTTTATTGGGATTATGTGATCGGCGTTTTATTATTCTCTCTCCTTTCCGCACTTACGTTGGGGAGTATCGGTGCGGAAGGCCGGAGTTTCCTGGCCGACCTGGCGCAGGCGGATCCGGTAAACCTGGGAAGTGCCTTTTTAGGAGGTATTATTTTTAATGCGTCTAATATCCTGTTGTCGGCAGCCGTTTCCATCTGTGGGTTATCCGTAGCCTTTCCGGTTGGGGTGGGTTTGGCACTGGTCTTAGGTGTATTGGTCAATTATTTCGGTGCAGCCAAAGGGGAACCTTTATTCATTTTTGCCGGTGTACTTCTTATTACGATCGCTATTATTCTGAACGGGTTAGCCTATAAAAAGGCTTTGGTCGGTACCAAGCAGGTCTCCGCCAAAGGGATCGGGATCGCCATTGCCGCCGGTCTTATTATGGCCTTCTTCTATCGTTTTGTAGCGGCATCGATGGACCTGAGTAATTTCGCTGCACCGGCTGCCGGTAAGTTAACCCCTTATACTGCCGTCTTTATCTTTGCCGTGGGTGTTTTTGCCAGTAACTTCATTTTCAATACGATCGCAATGAAGCGGCCGGTTGAAGGCGAACCGGTTTCTATCTCCGGTTATTTCAAAGGGAAACCGCTAACCCACCTGGTTGGGATCCTTGGCGGTATGATCTGGTGTCTGGGACAATCCTTCAGTATGATCGCCTCCGAAAAAGCAGGAGCAGCTATCTCGTATGGATTGGGACAAGGCGCCACCTTAGTCTCCGCCTTGTGGGGTATCCTGATCTGGAAAGAATTCAAAGGCGCTCCAAAAGAATCTAATTATTTGAATGGAGCTATGTTTATCTTATTTATCATTGGCCTTGGCTTTCTAATATACGCAGGGGCATAGAAAATACATAAAACTTTAAATTACATATTATGAAACTAATTAATTCATGTTGCTTGCAACAGGAAAAAGTATTCCTTTTGCCTTTTTTGATCTTATCGTTGCTGTTTAACAGCTTGGGTGTATTGGCACAAAATCCCACATTCTTATTGAAAGGGAAAGTGGTTGATTCCTCTGGAAATGAGTTGCCTGGTGTTAATATTGTAGTGAAAAACACGACTAATGGGACATCGGCAGATATCAATGGGGAGTTTCAAATAGAAGTGTCCCAGGGAGAAATTCTCCTCTTTTCTTTTATCGGAATGAAATCAACAGAACATCAGGTGAGAGGCAAGGGATATATTCAAATTGTGATGGAAGAAGAAGGTATATTAATGGACGAAGTTATTGCAATTGGTTACGGAACCATGAAAAAGAGAGACATTACCGGGGCAATTGCCAGTGTCCCGGTTGCTGAGCTTCAGTCTCGTCCCAACCAATCATTCCTTCAAATGTTACAAGGAGTTGTTCCCGGTGTTAGAATCACAAGCCCTTCCGGTGCCAAACCTGACGGGACTACATCTATTCGTATCAGAGGAGCCAGTGCGGTTAACTCCGGTGCAGACCCACTTTACGTCATAGATGGATTTGCCGGATTCGGAGATTTGACAACAATTAATCCATCTGATATTGAGTCTATAGAAATTCTAAAGGATGCTTCTTCGACAGCCATTTATGGAGCGCGTGGAGCAAATGGAGTCATTCTCATTACGACAAAGCGAAATAAAGACTCTAAATTACAAATCCATTTTGACGCCTATGGGGGAGCCCAAGTCGTACAAAAGAAATTAGATTTACTAAATGCTACTGAATTTGCAGAATATGCCAATGCCGTAGAAGTCGCAGGAGGGCGAAAGCCTATATTTGATAATCCGTCTGCATTTGGAAAAGGAACAGATTGGCAAGATGAGATATTCAGAACGGCTGCCATCCAGAATTATCAATTATCATTAACAGGAGGTAATCAGGCTATTCAGTATTACATTTCAGGAAACTACTTTTCGCAAGATGGGGTGATTATCGGTTCCGGCTTGTCACGCGGAAGCTTAAGAATAAATCTTGACAGCCAATTAAAGAAATGGTTAAAGTTCGGTGTCAATTTAACCGGATCAGAAACAAAAACAGATCATGACAATACCGCAGCAACAACGGCTTCGGTTACGATTTCCCCCATTTTGAAGGTAAAAGATGAAAATGGAAAATGGCTTTCCAATACAGATTTAGTGGCTCAATATGGTGGTGGTTTTTACAATAAAGGTAATCCTGTCGCCCTGGCAGATGGGATTACAAAATTCACAAAGCGCTCACATGTGATCGGTAATGCCTATTTTGAGTTTGATGTAATCGAAGGGATGAAGTTAAAAATAAATGGTGGGGTTGATATATCTAATGGTAAATACAATTGGTACGAACCCAACGGTACACCGAAAGAAGGGGGAGCTAATATCGGAGGAACGGCTCAAGTTTCAGCCTCTCGTTTTTTCTCCTGGCAAAATGAAAATACGTTATATTACAAAAAACGATTGGGGGAAAATCATTCTTTAGATGCATTAATTGGGGTCACATTTCAAAAGACCAATTATGAAAATGTAACAGCTACTGCACGAAACTTTATAGACGATCATTACTTATACCATAATCTGGGGTTAGGGAGCGATCAAAGGCCATCTTCTTCAGGCTATTACGATTGGTCTTTAAACTCTTATCTGTTCAGGGTCAATTATGGATATAAAGATCGTTATTTATTCACATTTAGTTCCAGAGAAGATGGTTCTTCCAGGTTTGGAGAAGATAGTAAATACGGATTTTTCCCTTCCGGTGCTTTTGGATGGAGAATTTCGGAAGAAGATTTTATGAAATCTATCCAACAGGTGAACAATCTTAAATTAAGATTATCAGCCGGTGTTACCGGAAATCAAGAAATAGGGAATTACAATTCTTTGGCACAAATGGGAGGATACGGTTATCTTTTTGATGGGAACAAACATATAGGGATTGCTCCAACCTGGGTTGGTAATCCGGATCTGAAATGGGAACGTACCAGTCAATATGACGTAGGTATTGATATGGATATGTTTGATCAAAGGGTCTCGATCGTGATGGACTACTATTACAAAAAGACAACCGATATGTTGCTAAACGTTCAACTACCCTATACTTCCGGATTTGCAACGAGCCTTCAAAATATAGGATCAGTAGAAAATAAAGGTTTTGAATTTAGCATCAATACACATAATATTAAAACCAAAGACATAGATTGGCGTACTTCATTTAATATCTCGATCAACAGGAATGAAGTCCTGGATTTGGGTGATGATACAGAGATAATAAGTAACGGATTAATGTCTTGGTTTGGTAGTTATAGTATTACAAGAGTAGGAGAACCGATGGGATTATTCTATACCTATAAGAATATAGGAATCTGGCAAAAAAACGAAGCGGAAGAAGCTAAAAAATATGGCGCTATTCCTGGCGACCAGAAGATATGGGACAAAAACAACGACGGAATGATCAATTCCCTTGACCGGGAAATCGTAGGTAATCCACATCCCGATTTTACCTTTGGCTTTAATACATCATTCAGATACAAAAACTGGGACATGAGTCTTGCTATTGATGGTTCTTATGGGAACGATATTATGAATGAGTCATACATCGATGTTAATCATCCCAATGGTTCTACTAATCAAATAAAAGAAGCATTCCTGAATGCATGGTCTGAATCCAATCCGTCAAATAAATACGTACGCCTGGGAAGTGACATCACTCCCCGATCGTCAAGTTTGTATATAGAAGACGGTTCTTTTTTAAGAATAAAAAATATATCACTGGGATATAACTTCGACAATAACATGTTGAATTCTATAGGAATCCAAAGGCTTAGATTATTCTTGAGCGCAGAGAATGTATATACGTTCACAAATTATTCCGGTCTCGATCCTGAAGCGAACACCTTTGGAAGCAATAATCTGCTGATGGGATATGATTATAATTACTATCCGCAAGCCCGTACTATCACGGGTGGTCTTAGTTTGTCATTTTAATATTCAAAAACAATCGTTATGAAAAAGATAGTTATGTATTGTATGGGGGTTCTTTTGAGTTTTCAACTGATATCCTGCCATGATTTTTTGGAAGAACATCCGAAAACATTTATTAGTCCAAGTGACTTTTATAAAACAAAAGGACAGGCAGAAGCCGGTGTGAATGCAATTTATGCCATACTCACCTGGGGTGGAGGATATGGCAATTTCTTCCCCATAGGAGAATTTCCTACGGATCAGGCAATTCTGGCTTATCCGGGGCAACCGACTTACCTGGTTTTAGAACAAATGACCTTCGACTCTGCTAATGGTATTTTTGAAACGATGTGGAAAGAACACTATGACGGAATCAATAAAGCGAATTTAGCTATCAAAAGAATTCCTGATACTCCCGAAATCACAGAAGCAGATAAAAACTCTTTATTGGGTGAAGCCTATTTCTTACGCGCTCTGTATTATTTTAATCTGGTACGTTGGTTTGGAGATATCCCTTTGTTGACAACTCCTACAGAAAAACTTCAGGAGTTAGAGGTTTATAGGGAATCACAAGAACTCGTTTATCAACAAATCGTCAATGACCTCCAGTTTGCCGTGAATAATTTGCCCGACACCCCTCGCCAAACAGGACGTGCCGGGAAAGTGGCGGCCAAAGCATTATTAGGGAAAACCTACGCTACAATGGCTGGTGAACCATTAAAGCAAAGTGATAAATGGAGCTTGGCGAAAACTATCCTGGGAGAAGTCATATCGGATCCATCACGTCATCTTTTCCCTGACTGCATTGAAATGTGGAAAGAAGAAAATGAAAATCACGAAGAATTCATTTTCTCTGCCCAATTCAATGGTACTGACTATAACAATTATAATCCCAGAAGATTTGCTCCACGCTCGAGCAATATACAAGGTGGAGAAAGTTATGGGGAAATTGCGCCATCCCAGTTATTTCTCGATTCATTTGATCCAGAAGATTTACGATTAGGTCTTTTCAAAACAGAGTATCCAAGATATAACAGCACGGATATAGTCGTATTTGACAAACCTTTCTGCTTCAAATATTTTGATATATGTAACAATGGCCAAAGTGGAATAAATTTCCCGATTATTCGTTATGCAGATGTACTTCTGCTCTATGCAGAAGCTTCTAACGAGGTGAGTTATGGCGAACAAAAAGCTTTTGATTGTTTAAATGCGATCCGAAATAGAGCAGGACTCTCCTCGCTGACAATTGCTGAAATGAATCAAAACGAGTTCAGGAAAAATGTTTCTGATGAGAGAAACCATGAACTATGTTTTGAAGGGCATAGATGGTTTGATCTCATTCGTACCGGACAATTTTTCAACACATTGCAAGCAGCGGGAAAGAATGTAAAGGAAAATCAAAAACTATTCCCCATACCACAAAGAGAGAGGGATATCAATCCTAACCTGGAACAGAATCCAGGTTATTGATATGTTGCATAAGAACCTCTTTTAGAACTTTATCTACACTTTAGATGTCTTCTGATTCTATATATAGTATATCGTTGTTATGATATGCTATATATAGAAACAGTTTGATAATTTATTTCATATCAGTTGTGATTGGTAAAACAAGAGTAAAAAACGAATGGTAATAGTAAGAATATATATATTATTGATATTTCTAATTACAAGTTTCTTCCCTATTTTCGGACAGGAAAGGAGAATTCCCATTATTTATTCTACTGACCTGTATCACCCGCCACAAGATCCGGATGATCATTATGATCTTGCGTTGCTGGCCTGCCTGCCGGAATTAGAGGTGAAAGCGGTTGTTTTTGATCAGGCAACGTTTTGGCGTGGTCCGGAAGAAGTTGGGATTGCTGCTTTGGAACAAATGGCTGTGATTAGCGGAAGAGCCATTCCGCCACAAGCATTAGGGCTGCGAGAGCCGTTAAACTCGACTTCGGATAAAGCACAAGATCAACCTGAAGAATATCAAAAAGGAGTAGATCTTATTCTCAGGACACTAAAAGAATCGGAACAGAAAGTTATGATGTTCTTAGTTGGAAGTTGCAGAGATTTTGCTGCTGCATTTAATCGAGCTCCCGAATTATTCCGAGAAAAAGTTTCATCCATATATGTCAATGCCGGTAACGGACCTGATGGTTTGCAAACCGAATGGAATGTCAAATTAGATCCTTATGCTTATGTCTGCCTGATCGAAAGCGGATTACCTATATATTGGTGTCCCTGTTTTTCAGAATATAGACTTTCAACACCACAAGAGGTTATAGAAAAGAAAGCTTTCAATACCTATTTTATTATTCCGGATCAGACCAAACTTTTAGAACATGCTCCTCTTGATCTAAAGAATTTTTTCGATTATGCATTGAACGAATCAACAGAGGAGCCGATTGGTTTTCTGAAAAACAATATTCCACAGATCTCTTCTACCCCAAGGAATATGTGGTGTACAGCTCCTTTTCTTCATGCCGCCGGAAGAAAAATATACCATGCCGACGACGGATATATAGCGTATCAAAATAACTTAGCAGAACAGCTTGGACCGAGAGGTAAGGAAGTGGAAGTATATACATTCGAGCCTATATCTGTATGTCAGGAAAAAATGCAAACAGATGATTTTATGGGTAAAGAAGTTGCTGTTCCACTCTTTGTCAAAAAAGAACAAACCCTTGCTCCTTCCCTTCAGATCTTTCGTTATACAAACCCTGCATTTAATACGATAATGACTTCCATTGTATCTAATCTCTTTGAACAATAGATGGATCAATTTTAAATAATAAAAAGGAATAGTCCTTCGAAAAGACTATTCCTTTTTGCTGTTTTAATATTTCATCAATTTACTTCATCCTCAAGGTTCCACAATCTCTACCACCTCGACTTCGAATTTTAGGGTGGTGTATGCGGGGATGCCGGAGCTGCTACTGCTGCTGCCGTAGCCCATGTTGGAGTTCATCCAGATTTCCCAGCGGTCGCCGACATGCATGTTCTGAAGGGCGGTGGAAAAGCCGTCGACCACACTCTTTACAGGGAAGTCGACTGCATTCTGATAGGGAGGTTCAGCCGAGTCGAATACATCGCCGGCTTTCACGTTGATCTTGTCCGATTTATATGTGACCACGTAAGAGCCCGTATAATAACATTTTACCGTGCTGTTGTAGTAGATCCGTTCGGTTCCCGTTCCTTCTTTCAATACTTTATAATAGATGGAACCGGCATTGCTCTGGGACTTTAATGCCTTATATTCCTTATTGGCAGAGATCGTAAAGAAAGCTTCCTGGTTCAACTTGGCCCATTCCACGTCAACCTCTTCATCATCATCATCTCCGCAAGATGTGGCAACCATTGCACACAACATGATCATAGCCAGATACCAAAACTTTTTCATCATTACTCGTTTTTAAATTATTTCTTTCAACATTGTTTTCATACTTACCTTTTCGGTAATAATAGCCTCCAATTGATCGATCGCTACGCGTTCCTGTTCCATCGTGTCGCGGAAACGGATCGTGACGCAGTTGTCTTCCAACGTCTGGTGGTCTACCGTGATACAATAAGGCGTACCGATCGCATCCTGGCGGCGGTAGCGTTTACCGATCGAATCCTTTTCATCATACTGGCAACGGAAGTCGAAGCGCAACATATTGATAATCTCTTCTGCTTTTTCAGGCAGTCCGTCTTTCTTGACCAGCGGCATCACCGCCAGTTTAACAGGTGCCAACGCAGGAGGTAATTTCAATACGACACGTGATTCTCCGTTTTCCAATGTCTCTTCGCAATAAGCGCCGGCCAACACACTCAGGAAGCAGCGGTCGACCCCGATAGAAGTCTCCACCACATAGGGTGTATAGCTCTTATTCAATTCCGGATCGAAGTATTGCAGTTTCTTACCCGAGAACTTCTCATGCTGGCTCAGGTCGAAGTCGGTCCGGCTATGGATACCTTCCACTTCTTTGAATCCGAAAGGCATTTCGAATTCGATATCGGTCGCCGCGTTCGCATAATGCGCCAGTTTTTCATGATCATGGTAGCGGTATTTTTTATCGCCCAAGCCCATGGCTTTGTGCCATTTCAGGCGGAATTCGCGCCAGCGGTTGAACCATTCCATCTCTTCTCCCGGACGAACGAAGAACTGCATCTCCATCTGTTCGAATTCGCGCATGCGGAAAATGAACTGACGGGCAACGATCTCATTGCGGAACGCCTTACCGATCTGCGCGATACCGAAAGGTATTTTCATGCGGCCGGTCTTCTGTACGTTCAGGAAGTTCACAAATATACCCTGTGCTGTTTCCGGACGGAGATAGATCTTGGTCGCCCCATCGGCAGTCGAGCCCATATCGGTCGAGAACATGAGATTGAACTGACGCACTTCGGTCCAGTTGCGCGAGCCGGATATCGGGCAAACGATTTCACAATCCAGAATGATCTGACGAAGGTCTTCCAGGTTCGAATCGTTCAACGCCGTGGCAAAACGATTGTGGATCTCATCCCATTTTGCCTGGTATTCCAATACGCGTGCATTCGTAGCGCGGAACTGGGCTTCGTCGAAGGCTTCACCAAAACGTTTGGCCGCTTTGGCCACTTCTTTATCCATCTTCTCTTCGATCTTCGCCAGGTGGTCTTCGATCAAGACATCGGCGCGATAGCGTTTCTTGGAGTCTTTATTGTCGATCAACGGATCATTGAATGCGTCCACATGGCCGGATGCTTTCCAGATGGTCGGATGCATAAAGATCGCCGAATCGATCCCGACGACATTCTCATGCAAGAGCGTCATGCTGTCCCACCAGTATTTCTTGATGTTATTTTTCAATTCAACCCCATTCTGCCCGTAATCGTATACTGCGCCCAGCCCGTCATAGATCTCCGATGAGGGAAAGACAAAACCATACTCCTTACAGTGCGAAACCAACTTCTTGAAAACATCTTCTTGTGCCATATTTCTTATGCTTTAAACTTCTAACTTCTAACTCACAACTTCTTAGAAAGGTGCAAAGTAACGAAAAAATATTCAAACCACTAAGGCGCTCACGTAGTTTGAAAATAAAACATTGCGCTTTTGTCGACAAAACACCGCACTTTTGTCGACAAAACATTAATGTTTTACAAACAAAACACCGGTGTTTTGAAGTTTAATTCGAGAGAACCACTTATATTTGTCGTTTAAATCATGTTCGTGTTTGCGCAAACATCAAATAACTAAATAGATATTTACCATGAATTCAAACGAAAATTCCCGCCGCTTGTTCCTCAAACAAGCACTTGCGCTTTCAGCAGCCACCGCAGTCCCCACGTTCTGGACACCGGCCAAAGCCGGTATTATTCCCGGAGCCCCTCGTGTCAGTGCGAATGATAAAGTGAATCTTGCCTTGATCGGTATCGGAAACCGGGGCGGTGAGATCGCGAAAGACTTTATTAAAACCGGTATGTGTAACATCGTCGCCCTGTGCGATGTGGATATGGGAGCACCTCATACGCAGGAGTTGATTTCCATGTATCCGAATGTGCCCCGTTTCCAGGATTTCCGGAAGATGTTCGACAAGATGGCCGGACAGATCGATGCGGTGACGGTAGGTGTGCCCGACCATGCCCACTTCCCGATCACGATGGAGGCGATGGCGCATGGCAAGCATGTGTATGTGGAGAAACCGATGGCTCGCACGTTCAACGAGGTGGAACTGATGATGAAAGGCGAAAAGAAATACGGTGTGGTCACTCAGATGGGTAACCAGGGCCATTCCGAAGGCAACTACTTCCAGTTCAAAGCCTGGAAAGAAGCCGGAATTATCAAAGACGTTCGGGCGGTGACCGGTCATATGAATAACCCGCGCCGCTGGCATAGCTTCGATCCGCGCATCGTCAGCTATCCCAAAGGGGAAGCGATCCCTTCCACGATGGACTGGGATACCTGGTTGGGTGTAACGCAACACCATGATTTCAACGCACACGCCTATCATAACGGACAGTGGAGATGCTGGTACGACTTCGGGATGGGTGTTCTGGGCGACTGGGGCGCGCATATCCTGGATACGATCCATGAATTCCTGGATCTGGGATTACCGACGGAGATCAAGCCGATCTATCTGAAAGATCATAATCCGTTCTTCTATCCGATGTCGTCGACCCTTGAATTTAAGTTCCCCGAACGCGGAAATATGCCGGCAGTGGATATCACCTGGTACGATGGGTTAGACAATATCCCGGCCGTGCCCGATGGTTATGGCGTTTCCGAGATCGATCCGAACATCCCGACCGTTGCCGGAGGAAAGATCCAGCCCGCGAAACTGAATCCGGGGAAAGAAATCTATACCGATACGTTCACGTTCAAAGGCGGCTCACACGGTAGCACCCTTTCGATCATCCCCAATGAGGTAGCGAAAGATATGGCCGGCAAACTGCCCGAAGTGCCCAAAAGCCCGTCGAACCACTTCGAGAACTTCCTATTGAGCTGTATGGGTAAAGAAAAACCCCGCTCGCCGTTCTCCATCGCCGGCCCGTTAAGCCAGGTGTTCTGCCTGGGTGTCTTGAGCCAGTGGACCGGCCAGAAACTCTTGTTCGACCGCGAAAAGAAAATGATCACCAACAACCCGGTGGCTAACCAACTGCTCTACGGCGCCGTCCCCCGTCAGGGCTGGGAACAGTATTATAAAGTATAAGAACTTATATACTTGGTTATATAGAGAAGAGACCTTGCTTTGCGAGGTCTCTTTTGTTTTCCATCCCAATCCTGTAAATAAATCTTCATTCACTTGGAGTTATGTAATTTATAAATTACCTTTGTGGTGTGAAAGTTAGAGAAGTCATAACGTACAAAGATTACTTTGATGAGTTTTTTCAGAAGCAGCCGCAAAAAATCCGAGATAAAATCATCAAAATATTAGACATTATTGAACATGTTGACCGCATACCTCAAACTTACTTTAAATATATCGAGGGGACAAGCGGACTGTTTGAGATTCGCATACAGTTTGGGAATAATATTTTTCGTGTGTTCTGCTTCTTTGACGGCAACAAACTGGTTGTCCTGCTGACAGGTTTCCAGAAAAAAACACAAAAAACACCTCCAATGGAAATAAGGAAGGCAGAAAGATTAATGGTTGAATATTACGAAGAAAAAAGAAAGGAAATATGACATGAATACAAAAACATTAGATCAAATAAAGGACAAGTACTACGGGGAATATGGAACACCTGAGCGTGACAGGCTTGAAAGAGAGCTTGAGGCTTTGCGTATCGGCTTTAAAATACGGAGTGCAAGAGAAAAAATGGGAATAACACAAGCGGAACTGGCAAACCGCATCGATAAAAAACGGACTTTCATCTCAAAAGTAGAAAACGACGGTGAAAATATCACTCTCAAAACACTGTTCGATATCGTTGAGCACGGACTTGGAGGTAAACTTAATATTGAAGTACAGATATAGCCCCCTATAAAAAATTAAAGGCTGTCTCACGACAACCCCTAACCAACTTTGTTAACCTTAAATCTAATACTATTATGAAAAAACCACAATGCAAAGATACGGCCTCAGAAGGCTCCTGTCAAGACTTTTCTGTGTAATATATGTTAAGCATTGGAAGGATTATTGCCAAAAAGTGTTACCCAACATAAATCTTTACATAATGCTATTAAAATCTACTAAAATTAACTACCAAACACACCTTGGTTTTAAAATTTCCGTATTTTCGTTCGCTGAATTATTAACGACTATTCCATGAAAACTACAACTGTTGCCCCCCGTGAACAGATCGGGTGGATTGACTTCTTACGTGTGTTAGCCTGTTTCCTCGTGATCGTGTCCCATTCCTGTGACCCGTTTGTCGGGAAGTTCGACAATAATTATCCGGAGTTCTTCAACGGAGCGCTGATCGGCAGTATGGTGCGGTGCTGCGTGCCGCTGTTTGTGATGATGTCGGGCGTTTTATTACTACCGGTGAAGATGGATATGCCGTCGTTCTACTCCAAGCGGACCAAGCGATTATTTATTCCTTTCCTGTTCTGGTCGCTGATGCTACCGGTACTTTATTATCTGTATGTGAATTATTCCGGCATAGAGATTATCAGTCCGAATATCCTGCCGGAAGATTATACGCTGGCGCGGACTTTCGAGAAGATGTACACCTTCGTTTTCAATTTCAACTATGATACAACCGTACTCTGGTATGTGTATATGCTGATCGGGCTCTATCTGTTTATGCCGATCATCAGTGCCTGGCTGGTGCAAGCCGAACGGAGGGATATCCGGTGGTTCCTGTATATCTGGGGTGTTTCGATGATCCTGCCTTATGTGCAGATGGCAGCACCTTACCTGGGCTATACCGGCAACTACGGCAATATGGGGATCTGGGGCATCTGCGACTGGAACCCGTATGGTATGGTGTATTACTTCTCCGGCTTCCTGGGTTATCTGGTATTGGCGTATTATCTGGTACACCATCCGTTGAACTGGAGCTGGCGTAAGACCCTGAGCGTTGCCATCCCGCTGTTTCTTGCCGGTTACGGTATTACCGCCGGAGGCTATCTATTGACGCAACACTATTATCCGGGTAGCTTTGCCAATCTGGAGATTATCTGGTACTTCGCGGGCATCAATGTCTTTATGATGACTTTTGGAATCTTTATCATCGTGCAAAAGCTGAAGATCCAATCCACCCCTTTGCTCCGGAAGGTAGCGGGACTGACCTACGGCATCTTCCTTTCTCACTTTATCCTCGTGCAATGGGGCTACGACCTGATCTATCCGAACCTGCCCGTTCCTCCGGCCGTGAAGATCCTCTTGATTGCCACATTCGCTTTCAGCATCTCCCTTTGCGTCACCTGGCTGTTGAGTCTGAATAAGGTGACACGAAAGACAGTGATGTAAGCCGCAAACAGAAAAAAGTCCTTATCTTTGTATGCAGTTACTAAATGAGTGAAACGACACAATCTAAATTAAAAAGCACATGAAAAAGATTCTTTTTGTCCTTTTCCTTTTTACCTGTAGTTTGAGTATACAGGCTCAATCTTCGGCGGAGCGCTTGCCGGGCTATACACAAGCCGAACGGTTTGCCGATGGTAAACTATCCACGATGCTGTTCTCTACATCCGTTGATCCGCATTGGTTCCAGAAAGGGAACCACTTCTGGTATGAATACAAAACCAGCGAAGGGAATGTCTGGTATGTGGTTGATCCTACCGCCCGGACGAAACGTCCGCTCTTCGACCTGGACAAACTGGCCGCCGAGCTGACCGAGATCGTGAAAGATCCGTATACCGCCCAACAACTGCCTATCCGGAAGCTGGAGGCACAGGAAGACGGTCGTTCATTCACTTTCCAGATCACCTCTTCAAAGGATGCGCCGAAAGATACCACCGACAAAAGTAAAAAGAGAGAAAAAGAAATCTTCTTCTTCTCGTACGACTATCCGACACAGAAGCTGACACACCTGAAAGACAAAAAGAAAGATCCGGAACACCCCGACTGGGCTTCGGTCTCTCCCGACGGAAAGACTGTGGTCTATGCCAAGGATCTCAACCTGTACCGGATGTCACGGGAAGACTATGAGAAACTGAAAAAAGACGATAAAGACAGTACCGTCACCGAGATTCAGCTGACCACCATGGGCGTGAAAGACTTTGGTTTCGGACAGCCCCGCACCCTATTGAATACGGATACGCTCTGCAACGGCAAACGCCGGTACGCCGGAGGCATTGTCTGGTCGCCCGACAGCCGTCATTTCGCAACCACGCTGACCGACAGCCGTGCCGTCAAAGAGCTTTGGGTGATCGATGTGACAGCCAACCCCCGCCCTACCCTCGAATCGTATAAATATCAGATGCCGGGTGAGAAAGAGTCGCCTATCCAGCACCTCTACCTCTTCGATCTAAATAACGATACATACAAAGAGATCAACACCGCCGCCTTTAAGGATCAGACCATTCAGCTGGCACGCCAGCCCCGCTTGCAGAAACAGCGCGATATGAAAGACCAGCCCTCCTGCTGGTTGGGCGATAACAATCGCTTCTTCCTGACTCGTTTGAGTCGTGACCTGCATCGGGTCGATATCTGTTCGTACACCCTGGGTGAAGATACGATCCGCCCGGTGATCGAGGAACGCATGAACACCTATATCGAAGTACGCCCATTGGCCGCTCTTGCCGGAGGCAAAGAACTGATCCATTGGAGCGAACGCGACGGCTGGGCGCACCTCTATCTCTACGACGACAAGGGCAACCTGAAGAAACGCCTGACCTCCGGCGCATGGCATGTGGACGAGATCGTGAAGGTCGACGAAGCCCGCCGCATCGTTTATTTCACCGGCAACGGGAAAGAGAGCGGTGAGAATCCCTATTACGAACATCTTTACCGGGTCAACCTCGACGGCAGCGGCTTGCAGATGGTCACACCCGGCGATTACTTCCATACGGCGCGTATCGACGACAACGCACAGTTTATCGTGCACAACTACTCACGCGTCAATACAATCCCGGCGACCGACCTGCTCGACGCTACCGGACGCAAGGTGATGGATCTGGAACAAAGCGATTTCTCTCAACTCTTTGCCGCCGGTTATCAGTTCCCCGAACCTTTCAAGGTGAAAGCGAAAGACGGTATTACGGACCTGTACGGGGTGATGTATAAACCTTTCAATTTTGACTCGACAAAGGTCTATCCGATCATCGACTATGTCTATCCCGGTCCACAGGTGGAAGGAACCAATTATCCGTTTACCCGCATGAGCGTGCGCACCGACCGCCTGGCACAGGCCGGCTTTATCGTGATCACGGTAGGTAACCGGGGCGGACATCCCAGCCGGTCGAAATGGTATCACAACTACGGCTACGGCAACCTGCGCGATTACGGGTTGGAAGACCAGAAAGCAGCGATCATTCAGTTGGCCGACAAACATAAATTTATTGATATCAACCGTGTAGGGATCCACGGCCATTCGGGTGGTGGTTTTATGTCGACCGCGGCATTGATGCAGTTGCCCGACTTCTTCAAGGTAGCCGTCTCTTGTGCCGGAAACCACGACAACCGGATTTACAACCGCTGGTGGAGTGAGACCCATCACGGCGTGAAAGAGGAAGTCAATGAGAAAGGCGATACCACCTTTGTGTACAGTATCAAGAGCAATCCGGAATTGGCCAAGCAGCTGAAAGGGCATCTCCTGTTGGTACACGGTGAGATCGACAACAATGTACATCCGGGCAATACTTCCCGTGTTGTGGAAGCATTGATCCGCGCCAACAAACGCTTCGATATGCTGATGCTGCCGACACAACGTCACGGATTCGGCGATATGGATGAGTACTTCTACTGGCGCATGGTCGATTACTTCTCCCAACACCTGCTGGGCGAAGCGGAGAAGTCGGTTGATATTCCGAAGCGATAGATACAAGACAAAAGAAGGGCAGTTTCCTAACCGAAAGTGCCCTTCTTTTTTTTCTTACTCCAACGCTGTGATCAATATTTTGATCGTTTGCATTGCCATAAACATCTTTCCGCTATCGGGGAGTTTGAGAAAGCCAAACAAGGTATAGAAGCGTTCCGCCTCTTCATCTAAAGGATCGACCACCACACCAAAAGAACCAATCACTTCAGACACTTCATAACTTCTCTTCAGGGCATCAACCAACAAGATTGAACCGGTTCCCTGCCCCCGGAAACGTGTATCCACAGCCAGACGTCCCAACAGGGTTACCGGAATGGATGTATAAGACAAAGGCAATTTTTTCTTCCACTTCAGCGGAAGCGTATTCAATGGAATATGATTGTTCGACAAGGTATAATAGCCCCGGATCAGCCCCGTTTCCCTATCTTCCCAGACAAAACAAGCGGATAATTTCCTTTTCATATCCTGCCCTGCCTGATGACGGAGATAATGATCCAATATCTCTTTTCCGCAGGCGAACTCCTTCTTTTTGTGTTTCTTCGAAAGAAGTTCAATCGGTTGGTTCATTGGGAGAATTGTGATTTATACTTAGCTGCTGCCTCACGTAACGCTTCATTTGGAGCCTGAGGATGGGTGATCGCATCGAAAAACAGTTTGCAGTCGCGCTCCGAGGCAAGGACCTGCTCACGTTCCCGGACGATTTCTTTGGCTTTTTCCTGTACCGATTGCACGATGAAGTCCGTTAAGTTGCGGTAATCGCCCAACACGGCGGCTCTCTCAAAAAACAATTTCTGTTCTTTGGAAAGTCGGATATCAAATCGGGCCTGTTCTGTTGCTGTTGCCATAGTTTATCTCTTTTACGACACAAATATACGGATATTTTCCGTACGAAACAACAAACAAAATCTTTTCTGAGAAGCCTAATCCCGGTAAGCTTGCCTCTGTCTTTGGCTTTCACTTGCCTCTGTCTTCGGCTTTCACTATCTTTGCAAATCTTAATAGGATGAAAAACATCGCCTACAAGCGATTATATCTATAAACAATTAATAAACTACTACATGAAAAAGATCTTATTATGTATGCTTGTTATTGGCTTTTCCCTTTCTGCGGGGGCGGCCGATAAAACGGCTCCCGACTGGGAGAAAATGGCTAACGGAATGACTCAGGCGCTGATCAGGCATTTCTGGGGCGCGAACTTCGAGGGGTATCCCGACCGTTATTATTTCAATTACGGCAGTGATCTGTCGAATATGACGACTAACCACTATTGGCCACAGGCGCACGCGATGGATGTGATTGTGGATGCCTACAAACGGACGGGCGAGAAGCAATATCTGAACCTTTACCCGCTGTGGTGGCGAGGAGCTCCGGCGTATAACTTCTCCGGCAAAGAGATCGATCCGTGGTGGAACGAGTTCGTCGATGATATGGAGTGGATGGTATTGGCGCAGTTGCGGATGTACGAGACCACCCAGCGGGAAGAGTATTTCCTGAAGGCCAAGCAGATGTATAACGACTGGATCTGGCCGACCTGGGGACCGGAGAATGAAGAGCCCTGGAAAGGCGGGATCACCTGGAAAACGGATGTCAGCAAATCGAAAAACGCCTGCTCGAACGGTCCGGCCGCTCTTATCGCCGCCCGTATCTATCAGCTGTACGACGAGATTATCGCGCCGGGCAAGAAACCCAAACAGGCTTATTTAGACGAGGCGATAAAGATCTACGGCTGGCTGCGCGATCACCTGTACAACCCGGCAACCGGCGGGGTAGGCGACAATATGAACCGGCGGGGCGAGATCAGCTCGGCAATCTACACCTACAACCAGGGCACTTTCATCGGTGCAGCCCATGAACTCTATAAGATTACAGGGAATAAACAATATCTCGCCGAAGCCGCTAACGCCGGCAATTACGTGATCGATCAGATGTCGAAAAACAAAGGCGTGCTTTCCGACGCGACCAGTGGCGACGGCGGCCTGTTCCACGGCATTTTCTTCCGTTACTTTGTGCGCCTGATCAACGAGCCCGATCTGGATCTGGCTACCCGCACGAAGTTCCATAAATACATCACCCATTGCGCGACCGTGATGGCGGAGAACGCGGTAAACCCGAATATCATGCTGTTCGACGGCCACTGGTGGCAGGCCCCTGCTTCCAGCGCGAATGTGCCGCTCACCCCGCACCTGTCGGGCTGTATGTTGATGGAGGCGATGTGCATCCTGGAACCTCTTCCCGGAAAGTAAATCTTCACTTCTCAAACGATTTGAAACCCCGCCAAAACTCCATTTTTCAAACTACCGGTACTTTGCGCGCGAACTACTAATATTTTGTCACCAAACTACCGGTAGTTTGCGCGCAAACTACCGGTAGTTTCTGAAGAGGATATTAACAATTCATTTTCAATGGCTTAGAAATCCGCGAAGTCCATTCGCATGGAAGGGAATGTGAAGGTGCAGGATAATATCAAATGGACATTCCTGGCTCCTCTTCTTGGATAAGAAGAGGGGGACCGCCGGCGTAGCCGGTGGTGGAGCAGTTTGATCTGCCCCACCATCGCAAGCGATGGTCCCGGGGCTGACCCAAAAGTATAAGATATACTATCTCTGTGTCCTCGCCTGGTCAGGCGAGGGGGACCATCGCTTGCGATGGTGGAGTGGTTGTTTACATACATACCGTACTGAAGTACAGATTCTTGACAGAAAAGACAACCACCCCACCGCTGCAAGCAGCGGTCCCCCCCGCCTGACCAGGCGGGGACACTTAGTTCGTATATCTGATACTTTTGAGTCAACCCCAGCCAAGATAGTCCACTTGCTACCCCGGAAAATCTTCCAATTTCACAATATTTGAAACCCGCCAGCCCCCCTTTCCAAAACATCGCACTTTGGGCGAAAAAACATCGCACTTTGGTTGAAAAAACATTGCGCTTTGGCCGACCAAAGTGCAATGTTTATTTTGGGAAGGCTACACATAAAAGTTTTACAGCCCCCTTCCACCTTTCACCCGGTCGCCAGATCCCTGTATTGATCGGCGTTTCGGGTGAAAGCTTGGGGAAGATAAACTGGGATCATCCCGAAAATCCGACTAACTCCCCAAGACAGGTGTATCAAAAGGAGGGAGTCCTCGAAAAAGGCCGGCAGGGTTTTCCAAAAGGCTGCCGGCCTTTTTTAAAGGGCTGCCGGAGTTTTAGAAAAGGCCGCCGGCCTTTTTCGGGAAGGTTTGTTGTTCATTTAAGGTATTCCTCGACCTTTCACCCGAAAGGCTGATCAATACAGGGATCTGGCGACCGGGTGAAAGGTGAAGACCGGGGTAAAAACTTTTATGTGGTAGCTTTTGCAGAAAGAACAAACGCCAGCAGTTCTTCCGCTCCGGGCATTTGGAAGCGGTCGATCAGTTCGTGGAGGATGGTTTCGGATTGTTCGATCTCGTCGGTCATCATGCGGGCGATAGCCAGGTAATAGCGGGCGTGGGTCTGGATCATATAGGTATTCTCTTCCTTTCCGGTATCCAGGTTTTGAATGACAGTGAGCTTTTCAATCCAAGGGGCGTAGGTCTCCGGATCACGAACGCCGCGTCCCTGCAAGTGCATCACGGCAGCGATACATTCATAAAGAAGGATCAGGGCATGGCCGGGATAATAGACCTGCGCGCGCTTGGCCAGCTCCTGGGTGTCCAGGTATCTTCGCGCGCTGAAGAAACGGATCAGCCGTTTGATGAGCGCGTCCGAATCGAGGTAACTGGCCATATCCCATCGCTGGAAAACGGCCAGCCACTCTTTGGAGAAAGGAGGCAGGTCGTCCCATTCCTGCTGCACCGCCGTCAGCCCTTCCATAAAGAAACGGTCGGCCTGCAGCTGCTCATAGATCTCTTCACGAAACAGAAACGGCGTCAAGGCATCGATATCCGCGCGGTCTTCCTCTTCCGCGTTGCAGAAGATGTATTTCAGAATGGCTTGATACCATAAGGTGGACAAGGGGTAGTTCTCCTCTTTTTCAAGCACTTCCAATACTTCCCGTATCGTTGCCAGGAGCGGATAATCCTCCGAAGGATCCACCGCTTCGATGGCGAAAAGGGGTTGCTGTCCGGGATCGAACCAGAAGCTCTGGTCGATCTCTCCTTCATACTCCACGTGAAAGAGGTATAACCGCTTATAAAGCGACTGTTTTGCCTCGACCGGCAGGCTGCTGCGGGCGATCGACTGTGTGCTCTCTACTAACAGATATTCAAGGTCATTCATTGTGTAATAGATTATTTCTCCGCCGTATCCGTGCCGGCAAATTCCATCAGGTAAGCTTTGATAAAGCCATCGATCTTTCCGTCCATCACCCCGTTCACATCCGAGGTCTGGAAGTTGGTGCGGTGGTCTTTCACCCGGCGGTCGTCGAAGACATACGAGCGGATCTGCGATCCCCATTCGATCTTCTTCTTGCCAGCTTCCACCTTCTGCTGTTCTGCCAGACGACGCTGTAATTCCATATCGTAGAGCATGGAACGCAACAGGCGCATCGCGTTCTCGCGGTTACCCAATTGGGAACGGCTCTCCGTATTCTCGATCAGGATCTCACGGGTCTCGCCCGTATCCGGGTCTTTGTAGTTATACCGCAGGCGTACCCCCGTCTCTACCTTGTTCACGTTCTGCCCACCGGCGCCTCCCGAGCGGAAGGTATCCCAGGTGTAATCCGACGGATTGATATCGATCTCGATCGTATCGTCTACCAACGGCGTGGCAAAGACAGAGGCAAAAGAAGTCATACGTTTACCTTGCGCATTGTAAGGCGAGACACGCACCAGGCGATGCACGCCATTCTCCCCCTTGAGGTAGCCGTAGGCATAGTCGCCTTCGATCTGCATGGTCACACTCTTGATGCCTGCTTCATCGCCTTCCTGCAGGGTGTTGATCGTTACCTTATAATTGTTCGATTCCGCCCAGCGCATATACATACGCATGAGCATCGACGCCCAGTCCTGGCTCTCCGTTCCACCGGCACCGGAGTTGATCTTCAGGATACAACTCATCTGGTCGGCTTCCTGCCGCAGCATATTTCGGAATTCGAGGTTCTCGATCAATTCCAAGGCGTTTTTATACGCCACATCCACCTCTTCTTCCGAGGCAATGCCTTCTTTGACATACTCATAGGCCAGCTCCACCTCTTCGGCAGCCGCTTTGACCTCTTTGTAGAGTTCAATCCACTTCTTGAGTTCTTTCACCACCTTCATCTGCGCTTCCGCCCGTGGGGCATCTTCCCAGAAGGTAGGGTCTTGGGTACGAAGTTCTTCTTCTTCTAACTGGATGGTCTTCCCATCGATGTCAAAGGAACCCCCTCAGCGCTTGCTCGCGCTCCAACACATTCTGTAGTTGGTCTGATGTAATCATCTTCTTTTCTTTTTTAATTTGATATTCCGCATCCCTTTCCCGAAATGCCCGACAAAGATAGTGAAAGTCGAACACAGAGGCAAGCTTGCTTGACTATGTTGAGACGCATCCTATCTTCGATTCCATTTATGGAATCAAAGATAAAGAAAGTCGAGTGCAGAAGCAAGCTTGCCTCAAAGATCACAAAAGCCGAGCGTAGAAGGGCATATCAAAAGGTTGCAAGTATCTATGCTTTTTCGTACTTTTGTAGGCTAAACTCAAGAAAATAAAGGATGGAAAAGCAATTCAAAAGAACGCTGATAACGACGGCTTTGCCGTATGCTAACGGGCCGGTACATATCGGTCACCTGGCCGGGGTGTATATTCCGGCGGATATTTACGCACGCTACCTTCGCCTGAAAGGGGAAGAGGTATTGTTGATCGGAGGCTCCGACGAACATGGAGTGCCTATCACGCTGCGGGCGAAAAAAGAAGGGGTGACGCCTCAGGATATCGTCGACCGTTATCATTATATCATCAAGAAATCTTTTGAAGACCTGGGCATTACGTTCGATATCTATTCGCGGACAACCTCGGAGACGCACCGGCAGGTGGCTTCCGACTTTTTCCGTAAGCTCTATGATAAAGGGGAGTTTGTGGAGAAAACGTCGGAACAGTATTACGATGAAGAGGCCAAGCAATTCCTGGCCGACCGCTATATCACGGGTACCTGCCCGCATTGCAAGAATGAGAATGCCTATGGCGACCAGTGCGAAGCCTGTGGTACTTCGTTGAACGCGACCGATCTGATCAACCCCAAATCGGCCATCAGCGGAAGTGTGCCGGTGATGAAAGAGACCAAACATTGGTATCTGCCGTTGGACCGCTACGAACCTTTCCTGCGCCAGTGGATTCTGGAAGACCATAAAGAATGGAAATCGAACGTGTACGGCCAGTGCAAAAGCTGGTTGGATATGGGCCTGCAGCCGCGTGCCGTGAGCCGCGACCTGGATTGGGGCATTCCCGTTCCGGTGGAAGGAGCGGAAGGCAAGGTGTTGTATGTCTGGTTCGACGCGCCGATCGGTTATATCTCCAACACGAAAGAATTGCTTCCCGATACCTGGGAGACGTGGTGGAAGGATCCGGAGACGAAAATGGTGCATTTCATCGGGAAAGACAATATCGTGTTCCATTGCATCGTGTTCCCCACTATGCTGAAGGCTGAAGGCACATTCAACCTGCCGGAGAACGTGCCGGCCAATGAATTCCTGAACCTTGAAGGCGATAAGATCTCTACGTCACGCAACTGGGCCGTTTGGTTGCACGAGTACCTGGAAGAATTCCCCGGCAAACAGGATGTATTGCGTTATGCTTTGACCGCCAACGCGCCAGAGACGAAAGATAACGATTTTACCTGGAAAGATTTCCAGGCACGCAATAACAACGAACTGGTAGCCATCCTGGGGAACTTTGTGAACCGGGCATTGGTGTTGACCGCGAAGTATTTCGACGGCAAAGTGCCTGCGTTGAGCGAACTGACCGACTACGACAAAGAAACCTTAAAGGAGTTTGTCGATGTCAAAGCGAATGTGGAACGCCTGTTGGATACCTACCATTTCCGCGACGCGCAGAAAGAAGCGATGACGCTGGCGCGTATCGGGAATAAGTACCTGGCGGATACCGAACCGTGGAAGCTGGCCAAGACCGATATGGAACGGGTCGCTACGGTCCTGAATATCTCTCTGCAGATCACGGCGAACCTGGCGATTGCTTTCGAACCTTTCCTGCCGTTCAGTATGGAGAAACTGAACCGGATGCTGAATGTCGAACCCCTGGGCTGGGAGCGCTTGGGCGCGACCGATCTACTGGATGCCGGTCATGTGTTGGGCACGGCGGAACTATTGTTCGAAAAGATCGAAGACAGCGTCGTGGAGGCTCAGGTGCAGAAACTATTGGATACCAAGAAAGCCAACGAAGAGGCGAACTACAAAGCCAACCCGATCCGGCAGAACATTGAGTTCGACGACTTCACCAAACTGGATATTCGTGTGGGAACGGTATTGGAATGCATCAAGGTGCCGAAAGCCGACAAACTGTTGCAGTTCCGCATCGACGACGGCCTGGAGAAACGCACAATCATCTCCGGCATCGCCCAATACTACCAACCGGAAGATCTCGTAGGCAAACAAGTCTGCTTCATCGCCAACCTGGCTCCCCGCAAACTGCGCGGCATCGTCTCGGAAGGCATGATCCTCTCGGCCGAGAACGCCGACGGCAGCCTGGCAGTCATCATGCCCCAGAAAGAGGTGAAGCCGGGCAGCGAAGTGAAATAAATAGGGACAGTTGACGTTTAATGATTAACGGTTAATGGGCAGGCATTGAACTGTTCTGTTTAGCGTTCATCATTAAACGTTTATTGTTTATGATATTATGATAGAGAAGATACAAATGGTCGATTTGCATAGTCAGTATCTCCGGTTAAAGCCGGAGATCGATCAGGCGATGCAAGCGGTAATCGATTCGACGGCTTTTATCAACGGGCCGCAGGTGAAAACATTCGCCACGCAGTTGAGTGAATACCTGTCGGTGCCTCACCTTATCCCTTGCGGGAATGGGACGGATGCGTTGCAGATCGCGTTGATGGCGTTAGATCTCAAACCCGGCGATGAGGTGATTGTGCCGGCGTTTACCTATATCGCAGCGGTGGAGGTGATCGCGTTGTTGGGGTTGACACCTGTATTGGTCGATGTATATGCAGAGACATTCAATCTCAACGAAGCACTGATCGAGCAGGCCATTACCGAACGGACCCGGGCGATTATCGTGGTCCATCTCTTCGGCCAATGTGTGGCGATGGAACCGATCCTGAAGCTGGCTAAGAAATACCGCTTATATGTCGTCGAAGACAATGCCCAATCCATCGGGGCAACCTGCCAAACCACCGGTGAAACCGTCAAAAACGCGGGCACGATCGGGCATATCGGAACGACCTCTTTCTTCCCTTCCAAACCGCTGGCTTGTTATGGCGATGGAGGAGCGATGATGACTTCCGACCCCGTTTTGGCCGGAAAAATGCAGAAGATGGCCAATCACGGACAGGAGCAGGGACGGAAATACCACCACCAACTGGTCGGTTGCAACTCCCGTTTGGATACGTTGCAGGCCGCTATCCTGTTGGTGAAACTGAAATACCTGGATGAATTCACGGCCCACCGGCAGGCGGTCGCCCAAAGATACGACGAAGGACTGCGCCACCTTCCTTTTCTTTCGCTACCGGCGAAAGCGCCCCATTCGACACATGTGTACCACCAATATACCCTGCGCGTGGCGGAAGGCAAAAGGGACGAGCTGAAACGCTGGTTGCAGGAGAACGGAATCCCATCCATGGTGTATTATCCTTTTACGGTGCAGGAACAGCAGGCGTTTAAGATGCTCGCGCGTATTCCCCAGCCGATTCCGGTGGCAACTTCTTTATGTCGCTCGGTCCTCTCCATCCCGATCCATACGGAGATGACACCCGATGAAACAGATTATATCATTGAAACAATATGCCGCTATGCATAAAATGAAGATACGATTTGCCGTGGTAGGATGCGGCCATATCGGCAAACGTCATGCCGAGATGATCACCCGTGATGCTGGTGCCGAACTGGTGGCGCTCTGCGATATACGCCCGAAAGAGGACTTGGGGATCGAAGCCTATGATGTGCCTTTCTTCTCTTCTTTGGAAGAGCTGTTGAAAGAGGAACTTTCATTCGATGTATTGAATATCTGCACGCCCAATGGTTTGCATGCGGAGATGGCTATCCAGGGTATTGAAGCCGGACATCATATCGTTGTGGAGAAACCGATGGCGCTGACCGTCGCCGATGCGGAAAAAGTAGTGTTTGCTTCACTCAAATACCAGAAACAAGTGTTTTGTGTGATGCAAAACCGGTATTCCCCGCCTTCGGTATGGATCAAAGAACTGGTGGAGTCCGGTCGGTTGGGGCAGATCTATATGGTGCAACTCAACTGTTACTGGAACCGCGACGAGCGCTATTACAAACCCGGCGGCTGGCATGGTGATGCCCGGCTCGATGGCGGCACGCTTTTCACCCAGTTCTCCCATTTCATCGATATCATGTACTGGCTCTTCGGCGATATTACTAACATCCAGGCCCGTTTTGCCGACTTCAACCATAAGGATCTGACCGATTTTGAAGACTCCGGCCTGATCCATTTCGAATTTGTGAACGGAGGTATGGGTAGCCTCAGTTACTCCACCGCGGTATGGAACAAAAACCTGGAAAGTAGCCTGTTGATCGTCGCCGAGAACGGCAGCGTCAAGATCGGTGGACAATATATGAACGAAGTGGAATACTGCCATGTCAAGGATTACGAAATGCCTGATCTGGCACCAACGAATCCCGGCAACGACTACGGCCCCTACAAAGGCTCCGCTCAGAATCACAACTTTGTAATCCGCAACGTCGTCAACGTCCTCTCCGGCCACTCCACAGAAACCATCACTACCAACGTATTGGAAGGGATGAAGGTGGTGGATATTATTGAGAGGGTTTATGCACATAAATAATCAATGAAAGACGTAAAATGTACCTATCTATTATAATCCCGGTTTATAACGTAGAAAAATACTTGGAGCAATGCATCAATAGTTGCTTAGATCAAGATATTGCTTCTTCTGATTATGAGATTATCCTCGTCAATGATGGATCTACGGACGGGAGCCCAACTATCCTGGAAAAATATGCCGAACAATACACAAATATAATCGTCATAAACCAGGAAAATAAACGTGCAGGAGGAGCTCGTAATACAGGACTAAAAGCAGCTCGTGGCGAGTATGTCTGGTTTATCGATGCCGATGATTGGATAGAGAAGAATTGTTTGAGCAAGCTGAGAGGATTTAAAGAAGATGTTGTTCAGTTCGCGGGCTTTTACTCTGCTGAATATGAAAATAACACCTTGAACAAATTACCTTGCGTGGCTTTCGAGGATATAGCAAGGAGCACTATGGTTGTCACTATATGGGCCTATCTTTTCCGTAGGGAGTTTCTACTAAAACATCATTTGTTCTTTCTTGAAAATATTTATTTCGAAGACAATGAGTGGATCGCGAAGTTATTCCCCTTTGTTACAAGCATTACCTATATTGATAGTATCGTTTACTATTACTGGCAAAACCCAGCTTCCATGACACATCTATTTAGTAAAGATAAGTGTTATGACTTTTATCGCCTTTCGTGTGCCATATCAGACCTCCAGAAAAAGTATCGCTCCACAGACAACAAGTGGTTTACTTTTATGCAAGGACATTTGGATAGTACATTTGCCCTTTTTCTTTTAAACACACTCTTTCTGAAAAAGGAAGATCGTAAGATGCTACACCGGGAACTCCAAGAGAATAAAGACCTTCAAGAAGCCTTATGGAAAACACGCAAAATTGGGAATAGAATAAAATTGTTTTTACTCAATTATATGATTGGAGGCTTACCTTTGTATCTAAAAGTAGAAACGTTTTGCATACTTCCGTTGAAGAGGCGTATGACAAAAAGGTAAATATGACTAATTTATCACTCAAAGAAAAAACAGCAAAAGGCCTTTATTGGGGCGGGATAAGCAGTGGCTTGCGGCAGATCCTATCGGCTCTGTTTGGGATTATCTTTGCGCGTATCCTGACTCAGGATGACTATGGCATGGTGGGGGTCTTGTCTATTTTTATGGGGGTGGCCTCAACGATCCAGGAAGGCGGTTTTACTGCCGCGTTGATCAACCGGAAAGAGATCAAACATGAAGATTATAATGCGGTATTTTGGTTTTGCTTTGGCGCCAGTTCACTTCTTTATCTTCTCTTTTTCTTCTGTGCGCCTCTGATTGCTCTTTTCTTTAAAGAGCCTGAATTGGTGGCATTATCTCGTGTGTTGTTCCTCTGGTTCTGGATAGGGAGTATGGGGATTGTGCATAATGCCTTACTCCTTAAAAAGATGCAAATGAAAGAAAGGGCAAAGATCGACGTGCTGGCCCTGCTCCTTTCAAATTTATTAGGGGTAGTGTTGATTCTGAATGGATATAAATATTGGGGACTGGTATGGCAAACGGTTGCTTATGGAATAGTCGCAACGGCATTGCGTTGGTATTATGCTGCCTGGAGGCCTTCGCTACATTTCAATTTCGCACCGATAAAAGAGATGTTTCCGTTCAGCATCAAATTAGTACTGACCGGCTTTGTTACGCAGGTGAATAATAATATCCTCACCACCCTTCTTGGAAGATTTTACACCAAACATGAGGTGGGCGATTATACCCAGGGAAATAAATGGTCAACCCTGGGTTCCTCGTTTGTAAATGAGATCCTGCAAAGTGTGGCACAACCGGTATTGGTAGAAGCAAATGATAATCGGGACCGGCAACGGCATATCTTCCGGAAAATGTTACGTTTTATCGCTTTTATCTCTTTCCCCGCACTATTCGGATTAGCTTTCGTTGCTCCGGAACTGATCGTTATCCTTATCACGGATAAATGGATGAACAGTATCTCGATCATGCAATTATTGTGTGTCTGGGGTGCTTTCCTCCCGATTTACACAACCTATACGCAGTTGGTTATTGCGCACGGGAAGTCAAATATATACCTGATAAATACCCTTGTTATTGGTCTCGTGCAGCTTCTGACTCTGTTGTTCTTGTATCGGTATGGCATCCTCGTCATGGTGATTGCCTTCATCCTGATTAATATGATCTGGTTGTTGGTTTGGCATTATTATGTCCATGGTTTGATCGGATTAAAGATCTGGCATGTTGTAAAAGATATATTCCCCTACATGGGCGTTACCTTATTGGTATTGTTTGCCACTTGCCTGATTACATTGCCGATTCAAAATATATATCTTTTACTTATTTGTAAAATAGGCGTTGCAGTTATTTTGTATGTGACGATTATGAAACTAACAAATTCGGTGATGTTTAAAGAGAGTGTTGATTTCTTATTGAAAAAGAAAAGAAAATGAAACAGTTGACATTAGTTCCCATCGGTGGATTAGCCAATCGGATGCTGGCTATCACCTCGGCCATTGGCTTCTGCAGGGAAAACCAGGTGCGGCTAAAGGTTGTATGGTTCAAGGATTGGGGTATGGGTGCTGATTTCCATTCCTTGTTCAATCTCTCGCCGACCATTGAAAACGTCGAGGTGATAGATGCCAAAATATGGGATTACCGTTTCGACCGTCCGCGTAAACGTAATCTATGGATTCCTTATCTCTGGCAGAAGGCGGCTTTCGACAAGAGGATATATGAGAAAGAGATCTATGCTGGGTTTAGCTCGACGGATTTGCAGTCGGTTATGAACTCTTACGATTCGGTTTATCTGGTGCATTTCCAGTTGTTCTACGAACGTCCCGGGATGTTGAATATTTTGCAACCCCAGCCGCTCATACAAGATAGAATAAGGAAACAGGTCTTATCATTGGGGAATAGCCGGGTGATAGGCCTTCATATCCGGCGAGGGGATCATTCTGCCCCAACCCTGAACAGTCCTTTGTCGTTATTTATCGCTAAGATAGAGGAGGAGCTTGCTTTAGATAAAAACACCAAATTCTATGTAGCCTCTGACTCTTACGAGGAAAAGAGGAGATTGAAAGAATGTTTTGGAGATTCTATTCTCACATCGTTTGATAAAGTGCGAAGAGACACGGAAGAGGGTATCTTTGATGCATTAGTTGAAATGTACACCCTATCGGAAACAGAGAAAGTATACGGCTCATTAGCCAGTACATTCTCTTTAGTAGCAGCGAAAATCTCGAATGTACCCTTTGAAGTTTTATCTATTGAAAGTTAAAATATGAAACAATACAATATCCCTATTCTGTTCCTGATCTTCAGCCGGCCGGATACCACCCGGGAGGTGTTCGAACGTATCCGGCAGATCAAGCCGGCCCGGTTGTATGTGGCGGCTGACGCGGCTCGGGAAGGGCGGCCGGAAGAGGCCGAACGTTGCCGGCAGACCCGGGCAATTATCGAAGGTATCGACTGGCCTTGCGAATTGAAGACATTATACCGGGAGAAGAACCTGGGCTGTAAGGTAGCTGTTTCGGAAGCCATCACCTGGTTTTTCGAACAGGAAGAATATGGCGTGATCCTGGAAGACGATTGTTTGCCCGATCTTTCGTTCTTCCCGTTTTGCGAAGAGTTGCTTATTCGTTATAAAGACGATGAACGCATTGGCCATATCGGTGGGAATAACTTCTTCCCGGGCATCATAAAAGATGGGCTGAGCTATGACTTTTGTTCTTTTACGCATATCTGGGGATGGGCTTCCTGGCGGCGGGTATGGAAGAACTACCGGGTGGATTTCCCTTATTGGTCGGAAGCGCAAAGAGAGCGAAGAAAGCGCAAATCATTATTCCTGAATTTGCGGGACGAGATCTATTTCTCTTCTTTTATCTCCGATACATTGAAAGGGAAGAACGGGATCAATACCTGGGATGTACAGTATCTCTTGACTCTCCGCACGCAAAATCAATTATCCGTTTATCCGGCGGTCAATCTGGTGACCAATATCGGATTGGAGTCGCCCAATGCAACACATACGGCTAACTCCCGGAAGAATAAAACAGCGTATGTCGAAGCCAGTCCGATCTCTTTCCCCTTGAATCATCCGCGTTATATCTTGCCGGATCAGGAGATCGACCGGTTGACTACCCGTAAGAAGTTCTTTTCTTATAAACGCTTGGCGCGTTATTTCCTCAAACTTTATTAAATGAAACAAAGATGAAAGTGAAATTGCTCCTGGAGAAAGTATATTGGGCTTTGGCCAAAAGAACGCGGGTCAAGAAGCAAAAGAGTTACGAAGGCTGGTTGGCCAAAGGATATAACAATACGCCGGATATCAGTTTTATTATCCAGTCGCATAATAAAAGCAACAGTGTGATTCATACCGTAAAGCAACTCCGGAAATACCCGAAAGCGGAGATTATTGTGATGGACGACGGTTCTACACCCGATCATACGAAGCGATTGGTCAATTTCCTGGATGGAGCCAATGAGTTTCTGATCCGCGCGAATGACTTATACGAGAATGTGATGTACGACAAGGCCATTCGTTTTGCCAACGGCACCTATCTTGTCCTGTTGCAAGACGATGATGAGATTGTCGGCCTGGATTGGGTCGATAAAGCGATCGCTTACTTCCGGCAATATCCCGATATGGCTATTCTGGGTGGCTTTAACGGACTTGACTTTACGATCTATGAAGAAGAAAAGTGGGGGGTTGCCGATCTTTATAAAAACAAGGATATCAGCGAAAAGGAATTTCTGTTCGTACACGCCGTAAACCGTGCGCCGATGTTCATTCACAAACCGCTGTATATGCAGCACCTGAAGCACATAAGGTTCTCTTTTGCTCCTTTCCAGTGTGATGATACGGAGCTTTGCCTGCGGGCATGGCTTTCCGGCTTGAAAGTAGGATGGTATAACGCCGGTTTCCGTTCGTTGATGGCCGGAGGTATGCGTATCTGGAATAACGAGTTCACCCGGACACAGGAACAAAGGAATAAAAGGCAACTGTATGACTTGTACAAAGATCATATCATACAGTTAAACGGATTAGTTGAAGAAGCGAATAAAAGCTTATCATAGAAAATGAGAGAGACACTGGCAAAGAAGTACGAACAGTTGAATGCCCAATTTAGTCGGCAACTCGTATATCGGATTGGACTGGAAGCCGGTTTCTTTTCCGAATACAATAATATGATCCTGGCTATGCTCTATTGTCTGGATCATAAGATCCAATTCAAGTTGTATTCAAAAGATGCAAACTTTGATAAGGAAAATGGCTGGACGGGGTTTTTCAAACCTTTTTGCGCGGAAGATCATACTGAAACAGGGAAAGTGCATTATCGAACGGCCAACTGGCGCTTTGCACTGAAGCGCCTATTCAAAGGACAGAAGTCCGCTTTCCGTAGTTTTATTCCTTATTTCTTATTTTTCAAAAAACAGTTGTACACACAGGATGTTTTTGGGAAATGCCGGGATGTTTCTCCCCGAAAGCACTACCATATCCCGGAGTTAGGGATAGAAGGTAACCTGCAGGATGCTTGTGCCCGATTGATTGAATTGACCTGGCGTTACAATGAAGAGACAGAAATTGCCGTTGATCATTATAAAAAGAGAAACAACCTGCCCGAGCAATATATCGGTTTGCATATACGGGGCGGCGATAAGTCTGAAGAGGCTGATCTTTTAGCCGTTGATATTTATATCAAGAAAGCAGAGGCATTATCCGGGATAAGAGATACATTTGTACTGACGGATGATTATTCCATCATCGAGAAACTCAGGCAACACTATCCGGAATGGACTTTTCATACGTTATGTGATACAGATGAAAGAGGTTATTTCCATGAAAAGTTCGTGGAAGAAAGTGCGGAGATGAAGCGCAATAAACTGATTAAGCTTTTTGCTTCGATGGATATCCTGGCCGGAGCTTCTCTCTTTATCGGTACGTTTTCTTCCAATCCAGGGATGTACCTGGGTATGCGAATGAAGCAAGACAAAGTGTATGCTGTAGATATGCCGTCATGGAGAATTTGGTAAGATGAAGATATTGATAGTAAATACCTCCGAACGAACCGGTGGCGCCGCTGTGGCTGCCAACCGTTTATTGAAGGCTTTGCGTAAGCAAGGGGTTGAGGCGGCTTTTCTGGTGCGGGATCGGAGTAGCCGGGCGGCGGAGGTGTATGCCGTTGATCGGGGCTCCTGGCTGGAAAAGCAAAAGAACCGGTGGCGCTTCCTGTGGGAGCGGTTGATAATCTTTTGTTGCAACAAAGGCAAGCGGAAGAACCTGTTTCAGGTATCCATTGCCAATACGGGAACGGATATCAGCCGGCATCCATTGGTGCAAGAGGCGGATGTGATTCATCTGCACTGGATCAATCAGGGCTTTCTTTCCCTTGATGATATTCAGGCGTTGATCGATACCGGTAAACCGGTGGTCTGGACATTGCATGATCTCTGGCCGGCAACGGCTATCTGCCATTATCCCGGGACTTGTGAGAAGTTTGAACTGGAATGCTACCACTGTCCGAAACTTGTGGATCGACCGTTATGGGATCTGGCGCGGGCGGTGTTCCGGCAGAAGCAATCTCTCGCTTTGGCGAAGGTTGCTTTTGTCGGATGTAGCCGGTGGATCACGGAGCAGGCCCAACGGAGTGCCTTATTGCGGCAAGCCGCATTCCACTCCATCCCTAATCCGATCGACCGGGATGTCTTTCAACCGATCGACCGGGCGCAGGCGCGGGAATCTTTTGCTTTGCCTGTGCATAAATGCCTGATTCTTTTTGCGGCGGCGAAGTTGTCGGACGACCGGAAGGGCGCCAATTACCTGTTGGAAGCTTGCCGGATCTTAAAAGAGACCACCACGCTCCCGATCGAAGTGGTTTTAATGGGAAGTGGTTCGGATGAATTGATCAACGCTTTCTCTTTCCCGGTGAATGAATTGGGTTATATCTCTGAAGATCGGAAGAAAGTCATGGCGTATGCCGGTGCCAATCTGTTTGTGAGCCCCTCCCTGGAGGATAACCTGCCCAATACGATTATGGAAGCGATGGCTTGCGGCACACCTTGCGTCGGCTTTGATACCGGGGGCATTCCGGAGATGATCGATCACCAGGCGAATGGCTATGTCGCCCGGTATAAAGACCCGAAAGATCTGGCCGCCGGCATATTGTGGGTATTGGAAAACCGGGAAGCGAAAACTTTATCTTCGGCTTGCCTGGAGAAAGTGGAACGCAGTTACAGCGAAGCGGTGGTCGCCGGCCGGTATATGAATCTCTATGAAGCGTTATTGAAAAAGAAGTTATAAGATGTCAACACCAGTCTTTTCTATCATTACCGTCACCTACAACGCCGCCCAATGGTTGGAGCGGACCCTTCTCAGCGTCCTGCGCCAGTCGTATCCGCACGTGGAATACCTGATTATCGACGGTGGATCGACCGATGGCACGGTAGAACTGATCGAACAATACCAATCGGGCATTGCCTATTGGATCAGTGAGCCCGACCGCGGCCTTTACGATGCCATGAACAAGGGACTTCGCCGGGCAACGGGCGACTATGTCCTGTTTCTCAATGCCGGCGACTGTCTGCATACGGCAAATACCTTGCAGGAGATAACGGCCTCGTTGAAAAAGAGCGTATCTTTGCCGGACGTAATCTACGGCGATACGCAGATCGTAGATGCGGAGGGGAACTCTTTAGGCTTGCGCCGCCTGCGCCCGCCCCGGCGGTTGACTTGGAAGAGCTTCCGGATGGGTATGTTGGTGTGCCACCAATCGTTCATCGCCCGGCGGGAGATCGCTCCGTCCTATGATACGACGTATAAGTTGGTCGCCGACTACGATTGGTGCATTCAATGCCTGAAGAAGGCGAAAGGAATAAAGAACACCCGAATGATTCTCTCCGATTTCCTGGAGGAAGGCTTAAGTACTGTGCAGCGGAAAGCCTCTTTGAAGGAGCGGTATGCGATCATGACGAAGTATTATGGCCCGGTAAGTACCCTGTTGTTGCATGGCTGGTTTGCCATCCGCTTTTATGCGGCGAAAGGGTTGAAAGGGAGAGTCTGATCATTGCTTTACGCTCCGCTAAGCGAACGTTGTTAGATAATTGTTAATTGAAAATGGATATGATGCAGGATAAGATAAAGGGATGGGGCAAGCACCTTGCCGCCATCGTTGTGTTTTTAGGATTGGTGGTCACCTATTTCGCCCCGGCGATCATTGACGGTAAGGTGTTACATCAGAGTGATATGATCTTTGCCGAAGGCATGGGCGACAGCCAGATGAAAGCCTATGAAGAAACGGCCGAACCCGGAGAGTTCAGTGTCTGGTCGGACGCCGCATTCGGTGGGATGCCTTATATTTCGGGTTATGGTAGTCCGGCTCCCAACCTGCCTGGCTTTGATGTGATCGAGAAACCGACGAAAAGTATCGGATACCTGTACGCCGGTATGGTATTGACCGGTTTGATCTGTTTCTATATCCTGATGTGTGTGATGGGTGTAAACTGGTGGCTGGCCTTGGCCGGTGCCATTGCGTTTGCTTTTGCCTCTTACAATATCCTGATCATCCCTGCCGGGCATGTAACCAAGGCTTATGTGATGGCTTATATGCCGCTTACCCTTGCGGGCATGGCTTTGTTGTTCAAACGCAACTACCTGTGGGGAACTATCCTTTTCCTTCTTGGCGTTGCCTTGTCGGTTAGCAACTTCCACATGCAGATCACCTATTACCTGGCGCTTCTCTGTTTCTTCGTCTATCTCGGTTATGGGATTTGGCGAATCCGAATGAAAGCATATAAGGAGTTGGGACTCGTTACGGCCGTTATGGCGGTTTGTGTGGTGCTGGCTGTCTTGCCCAATGCCCGCAACCTGTACGTGCAATGGGATTGGGGCAAGAGTTCTATCCGTGGGGCCACGGAACTGACGACTGCTTCTGCCGGCGACGAGAAGATCTCTTCCGGATTGGACAAAGAGTATGCTTTTCAATGGAGCTATGGTAAGGGTGAATTACTGACGATGTTGATCCCGAACGTCTACGGTGGGTCGAGCGGTGGTAAATTGGACAGCGACTCCGAATATGCCCGCTTCCTGCGTGCCAATGGTTACCAGGTTGGCAAAGAGGTACAGGCACCGACCTACTGGGGAGATAAGCCGTTCACTTCGGGTCCGATGTATTACGGGGCAGGCATTTGTTTCCTCTTCGTCCTGGGTCTGTTTGTGATCCGCAATCCGATGAAATGGTGGTTGTTTGCCGGTGCCCTGTTACTGACTTTTATGGCGCTGGGAAGGAATATGGCGTGGTTCAACGATTTCCTGTTCCATTACCTGCCGATGTACAATAAATTCCGTACGCCGGAGACTGCCTTGGTGATCCCGGGCATGATCTTGCCGATCATCGGACTCTGGGGATTGAAAGAAATACTCTCCGATGCGGTCGATCCCAAGCGGTTGAAGCAGGGATTCTTTACCGCCCTGGGCATTACCGGCGGGCTTTGCCTCGTTATCTGGCTGGCGCCGACGGCCCTGTTGAGCTTCCAGTCCGAGAATTACGACGCCCAATTCGCCGGTCAACCGTTCTATACCGGTTTGTTGGCCGACCGGGCCGCCTTGGCTTCGTCGGATGCTTTCCGTTCGCTGATGTTCGTCCTGTTGACGGCCGGACTGGTGTTTCTTTATCTCAAGGCAAAGAACAAAAAGACGGTGTCGCTGGTGGTTTGTGCCGGTATCGCCGTATTGACGCTGGCCGATCTCTGGGCTGTTGACAAACGTTACCTGAATGCGGATAGCTTTGTCAAGGAAAAACCTTCGGCTGGGGTCTATCAGCCCTCTGTAGCCAATCAGGAGATCCTTAAAGACACGGATCTTTCCTACCGGGTGATCAACCTGAACAATCCGTTCAAAGAAACCAATACGTCTTATTTCCATCACTCCCTGGGCGGCTACCATGCGGTGAAGCTTCGCCGTTATCAGGAACTGATCGACCACCGCCTGATGCCCGAACTGGGGCGTATCATCCAGGCTTTCCAGGGCGAGCAGGTGACGATGCAGACGCTTCAGGAAGTGTTCCTGCATACGCCGTCATTGAACATGCTGAATACCCGTTATGTGATTTACAATCCCGGAGCGCCTCCCGTTTATAATCCTTTTGCTTTCGGCAATGCCTGGTTTGTGGCCGATCTGAAAGTCGTCGAGAATGCGGATGCGGAAATCGAAGCGTTGCATACGATCAATCCTTTGCGAACGGCAGTGGTCGATAAACGTTTTGCCGGCGAACTGGAAGGCTTCACTCCCGCGCCGAGGGATTCCGTTTCAAGTATCGAATTAATCAGTTACCGGCCGAATAAATTGACGTATCGATCAAACGCTATTGCGGAGCAACTGGCCGTTTTCTCCGAAATCTATTACCAACCGGGATGGACAGCGACGATCGACGGGCAACCGGCTTCCCATTTCCGTGCCGACTGGACACTTCGCGCCATGCGTGTGCCTGCCGGTGCGCATGAGATCGTTTTTGAATTCCGACCCAAGGGTTATATCGTTGCAACCCAGGTCGGGGTGTATAGCTCCTTCCTGATTCTTTTATTCGTCCTGGCTGCGATTGTTTATTCGGTCTGGGAAAAAAGGAAAAAGTAACCCGCCTTTTATTGTTTGACAGCTGTGAAACAACTGTTTGATAGCTGTCAAACAGCTGTTCGATAGCTGTCGAACAACGGTTTCACAGCCTTCAAACAATAAAAAGGGGAAAGGCATATACAAAAAACGCTCCAAATTATACTTATTCGGCACTGAGATGTATCAATTTCTCGGTTAAGGTTTCCCAGGAAAGGGCCGTTTTCTCCCGGATGATATTCGCCGGGAAGAGCGTTTGATTTGCCGGAGTGAATAATTCGTTTATTCCTTTGGCAAGGGCTTGTGAAGAGATGTCGGAGACGACAATCCCGGTCTGCGGCAAGCCGATGCTTTGCGGGAAATCACCCACGGGAGTGGCGACCATCGGAAGATCGTAATGATAGGCGACCGAGACGACGCCGCTCTGCGTAGCCGAGCGATAAGGGAGGATCAGGGCATCGGCGGCAGAGAAAAACGTGGGGATCTCCTCGTCGCTGATATACCGGTTATATACCCGGATCCTGTCGCGGGCAGCCGACTGATCGATCAACGCCTGGTATTTATCAAAGCTACCGTACGCTTCGCCGGCAATCACCAACTGATACGTATCGTCCAGTTCGTCCATGGCTTGGATCAATAGGTCTACTCCTTTGTAATCCCGGATCAGGCCGAAGAAAAGCAACGTGCGTTTGCCCGGCAGGAGGGAGAGGCGGCGGCAGGCTTCTGTTTTGTCTATTCTATTTCCGAAATGGTTGTACAACGGATGCGGATTGTTGATGTAGTGGGCCTGCGGACGTAGTTTCAACAGGTCCTCTTCTACGGTCCGGCTCATCACCACAAAGCCGTAGCTCTGTTTGAACAACAGGGAGGCCAACGGACGGTCGAAGAAACGGGGTTCGTGTGGGATCGCGTTATGGATCAGTGTGATCACCCGGCAATGCTTTTTCATCCGGTGAGCAATATGTGCGTAAGCGGGCGCAAAGAACGACATCCAATAGGCGATAATCAACACATCCGGCTGGAAAGACTTCAGGGCTTTTACGGTCCGCCCATAAGAGAAAGGATCGATACTGTCTAACAGGCGTTCACTCGGGACAGGGATCGCCTGATCGCCTTCTTCTACGTACTGCGTTTTCCCGGGAAAGAGGAGATCCGGGTATAATCTTTTGAAATTAAAAGCTTTCACCTCGTGTCCTTCTTTCTCCAACGTGGTATAAAGCATTGCGCTGAACTGGGCTATGCCTCCGCGGTAGGGATAAAAGGGAGAAAGGATGGCGATCTTCATGGTGTTTGCAGTTTCTTTGCAAAAGTAAATAAATCCTTGCAGGAAAGATAGACCGGCGTGGGTTTAATTTCTTCGGCCGTATAGCGACTACCGATCAGGACACCTTTGATTCCGGCGCGTGCGGCCAATTGCATATCGGTCAGACTGTCGCCGGCGAGCCAAGCGTTTGCCGGATCGATCTCGGGGAAGTCGCGTAAGGCCTGATGAATCATGCCGGGATTGGGTTTGCGGTCGGGATGGCTCTCGTCTGTTTCGGTGCAACAGTATATTTTGTCGATCTTTCCGTGATGGTTTTCAATTTGTTGCAGCATATAGCTGTGGATCTCGTCGAGAGCCTGCCGGTTCATGAGTCCCCGGCCGACACCCCGCTGATTGGTCACCACAATCAGGCGGCGGAAGAGCCGGGAGAGTACGGCAAGCGCCTGCAACGCCCCTTCGGCAAAGACAAATTCGGAAACGGACTTGACATAGTCGCCCGGACGATGTACGTTGATCACCCCATCGCGGTCGAGAAAGAGCGTATCAAAAGGTTTTGTACTTTCCATCCGCAAAATCTTTCCGGGCCTGTTCGTAATCTTCGGGAATACCGATATCGAGGAAGTAACGCCCGGAAAGGAATCCGGCGAGTTTCTTTGATCCGACCACTGCTTCGAAGTAATCTTTCTCCAGCGAGAACCGATCGGGGTAGTGTCTCAACGCTTCCCGGCGGATGAGGTAGACTCCTCCGTTGATCAGGCCGCTTTCGCCGGTTTGCTTTTCCCGGAAACGGGCGATATGGGCGTCGTTGTGGAGTTCGACCAACCCGTAGCGGGTGGCCGACCGCATCTCTTTCAGCGCAAGCGTGGCTTCGGCTCCCATCTCCCGGTGGGAAACGAGCATCGCCGCGTAATCGACCGGGAAGAAAGTGTCGCCGTTGAGGATAAAAACATCCGGTTGTTCCGCCTGACAGAGGGAAAGCCTGGCGGCTCCTCCGGTACCCAGCGGTTCTTCTTCGACCACCAGGGAGATACGCATCCGGGTGGAGAAGGCCGACAGCCATTCCTCGATCACTTCGTGGCGGTAGCCGACGGCCAGGATCACATGATCGAAACCTGCCGCTTCGAGCGTCTCCAAAAGATAATAAAGGAAAGGCCGCCCGGCGACAGGCGCCATGGCTTTGGGCAGCTCTCTGACTACCGCTTGCAGGCGGGTGCCCATTCCTCCGGCTAAGATGATCGCTTCCATCTCAATCTGCCTTGAAAAGGGTCGCTTCGACAATCTCACAGAGAATATGCCCGATCGTGATATGCGCTTCCTGCACACGGGGCGTGTCCGTCGAGGGGATGGCGATCAAGAGATCGGAAAAGGCTTTCAGTTTCCCGCCACTTTCACCGGTGAAACCGATCGTTTTGATCCCTTTCTCCCGGCAGACCTCAAAGGCTTTGACGATATTGGGGGAGTTGCCGGAAGTAGACAATCCGATCAGGAGGTCTCCCTTTTTCCCCAATCCTTCCATCAGGCGGGCATAAACGATCTCGAAGGAATAATCGTTGGCGACTGCGGTCAGGTACGAGGTGTTGTAATGCAATGCTTCGGCGGGTAGGACTTCGCGGTCCAGATAGAACTTGCCGGAGAACTCCGCCGCCAGGTGTTGCGCGTCGGCCGCGCTTCCGCCGTTGCCGCAGAAGTAGATTTTCTTGCCTTGCCGGAAAGCTTTAATCATCCATTCGGCTGCGGCAAGGACAGATTCTTGCAACCGGGGATCGTTCAGGAGCTTTTGCATCAGGGTCTGATGCTGTTCGAGTCTTTCTTTTAGGGTTCTTTTACCGTCCATGTCATTAATCCTTTCTTGCAAAATTCAAACGAATGCAGTTTGCCGACACCCAGGTCGGTCAATGCGCGGGCCACGGGGTAGCTACTGTTGCCGGGGCAGTAGAAAAACATGAATCCGCCGCCGCCGGCTCCGGAGATCTTGCCGCCCAGCGCGCCCTGGCCGATGGCCGTATCGTATATCTTATCTATTGTATCGTTCGAAATGTGCCGGGCCATTTTCTTCTTGTTCTCCCAGCTGGTGTTCAGTGCCTTGCCCAGTTCCCAGAGTTCCTCTCTCAACAGGCAGTTCTTCATGCGGAAAGCCTCTTCTTTCACTTTGTGCATCGCCTCGAGCGCCTCTTCTTTCTGCTGGCGCACGTTCTCTACCTGCTCTTCGATGATACGGGAGGAGCTGCGGGAGAGGTTACTGTAGAAAAGAAGGGTGTTCATCGCCCATTCGTACAGGATATCGTTGCTGATCCGGAGCGGATTGACAATCACTTTATCGCCGGCCAGGAACTCCATAAAGTTCACTCCGCCGAAAGTGGCCGAATATTGATCTTGCTTGCCTCCGGCCATGCCGAGGTCGACGCGTTCAATCTCATAAGCATAGTGCGCCAGATCGTATTTCCCGAGAGGAAGTTTCATCCATTCGGTAAAAGCACCCAGGATGGCAACCACTAAGGTCGAGGAGGTGCCCAGGCCGGATCCCGACGGTACGTCCATGGAGGTCGTGAGTTCGAACGACAGCGGCCGCCCGTGGTTGAAGCGTTGCACGATCGAGTTATAGATGCCCCGCTGCAAGACCAACGGCCCTTCCGCCGGCAGAGAAGGAACGGCATCAAACTCCTCCGTAATGCCTTCGTCGACATGAACGAACCGGATCTTCCCCTCTTCCAACGGACGGATCGTCGCATAGGCAAACAGGTTGACCGTGACGTTCAGTATCGCGCCTCCATACAAATCCGAGTAAGGCGAAACATCCGTCCCGCCACCGGCGATGCCTAAACGAAAGGGGGCTTTGCTTCGAAATAACATAGAAATTATGAATTATGAATTATGAATTATGAGAAGTAAGCATGAATTATAAGAATAGAGCTCCCTCTTCTTTCTCATAATTCATAATTCATAATTCATAATTCGTTATTTTAATAACGATAATGCTCCGCCTTATAAGGCCCATCCACCGCAACTCCGATGTAGTCGGCCTGTTCGGAAGTGAGCTTTGTCAGTTTCACGCCGATACGCTCGAGGTGCAGGCGGGCCACTTCTTCATCCAATCGCTTCGGTAAGCGGTAAACACCCGTTTCGTAAGGCATGGTCCACAGATCGAGCTGCGCCAATACCTGGTTGGTGAACGAGTTGCTCATCACAAAAGAAGGATGCCCCGTGGCGCAACCCAGATTGACCAGGCGGCCTTCTGCCAACAGGAAGATCGAGTTTCCGGTCGGGAAGGTGTACTTATCCACCTGCGGTTTGATGTTCGTATGTTTGATATTCGGGAAATGAACCAGCTTGTCTACCTGTATTTCGTTATCGAAGTGGCCGATATTGCAAACGATCGCCTGATCGCGCATCTGCGTCATGTGTTCGATCGTGATAATGTCGCGGTTGCCGGTGGTGGTCACGAAGATATTCCCTTCTTTGACCGCTTCTTCCATCGTCGTCACTTCAAAGCCTTCCATCGCCGCCTGCAGGGCACAGATCGGATCGATCTCTGTCACCATCACCCGGGCACCGTAAGAGCGCATGGAGTGAGAACAGCCTTTGCCCACATCGCCATATCCGGCGACGACGACTACTTTCCCGGCGATCATCACATCGGTAGCCCGTTTGATCCCGTCGGCCAGCGATTCGCGGCAGCCATAGAGGTTGTCGAATTTGGATTTGGTGACCGAATCATTCACATTGATGGCGGGAACCAGCAACTCACCCTTTTCCATCATCTGGTAAAGACGGTGTACGCCGGTGGTGGTCTCTTCCGAGATTCCTTTCATCTCTTCCACTGCCCGGTGCCAACGGCTGTTATCTTCGTCCAGGATCCGTTTCAAGGTATCGAGGATGACCTGTTCTTCGTGGTTACCGCCTTTGCGGTTGATCGTTTCGGCATCATTCTCCGCTTTATAGCCCCAATGCACCAGTAAAGAGGCATCTCCCCCATCGTCTACGATCAGGTTCGGCCCTTTTCCGCCCGGGAAGCGGAGCGCCATATCCGTACACCACCAATACTCTTCCAATGTCTCCCCTTTCCAGGCAAAGACCGGAACGCCGGTAGCCGCGATGGCCGCCGCCGCATGATCCTGTGTGGAGAAGATATTGCAACTGCACCAGCGCACATCAGCGCCCAGCGAGACCAAGGTCTCGATCAGTACGGCAGTTTGTATGGTCATATGCAAAGAGCCCATCACCCGTGCCCCGGCCAATGGTTTTTGTCCGGCATATTTCTGACGAATAGCCATCAATCCCGGCATCTCATGTTCGGCAATCTCAATCTCTTTCCGCCCGAATTCCGCCAGGCTCATATCAGCTACTTTATACGGTAGCGTTGTTGGGAATAGTTCTGACATAGCTTTAAATGTTCTTTTCTAACGATTTTATTATTTAAACGACAAAGGTAAAGAAATATTGGGGATTTCAGGGAAGGAGTTGTGGAAACGTCTATTATCACTTCGCTTTGAGCATAAAAATCTTCAAGAAACCATTTTGTTGGTATCAACAAAATGCTCTGCTCTGAGATGATTACGGATCACCCCGGAAAGTTGTGGAGCACTTCCTTTCCCCCTCTTTTGCCAAAAGGCCAGCATGGGTATTTCGCGGGATATTCAAGTAGGTTGAAATTTGAAGATTTGCGGACAACCGGAACGGTTGTAATCTTGGTAGCCCGTTGCTTTAGCATCGGGTTAAAACGGATACATTCTTCACACGGGCGTGCTGAAGGTACGCCATTGAATACCAGTCGCGTACCTTCGGCACGCGTTGCGCGACAATCACTCATCCTAAACCCGAAGCTAAAGCAACGGGCTACCAAGATGATGTCCCTTCGGGACCACGGGAAAACCTTCAACTCTTCTTCCATGCGAATGGACTTCGCGGATTTGTAAACCATTGAAAATAAAGCGTTAACATTCTCTTCAGAAACTACTGGTAGTTTGCGTACCAACTACCGGTAGTTTGGCAACAAAATATTAGTAGTTTGCACGCAAAGTACTGGTAGTTTGAAAAAGGGAACTGTGGTAGGTTTCAAATCGGTTGATATTTGAGGATTTTTTTCCATTGTCTGAATCAGGAATTGAAGATCGGCCTGCGGCCACTCGCTGCACTCGTTTTGCTTCATTCTCAATTCTTCTTTATTGCAGGCACCTCTATAAACCCGGCTCCCGGAAAATGCCGTTCGAGATACTTTCGGATAAAGCGTTGGGTATCCTGGCTGATTGTTTGGTCTTCCTGCTCGGGGTAGAGGTTGTAGGCGACCATTTCCAGCCGGATGTTTCGGTTTCGGAGGGCTTCCAGGCTCAATAGGGTATGGTTGATGCTTCCCAGTTTGGCGGAGGTGACGAAGATGACCGGGTAGTTTCTCTCCTGTATATAGTCGATCGTCAGATAGTCTTCGGTCAGGGGCACCATAATGCCTCCGGCTCCTTCCAACAGTACCCGGTCGTAACGGTTGGATAGGATCCGGGTGGCCTCCGCTATTTTATGGAAATCGATCGGGCGGTTGTCCAACCGGGCGGCCAGGTGGGGCGAGGCCGGGTAGGTAAAGATCTCCGGCATGGTATAACCCAAACGGTCCTCTTCGGTATAATCCATACCCATCAGTTTGCGGTGGAGATCAATATCTTCCGAATAACCGGTGTTGCCGGTCTGGATCAGTTTCTGGGTGATGGTGCGATAGCCTTCTTCGTTCCACCTGCGGGCAATCAGGCCGGTCGCATAACTCTTTCCGGCATCGGTATCAATGCCTGTAACAAAATAGATATTCTCTTTCATTTCTTTTTCGCGATAATATAGATGGGATGATAGGTGAGCGGGAGGGAGCCGTCGACGTTGAATATCCGGTTATATTCCGAACAGAAACGCGAGAGGCGCTCTTTGGTCCACTGTTGTTGTTGGATGCCGGTCACGCCGGTGCGTTTCAGGTGGTAGAGCACTTCCATAGCCGTTGGGAATGTTTTGGTGATCTGCTCTTCCGAAGCATGGATAAGGGCATAATCCGGCGATAACATACCGGTGATCTCCCGCAGGGAAAGATAGGGGAGCCCTTGTCCGGTAAGCGCCGCGATCTCTTTCATATTCTCCTTCCCGAACGTACTGAAAGCCAGTATGCCGCTTGGGGCCAGTAAAGAATGGGCTTTTGTGAAGAACGCTCCGGGATCTTTAAACCATTGCAAAGCGGAACAGGAAGCGATCAGATGGTATCGATCCGGGAAAGGATAATTCTCCGCATCCCCCGGTTGAAACCGGATCTGTGGGTTCAACAGGTCTTGCAGATTATATTTCATCTCCGGACAAAGATCGTTCAGGAGCATCCTTTCGGGCGAGAACGTCCGGACTAAGAGGCGCGAGAAGATGCCCGTGCCGCACCCGATCTCCAGCACCTGCCGGATAACGGAGGGCGAGAGTTCCCGCTGCAACAGCTGATTCATAGTTGTCGCAATCCGGCGTTGCACCGTCGCCTCTTTTTCGTAACTCTCTGCCGCTTTGGAGAAGCGTTGCCTGATCAATTGGCTGGGACCGATTTCTAATTCTTTATTTTCCATTCTTCATTCCCTTAAACCATTCTTCCGGATAATGTTCGGAATCGATCAGATTCAGAACTGTTGCCGTCCCTTCCCAGGCTTTTTGTTGGTTGGCCGGAAGAAAGATCTTGTCGCTTTTCCCGATATAGGCCTTGTCCCATCGAAAGGTAGAAGGAAGGGGCTGCTTACTTCTCTCCCCGATCAGGCGGAGCTCTTCGCGCAAATCCTCGATCGACCGTTGCGGTATTTGGGCAAGGAAGCGGTTGAGGGCTTCAGCAGTGCCACACATCCGGCGCCGGAACTTCTGCAGTGTTTGTTCGTTCAGGCCATCGAGTGTTCCCTGAAAGATCCGTTCGGCGATGCCTTTTTCATCATCTACGGGGTAGGGAGTGCCGTTGATGGCGATACTTTCACTCACCGGGAAAGGGTTATCTCGTAGGATATAGGACGCCGCCCATACGCCCATCGACCAGGCAACGACCTGCACCTCGGAATACTCCATCACGGCTGAATAATCAAACGCGAGCGACCGGTAATCATAACAGATCCAGCAATCCCTGTCCTTAGGCAGATACGCCTGGAAAGGCCGTTCGTCCATGCCCCACCCGGCGAAAAAGAGGAGGAGGGAGGGGGATTTTCCTTGTTTGTATTTCTTTATAATCATAGTACACTTGATATATTGTTATCATACTATAGCAACCGAACTAACTGTTCCACCTCCTCTTCCCTTATCGCTGCCGTTAGGGAGAGGCGGATGCGGGAAGTGCCTTCCGGTACGGTCGGCGGGCGGACGGGCAGTAGATAAAAACCTTTCCGCTGCATCTCTTCCGCTTTGCGGACAGTCGCCCGGCTATCGCCGATCATGACCGGGAGGATATGGCTGGTGGAAGGACAAGCGTAGCCTTTCCCGATCAAGCTCTCTTTCAGGTATCGGCTGATCGCTTGCAGGTGATCCCTTTTTTCTTTCATCGCACCAAGCTGTTCCAGGATATAACGCGACCACATCAGATTGACCGGTGGCAAGGCAGTGGTAAAGATCAAGGTGCGCATCTTATTGATCAGATACTCCCGGATAACCGGTTTACATATAATATATCCGCCGACCGAGGCCAACGCCTTGCCGAATGTGCCGGTCAGAAAATCAATCTCCTCGATACAACCCTGTTCCTCCGCGAGTCCCAGCCCTTTTTCTCCCCGAACCCCTATGGCATGGGCCTCGTCGACATACAAAAGAACATGGGGATACTGTCGTTTCAATTCCACCAGCCGGCGCAGATCCGCCTCGTCGCCGTCCATGCTGAAGATACTTTCCGTTACGATGATGATCCTTTCGTAGTCGCTTTGATTCTTATGGAGTAACGAAGCCAGGTGTTCGTAATTATTGTGTTTGTAACGGATATATTGCGCGGAGGACAACCGGATCCCGTCGATCAGACTGGCATGTACTAACTTATCGGCCAGAATCAGGGTCTTGGCGTGGCATACGGCGGGCAGAATGCCCGTGTTCATGTGGTAGCCACTATTGAAAACCAAGGCTGCTTCGGATCCGAACAACCGACAGAGTGTGTCTTCCAACGCCGTATACGCCGGGAAATTGCCGGTGAGCAGGCGGGAAGACGAAGCGGAAGGGAAGAATGTCTCCGGCGTCAGGGTCTCAAGGAAAGTCTTTCGCAAAGCGATATCTGTGGCCAGCCCCAGATAATCATTGGAAGAAAGATTAAGCATCCGGTTTCCCTGCCGGATGACCTCCCGCTCGCAATGGGTGACTTCAGGCAATTGCCGCCGGTTGCTTTTCTCTTCCAGCGCCTGTAATTCTTTCCGGTAGATGTCTAAGATTTGTTGTTCCATCAGATTGATTCATTTACGATTTTCAGTAATGCGCGGGTGAGTTTCGTCAGCTGCTCCGGTGCGATCACGAAAGGCGGCATGATATACACCAATTTGCCAAAGGGACGCACCCATACGCCTTCTTCCACAAAACGCCGTTGGATCACCGCCATATCGACCGGTTTCTTCATCTCGATCACGCCGATGGCTCCGAGTACGCGGACATCCATTACCTGAGGCCATTCCGCCGCGGGAGCCAACTCCCGTTTCAGTTGCGTTTCAATGGCTTTCACCCGCTGCTCCCAACCGGAGGAAAGTAGTAGTTCAACCGAGGCACAGGCCACGGCGCAGGCCAACGGGTTGCCCATAAACGTGGGGCCGTGCATAAACGCGCCGGGCTCTCCGTTGGAGATGGTATCGGCGATGTCCGCATTGGTCAGTACCGCCGAGAGCGTCATATATCCGCCGGTCAGCGCTTTGCCGATGCATAGGATATCGGGGGCTACCCCGGCATGTTCCCAGGCAAACAGCTTCCCGGTACGCCCAAAGCCGGTGGCGATCTCATCAAAGATCAACAAAAGGTCGTTCTCACGACACAGCCGGGCAGCCTGCCGCAGGTATTCCGGATGATAAAAGCGCATGCCTCCTGCCCCTTGCACGATCGGTTCGAGTATGACGGCCGCCAATTCGTCTTTGCGTTGCGCGATGAGCGCTTTCAAGGGCAGGATATCCGCCTCGTCCCACGCCCCATCAAAACGGGAAGAAGGTGAAGGCACGAAATAGCGTACCGGAAGCGCGCTGCCGAAGATCGTGTGCATGCCGGTGACCGGATCGCAGACCGACATCGCATTCCAGGTATCCCCATGATACGCCGAACGCAAGGCAACAAAATTAGTCTTGGCCTTCTGCCCCTTGGCATACCAGTATTGCACCGCCATTTTCAAAGCAACCTCCACGGCCACCGAGCCGGAGTCGGCATAAAAGATCTTTTGCATCGAAGGTGGAACCAGCGGCAACAACAGCTTGCCCAACCGGATCGCCGGATCATGTGTCAGTCCGCCGAACATCACGTGCGACATAGACTCGAGCTGCTGCCGGGCGGCGTTATTCAACACCGGATGATTATACCCGTGTACGGCGCACCACCAGGACGACATGCCTTCGATCAGCCGCGTGCCGTCTTCCAGTTCGATCATGCAGCCTTCCGCCCGCCGCACTTTGTAGGTCGGCAAGGGATTTGTGGTGGAGGTGTACGGATGCCAGAGGTGTTCGCGGTCGAAGTTGTCGGCCGGATAATATTTCTCGATCATCGGTTTGTCTTCCGCTATTTTAGAGCCAAGGGTGGTGAGCAGATCGCCGACAATCGCCGAGTTGACGCCGATAAACAAAGCCTTCTCCATCGCCTCTTTCGTGAGCTGCGACCTTCCCCCCGCAAAGCGAAGGAAAGCAGTCGGGTTGATCAGGCGGAAAAGGGCGATGGTGGTCAGGATCTGCTCTTCGGTCAGCGGCTGGCTGCCGGCCAACGGTGTGCCGGCAATGGGCTGCAACAGGTTGATCGGTATCGATTGGATATCCAATTCTTTCAGGGTGAAGGCAAACTCGATCCGTTGTTCCATCGTCTCTCCCATGCCGATAATGCCTCCGCTGCAGACCTGCATACCGATCCGGCGCGCCGCCCGTATCGTTTCGATTTTCTCCTCTATCGTATGCGTAGTGCAGAGCTCCGGGAAATAGGAAGGCGCCGTCTCCAGGTTGCAATGGTAACGATTGACCCCCGCCTGTTGAAGGGCCGACAGTTCTTCTTCATTCAATAAACCCAACGAGGCACAGAGTTGGATCGATGTGTTTTGGCGGAGATAACGCACCGTGTCGCCGATCTTCTCCAGGTTCCGCGCGTTCGGCTTGCGTCCGCTGGTCACCAGGGAGAAGCGATGAACACCTTGTTGTTCGTTCTGCCGCGCCTGACGAAGGCATTCTTCCCGGTCGACCAATTCGTACACCTCCGCCTGGGTCTGATAATGCATGGATTGGGCGCACCATTTACAGTTCTCCGGGCAACGTCCGGACCGGGCATTGATAATCGAGCACATATCGAAGGCCATCGAAGCCATCCGGCGGGTGATCTCATGCGCTGCCTGATACAACTCCTCTTTTTCGGCGGACCGGGCCAGTCGACAGGCCTCTTCCGGTTTGATACTTCCCCCTTCCAGTATCCGTTTCTTAATCTCTAAAATCATATCTTGTCTTTTAGTTGTTACCCCATAAAAAAGCCGGATAGATACACGCGTATCTACCCGGCAAGTCTGTTCTCCGATATTATTAGTTCAGTTGATTGTACACTACATACTTCCTCCGCTACCTGCGGCTGAATGAGTAAACGATAAAATTGAAAAAGAATCTCGGACGTCTTTTCTTCCGCTTCTTTCGCTTCTTCATCCCCATCCGTTGTCAAGCGCAACAGCAGGGTCTGTACGGGCGATTGCTGTTTCTTCAAAGAAGCATCGGCCAGCCCTTTTTTCAACGCGCCGATCGTCACACAACGCCCCAGGCTACTGAACACAGCATACCCCTTCCGCGACCAGCGACGGAAGCGAATAAGAGTCCGGTGAGAGATTGTCCTTTTCATTCGGGAACAAAGATAGTGAAAAAACCTTACCACATAAAAGTTTTTACCCCGGTCTTCACCTTTCACCCGTTCGCCAGATCCCTGTATTGATCAGCGTTTCGGGTGAAAGCTAAAGGAATACCTTAAAAAACGACAGACCATCCCGAAAAAGGCCGCCGGCCTTTTGGAAAACTCCGCCGGCCTTTTGAAAAACCCTGCCGGCCTTTTGAAAAACTCCGGCGGCCTTTTTCGGAAGCCTCCATCCTTGATACACCTGTCTTTGGAAGTCAGTCGGATTTCCGGGATGATCTCAGTTTTTCTTTACCAAGCCTTCACCCAAAACGCTGATCAATACAGGGATCTGGTGAACGGGTGAAAGGTGGAGGGGGGGGTGTAAAACTTTTATGTGTAGGCTGCCCAAAATAAACATTGCACTTTGCTCGGCCAAAGCGCAATGTTTGGTCGGCCAAAGTGCAATGTTTTGGAAAGGGGGGTGTGCGGGGTTCAAATAGTTTGAGATGTGAAGATTTTTGAAGCCGCGGACCACACCCACACACAACGGAGCGCTGAAAGCGCGAAAGCAAATCTTTCGCGCTTTCAGCGCTCCGTTTTTATATGTATCCTTAACCCGGGGTGGCGAACCTCTTCAAGGTTCTGACCCCGGGCTGATGTATTACGCGCTTTCAGCGCTCATTGTCCTTTCAGGACGATCGTACTATTCGCAGGGTATTCTGAGGATTTTTTGTTCTTTAGGATCTTCAAATCTTGTGAGATGTGAAGGTCCCATTGTCTGAATCAGGATTATCAGGATTGAATATATTTACAAGATTAGAGGCGAGCGAAGCGAGTGTCACAGGCTTTAATCCTGCCCATTTATTCAATCCTGATAATCCTGATTCAGACAATTGATCTTCACATTCTCTTCCATTCACCGCCCTGAGCCTACTAACTACCAACTACTGAAGAAAATCTTCCGATTTTCTTCCATTTGAAAAGTTTTATTTCCGGCCTTCTCCGACGAAGATTTGTCCTTTGTTTTTGAACAGGATGTTGAAGGAGGTCAAGCTGCCGTAGCAACGGGTGATGTATTGCTGCAATACGATCTTTTCGTCATCCTGGAGGTTGCTTCCGTTGATCTTCTGCTCCATCACCCGCAGGCGTTCGCGCAGGATAATGATCTTATTGAAGAAGTTGCTGATGGGCATCTCGTAGGGTTTCAATTCCGGGTTTGCCGGTTTGATTACCAAGGTTCCACCCCGGTATTTGTCGGCAATGGGAACGATCTCGGTGATATCGGCGAAGGTGCGCAGGATACGGGTCAATGTATTCTCGATCATCTCCATGCTGACCAGGTCTTCATCCGGCTCCATCAGGTCGATCACTTCCATGCCTTCGTAGTTTCTCAGGATCTCCCGGTTTCCAAAGTCCATAAAAGTGATCAGGTAACTATTCGATTTCACCTGGATAACTACTCCCGGACCATACTCTTTGTGTCTTACTCGTGAACCAATGCCTAAAACTTCGTTTTCCATATTTGTATGTATTTAAATCTGTTTCTCTTTCTTTATCAAACGATACCTTGCAAAAATAATAAATTTAACGGGAGTTCTAAAGAAGTTGTTTGATAAATTGGTCCGCAGCCTGCAGGTCCATTCCCAGGGAGGAGGCCCGAACGTGCAAATCGATCTCGATCTCTTCTTTTTTGAGTTGCTCTTTGCCGTCGTAGTATTTGTGGGCGATGAGGTATTCGCGTAAGTCGTCAATCTTCTTTGTCCGAAAGCCCGGGATATCTTTCTCCAATACCTCAAGCAAGGCCAAGGGGTTGCCCCCATGAGCTTCGAGCGCTTCGGCTACCACCGGCATATACGTCTTGGAGATCGCTCCCGACGCTTCGAGCACGGTCTGGTCGATCATCGATGGGCGACCGATGCGATAGCGTTCGCAATAGAACTGCAAGAGCTGGATCTTTTGTTCGATCTTTTGCCATGCTTCGTCGGTCAGGTTGCAGCTATCTCCTTTTTCCCGGAGCTGCCTGAGCTGTCCCCAACGGCTGATGCCCCGTTGCAGGAAGGGGTAGAGCTGTGCCGGGTTATCGAAGAGGTACCACAGGTGGAGCTCCGTTTCCTGGCTTTCGGATAGGTTGAAAGGCTGGAATGCCAACAATTCCTTATACCCGGCATGCGACAGCTTACCCGGCTCGGGCACTTGCTCGTTCCACAGGCGGGGGCTGACCTGCGGCCGGTGTACGCCTCTCTGCCGCGACTCCTCATCCAATAGAATGATCTTGTATGCCTGTTCCGGTTCTTGTTGCAGGAAATGGTTCCATTTATTTACCTCATCCATCTGGGCGGTGAAATAGAACACCTGCCGTTCTTTGCTGATCGCGATCAGGGAACGGATAATCGCTTCGGAGCGTTGATCGTCGCTATTGGCCAATAATTCATCGGCCAGGATCGGCAGTTTGATTTGCTTCTCCAGCGACTGGATATACGCCAGGCGGATGGCCAATAATAATTGTACGCGCGTACCGGTCGACAGTTGCTCCAGGTCCAGGATCGTATCCCTTACCAGGTCTTTTGCTTTGAAGCCCGCCTCTTTGCCGTAATTCAGGGTTAAGGCATACTGTTCCCGGGTGATCTCTCCCAGGATACGGTTGGCTTCGCAGAACACTTTGTTCTCGTTGTTGAGTGAGATCTCCTGTTTCAGTTGATTGACAATCAGCGCTCCGCTAATGGATTGCAGGTTGGATTCGAACACCTCCTCCAATTCTTTCAATGCTTTTTCCTTTTGAACGATGGCCTCTTCGAGGCTATTGCCTTTTTCGGCATTGTCGACATGGGTTTGGATAGAGGTGATCTGTTGAAGCAGGACATCGTATTGTTCGGCTTCACTTTTGTATTGTTTTTGAAGGGCAGTAGCTTCTTCGAGAGTGAATTCGTCCGGGTTTTTACCGCCTTTTATATCAAATTTAGAAACTTCCTGTTGCTTCTCGCGTAAGATAGTGTCTGTCTCGGCATACGCCTTCTTCGCTTTTTCGTAAGCCTCGAGTTCTCCGGTGAGCAGGCGAATCTCCTCTTTCTCTGTGGTACCCAATCGCTCGTAGATGGTTTGCAATTCACTTTCACTTTCTTTCCGGAGTTCCCGGTATTGGTCGATCTTCTCTTGGGTATGTTTGATCTGGTTTCCGAATTCTTTCCGCCGATTGATCTGCTCAGCGGTAAACATACTTTGTGCCTTAAAGTCCTCGAACGTATGCACCGGTTGCACGCCCAACAGGCGGAAGGCTTCGTTTCCGGTGTGCAATAGGGCATCGTATTGGCTCCGGATCTCTTCCAACGCCCGTTTCCCGGATTGCAGCTCCGCATCCGCTTTTTGCCATTCCCCCAACTTCTGCATGAAATAGTAGAGGGTGTTATAGCTTTCTTCCTGCCAACGCAGGCTTTCAGTCGACAAGCAAAATCTCTGCATCAGCTCTTTGTATCTCTCTTGTTTATCGGCTATTTCATTCTTTATCCGTTCTTGTTTTCGTGTCAGTTCTTTGTGTTGGCTTTTCAAGGCGTTGAGGCGATTCACATCCTGGACTTGTGTGATCAATCCTTGCAAACGTTCGGCCACCTGTTTGCTCTCCCATGCCGATAACGGCTCTAATCCCAGTTGGTTATAAGCGGAAATCGCCGTCGACAATAAGATATTCTTCTCTTTCTTCAGATTTTGCTGATTGTAGATTTGCCAGATCAGTAAGAGGATAATGCCCGGCAACAGGCCTACCCAGTCCCAGAAGAGTACCGCCAGTGAGGTGATACCACCAACTGCCGCCAGCCATCCGATCCATTGTTTGGTATGTGTGGTGGTGCTACTGCTCTCTGCCTTTAGCCATTTGGAGAGTTCGGCAATACCTTTATATAAGGTATCCGTATCCGGGGGGAGGGAAGCGTATGGGCTCTCTTTTTCCTTCAACTCATCTTCCAGTCTCTCTTTTTGATCGGTCAGCTCTCTCCAGATTGCTTCCGCCTGGTTGGCCTGACGGACAAAAAGATCGATCTCGTTTATCTCTTCCAGGCGAAGATTGCCGGTGGCCTGATCGTCTGTCAGTCCAACTACAGCCGCCGCATGCGTTCGCGCCTTTTCTTTCCGGACTATTTCTATTTGCAGGTCATCCGCCTTTCGTTTCTTCTCCTCCAGCCCGTCGCGGTAGCTTTGTATCCTTTTGATCACGGCTTCTTCTTCTTTGGGTTGCAGGAGGGTGATCTTCTCCAGTTCGGCTTCCGCCTCTTTCTTTTGGGGTTCGAGTAGGTCGATTTCTTTGTTGTAGGTGTTGATCTTCTCTTCCAGCTTCTGGATATGCGGCCAATCGCCGGGTTGTAACTGTTCCAACTTCTTCGGAAAGCTATATAAATGGGCTTTTTGCTCTTTAGATTTCTCCTTGAGCTTCAGCCATTCGGTAACTTTCGTATAATACGCCTGCAATGTGCGTGCTTCGCCCGCCTTTTCGAGATCGGCATTTAGCTTTTCCAGTTGTCGCTGTTCTATCTTGAGTGCCTCCTGTTTTTTGCGTGTAGAGGAAAGCATTTGATTGGCAGTGTTATAGTCTACGTATTTCTTCTGGTTTGCACTGTATGTACGTTCGTTATACCCCAGGTTAGCTGCGGCGCCATCGAGGTCGAACCCGCCGTTGATCTCTTTGATCAGGTCTTTGGCCAATTCGTTGTCGTCGCCTTTGACCAGGTCGTGCAAGGCAAGGATATACTGTTTGTCGAAGTTCTCGGAAACAAATGTTTTGAAATCATTACTGCCGGTATTCCCCTGCGGATCGATATGCCGGTAGTCGGGCGATTGGATCCGGATCTGATGCGGGCGGTTGGCGATCAGCAGTTCAGCCGTGGCGTTCAATCGGGCTTTCGGGTCCCACCAGATCAGGCGCTGGATGACCCGTGCCGTCGAACTTTTCCCTGTCCCGTTCGCGCCGGCAATGATATTGATCTGATCGGCCAGATCCTGGTATAATTCTGTCTTCAGCCCGTGGGGGAAGCCGGGCATCTTCCGGATCTCTAATCTCTTAACTTTCATAAATCCGCAGGTTGTATAATTCAGTGAACAGGCGTTTACACTCTTTCAATAAAGTTGTTCGCATCTTCTCCTCCTGATCGACCGGGGCAGACAGGGGCTGATAGATAGTGGAGTGCCACAGGGCTTCGAAGCGCTCGTCCCATTCTTTCTTCAACTCATTCACAAAATGATTGTCTTCTTCTCCACTCTCCAATGCCCGGATCGCGCGCGCCAATACGCCCATATACGACGGATCGTCATAGAATGATTCGATCTGAATGATTGGATTGATCTGCAGACTCACCTTGCGGATCTTCGTTTGGAAGGGTTGGCTACCTCCATACATTTGTATCTCATCGGCTCCCCATTGATGGAACTCCCGAAGGTAATTGGACTCGCCGCGGAGTTCAACGTCGTACACCAGGTATTCCAATCGCTCGGTATCTTTCAGCTCTTGGGCAAATTGATCCAGTTCCCGGAATGTCTTCTGGCGGAAGTGCTCTTTATGGGTGACGTCGGAGATATCGATCGATAGGGATTCATAGCGTACGGGGGAGAAAGAGAGCTGTTGTATTTGCCATTCTCCGTCTTTCCATTCCAACAGGTAAGGACCGTGTATGCCCGTCTCTTTCGGGCTCAACGCATGGGGTGAGCCGGGGTAGAGAATCAAAGGATGAGCCGCAGATATCACTTCGGGTTTATGGATATGTCCCAACAGCCAGGCATCGACCCCTTGCGTTTCTTTTAATACAGCACTATTGATCGGCGCATAGCGGGAAGCCTGCCCTTGTGTGTCGCCATGGAGAATGCCCAGAGTGAATAATTCTTCCTGCCGGATCTTCTCGGCGGGGAATGTCTTCAGTGGATCTTCCGTTTGGTCCGGGTGGGTAAACGACCAGCCGATCAGTCGGATCTTCCGGTCTCCTATGGTCACGACCTGTTCTTCCCAATCTCCTTTTGTTCCCAAAAGGAAGATATGGCTCCGGTCGACTGTCTTCACGATCTCGGGCAATACATCGTAATCGTGATTGCCCGCCACCATTGCCACAACGACATGATGGTCGGCCAATCGTTGCAAGCCTTTTCGCAGGGGCGAGACGGCTTCGAAGAAACGATTCTCCCGGTCGACGATGTCCCCGGTAAGGACAACCAGGTCGACCGCATTGTTTAGGGCATAATCAACGATCTGTTCCCACGTATATTTGGTTGAAAGGAAAAGGGCATCCCCTTCGATCGCCGAAGATCGTTTTCCTATATGTATGTCACCGGTAACAATTATTCTCATAACATCAGTAGTTCGTAGTTGGTAGTCACGACCAACTACCTGTTTTTGTAGCCATAAAAGTAAGAATAATTGGTCAGGAAACCGCCATTTGAGGTTAAAATCACCGGAATTTCCCTTTCGTCAAATCAGGATGGCCAGTTATCAAATAAGTTTGGCTGTTCTTTTTAGAAATATCACTTTTGTTTCAGGTTTTATAGTTTTAATAGGTTGAACGAATAGCTATTGAATAAGGCGTATGGAAGCAAGAAGTATTACCCGATTCACGGGATTGAATGAGATGATTGAATCCTTCTCCGGATATAAAAGAGTCATAGGCGTTGGTGAATTAAAAGAAATGCCTTTTCAGGAAGGGAAGAAACGGATATTCGAAAGCGATATACGTTTTTCTGATGCGATGTTAATCATACGTGGACTGGAAGGACGAGCCCTCGTTAATCTGGATTATACACCTTATGAGATTGGCGCCGAAACGATGTTGATCGTATTGCCTATCCATGCCTTGCAGGTGGTACATACCAGCCCGGACTTTACAGGCCGGTTGTTGGTTATCCAGAAATCTTTTATTGAAGAATGTAGCCCGATGAATGGGTATCTCTCTTTGTCCAACTATATGACACTCCGCAAAAATCCGTTTGTCTCGTTCCTGCCGGGAGAAAGTATTTATCTGGATAAATGTTTGAATGAGATAAAAGAAAAGATTGAATTGCGCAATCATGCGTTCCATAAAGAAGTCATTAAGAATACATTATGCGCGTATATCCTGGAGACGGCCCACCTGATGGAACAACACAAAATCACGAAATCGATCCCTGTATTATCCCGCAAAGAGGATCTGGTGAACCGGTTTTTCCAACTGATCATCCGGAATTGCAAAGTAGAGCATTCCACCACTTTCTACGCCGATAAGTTATGCATTACGCCCCAGTATCTTTCTTCCATATTGAAAGAGATGACGGGCAAGCCTGCCAACTACTGGATCAGCGACGCCCTGATCACGGAAGCGAAGATCGAATTGCGCAAGCCTCAGGTGACGGTGCAGGAGGTTGCTTATTCGCTTAACTTCTCCGATCAGTCGAGCTTCGGTAAGTTCTTCAAAAAAGGCATAGGCCTTTCGCCTTCCCAATACCGGGTAAGCAATGTGAGTTAGTCGGGCGTAGGAGCCGACTTGCGGAACTGCGCCGGCGACATCCCGAACTGCGCCTTGAAGCAGCGGCTGAAATAGACCGAGGAAGAGAATCCCAGTTGATCGGAGATCTCGCCCACCTGCATATCCGGACGTTCGCGCAGGAGGATCGCCGCTTTCTTCAGGCGGTGGGTCTGGATAAACTCATTGGGTGTCATGCCTGTCAACGCTTTGAACTTGGCAAAGAGCGAACTGCGCCCGATCGCCAATTCACGCGCCAAGGCGTTGATATCGAAATCCGGGTTCTCCAGGTTCTGGTCGATGATATCGGTCACCCGGTCCAGGAACTTCTGATCGAGCGGGTTGGCCGCTAATAGGTTGACATCGAAATCGATTTGTTTGTTGAACTTGTTTTGCAGCCGGATCCGGTTGCGGATCAGGTTGTTGCAACGCACCAGCAACACTTTGGCGTGGAACGGCTTCCCGATATAATCGTCCGCCCCCTGTTGCAATCCTTCGACATGCTGATCGACCGAGTTCAATGCCGTAAGCAATACGACGGGGATATGCGACAGGTCGATATTATTCTTGATGCGGATACACATCTCCGTACCGGTCATCACCGGCATCATCACATCACTCACGATCAGATCCGGTCGCTTCTCTTGGGCGATCCGCAAGCCTTCTTCGCCGTTATGCGCCACCCATACATTATATAATGGTTTGAATAGGTTCTCCAGCAGTTGCAAGAGTTCTTCGTTATCTTCCACCAACAGGATGGAATAGCGCTTACCCTCTTCCTGTTCCGGGAAGGCTTTGGCCATTTCCCGGTAGTCTTTTTCCGTCAATATCTCGGAGAACGAATTCTCGAGAAAGGCCGGTTCTTCCGGTTTGTCGAGGATCGTCACCTTTTCGTCTTCTTCGAAATGCTCTTTCCCTTTGAACAGGCTGACTTTGAAAACCGTACCGTATTCCAATTCGCTCTGCACGGTGATCTCCCCATGATGCATCTCGACAATCGACTTGCACAAAGCCAATCCGATGCCCGTACCCGGGTTGGAGGCGGAGGTCTGCACGCCGTTCTCCGCCTGGTAGAAGCGGTCGAAAACCAGTTTGGCATCTTCCTGTGAAAGCCCGATGCCGGTATCTATTACTTTGATGATCACAATCTGTTCGGCCTCTTCGATGGTTAACTCAATACTGCCTCCGCCCCGGGTGTATTTAAACGCATTGGATAAGAGGTTGTAGAATACTTTCTGCAACTGGTAAGAGTCGAACCAGAGCGGGAGATTCTCCTGTTCGCTCCGAAACGCCAATGCGATGGATTGCTGGATGGCTATTTCGTGAAAGGAGAGGATGATATCTTTCAGGAAAGAGGCCAGGTTCTGTTCGGATACCCGGAGAGAGACGTAATTCTGTTCAAACTTCCGGAACTCCAGGAGTTCGGTGATCAATGCCCGCATCCGGTTTGCGTTGCGGCTGATCTTGATGATCTTGTTGTAGACCGAAGGGGAAAGGTTACTGCTTTGGAAAAGCAATTCGATCTGACTGATGATCAGCGTCAGCGGTGTCCGGAATTCATGACTTATATTGGTGAAGAAACGCAGCTTCGCCTGGTTGAGTTCTTCATTCCTTTCTTTGGCTTCTTTTTCTTTCTCGAGCGAATAGGCCAACTCGCGACGCGCATTCCGGGTCCGGATGAAAAAATAGAGGATCACGAGTGATGAGAGGATATAAGCCATCCAGGCCCAGACGGTATTATACCAGGGCTGGGCAATGTGTATGTCCAGGGATATGCCTTGCCGGCCGGGTGAGTTGGGCGGTAATTCCCTTTCCCTGACCAGTAAGGTGTAGTCGCCCGGATTCAGGTTGGTGTAGTAGAGGCTGGTCTGCGCCGTCGGGATCCAGTCCGGATCAAAACCTTCCAGTTTGTATTCGTATTCCTTATCGCGCTGGATGGCCACGTAATTGGTCGAGCTGAATTCGACAATCAGGTTGTTCTGTTTGTAGGTCAGGTTGATGGCTTTCGTATAGGGAAGCGCCTCTTTGAGCGCTCCGTTCGGGTCGCCCGGGTAAACCCTCTCGTTATGCATATACAGGTTGGAGAAATAGAGCGTGTACTCTTTCTCTTTTTTGTCGAGGTCGTCTTCCCAGAACGAGGTCAAGCCGTCGGATCCTCCGATGAACAGCTCGTTATTCTCGCACACGAGGGTACCGCAACCTTCCGTGATGGAAGAGATCGGCAGCGACATCTTGAGCTTGAGGAAACGGCAATGTTCCTGATAGGGATGGAAAAAGGTCAGTCCTTTGTCGCCGGTGATCAATAGATTCCCCAGTTTGGTAATCGCGATATCGTAACAATAATTACTCAACAGGTACCCGTCGGCAGCGGTATAAGGCGTAAAAGAGTCGTCTCTTTCGTTGTAGCGGTATAAGCCGGCGCCCAAGGTGCCGAAATAGATCGTGCCGCGGTATTCGATGATCTTTGTGACGTCGAAACGGATCTGACGGTCGCGCAGGTAATAGCGTTTGATATTCGCCGGATCGTTGGGATTCATCCGCGCCAGTTGCCCCACGGAAGCCATCCACAGAAAGCCTCTCGAATCGAAGGTGAACGAGCGGCAGGTCGACGTCAGGTAGGTGAATTGATCCGTATCCATATCCATGACAAACAGACCGTTTCGTGCCGCCACATAGAGCTTGTCTTTATGGATCATCAGGTGATTGATGATGTTGGTCGGCTGGTTGGGCAGGTCTTTGGGCTTGGCTTCGAAATAATAATTATAGAACTTCCCGCTATCGATATCGTAACGGGAGAGCCCCCCGGTATGGGTTCCCAGATACAGGCGGTTCCGCTGTTCGTCGTAGGCTATACTTTTCAGGTTGTTGTGAGAGATCGCGTTTTTTTCGCCGGCAACGAAATAACGGAAGGTCCGTGTTTTCCGATCCAATAGGTTCAAGCCTCCCCCTTCGGTACAGATCCATATATTCCCGTTTTTGTCTTCCACCATACGCCCCACGAAAGGGTAATTCAGGCAATCGTTGCGCTCCGTATTGGCGGTATAATGGGCAAAGATATCACTCTCGGGATTGAAGTAATTGACACCCCCGTAATAGGTTCCCGCCCAGATCGTTCCCTGACGGTCGATATATAGGGAGAAGATGGAAGAGTGGCTCAATCCGCCGGGAATAGATTCCTGTTCGGTGACGGTGAACTCGTCCGTATAGGGGTTGTAGCAATGCAAGCCCTCGAAAGTGCCGAACCAGATATTCCCTATCCCGTCTTCCACAAACTCCCGGATCTGGTTGCTCCCGATACGTTTGGATCCGGCAGACTGGTCGGAATAATAATCGATCCGCCCGTCTTTGTAGATCCGGTAGAGCCCGTTCATACGTGTGCCGACCCATATCTCGCCGGAGGAGCTTTCGAAAATCCGGAAAATATCATATTGGGGAATAATCCGCCGCGGGGCTTTCTCCCCCTCCATCAGGTAGAGCCCTGTCGTGGTTCCGATCCAGATGTTCTCGCCCGAGATCTGCAGGCAACTGATATTCTGCAGTCCGGTGGCCTTGCGGAAAGAAAGGGTATCGGCCGTAGCGTCGTATGCAAAAATAGAGTCGTTGGCCGCGCACCATACCTCCCCTTTGTAAGAAGTAATCGTGCGGATATAAGAGGATGGAATCACATGAAAGGTTTCGTTCCGGATATCATACCGGGTCATCGAACCGCTGGTGTGAAAAAAGATATCCCCGCGGGCATTCTCGGTGATCCAGTCGCATTCCAATCCGTTCAACGCGTTGGCCCGGTCTTTCTGGTCTTCCCGCGCCCAGGCTTTATAGACGGTCATACGCTCCCCGTCGTATATGGAGATTCCTTCGCGGGTCCCGAACCACATCCGCCCCAATTGATCCTGATGGATCGACATGACGGAGATCTGCGACAGACCGTCGCCCATCCCAATATGCTTAAAGTAAATGGAATACCCTGTCAGGCTAATAGAGAGTAAAAATATCAATATCAGTGTTTTCTTCATAAACCGTTTGCACTGCATAAATAACAAATGACGACGCACCTTTAACTATAACACAAAGATAGGGAAAATGTCCCGTTTTTACCCCTGCTTTTCCGCGATTTATAAGTGGCAGTAAATGAATGTATTGCCGGGAGCATTCATTTGTTGATAACTATCAACAGATTTGTTGATAGTTATCAACAGATCTGTTGACAATTGTCAACAAATGTGTTGACGGTTATCAACAAACAAATACTCCCGGCGATTCGCAAATATTTAGGGCCGGGTGAGCGAATCTGGTCCGGCGGCTGTAAGGGCGTAAACAAAAAAGAATTACATTTGCGAAAATGATTGGTGAAACAAGATGAAACGGATATTCCTGATTGGTTATATGGGTGCCGGAAAGACGACGGTGGGCAAAACACTCGCCAAGTTGACCGGATTATCCTTTATTGATCTGGACAGTCATATCGAAGCCCGATACCACCAGACGGTCAGCCGCCTTTTCGCCGAGAAAGGGGAAGAGGAATTCCGACGGATCGAACAGCGGATGCTGCAGGAAGTAGCCGCTTTCGAAGATGTCGTGATCTCGACCGGAGGGGGAGCACCTTGTTTTTTCGATAATATGGCTTTCATGAAAGCGTCCGGATTGACGATCTACCTGAAGGTGTCGGTCGATGAACTGGCTCAAAGATTGGAGGTATGCAAACACAACCGTCCGATCCTGCAAGGCAAGAGCGGCGAGCAACTGAAAGCGTTCATCGCCGAGAACCTGGAGAAACGGGAAAGTTTCTACAACCAGGCCGATATCGTGTTTCATGCCGAAGTGATGCTGACCGAAACAGACGTACATACCATATCCCTTCAATTGAAGCAATTGATCTAAACACACAAAACCCATGTTGGAAAAGCAGACACAGGGCAGTTACAACCCACAGGAATTATTGAAAGAGATCGGTAAGTCGAACAACCGTTTACTGATCGGGATCCCACGCGAACGTATCGGAGGTGAACGCCGTCTGGCCCTGACTCCCGAAGCGGTCGATATGCTGACCGATGCCGGCCACCGCGTCCTGGTGGAGAAAGATGCCGGATTGGGTATCAACTATTCCGACAACCATTACTCGGAATCGGGCGCAGAGATTGTAAACACACCGGAAGAGGTGTATCAGGCGGATTATATCCTGAAGGTACTGCCACCGCAACCGGATGAGGTGGCGTTGATGCGCAACCGGTCGGTCCTCTTCTCCATGGTGCAGCTCAACCTTTTCGAACCCGAAGCTTTCGAGCGCCTGATGGCCAAGAAGATCACCGCCGTCGGGTATGAACTGATTGCGGACAACCGCCAACGGCTGCCGGTTCAAAGTGCCATCTCCGAGATCGAAGGCACCGCCGCCATTACGATTGCCGCCGAGATGCTGAGCAACAACCAGGGTGGGAAAGGGATCCTGTTGGGCGGTATCCCGGGGGTCTCTCCGACCGAAGTGATCATCGTAGGCGCCGGCAATGCCGGCACGATCGCCGCACGGGCGGCATTGGCACTGGGCGCTTCGGTCAAGGTGTTCGACGATGATATCAATAAACTCAGGGCGATCCAGCAAACCCTGGGGCAAGGGCTGTTCACCTCGACTTTTCACCCCAACGTATTACATAATGCTTTCCAGACCGCCGACGTGGTGATCGGAGCCATGCGTTATATCAATACCCGCAAGCGTTATATCATTGCCGAAGATCTGATCCGGACGATGAAACGCGGCGCCCTGGTGATCGACCTGCGCGCCAACCAGGGGGGATGTTTCGAAACGACACTGAACCTCAGCCTTTCCGATCCGCCGGTATTCGAGCAATACGGCGTACTGCATTACTGCAAACAGAACATCAGCAACCAGGTAGCCCGTACGACCTCCATGGCATTGAGCAATATCTTTGTGCCTATCCTTTCCCTGATGGGCGAGATGGGAGGCATACAACCGATGATCAAACTGGATGAAGGATTCAAATTGGGCGTTTATATGTATTACGGGAAACCGGTGAACGCGTATGTCGGATCACACTTCAACACCCACTCGAACAATATAGACATTTATCTGGCAGCATTTTAATGACTTTTGCATACAAACTATAATGTTTATTCTTTAACTTTGTCGCCAATACTATTAATTGTAATTGTGCGATCAGCAAAAACTAAATTATGACAGAACAAACAAAAGTGACGACTTTGGATAAAGTTGTCGTCCGCTTCTCGGGAGACTCGGGAGACGGAATGCAGTTAACCGGAACGATCTTCTCCAACCTGTCGGCGATTTTTGGGAATGAGATTTCCACCTTCCCGGATTTCCCCGCGGAAATACGTGCTCCGCAAGGCTCATTGAGCGGAGTATCCGGCTATCAGGTTCATCTGGGATCGAGAAAAGTCTTTACACCGGGAGATAAAGCCGACGTATTGGTGGCCATGAACCCGGCCGCATTGAAGGTGAATGTGAAGTTCCTCAAACCGGATTCTATTGTGATCATCGACACCGATTCTTTCCAGAAGAACGATCTGGATAAGGCGTTGTTTACCACCGACGACCCGTTCGCGGAGCTGGGACTAACCACCGTTCAGGTAGTAGCCGCCCCGATCTCTTCGATGGTGAAAGACGGACTGGCGGAATTCGGACTGGACAACAAATCAGCCCTGCGCTGTAAGAATATGTTCGCGCTCGGACTGGTCTGCTGGTTGTTCGAACGTCCCTTGGACGGCGCGATGCACATGCTTGAGAATAAATTTGCCAAGAAACCGACGATCGCCAAGGCCAATATCAAGGTGTTGGTCGACGGTTACAACTACGGCAACAACATACACGCCCGGGTATCGACCTACCGCATCGAAAGTATGCAGTGCGAACCGGGATATTATACGGATATCAACGGAAACAAAGCCACCTCGTACGGCTTGATCGCCGCGGCGGAAAAAGCCGGGTTAAAGCTCTTCCTGGGCAGCTATCCGATCACTCCGGCAACGGATATCCTGCAGGAACTGTCGGCGCGCAAGGAATTGGGCGTGAAAGGCTTGCAGTTTGAAGACGAGATCGCCGGGATCTGTACCTCCATCGGGGCCAGCTTCGCCGGTGCCTTGGCAGCTACTTCCACCTCAGGGCCCGGACTGGCACTGAAGAGTGAAGCGATCGGACTGGCGGTGATCGCCGAGATCCCCCTGGTGATTGTCGATGTGCAACGGGGCGGACCGTCTACCGGACTACCGACCAAGAGCGAACAGACCGACCTGATGCAGGCACTCTACGGACGTAATGGGGAAAGCCCTGTCGTTGTTGTGGCAGCCGCTACACCGACCGACTGTTTCGACGCTGCTTTCTGGGCTTCTAAACTGGCAGTGGAACACATGACACCGGTTATCCTGTTGACCGATTCTTATATCGCCAACGGATCATCAGCCTGGCGTTTGCCCGACCTCGAGAAGTATCCGGAGATCAAACCGCCTTATGTCGATCAGTACGACGGCGAACGTCCCTGGAAACCTTACCGCAGAAATCACGAGAACCTCGTGCGCTACTGGGCCGTGCCGGGTACACCGGATCACGCGCACCGGATCGGCGGCTTGGAGAAAGACTACGATAACAGCGCGATCTCGACCGATCCGATCAACCACCAGAAGATGGTAGAGACCCGTCAGGCGAAGATCGATAAGATTGCCAACTATATCCCGGAACTCGAAGTGGCCGGCGACGTGGATGCCGACCTGTTGATCGTTGGCTGGGGCGGTACCTACGGCCATCTCTACGAAGCGATGGAGACCATGCAGGAACAAGGTAAGAAAGTGGCATTGGCGCACTTCAAGTTTATCAGTCCCCTGCCCCGGAATACGGAAGAGGTATTGAAGAAATACAAAAAGGTAGTGGTGGCCGAACAGAACAAAGGACAGTTTGCCAACTATCTCCGTAGCAAGATCGCAGGATTCAATCCGTATAAGTTTAACCGCGTGAAAGGCCAACCGTTTATCGTCAGCAGACTGGTTGAAGAATTCACTAAAATACTGGAGGCATAAGTCATGGAAGAAACAGTAAAATATCAGCCTAAAGATTATAAGAGTGATCAACATGTACGCTGGTGCCCGGGTTGTGGCGACCATGCCGTATTGAATTGCATCCACAAAGCCATGGCGCAGATTGGCGTCGACCCGAAAGACATCGCGGTGATCTCGGGCATCGGTTGTTCTTCCCGCCTGCCTTATTATATGAACTCCTATGGGTTCCATACCATCCACGGACGGGCCGCGGCAATCGCTACCGGCGTAAAGACCGCCCGCCCCGACCTGAGTGTATGGGTAATGACTGGCGACGGCGACTGTTTGGCGATCGGAGGTAATCACTTTATCCACGCTATCCGCCGGAACGTCAACCTGAACATCGCCTTGTTCAACAACAAGATCTATGGCTTGACCAAAGGACAATACTCACCGACGACCGACAAAGGATTTGTAAGCAAAAGTTCCCCGTACGGAACCGTTGAAGAGCCGTTTATCCCCGCCGAATTGGCGATGGGTGCCCGCGGTACCTTCTTTGCCCGCGCGATCGACGTCGATCTGAAGAATACGACAGAGATTATGGAAGCCGCCGCCCGTCACGTAGGGGCTTCGGTGGTGGAAGTATTGGTGAACTGTGTGATCTTCAACGATGGCATTCACAAACAGATCACCGATAAAGAAAACCGCCCGGAACGCACCATTATGCTGCGTCATGGCGAGAAGATGCTCTACGGCAAGGACAATAACAAAGGGATCGTATTGGACGGACTGAAACTGAAAGCCGTTACGATCGGTGAAGACGGTTATACGCTGGAGGATGTATTGGTGCACGATGCCCATACGGAAGACATCACCCTGCACATGATGCTGGGCATGATGGGCGGGGATATGCCTGTCGCCATCGGTGTGATCCGCGACGTGGAAGCGCCCGCCTACGACGAAGAAGTAGAGAAACAAATCGCCCAGGTACAAGCCAAGAACCCGGTTCGGACGCTCAAGGAGCACCTGATGCAAGGGGAGATTTGGGAAGTAAAATAAAAAAAGGGGCTTAAGCCCCTTTTTTATTTCACAAACGGCGCCTTCATCAAGTATTCCGCACAGCCTTTTACGCCTTCGAACTGGGTCATATTGCGTACGCCTTCCAGTTCCACGAAATAGTCGAATTTGCCGATGGCATAATATGCCGTATTGAAGATCATCTCGAAGTTCATCATACCCGATTGGCCCAGTACCGCGCGATCTTTGATATGCAATACGCGGATACGGTCGTTATACTTGCGCATATACTCTACCGGATCAGCCTGGCCCATCACCGCCCAATACACATCGAGTTCGAAGAATACCAACGAAGGATCGGTATGTTTGAGCATGCCGTCGTAGATCACTTCCAAGCCTTTGGCGTCTTTGCCGAAACTGCGGCTATTGGGTTTTGCTTCTTTGCCACCCGGTTGTACCCAGGCAAACTCACCGGCATGGTTGTGATAACCGAATTGCAAGCCGGCAGCTTTCGCTATCTCACCGGCGCCATTGAAGATTTCGCCGACATATTCTACCTCCTGCGTGCTGCGGGTCGAAGCGGGTTGTCCCGGTTGGATCAGGTATTTCACACCGATCTGCGCATGATCGTCGGCTGCTTTTTTCCAGAAATCCATGATCTTGCCTTTGTTCTTGGAAGAGTATTCGCGTTCGGGCGGGTTTACGTGCGTGCTGGTGATCAACAGACCGGCATCATCACACATCTTCTTAAACTCGGCCATCGGGGTTGCCCCGATTTTCCCGTCATTATAACCGGCCAGTTCGAGGGTCGTATACCCCATGGCTTTAATCTTTTTCAATCCACCGGGCACATCCTGGTGTAATTCTCTCCCGAGGGAGTAAATCTGTAAACCGATTACTTTGGGCGCACCGCATGTAGGTGCCGCACTTTGACTCATTCCCGGCATGGCTGCCGACACACTGCTGCTTTTGCCTGCAAAGATCCCGCCGGCGGCAAGAAGCGATGCATTACGCAGAAAATTTCTCCTGTTTGTCATGATATTAATTAATTAATAGATTAAAAATTGGTCTCTTACTCATCAGATCGATCACCCCAAAAGTAAAGAATAATCAGATACGAAGCCAAAATAAAGATAAAAAAACCGATCGGAACAAACATTTTGGCGAATAAAACTGTTAATTGATCAATACGGGGCGTGCTGCAGGCCGTTTTTTTCATAACCTGGAAATATTGAAGACTTATTCGCGATGAAGATGAAAGGGTATATATACGTCTTTATTTCATGCTTGCTTATTTCACCTATAATTAACGCACAAGGGGCAAATCCGATAGATTTTTCTGTTGCCTCGACCACGCAAGAGAAATTAAAGATCACAGGAACAGTTGTCGACCAGGCAGGGGAACCCTTGCCCGGGGCGAATGTGGTGGAGAAAGGTACCACCAACGGAAGTGTAACGGATGTCGACGGGACGTTCTCGATGATCGCGCCGTCCCATTCCATATTGGTCGTCTCCTATGTGGGCTTTACCACACAGGAAATACCGGTGAACAATCAGCTCTATCTGCGCATCGAACTGGCGGAAGACGGTTTGACGTTGGAGAATGTGGTGGTTACCGCCTTGGGTATCGCCCGCAACGAGTCCGAACTGACCTACTCGCTGAAGCAGGTCGGTGGCGATGAGCTGACACGGGTGAAAGACGCCAACCTGATGAATTCGCTGGCGGGCAAGGTCGCCGGCATGCAGGTCAACAAGACCTCTTCCGGCTTGGGTGCTTCGTCGCGGGTGGTACTGCGAGGGATCCGTTCGGTCGCCGGCAACAACCAGCCTTTATATGTCGTCGACGGTATACCGATCCTCAATTCCTCCAACGAGCAGGCCTCGACGGCGGTGGGCGGAACGGCGGATGCCGGCAACCGGGACGGCGGAGACGGGATCTCCAACCTCAACCCGGAGGATATCGCCAGCATCAGTGTATTGAAAGGGGCACCTGCCGCTGCATTATACGGTAGCCAGGCCGCCAACGGGGTGATCCTGATCACCACCAAAAGCGGACGGTCCGATCAGCGTAAGATCACCTTTACCTCCAACCTGACTTTCGACCAGGCTTTTGCCTTGCCCGAATTTCAAAATTCCTACGGAACAAGCGACGGTATCTACAGCTGGGGCGAAAAAGCCAACCTGCCCGCCTATGATCACGCGAGCGATTTCTTCGAGACCGGCGTGTTGGCCATCAACGCGCTCTCGGTGAGCTCCGGAAACGAAAGATACCAGACCTATTTCTCCTACGCCAATACCACGGGCAAAGGCATTACCGACAATAACAATATCGCCAAGCATAACCTGAACTTCCGCGAGACCGCTTTCCTGTTCGACCAGCGCCTGAAGCTCGACGGCAACGTGACCCTGTTCCGCCAGGAGCTGAAGAACCGGAACCCGGTGGGCGGTTTCTATATGAATCCCCTGGTCGGGCTCTATCGCTTCCCGCGCGGCATGGATATGACGGAATATCGGGAGCACTTCGAGGTATGGGACGATACGCGTAACCTCGGTGTGCAGAACTGGCATTCCGATATTCAGGACTTCGAACAGAACCCCTATTGGGTATTGAACCGCATCAAAAGCAAAGACGTGCGCACCCGCGCCACCGCTTCCGTCGCTGCCGAGTTGATCGTAAACAGTTGGTTTCGCCTCAAAGCGCGGGGTAGTATGGACAACTCCAACGACCGCGTGCGCCAGCAGTTCTATGCTTCTACGGCTCCGGCCCTCTCCGGCGAGAACGGGCGATATGTGGAGATGACCTACGAAGAAACGATGTTCTACGGCGATATCCTGGGTACCTTCAATAAGAAATTCAACGACTTCAGCCTATCCGGAGCCATTGGCGCGAGCATCAACGACAAGACGGTCAACTCATTGCGCTACGACTCGAAGACCGCCTCATTGAAGTATCCCAACGTTTTCAATATCGCCAATATCAATATGAACGGCTCGGCCTATATCAGCCAGCAGATCGATGCCCGCCGGCAGATGCAGTCGGTCTTCGGCACGGCGCAGCTGGGCTACCGGGAGAGCTTGTTTATGGATCTGACGGCACGCAACGACTGGTCGTCGACCCTGGCGTTTACCCCGCACGAGAAGTCCGGCTTCTTCTATCCGTCTGTCGGCGGCTCATGGGTGATCCATAAGATGGTCGATCTGCCCGAGTGGATCTCTTTCTCCAAGATACGGGGCGTATGGAGTAAGGTAGGGAATGATATTCCGCTCTATATCACCAACCCGGTGGCGCATGTCTCCGCCGGGGGAGAGATCGAATCGGTCGATGCCGCTCCTTTCGAAGAGATGAAGCCGGAGATGACCACCTCGGTCGAATTGGGAACCGAATGGAAGTTCCTCGACAACCGCATCAACCTGGGCATCACCTGGTATAAGACCAATACGCGCAATCAATTCTTCAAGTTGGCGGCGAAGTCGGGCGACAAATACGCCTACCGTTATGTCAATGCCGGCGATATACAGAACAAAGGTTGGGAAATAAACCTGTCGGCCTTCCCGATTATCCGGGATAACCTGAGCTGGCGCACGGAATGGAACTTCTCTTCCAACCGCAATAAAGTCATTAAACTGCACGAAGAACTGCCTGTCTTTGTGTATGGTCCGCAAGGATTCTCGTCGAGCTACGCCATGAAACTGCGCGAAGGCGGCTCCTTCGGAGATATCTACGGCAAAGCGTTCGTGCGCGATGCCGCCGGGCAGATCGTGTATGAAACGGAAGGCGAAAAGGCGGGACTGCCACAGGTCGAAGGCGACGGCAACCTGATCAAGGTAGGCAACGCGAATGCCAAGTTCAACCTGAGCTGGGGCAACCAACTCAATTACAAACAGCTTCGCCTGTCGCTCCTGATCGATAGCCGCTTCGGGGGTGAGGTGCTCTCGCAGACTTTTGCCGATATGGATATGTACGGGGTAACGAAAGCCACGGCAGCGGCACGCGACCGCGGCTATGTCGATCTGGAAGGACACCGCATCGACAACGTGGAAGGCTTCTACCGCAACATCGTGGGCGGCCGGGCCGGTGTCACGGAATATTATATGTACGACGCGACCAATATCCGCCTGCGCGAGCTCTCGCTCGGTTATAGCCTGCCCCGGAAGTGGGTCGAAGCGGCCAAGGTATTCCAAGACGTCGAACTTTCCTTCGTTGGGCGCAACCTCTTTTTCCTTTACAAAAAGGCGCCTTTCGATCCCGAACTGGTGCTCTCGACCGGCAACGACAACCAGGGCATCGAGGTCTACGGCATGCCGACCACCCGGACTTTAGGCTTTAATATTAAATGTGAATTCTGATCCTTATGAAACGAAAGATAAAGAAATATATCCCGGCATTGGCCGCTCTGGGCTTGATGTTCACCGCCTGTACGGAGAACTTCCAGCAGCTCAATACCGATAAGTCCGGGATTACGGAAGAGCAGATGCAGATCGATTACAACCACCTGCGTATTCCGCTGGATGTGGCACAACAAGGCATCTACTTCAATTACGACTTCGGCAAAGGCAAGAACTGGCCGTTTCAGCTGATGCAAAACCTCAATGCGGATATGTTCAGCGGTTATATGCACGATTACAAGCCACATAACGGCGGGTCCTCCAATACCGACTACAACCTGCAGGACGGCTGGAACGGCACAAACTGGCTTTATTCCTATGCGTACACCCTGCCGCAGTTGAAGAAGTCGGAAGATACCACCGCGGTCAAATACCCCCTACTCTATGCCGTCACCAAGATCCTGAAAGTAGAGGCGATGCACCGGGTATCGGATATGTATGGCCCGATCATTTATAATAACTTCGGCGTGGAAGGAAAAGACTACCTGCCCGAGACACAGCAGCAGGCCTATTATTCCTTTTTTGACGACCTGAATGAAGCGATCGATCTATTGACCACATACGCCGGCAACGAAGCCGAGCTTTCGATCATCCCCCGCTTCGATATTATCCTCGACGGGACACACGCTGCCTGGCTGAAGTTTGCCAATTCCTTGCGTATGCGCCTGGCGATCCGTGTGGCGATGGCGGCACCGGAGAAAGGAAAAGCGGAGTTTCTCAAGTCGTTGAACCATCCGACCGGATACTTTACCGAGCCGAGCGAGCTGGCCGTTGTATCGACGGCAAAAGGCTACCTCAACCCCCTGGGCGAGATCAACCGGGTGTGGAACGAAGTGCAGATGAACGCCTCGATGGAATCGATCTTAAACGGTTACGATGATCCGCGCCGCGGCTTGTTCTTCGAGCCTTGCGCCGACGATATTGTCTATACCGACGCGAATGGCAAGACCGTTACCCTGGCTGTCAAAGGCGAGTACCGCGGCATCCGGCAGGGAACCGGCTATTCCCATCAGTTGTTTGCGGGCTATTCGAAGATCTACGTCAGCCAGTCGACCGCCCCCATCCTGATGACCGCCGCCGAGGTATGGTTCCTCCGCGCCGAAGCCGCCTTGCGGGGCTGGACGACGGAATCGGCCGCCTATTGTTATACGCAGGGCGTTACGACCTCTTTCCGGCAATGGAACGTGACCTCTTCGGTGGAAGACTACCTGGAGAGCGACCGGATCGGTGCGGACTACGAAGATCCTTTCGAGCCGGTGAATACTATAGCTGCCCGTTGTCGCGTATCCCCCCGCTGGATCGAAGCGGCGACGCAGGAGGAAAAACTGGAAAAGATCATCACCCAGAAATGGCTGGCGATCTTCCCCGAAGGCTGCGAAGCCTGGGCCGAGCAACGGCGTACGGGCTATCCCCGTCTCTTCCCCGTGCGGGTGAACAACAGCCGCAACGGTTCGATCGATACGGAAACGATGATCCGCCGCCTGCCCTTCCCGGGCGACCTGTCGGATACCGACCCCCAACAATACAACGCGTTGGTTCAGGCACTCAACGGCGCCGATACAGGCGGCACCCGCCTGTGGTGGGATACCGGACAGAATTTCTAAAGAAATCAATGCTCAAAAGATTTGAAGCCCGCCAGATCCCTGTATTGATCAGCGTTTCAGGTGAAAGGTAAAGCCTTCCGAAAAAGGCCGGCAGGGTTTTGCAAAAGGCTGCCGGCCTTTTTTAAAAGGCTGCCGGAGTTTTCCAAAAGGCCGGCGGCCTTTTCTGGGAAGCCGCCGGGAGGTCTGCCGTTTTTTTTTAGGTATATCTTTATCTTTCACCCGAAACGCTGATCAATACAGGGATCTCGGTAAAGGGTGAAAGGTGAAGACCGGGGTAAAAACTTTTATGTGGTAAAACTACCGGTAGTTTAGGTTACTCTGCCAGCCAGCGTTTCAGTTGCTCGATAATGCGTTCCTGGGTCTTTTCGGGCAGGGTGCCGATGCGGGCGCGGTGGCTTCCGCCGGCTTCGATATAGATCTGCAGGTTTTTTTTGCCTTCGAAATCGGGTACGCGCGTGGCGCTCCAGGGATCCACTTCGCCGTAGATACAGATCATCTTCGGGTCGTTCTCTTTCAGGTAGTTATATACCTTATGATACATACCGTCGTCGAAAGGTACATCGCCGGCGCTCAGGGGCAGCATGATCTTCTTCAGATAGCCTTCGCTACTGTCGATCGTGAGCAGACCTTTGAACGGTTTGGTGTCGTAGCCGTAATAACCCATCTCTTTGGCGGCTTGTACAAAGAAAGAACCCAAGGGTTGATCTTCGGCGAAGTAGTCGGGACTGCTGTGGCGCATCAGGTGATCGAAATAATCCGCCGTGGGCGAGTCGGCCGGCGGGATGGTGTTCACCGGCGTTCCCCATTGCCACAGGGCAAAAGGATACTCCAACACGCAATAATCCAGGACTTCATTCATCGGGATGCGGAAGGTATAACCTTTCTCCTGGCAGTATTTCTCCAACATAGGCATCACTTCGGCGCGGCGCTCGAGAATCAGGCGTTGGAACTGTTCGATGGCTTCGCGGTCGGCTGCCGTACCCACCTTGCGCAGGAACGGTTCGTGGCGTCCGTCTTCCACCGCTTTGTTCAACGGCGCGACATAGGGAACGGAGATATCCACATCGTCGGGGAACCAGGCGCGGTAGAGCAAAGTCGTCTGTCCGCCTTTGCTGATGCCCGTAGAGATCCATTTCTCGGGATAGAGTTGTTTGAAGGTAGTCGTTACGTTATGCAAGTCATAGGCGGAGTTCTCGGTCGTCAGGTAGTCCCAGTTCAGGGGTTCGGGTGTCGACTCGAGGAAATAGCGGTGTTCGACATGCACCATATTGGCATCGAGGAAGCGCGAGAGCTCTTCGCGGTAGCCGGACCGATGGGCGTAAGCGCCGCCATAGCCTTCGGTGATCAATACCGTGGGGCGGTCGTAGCCGACATGGGAAACGACCACGCGCTGGGTGAAGGTACCGGCATCCGGATTGTGCGGATCCAGGAACTGGGTGATACGCACCAGGTATTTCTCGGCGAACTGATCAGATTCCAGGGCTTCGACCTGGCTGATTCCCGGCAGGGACTCCAATTTCTCTTTCAGGCTGTTCTGTGCCGTAAGCAGGAAAGAACAGAGGAGAAAACAAACGAAAAAAAGATTTCTTGTGTGTTTCATGATGTTGTGATTTAGATGATTATAATAAAGTGTTTAAGGAGTTTAAGGGGATTAAGGGGGTTTAAGGCGCCTTAACCAAAGGCCTTAGGGGAAGTCGAACAGGCGGAATTCATAGCCTTGCTGCAATAGCCACTCGATGGAGCGGGGCAAGGCTTCTTTCATGTTCTGTTCGGCTTTGAGCGAGTCGTGGAAAACAATGACCGAGCCGTTGCGCGTATATTTACGGACGACATTGAAGACGCCGTTGGGCGTCATGTGCGGGCTATAGTCGCGGGTAACCACGTCCCACATGATGATCTTATACTTATCGCGCAAGCGAAGGATCTGCGGGCGGCGCATGTGCCCGTGCGGCGGACGGAACAGGGGGCTGTCGATCAACGCAGCCGCCTTTTCCGTATTCGCTACGTAGTTCTTTGTCCAGAAACGGATACCCTGGATATGGTTGTAGGTATGATTGCCCACCCGGTGTCCGCGGTCTAAGACCATCTGGTAGATCTCCGGATGTTTATACACATTCTCGCCGACACAGAAGAAGGTGGCTTTCACCCCGTACTGATCCAATAGATCCAATACCCACGGTGTCACCTCGGGAATCGGCCCGTCGTCGAACGTCAGGTAGACGCACTTCTCTGCCGCCGGTCTTCGCCAGATCACGCCGGGAAACAAGACCCTGTAGAACCAGGGAGGTTGTTCGATAAACATGAGCCGGTCTTATTGTTCACGGCGGCTACCGGGCTGCATCGTCGTGCCGTAAGCCATGCGGTAATTATCAAACTCTTCCTGATACTTGGCGGCAAACTCCGGATTGTATCTCTTGGCGATGGCGATCAGGTTGTACACGACCTGCAAATCCCATTCGATCTCCCGGGTGACCGAAAGCATCTGCCCCGGCTTGAGACGGAAATACCAGTTCAGGTTGCGGAAAGTGTACTCGGCCACCGCATCCAGGATCTCTTCCGCTTTCTCCGATTGATCCAGTTCGTAATAGAGCTGGCTGTAAGAAAGGCCGGTATAATCCCAGGGCACATTCACCGGAGGAACGACCTCCACGCTGCGATCCAATACCTTCAATGCTCTATCGCGATCGCCTTCTTCGATCAGTTCTTCCGCCAGGCGGGCAAAGAGATTCGAACGGTAGGTCTTACACATACGTACCACCTGCTCGTCGAGGTAGATTCCCGGCTTGTCCACACCGCCCCATTTGAACTTATACATCAGGTTGTCGTACATCCGTTCGACATTGATCTTGTTCGCGCCATCCGGCGAAGAGATCGGCACAATCTGATTGGCCATACCGCTCTGACGGAAATACGGACTGAGGTTGACCCACTGGTCGGAGCTGACGGTAATGGCATAATACATCGGGCGCTCCCAGTTGTTTGCCTGCAGCATATCGAGGATAATCAGTTCCTGTTTGCCCAAGGCTTCTTTATCCGACAGATCGATCACCATCGTATCCAGGATCTGAGCGGCATCTTCCGGTTTGACAATGCCATGACGCACGACAGCTTCCTTATCGATGGGAAGAAGCAGGCGCTGGGTCGGGATATGATCGATCTCCTGGTCGGAGAACGGTGTCTTCTTCGTTTCCGGGTTATCACTGCGGGCAAAGTTGAGGGCGGCTCTCAGATTGACCTCCGGCATCATAGGCAGGAGATGCACAAAGTCGCGTGTGCCCTGGATATAATCCGCCCGGGTCCAGGTAATCGGCAGCGGAGCCGACTCGTAGGCGCCCTTTTTCATCTGGTCGATATACCAGTCGGTCTGCAGATAACTCGTATTGCAGACGCGGATATCCGTCCGGATGCCTTCCACCTCCTGGGCGTACCAGAGCGGGAAGGTATCGTTATCGCCATTGGTAAACAGGATGGCATTCGGTTCGCAGGATTCCAGGTAGTTATGTCCGAAGTCGCGGGCAACGGTACGTCCCGAGCGGTCGTGGTCGTCCCAGTTCTGCGACGCCACCTGGATCGGGACGAAAAGACAAAGGATAGTGGCCAGCGAAGCCGCTACGACAGCCGGCGCTTTAGCATACTGCTCCAAAGCCCTTGCGATCGCCGCCACACCGAACCCGATCCAGATCGAGAAGGCATAGAACGAACCGGCATAGGCATAATCGCGTTCGCGCACCTGAAGCGGCGCCTGGTTGAGGTAGAGCACAATGGCAATACCCGTCATAAAGAACAGGAAGAACGTGATCCAGAAGCTCTGTATGCCTCTCTTTTCGGAATACGCCTGGAACAGCAATCCCAGGATACCCAGTAACAGGGGCAGCATATAATAGACATTATGTCCTTTATTATCCGCAATATCGTAAGGCATATCGTCTTGCGGGCCGACCAATACCTCGTCGATAAACTTAATGCCGGTGATCCAGTTGCCATGATGGATCTCTCCTTGCCCCTGCATATCGTTCTGGCGTCCGGAGAAGTTCCACATAAAGTAACGCCAGTACATAAAGTTCAATTGATAAGAGAAGAAGAACCGGATATTCTCCGCAAAGGTCGGTTTCATGATCGTTTTGGTCTCTCCGGTGGAAAGGTCGGGCAGACGCACCGGCGTACCTTTCACCTGTCCCCAATCTTTGTAGGCATTGATATGGTTCGGATCGGAACTATACATACGGGGGAAGAGCATTTTCAGTTCGTCGACGTACTGATATTCTTTATCGTACTTGGAAATGAAGTAATGATCCTTTTCGTTTTCGTCTTTCTTGACTACCTTGCTCCAGGTCGGTTTGCCTTGTTTGGTCACTGCCTGCACCATACGGCCCTGCACTTCGCGTTTCACTTCGCTCACGTAGGTATTGCCGTAGATTAACGGCACACTGCCGTATTGCTCACGCGCCAGATAGGTACGCAGGGTGAAGATATCGCTCGGATCATTCTGGTTCATCGGCGTATCGGCGGTTGCCCGGATAAAGATCACGGCATACGAAGAATAACCGACCACAACCACCAGCAGGCAAAGCATCGTCACGTTGAGCGCTTTCACCGCCACGTTCTTACTGAGGAACAGATAAGCCGTCAAGGCGGCAATCAACAGGATACCGATGATGTATCCATCGCCCATAAAAGGAATACCCAGTAAGGTGATCGACAGGATAAAGGCGATCTTCACACGGACGGGACTCAATTGCTCGCGCATCGTTTCCCAGATCGTCCATCCGATCACGCCGACGAGGATAAAGATATAGGCAAAGACACCGGAGTTATAAGGCATGCCCAGGGTATTGACAAAGAAGAGCTCAAACCAGCCACATACTTCGGCCAGCCCCTGAACCAATCCCAACATTGTCAGCCCGATAATCGCAAAAGAGATCAACAAAGCGATGATCGTGCCTTTCATGGTCGGGTTCGGATAACGGTTGTAGTAATAAACCAATACGATAGCCGGGATACAGAGCAGGTTCAACAAGTGAACACCGATACTCAAGCCCATCAGGTAAGCAATCAATACGATCCAACGGTCGGCATGCGGCTGATCGGCCACATCCTCCCATTTGAGGATCAGCCAGAAGACCACAGCGGTAAACAAAGACGAGAAAGCGTAGACTTCACCCTCTACGGCGCTGAACCAGAACGTATCGCTGAATGTATAGACCAGCGAACCCACCAGTCCGCAACCCATAATGGTGATCAACTGCGCCAGCGTTGCTTCTTTTCCGTGGTCGACAATCACCCGGCGGGCGATATGCGTGATACTCCAGAAAAGGAACAGGATCGTCAATCCGCTGAAAAGAGACGACATCGCGTTGATCATCACCGGCACCTGGGTAATGTCCGGAGCCAGTCGCGTAAAGATATTCGCCATGATCATAAAGAACGGAGCGCCCGGCGGATGCCCCACCTCCAGTTTATAGGCGGAAGAGATAAATTCACCGCAATCCCAAAGACTGGCCGAGCTTTCCATTGTCATTAAATAAACCGTCGTAGCGATCAAACCAACGACCCAGCCCAACACATTATTGATTAACTTGTATTTTCCCATGTATATATAAATATGTATGATTTCTTTGCAATAAAGGAACAATAATAGCCTTCTATTCCCCCAGTATCGGCGCAAAGGTAAACATTTACGCTTAATACCTAACGTTACAAGCGGTTATAAATTGTGTGCATTCAGATATTCCCGGGCAGTAAAAACGGGCAGGCGGGAGTGTTTAAAGTCTTTTTTATTCCGGGTAATGATCATGTCTAAATGGTTTTGTAGGGCGCTGTGGTACTGAATAGCATCCTCGAAGTCCTTAAAATCGGAATGAAGCGCCAACTCGATGATCTTATCATCCACCGGCAGGGTCTTTACGAGTATCTTCAGTTTGTTTAACGCTTTGCGCACATGCTCCGAAGCATGGTGTTTACACAATATATAATAGATATTGGCAAAAGTCAATGCGGAAACAGACAACTCCACCTCGCCTCTATCGGCTAAAGTGAACAACTCCTGGGCTTCTACGTAAAAGTCTTCCCGTCGGGCCAAGAGGTCGATCACAATATTGGTATCGACTAATAAACGATCCATCAATTGTATTTCTGATCTAAGTAATCGCGGTATTCTTTCCGGTCGTCCTGTGGTTCCGGAATGATCCCGGTCAGGCTTTCAACCAGTTCGCTGACTTCCACGCGCCGTTGAGGTTCCTTTGTCAAAGAACCCAGGTAGTTCTCAATCAGATTGGACAGACTTACATGGTGCCTTTTCGCGTAGACTTTCGCCTCTTCCACGATCGATCGGTTGACATTCAGTGTTAATTTAGTGTACATAACGAAGCTTTTCTCACATGAATACGTCTTATTACGTACAAATATATAAATTATATACGTAATACGCAAATCTTCTTACCCTTTACTACTCAATATATACCCTTTCCGGGGCAGGGAGAGGATCTGCAAAGTGGTATCGTGGGCGATGGCTTTCCGCAGATAGGTGATTTGCACGTTAAGCGCCAGGGAGTTCGCATAGGAAGTGTCGCCCCAGACGGTGGTCAATAAGAGATCACGGCTGACAACATGGTCCGTATTCTTCGCCAGCAGGCGCAGGATCTCTGCCTGACGGGAGGTGATCAGGGTCTTGTTGTTCACGGTGCGGAGCTCGTTCGTACTGTAGTTGAAGGTGGTATTGCCAAAGGTATAGATCTCGTCGGATAGGGTTTCCGGTTGCTGAAGGGCCAGACGCTCTTTGATGCGCGCCAGTAATTCCTCCGGATAGAAGGGTTTGGCCAGGTAGTCGTTGCCTTTCAGGCTAAACCCTTTCAGACGGTCGCTCTTATCCGAGCGGTCGGAGAGGAAGAAGATCAATGTATGGCGGTCGGTCTGCCGGATCTTCTCCGCCACTTCGAAGCCATTCAGGCCGGGCATATTGATATCGAGCAATACTAAATCAGGCTTTACCTGCGGAAACTGCTCCAATGCTTTCACCCCATTGCCGGTATAGGTCACGTCGTAGCCTTCGCGCTCGAGGAAACGCTTGATAACCAAGGAATACTTCAGGTCGTCGTCGGCAAAAAGAATCTTTATCGGGCGGTTCATTGCGGTAAGTATAAAGTGATGGAGGTACCTTCGCCCAGGCGGCTCTGTAATGCCACCGAACCCTGGTGCGCCTCACTGATTAATTTGACATAACTCAAACCCAATCCCAAGCCCGGCAGGGTGATATCGGGCATATTGCTTCCCCGGTAGAACTTGGCAAAGACCTTATCCTGCTCGACCGACGGGATACCGATGCCGTTGTCCGAAACCGTCAACACCAGTTCATTCGCCTTCCGCCGCGCTTCGATCGTAATCTCCACCTGTTCGCCCGAATACTTGATGGCATTCTCGATCAGGTTGCTCAGGATATTGGCCACATGGATCGGATCGGCTTCCACCCAGGGCGATTCCATCTCGAAACGGGTATCCAGCCGCACGGCTTTCCCGGCAGGGATATGGGTCAGACGGATCACCTTCCGGATCAATTCCTGTAAATCAAAGCGGCTGATATGCAAAGGGGTCACCTCCTGATCCGCTTTGATCATATCGCGCAATTTATTGAGGTAGGCCGAGAGGTTATCGAGTTCGAACATAGAATCCTGCACGATCTGCTGCGTCATGCCCTCGTCCGAACGCATCTCTTTATCGCCCAGAAAAGCGACAAAGGTCTTCAGCGTCTGCACCGGACGTTTCAACTCGTGGATCATCGTATTGACGAAATGCTGGCGCATCTCCCCGACCTTGTGTTGTTTCAGAATGGTCTTGATCTGAAAGACCAGGCAACCGATCAAAAGCAACACAAGCCCGAAAGCCAAGACCAACTGCGCCGCCATCTTATGAAAAATCGGAAGCGAAGGCAAAGCGGCTTCGATAGAGATGCCCAACTGCTGAAAGGGGCTATAGGCATAGTCGTACGTAATGCGCGGAGAAAACAGGGTTCCCGTCCGCTTCCACGCGCTTTCCGCCATCACGCTATCGGCCGGCTCCCACGGGGAAAAGGTGAAATGAATATCGGGCGACTTCTCTTGCAACAATGAATCCATCAGCGACACCCGGAACGCATTCGTCTGGTTGACCATCGCGCGGTTCATGCCCCAGATCACCGAGTCTTCCGGCAATTTGGCACTGAAAAGAAGGTTGAGCCACTTCTGTTTCATTTGACCCTGCGGCACCTCGTTCGGATCCTGGAATTTGATATTATTATGTTGTAAATCAATCCGTACATTACCCAGCTCACGCAGTGCTTCCGGGCTCATACTCTTGATCACTTTCATCACCGAGTCGCGCAACAGGTCGGTTCCCTGATGGATAAAAGTAGAATCTTCCCAAGAGGGTTTACGCTTTCCCGAGGTGAAAGCCATCGTTGTCTTCTTGCGCGGCGACTGGTCCGACTCACCATCGGCCATCTCGCTGGTCAGGGAATACGAGAACGTGCCGCCGCTCTCTTCTTTCCGCCGGGTCAATTCTTCTTCGCCCGCCGCCTGGATGGTCCGGGCAATGGCTTCGGTATGCGAATCGATCACGTACTGATACTGGGTAAACAGCCAGTAGCCCTGCACGCCGATCAACACCAGGGCGGAGATCAGGGATAAGATCCAGACTATTTTGATGCGCTTTTCCATCGTCCTTTGTTTGTTGTGCAAAGATAAACGCCTTGGCGAGAGTATCAAGGTACGCGAGAGCCTTTTAATTCATGGCGTAATATTTCAGTAATAACTTTCGGGCGGGCGGCTGTTTTCTCTCTCTATTTTTGTGGCAGAAAACATTCAAAAGAGAAAAGAGATGAAACGAACAACTGTATTTCTTAGTATGTGTCTGTGTCTGAGCCTGAGCGGCATGGCCCAGGTGGTGATCAATATCCCGAACCTCAGCGACGGGATGAAAGCGGAGCCGATCGATGAAGTCCGGTTTATCGCGCAATACGAACTGACCAGTGTGCCCGATACGTTGAAACCGGATAAGACCGACAACGAGACGATGATGTTGAAGGTGGGCGATAAGAGTTCGCAGTATTACAGCTATACCCGTTTTGTGACCGACTCCCTCTTCCGCGAACAGATCCGGAAAAGCCCCGACGGGCGAGTGATGAACCGACAGAGCTCCGACGCCAATCCCGGGCGGCAGACGGCACAGGTATTTAAGAATTATCCGGCAGGAAAGACAACCACCCTCGATCAGATCGCGTCGAGCCGTTTCCGTTGTGAAGAGAAAAACGAGATCCCGCAATGGGAACTGCTGGAAGATACCTTGACGATCCTCTCCTACCCCTGCCAGAAAGCGGTCTGCACGTTCAAAGGGCGCGACTACGAAGCCTGGTTCACCACCGAGATCCCACGCAGCGAAGGTCCCTGGAAACTGCAGGGACTGCCCGGACTGATCCTGCGGGCGCAGGACACGCAGGGGCATTATCGCTTCGAATGTACCGGCATCATCCGCCCCCAGGACGAGGAGAAACTGATGTTTGGCGCCGATGGCTACCAGCCGGTCTCGCGCAAAGACCTGAACACGGTCTACAAACGGTATGCCGCCGACCCGATCGGGTATGTCACCTCTACCTCCCCCAATATGAAGATCGTCATGAAAAGTCCTGACGGACAAGACTATCGCCCAAAAGACACGCCGTTCAATCCGATTGAGAGGGAGTGATATCTTGATATCAAGTATGCATTTCCAGCTCCCCGCCTTGGTTAAGGCGGGGGGGGACCGCTGCTTGCAGCGGTGGGGCGGTTTGTATTCTTTACAAATGAGAAATACCTATTTCTTTTTTCTCCCACCACCCCACCATCGCAAGCGATGGTCCCCCCCTCCTCGGGCAGGAGGGGAGCCGAGATAGTATCAGTATCCTCAATATTTCACACTGTCAAATCCTCTAATCCTATATTGTCATGAAACAAATAATCTCCATCCTACTTCTTATTTTCTGCCTCTCCTTCCCCCTCCCCGCCCAGCAACAGACGGAGATTCGAGGAATAGTCAGAGACGCGAAGACCGGGGAACCCATCGAGATGGCTACGGTTAAACTATTGAAGGGAGAAAGCGAGAAGCTGGTCAACTACACCCTCTCCAATGAAAAGGGCGAGTTCCTGATCCGTCGGGCGGCTGCGGGCGGCGACTCACTGATAATCGCCGTGACGCTCCTGGGCTATAAAGAGATGAAACTGCCCGTGCAACCGGACGGTATGCATTCCTTCGCTCTGGAACAGGCGGCTTTTGACCTTCGGGAGGTGGAGATACGCCCCGGACGGGTCTGGGGGCAACAGGATACGATCAATTACGATGTCGCCCAGTTCCTTTCGGCCGGCGACAATACGATCAAAGATGTGATCAAGAAACTGCCCGGAGTGGATGTGGACGACCTCGGACGCATCTCGTACAACGGCAAGCAGATCAGTAACTTCTATGTCGAAGGCATGGACCTGACCGACGGGAGATACGGGCAGATCAGTAATAACCTCGACGCCAAAGCGGTGGAGAAGGTGCAGGTACTGGAGAATCACCAGCCTATCCGTATCCTGAAAGACAAGGTGAAGACCGAAGATATCGCCATCAACCTCAAACTGAAAGAGGATTTCAAAGGTAAATGGATGGCGACGATCCGGGCGGGCATGGGCGCCGCCATTGGGGCGGAGACAGGCAGAAGCGGGTCCGAACTGTTGTGGGATGCCAACCTCAATGCCTTGCAAATCAGTCGCAACCGCCAATCGATCTACGGCTACAAAGCGAACAACCGGGGTGTGGATATCACCGAAGAGATGATGGATCTGGCTTCGCTCAGTGCCCTGCGCATGAACGAAGCGGCCGCGCCCGCTTTCCTCTCCCTGCCTTCCCTGCAGGCGCCATTGAAAAAGGAAAAGACGTTGTGGAACGATATGCATACCTTATCGGGCAACCGCCTGTATCGCCTGAATGAGAATACCCACCTGCGCCTCAACGCGGCCTACACCCATGACGAGCGAAAACAGGAACGAGGAAGCGAAACGACCTATTTCCAGACCAACGATACGACTTCGATCGCGGAGCAAAGCCGCAACACCCTGCGCACCGACCGGGGAGAAATCAAGCTGGCCATCGAAAAGAATGCCGATTCGCATTTCTTGAACAACCGCTTCTCGACCTCGGGCGAATGGGGGCGCGCTTTGAGTCAATTTACCGGCATACGTCCGGTCGATCAACAGATCCGGCAAACGGATCTACTGGCCAAGAATGAATTCAAGGCCAACTGGAACAAAGGAACGACCACCTATGAGGTCGCCTCTTTCATGCGCTACGCCCACCAGCCGGGCGAACTGATCGTGAACGGCGAGAAGACGAAATTGCCACTCAATCAGTTTTATACCGAGAACTCTTTTGCCGCCCTCTTGAAAAAAGGGGTCTTCACCCAACGCTATACGGCTGGCTTCAAAGGGGAACTGAATACGATAGCGAACGGGTACAGCCCGTATCTGTCGACCAACTGGCAGGCGACAGTCGACAAATGGCAGTGGTTTATGCACCTGCCAATCACCTGGACACGTTATCCGGGCGTTGACTTCTCTCGCCTGGCAGCTAATCCGTCCCTGTCGGTGACTTATAAATACAACTACGCCTGGCGCTTCCGCATGAATGCCGGCTACCGGGAGACGTACGGCGACGTGACCGCCCTATATAATATAATGTATCAGACGAATTACCTGCAAGCGATACAAAACAACGGGCAGCTCCCTGTGCAACGCCTGCAGAACTACGGCTTGTACGGCGAATATAAAAATACGATCCGGGAATTCTTTGCCACCCTTTCATTGAACTATACGCGCAACTGGTCGAATCTGACGTACGAACAGGTGGTCACACCCGAATTGGTCACCCGCCTGGCACACAACGAATCCACCCAAGGGGAAAACTGGTCATTGCGGGGCACCCTCTCCAAAAGTTTCTTCGACTGGAACATGAAGGCTTCCCTTGACTATCAATTTGTGCGACAGAAAGCAGAAATGATCAGCCAGGGCAAGCGCCTGCCTTTCCGGTCGGAATATATGATGTACGAACCCAAGATCTCCTGGTCGCCCAACCGCCGTTGGGAAACCAGCTACCAGGGCAACTTCCGCTACGGCGGCAATAAGGTTGGGGAAAACAAGCTCTCGCCGCTTTGGAATATGGTGCAGAAACTGTCTGTGTCGTACAACCTCTTCCCGGTCGAACTGAACCTCTCGGCCGACCATTATTATAATGATATCAGCCGCGAGCAATCCGTCAACGCTTTCTTCTTCGACGCCGCATTACGTTGGAAAACAGGCACCTGGCAATTCGAATGCACGCTCACAAACCTCTTCGACAAGCGGCAATACAGCTATACCCAATACAATTCCCTGCAAAGCTACACCTCCTGGATCCATATCCGCGGCCGGGAATTCCTCGTTTCCGCCCAGTATCGGTTCTGATTTCTCACCCCGGAAACAACAACGCATAAGCCCCTGTAAATAAACAAAATGCCGGGACCATTCATTTGTTGATAATTATCAACAGATCTGTTGATAGTTATCAACAAATCTGTTGACAATTGTCGACAAATGTGTTGACGGTTATCAACAAATAAATAGTCTTGACGAAAAGAAAGCATAGTCTTGCGGATTGGGCAGTGCCTTTCTGGGCATTGTGGGTTGAATGGTTGATATTTGAGGATTTTTCCCATTGTCTGAATCAAGATTCTCAGGATTTAATAAATTAGCAGGATATCAAGAGGCAATCCCTGATTCATATACACTGTGTGGTTAGCGAGCGCAGCGAGTGGCCGGAGGCCTCTCTTTTGCCGTCAGTTGAAACTGACGGTTTTAAAGATGTGAGGCGCAGCCTCTTCCGCTGTGGGTTTCAACCCCAGCATCACGTTTTAAACGGGTTAAAACCCAGAGCGGTATTCGGCTAAAGCCGGGATTCCATTGTCCGTCAGTTGAAACTGACGGCAAAAGAAAGCCTGCGGCACTCGCTTCGCTCGCTCAAATTCAGTATTTTAATCCTGCTAATTTATTCAATCCTGAGAATCCTGATTCAGACAGTTTTCTTCAGATTTTGTCCAATTCTCCTACCCCAGCAAATAGATTCCTCCCGGGAAATCCAGTTCTTTACTATATAGATGACATATTCACCTACCCTATTTCTTCGCAAATCTCCCTTCCGATGATCTATTTACAACTCGTTTTGATATTTTTAACTACGCTAATTTCAAGGAGAAGAATCGCCTTGTTAGATACTTTTACCCCTCTTTTGCGCAGGCATACCCCTGTTTTTGATATGTTTTCCATTGCTTTTGAGAGAATATTGATGCTTTTAACTTTGTTTAACCTTAAATACTTGCAGGGGTGATTCTCCGCCTATATATTTGCATCGTGAATGAGAGATA
>NZ_JAQFIN010000010.1 GCF_029504695.1 Parabacteroides sp. PF5-6
GATTTTTATCCCTTTTTTTATCCCTAAAACGAAAAATCCCCCGAAGAAGCCTTATAAATAGAGGCTTTCGAGAGATTTTTTTGAGGTTCCTGGCGGAACTATAAATACAAATACAACGAAAAGGAGAAACGGATCGAAGAAGAGATTGTCGGCACCTTCACGCAACTGCCCATCCGGCTGGCCTGGGCGATCACCGTACATAAGAGTCAGGGGTTGACCTTCAACCGGGTCGTGGTCGATCTGACCGGTGGCGTCTTTGCCGGCGGACAGACCTATGTCGCACTCAGCCGTTGCACCTCGCTGGAAGGGTTGGTATTGAAAGGGAAGATCTCCCTGCATGATATCTTTGTGCGCAAAGAGATCGTCGGCTTCAGCCAGGAGTTCAACAACCCCCGCCTGATTGCCAACACCTTGAAAGAGAGTGAAGCCGAACTGAACTATGCCCGGGCGGCGGAATATTTCAACAAAGGAGAATTCCCGGAGGCGGTCGAGGCCTTTTCCGCGGCCGTCACCCAAAAGAATCTATTGACACCCGCCGTGCAGCGCCTGATCCGGATAAAACTTCAACAGATCAATACCCAGCAGGCGAAGATCAAATCGCTACAGGAAGAATTGCATGGTGTCAGAGAAATACAAAAAGAATACGCCCACGAATACTACCTGATGGGCAATGAGTGTATCACCAAAGCGAGGGATGCGAGAGCCGCCTTGCGCAATTTCGATAAAGCGCTGAAGCTCAACCCCTCCTATACCGATGCCTGGGTCAGAAAAGGAGTCACCCTATTGGATATGGATGAGGATTACGAAGCGTTATCTTGCCTGAACAAAGCCGTCAAGCTGAGCCCGCAATCGTTCAAAGCCCGATACAACCGGGGCAAATGCCACCTCGGGATGCAACAGTACGAAGAGGCAGTCAATGACTTATTGAAAGCCGTTGCCTTAAAAAATAAACATATAGCAGCACACGAATACCTCGCCGAGGCATTCCTGCATCTGGGAGAAAAAGAATTAGCCCAAAAGCATCAGGATATCGCAGATGATTTAAAGGGTGAAAGCCAGCGGTAACAGATCACGGGCGGAAGAGATGACCTGTATCTCTTCATTGCCGCAAAGCAGAATGCGCATAGGCACCTTACCCCGGTTTTCCGATTCGAACATCACCTGACGGCAAGCGCCGCAAGGAGAGATATGCGATCGCACCTCACCGTCTTTTATTGCGGCAATAGCGATATCGCGTACCGGGATATTGGGATATTGCGCACCGGCAGTAAAGAGCGCGACCCGCTCGGCACAAAGCCCGGAGGGATAAGCAGCGTTCTCCTGATTGTTTCCGACAATGATTTTTCCGTTGGTCAACATAAGAGCGACGCCGACATGGAATCCGGAATAAGGCGCATAAGCATCTTTAGCCGCACTAACCGCTTTATTCATTAGCTCAGCATCCAGAGGTGAGAGTTCTTCGATGGAAATGACCTCGATCTTTGTTTCAATTTTTATTTCTTTCATGGGGGATAAGGATTATTAATTATAGCAAATATAAAGAATTATTTAACTAAATCATATCTTTGCATAGAATAATTAAGCTACAGGGCTTCTAAATCATGAAAATATACGTTCAAGGCAGTCTGTTGACACTCTTTTTTTTCATTTTGACCGTGCTTCCCGCCGAGGCACAGCGCAAAAACAGTTCGTATCTCAAATACATCGATCAGTATAATAATCTGGCCGTTCAGCACCAGAAGAAATACGGCATTCCGGCCAGCATCACCCTGGCACAGGGTATCCTGGAGTCGGGCGCCGGCCAAAGCAAACTGGCTAAAGCGTCGAATAACCACTTCGGGATCAAATGCCATTCCGACTGGAAAGGCGGCAGGACCTATCACGACGACGATGAGCGGGGCGAATGTTTCCGCAAATACCGGAAAGTGGAAGACTCGTACGACGATCACTCCCGCTTCCTGGTCGAACGTTCGCGCTATGCCAGCCTGTTCAAACTGCATATCACCGACTATAAAGGTTGGGCACGAGGCCTGCAGAAATGCGGCTACGCTACGGATAAAGCGTATGCCAATAAGTTGATCAAGATGATCGAAGATTATGAACTCTATCGCTTCGACAGTGGAAAAGGGAAGAAAGCGAATAACAACAAAAAGCAGGGACCGGTGACCGCACCGATGGTCAAACGGACGATTTACAAAACACATGGCCTGATCTACATACTGGCGCTGCCGAACGATAACTTCGACCGGATCGCTCGCGATCTGGACTTCAAACCGAAGAAACTGATAAAGTTCAACGAGGTGCCGGAAGACTTCCCCCTGCAGCCGGGCGATATCATCTATCTGCAAAAGAAAAAGAAAAAAGCGGACAAACCGTATTACGACCATGTGGTAAAGATCGGCGAGTCCATGCACAGTATCGCCCAGCAGTATGGTGTTCAGATCAAAAGCCTCTACAAGATGAACAAAAAAGATCCGGAGTATATACCGGTCGAAGGAGACGTACTTAAACTTCGCTAAATATTTACTATCTTTGTACCCCAAATTAACAGTAAGAGCATGAGCGACCAACGTTATAATCAACGCGGAGTATCCGCTTCCAAAGAAGATGTGCATAATGCGATAAAGCATATTGACAAAGGGGTTTTCCCCAATGCCTTTTGCAAAATCATTCCCGATATACTGGGTGGCGATCCGGAATACTGCAATATCATGCATGCCGACGGGGCGGGCACGAAATCCTCCCTGGCGTATATGTACTGGAAAGAGACCGGCGACCTCTCCGTATGGAAAGGCATCGCGCAGGATGCGTTGATCATGAATATCGACGACCTGCTTTGTGTCGGCGCGACGGATAATATCCTGGTTTCCTCGACCATCGGGCGCAACAAACACCTGATCCCGGGTGAGGTGATCTCGACGATTATCAACGGTACGGACGAACTATTGGCCGAGCTGCGCGCGTTAGGCTTCGGCTGTTATGCCACCGGTGGCGAGACGGCGGATGTGGGCGACCTGGTACGCACCATCATCGTAGACAGTACGGTCACCTGCCGGATGAAAAGAGCCGATGTGATCGACAACCAACGCATACAAGCCGGCGATGTGATCGTCGGTATGGCCTCTTACGGCAAAGCCACCTACGAACAGGAATACAATAGCGGCATGGGCAGCAACGGCCTGACCTCCGCCCGCCACGATGTATTCGCCAAATACCTGGCGGCGAAGTTTCCGGAGAGTTACGACGCGACCATCCCCGAGAAACTGATCTATGCCGGCGGACTGAAGCTGACCGACCCGATCGAAGAGCTCGGCATCACTGCCGGGAAGATGGTACTCTCGCCTACCCGCACCTATGCTCCGGTGATCAAGCAAGTATTGGATAAATTACGTCCTGAAGTACATGGTATGGTACATTGCTCCGGCGGCGCGCAAACGAAAGTGATGCACTTCGTACAGAACAAACGCATCACGAAGAACAACCTCTTCCCCATCCCACCGCTTTTCCGCATTATCCAGAAAGAGAGCGGCACCGATTGGAAAGAGATGTATAAGGTGTTCAATATGGGCCATCGCATGGAAGTCTACCTGGCACCCGAACACGCCGAAGAGGTGATCCGCATCGCGCAAAGCTTTAACATCGACGCACAGATCGTCGGCTTTGTAGAAGATGCGCCGAAGAATGAACTGATCATCGAAAGCGAAAAAGGAACGTTCATCTATGAGTGAGAATAGTTTACTGAATAGGTTGGACGGACTGGTTAGCCGTTTTGAAGAAGTCGGGACTTTGATCACCGACCCGGCAGTGATTGCCGATATGAAACGGTATGTCAAATTGAACAAAGAATACCGCGATCTGGAAAAGATCGTTAACGCGCGACAAGCATACGTCAATACCCTGAACGGGATAGATGAAGCCCGCCAGTTGCTCGACACGGAGAAAGATCCGGAGATGCGCGAGATGGCGCGGGAAGAGTTGGAAAACTGTACGGCCCGTATCCCTGAACTGGAAGAAGAAATCAAGATACTACTGATCCCCGCTGATCCGGAAGACGGCAAGAACGCCATCGTGGAGATTCGCGGTGGCACCGGTGGCGACGAAGCGGCAATCTTTGCCGGCGACCTGTACCGGATGTATATCAAATACTGCGAGTCGAAAGGTTGGAAAACGGAAGTGACCAGCAGCAGCGAAGGGACTGCCGGAGGATTTAAAGAAGTGATCTTCACCGTTACCGGTGATAATGTGTACGGGACGATGAAGTATGAAAGTGGCGTACACCGTGTACAGCGCATCCCGGCAACGGAAACCCAAGGGCGCGTACATACCTCGGCCGCATCCGTAGCCGTCTTGCCCGAAGCCGAAGAGGTGGATGTGGAGATCAACCCTGCCGACCTGGAGTTTCAGACCGCCCGCTCGAGTGGCGCGGGAGGCCAGAACGTCAACAAGGTGGAGACAAAGGTTCAACTCTACCACAAACCCACCGGCATACAGATCCAATGTCAGGTCTCCCGTTCGCAGCTCGCCAATAAAGAAATGGCGTTGCAGATGCTTCGTACCCGCCTGTACGACATGAAACTGCAGGAGCACCTCGAGCAGATCTCTTCCAAACGCAAAACAATGGTTTCCACCGGCGACCGCTCCGCGAAGATCCGTACCTACAACTACCCGCAAGGCAGGATTACGGACCATCGTATCAATTACACCATATATAATCTTTCCGCTTTTATGGACGGAGACGTTCAGGACTGTATCGACCACCTGATCATCGCCGAGAATGCAGAGCGCTTGAAAGAAGCCGAATTATAATCTCTTATCCTAAAACAAACAGATATGAATAAGCAACAACTATTTGATAATATAAAAAGAAAACAATCCTTCCTCTGCGTCGGATTAGATACCGATATAAAGAAGATCCCGCCGCATCTGTTGGATGGCGAAGACCCGATCTTCACCTTCAACAAAGCCATTATCGACGCGACAGCGAAATACTGCGTGGCCTACAAACCCAACCTGGCGTTTTACGAAAGCCTGGGTATGGAAGGCATGTCGGCTTTTGAACGTACGGTCACCTATATCCGTGAGAACTATCCGGATCAGTTTATCATTGCCGACGCCAAAAGAGGCGATATCGGGAATACTTCCGAGATGTACGCCCGTTCTTTCTTCGATCATATCAAGGTCGATGCGGTGACGGTGGCTCCTTATATGGGGGAAGACAGCGTGAAGCCTTTCCTACTCTATCCGGAAAGCTGGGTGATCCTGTTGGCGTTGACCTCCAACAAAGGATCGAAAGACTTTCAGTTTACCGAAGATGCAAACGGAGAACGGCTCTTTGAGAAGGTATTGAAGAAATCGCAGGAGTGGGCAACCGACGAGCAGATGATGTACGTGGTAGGCGCCACCCAGGGCGAGATGTTTTTAGATATACGCAAATATGCGCCGCATCATTTTTTGTTGGTTCCGGGTGTAGGGGCACAAGGCGGAAGCCTGGAAGAGGTCGCCCGCTACGGCATGAACGAGCAGTGCGGCTTGTTAGTCAATTCCTCCCGCGCCATTATCTACGCGGATCACACGACAAACTTCGCGGCTGTTGCCGGAGAAGCGGCGCGTGAGGTGCAACAGGAAATGGTGCTCTATCTGTTCGACAAAGGAATTATTCCACACAAATCATAGGGATTACCAAGTTTTTTTACCATTTTTGCACATTGGTATCCGACCGATAACCACGTAATTACTGACAGACTAATAATTTAGAAGAACGAATGGAGTTTACAGCCCAACAAATTGCTGACTTCCTGAACGGAGCAGTTGACGGTGATCCGACCATAAAAATCAGTACTTTCTCTAAGATTGAAGAGGGGACACCCGGATCACTCACTTTCCTGGCCAACCCCAAATACGAACATTATATCTACGAGACAAAAGCCAGCGCGGCTTTAGTCAATACCGACTTCAAACCGGAGAAGCCCGTTTCGACGACCTTGATCCGTGTGCCCAACGCGTATGCCGCTTTGGCGATGTTGCTCAATATGGTGGAACAGGCCAAACCGAAAAAGAAAGGCATCGACCCGACGGCGTTCGTCTCGGCATCGGCCCGGGTAGGTGAAGATTGTTATATCGGGAACCTGGCTTATATCGGTGAAGGCACCACGATCGGCAAAAATTGCATGATCTATCCCTACGCTTATGTGGGCGATTTTGTTACGGTGGGCGACGGTACGATCATCTACCCCCATGTTTCCATCTACGAAGGATGTCGGATCGGGCAGCGTTGTATCCTGCACTCCGGCGCGGTGATCGGCTCCGATGGTTTCGGCTTCGCTCCCGAAGGGGAGAGCTACAGCAAAATCCCTCAGATGGGGAATGTAGTGATTGAAGATGATGTGGAGATCGGTGCCAATACGGCCATAGACCGGGCAGTGATGGGTTCAACAACTATCCGCAAAGGAGTGAAACTGGATAACCTCGTGCAGATTGCCCACAATGTGGAAGTCGGTGAGAATACCGTTATGGCTGCCCAGGTGGGTATTGCCGGATCGGTGAAAGTAGGCAAGCATTGTATGTTTGGCGGCCAGGTGGGTCTGGCGGGACATATCACCGTGGCCGACAATGTGACATTCGGTGCACAAGCGGGTGTGATCAGCAGTGTAAAAGAAGAAACCACGTTATTAGGAGCGCCGGCGATTCAGGCAAAGAACTTCATGCGATCCAGTGCGATATTCAATCGCCTGCCCGACATATATCGTTCCATGGGACAGATGCAACGGGAAATAGAAGAATTGAAAAAACAAATCAGCAAAGAATAATGACAGACATGCAAAAGCAAAAAACGCTGGCAGAGAGCTTCTCCCTCTCGGGGAAAGGTTTACATTCAGGCTTAGATATACAGATCACATTCCATCCGGCTCCGGAAAACCACGGTTACAAGATCAAAAGAGTGGATCTCGAAGGCGAGCCCGTGATCGAAGCGGTCGCTGAAAATGTGACACAAACCCAAAGAGGAACGGTAGTGGCCAAGAACGAGGTGTATGTCAGTACGATCGAACACGCCATGGCTGCTCTGTATGCTTTTGAGATCGATAATTGCCTGATCGAAGTCAACGCGCCTGAATTCCCGATCCTCGATGGTAGCTCTATCTATTATACCGAAGCGATTCAGCAAGTAGGCGTAGTGAAACAGGCTGCTCCCAAAGACTATTATATTGTCAAGCATAAGATGGAAGTGACGGACGAGAAAACCGGTTCGTCATTGATCATACTGCCTGATGACAAATTCAGCCTGAACGTCCTGATCTCTTTCGACTCTCCCGTATTGTCCAATCAATTTGCCACATTAAACGACCTGAGTGAATTCGCGACGGAGATCGCTGCCTCACGCACGTTTGTCTTTGTCAGAGAAGTGGAAATGCTTCTGCAGAACAACCTGATCAAAGGGGGCGATCTCGACAATGCCATCGTGATCTACGACAAGAAGATCCCGCAGGAGTCGCTCAACCAACTGGCCGATATGATCGGTATCCCGCATAAGGACGTACAAGACCTGGGGTATATCAATAATAACCCACTGGTATTCGATAATGAACCGGCACGTCATAAACTCATCGACGTGATCGGCGACCTGGCTTTGATCGGCAAGCCGATCCGGGGACGGGTGATCGCTACCCGCCCGGGGCACAAAATCAACAATCAACTGGCTCGCCTGATCCGCAAAGACATCAAACAGAATGAGGTGCAGGCTCCTCTATATAATCCGAACGACGTTCCGGTATTGGATAATATCCGTATCCGTGAACTTCTGCCCCACCGCTACCCGTTCCTGTTGGTCGATAAGATCATCGAGATGGGAGCGAATCATATTGTCGGGATCAAGAATATCACGACAAACGAGCCTTTCTTTACCGGGCATTTCCCGCAGGAACCGGTCATGCCGGGCGTACTGCTGGTCGAAGCCATGGCACAGACCGGCGGATTACTGGTATTGAACTCGATAGAGGATCCGGAACGCTACTCGACCTACTTTATGAAGATCGACGGGGTGAAGTTCCGCCAGAAAGTGGTACCCGGCGATACGCTTGTGCTCCGGTTGGAATTACTTTCTCCGATCCGTCGGGGCATTTCTTCCATGAAAGGATATATCTTTGTAGGCGAAAAGCTGGTATGTGAAGCAGAATTTATGGCACAAATCATAAAAAACAAATAAAAATGAATATCTCTCCATTAGCCGTCATCCACCCCGAGGCTAAAATCGGTCAGAACGTGACTATTGATCCTTTCGTGGTGGTCGAAAAGAATGTTGTTATCGGCGATCATTGCCATATCCTCCCCCATGCGGTCATTCTGGAAGGATCCCGTATCGGCAAACACTGTCAGATATTTCCGGGAGCGGTCATCGGCGGCATTCCGCAAGACCTCAAGTTCAAAGGTGAAGATACGACAGCAGAGATTGGAGATCATACGACCATACGTGAATGCGTAACCGTCAACCGGGGCACGGCAGCGAAAGGCAAAACCGTCGTAGGCAGCCATTGCCTGATCATGGCCTACTCGCATATCGCCCACGACTGTATCCTGAAAGATCATATCATTATCGGTAACTCGACCCAGCTGGCCGGAGAAGTCGAAGTCGACGACTATGCGATCGTCAGCGGAGGCAGTCTGGCGCATCAGTTCGTACGGATCTCCAAACATGTCATGGTGCAGGGTGGCTCACGGATCGGCAAAGATATTCCGCCCTATACCCTGATCGGGCGTGATCCCATTGTGTATTGCGGCATCAACATCGTCGGCTTGCGCCGGCGTGGCTTTACGAACGACCAGGTATTCCTGATCCAGGATATCTATCGTACGCTTTACACCCGCGGGCTGAACAATACCCAGGCAATCAAAGCCATAGAAACGGAATACGCCCCCAGCCCGGAACGGGATCTGATCCTCGACTTCATCAAGTCGTCCGACAGAGGCATTGTCCGCGGATCGATCGATGAACTTTAAAGAAAATTTATTATTTTTGCTCATTGACTTAAATAACGCATAGCCTTATGGTTTTCAGATTTCTTATCCTATCAGACGAAGTGGACGACTTCAAGCGCGAGATCAAGATCGATGCCGAAGCCACCTTCTTAGATTTACATAATACACTGCTCGACTCGGTGAACTATACCAAAGACGAACTGACCTCTTTCTTTATCTGCGACGACGACTGGAGCAAAAAGACCGAGATCACACGTGTAGAGATGGACCCCAACCCGGAGGTCGACACCTACATCATGGAAGAGACGCGCCTGGAAGAGTTGCTCGAGGACGAACGCCAGAAGATGCTTTTCGTATTCGAACTGATGACCGAAAGAGCTTTCTTTATGGAATTGCGCGAAATCATCCCGGGGCAGGATATTGCCGAGCCCGTGGTGAGTAAAGCCATCGGCGAAGCACCTGCGCAACAGATGAATTTCGAAGAGTTCGACGCCAAACTGACCACCACCACGATCGGTGAGGAGTTCTACGGCGATTCGGAATACGACCTGGACGAACTCGATGAATCCGGCTTCGAAGGGCTGGACAGCATCGCCGACGATATGTTTGCCGACGATAAGTTCTGATGAACACGCTGGTCGTTCTATTGGGTCCTACCGGTGTGGGCAAGACCGAATTGAGTCTGCGCCTGGCCGAAAGCCTCGGTTCGCCGATTATCTCATCCGACTCACGCCAGCTCTACCGGGAACTGCCCATCGGCACAGCCGCCCCTACGGCGGAACAGCTCAACCGGGTGAAGCATTACCTGATCGGTACGCTCGCTGTCGACGACTACTACAGCGCCAGCCAGTTTGAAGAAGATGTCATCTCCCTTTTAGCCGATCTACACCAGACAACGCCTGTCATCCTGATGACGGGCGGTTCTATGCTGTATATCGATGCCGTATGCAAAGGTATCGACGAGATCCCGACCGTAACGCCCGAAATCAGAGAAGCCCTCTACAGCCAGTTCGCACACGAAGGGCTCGCCCCGATCCTGGCCGAACTGAAAGAAGCCGATCCCATCCACTACAAAGAAGTAGACCGCAACAATTACAAACGCGTCATTCATGCCGTCGAGATCTGCCGCATGACCGGCAAGCCCTACTCCTCTTTCCGCACGAACAGCCGAAAGGAACGTCCTTTCCGTATCCTGAAGATCGGGCTGACGCGCGACCGCGAAGAACTATGCGACCGGATCAATCAACGCGTCGACCAGATGATCCGGGACGGCCTCGTGGAAGAAGCCCGGCGCGTGTATCCCTTCCGCCACCTCAACTCCCTCAACACCGTAGGATATAAAGAATTATTCCGTTACTTCGACGGCGAATGGCCGCTCGAACTCGCCATAGAAAAAATCAAACGCAACAGCCGGGTCTATGCCCGCAAACAAATGACCTGGTTCAAGCGCGACCCCGAAATCCACTGGTTCCACCCCGACCAGGAAAAAGAAATCCTCGACACGATCCACCCCTTCCGCTATCACACCCCCCTTTTTCAAACTACCGGTACTTTGCGCGCAAACTACTAATAGTTTGTCGACAAACTACCGGTATTTTGTCGACAAACTACCGGTAGTTATTTTGGGCAGTCTACACATAAAAGTTTTCACCCCGGTCTTCACCTTTCACCCGGTCGCCAGATCCCTGTATTGATCAGCGTTTCGGGTGAAGGCTTGGCGGAGGATGGAGGTTTTCCGGAAAAGGCCGGCAGGGTTTTCCAAAAGGCTGCCGGAGTTTTCCAAAAGGCCGCCGGAGTTTTTCAAAAGGCTGCCGGCCTTTTTCGGGAAGCTGTCGTTATTTTTAAGGTATTATTTTATCTTTCACCCGAAACGCTGATCAATACAGGGATCTGGCGACCGGGTGAAAGGTGAAGACCGGGCTGTAAACTTTTATGTGGTAGTATGCATCACGAACCGCAAAAAAAAGTAAAACAACCCCAAAAAGTCAAAAGAAGGGACAACCGTCCTTCCTGTCCTTTTATGGCGTTTTGCCATAAGTTTAGAAGTGTTCAAGCACCTTTTGTCGTTTTCTCGGATGTATTTTGCCCTATTTATTATGTTAAAATCTTCTTTTTTTTTTATTGTTGTATTTTTTTATACATTTGCGTTCACAAGTGTACATGTTAGGAGTAAGACACTTGATTTAGCTTACATAGCCAAATGTGAATATCCGTCTCACTTGAATTTTTTGTAGAAGTTTAATATAAAAGAGAGTGTTTATGATGAAAAAGTTAATTCTGTCGATGCTATGCGCAATAATGAGCATAGGATTATTATCGGCTCAAACAACAAGGATCACGGGAACTGTTGTCTCTGCGGAGGATGGTGAACCTGTAATCGGAGCCTCAATCAGTGTGAAGGGAACTACGACCGGAACAGTGACTAACTTTGATGGTGCGTTCGAGTTGACTGTACCGACAAATGCTAAGACTTTAGTGGTTTCTTATGTTGGTATGGTAACCAAAGAAGTTGCTGTCCAACAAAATCTGCGTATTGTTTTAGAATCGGATACGCAGGTATTGGATGAAGTAATGGTTGTCGCTTATGGTACGGCTAAGAAGTCATCCTTTACCGGATCGGCTGCCAGTATTAAAAGTGAGAAACTGGAAAATCTTCAGGCCACATCTTTCACGAAAGCATTGGAAGGATCGGCTCCGGGTATCCAGGTGACCGCCAGTACGGGTATGCCGGGATCTAACGCAACGATCCGTATCCGTGGTGTAGGGTCAATCAACGCCTCCAGCTCACCTTTATATGTATTGGATGGTGCCGCTTATGATGGCGACCTCAGCACGATCGTTACCGATGACATTGAAAGCATCACCGTATTGAAAGATGCTGCTTCGGCTGCGCTGTACGGAGCACGTGGAGCAAACGGGGTGATCCTGATCACAACGAAGAAAGGACAAAAAGGGCAATTAAATGTACAAGCGAAAGCTAACTTTGCTATGGTTTCCCGCAGTATCCCTGAATACGACCGTGTAAATACGCAGGAATACTACGAATTAATGTGGGAAGGCTGGCGCAATGCTTTGGTCAATGCGAACAATTATTCTCCGGCTGAAGCGGCTGCAATCGCCAGTGGAAACACAAACAATGGTATTGTTGCTAAATTAGGAGGATACAATAGTTATAATGTAGCAAATGATCAGCTGATCGGCACGGATGGTAAATTAAATCCGAGCGCGAAGTTGTTGTATCAGGACGATTGGAACGAGGCTTTGTATCGTACAGCCCTTCGTCAGGAATACAATGTGGCCATTAATGGAGGTACGGATCGGGCGACGTTCTATGCTTCTGTTTCTTATAACGATGAAGACGGGGTGGTTAAGAACTCTAACTACGACCGCCTGGGTGCGAGAGCCGGTGTTACCGGAGAGGTAAACGATTGGTTAAAATTGGATGCCAGTGTTTCGGCTTCTTCTTCCCGCTCTTATGGCTTCCTGGCTGAAGGTTCGTATACGACCAACCCATTCTACTATGGTCGTGTAATGGCACCGATCTATCCGATCTATCAGTATGATGCCAACGGTAATGTCGTAAAAGATAAAGAAGGAAATGATATGTATGATATGGGGGGAGGTTCTTCCAGTTATGCATGGGCTGGTCATACCCGTCAGTATGCACCCAACTCCAACCTGATGGTTACATTGCCTTTGGATGAGCGTTCAACGAAACGGAATATGCTGACCGGACGAGGAAGTGCGGAGATTAAATTCCTGAAAGATTTCCGATTGAAAGTATCCGGAAGTACGGATATTTCCAATGATTTCCTGACCACGTATCAGAACAACCAATACGGAGATGCAGAATCAGTAAAAGGACGTTCAACCAAAGCATACAGAAAACGTCACTCTTATACGGTGAATGAGATCCTGACCTGGAATAAAACATTCGGACTACACAATGTTTCAGCATTGCTCGGTCATGAAAACTATTGGTATACGCTCAATTACCTGGAAGCAACACGCGTAGGCTTTACGATCCCTTCAACGGAATTGGTAGCCGGTTCAACGGCTGAAGGTTCTACTTCGTATGCGCATAAATATTCTTTGGAAGGATACTTCATGCAGCTGAATTATGACTATGCTGATAAATATTACATTTCCGGATCATTCCGTCGCGACGGTTCGTCTCGTTTCTACAAAGACAATCGTTGGGGTTCTTTCTGGTCTTTGGGAGGTTCCTGGAGAATGAGCGAGGAAAGCTTTATGCAGGATGTCAGCTGGCTTGACAATATGAAAGTGAAAGCTTCATTTGGTCAGCAAGGAAATGATATGATCTTAAATACCGACGGATCAGCCAACTATTACGGATGGCAGAGTCTGTATGGTTTCTCAAACCCCAGCAATGACAACGTAAACAATGCGAATGCCAATGGAGCTATTCACTCTCAGTTGGCCAATAAAGAGTTGCAATGGGAAAAGAGCTCTAACCTGAACGTCGGGGTTGAATTCGGAATGCTTGATTTCATTAAAGGTGAGATCGACTTCTTCAACCGTACGTCCAGCAACCTGTTGTTCTCCGTTCCGAACCCACAATCTACCGGTATCGAATATAGCTGGCAGAACATCGGAACCATGTACAACCGCGGGGTAGAAGTGGCTTTAGGATTTGATATCTTTAAAAAGTCAGACTTTAAATGGACATTCGATATCAATGCTACTTTCCTGAAAAACAAGATTACCAAACTGCCGAAAGACGCAACCGGCGAAGCTCCGGACATCATCAGTGGATCTCGTATCCAACGGGAAGGTCTGGCTTATAACACTTACTGGATTCGTGAATATGCAGGTGTAGATCCGGAAAACGGAGATGCATTGTTCTATATGGATGAAAAAGATGCGGATGGCAATGTGACCGGCAGAACAACAACCAACAATCAGAATGACGCTACTTATTATGCGATTGGTGACCCCTGGGCAGATGTCTATGGAGGTATCACAAATACCTTCCGTTACAAAGGTTTTGACCTTTCTGTTTTCTTGAGCTATCAGATTGGTGGAACCGGATATGACGGTACATTCCAGACCTTGATGCATTCGGGTTCTTTCGGAACACACTGGAGTAGCGAGATCAAAGATCGTTGGCAGAAACCGGGTGATATAACGGATGTACCCCGTATACAGAATAACTATACAGCCGCAGCGACCACGTCTACCCGTTTCCAGACAGACCTGAGCTTCTTGTCTATCAGAAATATTACTTTGGGATACAACCTTCCGAAAAGTCTTCTGAAAAAAATGGATATGAAAGCTTGCCGCCTGACTTTCACGGCCGACAACCTATATGTATTCTCCGAACGCAAAGGGTATAACCCGCAGCAATTCCAAAGCGGAGCAAGTGATCAAACTTATTCTCCTGTAAAATATCTGAGTTTAGGAGTAAATGTAACATTCTAAAAAAAGTAATATGAAAAAAATATTTTCTTCCATTCTGGCTTGTACACTCCTGTTATTAGGAACAGGATGTAGTGAAGATTACCTGGAAAAAAACCCGACGACCAGTGTGAGCGACGATGATATGTTCTCGACTGTAGTGGGGGCTGAAACGGCATTAAACGGTATGATCCGTTCAACCTATATGTATTATGGTAACCACGGACGCTTTGGTCAAAAAGCAGTGGATATCGTGATGGACTTTATGGCGGATGACCTTTTGCAAACGGAAAGAGGGTACGGCTGGTTCGTTAGCTGGTATCAATACCTCGTCAGCACGAATGCGACCAACTCTGATCTGGAGTATATCTGGGCTTATTATTATGATGTGATTGATAATGCCAATCTGATTATCCTGAATGTGGAAAATGCAGGCGACTTTGCCTTGAATGAATCCAAAGGATTGTCAATCAAAGGACAGGCTCATGCTTTCCGGGCATTCTCTTATTATCAATTGGTGCAAATGTATGCGAAACGGTACGAACCGGGTGGTGCGAATACGCATTTAGGTCTTCCCTTGGTACTGGATGATAGTGGCGAACGCTTGCCTCGCTCTACGGTGAAAGAAGTTTACGACCAGATTGTGAAAGATATAGATGCCGCGATTGCTGCTCTTTCTCAATCCACGACAACGTGGGGGAATAAATCTTATATCACCTTACCTGTTGCACAGGGTATTAAAGCACGTATTGCTTTGACAATGGGCGATTGGAGTACGGCTGCGGATATGGCTAATAAAGCACGGCAGAACTACAAACTGACGAATAATTACAAAGGCGGATGGACCGACTCTACCGACCAGGAATGGATGTGGGGCGCCCTGCTTATTTCGGAACAACAAACCAGTTATGCTTCTTTCTGCTCACATATTGACCCCTTGTTTGGTGGATATGCAACCTTGGGTAGCCACAAACTGGGTAGCACCGAAATGGTGGAACATATGGCAGATACTGACCTGCGTAAGCAATTGTTCCAACCGGAAAAATTCTTCTCTGAAGCAGTTATGAAGTCTTATTTTGCCGGTGGTAAACACAAATATGTAGGTTACAAATTCTCCGGATATGGAGATTGGGATACCGATTATCTGTATATGAAAGCCGGTGAGATGTACCTGATCGAAGCCGAAGCATTGGCACGTCTGGGACGGGATGCTGAAGCTCAGGAGGTGATCTTTGCACTGACCAGCAACCGTGACCCGGAAGCGGTTAAACCGACTGTTACCGGCGACGCCTTGTTGCAGCATATCCTGCTGGAACGTCGTTGCGACCTTTGGGGTGAAGGATTCCGTTGGTTAGATATCAAACGTATGGGTATCCCAATGGATAGAACGAACAAAGGCCATAACGAAACATTCTGGAATGGCGTAGGTCGTTTGGAGCCCAATGACTGGCGTATGACCTTCCTGATTCCGAAGCAAGAGCTTGATGCCAATCCGAATATGGTTCAGAATGATACCAAATAATTCGTATGCATAACATTAAAAAAGGGAGAGGATCATTATCCTCTCCCTTTTTTTATCTGATTCTTCTTGTCGTACAAAAACTTTAGATACATCCTCCTATTCCTCATCCTGGAACATCGGATCCCAGGCGGGCAGGCGGATGGGCTTTTGCTTAAGCACTTCTTTTACTTTGGGGGTGATGTATTTGTTTTCGATCACCAGGCGGAAGCTGTATTCGTCGAACCATTCGTCGGTGATGATCAGGTGGCCGTTGTTGGCACCGGGACCCCAGCTGTTTTCGACCATCCATTTCTTTGGCTTGCCATTGGCATCGAGGTCGACAGCCATCAATGTCATGGCGTGCGAAGAGCCACTGGCGAAGGTACGGATGCGCTGTTCCTTATTCATACCGAAGGTGGTGCCCAAGAGTGAACCGTAATCGTAATAATCCACATCCAGTACGCCGCGGTCGCGGTCGAAGAATTTACCCACATCACAGGAGTAATACATCATCGTGCTGTCTTTGATCGAAGCGATCGCCATTTCTTTGATCTCTTCGATGGGCAGGTTCACGTAGGTCCAGTTCTTGCCGTCGTAGCGGTGACGGTCGAAATCGATCTCGTAGAGTTGATAGAACTCACGCGTCGGGTCGTTCATCAGCATGACATAACCGTTCTCGATATCTCCGCCGATAAATTCATCGAAGAAAGTCTGGGGTGTATACTCTTTGGTCTCTACGGGTTCGCCTTTGGCGTTCTTGCGGGTCCAGGTAAACTGCGTCGGCGGTTCGCCCAGGTTCAATACCAGCATCCGGTAGATCGTTGCCAGCATTTCGGTCTTTTGTTTTTCCAGTTCGGCCGTTTTCTTGCCTGCGGCAGCCGCTTCGCGAAGCTGGAGCGCGAATTCTTTGAGCTTCAAGCCGATCAGGTTCGACATACGTCCGGTGCTCTCGCTGCTGTTGGTTTCGATCATCGCTTCGGCCGGCACAACTCCGTATTTGGTCAGGATATCGAATACGCCGGTGAACTGCCCGCCGTCGTTGATCACGTTCTTAAACAGCCATTCCACCTGGCGGTCGTCCATCGCCCGGTCCCGGGTATCAATTATGCCCTGCAGGAAGAGGTTCGACTTCTCCAGTTGATCCCAGAAGAAAGAGTAGTTGGTCGAAAACTTAAACTCACCCATATCGTATTTGGCAATCGCTTTGGCACGGAAGACGTTCAAGCCGGTAAAGAGCCAGCAGCGTCCGGACGACTTTTGGTTGGTGATGCCTTTACTGTTCACCCGATGCGAGAAGTAGGTGTCGAAATCATTCTTGCTGTCCCAGTTGACCGCCAGGCGGTTGATATCATTCAGGCTGATCGCGTTGCGGATGGCCTTGTCGGCCGGCGTTTCCTGGTAAGCACTTTGGATTTGTTGTAACATCTGGGGCGAGATACCTCCGTTGTTTTTCTGTGCGGAGACAGATAGCACCAGACTTAAGGCCAAGAAGGCGAGGGTTCCTTTGTTTCGTTTCATCATGTTTAGCGTTATTAATATTGTATGGGGCAAAGATAGGTAATTTTCATCAAAGGCTCAGGAACTTTAAGCGTTTCTACCGGTAGAACTAATCCGTCTATGCGGTAGAATTAATACGCTCACAGCTGGGGAATATTGGTTCCCCAATTGGGGAATATTAATTCCACAGCTGGGGAATATTCGTTCCCCAACTGTGAGCGTATTAATTCTACCGCATAAACGGACTAATTCTATGGCATAAACCGATTAATTCTCGGCGGAAGGCAGGTAATTGGTCTGGATATGGGTCATGCTGTTCCAGAGGCTGTAGCGGGCTTCCGGATTAAGGGCTTCGAGCTCGCCCAGGATGCGTTTCATATCCGAACGGCTGGAGCCGGATTCATAGGGGCAGTTCTTTATTTGCTTGCGGTAGTCGTGCGCGACAGCCAGTGCTGCCAGCTCTTTTTCAGGAACCAGGCAGAGGGGACGGATGATTTCCATCGCAAACTTGTCCATCTTCAACCGGGGCGGCATGGTTCCGAACGCACCCTGGAAGGTAAGATTCATCAACAGGGTCTCCAGGATATCATCCTGGTGATGCCCCAACGCGATCTTGTTGCAGTTTTCTTCTTTGGCGATATCAAACAGGGCTTTCCGGCGCATCCAGGAACAGAGGAAGCAAGGCGATTTGCGTTTGTCGGTCGACGGGTCGAAGCTGGTCTGCCGCCGGATCAAAGACAGGCCGTGCGACTGGACAAAGTCGGCGAGATAGTCGATATCCGACTGATACGGGATATTGGTCATCTCCACATGCGCCACCACCAATTCGAAGCGGGGACGGAAGATCCGGGAACGCCGGGCCAACAATTCAACCAACGCCAACGAGTCCTTTCCACCCGACAGACCGATCAGGATCCGGTCGCCATCGGCGATCAGATCGTACTTGCGGATCGCCCGGATCACCTTCTCTTCGATCTTTCTCAACTGCCTCTGCTCTACTGTCTCCTTTGCCATGCCTACTCGTCTATTCACGGACAAAATTAGAGAATTATTATACCGAACGTACGGTTCAAACAAAATATTATTATCTTTGAACTGAAAACCATTACAACACAAGTAGGTTACGATGAAACGCTTTACTAAAAAGATAATTTCTATTTTAGGGATTTTATGGATATGTGGAGGAGGGTTGCAGGCCCAAAGTCTGGATCAGGCAAAGAAACTATACAACGAAGGACAATATGCCGAAGCAAAACCGGCTTTCGAACGTTTGGTCAAACAAGCTCCCAACAACGGTTCATATAATCACTGGTATGGTGTGTGCTGTTTTGAGACCGGCGATCTGGAAGGTGCCGAGAAATACCTCAAGGTCGGTGTGAACCGGAAGGTGCAGGAGTCTTATCGCTACCTGGCCGAAGTGTATTACCAGTTATACCGCTTCGACGAATCGGCCGAGCACTTCGACGAGTACATCACCCTATTGACGAAAAAGAAACAAGACATAGAACCTTTCCAACGACGCAAAGAGCAGGCCGAAAACGCCCAACGGATGCTAGAAAGAGTGGAAGACGTGCAGGTGATCGACAGTATGATCGTCAATAAAAACGACTTCCTCTCGGCTTACGTCTTAAGCGAAGAGAGTGGGACGCTGACGCCTTTCCGCGACTTCTTCCAGACCGGCACCGCCTCCTCTTCTACCGTCTATATGAACCAGAAAGGAGACAAGATCTTCTACGCCCAGGAAACACCCGAGAACGGTTACCGCCTGTTCACCCAATCCCACCTGTTGGATCACTGGGGCGACGAGAAACCCCTGACAATCAACGCCGAGAAAGCGGGCGAAGACAACTTCCCGTTCGTGCTTTCCGATGGCGTGACCTTGTATTACGGCTCGACCGGAGGCAACTCGCTGGGAGGATACGACTTGTTCGTCACACGCTACAACACCAATTCGGATACCTACCTCACCCCGGAGCAACTGGGTATGCCTTATAACTCACCCGCCAACGATTATATGATCGTGTTCGACGATGTGAAGAAACTGGGCTGGTTCGTTTCCGACCGCTACCAGACCGACGACCAGGTCTGCGTCTACCTGTTTATCCCCAACCTCAACCGCTCGCGGATCGACGCCGAAGAGATCGAAACGAAACGCGCCCGGGCAATGCTCTACCCCATCTCCGCGACCTGGAAAGAAGGCGAAGACTATAGTCAGCAGATTCAGTTGGCACACGAAGTGATTCCTTTCGGAGAGACCCAGGTTCAGAAAGACTTTGAGTTTGTGATCAGTAACGACCGGGTGTACTTCACGCTCGACGAGATTAAAAGCCCGGAAGCACGCAACATCTACAGCAAAGTCGTTGAGATAAACAAACAGATCGAAGCGATCAACAAAGAAATGGCCCAGTTGCGCCAGTCCTTCCACGAAGGAAACAATACGCGGCGCGATCAGTTGCGTCCGCAGATCCTGCAAAACGAGCAGAAGGCCGACGCCCTCCTCTCTCAACTCTACGAATTGGAGAAGAAAGCCCGTAACGCGGAGATTGTCTATTTGAGAAAAAACAACATCAGATAACAAAGAAAAGATATGCTGAACATTATCATTATCGCTTTCCTGATGGGATTGGCCATTACGCTGGTTCTGGTGGAGATATTCTTGCTTCCCGGCATCACGTTCGCCGGCATCGGCGGAGCCTTGTTTGCCGTCGGTGGAGCGATTTATGCCTATACGATAAGTGCGACGGCCGGGCACATCACCCTGGTCACCTCAGTCGTCCTGTTCGGTTTGATCTTTTTCTTCCTCTTGCGGAAGAACTCTTTCCGCCGGGTCGCCTTGCATACCGATGTGGATTCCAAACTGCCGTCGAGCCGCGAACTGGGCATCGCCGTTGGCGACGAAGGCATCACCCTGTCGCGCCTGGCACCGATCGGAAAAGCCAGTATCAAAGGTATTACGGTGGAAGCCAAATCCCGCGAGGAGTTTATCGACGAGCAGACCCCCGTGGTAGTCGTACGGGTGGACGGCTACAATGTGGTGGTCGTACCCCAAAGTGAAACAAACGCAAACAATCTATAAACCGGCCTCGGCCACTTAATTCTTTTACAAATGGAAATAAGTTATATGCCTTTTCTTCTTCTGGCGGCAGCGGTATTCCTGCTGATCCTGTTCTTCTACTACGTGCCTTTCCTGTTGTGGATCTCGGCCAAAGTATCCGGCGTGAACATCTCTCTTTTGCAGTTGTTCCTGATGCGCATCCGTAATGTGCCACCTTCGGTGATTACCCGCGCGATGATCGAAGCCCATAAAGCAGGGCTGAAGATGCTTACCCGTGATGAACTGGAAGCCCACTACCTGGCCGGTGGCCATGTGGAACGGGTGGTGCATGCACTTGTTTCCGCTTCGAAAGCGAATATCGACCTGACCTTCCAGATGGCTACGGCGATCGACCTGGCCGGCCGTGATGTGTTCGAAGCCGTTCAGATGTCGGTAAATCCGAAAGTGATCGATACGCCTCCCGTGACTGCCGTTTCGAAGAACGGTATCCAGCTGATCGCCAAAGCGCGTGTGACCGTACGGGCGAATATCCGCCAGTTGGTCGGGGGAGCCGGCGAAGAAACCATCCTGGCCCGCGTCGGCGAAGGGATTGTTTCTTCTATCGGATCGGCCGAAAATCATGAGACCGTATTGGAAAACCCGGACTCGATCTCCAAACTGGTACTGCGCAAAGGATTGGATGCCGGAACGGCTTTCGAGATCCTTTCCATTGATATCGCCGATATCGACATAGGTAAAAACATCGGTGCCGTCCTGCAGATGGACCAGGCGCAAGCCGACAAGAACATCGCCCAGGCAAAAGCCGAAGAGCGTCGCGCGATGGCTGTTGCCATGGAGCAAGAGATGAAAGCCAAGGCACAGGAAGCCCGCGCCAAGGTGATCGAAGCCGAAGCGGAGATCCCCAAAGCGATGGCCGAAGCCTTCCGTACGGGCAACCTGGGTATCATGGATTACTACCGCATGAAGAATATCGAAGCCGATACGGATATGCGCGAATCGATCGCCAAGCCGACGACAGGCACGCAGTCGAAACCTTTATCTAAATAAAGAAACGATGCGTACGATCCCCGCTTCTGAAATGCCGGTCAATGCAGATGGCAGTGCATTCCATCTGCATCTGAAACCGGAAAACCTTTCCGACCGGATCATTCTTGTTGGTGATCCGGCCCGGGTGACTGCGATTGCCTCCTACTTCGATACCGTCGAATGTGATGTGTCAAGCCGGGAGTTCCACACGATCACCGGGAACTACAAAGGCAAACGCATCACGGTCGTCTCGCACGGTATCGGCGGAGACAATATCGATATCGTCCTGACCGAACTGGATGCCTTAGCCAATATCGACTTTGAAACGCGGACGATCCGTCCGGAGTTCCGCCAACTGACGCTGGTGCGTATCGGCACCTCCGGTGGCCTGCAGCCCACCGTGCCTATCGGCACCTATGTCGCTGCCGAACGGGCGATCGGATTCGATGGCGTGATCTATTTCTATGGCGAGAACGAGGATGTGCGGGATATGGACTTCGAAACAGCCCTTTGCCACCAGCTCAATTGGTCGATCGAAGGCCTTTCGCCCTATGTTATTCCTGCCGACCCTGAGCTGACCGAGCAGATCACCCGGTCGGATATCATCCGGGGCTGTACGATCGCGACCAACGGATTTTATGGTGCCCAGGGGCGTTTCCTGCGTCTCCCCCTGGCCGATCCCGAATTGAACCGCAAAATCGAAGCCTTCCAATACGACGGCTGCCGGATCACGAACTTCGAGATGGAAAGTGCCGCCCTGGCCGGACTGTCCGCCCTGATGGGACACCGCGCCCTGACGGTCTGCTGCATTATCGCCGGTCGCGTAGCCAAAGAGATGAACACCAACTACAAAGACAGCCTGACCGGGCTGATCGAAACGGTGTTGGAAAGAATATAAGAGAATGAAGAATGAGCACTCCTCATTCTTCATTTTATTTATATCTTTGCAGCCTAAAAACGTCATACTAAACGAATCACTGAAAAGATTTTATCGGACATGAAAAAGTTCCTTTACATTATTATTAGCCTCACCCTATGGACCGTAGCGGCGCAGGCGCAGATATTCGAAGCCGTCACGTGGAAAATCAACCTCGAAGATAACGGCACAGTGGAAAAAGCAATTGTATTCACGGCGACCTGCGAACCGGGTTGGCACCTCTACGACATGAACCTGCCCGAAGGCGGGCCCGTCTCCACCTCATTCACCTTCGAGACCGTAAACGGTGCCGAACTGATCGGCACACCGACCGCTTCGGTCGAACCCATATCCGTGTACGACGAACAGTTCGCCATGAACCTGCGCTGGTTTGGCGGAACGGTCAGCTTCCGGCAGGCGTTCAAGGTGACCGACGCCAATGCCTTCAAGATCGCTGGTGAATTGGAGTATATGGCTTGCAACGACGAGACCTGTACCCCACCCGACCGGATCGAATTTGATTTCGGCGATGCTCCGGCCGCCAGCCAACCGGTCGATATCCAACCGCTGACCTTGGCTACGCCACCCGCTGCAGCGACAGGGCTGACCGACAACCGTGTGCTCTGGGAACCGGTGATCGACGAGATGAAAGCTTATGGCGATGCGGTAGTCTCCGCTGCCGATACGTCCTGGATCTTTATTCTTTTGGCAGGATTTGTCGGCGGACTGATTGCCCTGTTGACACCCTGCGTATGGCCGATGATTCCCATGACGGTCAGCTTCTTCCTCAAACGGACGAAAGACCGCAAAAAAGCGATCCGCGATGCGCTGACCTACGGCGTTTCGATCATTGTGATCTACCTGGTGATGGGACTATTGATCACCGGTATCTTCGGTGCCAGCGCCCTGAACGACCTGTCGACCAATGCGGTCTTCAATATATTGTTCTGCTTGTTATTGGTTGTTTTTGCCATCTCGTTCTTCGGCGCCTTCGAAATGGTATTGCCGGCATCGTGGACGAACAAGCTGGATGAGAAAGCGGACTCGACGACCGGTCTGTTGAGCATATTCTTTATGGCTTTCACCCTGGTACTGGTTTCTTTCTCCTGTACCGGACCGATTATTGGCACGTTACTGGTGCAGGCGGCTTCTATGGGCTCGTTGTTTGGCCCGGCGATCGGTATGTTCGGCTTCGCTCTGGCATTGGCTATTCCTTTCAGTGTCTTTGCGATCTTCCCGAATATGCTTCAGAACATGCCCAAATCCGGTGGATGGTTGAATTCCGTGAAGGTGGTACTGGGATTCCTGGAACTGGCGTTAGCCTTGAAGTTCCTTTCCGTTGCCGACCTGGCGTATGGCTGGCGCATCCTCGACCGGGAAGTATTCCTGGTGCTCTGGATTGTGATCTTTGCGCTCTTGGGCTTCTACCTGATCGGCAAGATCAAGTTCAGCCACGATAGCGACCTGAAGTTTGTCAGCGTACCCCGCCTGTTTATGGCGATCGTCTCTTTTGCTTTTGCCATCTATATGGTTCCGGGACTCTGGGGGGCGCCATTGAAAGCCATCAGTGCTTTTGCTCCTCCGCTCTATACTCAGGATTTCAATCTTTACGACGATGAAGTACATGCCTATTCCGACGACTTCGAATCCGGCATGGCGTATGCCAAACGGATGAATAAACCGGTGATGATCGACTTCTCCGGTTACGGCTGCGTGAACTGCCGGAAGATGGAGAATGCCGTGTGGACCGATCCGAAAGTCAAACAGATACTGGAGAACGACTATGTCCTGATCACCCTGTTTGTGGACGACAAGACCCGCCTGCCGGAAACGATAGAGATCGAAGAATATGGTAAGACGCGGAAATTGAAAACCGTAGGCGACAAATGGAGCTACCTGCAACGCAGTAAGTTTGGGGCGAACGCCCAACCCTTCTACGTCCTGCTCGACAACGAAGGAAAGCCGTTAGGTCCCTCCTATGCCTACAATGAAGATGTATCGAAATACATTCAGTTCTTGCAAGAGGGGCTGAAGCAGTATAAGAAATAAGGGGGTTAAGGACTGTTCTTATGAACTCCTATGAGTTCTTATGAGTTCTTATGAATTCATAGGAACTCATAAGAGCTCATAAGAGCTCATAGGAAGCCCAAAAAACAATGATAAATGACTAACAAAGAAGAACGACTACAAGCCTTCGGCCGCCTATTGGATGTGATGGATGAGCTCCGGGAGAAATGCCCCTGGGACCGCAAACAGACCAACGAAAGCCTGCGCTCCAACACCATCGAAGAAACCTACGAACTCTGCGACGCCCTAATCCGCGACGATAATAACGGGATCAAAGAAGAACTGGGCGACCTCTTATTGCATATTGTATTCTATGCCAAGATCGGGGAAGAGAAAGAAGCATTCGATATCAAAGAGGTGTGTAACGCGATCTGCGACAAGCTGATCTTCCGCCACCCCCATGTGTTCGGCACCGCCGAAGCCAATACCCCGCAGCAGGTCGAACAAAGCTGGGAACAGATCAAACTCAAAGAAAAAGGAGGCAGTAAAACCGTACTGCAAGGCGTACCGGCCGGGCTCCCCTCCATCGTCAAAGCGCACCGGATCCAGGACAAAGCGCGCAATGTCGGCTTCGACTGGGAAGAACGCGAACAGGTATGGGATAAGGTACGGGAAGAGCTGAGCGAACTTCAGACCGAGATCAACCGGATGGAAGACGACCGGATGGAAGACGAATTCGGCGATCTGTTTTTCAGCCTGATCAATGCCGCCCGCCTCTACAAGATCAATCCGGATAATGCGTTGGAACGTACCAACCAGAAATTCATCCGCCGATTCAATTATCTGGAAGCCTATGCCAAGCAGCAGGGACGCTCACTCAAAGAAATGACGCTCGAAGAAATGGACCGGATATGGAATGAAGCCAAAAGAAATGAAAAAGAGCCTCATTCTCATAACTCATAATTCATAATTCATAATTTTTTCTATATATTTATGCCAAATTAGAGAAAATGCAGCAATATACCGAAGATGACATTGTGAAGCAGTTGCGCGATCCGGAAAAACAACGGAGCGCGTTTACGAAGATTGTGAGCATGTATGGCGAAAAGCTCTATTGGCAGATCCGTAAAATGGTTTTGGATCATGATGATGCGAACGATATACTCCAGAACACTTTCCTGAAAGCGTGGACAAACATCGACTACTTTCGGGGAGAGGCCAAGATGTCAACCTGGTTGTATAAGATTGCATTCAATGAATGCATCACATTCCTGAACAAGCAACGTGCCATGAACAATATATCCATGGACGATACGGATGTCTTCCTGTTGGAACGGCTGAAAGGCGATGAGTATTTCGATGGCGAGGAAGCCCAGATGAAATTACAGCAGGCGATTCTCTCCTTACCGGAGAAACAACGCATTGTATTCAACTTGAAATACTTTGATGAAATGAAATACGATGAGATGTCTGACATATTGGGGACCTCCGTCGGAGCCTTGAAAGCCTCTTATCACCATGCGGTAAAAAAAGTCGAGGAGTTTTTAACAAAAGATCTTTAAACCATTTAGAGTTCGTATCGTCTAAGCTACAGTAAAAGTAAGTGTTTATGAAAAAGAGACAATCCAATCTGGAAGAATTCAAGGGAGAGAATCCGTTCAAAGTACCTGAAGGATACTTTGAGAACCTCACGACGCAGATCATGAGTAACCTCCCCGAGCAACCGGCCCGCGAGCCGGCGAAAGTCGTCTCCATGGCCGACCGTATCCGCCCCTGGCTGTATATGGCCGCAGTTTTCGTCGGGCTTCTCCTGTTCTTCAGGGCACTTATCGGCATTACAAATACTGACGAGAGCGGGCAAACCCAAGAGCCGCTTTTGGTACATACCGAAGTGTCTACTGACTTCTACGACGAGGATGAAGAGTATTTAGAATATCTGGAAAATCAGTATGCAAACTATATTTTAGCAGAAGAAATGGCTTTTTCTGAATAAAATGCAAATAACTCGATGGTTTTTATATATATTTTGTAAATAAACTTGTATGGATAAAATATTTTTTATTACATTTGTCGCGGTTTCAATGTTAATCTCTTTAGGCGCGAACGCCCAGGAAAACAAAAGGGAGAGAAATTTTGACCGGGAAGCCTTCGAAGCAAAACGAAACGCTTTCATTACCGCGGAGATCGGATTAACCCCTGAAGAAGCGGCCGAATTTATTCCTCTGTGTGATGAGTTACGACGCAAAAGGTTTGAAATAGGCAGAGAATGTCGTAGTCTATCCAGAGAAGTAAACAGAAAAGAAAATCCGACAGCGGAAGAATACACCAAGGCAATTGACACCTGTCTGGAGGTAAGCATCAGAGAAGCCGAGTTGGATAAAGAGTATTATGAAAAGTTTAAAAAGATTCTCTCACCGGAGAAACTCTATAAATACAGAGACGCCGAATTCAAATTTGCCCGTCAGTTTATGAGAGGAAATTCCGGACAACATGGGAACAGCGGAAGACCGCAAGGTAACCCGGAGAATCAAAAGAAGAAATAAAGAAATTATCATTATTTGTGTTTTTTGTTTAGATTTAGTTTTGGCGTTTAAGTTAAGGGAGGGGTGGCGACGTGATGTCGGTTCCCCTTTGATTTTTTTAGCCCCTCGCATTTCCGCTCCCAATCCTATCCTTTCTTTTGTCCTTCCAGAATAACTTTCTGACCATCGGCCAAGAGGGTGGCAAATAGGTAGACATCGCCGCCTTCCCGGATACCGGTTCGCCGACGCAGTTCTTCCACCGTCAGAGGGAAGTTGCGGACGGTGATATTTGCTTTGGGGTATCGGCGGGATAGGGTTTTAAGGGTTTTATGCTGAAAAGGGATTACTTCCCGGATCTCGAAAGTCCGTCCCGGGAAATCATCGATCAAGCGGTCGGAAGTGTACAAATGGCTATGCATGCCCAACTTTTCCATATCATACTGAACGGCAATGCTTTTAAAGGCGCCCGCTTTCATCACGGAAGCATTCGGTTCATACAGATACGTCCGCAAGGTATTTGCATAGACGGGTTGGGCACCTTGTTCTTCCTCGCGCATAAACCGGAAGGTACGCTCCTCGCCCACCGCATTGAAATCCATACAAGAAACCGGAACGGCCGCGGTTTGCGGCTCGCGTTCGATCACAAAAAGCAATTCTTTGCATTCGTTCCTGACCGACAAGACATGAACGGCTGCGGTTTGAGGTAATAACTTCAAAGTATGGTCGATATCCGCCATCGGCGAGATCTTGGCAATCACTTGGGGTGCCTTCTTCAACAGGTCCGGAAGAAGCGTTAACAGATCCGGTTCGCAATCTTCCAATGCGAACAATCGCTTATTGGATTCCCCCCGGCGCGCCGGATCGATATAAAAGACATCCGGATCGGGCAAAGCGGCAATCATTTCCGTAGTATCCCCTTGCCGAACCTGAATATTCCGGGCTCCCAATACTGCCATATTATGCCGAGCCGCTTCCGCATAGTTTTCAAACCGTTCGATATAGAGAACTTCTTTTGCTTTTTGGGAAAAAGAATGGCTATCGACTCCTAATCCTCCGGTCAGATCACAAACAAGATCCTCTGCATTTACCAACCTTTGCTTATAACGTGCCGTCTGCTCCGACGAACATTGTTCGGCCGCCAACCGGGAAGGATAGATCAGATCTTCAAACGCATACCACGAAGGCAATTTATCGCGAATCTGTCGGCGAGCCGCGATCTGATCGACCACAAAAGGCATATCTACCTCCGGATAACGCGATGCGCTCAGCAGTAACCGGGAAAGATCATCTCCGCCATGCTCCCGTATAAACGCTTTCGTCTGCAAATCTAACTTCATGCCGCAAAGATAGTGAGTTTTTGTAAAGTAATGAATGAACGGTTTTTCACTTCGAACTCTCACGGATATTCAAAGAATACTGTTATATTTGTTCCTTGGTTACAAGACTAAGTAAACAATTAATAACAAGATTAATTCTATTGAATAAATGGGAAAAGTATTAGTTATCGGCGCAGGGGGCGTGAGCACCGTTGCGGTAAAAAAGATGGCAATGAATCCGGATGTTTTCACCGACATTATGATCGCTACTCGAACCAAAAGCAAAGCGGATCAGATTGCTGCAGACATTCCGAATATGAAAGTACAGACGGCTCAGGTCGATGCAGACAATGTAATAGAACTGGTGACTCTTTTCAAAGCGTATGAACCGGATCTGGTTGTCAACCTGGCCCTGCCTTATCAAGACCTGTCCATTATGGACGCCTGTCTGGAATATGGTGTCAGCTACCTCGACACGGCAAACTATGAACCGCTGGATGAAGCCAAATACGAATACAGCTGGCAGTGGGCCTACAAAGACCGTTTCGAGAAAGCGGGCTTGACGGCGATCCTCGGATGCGGATTCGATCCGGGCGTGACCAGTATCTTCACGGCGCATGCAGCCAAGCACCATTTTGATGAGATCCAGTATCTCGATATTGTCGACTGCAACGCAGGAGATCATCACAAAGCCTTTGCCACCAACTTCAATCCGGAAATCAATATCCGGGAGATCACCCAACGCGGCAAATACTTTGAAGACGGACAGTGGAAAGAAACCGACCCGCTGTCTGTTCACCAACCGTTGAACTATCCGAATATCGGTCCGCGCGAATCTTATCTGATGTATCATGAGGAGTTGGAAAGTCTGGTCAAGAACTTCCCGACCATCAAACGCGCCCGTTTCTGGATGACGTTCGGACAAGAATACCTGACGCATCTGCGGGTCATCCAAAACATCGGCATGGATAGCATCAAACCGATTCTGTACAACGGCGTAGAGATCGTACCCATCCAGTTCCTCAAAGCCGTATTGCCCGATCCGGGATCGCTGGGAGAGAACTACGAAGGGGAGACTTCGATCGGTTGCCGCATCCGCGGGATCAGTAAAGACAAAAAGGTCCTGACCTACTACGTTTACAACAACGCCAGCCACCGGGCAGCCTTCGAAGAGACAGGTGCACAGGCGGTCAGCTACACGACCGGCGTGCCGGCCATGATCGGCGCCAAACTTTTCCTGCAGGGCATCTGGAAGAAACCGGGTGTATGGAATACGGAAGAGTTCGATCCGGATCCGTTTATGGCCGAATTGAACGAACAGGGACTGCCCTGGCATGAACAATTTAATATCGATCTGGAACTCTAATGGGTCTATTGAGAAACATTTATTACAGCTTATCTCCTTCCATGCGCTTTGTCGCACGACGGCTTTATTATCTTCCCATAGATACGTATGACAGTATAACGGGAAGACGAAAAGAGATGATCCCTCCTCGCGGGATGATCTTTATAGGAGCAGGCGACTTTGAGAAGCAAGGCTTACACCTTATGGAGCTTTTAAAGAAACACGCCGGATTACGTCCCGACAGCCGTGTATTGGATGTCGGATGCGGCATTGGGCGGTTGGCGGTTGCCTTAACGACTTACCTGGATCGACAAGGATCGTATGAAGGTTTTGATATTGTCAAAAAAGGAATCGACTGGTGCGAGAAGAAGATCAGTAGTAAATACCCCAACTTCCATTTCCTCCATATCGATCTGAAAAATGATTTGTATAATTTAAAGACCGAGAATCAAGCCAGGCACTTCAAGTTTCCTTATGAGAACAACTCTTTCGACTGCATCGTATTGACCTCTGTTTTCACGCACATGATGCCTGAAGATATTCTGAACTATCTCGAACAGATCTCTTCCGTATTGAAAACCGACGGGAAATGCCTGGCTACCTTCTTTTTACTCAATAAAGAAGTCAAAGAAAAAATGGCGGCAAAGCAAACCTTCTTTGATTTCAAACATGCATACGAAGGATACAGCCTGATCGATAAAAGAGTAAAAGAAGCCAATATTGCATTGGAAGAAGAGCTTTTATATACATTCCTGGAAGAAAAAGGGCTAAAAGCGGATGCCATCCATTATGGAGCATGGTCGGCAAACGCTGACGCTTTGGACTTTCAGGATGTGGTTATTCTCTCAAAAAAATAAAAGACTATGAATATAGGAGATAAAGCCCCCGAGATATTAGGGAAAGATCAAAAGGGGAATGAAATAAAACTGAGCGACTTCAAAGGGAAGAAGCTGGCACTCTATTTCTACCCGAAAGACAATACCAGCGGATGTACGGCTGAAGCCTGCAGCCTGCGCGACGGCTATCAGGAACTGAAGAAAGCCGGATATGAAGTGGTCGGTGTGAGCAAAGACAGTGCCCAATCACATCAGAAGTTCATCGATCAACATGAATTGCCTTTCAACCTGATTGCCGATACGGAGACGACCTTACAGCAGCAATTCGGCGTTTGGGCAGAGAAAAGCATGTATGGACGGAAGTATATGGGAACCAACCGGACGACCTTTATCATCAACGAAGAGGGCGTGATCGAAAAGATCATCGGTCCCAAAGAAGTGAAAACAAAAGATCATGCGAATCAGATCTTAACTAAGTAATAATTCAGAAAAAAAGACAACAAAATGGCAAAAGAAGAGAAAAATCTGGAACCGCAGGGCGCTAACGCAGACAAACTGAAAGCGCTACGTGCAGCAATGGACAAAATAGAAAAGAGCTACGGCAAAGGATCCATCATGAAAATGGGCGACGAGATCGTCGAACAGGTTGAAGTCATCCCCAGCGGCTCCATCGGGCTCAATGCCGCGCTGGGCGTCGGAGGTTACCCGCGCGGACGGGTGATTGAGATCTACGGACCGGAATCTTCCGGTAAAACCACCTTAGCAATCCACGCGATAGCGGAAGCCCAGAAAGCAGGAGGCATTGCCGCCTTTATCGATGCGGAACATGCTTTCGATCGTTTCTATGCCGCCAAACTGGGCGTGGATATCGACAACCTGTATATCTCCCAGCCCGACAGCGGAGAGCAAGCCCTGGAGATCACCGAGCAATTGATCCGTTCTTCCGCGGTTGACATCGTGGTGATCGACTCTGTTGCCGCTTTGACGCCCAAGGCGGAGCTCGAAGGCGAAATGGGTGAAAGCAAGATGGGGCTGCAAGCCCGATTGATGTCGCAAGCCCTTCGCAAATTGACGGCAGCAATCAACAAGACCAATACGACTTGTATCTTTATCAATCAGTTACGCGATAAGATCGGTGTGATGTTCGGCAATCCCGAAACGACAACCGGTGGTAATGCATTGAAGTTCTACGCATCTGTCCGCTTGGACATTCGCCGGATCTCTTCTTTGAAAGACGGAGATGAGGTGAAAGGGAATCAGGTGCGCGTCAAGGTGGTAAAAAACAAAGTGGCGCCTCCTTTCCGCAAAGCGGAATTCGATATTATGTTTGGCGAAGGCATTTCCCATTCCGGAGAGATTATCGATCTGGGGGTAGACTTGAATATTGTCAAGAAAAGCGGCTCCTGGTTTAGCTATAATGATACCAAGCTGGGGCAAGGCCGTGACGCTGCGAAACAATGTGTAAATGATAATCCGGAATTAGCCGAAGAGATTACCGGATTGATTATGGAAGCACTGAAGAAATGAAGTCTCAATACCGCACACTATGCCTCAACGACAAATCCATCCCGCTCTTCTCGCGCGACTGGTGGTTGGACATGGTGTGCGGTGAGAGCAACTGGGATGTCTTGTGGATAGAAGAGAAAGGGCAGGTGCAGGCCACACTGCCCCTTTACACTCCACACAAAGGGGTTGTATCGATGCCTCCTTTCACGCAGACGATGGGTCCCTGGTTTGCCCCGCTTTCCGAAGACACCAAATACACCTCAGCGCTGACCCAGCGCCAGATTTTGTGCAAAACCTTTGCCGAACAACTAAGAAAATACCCCCATTTCTTTCAATACTTCCATTACGACGTGACCGACTGGCTTCCTTTCTACTGGGAAGGCTACCGGCAGACTACGCGCTACACCTATCTCCTGCCCGACCTCAGCGATCCGAACAAGCTATGGGAAGAGATGAGCGGGCATACCCGCCGGAATATCCTCAAAGCCCGGGAGAAATATGCGATCCGGGTAGAAACTGCTATTCCCGTAGATGATTTTCTGTCCGTCTTCCGGAAAACGTTCAAACGGCAGGGGCTTTCCGTCAAAAACGAGAAGGTCTTGCGGAGAATCATCGCCGGATGCAAAGAAAGAGGACAGGGAGAATTGTGGGGAGGCTACGATCCGGACGGCAATCTCCACGCAGCTATTTTTGTGGTCTGGCAGGAAAGCTCAGCGTATTACCTCGCCGGGGGTGGCGATCCGGCTTACCGCAAGTCCGGCGCCCATAGTTTATTGATGTGGGAAGCCATCCGGTATACGGCGGGAAAGAGCGAACGGTTCGACTTCGAGGGCTCTATGCTGCCCGGCGTCGAGCGTTTCTTCCGGGAGTTCGGAGCCATACAAATGCCTTACTTTACAATAAGCAAAGGGAATCTCAGTTTAATACATAGAGCATGGTTGAAATGTAAACGCCTGCTATGATGAATAAAACTTTAGATTATATTATCCGCTTCTTGCTGGGCGATGATCTCTCGCCCGACTTGTGTGCTACGATTGGATATACCTCCGACCGCAGTTTATTCCATAAATATACAACTGTCATCATTCCTTCCGGTTTCTTCGACGAACAGACGTATGGCACGCCCGCCTCTTTGCCGCCGCTGCCCTTGCATGAGATAGAAGGGATCCCGCTATTGTTCGGGGTGCCCAGGATCGAAAAGATTGGCGACACCTTAGTGACGCACGCCGACCTGATCGCCAGTAGCTATTTCCTGATCAGCCGTTACGAAGAGATGTTAAAGCGAAACAGCCGGGACGAACACGGACGCTTCCCCGGAAACGAGTCGCTTCCTTACCGGGCCGGCTTTATCCATCGTCCCGTCATCGACGAATACCGCCTATTATTGCGCCGCTGGCTCAGGGAAACCAACCGGAATATCCCCGAGATTCCCAAAGGTATTCGGAAGATCAACCTGACGCATGATATCGATGCCCCTTTCCTCTACCGTTCCTGGAAAGGTCTGGTGCGCCATTTCCGGGACAACCGGAGTCTGACCGGAGCCATTCGGGCTAAATTCGGTCCGTTGGAGAACGATCCTTTTTATACCTTTCCTTTCCTGTTCGAACAAAACAACGCACTGACCTCCATCAGCGACAACGCAAAGGCACAAGCTTTCTATTTTCTGAAAGCCGGCGGAAGCAGTCCGCAGGATAAACCCCATTACAACCTGAAAAGCCGGGATATGCAATCCCTGTTGGATGCCATCAAAAGACAAAACGGGACGATCGGCCTGCACAGCAGTTACCAGGCCGGACGAGAACCACACTATATTCTTCGGGAAAAGAAACGATTGGAACGTGCTGTCGGTCATCCGATCACCTGCAACCGGCATCATTTCCTGGCCTTGCGCCAACCGGAAGACATCGAATCGCTGGAAGCCGCTAAGATCACCGACGATTACACGATGGGGTACGCCGATATCGCCGGTTTCCGCTTGGGCACCTCCTACCCCGTACAGGCCATCAATCCAGTCACCCGACGATTATCGCCACTGACCCTGCATCCGCTGATCCTTATGGATTGTACGCTCGACGATCCGAAATATATGGCTTTAGGCGACGAAGAAGCAACGATCTATTGTCTCGAACTGTTCGAGCAGATCCGACAGGTCGGAGGAGAGGTCACCTTATTGTGGCACAACACCTCATTGATCGAAAAGCCCGAAAGCTATCAGCGAAAGCTTTACACCCTCTTGTTAAACGAACTCATACGCGAATGAAAATAATTACGATAGTAGGAGCCCGCCCCCAATTTGTCAAAGCGGCTATGGTCAGCCGTGCGATACAACAATATAATTCGGAAGGGAAACATCCCTTTATCGAAGAACAGCTGCTTCATACCGGCCAGCATTACGACGCCAATATGAGCGATATCTTCTTTCAGGAAATGGGAATCGCCCAACCAACCTGGCAGCTCAACTGCGGCAACGGCACCCATGGCGAGATGACCGGGCAGATGCTTATCGCGATCGAGAAGATCCTGATGGAGACCTGCCCCGACTACGTCCTGGTCTTCGGCGATACCAATTCGACCCTGGCCGGAGCGCTCGCCGCCGCCAAACTACATATCCCGGTAGTGCACATCGAAGCCGGCCTGCGCAGCTTCAACCGCCGGATGCCGGAAGAGATCAACCGGGTATTGACCGATCATATCTCTACCTTGCTCTGTTGTCCCACCTTTGCCGCGATCCGCCACCTGGAACAGGAAGGCATACACAAAGGGGTACACCATGTGGGCGATGTCATGTACGACGCGGCCCTCCTTTTCGCCGATATAGCCAACAGCTCTTCCACGATCCTCGATCGCCTGCAACTCAATAGCAAGTCTTTTCATCTCTGCACGGTGCACCGCGCCGAAAATACAGACCAGCCGGAACGGTTGGGCTCCATCGTGGAAGCCCTCAAAGGTATCGGACAGACGGATCGCCCGGTGGTGATCCCTCTACATCCCCGCACCCGGTCGTGTCTGGAGCAATACGGATGGATGGCTTCCCTTGAAGCCCATCCCGGCATTCTCCTGACCGCTCCCCTGTCGTTCCTCGACATGGTGATGCTCGAGAAGCATGCGGCAACGATCCTGACCGATTCCGGAGGGGTACAGAAAGAAGCCTATTTCCACCGCACTCCTTGCATCACCTTGCGCGAAGAAACGGAGTGGGTGGAAACGATCAAGTCGGGTTGGAACCAGGTAGCGGGTTATCAAACCGAGGATATCCTTTTTTGTATGAATAATATACCGGAAGACAGAGAAGAGATCCTGGAATATGGAAGCGGTGATGCCGCCGGTGCAATCATTCGGTTGTTATGAAGAAAGTATTGATTTTGTGCGACCTGTTCCCTCCGGCTTTCGGGCCACGTATGGGTTATTTGTGTAAGTACCTCCGGGTGTTTGGTTGGGAGCCGACCGTGCTCACGGAGACGGTGGAAGACGAACACGCCTTTCATTTCCTGACTAACCTCTGCCGGGTGGAACAGGTGAACTTCTACACGGCAAGAAAAGAGAAAGCCCGTCGGAGACAATGGTTTTTCACCATGCTGCGCGACTTCCTGTCGGGCTACAAAGACCGGAAGATGTATAAAGCCGCCCTGCGGATCTGCCGGGAAGAATCGTTCGACCTCGTCTTGTGCAGCAGCTTCAACACCTTTCCCCTCGCTGCCGCCCGGAAGATCGCGAACCGGCTGAAGGTGCCCTTGGTTGTCGACCTGCGCGATATTGTGGAGCAATATGCCGGCGAAGAGTTCCTCTCGGACATGGCGCCCAAAGGAGGGATCGGACGGATGTGCACCCCGCTCTTCCTCAAGAAGCGACTTCGCGTGCGCAACAGGGTATTGAAAAAGGCGCAAGGCGTAACCACCATCTCACCCTGGCACGTGCAGATGCTAAAGCGGTACAATCCGAACGTCGAACTGATCTACAATGGCTTCGATCCGGAGTTGTTCTACCCGGAGACGACACCGACCCGCCACTTTATCATCACCTATACCGGCCGCCTGCTCAGCCCCGCCCTGCGCGACCCGTCGCTCTTCCTGGAAGCGCTGTCGATCCTGATCAAAGAGAAAGTGATCTACCCGCCCGATTGCCAGGTGCATTGGTATGTCGACGAAGCTTCGTGGAAGATCATTACCGGTGAAGCAGAGAAGCAGAATGTCTTATCATATATGAACTTCAAAGGCTATGTCTCCGGAGCGAAAATCCCGCATATCCTGAACAATAGCTCCATCCTGTTATTATTGACCAACAAAGCGACGGGCAACGGCCCGAAAGGCACGATGACCACCAAGTTCTTCGAATCGCTGGCCGTGGAGAAGCCGATCCTATGCGTCCGCAGTGATGAAAGCTACCTGGCAGAAGCTTTAGAGGAGTCGCACGCCGGACTGGCAGCCACCCATGTGGAAGAGGTATGCGAATTCCTGAAACACCATTACAAAGCCTGGAAAATAAACGGTTATACCCATTCTTCGGTCGACAAAGAGGTAGTGCAACGCTATTCGCGCAAGGAACAGGCCGGACAGTTCGCCACGCTCTTCGACCGGTTGACCGATAAACCCGAAAACAAAGCGGAACCCCATGCATAAATCGATCCATATCATCTCGTTCAACGTGCCTTCCCCGCCAAACTACGGCGGCATTATCGATGTGTACTACAAACTGAAAGCCCTGCATGCGGCAGGCGTGCAGATCATTCTCCACTGTTTCGACTATGGTCGCGGAGAGGCGCCCGAACTGGAGGCGTTCTGCGTGAAAGTGTATTACTACAAACGGAAGACAGGCCTATGGACAAATCTCTCCCTCCTGCCCTATAATGTGTATAGCCGGAAAGATCCCGCGTTGATAAGCAACCTGTTGCAAAACGACTACCCCATCCTTTTCGAAGCCCTGCATACCTGTTACTACCTGGACGACGAGCGGCTCAAAAACCGCTTGAAGATCTACCGGGAGAGCAATATCGAGCACGATTACTACTACCACCTGTCGAAAGCCAGCCGCGGATGGATCAAAAAAACGTTTCTCCGCGTCGAAGCCTGGCGCTACCACCGGTACGAAAAGGTACTGCGTCATGCCGACCGGATGCTGGTCGTTTCGACTGCCGATACCGACTACCTGAAAAAGCAGTTCCCCGAGGTCGAAGTGGAGTATATGCCCAGTTTCCACGCCAACGACCGGGTGACGATCGAACCCGGGCAATCCGATTTCATCCTCTATCACGGTAACCTCTCCGTTGTCGAGAATGAATTTGCGGCGCTTTACCTCATCCGCGAGGTATTCAGCAAGTTGCCGCACCGGTGCGTCATCGCCGGCATGAACCCTTCGCGCCATCTGCGCGAAGCCGCCGCGCCCTATGCCCATATCGAGATCAAAGCCAACCCCGACCAGGACGAGATGGACTACCTGGTGCGCAACGCCCAGATCCAAACACTGATCACCTTCCAGGATACCGGCCTCAAACTCAAGCTACTGAACAGCCTCTTCAGCGGCCGCCACGTATTGGTCAACTCCCTGATGCTCACCGGCAGCGGCCTCGACGACTTATGCACCATCGCCAACACACCCGGGGAGATGATCCTCGCCTGTGAGCAATTGATGCAAATGCCCATGAACACCGCACGAATCGCCGAGCGGGAGCAACTGCTTTTCCCCAACTATTCGAACCGACATCAGGCAGAGCGCTTGAAAGATTTACTGTAAATAGATACATCGTTCTGGAAACGAAAAAAAGGCCGGCAGCCTTTTGAAAAAGGCCGGCGGCCTTTTGGAAAACTCCGGCGGCCTTTTTGAAAAGGCTGCCGGCCTTTTTTTACAACGTAGGTAGGAGGATTTGTATATAGTTTCTTTTCAGGTCTTCAGGCTTGAGAATCAGATCGTTCCACTGCAAGAGATCAATATCGATGGGAATCAGGCCACCGGACTTATCTTCGGGTCGGCGGCCGATCTCTTTTTCTATGGTTTTCAAACGCGCCACGATCTCTTCGGCGGCGAGCGGCGTATAAGCCAGTGCGAGTTGATTCAAAAAAGGAGCCGAACCGGCCAAGCTACCATAAGGAGCTGTTTCGAGCCGTTCGGAGAAAAGAATAGAGTCGAACGCCCGGTTCAAAAGCGTCATCGCCCGGTCCATATTCCGTTCCTTATCGCTATTGGAGCCGAAAGAAAGAACAATGCGATTCTCTCCCATTAATCCTTAACATTAATCATTATTTCCGAAGTTCCTTCTGCGCATGGCTTCGAAGGTAAGGATAGCTACTGAGGTGGTGACATTCAACGAATCGATCACTCCACCCATCGGGATCTTGATGCGCCGGTCGGCACCCGTAATCCACTTCTCGGTCAGCCCGGTGGCTTCCGTGCCGAAGACCAAAGCGATGCGTCCCGAGAGATCGGTCTCATGATAGAACTCCGACGCTTGAAGTTCGGCGGCAAAGCTGCGGACAGCATTTCGTTTCAACCAGGCATACGTATCTTCGAAAGAGGCCTGCACCACGTCGACCGTAAAGACACAGCCCAGGCTCGAACGGATGGCGTTCGGATTGTAGATATCCGTATGCGGATCGCTGATAATCAAACCGTCGACCTTCGCCGCATCGGCCACCCGGCAGATCGCACCCAGGTTGCCGGGTTTCTCTACCGCCTCCAGAATGATATAAACAGATTGTTCGTTCACCGGCAGGTCGGCCAATTGTTTCGAAGGCTCGGTAGCCAGCACCACTACCCCGCCGGTCGTCTCCCGGTAAGAGATTTTGGAGAAGGCTGCTTCGGAGACTTCGAAGATTTCCGCCCGCTCCCATGCCGCACCAATCAGTGTTCGGGCTTCTTCCAAAGCAATGATTTGCGGACAATAGAGTATCTTTACAAAAGAAAGCCCGGCACTTACGGCCAGGCTTATCTCTTTTTTTCCTTCGATCACGATCATCCCGGCACGTTTCCGCTCTTTCGCCTTACTTTGCATAAGCGCGATCTCTTTGATCAGCGGATTCTTCGGACTGGAAATAGGGGTGATCATCGGCTGTTCGGTTTATTTATTTCGCGTAGCTGACGGCACGGGTCTCACGGATGACCGTGATCTTCACCTGGCCCGGATAAGTCATCTCATCCTGGATCTTTTTCGCGATCTCGTTCGACAGGCTTTCCGTATCCTTATCATCGATCTTATCCGCTCCGACGATCACACGCAGTTCGCGGCCAGCCTGGATCGCATACGTCTTGACAACACCCGGATAAGCCAGAGCTAATTGTTCCAGGTCGTTCAAACGTTTGATATAGGCTTCTACAATCTCGCGGCGGGCACCCGGACGGGCTCCGGAGATGGCGTCGCAGACCTGTACGATCGGTGCCAACAGGGTTTGCATCTCTGTTTCGTCGTGGTGAGCACCTACGGCATTGCAGATATCGGGTTTCTCTTTGTATTTCTCGCACAACTTCATACCCAGGATGGCATGTGGCAATTCCGGCTCGTCATCAGGTACCTTACCGATGTCGTGCAACAGACCGGCACGCTTGGCTTTCTTCGGGTTCAAGCCCAGTTCGGAAGCCATCACGGCACAAAGGTTAGCCGTTTCGCGGGCATGCTGCAACAGATTCTGCCCGTAAGAGGAACGGTATTTCATCTTACCGATCAAACGGATCAGTTCCGGGTGCAAACCATGCACACCCATATCGATCGCCGTCCGCTTACCGGTTTCAATAATCTCTTCTTCGACTTGCTTACGCACTTTATTCACCACCTCTTCGATACGCGCCGGATGGATACGTCCGTCTTGTACCAGTTGATGCAATGCCAAACGGGCAATCTCGCGGCGAACGGGGTCAAAGCCGGAAAGAACGATCGCTTCCGGGGTATCATCGACAACGATCTCGATACCGGTAGCCGCTTCCAACGCACGGATATTACGGCCTTCGCGACCAATGATGCGTCCTTTGATTTCATCCGAGTCGATATGGAATACGGTGATCGAATTCTCGATAGCCGTCTCCGTCGCTACCCGTTGGATCGATTGGATCACGATCTTCTTCGCTTCTTTATTGGCAGAGAGCTTCGCCTCTTCGATGATCTCGTTGATATACGAGGCGGCATCGGTCTTGGCTTCGTCTTTCAACGACTCGATCAAACGTTCTTTCGCATCTTCGGCGGAGAGACCGGAGATGGCTTCGAGGTGTTCGACCTCGCGTTGGTGGATCCGATCCAATTCTTGTTTCTTCTTCTCGATCAGTTCAATCTGGTTCGACAGGTTTTCTTTGACCGCTTCCACTTCACTGTTCTTGCGCTGCAGGTCTTCCTGACGCTGATTGATCGTCAATTCCCGTTGTTTCAACTTCGCTTCGACAGACTGTATCTTGGCATTCCGTTGAGAGACCTGTTTCTCCAGGTCCGCTTTCAGATGCAGGAACTTTTCCTTCACTTCGAGCAACTTATTCTTTTTCATTACTTCCGCTTCTTTCTCTGCCTCGGCAAGTATATTTTTATACTTGGATTTGAGTAAGAAACGCATAACCAACCACGCCAGCATCCCTCCTAAGATAAAGGTGACTATTGCTATTATTATAGACATTTCCATTTTACAACAATTAATTTTCAGTTTATATTTAAATAAAAAAAGCACTACCTCTACCATGGGAAACCCATGTAAAGCAGTGCGGAAACCATTCTTTCAAAAAAGAATCTATTTACCTTCCAAATACACTTCCAATTCGCTGGTCAGTTGTTGCAATTTATCCGCGATAGGCGTAACACTATCCTGATCTTTCAGTTGCAGCGTCTGAACTGCGTACTGCAAAGCAACCATGGCTAACAAATCTTTTATCTCGAGCTCGGATTGAGAAAACTTCTGCCGGTATTGAAGGAGCGTTTTTCTTAATTGCTTGGCCGCCTGGCGAACCTGCTCCTCTTCACTCCGCTTAATCCGGAGAGCATACGTTTTATCACCTATTTCTACATGTATAAGAAATTTTTCGTCCATCGCTTCTATTCGTTTAATAGTGCAATGCACTTATCTACTTCCCGCACTAACTTAGACAACCGCGTCCGCGCACTCTTGATGTCCCCTTCATTCATAAAAACAGCTCGAGCCGTCAGCATGTTGTCGCATTTGACATTCAGTTCGTCGATCACCTGTTTCGCCTTATCCAACTCGGTGTCTTTCTCTTCCAACACACGATGCAGTTCGCTAATTTTCCGCTCTTGTTTGTCACACAACGCCATCAAATCACGAACCCGGACTTCAAATACAGCTAACAGTTTATTATGTTCTTCGGTCATTTCCTGCCAAATTCTATACAAAAGTAGAACTTTGAATTGAATAAAGCAATAAACGCCCGGATTATTTTAAAAGCAAGGCCATATCGATAAAACAAAGGCTATTAAAAAACAAAGGCCGTTCAATGGATAGAACAGCCCTCATCTGATTTTTTCGTTCGTCGCTCGATTACACCAAAGCAACGAATAACTCACCTTCAACCTCTTCGAAAGACAGTTTACCTTCTTTTGCCAACCAGCCCAGAGCGGCATACAAATCTTTGTCAGCTTTGATTTTGGTTGCTTTCTTTACTGCTTTTACATTTTGCTTGCCACCTTCGTTCAAAGTATTCCAAACAAGGCCGGCATTTGTTCCGATTAATTCAATCATTTTGCTTAATAAATATGTTTAACAACACAAAAGTAGACATTCTTAAACTTACAAGCAAAGAAAATCATGTTATTTAGCATGTTTGTTGGTTATTTTTTGATTCGATAACAAAATTTATCACTTTATAAAGCTATATTACGCGAACCGTCAGCCGTAAGATAGACAGCTTCCAGAGGATCGGCTAACGCAAATGTCCTTAACAAATTGGCGGCAAAGCGGCCGGTTTCTTCCAGTCCGTCCGGTCCGGAGTAGCCATTAATTATCATTAACAGTTTATGGGTATGTATATCGATCTTCGTGCGCTCTTCGTCGCTGGTCGGCGTCCCCACTCCGCCTACTGCATCGCGGTAGACGGGCAAGCCTTCAATATTCATCAATCCGCGCCCGATCGCTTCGTAGGGTTCGGCTTCGCGTCCGACGCCCAAGACCAGGTCGCCGACAATCTTATCCTGATCGAAACCACCGATCGAATAACCGCTCCGGATAGAGACCCAATTGATCAGATCCACCAATACATCGATTCGATAAAGCGGAAGTTGCCGATGAATGCGCCGGTGTAACGCCTCGGAGGAAGGGCGGTAACGGTTCGGATCCTTGCCCAAAGCTTTATACGCCTGACGGGTTGCCCGGATGGGAGCCCATTTATTCACCTCTTCGATCGCAGAAGTCGATCGGATCTCTTCGGCAAGCCGGTCGATCTGCGCCCACATCTTCGCGTTCGGCTCTGCATTCCGGACCTCTGCCGAAAGCGCCAGTACATGCAAACCCGGACAAATACTCAGTATTTCGTTGGAAAGAGAAATGGAAAGCATTCTTTTAATGGATAATTGATAATGGATAATGGAGAGAGCTCTTCATTGCTTTACGCTTCGCTAAGCGATCTCCGATTCTTAATTCTTAATTCTCAATTCTGTAACACGGCTCCCGTCAGCATTCGCCCGCTTCGTACCCCTTGCCGCCGGGCGGAAAAGAAATCTTCGGGATGGGAATAGGTGGAAAGGCCGGACACTTCGATATGCTCCGCAAATAAACCGGATCGTAAGAGCTGCAAACGGTTCGCTTCCCAGAGGTCGGCATGGGGTTTCCCGGTCAATGGATCTTCTTTGATCACCCGCTCCACTTCCGGTTCGATCCGGCGGAAGGCATCGACCAGCTCATCGCCTACTTCATAATCGGCCAAACCGATAGCCGGACCTATAAAGGCGCGCAACTGCCGCACGTCACAGTCGAAGCGCTCGACCATATACGCAACCGTTTGGGCAGCAATCTGCAAGACCGTGCCCCGCCAGCCGGCATGCACCGCCGCAATCACCTTCTTCTCCGGAGCATACAACAGGAGAGGCACGCAATCCGCCGTAGTCACCGCAATGCAAACATCCGGTTCCCGGGTAATCAAAGCATCCACGCCCTGCAAAGCTGCGCGCTGTTGCTCTTTCGATAAAGCTAAAAAGGAGGAATCGATCAGCCGTATCCGGCTTTCATGGGTTTGGTAAGGCACAAAAAGAGCGTCTTCCGCAATGCACAACGCACGACATAACCGTTTCCGGTTTTCCGCCACGGCTGCCGCCTCATCGCCACAGTATTCGCCGAGATTCAATGAGGCATACTCGCCCTGGCTCACGCCACCGCTACGGGTCGTAACGAAATGAACCAGGCCGTCAGAAGTACTTAATAAAGGAGATTCAAATACTTGTAATGCATTATGGTGTCGGATCCTCTTCATCGTCCCAGTCGTATGCTTCATACTCTTCTTCATCCCAGTCGTCATCGTCTTCTTCCATGACCGGAACAACAAAATCATCGTCGAACTGCAGGGCGTTCACATCGATACTCTTCTGCACAATACGTTCCACCTCGTGGAAGGTTTCCGTATTCAGTTCGCGCCACAAGAGGTCTTTCAAGGCCACCAGCCCCGTCTGCGCCACCGCGGAGATAAAGATATAAGGAATGCCTTCGGGTAATTCTTCCGTCAAGGCATCGATCAACTCATCATCGAGCATATCGCTCTTGGTGATCGCCAGTACGCGACTCTTGGTCAATAGGTCCGGATTGTATTTGACCAGTTCATTGTGCAGGATCTCATATTCCTTCCGGATATCGTCCGAGTCGGCGGGGATCATAAACAACAGGAGCGAGTTGCGCTCGATATGCCTGAGGAAACGAAGCCCCAGCCCTTTGCCTTCGCTGGCACCTTCGATAATACCGGGGATATCGGCCATGACAAACGAGCGGTTGTCGCGGTAGCTGACAATTCCCAGGTTGGGTTCCAGCGTGGTAAACGGATAATTGCCGATCTTCGGTTTGGCTGCCGAAACGACGGAGAGCAAGGTCGATTTCCCGGCATTGGGGAATCCCACAAGACCGACATCGGCCAGAAGCTTGAGCTGCATGATCACGGTCCGTTCCTGTGCCGGCTCGCCGGGTTGCGAATAGCGGGGAGCTTGATTGGTCGAAGTCTTGAAATGCCAGTTGCCCTGTCCGCCTCGTCCGCCTTTGAGCAGCATAACCATCTGCCCGTCTTCGGTCACGTCGCAGATAAACTCACCGGTCTCCGCATCGTAGACCGCCGTACCGCACGGCACGTCGATCACCCGGTCTTCACCGTCCTTGCCCGTGCTGCGCTTGGCACCACCGCCACCGCCATTGGTCGCCATGATATGCCGTTCGTACTTCAGGTGAAGGAGTGTCCAGTAGTTCCGGTTTCCACGCAACCACACATGGCCTCCTCGCCCTCCGTCACCTCCGTCAGGGCCACCTTTGGGAATATATTTCTCCCGGCGGAAATGGGAAGAGCCCCTCCCCCCCTTTCCGGAACGTGTATAGATCTTTACGTAATCTACAAAGTTTGATTCAGCCATTTTCCTAATTGTTAAATTATTAATTGTTAATGATAAGGATATCGTGAACTGGGGAAGCCCGGAAGGGCTTTAATATGGATAACCCCGGGTGCAACCCGGGGGGGGGGATCCATCTCACTCAAAGCAACCCCGAAAGGGGTTGAACCCGCTACGGGGTTCAGAGAGAGGGGGTGAGCCCTTCCCCCGGGTTGCACCCGGGGTTATCCATATTCTACCCCTGACGGGGTAGTGAGAGAACTATTTAATGTCTTCTAACGCTTTCTTGATCTTGTCGAAGATATCATCGATCGTACCGTTGCCGACGATAGAGACGTGCTTGCCTTCCTGGATATAGAAATCCGCCAGGGGAGCCGTCTGTTTGTGATACACTTCGAGGCGCGACTTGATCGTTTCCAGGTTGTCGTCCGAACGGCCGGATACCTTTCCGCGTTCCAACAACCGGTGGATCAGTTCGTCTTCTTCGACATGCAGGTTGAGCATGACCGAAACATCCGTTCCGCGCTCATTCAGCATCTTCTTCAGGGCAACGGCCTGCGGGATCGTACGGGGGAAGCCATCGAAGATCACTCCTTTGGCATTCTCTTTCTCATCCAACACCTTGGCCAGCATATCGACAATCAGTTCATCCGGAACCAATTGGCCTTTATTGATATATTCGCTTGCTACCCGGCCCAGCTCGCTGCCTTCTTTGATCTCTTTGCGCAATACATCGCCCGTAGAGATGTGGTCCAATCCAAATTCCTTAATTAATCGCTCGCTCTGGGTTCCCTTCCCTGATCCGGGAGCACCAAAAATTACTATATTCAACATATTTTTAATATTTAGTAGTTAGTAGTTGGTAGTTGGTAGTTAGTAGAAAATCCTGCATTGCGATTACTAACTACCAACTACTAACTACCAGCTACTCCGATTTAAGTTTATAAATATCCCGATAAGCCCGTCCCAACTCGTCGTAATCCAATCCGTATCCGACGATAAAATCTGTTGGGATCTCCAGACCAACATAGTCTGGAACCAAGTTACATCTCATAGCCTCAGGTTTATAAAGCATCGTAGCCAGGCGGACTTCCCGTGCGCCTTGCTCGCGCAACTTATTCATCACATATTGCATCGTGGTGCCCGTATCGATGATATCTTCCAGAAGGAATACCATCCGGTCTTTCACATCCACCTTCACCGGCATGATCTCCTGAACGCTTCCGGTCGTCGAAGTTCCCCGATAAGAGGAATAACGGGCAAAAGTCAATTCGTAAGGACCATTCAGTTCGCGCATCAGATCGGAAGTAAACATAAACGCTCCGTTGAGTATACTGACAAACAAAGGGTTGCTGTCCGCAATATCTGTTTTGATTCTTTGGGCCATTTCCGCAATGGCATTTTGTATTTTCTGCTCTGGGATAAACAGTTCAAATTCCTTATCCCATAAACGAATCCGATCCATAAACTCGTAATTTATTATTGATCGGCAAAGGTAAAGCTTTTTTTCCGGGTAAGCCTAAAAAAGGTTCAGGTTTCCGGGCTACGCCTTGATAGTTTTTTGTACGTTTGTGTGCAAAATAGATGTACCCATTAATTTTGAACTTCCATGATAAAGATATTCACTACCCGGCAACAGAAAGAGCTGGACAAATACACCATTGAGAACGAACCGATAGCTTCCATCGATCTGGTAGAACGTGCATCCACTGCGTTTGTACAGGAGTTTTGTCGCCGCTATTCCCGGCAGACCCGCCTGATTGTTTTTGCCGGACAAGGCAATAACGGCGCCGACGCGTTGGCGATCGCCCGCCTGTTGGCCGAAGATTCGTATACGGTCGAAGCTTACCTGTTCAACCCCACCCGCCAACTCTCACCCGAGTGTGAGCAGAATCGGCTCCGGCTGATCAACGAGAGCAATGTGGACTTTACGGAAGTTTCCGGCGAGTTTATCCCGCCCACCCTGGGCAAATGGGATGTGGTGATCGACGGGCTCTTCGGATCGGGACTCAACCGTCCGCTGGAAGGCGGTTACGCTGCCGTAGTGCAATACATCAACCAAACGGAAGCCACCGTGGTATCCATTGACATTCCGTCCGGACTCTTCGGCGAAGACAACCAAGCCAACCATGCGGATGCCATTATCCAGGCGGATCTCACCCTGACCTTCGGATCGCCCAAATTGGCTTTCCTCCTGCCCGAGAATGCCGCTTATACCGGCGAATGGAAAGTGATCGATATCGGCCTGCATCCGGTGATCACCGAAGAGATGCAGACGCCCTACCGGATGGTTACGGAAAACGATATCGTCGGCCTGATCCATCCCCGGGAGCGGTTTGCCCACAAAGGGAATTTCGGCCATGCCCTCCTGATTGCCGGCAGCAAAGGCAAGATGGGAGCCGCCCTGTTGTCGGCTAAGGCTTGCCTGCGGAGTGGCGCCGGACTGTTGACCGCCCATATCCCTCAGCGGGGAGAGCAAATCTTCCAGACCGCCCTTCCCGAGGCGATGTTGAGCTTTGATCTGCATATGGAACGCTTCACCCAGGTGCCCGAGTTGGCGCCCTATGCCGCCATTGCCATCGGTCCCGGACTGGGAAGCAGCTTCGAGACCGGCATCGCTTTTGAGAAAGTGCTCGAGCGCGCCGAAAAAGCCCTGGTCATCGATGCCGACGGTATCAATATCTTATCGTCCAACCCCGATCTATTCGCCAAAATCCCAGCCGGAACCCTACTCACCCCGCATCCGAAAGAGTTCGACCGCATCGCCGGCGACAGTCAGAGCGGCTACGAACGCCTGGAGAAAGCCCGCACCTTTGCCACAGAAAAGAATGTTTACATTATATTAAAAGGTGCGTACACGGCCTTGTGCACACCCGGAGGCGAGGTCTATTTCAACAATAGCGGCAACCCGGGCATGGCCACCGCCGGCAGCGGTGACGTACTGACGGGCGTACTATTGGGGCTGCTCGCCCACGGCTACCCGGCGGAACACGCCGCCCTCCTGGGTGTCTACCTGCACGGAGTCGCCGGCGACCTGGCCGCCGCCTTCTATTCCGAAGAAAGCATGCTGGCCGGTGATATCACCGAAATGCTCGGCAAAGCTTTCAAGCAGATCAATTAACAACCCCATCCCACGTCTGTTCACCTGCCCGAACAATACAGGTTGCTGATTCAGACAATGGAGAAAAATAAACGCTATAAATTCTCTACCTTTGCACTGTGAAAACAGTATTAAACAGCAAAAAAGAAATTGTGAACCGATACTTTATTTATCTGGCCTATAACGGAGCGAATTATTGCGGGTGGCAGGTGCAACCTAACGGGGTGACCGTGCAGCAAACGCTGGAGGAGGCATTGGCTACTTATCTGCGCCGGGAGGTGCCGGTGACCGGTGCCGGGCGTACGGATGCCGGGGTCCATGCCCGCTTGATGGTGGCCCACTTCGACTGGGAGGAGCCGATTGCCGATCCGGCGTTTCTGGCCGATAAACTGAACCGTATCCTGCCGAAAGATATTGTGGTGTACCGGATCGTTCCGGTACGTTCCGACGCGCATGCCCGGTTCGACGCCACTGCCCGTACCTATCGCTATTACCTGACGGAAAAGAAAGATCCGTTCACTTACGAATGGGTGTACCGGGTGCATAGCCGGCTCGACTTTGAAGCGATGAACGCTGTTTGTCCGATCCTGTACGACTACCTCGACTTTACCAGTTTCAGCAAACTGCATACGGATGTGAAAACCAATAATTGCCGCATCACCCATGCCGGCTGGGAAAAGCAAGGAGAAATATGGGTCTTTACGATTACTGCCGACCGCTTCCTGCGTAATATGGTACGCGCCATCGTCGGCACCATACTCGAAGTCGGCCGGGGCAAACTCACACCGGAAGGTTTCCGCCGCGTTATCGAATCGAAAGACCGGGGAGAAGCCGGTACTTCAGCTCCCGGACACGCCCTCTTCCTGGAAAATATCGTTTATCCAAACGATATTTTCGAATTGACAATTGACAGTTGACAATTGAATGCATAATTCTAATAACAAAGTATAAACTAAAACTATTAATTGTCAATTGTCAACTGTCAATTGTCAATTTACACGAAGTGTATGTGGTTACTCTTAGCTTTTTGTTCCGCCTTCCTGCTTGGATGTTATGATGTCAATAAGAAAGTCTCGCTGACGGGTAACGCGGTTATCCCGGTATTGTTTCTTAATACCTTGATCAGTAGCCTGATCTTGTTGCCGTTTATTCTATTGTCTTATTTCACACCGGTACTGGACGGGACGATGTTTGAGGTGCCCCGTGTTTCATTCGAAGTGCATGCTGCCGTATTTCTGAAAGCGGTGATTGTCTTGTCGTCCTGGCTGTTCGGCTATTTCGGGATCAAACATCTGCCGTTGACCATCACCGGACCGATCAAAGCGACACAACCGATCCTGACGCTGGTGGGTGCAATGTTGATTTTCGGCGAACGCTTGAACCTTTACCAATGGATCGGTGTGCTTTTGGCTCTTCTCTCTTTCTTCCTGTTGTCGAATGCCGGCAAAAAGGAAGGTCTCCATTTCGCGCATAACAAATGGATCTTCTTTACCATCATGTCGGTGATCACCGGGTCGCTTAGTGGATTATACGATAAACACCTGATGAAAAGCCTGGATGTGATGACCGTACAGGTGTGGTTCAATGTATATCAATGCCTGATGATGACGGTGATCTTGTTATTCTTATGGTATCCGCGGCGAAAAAAATCAACGCCTTTTGTCTGGCATTGGAATATCATCTTTATCTCCGTCTTTCTCTTAGCGGCCGATTGGATCTATTTCTACGCCTTGAGTTTCCCCGAGTCCATGATCTCCATCGTCTCCATGATCCGCCGAAGCAATGTGATCGTCACCTTCACCGCCGGCGCCCTTTTCTTCCACGAAAAGAACCTGAAGCGCAAAGCTTTCGACCTCTTTTTGGTGTTTTTAGGAATGTTATTTATTTATTGGGGAACACGGTAAGAGGGAATGCGTTATCTTTGTACATACATTAACGTGTTTATTTATGAAAATAGGAGATAGAGCAAAAGTAAATCCACGTCTTACCGGATTGGACGAGTGGGTAGAAGGTGTGGTTATAGATTTGGAACAGAATCCGTTTAGGGGATTGGTTATTGCTATAAAAGACGATCAGGGAAGAATCTTCTTTGGAGAAGCAGAATACTTCAAAAAGATAGAACTATGTACGCTATAGCATTTGATATGGCTGTTGCTGATCTGAAAGTTCATTATGGTGAACCCTACAATAACGCATACTTTGAGATTGGTAAGATATTAAGAAAATATGAATTCTATAATATACAAGGTAGTGTTTATGTTTCACAAAACCGGGATATGTCTAATCTCTTCGATGCTATTAACACCTTAAAAGAGATTGAATGGTTTGTGAGTTCAGTCAGAGATATTCGTGCTTTCCGTATGGAAGACTGGTCAGACTTTACACTTTCTGTAAAAAGAAAACAAAAATGAAACATACACTTTTAGTCTTTTTCCTTTCATATTTTGTCTCTCTAAATACTTACGCCCAGGATATGGCCACCCTCTTTTCGGGGATGCCGGATAGTTATCTGCCGCAGTTGGAGACGGCTTGGCGCAAGGACCTGGTCGATTTGTATAATTCCGGAAAGGAAGCCCGCTTGCAGAATATGATCGCGGGGCATTCCGAACTGAAGAAGCTGACGCCGGATTATCTGTTGTTGCAGACGACCGAGCGGAGCACGTTGGAGATGAAGCTCTTTCCCTTGGTGAATAATACGCCGATCATCTGTGTGGTCACGACCGTATATGGTCCGGTGGCGGATAGCCGGGTGGATTTCTATTCGCCGGAATGGGAACCATTGGATGCCGAGGAGTTGTTTACGCCGGCCTCCCGGGAGGAGTTCCTACACGCGGATGCCGATCGGCAAAGTGCGGCCTGGCTCGACGCCTTGTCGCTCTTGGATATGGAACTGATCCATTACCAATTGAATCCGGAGTCGCTCACCTTGTCGGCTACCTATACAACGCCTTCTTACCTGTCGGAAGAAGCCCGGACGAAGGTCGCCTCTTTTCTTCGGGAAGAGCCGAAAGTCTACACCTGGAATAAATATCGCTTGAAATAATTTCTTTCCTTAATCTGAGCTGGTTATGCGCAAATTATGTATGATCCTATTGGCTGTCTGTTGTTTGTCCGCAGCCGCCCAAGAGACGAAAAAGTATCTGAATATCGTGTATATCGGGAATAGCATTACCCAAGGGGTACTGATCGACAAGCCGAAACACCAGGCTCCCCCGGTCAAAGCCTGCCTTTGGCTGAAGAACCAGGCGGATATCGGTAGCGTGCGTTACTCCAACCAGGGGGTAAGCGGAAAGACAACCGTGGACTTCCTGCCCGCCAGTCAAACTTTGTTCCCGAAGGTACGCGAAGCCGCCGATGCGTTCGCCGATGAAGACTGGGCGGAACTGATCTTCTCGATCATGCTCGGCACGAACGACAGCGCCATCAAAGGACCCAACGGTTCGCCGGTCTCCCCGCAACAGTATTATACCAATATGCAGGTGATCCTCGATGAACTCCTCCGGCTGTATCCGCAGGCGAAGATCGTATTGCATAAACCGATCTGGTATAGCCCCAATACCTATAATAGTTCGATGTATCTGAAAGCCGGACTGGAGCGGTTGAATAATTATTTCCCGCAACTGGAAGCCCTGGTCGAGGCGTATGGGCAGACCCATCCCGGCCATGTCTTTATCGGAGATACCGAAGCCTCCGATTTCTTTCAGGCGAATTACGCGGAGTTCCTGATCCCGGAAGACGGCAATGCCGGTACTTTCTACCTGCATCCCAACGAAACGGGAGCTGCCCGCCTGGGTGAGTTCTGGGGCAAAGCCATCTATCGCATCCTAAAAACAGGCAATCACTGATGGCAAAAAAAAAGTTTTACGTCGTCTGGAACGGGGTCAATCCGGGTATCTATGAGAACTGGACGGACTGCAAACTGCAGGTCGAAGGCTACGAAGGCGCCAAATATAAATCGTTCGAGAGCCGGGAAGCCGCGGTAAATGCTTATGAGGCGGGCTACTTCGAATATTTAAAGACGGCCCCACCCACCTCCCCCAAGGAGAGGCTTAAAAGTGCGGACATCTCTTCAATCCCCCCTTCGGGGGGTGGGGGGGCTTCCATTGTATGGAACAGCATCTCCGTCGATGCCGCCTGTAGCGGTAACCCCGGCGATATGGAGTACCGGGGCGTCTACACCGCCAACAAACAAGAACTTTTCCGCATCGGCCCGTACAAGAAAGGCACGAACAACGTGGGTGAATTCCTGGCTTTGGTGCATGGCCTGGCTTTACTTCAGCAGAAAAAGAGCGACCTGCCCGTCTATTCCGACAGCATGAACGCCATCAAATGGGTGAAGAACAAGAAAGCCAAGACCCTGTTGGAGCGTGTCCCCGCGAACGAACCCATCTTCGACCTGATCGAACGCGCCGAGAAATGGCTCAAAACCCACACCTACAAAAACAAGATTCTCAAATGGAACACCGCCGAATGGGGAGAGATCCCGGCGGATTTCGGGAGGAAATGAATATGAAGATTATAGCCGATAATACCATCCCTTTTCTTAAGGGAGTCATTGAATCGATAGGGGAAGTGACGTACCTCTCATCCGGGCAGTTTACTGCGGAGGCTGTTCGCCAGGCGGATGTGTTGATTGTGCGCAGCATAGATAAATGTAGTCGGGCGGTGTTGGAAGGCAGCCGGGTGCGGCTGATCACCACGGCGACGATCGGCTTCGATCATATCGATACGGCCTATTGCGCAGAGGCGGGCATCACCTGGAAGAACGCGCCGGGCAGCAATGCACGCTCGGTTGCCGAATATGTATTGGCTTCGCTGATCCTGTTGTCGCTGCAAACGGGCGAACCGCTGGCGGATAAAACCCTTGGGATTGTTGGCGTAGGCCATGTCGGCCGTTGGGTCGAACAGCTCTGTACGGCGTATGGAATGCGTGTCTTGCGCAATGACCCGCCCCGGGCGAAAGAGGAAGGGCCGGAGGGTTTCGTCTCGCTGGAAACGATCGCTCAGGAAGCGGATATTATCACTCTGCATACGCCTTTGACACGCGAAGGGCAGTTCCCGACCGCTCATCTGATCCATCCCGGATTGGTCGACTCGTTTGCCCGCAAGCCCTGGCTGATCAATACCTGCCGGGGGGCTGTCACCGATACCGACGCGTTGTTGCAAGGCAGGGCAACCGGAAAGATCGGCGCCCTGATCCTCGACTGCTGGGAAGGTGAACCCCGAATCTCCCTTCCTTTATTGGCGCAAACGGCAGTTGCCACCCCGCATATCGCCGGCTTCTCCGCCGACGGCAAAGCCAATGCCACCCGTATGTGTCTCGAAGAAATCAGCCGTTTCTTCCGGATCACCATCAACGGCCTCGATAAGGTGGCCCCACCCGCGCCCCTCCAGCCGGTGATCGACCTGAACGCTTATGCGGAAAACCGGGTGGAACAGGCGATCCTTTCTGTTTTCGATCCCCGCCCGGTCGATCACGCCCTGCGTCAGGCGCCCGATCAGTTTGAATCTTTCCGCGCCAACTACCACCATCCCCGCGAATTCAAAGCCTATACCGTTACTCATGCTACAGCGACGGAGGCAGGGGTTTTGAAAAGGCTGGGGTTTCGGGTTTTTTGAGAAGTGAAGATTTTCCGGTGATAGCAGATGGACATTCTCGCTCCCCTTCTTAGAAAAGAAGGGGGGGACCGCTGCTTGCAGCGGTGGGGTAGTTTGAATGCTGGAATAAAAGATAAACACCTATCTCATACAAAATTAGGATCAAACTACCCCACCATCGCCTACGGCTCTGGTCCACCCCCTTCTTTTCTAAGAAGGGGAGCCAAGAATGTCCATCTGCTATCACCAGCCCATCTTCAAATTCCCTTCTATTTACCGCTCCGCGCCTACTAACTACTAACTACCCACTACTAACTACTGAAGAAAATCGGAAGATTTTCTTTAATGCAATTTCTAAACCATTGAAAATGAAGCATTAATATTCTCTCCAGAAACTACCGGTAGTTTGTGCACCAACTACCGGTAGTTTGTCGACAAACTATTAGTAGTTTGCGCGCAAAGTACCGGAAGTTTTTTACCCTTGATTTTAGGCAAGTATAAGAAACAGTAAATCAATCCATTATAAAGAGTAGGTATTTGTTGATAACTATCAACATATTTGTTGATAATTGTCAACAGATCTGTTGATAGTTATCAACAAATGTGTTGACGGTTATCAACAAGTGAATACTCCCGGCGAAAGTCTGGCTTATGCGCCTCGGCATACCCAAGCAAGCTTGGATCTGTATTCGGCTTTCACTATCTTTGATTCCATAAATGGAATCGAAGATAGGATACGCCTCAGCATAACTCAAGCGAGCTTGGTTCTGCGTTCGGCTTTCTTTATCTTTGTAAAAAATGATTTTTATGAAAAACAATGGGTTTACTTTTCGTAAGCGATTGAATAGCTTCAAATATGCTTTCCGGGGGATTGCGCGGTTGTTTACGCATGAGCCGAATAGTTGGATTCATCTTTTTGCGACGGTTTGTGTGTTGATTGCCGGATGGTGGCTGCGCATTGCTGCCTGGGAATGGGTGGCCGTTGTGGGGGTGATCGGTTTGGTTTTGGCTGCCGAGGCATTCAATTCGGCGATCGAAGCGCTGGGTGATGCGGTGTCGGAGGCGCCCAATGAATACATCAAACAGGCCAAAGACCTGGCGGCCGGTGCGGTCTTATTGGCGGCAATCATGGCGGCGGTAGTCGGGTTGATTGTTTTTCTTCCGAAGATATTGTAAAAAAGAAAATATGAGGGTGTATCAAAAGGTTCCTAAGTTTTAGGAACCTTTTGATACACCCTCATGGTTTTTTTCTGACTGATCAGGGCGTGTAGACTCCGCTATACGGATTCTGGTCGCCGGCGGGCCAGATATCATCCACTAAGGCGTCGTTGTTCTTCAACTCGTTTGATGGGAGTTGGAAGATAAAGCGCCAGGAACGGGCCGGGAATTGGTGGCTACCGCCATAGGCATCGTGGTTGCCTTCACGCAACAGGGGTTGCTGTGTGCGGACCAGATCGAACAGGGCATGACCTTCGCCATACATCTCTTTGCGGCGTTCGAGCCAGATGCCTTTCAACAATTCATCGCCGGATGCTTCTGTGCGTTTGGCATTACGCATATCCTGAAGGCTCCAAAGGAGTTCTTTCGCTTCGTTTTCTTTGCCCAGGTAAACGCAAGCTTCGGCGGCGGTGAGCAACATCTCTTCCGTACGCATGAAAACAATCGATCCCCGACAATCCTCTTTATCACGGAATTTGTAAGAGGCATAGATGATATCCCACCAGACTTCGAACTGATAGCGGATATCGTCCTGGTCGAACAATTCCACAAACTTATCGGCAGAGAACCAGCCGACGAACGAGAAACATTTGCGCGAACCGTTAGCCCACATCGCATAGGGTGAGTAGTCGCCCATGTTCTGCTCTTCGGTCTGACGCATCCCCCAGATCCAGGACGGAACGGTCTCGTCGCTGAAACCTCCCAAGTATTCTTCATTGGTGGTCAATGGATACTTGGCTAACAGCTTTTTGGCATATTCTTCACATTTCGACCAGTTGTGCATCACCTGGTAAACCTGTGCCAGGACACCCTGTACGACCGACTGGTCGAACGTATTGATCCGGCTGCCGCGGTTGTAGCCTTCCAGCATGGTTTCGGCAGCGGTCAGGTCGGCCAATACTTGGCGGTAAGTATCTTCCAGTGTGCCACGAGGTTTGCCTTCGGTCTGATCGGTTGTTGGTTCCAGGTAGAGAGGAACGCCGGGCATATCTTTCGCAATGATATAGGTTTGCTGAAAGAGGCGTGCCAGAGTGAAGTAAGCCCAACCGCGGATCGCGTGTGCCTGTCCTTTGATGTATTGCTTTTCGAGATCCGAGCCCGAGCAATTGTCGGTATACGCTAAAATGGAGTTGACATTGTTGATCAACCGATAGAGGAATTGCCATAACTGGCTGGAACGGTAGATATCGCCACGGGTTTCTCCCCAGTAGTTATAGTTGTACACGTACCATCCACCCCACATGATGACATCTTCGCCGCAAGCGTCCGAGATCATCTGGATGGAAGGAATACCGTAGTCGTCTTGCCGGTTGGCACCTCCGCTATTGTAGGCGCGCATATGGTAGTAGGATCCGTTCAGGGCAGCCTGTGCCCCGGCGATGGTGTTGAACACGTCGGTGTCGGCCACCGAAGTGGAAGGAGAGGTCTCGAGGAAATCACTGCATGAGGAGACCACGAGCGCGGTCAATACCAGGAGGCCGGTCAAACGAAGTGAATATATTATCTTTTTCATAACTTATATTCTTTTATGGATGAATGTCTTATAGATTTATCTGTATACCGAAAGAGATCGACTTGGTGGTCGGGAAGCGGTTGTCTGTCGTTCCGGAAACAGATTGTTCCGGGTCGGTTCCCCGTTTCTGTGCGTTTCCTAACGTCAGGATATTATCGCCCTGAACGAACAGGCGCAGGGAGTTGACATCGAAACGTGAAGTCAGCGACTTGGGCAATGTGTAACCCACGGTCAGGTTGCGCAAGCGGAAGAAGGTATTGTCGTACAAGAACTTGCTCGTGTACGATCCCATATAACTGGCATACTGGGTAGAGATACGCGGCAGCGAAGCGTTGGTATTGGATTCACTCCAACCGTCCAACATATCGGGGTGCATGCTGTAACCGGTACGGTAGGCCATCATCTGAGAATAGTCGCCGTCGTAGAGTTTGCCGCCAATGCTGTAATAGATCATAAACGACAGGTCGATACCTTTATAATACAGGTTGTTTGTCAATCCGCCGAAGATCTTTGGAATGGCGTCGCCCAGGTATTTTTTATGCTTGTCGCTGGTTACGGCGTTATAGTCTTCCGTTTTCTCCCGGCCAACCAATACTTCTTCTCCTCCAACGGTTTCATAAATATTCTTCCAATACTGGTCGCGTCCGTTTTCCGGATTGACTCCTGCATATTCGATGCCCCAGAAGTTGTAGCGCGATTCGCCTTCCCGCCATTTGAAATAACCGGAGTTGATCTCATCCTGCGGCAGTTTGGTGATCTTGTTCGTGTAGTGTGTACCGTTCAGATCGATGCTCCAGCGGAAGTCTTTGGATTGGAACGGGGTATAGCTCAGCTGGAACTCAACGCCCTGGTTTTGCACGTCGCCAATGTTACGGTCGATACTGCTGAAACCGGTCGACGGCGCCATCGGCATACCGAAGAGCAGGTCTTTGGATTTGCGCTTGAACCATTCGAATTCACCGTTCAGCTTGTTGAACAAAGCGAATTCCAATCCGACATTCAACTGAAGGTTGGTTTCCCATTTCAGGTCTTTATTCGCCAGGCGGCTGATCTTTACACCGGCATCGCTATAGTCGTTGTTGCCGGTAGCATAGAGTCCCTGATAAGCATAATACGTGCTCAGCTGGTCGTTACCCACGGCACCGTAGCTGGCTTTCAGTTTCAGGTTGTCGATCCAGTGGTAGGCGTCCATGAAATCTTCATTCGACATACGCCAGGAGGCACCTATCGACCAGAATTCACCCCAGCGGCTGTCCGGATGGAAACGGGAAGAACCGTCGGTACGGAAGCTACCCGACACATAGTAACGGTCTTTGTATTCGTATTCCACACGGCTCAACCAGCTCAACAGGCGGTATTTGTCGGAGTACGAACGCATGGAACTCATTTCGGAAGCCGAATCGATCTCGGTCAGTCCCAGGAACGGGAGACCTCTTTTGGCGGCTTGCAGATATTTGTAATGCATGGAATACGCCTCCTGTCCCAGTAATACGTTCACGCGATGATCGCCGAAAGTTTTATCGTAAGTCAACAGGTTGTTGATCGTATACGAAAGATTCTGTCTCGATTCTTTATATACTTCTCCTCCATAACCGGAAGCATAACCGTACTCGGGATTGGTGTATCCGTCGTATGTCCGGTTGTAATGGTCGACACTGAAGTTTGTGCGGAATTTCAGTTCCGGCAGGAAAGTGATCTCGATATAGTTACGTGTCGATACATTATTGGTCGTTTCGGGTGAGGGGTTATACGCGGCGTCGGCCAGCGGGTTCCAGGCGGTCCATGCCTGACGGTTATCTCCATAATCGTATATCTTGTTGCCATTGCCGTCGCGTTGGTAGTCTCCTGTTGCCGGATCCCATACATAGACCGGATAGTTCGGAGAGATGGTGCGCAGGAACCAGATCGTCGAGCTGTCGAGCCACACTTCCCGGCGGGAATGCGAAAGGGAGGTGTTGGTCCCTACCTTCAGCCAGTTCTTCACCTGGTAGTTCAGGTTCGAACGCAAGGAGAAACGCTCGAATTCCTGCGCGGCAAAAATCCCTTTATCGTTGACGTAACCGCCGGAGAAGAAGTAGTCCGCTTTATCGTTCTTTCCGCTGAAGTCGAGGTTGTATTCCTGACGCAGACGCGATTTGAGCACTTCATCCCGCCAGTCGCCCCAGTACATCAATTGGGCGTTCGGATCCATCTCGCCATTCAATCCTACCGGTTGATCGATACTGAACGGGTTGATCTTCAACTCATTCTTCAGATTGGTCGTAGCGTATTGATTGGCTTCTTCGGCCGTATAGCCTTGATCGAGGCGTCCGTTGCGCATGGCCCGCCAGGTCAGGGTCGTAAACTCCTGTGGCGACAGGGCGCGTGGCAGATCGACCGCCAGGTTGGAATAGCCCCAGGTCGAGCGGAAGTTGATCTGTCCTTTATCGGAAGCTCCCTTTTTGGTGGTGATCATAATCACCCCGTTGGCAGCGCGCGAGCCGTACAATGCGGTGGCCGAAGCATCTTTCAATACGGTCATCGACTCGACATCCGCCGGGTTGATCGCATTCATAAATCCATCGTAAGCCACCCCGTCGACCACATAAAGCGGAGAACTGGAGGCGTTCATCGAACCGATCCCGCGGATCAGGATCGAACCGCTATCGCCCGGTTGACCGCTGCTGTTGATCACCTGCACCCCACTACTCTGTCCTTGCAACGCTTGGGTGATATTGGAGGTAGTAATCTTCTCCAACGCTTCACTCTTAACGACCGTAGCCGATCCGGTGAACGTCGATTTCTTTCCCGTACCGTAAGCGACGACCATCACTTCGTCGATCGCTACGAAATCGGGTTCCAATACCACGGTCAGATGATTTCCGGTAATGGGTACTTCAATGGTTTTGTACCCTACATAAGAGAATTGGAGACTCTTGGTCCGTTCATTTACCCGGATCGAAAATTCTCCGTCCACATTGGTGGCGCCGCCACGCATGCTTTGTCTGTCCATTACTGCAACACCAATCATCGGAAGACCGTCTTCCGAGGATGTTACCTTACCTGTAATTTGCCTTTCCTGTGCCAGAATAAACTGTAACGACAGCACAAGAATAACTAAAACAACACTCAGTTTTCTCATATTACATTATTAATTAAAAAGGTAGATTATCTCTATAGAACTGGATCGGACATACTTATATCGGTACATAAGTATTCCTTTCACATTCGAGCATACATAATATATACCCGTGAACATGAATCATCACTGATAGACAATGATAACTTTATCGCTATTTCTCTCTTGTTTTATTCCTCCCTCATAGAAGAAAAACCGCCCGGCCCATACATAGATATAGGGGGTGTCTGTGATTTTTTCTTATGTAAGCGCTAATAGAGCACTAAGGGGAGGACATTACCCTGCTACTTGTGTTTCTCATGACATTGCGTTTTTTGTTTTTAAGTTTAGATTTTCAAATGATACACACTCTGTGTACGTGTTTTTTGCTAGATTAATCCGCCCAAATGTAGTGTTTATTTTAATAAATCCAAACTTTTACAAAAAGAAAAGTGATAAATGAATATTTCGCTTGGCTGTTGAGTAACAGTTTAATAACTCCATGCAAAGGCGCCGGCAGGTGTTCATTTCTAACCTGACTGTCCGGTATTGAACAGATGCGTTCTTGTTAATCGCCTTATTGTTAGCCTATTATTTTTATGGCATACTATTTGTTTGGCGAAGGGAAAATAAAGACAGATGTATGTATAAGCAATACTTCAAACAGGCATTGGCTTCCTTACGGGAGAATCCGCTGGTGAGTTTCTTGACGATCCTGGGCACGGCTTTATCGGTGGCCATGATGATGGTACTGGTATGGGTTTATCAGGTGAAGACTTCGTCGTTTGCACCGGTGTCCGAGCGGCATCGGATGTTGTATGTCAATATCATCGAAGGGATCAACGAACAAGGCAGTGGTTACCGGGGCGGCGCATTGGGTGTGCGCATGGTAAAGGAATGTTTTTATTCATTGACCACGCCCGAGACGGTGACGGCGGTCGGCACGAATGTACGTCAGAAACGGATCTCCGTAGCGGGAAACAAATTCGTGCGCGAAGGCGATGTGCGCGAGGTAGATCATCACTTCTGGGATGTGTTTGACTTCCGCTTTCTCAATGGCTCGCCCCTGACGGAGGCGATCTTTGCGTCGGCGATCCCGGCGGCTGTGATTACGGAGGATGTCGCCCGGCAGTTCTTCGGCACCACGGAGGTGGTGGGGCAAACCTTGCAGTTAGACTTTGTGGAGTATACGATCCAGGGCGTTGTCCACCCGGTGAGTGAAGCGGTCGGCGAGGCCTATGGTGAGATATGGATTCCTTATTCGGTGAATAAAGCGTTGATGAACGGGGATGCGGTCGAAGGGATCGGCGGGCAGTTGCGGGTGTGTATCCTGGCGCGGTCGTCGGCCGACTTCGCGAAAGTACGGCAGGAGGTGAACAGCCGGATCGAGACGTTCAATTCCGGACAAAAGGAGTTTTTTGCTAATATCTGGGGGCAGCCGTTGACCAGTACGCAGTTGATGTTCACCTTTATTCAAGGCGAGCGCATGAGTGGCACGTTTTCGGGCATGCTCTCGCTGGCCGCGCTCTTCCTGTTGCTTCCCGTCTTCAATCTGTTGGGTATTATCATTTCCCAGATCCGGAAACGCCGACCGGAGATCGGACTACGCAAGGCTTTCGGCGCTACCGCGCAGACCGTGACCGGACAGATCTTGGCCGAGAATCTGGTAGTTACGCTGATCGGCAGTGCGATCGGCTTCTGCCTGTCGTTGGCGTTCTTTTATATCGCCAAAGGCAGTTTGTTGGAACGGCCCGATGTCGACCTGCAATTGAATATGATCATCCAGCCGGCTTTGCTCCTGGTGGTGGTAGTGCTTAGTTTGCTTATCAACCTACTGTCGACCGGCATACCCGCCTGGCAAGCCTCACGTGCACAGGCTACCGATTCACTGAATGCAACAAATTAACACAACGCACTTATGATCAAGCATATCCTCAAACAAATATGGGTGGAACGCCGCCAGAACAGCTGGATCCTGTTGGAACTCTTGGTGGTTTTCTTTTTCCTACTGTTGATGACCGACTTTCTCTGGGTCAAACTGAAAAACTATATGGAGCCCAAAGGCTTTGATATTGAGCATACGTATATGATGCGGCTGAAGACATTGGAGCCGATCGCGCCGAACTACCTCGCGCCGGAGGAGAACGCGATGACTAAGGCGGATGAAGCGGCAGCGCTGGTCGACCGGATCCGGCAATACCCCGATGTGGAGGCGATCTCGCTCTCGATCTTTGCCGAGCCCTATTCGATGGGTGGCTTATGGAATGGCTTGCGTGCCGATACGTTGCATTCGCCAAGCATGCGCTGTCGGGTGGTTACGCCTTCGTATTTCGAGGTCTTCCGGATCCGCAGTTTCGATGGCACGCCTTTGCGCGTCGAGGCGGCAGGCAATAATCAGTTTGTCCTGACGCGCACCATCGCCGAAACACTCTTCGATACGGCGACCGATGCCCTGGGCAAAGAAGTGTATAACGGTACGAAAGAGGAAGAACAGGAAGTGCCCTTCCGGGTGATTGCCGTGAGCGAACCCCTGAAGCGGCAGGACTTCTATCCGTATGAACCGGCCTTTTACGAGATGCTGACGCCCACGCGCCTGAACGGGTGGCTGGCGACGAATGATATTACCTGGTTGAATATTTGTGTTCGTATTCATCCGGGCAGGGAACGGCACTTCGAAGAGATGTTCGAGGTGGAGATGGGCGACCGCTTGCAGGTGAACAACCTCTATGTCGCCTCCGTTGTCCCTTCGCATAAGTTCCGCGATGAGGTGGTGGGTAAGATGCTGCGTGAAGATGTATTGTTGATGACTTACGTGATGGTGTTTGTGTTGATCACCGTATTCCTGGGTATCTTCGGTACTTTCTGGCTGCGTACTCGCCAGCGGCGGGGCGAGATTGCGATCCGCATGGCGGCCGGTGCCAACCGGTCGACTGTCTGGAAGTATATGATTGTGGAAGGTTTGTTGTTGATCGTGCTCGTGATCCTGCCGGCGACATTGGTGTATATCAACCTCTTGTATAGCGATATCCTGGATACCTGGCGTTTGCCTTTCACTGCCGGACGCGTCGCGATAGCCCTCTGTTCTTCATTAATAATCCTCGTCCTGATGGTGATCGGCGGCATCAACTGGCCCGCCCGCCGCGCTGCCCGCCTCGAACTGGCGGAAGCCTTACGGGATGAATAAATAGCGGATCACCCCCCTCCTATAACAAAAAGAGGCTGGCCCTTTCGGACCAGCCTTTATTCTTTTCAGAAGAATTCAGAATAAAACTTATTCTGCACTTTCCGCAGCCGGAGCTTCTTCAGCCGGTGCTTCTTCCACTGCTGCTTCTTCAGCCGGTGCGTCTTCCACTGCGGCTTCTGCATTCGCAGCAGCCAGTTCAGCTTTCTTCTTGGCTACTTCTTCTGCTTTGGCTTTGTTTACTTCTTTTTCTGCTTCCAGACGAGCTTTCGCTTCGGCTTTGGCAGCTTCGCGCGCTTTGTCTTTCTCAGCTTGCAAGCCAGCTTGTTGATCTCTCTTCCAAGCTTCGAACTTCTGGGTTGCCGTAGCTTCATCGAAAGCGCCTTTTTTCACGCCACCTTTCAGGTGTTTCATCAGCAATACGCCTTCACGAGAAAGGATACTGCGCACTGTGTCTGTCGGTTGTGCACCAACTTCCAACCAATACAAAGCTCTATCGAAATCCAAATCTATTGTAGCAGGATTAGTGTTCGGATTATAAGAACCTACCCTTTCAATAAACTTTCCATCCCGTGGAGCCCTGCTGTCGGCGGCTACGATCTGATAAAAAGGATACCCTTTGCGACCGCGCCGTTGCAATCTTAATTTTGTTGCCATGTTTGAATAATTAATTTATGCTGTTTGTATTAGCGGGTGCAAAGATAAAGAAAAATCGGAAAGAAAAAGCATAACCCATACAAATAAGTTCGACCCGTCGTAAAAAAATCAGCAGAGAATGCGTCCATTATTGACATTTTGATTTGTTTATATGAAAAATTAAACGTAAGTTTGTCACTTTCTGCAACGCCAGGAACGCACAACACGATTAAAATCTAACATTTTATTATTGTGAAATACGACAGTCAAAAAACACAGTTCATCGATTTTCCAGAAACAGAGACCCCTGCCGTCAGCATCGGGATCATGATTGAAAACGTTTTGTCTTTCTTCTTTAACGATGAATATATCCACGTAGAGACAGGAGATTTTCTTGTCGGAGAGCAACGTGCCCTGCTTGTCAACGACAAGATTCTGTTCAACGGGAAACTTTACAAAGAATTATACTTCGAGCCAGTTTCGAAAAAGGCTTCTTTCGCGTTGAAAGAGGTGACGATCGGCAAAGGGTTCCACTGGGAACGGAAAGAAGATCAATGCTTCAACGGTGCATTGGATATCCTGATCACGGAGACCGGTCTATTGGCCATCAATGAGATCGATGTGGAAGACTACCTGATCAGTGTGATCTCTTCGGAGATGAATGCCACCTGCTCGAAAGAGATGCTGAAGACCCATGCCGTCATTTCCCGCAGTTGGCTGTTGGCGCAGATCGAGAAAAGCCGCCAGTTGGCCCAGGATCATACCCAACACATCGCCTGCTACCAGGACAGCGAACGCCTCATCCGCTGGTACGACAGGGAAGACCATAGCTTGTACGACGTATGTGCCGACGATCATTGCCAGCGCTACCAGGGAATCACCAAAGCCAGCACCGCCCGGGTAGAAGAAGCCGTCAGGGAAACCTCCGGCGAGATCCTGGCGCACGAAGAGCAGATCTGTGATGCCCGCTTTTCGAAATGTTGCGGTGGCGTCAGCGAAGAGTTCGAACACTGCTGGGAACCGGTGCATCATCCGTACCTGTCGGCCGTACGCGACAACCTGACCGAGACGACCCTCCCCGATCTGACCCGGGAAGAAGAAGCAGAGAAATGGATCCGAACAACTCCGGATGCGTTTTGCCATACCTCCGATCAAAAGATCCTTGCACAGATACTAACGGATTACGACCAGGAAACCCCTGATTTCTACCGTTGGAAAGTAGAATATACCCAGGCGGAACTATCCGCTTTATTCAATCAGAATATGGACGGCTTGATCAATCTCGGCCTGATCCGCGATCTGGTGCCAATCAAGCGAGGCACTTCCGGTCGGATCGAAGAACTGAAAATCATTGGCACCTGCGGCAGCATCATCATTGGAAAAGAACTGGAGATAAGGCGCATCCTTTCCTCTACCCACCTTTTCAGCTCCGCTTTTGTCGTCGACCGCCTCGAAGTCAAAGGGGGCATACCGGGACGCTTCGTATTGACCGGAGCCGGCTGGGGACACGGTGTCGGATTATGCCAGATCGGCGCCGCCGTAATGAGTACGCAAGGCCATACATACCGCCAGATCTTATCCCATTACTACCCGGGCGCCCAAATCAAAAAGAGATATTAGAATCACCCTCTTCTTTTGCACAAAAAAGGCCGGCAGCGTTTCCCAAAAGGCTGCCGGCCTTTTTCAAAACGCTGCCGGCCTTTTTCAAAACTCCGACGGCCTTTTCTGTGAAGGGGGAAACTTTTGTTGTTAAACGGCAGATGTTAACAAACGCAAATGCAAAACAGGGGTAAACCGATCACCCAAAACAGTTTTTCATTTTTTTACTTGCATCATACAGCCGGAATAGGCAACAATGTTAAACCGATCACTATGGGGACTCTCCAACAGGAGCCGGAAAGTTACTTACAGGAATTTTACTGCTTTTTTTGGCTCCCCAGAATAGCTATAGGTTTGATCTATAGGAACATGCAAAAATCCTGTATGATGTAAGTAAAAAAACGAAAAACACTGTTCGGAGGGTATTTTGGGGGGGAGCGTTCGTAAATTGCGCGCGCAGCGCGCTTTCAAATCTTTTGAGAAGTGAAGGTTTACGATATCGGTATCTCGGCTCCTCTTCTTAGACAAGAAGAGGGGGACCACGGCTTGCCGTGGTGGAGCAGTTTGATCTTCTGACAAATCATAAATACCTATCTCATACAAAATTAGGATCAAACTACCCCACCATCGCCTACGGCTCTGGTCCACCCCCTTCTTTTCTAAGAAGGGGAGCCGAGATAGTCCACTTGCTATTATCCTGCTCCTTCACATTTCCTTCCATTTGCCGCTCCGCGCCTACCAACTACTAACTACCCACTACCAACTACCGAAGAAAATCTTCAGATTTTCTTCTATTTGCCGCTCCGCGCCTACTAACTACTAACTACCCACTACCAACTACTGAAGAAAATCTTCCGATTTTCTTCGCAACGAACAATGCCGCATCACCAAACCGCTGAAAATGAGATATTAATATTCTCCTCAGAAACTACCGGTAGTTTGCGCACCAACTACCGGTAGTTTGGCGACAAAATATTAGTAGTTTGCGCGCAAAGTACCGGTAGTTTGAAAAAGGGAGTTCTGGCGCGCTTCAAACGCTCGTCATATCAAGAAAAAAGCCGCTGAACGATCAGCAGCTTTTTCGCAATGTTAACCTAATAGCCGATTTGATAAAATCGGTTTGTTTCACCTTCACAGGCTACTCCATTTTTTACTCACGTTGAATTCTATGCCAAAAGTCGACATTCTTTTTTATATGTACAATTAGAATAGACAATCCCCCCATTTTTGTCTGCGAATGGACCAATTCCACCCTTGAAAACCGGAATCTTTATTTTTTGTATCTTTGTCCCCCATGAACAGTTCCCTTATTTTAGTCATACTCATCGCCTACTTCGCGGTATTGCTTCTGATCGCCTGGATCACGGGACGGAAGAGTAGCGATAACGACGCGTTCTTTCTGGGCAACCGGCAGTCGCCCTGGATCATTGTCTCGATCGGCATGATCGGCACTTCGCTATCGGGCGTCACTTTCGTGTCGGTTCCGGGCATGGTGCGCGGCATCGACATGACGTATATGCAGACTGTATTGGGTTTTTTCGTCGGGTATATCATCATTGCCAAGGTGCTCTTACCTTTATATTATAAGCTCCAATTGACTTCGATCTATATTTATCTCGATCAGCGCATCGGCCGGAGAGGGTATAAGACGGGCGCTTCCTTTTTTCTCCTTTCCAAGATCGTAGGTGCCGCCGCCCGGTTGTATCTGGTCGTATTGATCCTGCAGACTTATGTGTTCAGCGCCTGGAATATTCCTTTCTGGGTGACTGTACTTCTTTGCATCGCTTTGATCTGGCTGTACACGTACCGAAGCGGGATCAAAACGATTATTTGGACCGACACCATACAAGCGGTCTGCCTGGTGGCCATGCTATTGGTGATCATCTGGCAGGTGAAAGAACGCATGGGGCTCGATTTCGCAGGCCTTGTAGAGACCGTGGCCAACAGCCCTCACGCCCGGATCTTCGAATTCAGCGACTGGCACAGTACGCAACACTTCGCCAAGCAGTTCTTTAGCGGCATATTCATCACCATTGTCATGACCGGGCTCGACCAGGACATGATGCAGAAGAACCTTTCGTGCAAAAGCCTCAAGGATGCGCAGAAGAATATGTACACGTACGGTTTTGCCTTCACGCCGGTCAACTTCCTCTTCCTTTCTCTGGGGGTATTATTGGTCACTTTGGCTGCGCAGCAGCAGATCGAGCTCCCGGCGTTGAATGATGATATCCTGCCGATGTTTTGCACGTCGGGGCTCTTGGGCGATTCGATCCTGATCTTCTTTAGTATCGGTATCATCGCCGCGGCATTCAGCAGTGCGGATTCGGCGTTGACGGCATTGACGACCTCGTTCTGCGTCGATATCCTGGGCGTAGAGAAAGAGGAAGCGCAGAAAGCCAAAAAGACCCGCCTGAAGGTGCACCTGATGATCTCGGTTCTTTTTGCAGTGATTATCCTTATCTTCAAGATGTTGAACAATCGCAGCGTGATCGATGCCATCTATATGATCGCGTCTTATACGTACGGTCCCCTGTTGGGTTTGTTTGTCTTCGGGCTTTTCACCAAGAAGAAGCCACGCGACAAATATGTTCCGTATATTTGCATCACTTCACCGCTGATCTGCTTCCTGACCGACTACCTGGTGAAGCAGTACACGGGGTATGTTTTCAGCTATGAGATGCTGATCTTCAACGGCCTGATCACCTTCACCGGTCTATGGCTCAGCTCTGAGAGCTCACCCCCTCAACCCCTTAAACCCTTTAAACCCCTTAAACCCCTTCAAAAATAAATAATATGGAAATCAAAAGCGCAGAATTCATAATCAGCAATACCGACGTCGAGAAATGCCCGCACGACGGCAAGCCGGAATACGCCTTTATCGGCCGGAGCAACGTGGGCAAGTCCTCGTTGATCAATATGGTAACCAACCACAAAGGCCTGGCGATGACCTCCCAGAAGCCCGGCAAGACGCAGTTGATTAATCATTTCCTGATCAACGCCGCCTGGTACCTGGTCGACCTGCCCGGCTACGGCTATGCCCAGCGCGGCAAGCAGGGTCGGGAAAATATCCGCCGCATCATTGAAGATTATATCCTGGAACGTGTCGAGATGACCAATCTTTTCGTCTTGCTCGACTGCCGCCATGAGCCGCAGAAGATCGATCTGGAGTTTATGGAATGGCTGGGTGAGAACGGTATTCCTTTTGCCATCATCTTCACCAAGACCGATAAGATCAGCAAAAGCCGGTTGGAAGAGAATATGCAGGTCTACCGCAACAAACTGCAAGAGACCTGGGAGGAGCTACCGCCGATCTTCACCTCCTCGTCGGAGAAGCGGGAAGGGCGCGAAGAGATTCTCCGGTATATCGACCAGATCAACAAAGAAATCGCACAGGAAGGATAGGTTTATTCTTTCGGTTTGCGGTCGAAGAAAGGATTTTTGCTGGATGCACTCACCGGAACAGCCATCACACACTGGCTGTCGCCCAACATCTTCAGGCGTTGCGCAGCCATGCCGGCACTGAACATCACCCGGGTATCGACCCGCATATCGGCCGCCACGCTACAAGCCGAGCCGATCGCGATACCTACATCGACCACATTGATCGCGCAAGGCACCGCTTCGGGTTTCGCTTCGCAGGTCGGGAAGCCACAATGCGCGCAGTTCAGCCCCTGAACCTTCTGGGCCGTACCGACAATCAACACGGCATCGGCCGATTTGAGGTTGTCTGCGTCGCGCAACAGGAACATCATGCCGGATTCTTCGTTGTAGCGGATCAATTCCTCCGACAGGCGGTCGATATCTTCCGCCGTCACAATACCCACTTCAATAATATCCGCCCCTTTACCTTTGGGTGCTGTCCGGGCAGCGCGAGCCATCGCACGGGCGGCGTCGATAACTAATTCTTTTCGGATCTCTCGTTCGTTCTGAACCATAGTTTTTTGTTTTTTAAAGCTGCAAATTTGTCATTTTTTCCGTAATAATAAAAGGATAATCCGGATATTCATAGATACTGAAGCGAGGTTCCGTCTTTCCTTCACAGTAATTCCAGATCGAGCGGTAGGCATCCACCCGCTCGCCCAGGGCTTCGAGCTGACGCAGGTAGTCGGCGATCGATTTGTTCTCGACGATATAGACACGCCCGATCTGATCGATGATCGGACTGTGTCGACGGCTGGCATCGTGATCGAAACACAGGATGCGCCGGCCGTCTGCCGTCAGACCGACGGTCCGGAAAGTCATGCTCTTCCCTATTCCCGGCAGGTTCAATACGTTACGATCGGTCGCCACGAAAGGCAAATGGTTCTCTTTCAGGAAACGGCGCAGGTATTTGTCCAGCGGTTGGCGGGTACGGATCAGTTCATCCAGTTCCAATCGTTTCTCTTTGGGAATAAAACCGAAGCGTTTCTCTTCATTCTCTTCCTGAAGTGAACGGCTGTTGGGCGCGAACACCGCGTAGTTCTCCCGAAAGCCCTTGACCGAGAAGGTATAATAGCAAACCACGCCCAGGGCGTTCAGTGTCTGACGCAGTTTGGCCGTATGCCCCCGGCGGGAAGCGGCAACGGTGAATACCAATTGGTTCGTGATGGTCCACCCTGCCGACAGGATCGCCTCGATGGCACGTTTGGCATCGGGAGTGACCTCCAAGGGGGTCTGGAAATGGGTCTGGATATAAAACTGTGTGACGCCGATCCGGGAAGCTTTCTCTTTGAATTCGCGCAAAACCTCAACCAGGTCATCGGTGATACGCATCGGCAGGTAGGCCAACAGGCGGGAACCCAGGCGGACGCGCTGCAACTCGGCATATTTCTCTCCATCCGGGCGGCTCTCGTTGGCACGTCGCTTACGAACAGCCATCCGGTAGACAGCATCCAGGATCTTCCGCAGGGTCGCGTTCTGGCTCATGAAAGCATCGCCACCGGTGATCAGGATATCGCGCAACTGGGCGTCTTCTTCGAAGTAATTCATCAGGCGGCTCAACTTTTTATCCCAGGTCTCTTTGGGTTTCAGGGCTTCCAGGTCGAAGTTCAAACGCTCGCTCTGGAACTCATACATCCGCTGACAGGACGCACAAAGGCCACCACAGGCCCTTCCCATCGAGTCCGGGATCAGGATCGCCACCTCCGGGTAACGGCGGTGGATATTATGGCTGCCCGGCAGCAGCCATCCGGCGGCGTTGGGCTCGTCTTTGACGACCAGATCCTCTTTCTCCCAGGCTTTGATCTGCCCGTAGGTATCGACCAGCTCCTGCGAATAAAGAATATACGAGCGGATGGACATATCGTCGTAGCCTTCCGCCGAAGTGTTCAATAAAGAGAGGTAATAAGGGGTAACAAAAAAGGGCATCCCCTTTTTCCGGGCCGTCAGAAGCAACTGCATCGTCTGCGGGGAAAGGGTATTGCCCAGAAAGGCGTTCAACTCCGTCGGACTCTTTATCGCCATCGCCAGATGGAAGCGGCTCGACTGCCACCAGCCCTCGACCTGCTGGTATTTCTCCTCTTCTGTCGCACCTTCGGCGAACTGATAGCGCGAAGTGGGCGAATGATGGCGCTCGATCCGGCGGATCAAGCTGCGGATGATCCGGTCTTTGTTGGCTTTTCGCACTTCGCGCACCTCTTCGTCGAGGCCAGTGGGCCAACGGGCCATTTGTTTTTTCAACCGTAAGGGATCGTACACAACTTCCGGCTCTTTCTCCAGGAGTAAGAACTGATGATATAAATCGATGATGGCATCGGGCGATAGGGTTGGCCGGGGGTTGCCGTTCAGAAACTCCCATAGGTAGCGGATGGTCTGAATCGTACGCCGCTCTCCGGTAGACAGTTCGTCGATCATGCGCCCATCGTACGCGATAAATAGCAACAGCCGGTCGACAACTTTCGCATTGCCGGCAGAAGAGGAAACATAATATTTTAACGATTCTTTGAAATGTTCGAAACACTCACCTTCTCTGGCCAGAGAGGCTAATGAGGGAAATGTACGGGTGAATTCCTTTTTTAATTTAATCAGATCGGTTTCGTAGAGCTCTTTTATAAGCATAAAAATATCTTGTTGATTACATTGTTAGTTCCTTCGCAGGAATGAAGTCCTACAAATATAACAAAATAATCAACAAGACAAAATAAAATGGATCCAAAAACGTCCGAAGCCGTTAGAACTTCAACACCGGAAGATACCGCATCAGCGTTTCTTTGAGTATCTTCAGGTTGATGGGCTTGGTAATGAAATCGGATGCACCTGCCTGACGCGCACTCTCCATATCCGAGTCGAAGACATAAGCCGACTGCATGATGATTGGAATTTCGGTATTGATCTTACGGATTTCCTTAAGCGCCTCAATACCTGTCATCTCCGGCATTTTGATATCTAACAAGATCAGATCAACGATACTTCCGTGTTCGTTAAACTTCTCTATGGCTTCCTTACCTGTTTTCGCACGAATCAAATTGCAATGTTTCTGCAAAATAGTTTTCAATAACAGATAGTTACTTTCTTCATCCTCTGCGATCAGAAGAGTAACCTTGTCTTGCATGGGAGCATCTTGTGCTACTGTGTTCATATTGTACAATTTATAAATGTTACTATTCGCAAATATACTTCGTTTTCCGTCTGATGAAATAGGAGATACCCCGACAAAAGGGAGGGTTACCGTAAACCGGCTTCCCACGCCGATCTCTGAGGTTACATTTATATCTCCTCCAAATCGATCAACAATCATCTTACAGATTGATAATCCTAAGCCAGCGCCCTGTTTAAAATCATCTTTCTTGAAAAATCTCTCAAAAATATTAAATAAATCCACTTCTGGTATACCTTTTCCCGTATCTTCTACAAAGAAACGCAAAAATTCATCATCTTCACGGGTATAACCGACCGTAACAGACCCTTTTTCCGTAAATTTGACCGCGTTATTGATCAAATTCGTTATCACCTGGTTCAGTCGTAACTTATCGGTAATGATAAAAGAAGTCTCTTCCGGCAGATCGCCAATCAAATCCAGATGCTCCGGAATAATCACCCGCTGGGTGACCAGGATCTGATTCATCAGTTCATTCACATCGCAGACCTCTTCCTTGAACGACATGGCACCGGTCTCGATCTGGGCAATATCCAATACATCACTGATCAGTCCCAATAAGAGGTTACAATTGTTGCGTATCGTCTCAATAAAGACCTGCCGTTCGTCGGGGCCTAACTCCTCGTCAGAAGTTAAGACATTGGAAAATCCGACAATCGCATTCAACGGCGTCCGGATCTCATGGCTCATATTCGCCAGAAAAGCACTCTTCAGCCGGTCGGACATCTGCGCTTTATCGCGGGCTTTCTCTATATCCTGCAAGCGCTGTTTCTCGTGTTCAACATTTCGTACCAGGCCAAAGATATGAGGCACTTCCCTCTCCGAATAGATATGAATACTCGTATAGCGGAGTTCCCACCACTGATAGCCCTGTCCGTTGACATCCACCCGCATCTCAAACACCAGCGTGTTTAACGTACCATCGGCAAATTTCCGGTTGACCTCTTCCCACTGGAAGCGATCTTCGGGATGGATCATTTGCGCCAAACGTTCCAACGTAAAAGAATGCGTTCCGTCATCCTCTATGTTATTCAACGTGAAGAATGAGGGATCAAAAGTAATAAAACGATTGGGATAATCCAAATGCCAAGAAACAACGTCTCCAGCACCTAAGGTCAATTCCAGGAATTCCCTTTGCGCCAGTTCTTCCGTGATATCATGGAATACGATAACTGCTCCATACAATTCTTTTCCCTGATAAATGGCGGAAACAGAGCCGACCACCGGAGAACTGTGGTTGCTTGCCTTGGATAAAAGCTGGAACGTACTGAATTCAACCGTATTATTCGTGGTAAAGACCGTATCGATCAGGGAATACAACAAACAGTCTTCCACGCCGTCCGACAAGTCCATAATCGAAAAGACATTCTTTCCTTTATACTGATTTTCATCCCCACCCAACTGAAGCCAATACAGAGCCGCCGGATTGATCGTGAAAATATTCATATTCCGGTCCACGGAAACCACCCCTTCGCGGATAGAAGACATCACGATCTTGAGTCGCCGGCGATGTCCCTCTAATTCTTCCTGCGCTTTCTTCTTCATGATCTGCGCTTTCTTATACAAGAAAAAGACCACGGCCGAGACCAGGAGAATGGCCGAAATGCCGGTGATAACAAACAGAAGGTAGCGATCGCCGTATTCTTCAAAAAAGGACTGATTGATCAGGACACTGTCAGCCGGTAACTTATCTTTACTGATACCGCACTTTTTCAGCTGCAACCAGTCGAAAACAGGCTTCTTCTCGCTTGCGGTAACCGGCAGTTCACTGATGGACTTGCCTCTCAGGATCTCAACACCGCGCTCGGCCGCCTGATAAGACATCGCATAAGCGGGAACAAGATATCCGCCCAGATAGCCCTGTCCCAAGCCTTTATTATCGACAGAGAAAAAAGGAACTTCCGTATTACGCGCCCGGCTGGCATAGAAGCGGCTCCACACCGGCATGATCCGCGGGTACTGATTGACAAACGCGGCATTCCACATAAGCGAACTACCCAGATTCTGATCCAGGTTGTTTATCTGCAGATCAATACCTGCATCTAAGTGATACGTTTCCACCTGCTCCTGGAAAACGGCGGTCGCCAGCTGGGACAATGGACTATCATCCACATCCAGTACTACCCCTTTCATCTCCGGATAAAAAGTTTTCATCAAAGCGATCGTTCGGACATAATCCGGTTCTGTTGTAAAACCGGTCACATTCTGCCGTCCATCCAGTAGGCTGTCGTCCCAGTAATCCGCTCCGCAGAAGACAACGGGCACCTGATAGGTCAACGGATTCTTTGATGCGAAAAAAGTTCTTATCGCCGGATCATTGCAGAGAATGATTAAATCAGGTACGGCGTATTCCTCAAAATAGTCATGAATAAGTTTCTGCTGCTCCGTTGTCGTCAGCGATTCGCTATCGAGAAACAGCGCTTTAAACTCTCCCTTCAGGCCGTTGTTCTTAAAGCCATCCAGTCCTCCACGCACCAATTCATTTCGCCAGGGCGAGTCTTCCCGGAAAGATTGGATCACCAACACATTATAACTACGCCCATCCTGGGAACTCCGCCCCGTGCAAGAATAGAACAAAAACATTCCTTGCAGGATCAAAAGAAAAAGACCAATATATCTCAGCGCACTATAACGTTTCATACTCCCCTTTCTCTATAGTTTCTTCTTCTTGCTTTTCATGCATCGGCAAATGTACATAAAAAGAAGTTCCGGCATTCAATTCCGACTCAACCTGTATGGTTCCCCCCAATCGCTTCACAATCTCATAGATAATGGATAAACCTAATCCGCCTCCTTGGGTGAAATTATCCGATTTATAAAAACGATCAAAAATCTGCGGCAGGTATTCCTGAGCGATACCCACCCCGGTATCCCGGACAAAAAGGATAACTTCCTCTTTCTCTTTATCCGCATAATAGCCCCAGGTGATACTGCCTTCTTCCGTAAACTTAAGCGCGTTATCCAGCAAATTGCTCATGATCTGCTTCAACCGGAAGACATCACCCAAAAGCACAGTTGGGCTTTCGGGAATATCCAGGAGATATCGTACATTCTCCTTCCGTCCTTCCTCGGGAATATAATGATGCAGTAAATCTTCCATGATCGAAGTCAGATCGCAGGGATCCTGACGGAACACAATACCGCTTTCTATGCGTGAGAGATCTAATATCTCATTGATTAGCTTGAGCAGCAACTTACAGTTTTCACTGATAATAGCCATAAACTCATCCCGGTTCTCTTTCGGGAGTTCTTCGCCTTCGATCAATAAGGTAGAGAAACCCACAATCGAGTTAAGAGGGGTACGCACTTCATGGCTCATATTAGCCAGAAAAGCACTTTTCAATAAATCCGAATTCTCCGCTTCATCTTTCAGGCGGATCAACTCCTGTTCCGCTTGCTTGAAGTTCTCTATATTGAGACAAATCCCCATCAAAAGGTAACGGGACTCTTTCGTTGCCTCAGGCAAAACCGAGATACGGAACTCCCACCACTGATAACCTTTGCCGGTGAAATCCATCCGTTGTTGTGTCGTCACTTTCTCGTCCGTCCCTTTCATGAGTTTCAAGAAAGAGAATACACTCTTGCGCCGGTCGTCCGGATGGATGGCACGAATGAAGTCTTCACTGCTGATCGAATGGCTTCCGTCATCCTGCAAGCCGAACGTACTAAAAAAAGACTCATCGAAGAGGATCAATCGATTGGCCTGATCGTAACGGCAGGCAAAGAGATCACCCGAGATCATGCTTAGAGCCAGATAGCCTTTCCGGGCATATTCATCCGTCGCATCATGGAAGCTGAGCACTGTGCCATAAGACATCCCGTTATAGTAAAGGCTGCTTATACTCCCGGCAACAGAAAAGGCTTTTTTATCTTTTGTGATGATATAGGCGGTCTTACTCAGCACACGGCTGCCCAGTGTCAGGGATAATTCCACCAACAGTTCTTTCAAATAAGACGGGTTATCTTTTTTCTGTATGTTAAACAAAGACCAGACCGGTGTTCCAACATAAGATTGCTTCGGATCAAAACCGAATAAAGCCACCGCGGTCTTATTCATCGAAAGGATAATGCCGTCCGTACTGATGGAAACAACCCCTTCGTTCAGCGATTCGATTGTGATATCCAGCTCTTTTCGCTCTTTCTTCAGGTTTTCCTTTGCCTTATTTTTATTATACGATTCCCGCCGGTACAAGCGGGCCAACATCAAGGCGAAAAGAGCGATAAATAAAGAAACGATTACAGAAGCGGCTATGATCTGCATCTTGTACTTCATCAATATCGGCATATTGATGATGATGCTTTCGTCGGGCAATCGATCCAGGTCGATCGACCAGAAATGCAATTGCTCCCAGTCGAATACAGGGATCTGTTTACTCTGCGTTATCGGATGATCTTCAATCCGTCCTCCCCGCAGAAGATCAATAGCAATACGCATGGCCTGATACCCCTGCTGATCCCCCGGCGTCATGTATCCGCCGATTTGTCCGCTACCGAAACCTTCGCTACTAACCATTAAGAACGGAGCAGTCCCCATACGGGGCAAAGCCGCATAAGAAGGATGCCATAAAGGCAAGATACAGAGACTGTTTAGTTTGTAATACAACACATTCTTAAGCATAAATCCGGGTAACATATCGACCCGTTCGATACGCAGCTTGAACGGATTGACAACACTGCGCGCAGAGCGCAGGCTATCGGTTTCGCTGTACGACCAGTAAGACTCATAGATTTCTGTCAGATTCGGCGTATTCCGTAGTTGTTGTCTGGCGGTATTTACAGCTTGTTTCCCAATATCCGAATCCTCAGCGATCAGAATAATTTCATCTACCTGACCGGATATTTGCCGGGCTAACTGATAACACGTCTCATAATCCGGCGTAGTCATCAGCCCGGTCATATTCGGATGTTTCTCGGATGCTTCTTCAGGCAGATAAGCCACACCGGTAAAAACAACCGGTATACGATAAGCAAACGGATGCTCGGAAGTCATAAGAGCCAATAAGGCTTCGTCCCCGGAGACAAAAATCAGATCCGGTGCTTTGTCTTTATAGGCGTCTAACTTTTCCTGTATGTATTTTGTTTCCAATCGGATGTCCACAACCTCATCCCGCAGATAGATCGTTTCGATATCCGCAGACAGCTTATTTTCTTTTATGCATTTATAAATACCTTGCTGCAGATGATCCATCCAGCCATTTCCCTGTTCATACGAATGGATGATCAAGATCTGTTTTTTCTCTGTCCGCTGATAGCCTAATGCAAAATAGGCCATTACCGCGACCAGTAGACCTGTCAAAAAAAACAATCCGATTTTCTTTCGCTTTGCAGTATATTCTATTATCATCAAGATCCTTTATTATTGGGGCTTTCAAAGAAAGCGTAAAAATACTAAACATCTTGGAAAAAGATGCCACACAATATGGAACAAAGAATAAAATAAATTGTTCGCTACCCTAGCGGATAAATTCTATTTTTATACATTTGCATAGAATGACGAATACGCATAACTTATGAAGAGTAAAAGTTTAGTTTCTATTGATCAATGCAGCAAAGAGGATATTCTCCGCATCCTGAGAAGCGCTGAACGTTTTGAAGAAAACCCTAACCGGAAAATCATGGAAGGTAAAATCGCCGCCACCTTGTTCTTCGAGCCATCCACCCGTACACGCCTGAGTTTTGAGACGGCTGTCAATCGCCTGGGTGGTAAAGTCGTAGGATTTACGGATGCGTCCACCACCAGTTCTTCCAAAGGAGAGACATTGAAAGACACCATACTGATGGTCAGCAATTATGCCGATGTGATCGTGATGCGGCATTACCTCGAAGGAGCAGCCCGCTATGCTTCGGAGGTGACGGATGTGCCGATCATCAATGCAGGAGATGGGGCCAACCAGCATCCTTCCCAAACCTTGCTGGATCTTTATTCGATCCAGAAAACCCAGGGCACACTGGAGAACCTGACCATAACCATGGTGGGCGACCTGAAATACGGGCGAACCGTTCATTCCCTGATTGTCGGCATGTCGCATTTCAATCCGACCTTTCATTTTATCGCTCCCGATGAACTGCGCATGCCGGACGAACAAAAGCATTTCTGCGATAAACATGGCATCCGATACACCGAGCATGCCGATTTCACGGAAGAGATCATCAATCAGACGGATATTCTCTATATGACCCGCGTACAAAGAGAACGGTTTACCGACCTGGTGGAATACGAACGGGTAAAAAACGTGTATATCCTGCGCAACAATATGCTGGCCAATAGCCGGGAGAACCTGCGTATCCTTCATCCGCTGCCTCGTGTCAATGAGATTGCTTATGATGTCGACGACAATCCGAAAGCCTATTATATCCAACAGGCACGTAATGGATTATTCACGCGGGAAGCGATTATCTGTGAAGTATTAGGAATTGAGATTTAATAAGCACACATATTATGGTTAAGAAAAAAGAGCTACAGGTCGCTGCGCTGGAAAACGGAACCGCGATTGATCATATCCCCCCCAGCCAGTTATTCAAGGTGGCATCGCTTTTGGGATTGGAAAAGATGGACAACACGATTACCATCGGGAACAATTTCCATAGCAAAAAGATGGAATCCAAAGGAGTGATCAAGATCGCGAACAAATTCTTCGCAGAAGATGAGATCAATCGCATCTCCCTGATCGCGCCGAACGTGATCCTGAATATTATTCGCGACTATGAAGTGGTGGAGAAGAAGACCGTTACCCTGCCGGAAGAACTGGTCGACGTGGTGAAGTGTAACAATCCTAAATGTATCACGAACAACGAACCGATGCTTTCGCGCTTTGAAGTGATCGATAAAGGGAAAGGCTCGATTCGCTGTCGCTATTGCGAGCGCAAAATAAACAAAGAAGATATTGTGATCAAATGAAAGTAGACTGGAAACCGGGAACCCTGATCTATCCCCTCCCCGCCGTTCTGATCAGTTGCGGGAAAGAACCTTCCGAATACAACCTGATCACGGTCTCATGGGTCGGCACGATCTGTACCAATCCCCCGATGTGTTATATCTCCGTTCGCCCCGAGCGCCATTCGTATGAGTTGTTAAAGCGGGATATGGAGTTTGTCATCAACCTGACCACGCAGGAGATGGCCTATGCCACAGACTGGTGTGGCGTCAACTCGGGTAAAGACCATCATAAATTTGAAGAAATGCAGCTGACTCCAGAGAAAGCCTCCGTAGTCTGCGCGCCCATCCTGAAAGAATCTCCATTAAATATTGAGTGCCGGGTGAAAGAAGTCATGGCGTTAGGCAGTCACGATATGTTTATTGCCGAAGTGGTCAATGTGCAGGCCGACGACAAATACCTCGACCCCGTAACCGGTGCTTTTGATATGGAACGGGCGAACCTGTTGGTCTATGCCCATGGGAAGTATTACGAACTGGGAGCTTTTATCGGTAAATTCGGTTGGTCGGTTCAAAAGAAAAAGTAACGGCATGAGATCCTTTTCATTACTTCTTCTACTCTCATTTGTTTCTTTCTCTTCTTTTGCACAGGAAAATGAAGAGGTCAGAAAAAGTAATTTCGTTTATCAAAGTAAAACATTCAACCTGGGAGCGACCATAGGTTTCAATTCCACATTCCCGATTGTCAAATCCATCACGATAGACGACCTGCAACTGGAGGATATTCGTCTCACCTACAAAGTCGGTGTTCAGGCATCCGTTTTCGGTCGGATCAATGTGGATCGTTTTTTCATCCAACCCAGTTTCTCGTGGCAACATTCCGAAGGAGATATCCATTTCAGTATTCCTCAAGCTGAATTGCCCGACCTGCCGGCAGCAGAAACAACACGCCAAAGCGCGCATCTGGAGATGTCCAGGCAGTCTCTTCAGGTTCCGGTTCATATCGGTTACCATATTGTTCGTGAAGGACCATACGCTTTAAGCTTTCTGGCCGGTCCGACACTCAAATATGACTATAATGTGACATACAAATCCCTGTCGACCGGCAGCGTTCACGAATTTCTCAGTGAGAGTAATCCGTTCGGTCTGAATATAGCCATGGGTATTTCCGTTCAGATCTGGCAGTTATTCTTCGACTTCAGCTATGAGTTCGGTCTGAATCAAACCGAAACCGATTTCCGCAACAAACAAGCCGGCAGCCCTACCATTGAAAACAATATCCGGATCGACAAACGCATCAATGTCATGAGTTTTTCGCTTGGGATTATCTTCTGAACATTTTATTTCCCGCAAATGCCTTTGAACTGGCAGTAGAGACAGGCTTTACCTGTGGGCGTTTGAGTGAAGGGGTTGGGGGAGTTGAAGATTTCTTCCAGGCAGTGGCGCATGGCTTCTTCAAAGGGTTGGATATGGTTGCGGAAATCCTCGATCACCTCGGACTTGCCCCGCTCCTCTTTCTGCGTGATATCCGCGGTGAAGCCCGAACCGAAAAGCGAACGCATATAATAGATCCCGGGGCGGATCTTCCGGTCAGCCCCTTCGGGTAGGCGATGATACATCCAGGCATACATAAACACCTGCATCACGGCTTTCGAACGGTCTTTCTCTTCCGTATCGAAAAGGCTTTCGATGGTCCGGAAAGAGGAACTGCCACTCCCGCTCTTATAATCGATGATGCGCAAGCTGTCGCCCACGGCGTCAATCCGGTCGATATAACCTTTCAGGCGGATCTCCCGCGCGTTGGATAAGGTGAAAAGGTCGTCCATCCGCTTCTCCGAACGGATATACTGAAAAGGAGCTTGTTTGCCATCCACTTCCAGCATCTTCTCCACGTATTTACGGATCATCTCGCCGATAAGGAAGTTCTGCCCCGTCAAGGGGCGCACGGCATCCGAGTGAAAGAACTCCTTGGCGAAAGTGCGCATTATGGTATCGTTGAGCAATTGTTTGTTCTTGCGCATTAGTGTTAAGACATCCGCCGTGACCATCCGCCCGCAGAAAGGTTTATACAATTCTTCCAGGGTCGCGTGCAAGATACTTCCGAACATACTGCTTTCGACCGACTCGGTCACCTCTTCCTCTTCCCGTATATTCTCGACAACGGAAAAATAGAATTTCAACGGGCAGTCGAGATACGTATTCAGCGCGCTGGCGGAAATCGCCCGCTCGCCCCCTTTATGGAAAGCCCTGAGCTGCTCCATCACCTCCGGGGTCTTCTCGATTCGCAGGGCGGGTGTTTGAGAAGAAGAGACATTATAAACGACTAATTTATGTTGAATCGGTACCTGATACAGATAATGCAGCTGATGAACAAAACGGCTGACTTCCCCGGTCTGCATCCCAGCGGTGCGGGTGTCGTATATCAGGCTGACCTGGCTGGCGCGATAGATCAGCCGGTAGAAATGATAGGCCCAGACACTGTCCTGATGTTCGTAGGTCGGCAAGCCGAAACCGATGCGCAGGTGATAAGGGATAAAGGAATTGGCTGCTTTCCGCTGCGGGAACGTGCCTTCGTTCATCGACAGGATAATCACCCGGTCGAAGTCGAGCGCTCGGGTTTCCAATACCCCCATAACCTGTAGCCCGGAGAGCGGCTCCCCCTTGAAGGGGATCCGGATCATCTCTGCCGCCCGTTTCAATAGGCGGGCATAGGTCTCCGCTTTCATCCGGATACCGGCATCCAACATCACCTCCTTCAGCCGATTGACAGTCGTATAATAATGAAAGATAAACTCACCGTCCAACGCCGAAGCGGAATATTTATTCAGCTCTTCAAGCAGGCGCAGCAGATAGTCTGAGAGTTTATCCGCATCGTTTACCGGCGCAAAGAGAAGAGAGAGGAATGGCGTACACGCCAACTCTTCCTCCCGCACATAGACTTTGTTGTTCAAAGAGATCTCCCTCACCAGCGCAGCCGTCACCTCCGGTTCCGCCCCGGTGATATACCGGTGATTCAGGACCGGCAACACATCGCGAAAATAAAAACAAGGCGAGCCGTCCATGTACCGTATATTCCGTTGCAGGGAAAGTGTGGCATCGATAAGCGAAGCCGCCGGTGTGCCCGACAGGGGATAACCCATGGTCACATTGATCGACCGGATCTGTTCCGGTATAGAGTTCAATACGGGGATCAACATTTGTTCATCCGGCAATACGATGGCCGTGCGCAAAGCGTCTTCCCCTTCCATATCGCCCCGTTCGCAATACGACTGCAACAGCGTGTACACCTGTTTGGCCTGTCCGATGCCGGACGGGATGCCTATAACTTCCATCCGGGGTAGTTCAGCCTGCTCCGCCGGCAACGGGTGCCGGGAAGGAAATTGGGCGCGGTTATTCTCTACAAAATAGGAAGCTTTATTCTCCGGGTCCGTCACCTTCTCCGAGGCATAATCCCAGTAGAAATCGGCATAGTCCATCTGTTTCAACAACGTAAGCAGTTGTTCCTCCGCCTTGGACAAGGCGTTCAGTCCGACAAAGACAATCCGGTCATACGCCAACCGGTGGTGGTCCTGCCATTCGGGATTCTCCACCACTTCCCGGAAGATCATACCCTCATAGCCCAGCCCTTCCCGGGAGAGCTCCTGCCGGAGGGTATCATAGAGCGAATACAAGAGTTGCCAGACCGAAAGAAACTCCCGTTGGTTGGGCGAGTCGCCTTTCGGATAAAAAGAAGACCAGAAAGAACGGATCGCCGTAACCTGTTTCTCGCTGAGAAAACCAAAGTCATTTTCAATCTCGCGCAGATCCGTCACATTGGAAAAGAGCATCGAGGCATCAACCAGGTATTTATCGACATCGTCGAAGTCATTCAGCAGCATCTCTCCCCAATACAGAAACTCATCGAAGGTCTCCGTCGCCCCACTGACCCGCACATAAATCGTATACAGCGAGAAAAGCATACGGATCCGGTCGGCAGGCTGCTTGCCACTCAACTCCAGAAACAGATCGCTGATCGTCAGGATCGTCGGTGAGAAAACCGGCCCACCGGCAATCTCCGACAGGTATTTCTTAAAGAAAATACCCGCCCGTTGATTGGGAAACACAAAGGCCAGCCGACTGATATCGGCGCCATATTCCTTGTAGAACAAGGCAGCTATTTGATGTAGAAAGGGACGCAAGAAAATTATGAATTATGAATTATGAATTGTGAGAATTAAGATTTTAAGACCTCTTCGATGAGGGTTAACTCATCCGACGTGAAGTCCAGATGATCCAATGCATGCAGGTTATCCATCAACTGGGCAACCGAGCTGGCGCCGATCAGTACACTGGTCACCCGCCGATCTTTCAACAGCCAGGCCAGCGCCATCTCCGCCAGGGTTTGTCCCCGATCCAGAGCAATGGCATTCAGTTTCTTTACTTTTTCGATCACCTCCGGCGTGATCCACGCTTGCTGCAGGTGGCCGGTAGATTTGGCGGCACGCGAGTCGGCCGGGATGCCCTGCAGGTATTTATCGGTCAATACCCCCTGCTCCAATGGCGAGAAAGCAATCAGTCCGACGCCTTCTTTTTCCAATACGTTCAACAGATCGGGCTCTACCCAGCGATCGAACATCGAGTAGCGCGCCTGATGGATCAGACAAGGCACCTTATGTTCTTTCAGGACTGCCAACGCCTGCTCCGTCTGGGCAGCATTGTAGTTCGAGATCCCCACATAAAGCGCTTTTCCCTGCTTAACGATATCGGCCAGCGCACCCATGGTTTCCTCGATCGGCGTTTCCGGATCCGGACGGTGGGAATAGAAGATATCCACATAATCCAAGCCCATACGCTTCAAACTCTGATCAAGGCTTGCCATCAGATACTTGCGGCTTCCCCAGTTCCCGTAAGGCCCCGGCCACATATCGTATCCGGCCTTGGTCGAGACGATCAGTTCGTCGCGGTAATTGCCCAGGCCTTTTTTCAGGATGCGCCCGAAATTCTCTTCCGCCGACCCATAAGCCGGTCCGTAATTATTCGCCAGATCGAAATGGGTAATTCCCTGATCAAAAGTCGTATGTGCGATCTGAATATAATTCTCGAACACATCCACACTGCCAAAATTATGCCACAGCCCCAGGGAGATGGGAGGCAACAAGATCCCACTCTTACCGCAACGCCGATAAGAACAACTCAGGTAACGCTCTTCATTCGCTTTATAGATTTCCATCTGATCAATGAATTTTATGGTGTCCCACAAAGGTAGTTTATTTCGCGTATTTATTGGCTTTTTCTTTCATCCGTTAGGGAGGCATAAATAGGCAGGTATAAATAGGCAGGTATATAAAAAAAGAAAGACTGTCATCCCGACAGCCCAATCTTCATTGTTAACCTTAAATCTAATACCATGAAAAACACAATGCAAATATACAGCATTTATGTTTTGCAACATAACTTTATAGCATATTTCTTCGCGTCGTTAGAATTATTTAACAATAACAATCCCCCTTTCAACGCCCGAAGGACTTCGTTAAGGTACTCCTTCTCTGAATCCGGATCGGTGGGAGTAATTGTATCTTTTGTCGGGACTATTTGTTTGTTGATAACCGTCAACACATTTGTTGATAATTGTCAACAGATCTGTTGATAACTATCAACAAACTTGTTGATAATTATCAACAAATAACTACTCCTTATAATACGTTTATATTCAGGCGGGTATACGTCTCGCTAAAACAGGGTAAAAATGAAGGTCTTTTTGCAGCAATCGGAGGGCATAAAAAAGGCTGCCCCTTCCAGGGCAGCCTATGAACTCCAATTCATTAATGGTCATAAAAATCAAAGCTTTATCGTTAATCCCTTGCCGTCGTATGCGACGGTCTTATGCGGGGCGGGATGGGCATCGAAGCCGGTCTTCCGGTCCGGATGAATCCAGACGATATGGAAGGTGCGCTTCTCGGGCATGCCGTCGAATGATCCTTCGCGGGCGCCAACTACCAGGGTATGCGAGGCCTCGTCGTAGGTGATAGGAATCTGTGAATATTTTCCTTTTTCGTAATTGTAGTTCGTGCCTTCGTCTTCATACAAAGCGAAGGTTGCATCGGCGCCACCGTAGACATAAAGGGTGACCGGGGCATCCGGTTTCTCGGAAGTGTACTGGATCTCCGGTCCAACCGGGATGATCGAACCGGCCTTCACAAACAGAGGCATCCGTTCGTAAGGCGCATCGACTGTTTTATACTGTCCACCTTCCACATAGGCGCCGGTATAGAAATCGTACCAGCCTGTTCCTTTGGGGAAATAGACAGTACGGCTGCGGGCTTTGTATTCGTAGACCGGAGCAACCAATAGAGACGGGCCGAACATATACTGGTCGCCCATATCCAATACGGCCGGATCCTGACCGAAGTCCATCACCATCGGGCGCATCAGCGTATAGTCGTTGAGGTAGACCCAGCCCGTCATCGCATAGATATAAGGCATCAGGCGATAGCGCAATTTGTCGTAATAGACAATGGTCTGATACGCCGGATGCGACTCGGGTGCGATGTTATACACTTCCCGGAAGGGATACTGTCCGTGCGTACGGAAGAGCGGCACGAAAGCCCCGAACTGTGTCCAGCGGGCATTCAGTTCGCGCCATTCATTCATATCTTCGGAACCTTCGCGGGCGCGTTCGAAACGGCGTTGCACGCAGAAGCCACCGATATCCATTGTCCAATACGGATTGCCCGACATCGAATGGTTCAATCCGGCGGAGATCTGCGCTTTATAGTCTTCCCAACAGGTACCGATATCGCCGCTCCAGGTGACGGCCCCGTAGCGTTGCAGGCCGCAGAAGCCCGAGCGGGTCAAGAGGAACACACGTGTATCGTTGTTCACCGCCCGTTGCCCGTTATAAATCGCCATGGCATTGACCAGGGAATAGGTATTGAAATATTTGGTCGAAGGGCCCAGAACCGTCGGGTTCATCAACGCCTTGCGGTATTCCATGCTCGCGTTCGACAGGATATCCGGTTCGGAAGCATCCATCCACCAGGCATCAAAGCCTTTACTATACAGATGTTCCTCCATCTGTTTCCAGAACAATTCGCGGGCGCCGGCGCTATAGGCATCGTAGAACGAGCCGATATAGCCTTTGCCGATCCAGTCGCGGATACTGTCTTTCACCGCGCGTTGGTACATCCAGCCTTTTTCGTCGAACTCCTTATAATGTTCGGTCGTATGGTAGAACTTGGGCCAGACCGAGATCATGATCTGCGCGTTCAGGTCGTGCACCTGATCGACCATGCCTTTCGGATCCGGGAAACGTGCCGCGTCAAACTCATGGCTGCCCCAGGCATCCTGCGGCCAGTAGCTCCAGTCCAACACGATATTATCGATCGGGATTTGCCGGCGGCGGAACTCTTTGAGCGCACCCACCAGTTCGTCTTGTGTCTTATAACGTTCCCGGCTCTGCCAGAAACCCATTGCCCATTTCGGCATGACCTGCGCCTTACCGGAAACCGAACGATAGCCTTTAATTACATCGTCCATCGATTCGCCACCGATAAAGTAATAATCGATCTGATCGCCCATTTCGGAATAGAGCGAGAGGCGGTTTTGTTCTTCCCGATCGACAGGCGACAAGGCTTTCAGGCCGATATAAGAAACGCCCCCATCCGGCTGCCATTCCAAGCGGATATGGTGGTGCCGCCCGGCTTCCATGCGGACATTAAACTTGGCCACGGAAGGATTCCATGCCGTCCGCCAACGGTCGGCCATCAACTCGCCGTCGATCCATATCTTCGTATATCCGGCATAATAGAGTAAGAACCGGTGAACGCCCGACTCTTTGGCCTGCAAATCGCCTTCCCAAACAATGGTCGAGTTGTAGAAAGGGAAGTCGGCCGGGAAATTAGCGACCGTTTCCAGGTTTTCATAATCAATCGTATTCTCTACCCGGGAAACAAACACCTTATTCGTATCCGAATTCACATAATAGTTAGCCGTCAGACCACCCTCTTCCCCTTTGAGGTCATAGAGCTTGAACTGGCTCAGTTGATCATAGTCGCGGATATCCCCGAATTTGGTCAATGAATAATTGTCCCAAAGGATACCGTAGTTTTTGTTTGATACGAAGAAAGGGATAGACACTTTGGTGTTGTACTGAAACAAGGTTTCGTTCTTTCCTTTGTAATTGAACTCGTCGGCCTGATGCTGCCCGAGGCCGTAAAAAGCTTCGTCTTCCATGGAGTCGAAGACCTGATGGATATGGTAGCCCGGTGTCCCATCGACCGACATAGCCGTAAAGGACTTCCCCCCACCCCGGGCTTCCTTAAGTAATAGATTTCCATCCGGATCGGTAAACTTCACCTCGCCGGTCTTCAGGTCGGCGACGGCCCGCAAACGGGAAGTGGCCAACACAAGCTGGCCTTCTTCTTCGGTCACCTGCCACGATGTGGCAGGTGACCCTACCGGATCTACCACCATACTCGTATCCGTCGAGAAAGTAGATGCCGGCGTTGCCGAGACCCGTATGACTTGGTCATTCAGTACTTCCAAACGGACTTTACGAGCCAACTGCTCATCATCAGGCGATAAATGAATAATAACCCCCCTCTCATTTTTTTCCCATGTAGATTGGCAAGATAGTAGGATCGGAAGAAGAAGTGTAACACACAAAAACTTTTTTATCATGGTCTGCATTTATTTTGTTTTCTCTTTTGAATACAAAAATAGAATGCAAGCCACGCAAAGCGAGGGTAAGATGTTATCAACAAACGGCTAATTTGTTCTCAGCCGGGGGTGGTTTTGTTACATAAATGTGTACCAAATGTTATTGCGCATATTGAGAAGGCAGTACACCGAACTCATCCTTAAAGTATTTGCGGAAATACTTGGGGTTGTTGAAACCCACCTCATAAGCGATTTCGGAGACCGTCAACTGGCTCTCTTTCAATAGCTGTGCCGCCCGTTTCAAGCGGATAATACGGATAAATTCGATCGGGGTCTTGCCCGTGATCTGCGTCAGTTTCTTATAGAGATGCACGCGGCTCATGCCCAATTCGCGACTCAGCTCCTCCACGGAGAAGTCCGGATTAGCCATATTACTCTCCGTATAGGCCAATGCCCGCTCGATCAGTTTCTTGTCCAGGGAGTTCACCGCGATCTTCGAAGGTTCGATCTTTATCGTATCGGTAAACACTTTCCGGAGCTGCTTCTGGGTTTCTACCAGGTTACGGATCTTAGCCAGGAGGATATCCACATTGAACGGTTTGGTGATATAATCGTCGGCTCCGACATTCAGTCCTTCCAACTTGCTCTCATCCCCGCTTTTGGAGGTCAGTAGAATGACCGGGATATGCGAAGTGCGGATATCATTCTTCAGGCGTTTGCAGACTTCCAGACCATCCATTTTCGGCATCATCACGTCGGTCACCACGATCTCCGGAATCTCCTGGAAAGCCCGTTCCAGGCCGGCCTCGCCATCGGCAGCCTGCAACACCTGGTATTGCTCGTTCAATACGCCGGAGAGGAACAGGCAGAAATCTTCATTGTCGTCGATAATCAACAATTTGGGCAATTCATCCGCTTCCGTCGCCGGGATAGTGTCGGCTTCTTTTTCCGGCAGGGCTTCTGTTTCGTCGTCTTCCGCCCGGCATTTTTCTTCCGCAGGAGCAGGCGTATTCTCCGCTATCGGGGCATGTTCTTCCCCAACCGGCAGGAGGATCACAAAACGGCTCCCTCCGGCGGGTACACGTTCGGCCCAGATCTGCCCGTCGTGCATCAATACAAATTCTTTGGCCAGGTGCAAGCCGATGCCACTGCCCTGGTTGTTGATATTCGCCTCTTGCTTGACCTGATAGAAACGTTCGAAGATTTTCTCCAGGTCTTCTTCCGGTATACCGACGCCGGTATCCGTCACGGCGATACGCACATGGTCGGTATCGGGTTGATCCAGGTCTAACGTCACCCGGCCTCCCGAGGGCGTAAACTTATGCGCGTTATACAGGATATTGATCAGCGCTTTAGAGATCTTATCGGCATCAAACCACATATATAATTCGTCCGGTGAAGTGTTGACGGTCAGCTGGATGCGTTTCCGCGTCATAGCCTCCATCAGGCTTCCCGCCTGTTCGCGTACAAACTGGCTGATATCGGCTTTTGACCGGTTCAGTTTCTGGCTTTTCACATCCAGCTTGCGGAAATCCAACAGCTGATTGACCAACGTAAGCAACTGCGTCGCATTGCGGTGGATCATGGAAAGGCCCCCTTTCAGTCCCGGCTCTTCGGTCTTCTTGAGCAGTTCTTCCAAAGGAGAGATAATCAAAGACAAAGGGGTACGAAACTCATGGCTGATATTGGTGAAGAACTTCAGTTTCATCTCATCCAATTCGTGCTGTTGCAGAATCTTCATCTTCTCGCGCGCATATTCCAGTTTGCGCTCGCTCTTCAGTGCCACATACCGCCGGTATCCCAGGAACACGGCGATGACCAGCGCGATATAGATCATCCACGCCCATATCGTCTGCCAGAAAGGCGGCTCGATCTTGATCTTCAGGAAGATCGGGAATTCGGAATCATCACCGTTCTCACTGATCGCTTTAAGGATAAAGGTATAATTGCCGGGATTCAGGTTGGTATAGGTCACCCGGCGGCTATTCTTATCAGCCTCCAGCCATTGATCGTTAAACCCTTCAAGCTTATAGAGATATCTCGCTTTGCCGACATTCAGATAATCCAATGCGGCAAAAGCGATGGTGAAATAGTTATCCGTATATTCCAATACGATATCCGACGTTTGCGTGATGTTTTTATCCAGGATCACCCGTCCTTTATACGCCGACCCGGGCTGGATCCGTTCGTTGTAGATCAGGAAGTCGGTAAAAACAGCGGGTGGATTGGTCGCATTGTCGACGATTTGGGAAGGTTCGAAGATATTGAATCCGGAGGAGCCTCCGAAGACCAGTTCACCCCCGGAAGTACGCAAGGCGGCGTTATAGTTGAACTGCCCCGCCTGCAAGCCATCCGAGCGATTATAGCTGATCATTTTGAACGCATAAGGCTCTTCATTATCCGGTTCGCGCGTGGTGGAGATATAAGCGATCCCACTATTCGTCGCCGCCCAGACCCCGCCGTTTTCATCTTCCAGAATGCTCTGGATCAGGATGGAAGGCAAGCCGTCGGAATCATCAAAATACTTCAGGTACTGCAATGTCCGGTCGTACACAAACAAGCCGTTACGCGTGCCGATCCAAAGAAGTCCCCGTTCGTCCTCCAACAAAGCGTTGATATCAAACCGATTCAATTGCGCTTCGCTCAGGATATCTTTATCATAGAGAACCAACCGGTCGGCCGAGGCATTATAGACATACAAGCCGCGCTGCGAACCAATCAGGATCTCGCCATCCTTTTTCTGTAAGATGGAATAGACCGAGCCATCGGTCACAAAATGCTTCAGGCGCTCGCCGGTTTGGGAATCCAACACGACAACTCCCCCCCTCAGCGTGCCGATCCAAAGGCGGTTTTCCTTATCCAGAAGGATTTTCCAGACATTATCATCCGTCAGCGCCGCATTCTCTTTATTACTGGTCCGGTAATGCGTGAACCGGTTGCCGTCGTAACAATCCAGGCCCGACATATAGTAACCGATCCACAACCGGTTCAGGTGGTCCCGCTTCAGGCTGACAATCACATCGCCACCCGGAGAAGCCGGATTATTGGGGTTATGCCGGTAGGTGGTGTACTTATCCTGGGCGCGGTCGTAATAGATCAGTCCGCCTCCGTTCGTTCCCAGCCAGACATTCCCTTTTTCATCCTCTTCGAAACAGTTGATATCCGCAAAAGAGAGACCGGACTTATCCGTGATCGACTGGAATTTATATACATATTTATTATAATAACAAACACCTCGTTTGTACGTTCCCAGCCACATGATATTCATATCATCCCGGTAAAGGGTATTGATCGTATTTTCGGGCAGGCTCGAAGGGATGCTCTCGTCGTACAGCATGACCGACGTTTGGTTGTTCACCTTGTCGATCAAGGTCACACCGCCATGGTCCGTTCCGATCCAGATCAGGCCGTTCTCATCCTCCTGCACGCCCATCACGATATTATGAGAGATCGGGTGGGTCTTGGAGTTGACCGAATAATGGTCCCATTTTTTCTTTTTCGGGCAATAACCCGCCATCCCGAAATCGGCACCGATATTGTACACCCAGACATCACCCGTCGAGTCGACAAACAATTTCATCGTCGTGACATTCGTCTGCAGCATCATCTTGCGCAGGCCGTCGCTGCGTTCAATAATCGTGTGGGTTTCGGCATCCATGCATTCGATCACCCCGTTATCGAACAAGAACCAATAACAATTATCGCCTTGTTTGACATCGATGATAAGCCCTTTGCTCAAGCCGTCCCTCTTCCCCTGGGTAAATATTTCCAGTTCGCCGGTTTCGACTTTATACAACCGGATATCATCCCAGAGCAAAAACCAGAAATTCTTTTGTTTATCAATATACAAGCTGGAGAAGTCGGTGGCGCCGCAGTATTTCTCGAACAGACTGTTCACATTTTCTTCGAACCGCTGCAAGGTCAGGTCGTATACGGTATAGGAATAAGCGGTCTGCAGCCATAACTTCTTATCGTACGACTCCTGGATATTCCAGATATCATTATTGAAATAACCGCTCTGCCCGCTATTGAAGGATTGACGGTAGGTGATCACTTCATACCCGTCGTACCGGTTTAAGCCCGAAGGGGTTCCAAACCACATAAAGCCGTCGCTATCTTTATAGATACAACGGATCTCACTGTTACTCAACCCATCAGATACATCTATAGTCCGAAATCTATAGTTTTCCGCAGCGACGGCAGGTTGGAATATTCCTATACTGAACAGTACAAGAATAAGCGATATGGAACATTTCATGGCTTCTCTTTTCTATCAATTAATAATCAACGGCGCAAATATAACAATTCTTCAGGGATTTTGTTCCCGCACATTTTCACACAAATAACTACAAATATAGAGGCTTTTACCAAAATAAACGATACATTTGCGATCAAATTCACTATTTCACATTCACAATAACAGAAAAAACGATGACATACTGGCAGAAAGACATCGAGACCATGAAGCGCGAGAGCCTGGAAAAATTACAAATCGAACGCTTAAAGGAGACCCTTGCATCCGCAAGCCACTCTCCTTTCTATCAGAAAGTGTTCCAGGCAAACGGTATTACGGCTGATTCTATCCGGTCTTTAGATGATTTAAAGAAGCTTCCGTTCACGACCAAAGACGATCTGCGCAACAATTATCCGTTCGGGTTGGCGGCCATCCCTTTGCAACAATGTGTTCGCCTGCATTCATCCAGCGGGACCACCGGCAATCCGACGGTCGTGCTTCACTCTGCCAAGGATTTGGACGAATGGGCCAACCAGGTAGCCCGTTGTATGTATATGGTCGGACTGCGCGAAACGGATATCTTCCAGAACACTTCGGGGTACGGTATGTTTACCGGAGGCTTGGGATTCCAGTACGGTGCCGAGCGCCTGGGCGCATTGACCGTGCCGGCGGCCGCGGGCAACTCCAAACGGCAAATCAAATTCATCACCGACTTCGGCACCACCTGCCTGCATATCATCCCGAGCTACGCCACACGCCTGGCCGAGGTGATGTATGAGATCGGGATGGATCCGAAGAAAGATACGAAGCTGAAAACGATCTGTATCGGTGCCGAACCTCATTCCGAGGAACAGCGTCGCCGGATCGAACAGCTACTGGGCGTCAAAGCCTACAACTGCTTCGGTATGTCGGAGATGAACGGACCGGGGGTGGCGTTCGAATGTACCGAACAAAACGGACTACACATCTGGGAAGACTATGTGATCGTGGAGATTGTCGATCCGGAGACCTTGGAACCGGTCGAAGAGGGTGAGATCGGTGAATTGGTACTGACCACCATCAACCGCGAAGCCATGCCGTTGATCCGTTACCGCACGCGCGACCTGACCCGCATTATCGCCGGCGACTGCCCCTGCGGACGCACCCACAAACGCATCGACCGCTTCCGCGGACGTAGCGACGATATGATCATCCTCAAAGGGGTGAACCTCTTCCCGATCCAGATCGAGACGATCCTGATGACCTTCCCCGAACTGGGTGGCAACTACCTGATCACGCTCGAAACCATCGGCAATAGCGACGAGATGCTGATCGAAGTGGAACTGAACGACCTGTACACCGACGATTACGCGGTATTGCAACGGCTGACGAAGAATATAACCCGTCAACTGAAAGACGAGTTACTGCTCACCCCCCGGTTGAAACTGGTGGCTAAAGGATCACTGCCCGTGGCGGAAGGCAAAGCCGTGCGGGTGAAAGACCTCCGGAAATTGTCGTAAGACAATTTCCAATTACGAATTACGAATTAAAAATTAAAAATTGGAACAAGTCGTAATTCGTAATTCGTAATTTTTAATTCTTAATTCATAAAGATATGACTGTTCATCAAATTTCTATCTTCCTGGAGAATAAGTACGGTAAGTTAAACGAAGTACTTTCTTTACTGGCAGAGGCCGATATACGGATCATCGCTGCCACAGTAGCCGACACAACGGAATTCGGGATTATGCGTATGATCGTGAGCGATCCGCAACGCGCTTATACCATACTGAAAGAGAACAAAGTAAGCGCCAACCTGACGGATGTCCTGGCCATTGTGACCGACTCCTGCGCCGGCAGCTTTGCCAACGCCTTGTATCAGTTCACCAAGGCCGGTTTGAGTATCGAGTATATGTATTGTTTCTCTCTGCGGGAGAAATCCATACTGATCCTGCGCACCAACAACCGGGAAAGCGCCCGGGAAGTAATCCGCCGACAGAATATGGCACATATCTGCGAGAGCGATCTTATTAATTTATGATTGGAATCATAAATCAATAGTTATGAATTATGAATTATGAATTATGAGAACAAAGAAGGACTCTCCCTCTCTCATAACTCATAACTATAGTTCATGACTTATCTCATAATTCATAATTCATAATTCATAATTTCAAAAGATATGTTCGGAATAGAAGACCCCGGAATCTACCTCGCCTACCTGATTGCCATCGGCTGCATCGTCTTTTCGGTCTGGTTTGGCATTAGTCATTGGAACAAGGAAGATAAAGAAAACGATAGTGATAACCCTAAAGAGACCGAAAAATGAATAATTTAGTTTTAGGTATAGTAGTTCTTATCTATATGTTCCTGATCGCCATTTTGGGTTATCTGGGATATAAACGCACCAAAGATGCCAGCGATTTTCTATTGGGAGGACGGAAAACCAATCCGATCATCATGGCGCTTTCTTATGGCGCGACGTTTATCTCGGCTTCGGCGATTGTCGGTTTCGGCGGCTATTCGGCGACCTTCGGCATGGGGATTCAGTGGCTTTGTATGCTGAATATGCTGATGGGAGTGATTGTCGCTTTTATCTTTTTCGGACGTAAGACACGCAAGCTCGGGGTGAAATACAACGCCCGCACCTTCTCTCAACTCTTAGGGCTACACTATAAATCAAGAGGCATCCAAGTCTTTATTGCAAGCATTATCTTTATCGGTATGCCTTTATACGCCGCAGTGGTGATGAAAGGCGGAGCCGTATTTATCGAACAGATGTTCCAGATCGACCTGGATTTTGCCCTGTTGATCTTTACCCTGATCGTTGCCGCTTATGTGATAACCGGAGGGCTCAAAGGGGTGATGTACACCGACGCGATGCAGGCCACGATCATGTTTGCCTGTATGGGCTTTATGCTGATCTGGTTTTATCAGTTTATCGGCATGGGCTTTTCGGAAGCCAACCGGGAGCTCACCGCCCTGGCGCCTCATGTGCCGGAACGCTTTCAGGCGATAGGACATCAAGGCTGGACGGCAATGCCCGTCACCGGTTCACCGCAATGGTATTCGTTGGTCACGTCGTTGATCCTGGGAGTCGGGATCGGCTGTCTGGCCCAACCGCAACTGGTGGTGCGTTTCATGACAGTCGAAAGCACCAAACAGCTCAACCGCGGCGTGATGATCGGTAGCCTTTTCATCTTCTTTGTCGTAGGAAGCATATACCATATCGGCCCGTTGTCTAATCTTTACTTTATGAGCGAATACGGAAAAGTAGCCGCCGAGATGACTCCGGATATGGATAAAATTATTCCGTTATTCATCGACCTGGCAATGCCCGATTGGTTCGGAGCGCTTTTCATGCTCTGTATCCTTTCGGCCAGTATGTCGACCCTTAGCGCGCAGTTCCACACGATGGGAGCCGCTTTCGGTGCCGATATCTTCCCCCGGCTGGGCAGAAAGAAAAACGAGAACTCATCGCTGGGCGTACGCTTCGGGGTATTGTGCGCGATCGTGATCAGCTACATCATCTGTTATGTGTTAAGCGCCAGCATCATAGCCAGAGGAACAGCCTTGTTTATGGGAGTATGTGCCGCCACTTTCCTGCCCGCCTATTTCTGTGCCCTGTTCTGGAAGAAAGCAACCAAAGAAGGAGCATTAGCCAGCTTGTGGGTCGGCGGTTTGGTCAGCATCTTCTGCATGCTTTTCCTGCACAAAGCGGAAGCCGCCCCGATCGGTCTGTGCCAAGCCCTTTTCGGAAGAGACGTATTAATCGACCTTTATCCCTGGTATGTCATCGACCCGATCGTATTCGCCCTGCCCCTCTCCGTATTGGCGATTGTGGCAGTCAGCTTGGCCACACAGAAAAAAGAATCGAAGGGTATTTGAAAGTAGCCACGGATTACACGGATAGCGCGGATCTTTTTGTTTTTAAAAATATTAAATCCGTGTCATCCGTGTCATCCGCGGCTAAATTTTTGTTTTGTGTCGTGGGAAGGGGGGAAAAAGAGGAAATCTTCCCCCACCCAGGGGGGGAAGATTTTGCGGAAGAACAAGAGGAAAAGTTCCCCCCTCGGTGGGGGAAGATTTTAATTAACAATAAATTATCTGCGTAGATCTGCGCTTTAGTCTGCGTCATCTGCGTGCCATAATACCCACTCGAATTTCGACTCCACAACTTTCCGTGGTGATCCCTTCTCCCTTCTCCCTTCTCCCTTCTCCCTTCTCCCTTCCATCTTCTCCCTTCTCCCTTCTCCTCCCCCCTATACCAACCTAACCAACCTATTTCCTAACTTCTTTAAGAAAAGGGGGGAAAGAGGAAAAAGAGATATTGACAGTCGTATTTTTCCTCCCTTCCCCCTTTATAGCGAAAAAGTTTGTATTTCGGTTGGTCTGGTTGGTATAGGGGGAGGATCCTAAAGCTCGCCAACCTCGCCAACCCTTTCCCTACTTTCTTTAAGAAAGGGGGGGAAAGAGGAAAAAGAGACGTTGACGGTCGCTTTTTTCCTCACTTCCCCCTTATAGCGAAAAAGTTTGTATTTCGCTTGGCGAGGTTGGCGGCGAAGAGAGAAAAATACGCAGTAGACTATCCTGGCTCCCCTTCTTAGAAAAGAAGGGGGTGGACCAGAGCCGCAGGCGATGGTGGGGTAGTTTGATCCTAAGTTAAAAAGAAATAGGTATTTATCATTTTAAAGAAATCTAATTACCCCACCGCTGCAAGCAGCGGTCCCCCATCAGTCGCAAACCCCTCAATTCATGCCCACCAATTCCCAAATTCCTACCCACCAATTCCCAAATTCAAGGGCACTTTTCCCCCAATTCAAGGGCACTTTTCCGAAATTCATGGGCACTTTTTTTCTCCTAATAATCATTTTTTTCCTATCTTTGGAACAACAATATAACCCATTAAAAACAACGCTTATGAAACGAGAACTACACCTGGCTTTGGCCCTGTTACTCACCCTGACAACCCTGGCCGCAACCACCCTGCCCACAAGGGCACAGATTCACGTGAATCAAAAAGCTACCAGCAGCAACCCCGATGGTAAAAGCTGGGAAACAGCCTATACAGATTTAGCCGATGTACTCAAAGGCCTCACTGGCCCCGCAGAGGTCTGGGTCGCCAAAGGGACGTATAAACCAACAGATGACAACGACCGCGACGCCTACTTCTCCATCCCCACGAACGTCCGCGTCTACGGCGGCTTTGCCGGAACGGAAGGAGAGACATTCGCCGACCGCGACTGGGCAAAGAACAAAACGATCCTCTCGGGGGATATTGGTGAGGAAACGAAAGACGACAACTGCCTCAATGTGGTCAATCTCTATGGCGGCACGCTCGATGGATTTCATATCACCGGAGGTTACTGCGACCCCGAAGGCGAAGTCCAAAGCAACGCCGGCGGAGTCTCTGCCAGCGGCGGCACCCTAACCAACAATACAATCTACGATAATACAGCCACCGACTACGGCGGCGGAGTCCATGCCTCCAACGGCGCCATCCTGACCAACAATACGATCTACGGCAATAAAGCCGGCTACGGCGGCGGCGGAGTCTTTGCCGGCGCCGCCACCCTGATCAACAATACGATCTACGACAATGAAGCCACCCGCGACGGCGGCGGAGTCTATGCCAGCGGCACCTCCACCACCCTGTACAATAATATCCTCTGGAAAAATAAGGTTGGGGATAATGATGATGATCTCTACGTTTTCTCCTCCGCCTCCGGCTCCCATAACCTGATCGGCAGTAAGGCCCTGGAACAGGGCGCCTCTTATGATGACACCGACGACCTAATCGCCGACTCCGGCGCCTCCCTCTTTATCGACCCCGCCAACGGCGACTTCCGCCTGCGAAATGAAAGCCCGGATGTCAACCCGACTATCAACAAGGGAGATAACACGCTTTATGAAAACAAAGATTACCCCCTCACCGACGCCACCGGCCGCCTGCGCATCAGTGGCGATGCGATCGATATCGGCGCCCACGAATACCAACACTTAGCGACCGACGCGAACGGTATCCTCTATGTCAACGCTTCGGCAGAGATCACGGACGTTTATTCCGCCAACGGCTCCAGCTGGAACGATGCCGCACGCTCTTTAGCCGATGCCCTGAAATACGCAGCAACCCCGGCGAATAACGTCAAACAGATCTGGGTCGCCCAAGGAACCTACTATCCGGAGGATATACCCGACAGCTACTCCGGCACGCGCGCCCGCACCTTCTCCATCCCCACGAACGTCCGCGTCTATGGCGGCTTTGCCGGAACGGAAGACGAGGCATTCACCGATCGCGACTGGGTAACAAACCAAACGATCCTCTCGGGGGACCTAAACGGGGATGATAAGCCCGGGGATCTCGAAACAAACAAAAGCGACAACTGCCTCAATGTGGTCTATCTCAATGGCGGCACGCTCGATGGATTTCATATCACCGGAGGTAACGGTGCCTCCTACGGCTCCGCCGGCGGCGGAGTCTATGCCTACGGCGGCGCCACCCTGACCAACAATACGATCTACGGCAATACAGCCAGCTCCGGCGGCGGAGTCTATGCCTACGACGGCGCCATCCTGACCAACAATACGATCTACGGCAATAAAGCCACCGAGGGCGGCGGAGTCTCTGCCCGCGGCAGTACCCTGACCAACAATACGATCTACGATAATACAGCCACCTACGACGGCGGCGGAGTCTTTGCCTCCGGCGGCACCCTGACCAACAATACGATCTACGGCAATGAAGCCGGCAACGGCGACGGAGTCTATGCCTACGGCAGCGGCACCACCCTGTACAATAATATCCTCTGGGAAAATAATGCTGGCAGTGGTGAGGATCTCTACGTTAACGGCAGCACCACCGGCTCCTATAACCTGATCGGCAGCATGGTCATGGATGGTACTTTTACTGGCGACAACCCCCTGACCGGCCCCACCTACAACCCCCGCTTTGCCAACCCCGACGCCTACGACTTCCGCCTGCAGGAAGGAAGCCCGGCTATCGACGCGGGAGATAACGGTGCTTATAATGCACTTGATTATGCTCCTGAGACCGACGCCAACGGCGACGACCGCATCCAGAATGAGATTATCAATATCGGCGCCTACGAAACAGTAGTGCCCGCCGACAATGCCGCCTACCATACCCTCACCCTCGAAGTGGCTCCGGGTATCGACTGTTACGGCCTCACCGCCGGAACGCACCAGCTGGCCGATGGCGATCACCTGCACCTGCAGTTCCTCGCCGACGACCGCACACTGGGCCCTGACGACGTGATGCTGCTTGTCGACGGCATCGACACCCCCTTCACCATCCCCGCCGCCGGCAGCTACTACAGCTACATCCTTAACCCGATCCACGGGGACCATACCGTACTGATCGCCCTCAGGGAATACACCGTCACCCTGCCCTCAGTGCCCGACGGTTTCACCCTCACGCCCGGCCCCGGCAACCATAGCATCGCCTACGGCGCACCGTTCGCGTTCACCCTCACCGGCCCGTTCGATCCGGCAGTCGTGAAAGTCTTTGTCAATGGCATCGCAATCAGCCCCAACGGCGACCCCGCACAGACAGGGCATGCCCTGTCTCTACAGTACATCCTCGACCGCGTGATCGGCCCCGCCACCATCACCATCGAAGGCCTCACGGCCACGTCGAACGCCTCGCTCACGCAAGGCATCCGCCTGGCAATTATCAATTCTCAATTATCCATTATCAATTCCGGCTCTGCCATCGACGTATCAATCTACACCCTCACCGGCAAAACCTTCGTGCACCTTCGTGCCCTTCGTGGTTCCCGCACCCTCACGCTTCCCGCCGGGGTCTATATCGTAAGGGCAGGAGAGGAGACGTGGAAGGTGGTTGTTAATTGATAATTGATAATTGATAGTTGATAGAAGATAGAAGGTAGAAGATCCTAAGCCGCGTAGTGGCGATCTGTACACAGCCCCGTGCGGAAGCGCGGGGTTATGAATGCCCCCATCCAATCAGAAGCGCCACGTAGTGGTGCTATGTAGATAAACAACAGATACATAGCACCACTACGTGGCGCCTTCCCTTTTTAAACACGTCCAACCCCGCGCTTCCGCACGGGGCTGTATTCAGATCGCCGCTACGCGGCTTTCGCACCTTCAGCGCTCCGTTGATTATTTATCCGTCAGACCCAGGGTTTCATAGACCTCCGGCCTATTCACCCTGGGCTGAAGGCTAACGCGCTTTCAGCGCTTCCCCTCTTGAGAGGGGTTAGGGGTGTGTGACGAGCGGAGCGAGCACAGGCAAATCAGCATACATATTTCTGCTCGCCTACGGCTCGTCACACACCCCCAGCCCCTCTCAAGAGGGGAGCCGAGAATGTCCACTGCGTATTCTTCTCCCTTCTCCCTTCTATCTTCTATCTTCTCCTTCTAATCAACCATCACCTTCCACACGGCGTTTCCGGTGCGGACGATATAGATGCCAGCGGGTAAGGTAAGGGTGCGGGAACCACGAAGGGCACGAAGGTGCACGAAGGTTTTGCCGGTGAGGGTGAAACGGAACATCTGACCATAGGCCACCGGCCATTCGCCGGGGCCTGAGGCATCACTACATTTTTTATATGTGGTAGGGTTATTATGATGATGATTGTTGGCTAACAAAGGTAGGCGATTGAAGGTTGCATTAATTTTTCTTCGGCCTCCTTTCTCTTAACTTTTTGACAAAACTTTCTTAACTTTTTGACAAAAACAGGGCGCTTATTAATCATTTGGCAATCCGCATTTACTTTTTGGCAATTCTCCTTATCTTTATCGCATGAATGAGACTGTTTTTTATACGCTCCTGCATGGGATGAATGGAGTGGATATCGGGGTGTGCGGGTTGAGCGCTTTCTTGTTGCTTCGGCAGTCGGAAGGGGTGCGTTCGCGACGGGTGTTGGCGGTGATGATGTTATTGTGGGGGATAGTCTACCTGAATATGCTGCTTCAGACACTGATTTATCCGTTGGAAAGCCGGGGAGTGATGCCTCCCTATACGCTTATCGGGGGGACGTTTGTGGTGATCATTACGACCTTTTATGTGATCGAAGTGGTGCGCAACGGCTGGCTGACGCCCAAACATATCTTCTATTGGTTTACGCCTTTCCTCGTCGTAGTCGCATTCTATTATATGGTATTAGGGGTCACGGGCGAGGTGGAAACCCGGCTGCCCGACCTGCGGGCATTCGGCAGTTACCTGTTCCAATTCAATGTCTGGTACCGCCTGGTATTGTTATTCACCTGCCTGGCCTACCTGGGTATTATGTTTGTACTCTTCCGTCGTTATGCGCCTTCTTACCGGCGGTGGCTTGAAGATCATTACTCTTCGACCGAAAACATGGATATCGCCTGGATCCGTTATTATAATTTCGGACTACTCTGCATGACATTGATCTATTTCTATGCCCTGGCCACCGGCGACCGGAATGCCTATCTCGTGCATTTTGCGATCACGATCGTATTTTTTTCTTATATCACCGGCAAAGGATTATTCCATGTCGATCCGTATCCCGAAGGGTATTTCCGCGAGACGATGAACGACCGCCTGGCCGAAGAGGCCGACCTGCTCCGGGAGGAGACCGAAGAGCTTGTGTTTTCGTCCAGCGAGTCGTTCGCGCCCAAACTGGAAGAATATAAATCACGCTTTGAAGAATGGATGCAAACCGAGAAGCCTTACCTGCAACCGGAATTCAAACGCTCCGACCTGGCGGAGATCCTACCGATGAACCGCACCTACCTCTCCCGGTTGTTCAGTGAAGGCTATGCGATGTCGTTCAGCCAGGTAGTGCGCCGTTACCGCGTGGAAGAGGCTAAGCGGTTGATAGAAGAAAAGCCACAGCTGACACTCAAACAGTTGTATCCGCTCTGTGGCTTCTCTTCAGATATTGTATTCCACCGCACGTTTACCGAAGTCACCGGCATGACTCCGAAGCAGTTTAAAGAAACTATTCCACCGCCCACTCAAACAGCCCCGCGGAATGTTCCGCCGGTTGCTTGACTTCCAATTTCAAGGCTTGGGTGGTTACCGGTTTGAATTGCACGGTATTGTTCACGCCTTTCTCCGTTTTGTACGCAGAGGTATTCTCTACCGGCTTCCAATTGCCGGAAGCATCCTTATAATACAGTTTCCAGCTCTCCGGCACGCGGCATCCGCCCCAGGGCGAGTCGTCGTACCAGAAGATCGATGAACGTGAGATCTCGATCGGTTTTTCAAATTCGTAAGCGATCCATTCGGTCGTTCCCGCATTCGGCCACCAGTGGTAATATGGTGCCGAGCGGTCGGTTTCATCTTTCGGCAACAAGCCGTCGTTGATTGCCGAGATGGATTTAACGACATGGGAGGCGGTCACCGTCGCATGCGTCGTTGCCGTCGGAGGCATCTGCGGACGGGTCGCACTCAGTTCCTGCGGCAACCAAACCGTCATCTCTCCCGATCCGCGGTGCGCCCAGGCATAATAAGGGATCAGGGTCAAGGTTACGTCTTCCGCCAATAAGCGTCCGCGGTCGTCATATTTCAATACCTGTGCGTTGGTTTGGATCTGATTCAAGCCATAGAGCAGGTCGGACTTCCCGATCACTTTGTATTCCGGCTTGCGGTTCATCACCACGCTGTGTACGCTGAAGTTATTATCCGGCCATTCGGCACAATAGACCACCGGACCGCGTTCGACGGCAACTCTTCCCCGGTCGGCTTCCACTTTGTAGTTCGCTTTCACCGTACGCGGCTCCATATCGAAATGCACTTCGACGTAATCGCCTTTCTTCCAGGTCCGGTCGATGGTGAAATAGCCTTTATCCAATGTGGCTTCTACCTTCTCGCCGTTCACCTTCACCACGTAACCCAACTGTTTATTGTCGGCATACGTATAAAGATCGCTGGGAACCACTTCGTTCTGCACCCATCCCGGAATACGCAGTTTCAGGGCGAAAGCCTGTTTGCCGCGGGGCGTCACATCCAGGCGGATATCGCCATTCCACGGATAGTGGGTAGTCTGGGTCAAAGACACCTTCTTCCCGCCTACCTGGATATCGGAAGTATTGCTCATAAACAGGTTCACATAAAGATCATTCGCATGCACCGCATAGATATAACCCGGCAAAGAAGGGATAAAACGGCAGACATTCGACGGACAACAGGCACAGCCGAACCAGGCCTGGCGCTGATGCTGTCCGATCGATTCGAGGGGATTGGGATAGAAGAAACCTCCCCCATCGAGGGAGATGCCGGAGATCAGCCCGTTGTAGAGCGTACGTTCCAACACATCGTAGTATTTCGATTCGCCATGCAACAGAAACAGGCGATAGTTCCAATACACATTGCCGATGGCGGCACAGGTCTCGCAATAGGCCGACATATTCGGCAGTTCGTAGTTCTTGCCGAAAGCTTCCCCGTGGTTCGTGGCCCCGATGCCTCCGGTGATATAGAGTTTTTTGGTCACCACATTATCCCAGATCCGCCCGATCGCATCCACATATCCCTTGTCTCCGGTCAATGCAGCCACATCGGCCATACCGGAATACATATATGCCGCGCGCACAGCATGGCCTACAGCCTCATCCTGCTCGAGCACGGGTTTATGCGCCTGGCTGTATTCGTCTTTCCGGCTGGTATATCCGCGTTTGTCGAGGAAGAATTTAGCCAGATCGAGATACTTTTGCTGTCCGGTGACGAGATAAAGTTTGGCCAATGCCATCTCGGCGATCTGGTGTCCGGGCACTCGGACGAGCTTACCCGGTGCATCTCCGATCTCCCGATCGATACAATCGGCATAACGGATAGCGATATCGAGGAATTTCCTTTCCCCGGTTGCCTGATAGTGGGCAATCGCCCCTTCGATCATGTGTCCGAGGTTATAAAACTCATGGCTCAGGTCTTCCACCTTCTCCCAACGCGTCGTGCCGGCCCATTCGTGCGGATGGGTGGGGTTCATCGTGCGGGCGGTGAAGAGGTAACCATCGGGTTCCTGTGCCTTGGCGACAACATTGAGCACGCTGTCGATATATTTCTCCAGTTTCTTATCGGGATAGGTCTGCAACAGGTAGCTGGCGCCTTCGATGGTTTTGTAGACATCGGTATCGTCGAAAGAGTAGCCGCCCACCTTGTAGTCCGTACTGGGGTTTGCCGCTTTGACAAAGTTTTCGTATCGTCCCGTCTCTTCACATTTACTGAAAGCCAGGGGAATCGTCACTTCCCGGCTGGCATTCAACCGCTGCCCCCAGAACTGATCCGTCACCTTGACCGAAGTAAAAGGAACCGGACTGATGGGATAACCCCCGCTCTGCGTTTGTGCGGTGGCGATCAGGCCCAAAGCCAGCAATAGGGTTACTAAACTCTTTTTCATGTTGTGTTTATTTTAAGTTTAACTTGTTGTTTTAAGGATTTTAGGTCTTTAAGGACCTTAAGGACTTTAAAGACTTTAAGGTGCTATGCACAAAGATAAGTGTAATACTATCACATAAGATATTGCGGAGTCCAAAAATATACAAATAATATCTAAAGCGAGGCTTTGTAACTCCCTCTTTCACAAAGAGGACGCGACATCCCGTCGCATCCTCTTCCACATTATCATTATTTGTATGTCTATATTCAAATCCCTGTCGGTTACTCACTGGGGTATCCCGGGTTTTGTTTCATATTCTGGTTTGTATTGAGTACGCTGTAGCTGAATGGGAATAATGTGGTGTGTCCGTCTTTGAAGTCAGGCTCGGCCACGTGGTTGAACCAGTTCTTCGTGGTGAATGTTCCGAAGCGGATCATATCTGTACGGCGATGCATTTCGCAGGCAAATTCCCAACCGAGCTCATCATACAAACCACCCAGTTCCACCGGAGTCTGGTCGCCGGGCACGGCGATATTGCCTTCGGTATCGAGGGTTCCGTATTTCATTACGGTGTTGCCTCTCAGGCGTTCGACGGTAATGTTTGCCTTGGCGGGATCATCGAATGCACGGGCGCGGACCTGCGAAACCAAGGCGGCGGCTTCCGCCTCGTTCGTTCCCATACGCAACAGACACTCTGCTTTGATCAATAAGGTCTCAGCATAACGGATAAAAGGCACGTCGTTCGACCAGGCACTGGTCGAGGGCTGGTTTCTGGCTTCGAACTTACCCACGCGCAAGCCGTAATTGTCGCTGACATCTTTCTTCGTCGCATTGGGATTCTCCGGCGTAGGAGCAGGTATCGTCGGGGCGGTCATTGCGGGTAGATGATTGACCGGGCTGAAAAGCACCAAACCGGTAACCGACGGGAAGTCCTGATACTGATCACCATTGATCCAGGTCTTTTCAAAACGCTTATCGTCGGAGAGCAGTTTGCCGTTTTCGCCGGGACGAATATCGTATGAGTCGATGAACTGAGGATTCGCACACGAACCGCTCCATCCACCCCATGAGCTGCCGAAAGCACGGCCCCAGCCCGAGGCAAACCATTTGCGGTACATATAGAACGGAGCATACAGCGCATCATGAGGGATTGCCCAGATCACTTCTTTATTGGTATAATCCAAATCGACCTTGAAGTTATCGGAATAGTCGGCCGAAAGCTGGTATTTCCCCGAATCGATCACTTTCTGTGCAGCGTCGAGCGCTTTCTGCCAAGCAGGAGTGCCGGTATAAACCCCGGCGTTGAGATAAACGCGCGCAAGGATCATATAGGCCGACCAGAGATTCATTCGTCCGTAGGTCTCCGCATTGACATCTTCGGATAATTGTCCGGAAGCGATAACGGCTTCGAGTTCGCTCGTCACGAAGTCATAAACTTCTTTGCGGGTAGACTGCTTCGGCACTTCGGTATCGGTATAATCCGTTACGATGGGAACATTGCCGTGCGTATCCAACAGGCGGCTGTACCAGAAGGCACGGATCGCGCGCAACTCGGTGAGTATGGCATTCTCCTGTTCTTTGTTGGCGAAAGGCAATTCACCGGCTTCGATCTGAGCCACGATACGATTTGCGGCATTGATACCATTGATACTGCGTCCATAAGGGCCGGTCACATGCCCGTCGCGGGGTGTCCACTTATGCTGGTGGTTACGCAGATAGATTCCACCGTCGACCCATCCGCCGGGACGTTCGGGCGTGAGGATCACGTCGGCCGGTTCTTCCTGTGCGTCGAATTCGCCGTACCAGTCATAGAACCCGGTCATGGGCCGGTAAGCTTTCGACAAAATAGATGCGATGTCCTGCTCGTTCGGGACGAACGACGCTTCGGTGATCTCTGAGTAGACCTCTTCGTCGAGGTCGAAACAACCTGTGAACAGGCAAAGCGACAGTAGGGATATTCCCCATATATATATTGATTTCATATCTGTAATTATTTATTGGTTATTAGAATGTCAGATTAACCCCGAAAGTGAACGAACGCAGGGTCGGATATTTGTCGCGCTGGTCGGTTCCGGCATCCATGACGGTTTTACTGCCGTCGCGGCGGCTGGCAATCCGGACTTCAGGATCGAGCCCTTTATAACCGGTGATGGTAAGCAGGTTCTGCGTCGAAGCATAGACACGCAGCCGGTTGATGTATTTAGACTTGATCTGATTGAACGTATACCCGAGAGTCACGTTGTCGATCTTCCAGTAATTACCGTTTTCGACGTAGTGGCTCACGTACGACTGGGGACTGGCCAGGATATGCGTATCTCCCGTTTTCTGTCCGGTGACTGCATCCACTACGGGAAGCTGATCGAAGGCAGAATTCAAGGCATTGTACTGCGTATTCGCGTTGGCGTAGAACATCTCCTGATAGTTGAGGATCTTCTGGCCGAACGCCCCGCGCATATTGATCGACAGGTCGAGGTTCTTCCAGTAAATCGTATTGTTCCAGTTCAGGTTATGTTTGGGAATACCATTACCCAGAACCTGCTTGTCGTCCTGATTGGCTTCTTCCGCCAAGCCGTAATAGCGTTCTGTGATGTTGCCGTCTTCGTCTTTTTTCAAACGTTCGACCACCCATTTACCGTCTTTGTCGACACCTACCGATTTCCAACCGTAGAAGTTACCGATCGGATAGCCTACCTGGATCCGGTGACTGTCTTGCTGAACCGGTTCGCCGATATAGCCTGTGGGGAAATAGTCGGTAGTCGTCTGGAATTCATCGTTCTCGATGGAGACGAGTTTGTTTTTATTGGTCGAATAAGAGAAGTTTGTTCTCCATTCGAAGTCCTTCGTTTGAACCGGAACGGCGTTAATCGCGATCTCGAATCCGCGGTTAGTCATCTGCCCTACGTTAGCCATAAGGTTACCGGTCTGGTAGGGAGGTGTGGGCACCTCGTAGTTATAAAGCAAGTCTCGGGTATCGCGGTGATACATGTCGATGGCACCACCCAGGCGGCCTTTGAACAGATCGAAGTCAACCCCCAGGTTGTACTCGTATTTCTTTTCCCAACGCAGGTTAGGATTCGCGTTGCGCACAGGACCCAACTGGTTGATCCACTTGCCCTGATAGAGGAAGAAATCGCTATAGCCAACCGAAGCCAAAGCCTGGTAGTTGTTACCCGCATCGGTACCTGTCACACCGAATCCGAAACGTACTTTCAACATATCAACCCAGGATACATCCTTCATGAACGATTCCTGATCCATACGCCAACCGGCCGAGATACTCGGGAAATTCCCCCATTTGCTGTCCTTACCAAACCGGGATGAACCTTCGTGACGCAACGAAACCATCAACAGATAGCGGTTGTCGTAATTATAGGTCGCACGGGCGAACAAGGCAATCAGTTTGTTGGAGTATTTATTGGAATTCATAGGTTCTGTGATGATCCCTTCTTTCACGCCAAGACCGGCATTGAGGTTGTTCCACAGATAAGCATCGGTCGGGAACCGGGAGTTGTTGGCCGAGAACGATTCGTACATATAGTCGTAGTAGGAATAACCGGCAACGGCTCCGAAAGTATGTTTGTTAAAAGCCTGATTCCAGCTACCGACAAGTTCGAGCTGATTGCTGACCGAGTTATTGGTGCTACGTGATGCGGCCCCGTTCGTGCTTCCTTCGGTCGAGCTTGCTGCCAGGCGGCTGGTATAACTACCGGTGATCCGGTTGTCGTTCGTACGCGAGTAAGTCATCTTTAAAGAAAGACTTTCTATCGGACGGAAGTCCAACGAACCGTTGAAGCGCAGGCCACGTTGGCGAACTTCACTGGTCTGTTCCTTGACAATCGAAACGGGGTTGTCATAGAAATAGATCGGACGTTCCAGATAGATACTGTTCGGCGCTTCATCCCAAACCTGTTCGCCCGTGCCGTAGTTCGGATTGTAAACCGGCTGGGTCGGGTTCTGGATCAGGGCGTAACGGTAGATATTCGTATTGAAGTCGCCGCTCCGCAGACGCTCGTCGGCGATGATCGAAGCAGAAGAGATCAATTTATTGTCGAACATACGGTGGGTAAACTCAAGACGACCACGCATGGTCTCCATATCCATCGATTTCATCGTTCCGTTATTCTTGGCGTAGGTGAGGTTACCGATGATCCCGGTGTTTTTGCTACCGCCACGGAAGGTGAGGTCATGGTTGTGAACGAACCCGGTACGGCTGACTTCGTCCAACCAGTCCGTATCGTATCCGAAGTCCCTGTCGTTGGCGCCGAGGAAACTATATCCTTCGTTCCAACGCTGGCGCAGATCGGAAGCGGTCATGAAATCGGCTTTCTTAGCAAAGGTCTGAGCGGTGACATAACCGTTGTATTCGATAGTTGTCGGAGCATCGCCGCGCACGCTCTTGGTGGTGATGATGATCACCCCGTTGGTACCGCGGGTACCGTAGATTGCTGTGGCCGAACCGTCTTTCAATACGTCGATCGATTCGATATCCTGCGGAGACACCGTACTGAAACTGCCCGGAACACCATTGATCAGGATCAATGGATCCTGGGTACCGGTCAACGAGGAGTTACCACGAAGGATCACCGACGTGCTTTGCGTAGGGTCGCCCGACGCTGTGGAGATCTGCAAACCGGCTACCTTACCCTGGATCAACTGCCCGGCGTCGAGGATCGAACCTTTATTGAAAGATTCCGCCTTCACGGTTGCCACGGAGCTGGTCACGTCGGCTCTGCGCTGCGTACCATAACCGATCACCACCACTTCGTCTACCAATTGAGTATCTTCCTGCAAGGTTACTGTGATAACCGTTTGATTGCCTACCGTAATCTCCTGGGTTTTAAAACCAATATAAGAAACCTGAAGCACGGCATTGGAACTGACGTTTAACGTAAACTGACCATCGATATCGGTCATTACCCCGTTGGTCGTTCCTTTTTCAACCACATTGACACCCGGCAGTTCGAAGCCGTCGGCATCGCGCACAACACCCTTCACGGTCAGGCTTTTCTGCTGGGCCACTTCGGGCAAACTTCTTTCGGGATTTGCGTGCGCACGACCGATAAATTGAGGCGCACTTGAGCTAAACAAGATACATGCTGCTAAGATAAGCTTCGTGTATCTCCTGTCTGGAGATTTCGCTTTCATGTTCATGACTTTTTGTTAGAATTAGATTAATGATAACGTGATCTTTTCTGTCAAATCAACTGTTGCAAATTAAGTGTTGCTTTTCCTTTTATCATGCCAGATTTGTCTAATTGCATACCAGAAATGTACAATGTATATTTTACACGAAACGAGAGGCAATCAGCTCAAAACTAAACGATAACAAGATTTACGGTGGATTATATTCGGATTGTTTTAGACGATTTTGTCATTTCCGTCCCCAATTGCCCCCCTTCGGGCTTGAATGCATTCCGGAGCACTGTGACAATATGATATGTTAAAATGTGTTTCTATATATAGTGCGGGCTCATACTACCTATAGCACGGCGTCATACTATATATAGTACGAGCGAATACTACCTATAGGAGTTACACTTTGTCAAATGGTATCTCTATCGCTTTGGGTTTACTCTCCGTTAAGTGACCTCGAAGGAGAGCTATGCGCCACTTTTCACAGGTTCATGAAACTTTTTGAGGCAAAGTTTCTTTCTATTGGATCTTTGTTACATCAAATAAGATTATTTTTATACTTCGACGCTCCAAAATGTATTTAAATTTGCACTTGACTGAACGAACGAAATCGCTTAATCCAAAAGGTTTACTTAAACATAAAGAATAATAGAATGAAAAATCCCAATTTAGTACTGTCTGTTTTGGCCTGCCTATGCCTACTGCTCCCGATGCAGGCGAAATCTTCCGGTTCTCCGGCAAAAGGGAAAGTCTCCCTGCCGGAAGGCCGATCGATCCATAAGGTCGAACCGATCGTTGTTGAAAGTCCGGTAGGTACGGTTCCCCGCTTGCCTTTCCAGGTTTGGGTGACTTATTCCGACGGCAAATCGGAATACCGCCAGACCCGTTGGACCAATTCCGCCCGTACGGTCGAAGAAGAACAGGCCAACCCGGATCTTTACCCTGCCGGCCGCGAATACACCATCAACGGTTTTATCACCGGCGACAATACCACTGTCAACGGCTTCCCGATCACGGCACAGATCAAGGTCGTTGCCCAAAAATACGCCACGCCGTCGAATCAACCGGTAGCCGAAACCGTGCCCCTGGATCAGGTGACGGTGACGGGCGACAACCGCTTGACTTCGAACCGGGAACTGGCCTTGCGCGAAATCATCAGCTGGGATGTTTCCCAACAATTATATAATTACAGAGATACCTATGGCCTGCCCACGGAAGGTTATACCGTATCCGACGGCTGGGATTCGCCCACGACCAAATTGAAAGGCCATGGCTCGGGACATTATATGTCGTCGCTCGCCTTTGCTTTCGCCAGCGCGACGGATCCGAAGCAAAAAGAGATCCTGCGCCGCAACATGACCCGGATGGTCGACGAACTGCGCGAGTGCCAGGAACGAACGTTCGTCTGGAACGAAGAGCTCGGCCGATACTGGGAAGCACGCGACTTCGCGCCGGAAGCCGAATTGCGTGAGATGAAAGGAAGCTGGAAAGACTTCGACCAGCACAAAACCGAATGGGCGAAATACGGTTACGGCTACCTCAACGCCATCCCGGCCCACCATGCCGCGCTGATAGAGATGTATCGCGCGTACAATAATGAGAACTGGATATGGGCGCCCTATTATTCGATCCACAAGCAATTGGCGGGCCTGATCGATATCGCCACCTACATGGACGACGAAGCCGTGGCCGCCAAAGCCCTCCTGATTGCCAAAGATATGGGGCTGTGGATCTGGAACCGCCTGCACTATCGTACCTTTGTCGAGACCGACGGTACGCAGGAAGAACGCCGTGCCCGGCCCGGCAACCGCTATGAGATGTGGAATATGTATATCGCCGGGGAAGACGGTGGAACGGGTGAATCGCTGGCGCGTCTGTCCGAGATGGTCAACGATCCGCAGGAAAAAGCGAGACTGCTCGAGGCCTCGTCGTTCTTCGACAGCCCGGCGTTCTACGATCCGTTGGCCCGCAATATCGATGACGTGCGCACCCGCCATGCCAACCAGCATATCCCGAAAATCATCAGCGCGTTGCGCAGTTTCCGGGGCAACAACAATCCGTACTATTATAATCTCTCACAGAACTTCTGGGAATTGATCCAGGGACGCTACCGTTATTCTTCCGGTGGGGTGGGCAACGGAGAAATGTTCCGCCAGCCTTATACCCAGATCCTGAGTATGACCACCAACGGGGCGCCGACCCTGAACGAAACCTGCTGCGCCTACAACCTGGCGAAGCTCACCAAAGACCTGAACTGCTTCAATCCCGACGATGCCCGCTATATGGACTATTACGAACGCCTGTTGTACAACCAACTGGTCGGATCGCTCTGCCATCATCACTACCAGACGACGTATCAGTACGCCGTCGGCTTGAATGCTTCGAAACCCTGGGGCAACCGCACGCCGCAATCGACCTGCTGTGGCGGTACGGGTTCGGAAAACCATGTGAAGTATCAGGAAGCCACCTATTTCGTTTCCGAAAACACCCTCTGGGTAGCGCTCTATATGCCCACGACCCTGGACTGGGAAGCCAAAAAAGTAGCCATCCAGCAGAACTGCCTCTGGCCGGCAGAGCGTTCGACGATCCGCCTGACCGAAGGAAAAGCCAATTTCACGATGAAACTGCGTGTGCCTTACTGGGCAACCGAAGGGTTTGACATCAAGTTGAACGGCGTATCGATCGCTTCCGCCTATCAGCCGAGCTCGTACGTGACCATCCCGGCACGCGACTGGACAACAGCCGATGTAATTGAAGTCATTATGCCGTTCAGTAAACATATCGACTTCGGTCCCGACAAGATGGAGACGGCTTCCGCCGGACGCAACGAGCCAAACCGGCAGTTCGAACCGATGTGGGCGGGTACTTTGATGTACGGTCCGTTGGCAATGACCGCCACCGGCGTAGACGAATGGGATCAGGCGACCCTGACAGTCGATTCTCACCTGGAAAGTATCCTGTTGAACGATCCCAACGGCGGCTCGACCGGTTCCAGCGGCAACCTCTACACCCTCACCCAGGGCGGTAAGGTGTTCGAACCCGATTATTTCCGGGAAGAGAGCTCGACACACTACTTCCGGATCAACCTGGTCGACGATATGATCGCCGAGTTCCGCACCTTACTGGCGCAAAAACTGCAGGATGCTACGGTCTTCCAAGCGAAGAACTACAATAAGGCATCGTATAAAGCCTTGAAAAACGCTATGGCTTCCGGTGAGAAGCTGAACATTTCCTCTACAGCCACCCAAAGCCAGATCACCGCCCAGATCGCTGCCATCGACCAGGCCATCAACGCCCTGGTATCGTCGCGGCAAGACAAATCCGCGCTGGCTGCCGCACTTCAGGCGGCGGAAGCCAAGAAGCAGGCGGATTATACCTCGGATAAATACGCTGCCCTCCAGCTCGCCCTGGCCGCAGCCAAGGAAGTGAATGCCACGGCTACGGCACAATTGGCGGTCGACAAACAAACATTGTTGTTACAAAAAGCCATGGACGACCTGGTCTTGGCTTCGAGCGTGGATAAGAACAACCTGTCCGGCGTGATCGCCCTGGCAATGGAGCGCAAGAAGGCGCAGGATGCCTGGACAGCGCTGACAGTGAAGGTGCCCGAGTACTCACCCTGGGCGCCGCATGCCTACCGCCGCCTGATGTATGAGTTGCGCAAAGCACAAGACGTCTTCCAGAACAAAGACAAGAACTACAACCAGAGTGAGGTCAACTCGACAACTTCCAGCCTGAACGCGGCGATCAACACGATGCGCCCCGGCAACCTGCCCGAGCCCGAAGATCTCTATCCGCTATCGACCCTGATGCGTCAGGCCAGCCGGGTGATCCCCTCCGAGGTGACGCCGGCCATCTCCGAAGCGATGGAATATGCCGAGATGGTTACCGCCTATGTGATCGACGGCAGCGGCACGCACGACATGATCGTCAAGGCGACGGAAAAACTGCGAGAAGCTTTAAAATAGGAGGATAAGGTCTTTTAGGTCTTTTAGGTCTTTTAGGTCATTTAGGTCTTTTAGGTCATTTAGGTCTTTTAGGTCATTTAGGTCTTTTAGGTCGTTCCAGACTTAAAAGACCTAAAAGATTTAAACGACCTAAATCTCCTTAACCCCCTTAACCCCCTTACCCCCCTTTCCCAAAACATTGCACTTTGGGCGAAAAAACATTGCGCTTTGGCCGACCAAAGTGCAATGTTTATTTTGGGCAGCCTACACATAAAAGTTTCATCCCCCCTTCCACCTTTCACCCGACCGCCAGATCCCTGTATTGATCAGCGTTTCGGGTGAAGACTTGGAGAAGGATGGAGGGTTCCTGAAAAAGGCCGCCGGAGTTTTCCAAAAGGCCGGCAGGGTTTTGTAAAAGGCCGGCAGGGTTTTATAAAAGGCCGGCAGCCTTTTCCGGGAAGGTCTGTCGTTTTTTTAAGGTATATTTTACCTTTCACCCGAAACGCTGATCAATACAGGGATCTGGCGACCGGGTGAAAGGTGAAGACCGGACTAAAAACTTTTATGTGGTAAACTACCGGTACTTTGTGCGCAAACTACTAATACTTTGTCGCCAAACTACCGGTAGTTGGTGCGCAAACTACCGGTAGTTTGCGAAGGGGATATTAAAATCTCATTTTCAATGGTTTAGGAGTTGCATCGAAGAGGATGTGAAGGTTTGCTTTACGCTTCGCTAAGCGACCTTCGGTTCGGGATGATAGCAGATGGACATTCCTGGCTCCCCTTCTTAGAAAAGAAGGGGGTGGACCAGAGCCGTAGGCGATGGTGGGGTAGTTTGATCCTAATTTTGTATGAGATAGGTATTTATCTTTTATTGCTGCAGCATTCAAACTACCCCACCGCTGCAAGCAGCGGTCCCCCCCTTCTTTTCTAAGAAGGGGAGCCAAGATAGTCCACTTGCTACCCCGGAAAATCTTCACTTCTCACAATATTTGATTTCTGCAAACTAAGGGAAAGCGCGCGGAAGCGCGCAGGCATACGGTTATGCATGAGGGCGCGCTTGAGGCGTTAATTGGGAAAGCCCAAAAACGTGTCGAATAAGTGGTGTTTTTACAAATAAATCATATCTTTGTCAACCTGCTTATATCTGATACGGTTATGGATGAGTGTGTAAATAAAAAGATCAGAAACAGCTTCCTCGTATTTTTCCTGTTATGCCTTTGTTTCGGGGTGGAAGCCGTTCCTTTCCGGTTTGTTCATTATGATGTTTCCGACGGGTTGTCGGGCAATTGTGTGCGTTCGCTGGCGCAAGACAGTCGCGGCTTTATCTGGTTCGGCACGGATAACGGATTGAACCGGTTCGACGGCTATGCATTCAAGGTATTCAAGACGGTTGCCGGCGACTCGACCACGCTGGGCTCCAACTATATCTATGCTTTATACGAAGACCGGCAGGAGACCTTGTGGATCGGCACGGAGACCGGGATCTATACCTACCTTCCGGAGAAAGAAGAGTTCCTCTTTTTCGACAAACAGACAGAAGAGGGCGTTTCCATACAAAGCTTTATCACCGCCATCTCGGAAGACCGCCGGGGCCATATCTGGATCTCCACCTTGCGGCAGGGTGTTTTCTCCTATAACATCGAAAAAGACGTGTTGCGGCAATACCTGCAAAGCACCGACGATCAACGCTTCTCATTGACTTCGGATCATATCTGTTTCCTCTATGTCGATGCGGAAGATGTGGTCTGGGCAGCGCCTCAGCAGGTCGGACGCAAGCTGAATCGCCTGGATATCAACGAAGAACGGTTCTACCCCTACACGCTCAACGGGCCGGCCGATGTCCTGAATGAATTGGCAGTCTACGGCATGGCGGAAGACCAAAGCGGCCACCTCTGGCTGGGTACCTGGGTCGGTGGCATCTGCCGGTTGAACAAACAGACCGGAGCAATCACTCCCTACCTCCCGCCCTCCTCCAAAGGCGGAGCTTTCCATGTGCATTCCCTTCTGATGTACGACACGGACATATTGCTGGTCGGATCGGACGACGGACTCCACTATTTCAACACCTCGACCGGCGAGTACACGCTGATGACCGCCACCGAGTTCAACGATAAGAGCTTGTCCGACAAATTTATCTATCCCATCCATAAAGACAAAGAAGGCGGGCTCTGGATCGGCACCTATTACGGTGGGGTCAACTACTCTCCGCCTCCCAAAGGTTATATCGAAGGGTATGCCCACTCGAATTACAGGAATTCGGTCAACGGCCATATCATCAGCCGTTTCTGCGAAGACGAAAAAGGGAATATCTGGATCGGATCCGACGACGGCGGCCTGAGTTACCTCGACGTAGAGACGGAAACTTTCACGAATTACATGCCGGAGCCGGGCAAAAACAGCCTCTCCTACCACAATATCCATGCCCTCTTCCTGGAAGACGACAAACTGTGGATCGGCACCTATTCGGGCAGCCTGAATGTGTTCGACCTGAAAACTCGGCGTTTCAGCGTGTACCCCTCAACTTCGGAGGCGAATACGCTCGACAACAGCAGCATCTATTCCATCTACAAAGATTCGGAAAGTCGGATATGGATCGGCAGCATGCAGGGCGTGATGTATTACAACCGGGAAACGGATGATTTCACCCGGGCAAAAACGACCGGAACGACAACAATGGATATCGTCGACGACGGACACCGCGCCGTCTGGTTTGCCACCGGAGGAAGAGGCGTCTTCCGCTACGACCAGCGCACCGGAGAATGGACGCAATACCGCCACGACGCGAACGACACGCGCACGCTGCCCAGCAATGTGGTCAACTGCGTGCAGACAGACGCGAGCGGTCGCCTGTGGATCGGCACCGACAACGGATTTTGCTATTACGACCGGGAGGAACAACTGTTCACCCGCGTACACCTGCCACCCGAATCGGCCTCGGTGAGCGATATCATTGCGGATGGCGATTTCTTATGGCTGCCCACGGCAAACGGATTGATCCATTTCTCCACCAAAGATTATACCTATCGTCTGTTTACGCAGACGGACGGCTTACAGGGCGATCAGTTTACCGTCAAAGCCTCCCTACTCGCCCGTTCGGGCAAGATGTATCTGGGCACGACCAACGGATTCAACGTGATCGATCCGCAAACCATCTCGGCAAACGCCCATATCCCGCCGGTACACCTGACCAATCTGCAGATCTTCAACCGCGATGAGCCGATCGGACCCAACAGCCTCTTGCCGCGTTCGATCGAATATATGGACGAGATCCGGCTGTCGCACAAGCAGAATGTCTTCAGTATCGAATATGCCGCTTTGAGTTTCGGCTCGCCCGAAAAGAATCAATACCGCTACAAACTGGAGGGTTTCGATAAAGAATGGAACGAGGTGGGCAATCAACGCAAGGCGACCTACACCAATCTGCCGGCCGGGCAGTATCTGTTCCGCGTGGTTGCCTCGAATAACGACAACGTATGGAACCTGCAAGGGGCAACCTTGCAGATCCGGATCCTTCCCCCGTTCTGGAAAACGGTATGGGCGTATCTCTTTTACCTGTTGATATGCTTAGGCATCGTGGGCTATCTCATCTACAGCCAACGCAAGCGGGCGGAACGGAAACACCGGGCACGGATGCACCAGTTGAATGTGGAAAAAGAGAAAGAGCTCTACAATGCCAAGATCAATTTCTTCACCCTGATCGCCCACGAGATCCGTACGCCGGTCACCCTGATCATCGGTCCATTGGAAAAGGTCATGGAGAATGCGAAAGGTTTGCCCGCCGACACGCAAAGCGACCTGAAGATCATCGACCGCAATAGCCAACGCCTGCTTTCATTGGTGAATCAGCTGCTGGACTTCCGCAAAGCCGAGCAGGGCGCCTTCATTATCCGCTTCTCCCGGCAGAATATGCAGGAATTATTGCAGAATGTGTACGACAGGTTCAAACCGTTGATCGAACAGAAAGGCATTATTTTCCGGTTGCAGATGCCCCAGGAGCCGCTCACGGCCACCGTCGATGCGGAAGCGATCACGAAGGTGGTCAGCAACCTCTTGACCAATGCCTTTAAGTTCGGGAAGAAAGAGATCACCTTGCGTTGCACGGCCGACAACAACCGGCTGCAGATCCAGGTGACCGACGACGGCAGAGGCATCGACGCCCGGGAGGCGGAGAATATCTTCCGGCCGTTCTATCAGGCGGCGCAAAACAATGTAGCCGGCACCGGGATTGGCCTTTCTTTGGTGAAACTATTGGTCGATGCCCACCACGGGACGGTGCGGGTAGACAGCCAGCCGGAGATCGCCACGGCCTTCACCGTCGATCTGCCCCTCGAGCAGCAGGAAGAAACGATCGTGCCCGAAAAGACGACACCGCAAACCGCCACGGAGAACCTATCGTTGCCCGCCGACAAGATGCCGCAGCCCCATGCCACCCGCCAGTCGACCCTATTGATTGTCGAAGACAACGCGGAAATGCGCAATTTCCTCTGCGAAAGCTTCGAATGGAACTTCCGCATCCTCCTGGCCGAGAACGGCAAGGAAGGGCTGGAGCAGTTGAAGAAACATCAGGTCGATATCATCATCAGCGATGTCATGATGCCCGTGATGGATGGTATCACGTTCAGTAAAACGGTGAAGGAGAACATCCAGTATTGCCATATCCCATTGATCCTGTTGACGGCCAAAGCGGATACCGACTCGAAAGTATCCGGCATCCAAGCAGGTGCCGACGCGTACATCGAGAAACCCTTCTCGCCGCAGGTCTTACGAGCACAGGTCGAGAACCTGTTGAACTCAAGGAACGTACTGAAAAAGAAATTCTCGGAAATGCCGTTCGTCACGCTCGACAGTATGGCGGTCAACAAAGCGGACGAGAAGTTCCTGGCGAAGATGAACCGGATCATCGAAAAGAACATTTCCAATATGGACTTCTCGGTCGACGCCTTGGCCGAGCAGCTCTATATCAGCCGTTCGGGCTTGTTCGTGAAGATCAAGAACCTGGTGGGCATGACACCCAACGAACTGATCCAACTGATCCGCCTGAAGAAAGCAGCCGAATTATTGCTCACCAAAGAGTACCGGATCAACGAGATCTGCTACCAGGTCGGGTTCAACAACCCCTCTTATTTCTCTAAATGTTTTCAGAAACAATTCGGTGTCTTGCCCAAAGAATTTGTCAGTATGGGAAGAAAAAAGGAAGACTGACGGCAGACAAAAGAAAGGCAATATTTATTTCTTTCCGGCAACCTTCTCCAAAACATAGACCAAAAGGAAGCCGACCACCATCAACGACAGGCCTTGCCAAAGGTAGGCATCGGGTAGTATATTCTTTTCAACCAGCGGTTTGACGACGCCATGGCTATCGATAAACGTTTCGACCGTCTCTTTCCACGGCCATACCTTATTGAGCGAACCGAGCATGAAACCCGCCAGGACGGCAATCGTCACATCGTGGAACCGGTGCAGGGCATACGACAATACGCGCGAGAAACTGGTGATACCAATAGCTGCCCCGCAGAGGAACACCAGGATCACCGGGATATTCAATGTCTTCACCGCCTCCATCACATAAAAATATTTGCCCAATAAGACCAATATGAAACTGCCCGAAATGCCGGGAAGGATCATGGCGCAGATCGCAATTGCCCCGCTCAGGAAGATAAACCAGAGGGCGTCGGGCGTTTCCGCCGGGGTGGCGACGGTGATAAACAAAGCGATCAGAGCGCCGGCCGCGAAACAGAGAATCGTCTTCCAGTTCCACTGCCGTATATCTTTGGAGACAAACCAGGTCGAGGCCAATACCAGGCCGAAGAAGAAAGACCATACCAGGATCGGATGGGCTTCGAGCAGGTAAGTGATCACTTTGGCCAACGAGAAGATGCTGATGGCAATACCCGTGACGATGGCCAACAGGAAATTGGCATTCACCGCACGCCAGAACGCCGCGATCCGGCCGGTAAAGAGCAGCTTGAGGCTGGCTGCGTTGATACTTTTAATCGAATCGACCAACTCCTGGTAGATTCCTACGATAAAAGCAATCGTACCTCCGGAGACTCCCGGTACCACATCGGCAGCTCCCATGGCTATGCCTTTCATTGCCAATACGGCATAGTCTTTGATCGTTCGTTTCATGTTTTTCAGTTGCTATTGTCTTTGTTACGGATATATTCTTTGGCCAACGCCTGGGTCAGGATGCGGGGATCGGTCAATTGTTCGAACTTTTTCGAGAGCAAAACATCCGGATCATCCAAGGCAAGCAAGTCATCCTCCTCAATGATCTTCTCCAACATGTCGCAAATCTCGGCGAAGAACTGTTCTTTGTCTTTCCCATCCTCAGGCATGAACGACAACATGAAAAGAATCTCCGGATCGTCGGGTTTCAATAGATGCGCCTGTATCAGTAGTTCATACGCCTCTTCCAGGCGTTCCATCTCGATGCAGCAGCCCATCAACTGCATATACACCGAAGAAGAGACCTCCAAAGGCGCTTCGTCGATCCGATCTCTGAGCAGCTTGTAGGCGGCCGCATGATCATTCATCTTGATATAACACTCCGCCATAAGCATGATAACACGCTCTTTAAACATCTCGTCGGTCAGATCTTCCCGGCAGATCTCGAGCGCCCGCTCGTAATTCCCGTTTTTGCTGAGGCAATAGGCCAGAAGCAATTTTAGTTCGACCACCCTATCGTCGCAGGTGAGCGCGAAGTCGAACGCTTCGATCGCATGTTCGTAGTCCCCTTTATAGGCATACAGGCGACCCAGGGCAAACCATTCATCGAAAGAATACGGTTTCAGGTCGATCAACTCATTGCAGACGACTATCGCCCGGTCGAAGTCTTCCGTATTCTCCAATGCGATGCATAATTCTTCCTTGAGGATCAGGCTTTTGGGAAAGAGTCGAAGGCCCCGTTCGGCATAATCGGCCGCAGCGTGAAACAGTTCCACATCATTCAATATCGGTGTGATGTATTCGAACATGAGATCCAGGTAATCTTCCTTACGGTCGATCAAGGCTTCGGTCAGTTCGACCACCTTCGCGTAATTCTCCCCCGTAGCATAACATTCTATCTCCAGGATATCCAGGTCCTGGTTTCCTTTCTCGCCAATCTGCTGGATCAGCGTCAACGCCTTATCGACCTCATCGTTCAGAAGATACTGGCGACACCGTCGAATCTGCAGGGCCGTATTCCCGGGATGAAGGCGCAGGCCCAAAGCCAACACCTCCCCGTAGAGCGAGAAATCTCCCAGCTCTTCAAAGCTATTCAATAGATCATCGATCTCATCGGCATCGAAATAGGGTTCTTTATACTCCTTTTTGGCGGAGATATAACGTTCCCGAAGAAGTGCGATTCGGTCTTTTTTCATTCAAATAAATTACTCTTTGCCTTTAACCTTGCTCCAACTGTCTTTGAGGGAGACCGTACGGTTAAAGATCAGTTTATCTTCCCGGCTGTCGGGATCGAGATTGAAATAGCCGGTGCGTTGGAATTGGAAATGATCGTAAGGTTTTGCCTTCTGCAGTTCCATTTCGACGCGGCAGTTCGTTAATACCTTCAACGAATCCGGATTCAGGAGTTCCTTGAAGTCTTTGTCTTTCTCTTCCGAGGGGTTCTCGACCATAAAGAGGCGGTCGTACAGGCGCACCTCGGCCGGCAAACTATGTTCGACGGAGACCCAATGCAACGTACCTTTTACTTTCCGGCCACTGTCGGGCATGCCGCTCTTCGTGTTCGGATCGTACTCGGCATAGATCTCCTGGATCACGCCGTTTTCATCTTTCTTGAAGCCGGTACATTTAATAATGTAAGCCCCTTTCAGGCGTACCTCTTTGTCGGGCGCCAGGCGGAAGAATTTCTTGGGCGCTTCTTCCATGAAGTCTTCCCGTTCGATATAGAGCTCGCGGGTGAATGCGATCTCGTGCGAGCCGGCTGTCGGATCTTCCGGGTTATTGATGGCTTCCATCCTCTCGACCTGGCCTTCGGGGTAGTTGGTGAGGATCAGCTTCACGGGATCCAATACGGCAGACACGCGGGGCGCTTTCATATTGAGGTCTTCCCGGATCGCATGTTCCAACAGGGCGATGTCGATGATGCCGTCGTATTTGGTATAACCGATCTTCTTGATGAAGTTATGAATCGATTGCGGCGTGAATCCCCGGCGGCGATACCCGCAGATAGTCGGCATACGCGGGTCGTCCCAGCCGTTCACCAATTTTTCCTGCACCAGTTGAAGCAGTTTCCGCTTGCTCATGACCGTATAGGTGAGATTCAAACGGTTGAACTCGGTCTGCCGCGGGCGGTAGTTGTCGTCTTTCTTCAACAGGTCGATAAAGTAATCGTAGAGTGGGCGGTGCACTTCGAACTCAAGCGTACACAACGAGTGGGTGACGCCTTCGAAGTAGTCGCTCTGCCCGTGGGCGAAGTCGTACATGGGGTAGACTTTCCACTGGGTACCGGTGCGGTGATGCGGATGTTTGGTGATGATCCGGTAGATGATCGGATCACGGAAGTGCATATTCGACGAAGCCATGTCGATCTTCGCCCGCAGGATCATGCTGCCGTCTTCAAACTCGCCTTCGTTCATCCGGCGGAACAGATCCAGGCTCTCTTCGACCGGGCGGTTGCGGTAAGGACTCTCCACACCCGGCTGGGTTGGCGTGCCTTTCTGCTGAGCGATAACTTCCGCGCTCTGTTCGTCGACGTAAGCTTTGTCTTTCTTGATCAGTTCGACGGCGAAGTCATATAATTGCTGAAAATAATCGGAGGCGTAGACCACTTCGTCCCATTGGAAGCCGAGCCATTGGATATCTTCCATGATCGAATCGACATATTCGACATCCTCTTTCACCGGATTGGTATCGTCAAAGCGGAGTTTGCAAATCCCTTTATAGGTTTCCGCAATCCCAAAATCCAGACAGATCGCCTTGGCATGACCGATATGCAGGTAGCCGTTGGGTTCGGGCGGGAAGCGGGTTTGTATCCTTCCTCCGTTTTTGCCTTCGGCCAGATCATTTTCTACTATGGTCTCAATAAAGTTCAGGCTCTTTTTGCCTTCTTCTTCGATTACTTTGTTATCGCTCATCTTGTCAGTGCTATTATATGCTTAAAAAAAGACTACAAAGATAGTGTTTTTTTATTAAGAAAGGGGGGGCATTAAGAACTCATAAGAATTCATAGGAGCTCATAAGATCATAGGAACTCATAAGAACTCATAGGAACTCATAAGAGCTCATAAGAAAAGAAGCCCCCTTCCTATGAATTCTTATGAATTCTTATGAATTCCTATGAGTTCTTAAATAGGGCCCTGAGCTCTTAAATAGGGCCCTTTTCAAGAGAAAGTCAACACAAACCTCGTCTCTTTTATATTCGCCCCGGTCTTCAGCGAGATGCTTCCCCCCGAAAGGCGCATAATCTGCCGGGAGACAGATAAGCCGACGCCGCTGCCGCCTTCTTTGGTCGTAAAGAAAGGCACGAAGATATGTTCCACTTCTTCGGCGGGGATGATAGGTCCGTTATTGCTGACCTCGATAATGACCGCTTCCTGATCGTTCACAAAAGCGTTGATGGCGACCACGCCATCACTGCGTTCGCCGCCAATGGCCTGCATGGCGTTCTTCAGGAGATTCAGGACCACCTGCGTGATCAGGTTCTCATCGGCATAGATAATCAGGTCTTCGGGTTCGATCGTCACCCGGATGTCGATCAGGGGGAAGTGATTATGATGCCTGGCCAACTGAACCATCCGGTCGAGGAACTTGCCGACATAGAAAAGCGAAGGGTCGGGTGTCGGGATATGCGTAAACTTCCGGTACGACTCCACAAACGAGATCAAACCCTTGCCGGTTGCCCCGATCGTCTCCAAGCCACTGCGGATCTCATCGTTCACCTCCGAATGGATAGACAACAACGTCTCGCTCAGGGAGGTGATCGGCGTGACGGAGTTCATGATCTCGTGCGTCAACACCCGGGTCAGCCGGATCCAGGAGTCGATTTCCTTTTCATCCAGTTCGCTGTTGATATCGTTGATGGCGACGATCCGCACATGCTTGGTCTGGAGTGTCATCTCGGAAACGCGGACCGAGAGGTTGATCGTGCCCCGTTCGTTGGAGAACGAGAGCTGGTGCTTCTCCCCCGGCTGTATATTGCGCAAGAGTTTCTCGACGCCGGCATCGACCTTGGCCAGTTGCTTGACGTGCGTGAAGACATTCATGCCCAACAGATGCAACGCTTCTTTGTTTGTCTGGTAGATATAACCCTCGTCATCCAAGACGATAATGCCGGTATTGACCGAGTCCATGATCAACTCGTAGTATTTCTCTTTCTGTATCGCATCGGCTTTGGCCTGGAAAAGGATCTGCGTGATGCGGTTCAGCGATTTGCTGACCAGCTTATCATCCGACGAGCTTCCTTTGGTCGCATATTTGAACGCATAATCGCTATTGTCGATCGCATCGAACATAAAAGCGACCTTGCGTGCGTTTTGGCGGTACAAGCTGCGCACCATCAACAGTGCGAGAAGCCATCCGATAGCCAGAAACACCACCCAGGTCCAGTCTTTAGCCAACACAAACCATGTCAGCCCCACCGTGAAAGCCACCAACAGCAGCAACCGGAAGAATAAACTATTGTATATACGACGAAAGAAGGTACGCATCTTGTTTAGAGTTCATATCTCTTTATTTTGTTATAAAGCGTCTGCCGGGAAATACCCAGTTGGCTGGCGACCATCGACAGGTTGCCGCCGTATTTATCCATGGCGCTCTTGATCATATTGTATTCCATCTCTTCCAGGGTCGTAGCCTCCGGCAGCTCCGTTTTTTGTTTCTTGGGGAAATGGAAAGCGGTCGCATCGAGGGTATCGGAATCGCTGATGATCACCGCTTTCTCGATCGTATGTTCCAACTCACGGATGTTGCCGAACCAGGACTGCTCTTTCAGCTTCTCCCTGGCATCGGCCGAGAGCTGAAGAGCCGGTTTATTATAGATATTACCATACTTGAGTAGGAAGATCTCCGACAAAGGAACAATATCCTCCGGACGCTCGCGCAAGGGAGGAATCTCGACATGGATCGTATTGATCCGGTATAAAAGGTCTTCGCGGAACTGCCCTTGGTCGACCATCTGCCGCAGGTCGCGGTTCGTCGCACTGATCAGGCGGATATTCACGGGGATAGGCGTATTGCTTCCCACCCGGACCACCGAACGCTGCTGGATCGCAGTCAACAGTTTCGCCTGCAGGTGATAAGGCAGGTTACCGATCTCATCGAGGAAGAGCGTACTATTGTCGGCCGCTTCGAATTTTCCGGGACGATCGGCGCGGGCATCCGTAAAGGCGCCTTTGACATGCCCGAAGAGTTCGCTTTCGAAGAGTGTTTCCGTGATCGCCCCCATATCGACCGAGACCATCGCCTGGTGTTTGCGGTTGGAGAATAGATGGATCTCGCGCGCCAGCATCTCTTTCCCCGTCCCGTTCTCGCCGGTGATCAATAGATTGGCATCCGTAACGGCGACCTTCTCGATCAGGTTGCGCAATTGTTGCATCGCTGCACTCTCGCCCCAGAACATGCCGCTCTCCTGAGATACCAACGCTTTGCCTTTGCCTTGCGTTTTGCTGCCGGAACCTTTGCGCGAAAGGATAGCCATCTGAAGCGACTCGATCAGTTTCTGGTTGTTCCAGGGCTTGACCACAAAGTCGGCCGCCCCTTCTTTGATTCCCCGCACCGCCAGGTCGATATCGGCATAGGCCGTGAAAAGCACAACCGGCAGCGCCGGATACTCTTTCTTGATCTCACTCAACCAAAAGAGCCCTTCATTGCCACTATTGATACCGGCGCTGAAATTCATATCCAAGAGCACCACATCGACTTTCTCACTACTGAATACCGATTTGATTTTATTGGGCGTAGTGATGGTAATCACCTTTTCAAAGCTTGTCGCCAATAACATCTGCACGGCCGTGAGAATCGCTTTGTTATCGTCGACAACCAGTATTGTACCTTGTTTAGCCATTTCGCGAATTTTAATCTTATCCTATCTTCGATTTAAGGAACAAAGATAACGTTTAGGTTCGAAAATGTGCTATTCCGAAACGCCCGATTTTGAAATGTGTTGACGGTTATCAACAAACAAATAGTCCTGCCTCAATGCGGTCGTTCTGTAAGGACAAGAGCGTTGAAAGCGCGTGGGTGTCAAATTCTTTTACAGCGCTGTCTAATAATTTGACAATGGGTTGTGCGGAGAAGATTGCTAAAAGACTGACTGTATGCGGCTTGTAGCTTTTGGCACATTCTTTGCTTGGGGATGGGTAAGAAAAGAACAAAGCGATGAGAAAGAAAGTTATACTGACAGCAATCATGGGATGCCTGATCTGGGCCGCAGGGGCACAGGAACGGGTGTGGACCTTGGACGACTGCATGCGCTACGCGGTGGAGAACAGTCCGAAGGTGAAACAAAAGCAACATACGCATAACACCTATAAAGCGGAATACCGGCAGTCGCTGGCTTCGTTCCTGCCTTCGGTGACGGCGCAGACGGAAGCCGGTTGGGGTTTCGGGCGTAGTGTGGACGATAGTTACAACTATATCAACACGACGAATTTCTCGAACTCCTATGGATTGAACGCAAGCCTGCCGATCTTCAACGGTGGACAGCTGATCAACAATTGGCGCCTGGCAAAGGTCAACCGCCAACTGGGTATGACTAACGTACAGAAACAAAAAGACGACCTGGCGATCCTGATCATGTCGGCTTATGTCGATGTGTTGTACTACCAGGGCACCGTGACTTACGCCGAAGAGAAGCTCGAAGAGAGCCTGCAGACGGCGTTGCAGACGGAGCGTATGGTTGAACTCGGCCTGAAAGGCAAAGCCGAACTGGCACAGGTCGAAGCCCAGGTGGCTGCCGACGATTATTTCCGCATCAACCAGCGTAACCTCTACGATGTAGCCGTATTGACGTTGAAGAACTATATGAATTATCCCGCGGAAGAACCCCTGTCGATCGATGCCCTTGACGAAGTGAATGCAGCCTTGTTGTCGGACGACGACGCCCAGGAGATCTTCGCTTACGCCCAGGGGAGCAATCCGACGGCGTTGCAAGCCGAATATCAAGTGGATGCCGCGCGGATGCAACACCTGATCGAAAAAGGCAAACTCTTTCCCACCATCTCGTTCTGGGGCGGTGTCTATACCGATTATTATAAAGACCTGAAAGCAACCGATCCGGGGGCTTCTTTCTCGAACCAGTTCAAAAACAAACGCCGCGAATCGTTGGGATTCTCCCTGAGCCTGCCGTTGTTCAGCCGGTTAACTAAGGTAACGTCGATCCGCCGGGCGCGCAACAATATGCGCATCGCCCAGGAACAGCAGACGGAGATCTTGCGCGAACTGCAGACAGCCATCGAAAAGGCGGTACTCGAACGCGAAGGCCTGTTGAAAGAAACCATCCAGATGGAAAAGAAAAAGGATGCGGATGCGTATGCCTACCAGGTGACCCTGCGCAAGTTTGAAGAAGGCCTGATGAGCCCGCTCGACGTGCAGACCAGCAGTAACCTGTTGATCCAATCCAAAGCCAACCTCCTGTTGAAGCGGCTTACTTACTACATGAAATGCAGGGAAGTGGAATATTACAAGGGGAAATCCCTAATTAATGATTAATGATTAATTGTTAATTGTTAATTGCGCAAGCGGTAAACTGAGCATTAACAATTGACAATTTAGAACATGCGCTTGCGCTAATTAACAATTAAGAATTAACAATTAACAATTAGAATACGATGGATATAAAGTTAGAAAAGAAGAAAGGGATACAGAAGAAACATCTTCCTTACATTGGGGGAGGCGCGTTGTTTCTGGTGTTATTGGGTTGGATCATTTTTGGCGATCATTCGTCGACGCTGCGGGTGGATGCCCGGGGCATCAGTATCGGCAATGTGACGAAAGCGATGTTCAATGACTTTGTGCGTATCGACGGGAATGTGCAGCCGATCACGGTCGTACAGCTCAGCCCGCAGGAAGGCGGGATTGTCGAAGAGAAGGTCGTGGAAGAAGGTTCGCAGGTCAGGAAAGGCGATGTGATCGTTCGCCTGTCGAACTCGAGCCTGGAATTGTCGATCCTCACCTCGGAAGCGAACCTGACCGAGCAGATGAATATCCTGCGTAACACGCAGATCACCATGCAGCAGCAACGCTTGGACAATGAGAACACGAAGTTGCAGGTGGATATGGAGACCTCGCGCCTGCGCCGTACATACGAGCAATACGAGAAACTCTTTAAAGAAGAACTGATCTCCCGCGAGGAATTCCTCAAAGCCAAAGAAGATTACGACCTGTCGGTGCGCAAGAACGCATTGATCACCGAACGGATCTACCAGGATTCGATCTACCGTTCGTTGCAGATCGACCAGATGGAAGAGAATATGGAGAGCATGCAGCAGAATATGCGCCTGATCCGCCAGCGGCGGGAGAACCTGAGTGTGCGTTCGCAGATCGACGGTGAACTGGGCTTATTGAATGTCGTCCTGGGACAGAATATCGGCGCGGGACAGATGATCGGGCAGATCAACGACCTATCGGACTATAAGATCGAAGCGCAGATCGACGAGCATTATATCGACCGGGTACGCGCCGGCCTGAACGCGACGTTCGAACGCCAGGGCAGTACGTTCAACCTGACCATCCGCCGGGTATTCCCCGAAGTGCGCGAAGGTAAGTTCCGCACCGAGTTCCTCTTTGTGGGCGAACGTCCCGATAACATCCGCAGCGGACAGACCTATTATATCAATCTCGAACTGGGACAGCCCACCGAGGGCATCCTGATCCCCAAAGGCACCTTCTTCCAACACACAGGCGGAAGCTGGATCTTCGTCTTGGATAAAGAAGGTAAGAAAGCCCATCGCCGCCAGATCCGTATCGGACGGCAGAATCCGCAGTACTACGAAGTATTGGAAGGCCTCGAACCGGGCGAACGCGTGATCGTTTCGAGCTACGAAAGCTATAAGAATAACGAAGTATTGGTGTTAGACTAAACACTGCAAATAAGAAAGGAAATCATGATGGATCAGTTGATAGTATTGTTCCGCACGCTCTTCAAACGGGGCAGGAGCAACGTGATAAAGATTATTTCGCTGGGCGTTGGGCTGGCGATGGGGTTGGTGTTGATTGCCAAGGTCTATCTGGAGCAGTCGTATGATGACTTCTTTCCCGATGGGGATCGGATCTTTCAGCTGGCTACGAATGCCGAACGGGAAGGGGAAGATGAAGAGGCACGGGAGTATCCGCAGGTGAGCGGTGGCATTGCGCCCGGAATGAGAATGGAGATCCCCGAGGTGGAAGTGGCCACGCGTTTCACCTGGATCTACTATACGCCTACTGTTTTCTTTACGGTAGACGATAACCATAAGTATAAAGGACGGTTCATTCTGGCCGATAGTTGCCTGTTCGATGTATTTCCCCGTCCGATGTTGGCGGGTGATGCCAAAGAAGTATTGGCCACGCCGATGCATGCCTTGGTCCCGCGTTCGATTGCCGAGCGTATGGGTGGGGTCTCCACGGTGGTGGGGCGGGTGATTCAGCTGGAGAACCATCCGGGCAAGAACGTTACGATCGGGGGTGTCTTTGAAGATATGCCGCTCAACTCACACCTGAACTACGAGGTGATCCTGTCGCTGCCTTCGATCGCCAGCTTTACGTGGGACGGCAGGGATAACTGGATGGGCAACGACCGCTATATCGGCTATGTGAAACTACGTCCCGGCGTAACGCCCGAAGACATAGCCCCCAGTATCGTGCGTATGCAGGAGAAGAACCAGCCGATGGAGAAGCTGCGCGAGATCTTTGTCGATTTCAGCTACCGCTTGAATCCGCTCTTGGAACTGCATAAAGGCACGCCGGAGATCAAACGCATGTTCAAGTTGCTCTCGCTCCTGGCTTTCGCGTTGATCTTTACGGCGGTGATGAACTATATCCTGATTGTGATCTCTTCGTTGGTGAACCGTTCGAAGGAGATGGCGGTCAATAAGTGTTACGGGGCTTCCGACGGTTCGATCTATCGGAAGATGCTGTTGGAAACATTGATAGACCTATTGGCTTCGCTGGTAGTGGCCGTGATCCTGATTTTGGCGTTCCAGAGTAAGATCGAAGATTTGTTGTCGGCAACGCTGGATATGCTCTTTAGCTGGCGGGCATGTATGTTTTTGTTGGGCGTCTGCGTGGTGGTGTTCTTCGTAGCGGGACTGGTACCGGGTTATCTTTATTCCCGCGTGCCGATCGCTTCGGCTTTCCGCAACTACCGCGAGAACAAACGGTTCTGGAAGTTGGGGCTTCTGTTTGTACAGTTTGTCGCTACCGGTTTTCTGATTGCACTCTTGGTGGTGATCGGCCGGCAGTACACCTATATGATCAACGACGATCCGGGTTACGAATATAAGGACCTGGCGTATGTCACGCTCGGCGGCATAGAGGATGATATGCGGCAGAAAGCACTGGATGAGATTGGACGCCTGTCGGAAGTCTCAGCGGTCTCTTCTTGTTGGCAATTGCCGCTCCACTGGGCTTCGGGCAATAATGTGATGCTGCCGGGCAATGATAACGATCTGTTCAATATCGCCGATTACTATTTCGTAAGCAATGGATACCATGAGTTGATGGAAATCCCTGTGGTGGAAGGTCGTACGTTTACGGAGGATATACCTTCTTCGCGTGAGGTGATGGTCAGCCGTCGTTTCCTGGAGAAGATCAGCGCGCACGCCGACTGGTCCGACGGGGCGATCGGCAAGGATTTCGCCCTGACCGAACATAGCCGCAACTCAAACGATACATATAAGATCTGTGGGGTGTATGAAGACTTCCGGATGGGGGCGATCGGGCATGAAGATCCCCGTGCCAGTGTGATGTTCTACCGCAGCGAGCCCGCGGAGGTCATATTGATCCGTTTCCACCAGATGACGGCGGAGAACATCCAGGCGGTGACTGATGTACTGAGTCAGCTGCTTCCCAACAAAGAGATCCAGGTGTATTCCTATCCCAATGAATTGATGAGCCTGTACACCGATTCGCGCCGATATCGCGACTCCTTGATGGCCGGAGGCATCGTGGCGCTGATAATCGCCCTGATCGGCTTGATGGGTTATACGAACGATGAGATGAACCGTCGCCGCAAGGAAACCGCCGTGCGCAAAGTGAACGGTGCCCGCGTGCGCGATATCCTTTATCTCTTTGTGCGTGACATCTCGCGCATCGCTGTGCCGGCCTTGATCCTGGGTTGTGGCGTAGCCGCCTATGTGGCAAGCCGCTGGCAGCAGCAGTTCTCGGAGAAGACCTCGCTATCGTTTGTGTTGTACCTGATCTGCGGTGTGTTCGTCTTGACGGTGATCATGGGCGTGGTGAGTCTCAACTGCTACCGGGGGGCTACGGCGAATCCGGCGGAGTCGGTGAAGAGCGAATAAACCTTTCCGCATCGTTTCTTGTTGTACTAATAGATAGATAAACAGGTATTAAAAAGATTGATTATGGACAACAAGAACAATTTAGTAGTCGTGAAAGAAACGCCGGGAGGCCCGTATATCCTGACCGGTGAGTTTCGGATGATCCGCAAAGACGGGAGTGAAGAAATGGTTACCGGCCCGAAAGGCCTCTGCCGCTGCGGACATTCGAAAAACAAACCCTTCTGCGACGGCTCGCATGCCAAGATCCACTTTGAGCAGGACTAGCCAATAAGTAATTGGTATTACAGAACGCAGAAGACGCAGAGAGCGCAGATTTACGCTCTCTGCGTCTTCTGCGTTCTCTACTATCCTATTTAATGGAAAATCACTAAAAGTAGTGATTGCCCATCCCGCCTATTTGCCGTTTCTTTGCAACTGAAAAAATTAAACAGCACAAATGAAACGCGAACTCATTCTCTGTTGTGCCGCACTGGCACTTACGACAAGCGGCTTGAAGGCCGACGGTATCTCTACACACGAAAACGACACGATCCGCACGTTCAATATGGAAGAAGTGGTGATCACCTCTTCCACCAAAGAGACGAACGACCTGCGACGGCTGCCGGGATCAGTCACCCTGCTCTCGCCGCAAATGATCGCCGGCCGGCAGATCGACGCGTTGAAAGATATCAGTTCGTTCGTACCCAACCTGTATATGCCCGACTACGGCTCGAAATTGACTTCGGCCATCTATATCCGCGGCATCGGCGCACGCAGCAGCGGGCAGTCGATCGGCCTCTATGTCGATCATATTCCTTACCTGGACAAGAGCTCATTCGACTTTGAGTTGACCGATATCCAACGCATCGAAGTATTACGCGGGCCACAGGGCACGCTCTACGGGCGTAACGCCATGGGCGGCATCGTGAATATCCATACCCTCTCCCCTTTTCAATTTCAAGGGACCAAACTTTCCGTTTCGGGAGGCAACTACGGACAGTTCAAAGCCAAGGCTTCGCATTACAATAAACTGAGCGAGACCGTCGGCCTTTCCGTCAGCGGCTATTACGACCGCAACGACGGCTATTTCACCAATGCCTATACCGGCCGCAAGGCCGACCACGAGGAATCCGCCGGCGGACGCTTCAAACTCGATTGGCAGATCACACCCCAACTCCTGGCCGCCTACACCTTTTCGTACGATTACGCCGATCAGGGCGCTTTTCCTTACGGCAAATACAACACGGCGACGGGTGAGATCGCGCCGGTGCAGATCAATGATCCCTGTGGTTACACGCGGGATATGCTGGCCAACCACCTTTTCCTCGAATACAAGACTGATCGCTTCGTCCTGACCAGCACCACCGGTTATCAATGGCTGAAAGACGATATGCAGATGGACCAGGACTACGATACGCTCTCGGTCTTTACCCTCAATCAGAAACAGAAACAGAAAGCATTCAGCGAAGAAATCGCCATCCGCAGCAACAGCCGGAGCGACTATCAATGGTCGTTCGGACTCTATGGCTTCCATAACAGCCTGAAAACCGAAGGGCCGGTGACTTTCAAGGACGATGGCATAGGTCTGATCCTGCAACCGGTATTCGACCGCTTGAAAGAGTCGTATCCCAAAATGCCGACACTGACCATCTTAGACGAAGAATTGTATATCCCCGGCACGTTCGATACCCCGTCGTACGGCGCGGCTTTGTTTCATCAGTCGACCTTGAACAACCTCTTTACCGAAGGGCTCTCACTCACGGCAGGTATACGGCTCGACTATGAAAAGCAAGAGATGAAATACCAAAGTAACGGCAAGATGCACCTGGGTATGCAGATGGGTAATATGCCCGTTCCGACGGATATCTCCGCGATGTACGACGAGACGGTGATCGACCTGTCGACTACGCAGGACTTCTGGCAGCTGTTGCCCAAGGTCTCCCTGAAATACGAATGTACGCCGCGCACCTTCACCTACCTCTCTGTGGCCAAAGGATACAAAACGGGCGGTTATAACGTGCAGTCTTCCGCCGATGTGATGCAGTCGCAGATGCAATACGACATCATGTCGGCCTTCCAGTCCATGATGCCCAATATGGAGATCCGTGAGCCGGCAGCCATCGAGGATGTGGTGGCTTACAAACCGGAACAGAGCTGGAACTATGAGTTAGGCGTACGCAGCGAACTGGTCAAAGACCGGTTGCAAGCCGAACTGACCCTCTTTTATATGGATATCCGCGATGTGCAACTCACGCAGTTTGTCGCCAGCGGCAACGGGCGTATCCTGACCAATGCAGGCAAGGCCGAAAGCTACGGGGCGGAACTCTCCCTGCGCGCCCAACTCCTGCCGGGATGGAGTGCCGACCTGAACTACGGCTACACCCATGCGACCTTCCGCGATTACGATAACGGCAAAGAAGACTTCGCCGGCAACTATATCCCCTACACCCCGCGGCATACGCTTAGCCTGGGCACGGGCTATACCAAATTATTGCGCAATTGTTGGTTGGATCAGTTCACGGCCTCGGCCCAACTGACCGGCGCGGGCAAGATCTTCTGGTCGGAAGCCAATGACCTGGCGCAGGACTTCTACTGTCAACTCAATGCCAAAGTCGGTGTGCGCAAAGGAGCGGTGAACTTCAACCTCTGGGGACGTAACCTGACCGATACGCAATACGCCGCTTTCTCTTTCGAATCGTCCTGGAACAAACAACAATACGTACAACGCGGCAAACCCCTGCAGTTCGGCGCGGAAGTGAGCCTTACCTTTTGAAAAAGCCGGCAGCCTTTTCCAAAAGGCCGGCAGGGTTTTCCAAAAGGCCGGCGGCCTTTTTCAAAAAGCCGGCGGCCTTTTTACCCAACTCCTTTTTTAAGCGAAAGCCTTCACCCGGAATGCCGATCAATACAGGGATCTGACGACCGGGTGAAAGGTGAAGGTGCAGTGAAAACTTTTATGTGTTACCTCTTTTAGGAGAATCTTCCTATCTTTGTTTCTGCAAATCGAAGATAGGATGCGCCTCAACATAATCAAGCAAGCTTGCTTCTGCGTTCGGCTTTCACTATCTTTGAGCAAAACTATACGATAATGCATTGGTTTTTCCACTCATCTCATCTGTACCGGTTGATTCCTTTTCTCGGCGGATGGCTGTTGGACCGGGCGCTGGGCGATCCGGGCGGACGACTTCATCCCATCGCAATCTTCGGGCGCATCATTGCCGAAGGGGAGAAAACGTTCAACAAAGCGAACGACCGCTGGCTGAAAGGAACGATCTTCAGCCTCACGCTGATTGTGGGGGTGTTCCTGATCAGCCAACACATCCTACTCTGGGCGGCACGTGTCCATTCCTTGTTTTATTTCCTGTTGATCGGCTTGGGCGTGTTTTTCTGCCTGTCGGGAAAGACCTTGATCGATGAGGTGAAAGGGGTCTTTGCCGCCGTCGACCGAAGTACCGGCGAAGGGCGCGAACGCCTGTCACGCATCGTCGGAAGGGATACTTCACAGCTCAACGATCAGGAGATCCGCACCGCCGCACTGGAATCGCTGGCCGAGAGCCTGAGTGACGGGGTGATCGCGCCGATGTTCTGGTATCTGTTATTGGGTTTGCCGGGCATGCTGGCCTACAAGATGATCAATACGCTCGACTCGATGATCGGCTACAAAAACGAACGCTATATCGACTTCGGCCGCGCGGCCGCCCAGATCGACGACCTGGCGAATTATATCCCCGCCCGACTGACGGCTTACCTGATGCTTTTCGTCTCGGGCAACTGGAACAAACGCGCGTTTGTCGCCCGATACGGCCGAGCCCATGCCAGTCCCAATGCCGGTTATCCGGAAGCAGCCCTGGCGGCGATCCTCGACTGTCGCTTCGGGGGCACACATAACTACTTCGGGCAGGCCGTGGAGAAACCGTATATCGGAGATAATCCACGCCTACTGACCACCGAAGATATGCTGACAGCCATCCAGGTGAACAGCCATACCGAATTGGTGATGGGACTAATCGTAACACTTATTCTCTTTATCTAAATATGAAACATATCACATTGATCACAGGCGGACAACGATCGGGCAAAAGCAGCTACGCGCAGAAGCTGGCCTTGTCGCTGACGGCAAAGCCTTTTTATCTCGCCACGGCACGGGTTTGGGACGAGGAATTCCGCGAGAGGATCCTCCGCCATCAACGCGACCGCGGGTCGGAATGGATGAATATCGAAGAAGAGAAATACCTGAGTCGCCACCTGTTGGAGGGCGAGGTGGTCTTGATCGACTGCGTGACGCTCTGGGCGACGAACTTCTTCTACGATAGCCATAGCGATGTCGACCTCTCCCTGAAACTGCTGACGGAAGAGTTCGACCGATTGACCCAACAGGATGCGCATTTTATCTTTGTCACCAACGAAGTAGGGTTGGGTGGCGTCTCGACCGATCCCTTGCAACGCAAGTTCAACGACCTGCAAGGCTGGGTCAACCAATACATCGCCTCCCGCGCCGACGAAGTCATCCTGATGGTCAGCGGCATTCCAATGCAGTTGAAAGTTAAAAGTTGAAAGTTGAAAGTTGAAAGTTATCTCATAATTCGTAATTCGTAATTGTTAATTCGTAATTGAAAACCCATGTTCCACATCGAATCCCCCTCCAAACAAATCCTGCCTGCCCTGCAGGAAAAGATCGATAACCTGACCAAACCCAAAGGATCATTGGGACGCCTGGAAGAACTGGCGTTGCAGATCGGATGGATCCAACAGTCGTTAAATCCGGCCCTGCGGCATCCGGTGAATGTGATCTATGCGGCCGATCATGGCATTGCCGATGAGGGGGTGAGTCAATCGCCCAAGGAGGTGACGCGGCAGGTGATTCATAACTTCCTCAATGGGGGCGCCGGCATCTGCTTTCTGGCCCGCCAGCACGGGGTGGAGCTGAAGATCGTGGATGGGGGTGTCGACTTTGATTTTCCCAAGATCCCGCAACTGATCGACCGGAAGGTACACAAAGGAACGCGCAACTTCCGATACGAGGCGGCAATGACCGCGGAAGAGATGGAACAGGCAGTGCGTTACGGCGCCGAAATCGTGACCGACTGCTACAACGAAGGCTGCAATGTTATTAGCTTTGGGGAGATGGGCGTAGGCAATACGGCGGCCTCGAGCATGTGGATGACTTGCCTGACGGGTATTCCGCTCGCCGCATGCGTGGGCGCCGGGAGTGGGCTCGACAAAGTAGGGGTTCTCCATAAACTGAACACCTTACAGCAGGCATTGGATAACTATTCCGGAAGCGATGAGGTGAAAGAAATCATGGCCTACTTCGGCGGATACGAGATGGTGATGGCGGTAGGTGGAATGCTTCGCGCGGCGGAGTTGAAGATGGTCATACTGATCGATGGCTTTATCATGACAAACTGCATACTGGCGGCTTCACGGCTCTATCCGGAAGTGCTCGACTATTGTATCTTCGGACATTGCGGGGATGAGTCGGGACATAAACAACTGTTGGAGGTATTGCGGGTTAAGCCGCTCCTGAATCTGGGTCTCCGCTTGGGCGAAGGGTCGGGTGCGCTTTGTGCTTACCCGGTCGTCGACTCTGCCGTGCGCATGATCAACGAGATGCACAGTTTCTCGCAGGCGGCGATCACCAAATATTTCTAAGGATGAAACAAGTACTGGCTGCATTGATCTTCTTTACCCGCCTGCCTTTCTGGAGATTGGCGGAGGTGCCGGCAGAACATTTCAAAAGGGTGGTTCCCTACTGGCCGTTGACGGGCTGGCTGACGGCCGCTTGCTCGGTAGGCGTACTATTTCTCGCCGCCCAAGTGCTGCCGGGGAACATTCCCTTGCTCCTGGCAATCCTCACACGCCTACTGATCACCGGATGCCTGCACGAAGACGGACTGGCCGACTTTCTCGATGGCTTTGGCGGAGGAACGTCCCGGGAACGCATCCTTACTATCATGAAAGATTCTCATATCGGAACGTACGGCGTGATCGGATTGATCGTCTATTTCCTCTTTTACTTCCATCTACTCGCTTCGATGCCCATTGAATGTATCGTCATCGCACTATTAGTGGGAGAGCCTTTCGCGAAGATGATGGCAGGTATGATTATCAACCGGCTACCCTACGCGCGACAAGAAGAAGACGCCAAGATAAAAACGGTCTACAGCCCCATGAATTGGAAAGAATACGGTATCATTCTTTTCTTTGGCTGCCTGCCGCTCTGCATCCTGGTCGAAGGGTATCTCTTCGCCGCCATCCTCTTCCCGGTCATCACCTTCTTCATCCTGACCGCATTCATGAAAAAGAAGATTGGCGGCTATACCGGCGACTGTTGCGGCGCCACCTTCTTACTCTGTGAACTAAGTTTTCTCTTTGGCTTTACACTCATCCTTCACTCCTCCTTCTAATTAATCATTAATCATTAATCATTAATCATTAAAAATGGAAATCTACCTGATCAGACACACCTCCGTCGACGTCCCCCAGGGGTATACCTACGGACAGACCGACGTCCCCCTCCGCCCTACCTTCGAAGAAGAGGCAGCAATCGTCAAAGAAAATCTCAAAATACACGTTTTCGATAAAGTATACACCAGCCCCCTGTCGCGCTGTGTGCGTCTGGCTACTTTCTGCGGATACCCGGAAGCGGAACGGATAGACGATCTTAAAGAAATCAACTTCGGCGAATGGGAAATGAAATCCTGGGACGACTTAGCGGAAGATCCCCGCTCGAAGGCCTGGTTCGACGACTGGGTAAACATCGCCGCCCCACAAGGCGAATCCATGAACGACCTCTACCACCGGGTAGCCACCTTCCTGGAAAAGCTCAAAGCCAGCAACCTGCAAAAAGTATGCCTCTTCGCCCACGGCGGCGTCCTCACCTGCGCCCGCATCTACGCCGGCCACTACGCCATCAAAGACGCCTTCAACCACATGCCCCCCTACGGCGCCATCATCCAAATCACCCTTAGGAACTCATAAGAGCTCATAGGAGCATAAGAACTCATAAGAATTCATAGGAACTCATAAGAACTCATAAGATCTCATCCCTTAATCCTATTATAACACACAGATGACGCAGATAAAGCACAAATGACCGCAGATAAAATTATAAACAATAATAATCTGCGGTCATCTGTGCTTTAGTCTGCGTCATCTGCGTGCCCTATCCCCTAGCCCTCCTAGGATTCCTATGAATTCCTATGAATTCTTATGAGTTCCTATGAGTTCTTAAGCTCTTATGAGCTCTTATGAGTTCCTATGAGTTCCTATGAGTTCTTAAGCTCTTATGAGTTCTTATGAATTCTTATGAGTTCCTATGAGTTCTTAAGCTCTTATGAATTCCTATGAATTCCTAAAAACAAAAAGAGCCTGCCCCCTCTCGGAAACAAGCTCTTCTACTTAAAACGGCAGCTACCTACTCTCCCACCTTGTGAGCAGTACCATCGG
>NZ_JAQFIN010000011.1 GCF_029504695.1 Parabacteroides sp. PF5-6
GAACTGCTTACCGAATTTCAAGTCAATTCAAAACAAAATGTCAAAGAGCAATTGGATTTATTTAATTCAAATTTTTAACGCATCAGTACTAATTATTAATGATTAATTGTTAATTTCAGGAGGAAGCCTGGTTGGTACAAACGGTTAATCATTAAACATTAAACAATAAAAAGATGAATATTTTACTGCTTGGCTCCGGAGGGAGAGAACACGCGTTGGCGTGGAAGATGAAACAAAGTCCGAAAACGGACCGGTTATATATCGCACCCGGTAATGCCGGAACGGGATCCGTAGGCATCAATGTACCGATGAAAGCGGACGATTTTGAAGCGATCAAAGCTTTTGTCCTGGATCATGCCATCACGATGGTGGTGGTCGGACCGGAGGATCCATTGGTCAAAGGGGTGTATGACTTCTTCAAACAGGACCCCGCGCTTGCGGCTATTCCGGTGATCGGCCCGAGTAAGGCAGGCGCAGAGTTGGAAGGCAGTAAAGACTTTGCCAAAGCTTTTATGCAACGGCATGATATTCCGACGGCAAGATATAAAAGCATCACGGCTGAAAACCTGGCCGAGGGTTATGCCTTTCTGGAAGAACTGAATGCCCCTTATGTGTTGAAAGCGGATGGGCTGGCAGCCGGAAAAGGTGTGTTGATCATCGATAGCCTGGAAGAGGCCAAAAAGGAATTGAGCGGGATGCTGGACGGCATGTTCGGAGAGGCCAGCCGGACGGTGGTGATCGAAGAATTTCTGGATGGTATCGAGTGCTCCGTCTTTGTGGTCACCGATGGCAACGACTATAAGATCCTGCCGTATGCCAAGGATTATAAACGCATTGGCGAAGGGAATACCGGATTGAATACCGGAGGCATGGGCGCGGTCTCCCCGGTTTCGTTTGCCGACAGCCTTTTCATGCAAAAGGTAGAGGAGCGTATTGTTCGCCCTACGGTTGACGGGCTGAAAGCGGAACATATCGATTATAAAGGATTTATATTTCTGGGCCTTATCTCCGTCAAAGGGGAACCGATGGTGATTGAATACAATTGCCGCATGGGCGATCCGGAGACGGAAGTGGTGATGCTGCGTATCCAGAGCGACCTGGTCGACCTGTTGGAAGGGGTGGCGCAGGGCAATCTGAAAGAAAAGACACTGGAGGAAGACCCCCGTGCCGCTGTGACGGTTATGCTGGTGAGTGGCGGCTATCCCGAAGCGTACGAGAAAGATAAAGTGATTACGGGACTGGATGAGGTGGATCCGGCAACTATTGTTTTTCACGCCGGGACGAAAGAATCCGACGGGAAGATCCTGACAAGTGGCGGCCGCGTGATCGCTGTCAGCTCGTACGGAAAAGACAAAGAAGAGGCTTTACTCCATTCCTTTAAAGCCGCCAACCAGATCCGGTTTGACAAGAAATATTTCCGCACGGATATAGGCTTTGACCTATAGGTCAAACAATTATGAATTATGAATTATGAGAACTGGGTTATCTCCTTTTCTCATAATTCATAATTCATAATTCATAATTTTTTCACAAAGATGGAGCGACAAAGAAAAAGAACATACGATCATCCGGCTGTTTTTACTTACCTGATTGCGATTTGCCTGGTTTGTTGGATAGCCGGATATGCTGTTTCTCTGGGGTACCCGGTTGCGGAAGAATCGAGTGGTACTCTTTTTTGGGATCGGCTCTGCGGGCTTTTTCCGGATAAATTGTTTGCCTATATCCTGGGGTTTGTCCTGATGGGCGGAGCAGGCTATCTGCTCTATCGCTTCAATTATGCCTTGGTATTGATCCGGGAAAAGACTTTTCTTCCTTTATTATTGTTTGCCTTGTTGTCGAGTACGAACCCGAACTTTTTTCCGCTGAAAGCGACTTCGATCGGTGTCTTTTGTATGTTGCTGGCTATCTACCAGTTGTTTACCTCTTATCATGATCCGTTTTCTATGGTGCGCACCTTCAAAACGGCTTTACTGATTGCTTTCGGTAGCCTTTTCTGGGTGCATATATTGTGGTTCCTTCCGTTGTTCTGGATCGGCATGTATAATTTCCGTTCGCTTACGCCCAAGACATTCATATCCTCTGTATTGGGCGTACTGACCGTATATTGGTTTGTCCTGGGCTGGGCCGTGTGGGAGATGGATTTTTCTTTGTTTACGACCTCTTTGGTTTCGCTTTCGGACTTTGGTTTTACGCATTTCGATCTGGAAGGGAGATGGGCCGACTGGTTATCATTGATCTATACCGTGATCCTGGTGGTCATTGCTTTTGCCAATATCCGGACCCATGAACATGAAGACAGTCTGCGCTCGCGGCAGTTTCTTTCTTTCTTGATGTTGTTTTTTGTCTGGGCGTTGGTTCTCTTCTGTGTCTACGAGAACTCCTCGGGCGAATTCGTGCATTTGGCCAGTATGCCGGCCGCGATCCTGTATGCGCATCTCTTTACGTCGCGGCGCAACCGGTATACCTTCGGCTTGTTTTTATTGACGATCGTGTTTTATCCTATCCTCTTGTTTGTACAGTTATGGAGTATCTGATCGAGTATGGCTATATCGGTGTGTTTATCGCGGCTTTTCTGGCGGCGACGATCCTGCCGTTCAGCAGTGAAGTCGTACTGACCGGGGTCTTGTTGGCGGGCGCTTCCTATTGGCCCTGTATGATCGCGGCGACGGCGGGTAACTTCCTGGGTGGGATGACCTGCTACTGGCTGGGCATGCTGGGCAAGATCGAATGGATCGAGAAATACCTGAAGATGGACCGGACGAAGATCGACCGGGTGCAGCAATGGGTGCAGCAGAAAGGATCCTGGACGGCCTTTTTTGTGTTCCTACCCGGAGTAGGCGATTTTATTGCCGTAGCATTGGGCTTCCTGCGCGCGAACGTATGGATTGTTGCCCTTTCCATGTTTGCCGGCAAAGCCATACGCTATTGGGTCTGGATGGAATTTGTCTTTAAAGTCCAGGAATGGCTTTAAGAGGGCTTATCATATTCACTAAGTTATTGTAAGGGATAAGCCCGAAAGGGCTTTAATATGGATAACCCCGGGTTGCACCCGGGGTTATCAACATTTTACCCCTGGCGGGGTAAAGGCTTACGGCTTATTACTACCTAAGAATAAAGCCGCCTTCCCCAATACCGACTCAAAAGCCTTATTCACCTCTTCTTTATCCACTGCCGGATGATGCATCGGAAAAGGAGTCTGGTGGCTGTAGGGAAAAGCAAAATCAAGTTCTTCCAATATCTTCCCGGAGGTTTTGCCTAAGGCTTTGATGATGCCTGCCGTGGGCACGACGATATCTTTTTTCAATGAGATGGCTTTGATCCGGTGACAGGCCTGCCGGAAGAACGATTCGCGCTCTTCCCGCATAAAGTCCGGACGGATCATCGCTTTGAAGGCTTTCTCCAACCGGTCGCCCGGGGAACGATGCGGCAGGTTGTTTTGGTGTAAGAAGTCGTTCAGGTAGAAAGAGGTCATCCGTTCGTACGACTCTTTATCCATGATATCCCGGGCATTGCCGTTCATCTCGGAAAAGATCGAACCGCCGCAGAACATGAAAAGGCGGGTGTGGCTAAACAGTTCGTCGGGATTAGCCAGAAGCAATACCTGCGAGAGCAAGGCGCCGATCGAATACGCGAACAGATTGACCGATGCTCCGGGGAAAAACAACGGATGCTCACCGTTGTGTATCTCTTGTACCAACTGACAAAGGTTGAATACCGACTCCCGCCCGGAAGCATAAAAACGCAAGGGGGTATGCGAGATCCTCCAGCTCAGGGCCAGGTTGGCAAACGTGAGGTTAGCGTTGTTATTGAACGCTTCTTTCCTTTTGGCGACCCAGGGCAGTATCTGGCGCGGGTTCGACCATAAGCCGGGCGAGCGGTTCATATGGAAAGCAATGGGGAAAAGGATCACCGGACGATTAGTCTCTTTCGCCAGGTATTCGGCCCAGGTAAGGTATTTGTTCCAACTGCGTTCGTTCAATCCATGCAACAGGATGATCGCTTCTTTGTATCGCTCTTGCGAAGAAGGGACGAAACAGGTATAGACAAAAGATTTGTTCTCTTCGATATGATCGTCGGTCAGGTGACAGAAATCCGTCGTTGCCAGTTCTTTTTGTAAGGCGTTGATCTCAGAGGAACCCATAACCTGCGCGAACCGGAAAGGTATAATCTCCAACCGGTTCTCTTCAACTACCGCCTTTTGGTTGTAAGAGAACAATTGATTTAACTCCTGATTTCTACGGAAAAGATCCATGGTATGCAGTCTTTTGATTACAAACAAAAGATAGTTTTTCTGTTTTTGCAAAAGAATGGTCCTGAGAGAGGCCTTGAGGGGTAGAAAGTCCGATTGCGGGGTGAAATGCGGATATAAGGGGTGAAATTTAGTTGAAAGTTGAAAGTTGAGAGTTGAAAGTTGAGAGTTGAGAGTTGAAAGTGGGAACTATAGTTTAATTTTCAACTTTCAACTCTCAACTTTCAACTATATTTTACTACGTTTGTAGGAAACAAAGCGATATGGACTTCTTTAAGCTGAATATCCCTTCCTATTTCTACAGTAAGCAGAATAGCCTGAAGCTGATTCTGTGGACTGCCTTTTTTGCTTTGGTGTTTATCAATATCTATAAGCCGTTTAACTCGCCAAGCTGGTACACGGTTTCGGAATTTAAGTTTTTTGTCTTCTCCAGCCTGGTGATCCTGACCGGTGTATGGGTGGTGGTGATCAGCCGGATCATACTCTATCACCGGGGTAAGACGCATCAGATCAGCGTGGGCACCTATGCGCTCTGGATCTTATTGGAGATCTTTTTTATGTCTTTGTTTTATACCCTTTATACTTTATCGCTCAACCCCGAACGCGAATACCTGGCGGCCTTTAAGGAGTCGGCGGTGAATACCAGCCTGGTGTTGCTGATCCCTTATTTCGTGCTTCACCTGATCTTCGCGTACCAGGAGAAGGAACAGCAGCTCCGGCAGTTGGAAGAAGGGAAATCCGACGCGCTCCGCAAGCAGGGAGCAGTCTCGTTCTACGACGAAAAGAACGAATTGCGCCTATCGGTCAAAGCCGATCACCTGCTCTACCTGGAGTCGGCCGATAATTATGTGTGTGTCTGGTACCTGAACAAAGGGCAACTGGCCAAGTTTATGCTCCGTAATTCATTGAAAACGATGGAAGAGCAATTGAGCGATACCCATGTCTTCCGTTGCCACCGTTCGTATATGGTCAACTTCGACCAGGTCAAAGTCCTCCGCCGCGAGAAAGACGGCATCTATCTCGAGCTGGGCATCGAAAAAGTCCCCGATATCCCCATCTCCAAAACTTACAGTGAAAAAGTCACGCATTGGTTTATGACTTGGTCGTCTTGACTATAAATTAACCTGTATTCTTTAGAAGCCAACGCCTCCGAAGCAATGCATAACGCAGTTTTATAAGTCACTGAAAATAAGTCATTAATATCTCCTTCAAAAAGTACCGGTAGTTTGCTCACAAAATACCGGTATTTCGTCGACAAAATATTAGTAGTTTGTGCACAAACTACCGGTAGTTTGAAAAAGGGGGCTGTGGAGGGTTTCAAATCGTTAATTTATCCCTGAATTGCAAAGTCAAGTGAGCAATTTGTCGGGTCAAAATGTTAATAGCATGGAAAATCGTTAGCAATACTGAAAAATTTCCTTAATACGGCTTCTACTGTGAGAAAAAAGATTACTTTTGTATCCGGTTTACAAGGCAAAGTTCGGGCGAACCATCTGTACAGGGCTTTTTCCCTGTAATTTTTTGTAAAGGAGTGAGATAAGTAGTAATATAAACAACCAAACATTTTAAATTATTAAACAAAATGGCTAATTTAGATTTAAGCAAGTACGGTATTACCGGTGTGACTGACATTGTGTACAATCCGTCTTATGATCAGTTGTTCGAAGAAGAAACAAAACCGGGTTTGGAAGGTTTTGAAAAAGGTCAGACTACCGAATTAGGTGCTGTGAACGTGATGACAGGTGTGTACACCGGCCGTTCACCGAAAGACAAATTCTTCGTAATGGACGAAACAAGCAAGGATACTGTATGGTGGACTTCTGAAGAGTACAAAAACGACAATAAACCGGTAGACGCCAAATGTTGGGCTGCCGTAAAAGACCTGGCTACCAAGCAACTTTCAGGCAAACGTCTGTTCGTGGTTGACGCATTCTGCGGTGCCAACGAAAACAGCCGCTTGAAACTGCGCTTCATCATGGAAGTAGCATGGCAGGCACATTTCGTAAAGAATATGTTCATCCGTCCGACAGAAGCTGAACTGGCTAACTTCGGTGAACCGGATTTCGTGATCATGAACGCTTCGAAAGCCAAAGTTGAAAACTACAAAGAACTGGGCTTGAACTCTGAAACAGCTGTAGTATTCAACCTGACTGAAAAGATCCAGGTAATCCTGAACACTTGGTACGGTGGTGAAATGAAGAAAGGGATGTTCTCTTACATGAACTATCTGTTGCCGCTGCAAGGTATGGCTTCTATGCACTGCTCTGCCAACACGGATATGGAAGGCAAGAATACGGCTGTATTCTTCGGTCTGTCAGGAACAGGTAAGACTACCTTGTCAACCGACCCGAAACGTCTGTTGATCGGTGACGACGAACACGGCTGGGACGACGAAGGCGTATTCAACTTCGAAGGCGGTTGCTATGCAAAAGTTATCAACCTGGACAAAGACAGCGAGCCGGACATTTTCAACGCTATCCGTAAAGATGCATTGTTGGAAAACGTAACCGTTGACGCAAACGGTAAAATCGACTTCAACGACAAATCGGTCACAGAAAACACGCGTGTTTCTTATCCGATCGATCATATCACCAACATCGTGAAACCGGTGTCTAAGGCAGGTCCTGCTGAAAAAGTAATCTTCCTGTCGGCTGACGCGTTCGGCGTATTGCCTCCGGTATCTATCCTGAGCCCGGAACAAACTCAGTACTACTTCCTTTCTGGTTTCACCGCTAAATTAGCCGGTACAGAACGGGGTATTACGGAACCGACTCCTACTTTCTCTGCTTGCTTCGGTGCGGCTTTCTTGTCATTGCACCCGACCAAATACGGTGAAGAACTGGTGAAGAAAATGCAGAAATCAGGCGCTAAGGCTTACTTGGTGAACACCGGTTGGAACGGAACAGGCAAACGTATCTCTATCAAGGATACACGCGGTATCATCGATGCCATCCTGGACGGTTCTATCGACAAAGCACCGACGAAGACTATTCCTTACTTCGATTTCGTGGTTCCGACCGCATTGCCGGGCGTAGATCCGAACATCCTGGATCCGCGCGATACGTATGCAGATGCTGCACAGTGGACAACTAAAGCGGAAGATTTGGCTGGCCGTTTCATCAAGAACTTCTCGAAGTTCACGGGTAACGACCTGGGTAAATCGCTGGTTAACGCCGGTCCGAAATTGTAATTTGACGAATCCGATTCGTTAGTATAACGATCAAATAGAAAAGCGCAGGGCTTCGGCTCTGCGCTTTTTTTATTATCGGTGACGATATGACATGTTAAAAAGTGTTCCTATATATAGTGCGCGCTCATACTACCTATAGTACGGCGCCATACTATAGGTAGTACGACGAAATACTACCTATAGGGTGACAAATTGCTATTTCCCGGATTTTGAACCACCACGAACACGAAGGGCACAACGCTTTTTTTGTTTCTAATATATTTCTTGGATAGTCACAAAACTTAAATCTTTGTGTCCCTTCGTGAAACTTCGTGGTTCTGAAAAAATAGTTGCGGTTTATACCGGGGCGTCAATTAAAATGTTTTTCTTTGTAACTACCGGAACATTCGAGTGCAGAATGTCTTAACCTTAAGCAAATATAATTTATGAAATTCAAAAGATATCAATCTTTACTAATCGTCTGTTTATTAGTGCTCTGTGGCTTCTGTTTCTCCTCCTGTCGGGAGGATCCGGCCACTACCCGGTTATTACAGGAAGCCGAGGCCGCACTGGACAGTGTGCCCCAGAAAGCTTATACCCTCTTAAAAAACGCGGATTCCGTTGCCGTTTTTAGTACCGCCCAACGTGCCGAGTGGAACCTATTGATCACCCAGGCCATGGATAAAATCAAAGAGAAACCTGCAAACGACTCCATTATCCGGCAGGCCGTCGATTATTACGCCCAAAAAGAGGATCCCCACCGGCAGATGCTTTCCTATTATTATTGGGGCCGAGTAACCCATACCTTAGGCGATGCCCTCCGGGCACAGGATTATTACCTGAAAGCCCGGGAAAAAGCGATACGGATCCAAAACGCTCCCTACCTGGCCCGGATCAATAGCAATATCGGTATATTATATCTCTATCAGGAATTGCCAGAAGAAGCTTTGCCTTATTTATTGGAGACGGAGAAAGATCTGACCGTACTCAATGATAACGTAAATCTACGATTTGCCACACGGAATTTGGGACGTGTTTACGATATGTTGAATAAACCGGATAGTGCGTTGTCCTATTATAAAAAAGCGTTGTCTTATGCTACCCTGCCTAAGCAACAGGTTCTTTTATTAAACGAAATTATTCCTTTATATATCAATCAGGCGGAATATGATTCGGCTTTTGCCTGTGTGCAGGAGATTCAGAAATTATCCGGACACAAGCTTACTTTACAATCCAGTTTAGTGGTGGGACAGTATTTTGCCCATACGAATCAACCGGATTTGGCAAATTTGTATTTAAAGGAATGCCTTGAAGCCCCTCAGGTACGCCTTCGTGCAACAGCGCACTACCATCTTTATCAAATGGCACGAGAAAAGCAAGATCTGAAAAACTATACGTTACATCAGACCCAATATGAGATCCTACGGGATTCCATTAGGGACAATGTCTATGCGGAGAAGTTACTGCATTTGCAGAAATTATATGATTACGAGAAAAAAGAGAATGAAATCAAACAAATGAAACTGATACACGCTGGAGAAAAACAAAAAAGGATATTGCTTGGTAGTGCGGTTCTACTTCTGGCTTTAGTATTTTTATTCTATATATATCGGATGCAAATACGTAAAAAAGAATGGGAAGAGCAACGACTACGTTGGGAGTTATTATTGGAAGAACAAGGAGATGTTTTAGACTTAGATGAGCAAATCATCATCTCACCTCTCTACCAAAAACTATATGATCCAATGAACAAAAAAATAACAAAAGAAGAGATCCTCGAATTTACACATCTGATAGATACTTATCATCCAGGGTTTCTAAAATGGATCAAAAGACTAACCCCCGGATTAGAAGAAAGAAACATCTTCATTTGTTATTTTTCCAAGGCCAATATCCCTCCCAAATCAGTTGCAATCATATTGGATATGAAAGAATCAAATGTGTCTAATACCAGAGCCCGATTGGCCAAAAGGCTATTTGGAAAAGAAGAAAAAGCCAAAATATTTGACCAGGAAATAAAGAAAATAAATTAGAGATAATACCAGGAAAGAAGAATTGTATTGTGTTAAACGGCTAAAAATTAGCGTATTTTTATGAGTGTGAAATTTGTGTAAAGTTTTTTGGGATGCTTTTTTTGTGTCTTAAAAGAAACAAAACTAACCTTGTGAAAATTTTAAACCTAATTTCATTATGAAACGTATTTTCTTTTTAATGGCTTTTTTATTATTTCCGCTTTTTTATGTTATGGCTGATTATATCCCAACCACAGGACCATGGGATGAAGATGATTTTACCCGTCGAAGTATATCCACCGCCCCGGCTCGTCCGATTGCCAGTATTAACGGAACGGTTGTATCCGTTTGTTCGCCGGATGCACTTGCCGATCTGAATGTAATCATAACCGACAGACAAGGCCATGTTGTTTACCAACAGCCCCATACCTTCACCGCCGGTGAAACCATCGATCTGCCCGCCTTGGAAGAAGGAGAATATATCATCGTCCTGTCGCTTGGCCGGCGGTATCTGTTGGGAGAATTTGAAGTAGAATAATGGGCTTGCCCAACCCTATACAAATAGATAGTCCCATATTTATTTGTACTCCTTATTTATAAATGAGCGGTAGAGTATGCTGAATAGCATACTCTACTATATTCTTGAAAATCAAGAAAGAAGGTAAATTGTATTGGGAAAAGACTATCTTTACCGATAGTTCGGATGTAAACTATAATCAAATCTATGAAATTATGATAAAAAAGTTAACCTATACGAGTCTATTATGGATGCTGTTACCTTTTGTGGGAAGCGCTCAAACGGAAAGTGACACGCTTTTCCATACGGTAGCCAAGCGCTTACATGAATTCCAGTACAATGCTCCCCGTGAGAAAGTGTATGTGCATCAGGACCGGACACAGTATGTGGCCGGGGAAACGATGTGGTTTAAGGCCTATCAGTCGACCGACGCAACGAATCCGATCGAGAGCGGAGTGCTTTATGTGGATCTTTCCGATGGGTTGAGTCATCGCGTATGCGAGAGCCAGTGGAAACTGGAGGAAGGTACTGCCCACGGCTCAATCGTACTGCCCGACACCTTATCTTCCGGCAAATACCAGCTGCGCGCCTATACCCAATGGATGCGCAACTATGGTACGGAGGAGTTTTTCACCCGGGAGATAGAAGTCGTTTCCAAGCTATCGGATCTGTTTCAGGTAGATACCGATATCTCCCTCTCCGGCCATACCCTTACGGCCATACTCCAGTTCAGGGAGATCCCCCAGGGCGAACTGACCTACCGCTTGCGCATCAACAAGGTGGACTCGGATCCTTATCCGCTGCCGTTGGATGAGAAAGGGGAGGTCCTGCTCGAGATCGAATTATCCGAAGAGGTTGTTTTAGACGGGACGCCTTTCTTTGTACTCGAGAGTCCCGAGGGGTCGCAGGCATTCCCCATCTCGCTCAGTCCGGCGATTCAGTTTACTCTTTTTCCCGAGGGTGGAAACCTGGTGGCAGGCATTCCTTCCAAGGTGGCCTTTAAGGTCAACGACCGGCAAGGGCGGGGCTTGAGTGCTACGGGGGTAGTGATCGATGAAGAAGGTAAGGAGATCCGGCGTTTTCAGACCCAGCACCTGGGGCATGGAACTTTTGCCTTTGTTGCCGAGAAAGGCAAGAAATACACCGCCGTATTAGATGAAGTGGGGATCCGGGCGGAGCTGCCTGAAGCGATGCCTGTCGGACTGGCCATGGGTGTGACCCACCGCAATGACCGCCTGCGCGTCACCCTGCGGCATAACCTGGATGTCAGCCAGACAAACACTCCTTTATACCTGACCGTCCATCAGAACGGATCGACCTGGTTCAATGCCCGGGTGGATATCAGCTCGGCCATGTCTGTCGTCGATATTCCTCACGACAAGCTGCCCAAGGGGGTATTTGTTATCACCCTGTATGATGAGCGTTATCATGCTTTTGCCGAAAGGTTGTGCATGATTGGTTTTCCGGAACAACTGCCTCTCGAAATCAAGACGGACCGTATGGAATATGGCCGACGCGAGAAGGTGACCGTAGAGTTGGGAGCCGCAGAGAGTGGCCTACTCAATGCCGGAAACTTCTCGGTGGCGGTGGTGAAGGCTCACTTAGACGATATCCGTGGACGTGATAACTACTACAGTCATTTTTTCCTCTCTCATGAGCTGAGAGGGAAGATAGAGAATCCGTATTCTTATTTTACGGCTCCGGACAGTGTCGCCATCCCTAATATGGATCTGTTATTGTTAACACAGGGTTGGCGTCGGTATTCCTGGGATCAGGTGATGGAGAAGAAATATCCGGAGATAACCCACTATGTCGAGCAGGGATTGACTTTCTCGGGGAAGGTACACCTGGAAAATGAAAAGCAGAAGATTGAAGATATTGAAGTGACGGCAGTCTTTCGTCATGATGAATTGAATGATATCGAGTCGTTCCAACCGGCCGAAGGGGGCGACTTTACCTTTACCAACTATGACTTCGTGGATACGGCGGAAGTGATCATTTCGGCGATGTATAAACGCCGGGCATTGGATGTCTCGGCCAAAGAACTGGCACGGGCCAAGCCGGATTATTACAACTATGGAGGCTTGCCGGACAAAGAGAAGCAGCAAGATTCGGCAAACGCTGTCTTATCCTATGAGCAAAGCCAGGGGATCGATGAGCGGATACATGAACTGGGAGAGGTGAGTGTCGTAGGAAAAGTCAAAAAATTGAAAAGCTACAACCGATACCATGTCGTACTACACGATCAGGCGTTCGTACACACCAGCTACGAGACGAAGAAAACCCAATCGTATGCTGCCTTTGGAGCCGGGGGAGAAGGCTATTTAGGCGCGCTGGCGATTTTACAACATGTGCCGGGTGTGCGGGTGGTCAATGGCGTAGTGCGGGTGACTGGTACCGGAGCGATGAAGGTGGTGATAGAAGGACGTGTCGTGTCAGGCGCCGTGGATCCTATCTATATACTCGATGGAAACAAAAGCTCGTATGAGGAAATGAAGATGATGCATCCGGCACTGATCGAACGGGTGGAAGTCTTAGACCCCGCCGCTGCCATGATCTACGACAGCGCTCCCTGGGGTGGTGCGATCGTGTTCCATACACATAGCTGGGAAGGCATGGTTTACAGTACCCCAACCAAGACGCTCACCTACAAATTCGCCGGATACAATCAAGCCAAAGAGTTCTATTCGCCGGACTACAGCCCGGGAGTCCAGGAATATATCGAACCGGATCACCGTAACACCCTCTACTGGCAGCCCAATGTAACAATCAATGCCGACGGTAAAGCCGAATTCAGCTTCTTCACCTCCGATGACAAAGGAGAATATCTGATCCATTGCGAAGGACGATCGGGTGAAGGAGAAATAGGCGCAACGCATTGTCTTATAGGGATACATTGAATATGACACACCAAATACACGACGTCGAAAGAGAAAAACCTCCACAGCGTTGTGTCCGTCGTGTTCGTTGTGGTTCGATTATTCCTTTGGCGGTACAAAACCTATTGGGTTTCGGGGTTTATCGCTTTGCTTGCGGTTTATCGGTAACTGGTCGCAAATTGCGACCAGTTCATTCCATTCAGTTTTTGTCAGTTGGAACATAAAGTCCAACATCACCCGCTGATTGCGGATCTCATAAATCTTAGATTGTACAAATGTGAGCTCCATAGTTAATTAATTTAAGTCAGGATGGGATAAGGATAAGAAAAATCCTTTTTACTTCGTGTTATTTGGAGGCACTTTGTGGTTCGGAATAGTTGCCTTTTAAACTACCGGTAGTTTGTGAACAAAATACCGGTAGTTTGCGCACAAAATATTAGTAGTTTGTCGACAAACTACCGGGAGTTTATTTTTGGGGTTCTACAATGGGCCTAAAAAGAAATTTAGTGTTAAATATGAAAGAAAATTAAAGGTATTTTAAAATATCTTATTATCTTTACCTCCCTATAGTTATGTTGGGCAAAGTATACAATAAGTAAATGAAAACCAAACTGGCATTATTAATCGGAATGATCCTGTGTTTGTCGTCCTGCGACAAAAACTATGTGTACCGGGTGGAAGGTAAACTTTCCAACCTGAAGGATTCCGTTGTCTATGCCGTCTTTGAAAAAGAAGACTATAATCTTGTCGATACCGTTGCGTGTACGAAACCCGGACAATTTGTGATCGAACAGAAGACAGAAGGTTTTAACAGTGTCACGATCTACTTTGAAAACAAAAGCCGCTGGGTAACAGCCTATCTGAAACCGGGCGATAAGATCAGCATTAATGGAGACGCGCAATATCCTTTATTGATACAACTGAAAGGCAACCGGATCAATGAACAGCTTTCGGCGGTGAAGAAGAAGATGTCGTCTTTATTGAAAGAATATACCGACCTCACCGCGCAGCTCAATCAGAAGAACCATAATTCTTTGGAAGAAACAGAGATTGCTTCGTTGATCTCGAACATCAGCATCCAGTTGGACGAGCAGGTGATGGATTATATCAAAGAGCATCCCGACGAAGAAGCTTCGGTTGTATTAATCGATATGTTTTTCACGGAAGCGGAGGATACCCGGCGGATGGATGAACTGTTGGCCATGCTGGACCCGCAATTGAAGAATTTCTATCTGACCCGCGAACTGGAACAATTCAGTATCCGTGCGAAAAGAACAGCCCTGGGTGCGGAAGCGCCCGGTTTCTCATTGAAAAATATCAAAGGCAAAACGATGAATCTGGATTCTTTCCCGGACAAATACCTGCTGCTTGCCTTTACGGCTCCCTGGTGTGATATGTGCCAGACGGAAGATCTTTACCTCGATCAGGTTATTACACAATATTCAAGAGACCAGGTAGATGTCTTGTTGATCAGCTTGGATTCCGACCAGCGGGAACTGCGAAGCGTATTGGAGAAAGATACGATTCAGTGGAATCTGGTCACCGACTCGGCAGGGCAGGCAACTATGATGCTTGATTTGTATAATGTCAGCGCTTTACCCCGTTGCTTCCTCATCGACGAAGAAGGACGGATCATCCTGAAAACGGAAAGTGGGATGGAAATCAAGCAGACATTGCAAAAGCTCTTTACGGAAGAGGAAGAGGAGTAAAACAATTACGAATTATCAATTACGAATTACGAATTGATAATTCTATGTAGACATTCCTCGTCAATGTTTTAATTCGTAATTCGTAATTTTTAATTCGTAATTGATCTTAGCTATGTTAGTCAAAGTTTACGCTGCCACCGTGCAGGGCATCTCCGCAATCAAGGTAACCATCGAAGTGAATTGCTCCAAAGGGATTCAGTTTCTTCTGGTCGGACTGGCCGATGCGGCCGTCAAAGAGAGTCATGAGCGCATTATCTCGGCGCTTCAGGTGTGTCATTATAAAATTCCCCGCAATCGCATTGTGATCAATATGGCTCCGGCGGATATCCGCAAGGAAGGGGCTTCGTATGACCTTCCGCTGGCGATCGGTATCCTTGCCGCTACCGAGCAGATCGCGGCTGCCCGGCTGGAACAGTTTATGATCATGGGCGAACTGTCGCTCGACGGCAGTCTGAAGCCGGTAAAAGGCGTGCTTCCCATCGCTTTGCAAGCCAAAGAAGAAGGGTTCAAAGGCATTATCCTGCCGCGTGAGAATGCGAATGAGGCGGCGGTGGTGAACGAGCTGGAAGTCTATGGGGTGGACAGCTTGAAGGATGTCATCGAATTCATCGACGAGAAGAAAACGCTGGAGCCTGTCCGCGTAGATATCCGGGAGGAGTTTTACAACCGGCAACAGTTTTTCGAATGCGACTTCTCGGAAGTCAAAGGACAGGAGAATGTGAAGCGGGCGTTGGAGGTCGCCGCCGCCGGTGGGCATAACCTCTTGATGATCGGTCCGCCCGGAAGTGGGAAGTCCATGTTGGCCAAACGATTACCTTCTATTCTCCCGCCTTTCTCCCTGGAGGAATCGTTGGAGACGACGAAGATTCATTCGGTAGCCGGTAAGTTAGGAAGTGCGGTAGCGCTGATGGTGCAACGTCCGTTTCGCTCGCCCCATCATACGATCTCGAATGTGGCGATGGTAGGCGGTGGCGCTTTTCCGCAGCCCGGCGAGATCAGTCTGGCGCATAACGGCGTGCTCTTCTTAGATGAGCTTCCGGAATTCAATAGGTCTGTTTTAGAAGTGATGCGGCAACCTTTGGAAGACCGGCGGATCAATGTCTCCCGCGCCCGCTTTACGGTAGACTATCCGGCCGGCTTTATGCTGATCGCCTCGATGAACCCTTGCCCTTGTGGCTATTATAATCATCCCGACCGCCCCTGCCTGTGCTCACCCGGCGCCGTGCAAAAGTATATGAACCGTATTTCCGGGCCTTTGCTCGACCGTATCGACCTGCATATCGAGATCGTTCCCGTTCCTTTCGAGAAGATCTCCGAGCGCCAGCCTTCGGAAGAAAGCCGAGTGGTGCGCGAGCGTGTTATCCGTGCCCGTCTGATCCAGGAGAAACGCTTCCGCAAATACAAAGGCATCTATTGCAACGCGCAGATGAACAGCAAACAGCTGCATACCTACGCCGTGCCCGATGCCGCCGGCCTGGCCCGATTGAAGAGCGCCATGGAGCGGCTCAACCTCTCCGCCCGTGCCTACGACCGGATCCTGAAAGTCTCCCGCACCATCGCCGACCTGGCGGAAGCGGAGAACATCGAAACCTCCCATATCGCCGAAGCCATCAACTACCGCAACCTCGATCGGGAAAGCTGGGGCTTCTAAGGCATTAGGGCACCCACAAAAGACATCCCTACCACAGATCATTCCGAACCGAAGGTCGCTTAGCGAAGCGTAAAGCAAAACCTGTGGGGCTGAAAGAAAGGCCGGCAGCTTTTTGAAAAAGGCTGCCGGCCTTTTGGAAAACTCCGACGGCCTTTTGGAAAACCCTGCCGGCCTTTTCGGTAAAGAAGACCGCTTTTGGCGTCAAATGATGAGTGTTAACAAATGCAAACGACCAACAGTGGTAAACCTATCACCCAAAACAGTTTTTCGTTTTTTTACTTACATCATACAGGACTTTTAGGGGTTTCTTGGCTTTCGGATTTTATTACTCGGCTGATATATAGCGATATAAAAAATCCTGTATGATGTAAGTAAAAAAACGAAAAACGCTGTACGGAGGCTATTGGGCTGTGAAAAAGTGGCCATTTATTCGTAGACCAGTTCGAAATCATCCAGCCAGAGCGTACTGCCTTCGCCACCGATAAAGTAATCGCCGTATTTGCTGGCGGAAGCGACGATCAGTAGGTATTTCGGTGTGCGCGTGAAGGAGCGGTACTCCAGTTTCAGCTTGAATTCCGTCCAGTCGGAAACGGTTTCCGCCACGTTGATTTCCTGGTAGGCGATGATATGTTCGTCGTTGACATCGAACAGCTGGCGTTCGGACTTCTTCGTTTTCACGCGGACCGGCGCGTCCCAATCGCCCAAAGCTACCCAAATCGTTGCCTGGTCGGGCATTCCTTTCTGGGCATCCGCGATATTCTCTTCGGGTGCGTCGCGGGTGATGGGCGTGCTCTTGTATCGGAACCAGCCTTTGAGCGCTGTCGGGCGGGCGGCGAACGGGCGTCCGAAGTCGATAATCCCGTTGGTCCCGTCTGTCTCGATATATTCGCCGGCAAAGAGGTTGCCCGCGGCAAAGCGGATCACGATATATTCCGATTGCAATTTCGCCGAGCGGCGTCCCCCGTGGTAGATCGCTTCGTCGTAGTTCGTTACATTCTTATTCAGCGTAGCCGAGCCCCAGTTGCCCGAGTCCCAGAACATCTCATCACCCTCCTTGTAGACCAGCCATACCTTATCCGGTTTCGACCATTCTTCAAAGCCTGCGTTAGGGAGTTGAGGCGCCTCTTCGGTGGTGAATTCCGCCAGGTTGTAGGTCTCGCCTCCGATGGTCGCTTGATATTCATAGACGGTAGAAGGCTGCAAATGGCGCAGCGTGGCGGTGAAACGCCCCTCTTCGTACGTAATCTCATCGCTATAGACCTGATCCCAAAGCTCTTCTCCTTTGCGGCGGTATTGAATATTGATGGATGTATTCTCATTGCCATCGCCTACGATATACGCCCGGCGTGCCCAGGCGGAGAGTGTCAGTCCCGAACCGGAGGAGTGGGTAACGACAATCTCCCATCTTTCCGTCTGATCGAAAGCCGTGACTTCGAAGAACTGCGGCGACCGGAAATCACTGATCGTCTGTGGCTCCGGAACCGTTGTGGCGATAGAGCTACCGATCTGCATCTTCCCAACGATCAGATTAGACAGGTCCGTGCCTTTCTGCACGTAAACGATAATCCGTTTGTTGGCCTCATCCACAATGGGTTGCCCCACCTGGATGGCTTTCCCACTGGCATCCAGGATCTGGAACTGCCGTTTGATATTATGTGTCACGCTCACGCGCCAGCGATAATCCTGATAGATGCGCAGGGTAAAAAAAGCATCCTGGGTGAAGTCCACCCGGGTATTGGCCGAAAGCGGGAGCTCATTGAGCGACCGGAAAGTCGAATCCGGGAAACTCCGGTAATCCAGGCAAGCATTGCTGTCGGGCAGGATCAATGCCCCGCTGTTTACCTCCATACGCGTGATCCTGAGGTTTCTCAAGTCGACCGTATCATCAACCAACACGGCTACCTCCATCGTCTCCTTATTGAAGGTCGCCGATTGAAATCCATCGGTCTCCAGCTCCTGTATCACCCCTTGAATAACGGGATAAGGAAGATCGTTCTCGATGCAACTCCCCAGCAACAAGCAGGAAAGAGATAAAAATAATAGGCCTGTTTTATTCTTCATCATACTCTTCCGTTAAAAATAAAACGCCATGCCCAGGTTGATCGAGAACAGGTTGATCTTGAAGTTCGCCCCACTGCTGCGCCACGAGGCTTCCTCCACCTGATTGATCGTCTGTTTGTTCCATTTGAAGTCCAATCCCAACACATCGACCGACGCTTCGACGGCGATATAGTCGTTGATAAAGCACACCAGGCCGGGCGTCACTCCGAAGTTCAACGCGTTCTTCGTCTCGTGCACCGCTTTGGGTTCATCCCGCAATTGATTGGTTGAGTTTCCTTGGCCATAGCTGTAGGTCACACTCATCTCATTGAACAGTCCGAACCGTTTGCTATTACCCAGATTGAGGTAGGTACGCACAAAAGCAGTGGTGAGGAAGCTATGGTTCTTCATGTGCAATTCGTCGATATCGATATTGAGGTCGTCCCCCAGGGATAAAGAGAGCTTGCCCAGATCCGTGAGTGTACGGGAGTAGCCCACACGCCCTCCGACAGCGATATTATCCCGGATAAAATAGGCTACCGTCGGGGATACCTTAAAGGAATAGCCCACCAGATCGAGGTCTTCCAGTACGATCCATTGGTAATTATCCGCTTCATATTCCAGATAAGAGAATGAAGCGCCCGCCATCCATTGTCCTTTGGGTATAAATGTTTTTTGCTCGATTCCTCTGTCTATTTTCTCTCTCGGAGCCGCCGAAACGCTCATCAGGCAACAGCCCAATAGGAGGGCGGCTAAGATTGTTGTTTTTCTCATTTATAGTTGTTTACTTATTCAAAATCATCTATTTCAGTGAATGAAGCCGCGTTGTAGTCGAAATGCAGTTCGAACTCATCGAGGTATAACGTGCTGCCTACGCCACCGGTAAAATAGTCACCGTAGCGGCTGGCCGAAGCGACGATCAGTACGTACTTGGGTATGCGGGTCACGTCGCGGTACACGATATCGATCTCAAACGGTTCGTATGCCGTCATGGCCTCTGCCGGACTGCATTGGGAGACGTCGAGTTCGCCATACGCCAGGATCTTGTCGGAAGAGAAATCGACAAATGTTCCCGTAGTGGTATTGGCCTGGAATGGTTCATCCCAATCGGTCAAAGCAATATAGATACTACACATATCCTGTTCCCCTTCCAGCGCTTCGTACGGTGCTTTCGCCTTGTCGATCAGTTTGGGCTGATACATATAATATCCGGACAACTTGGTTGGCCTTCCGGTATATGGTTTCCCAAAATTCAGGGAAGCGCCAACGCCTTCCACACGGCCAAAGGAGCCCGTATAGATATTTCCGGCCGCAAAGGCGATCACGACATATTTGGATTCCAGTTTGGCGGCAGCCGTTCCGCCGACAATCTGATCGTATTCCGGTGCTGTCGGGTTCACGGCACTCACGGAGTTCGCTCCGTAATTGCCCGAATCCCAGAAATTCCCTTTGCCACCGAGATACCAGCTCTTGCCACTCTGTTCCCAGTCGTCAAAATTCAGGTTGGGCACGACCGGCGTACCTGCCGTAGTGAATGCCACCGGACTACTTGCCTGCTCGCTTCCGTCGATCGTTGCCATGGTGCGGAACGCGTAGTCGGTCAGCGGTTCCAATCCGTTGATCAAAGCTTTCCAGTTGCCTTGTCCGTCGGATTGCGGAATCACGGTTTGCCAGTTCTTTTCGTCTTCATCGGCCAGGCCATATTGGAAAGACACATCCGTTCCTTCCGGGCTACAGAACCCTTCCAACACGGCAAACGTAGCCCATTTGTTGTATTCTTTGGGCTCGAACGCCAGCAACGGCAGGTTGGGCTTGATCGTATACTGCAGATCGAGTGTTACCTCTTGCTGATAATTATCCAGGATCGCCAGCGTGATGGTATAGTCCCGTTCAGACTCTTCTTCCGGTTGCAGGTATTCGCGCGCCATCTCGGCCAGATCCAAGGTGTAGACGTATTCGTCGGTAGAGACCTGCTCTTCCGTGCCGTTGATCAACAGGCTATTGAATAGATCGCCGGACTTGAGCCCGTCGAAGATCGCCGGAAGGCCCTCCCGGGTGAACGACTCGGATAGCTTGAAATAGAGTGCTCTCAGTCCGGACTGCGTTGTGATGATCACCTGATGCGTATCGATCACATCATTGTCTTTGCGTATGTCGAGCGATGTATGGTTCGAAATCTCTCCTCCGTTCACCTGGGTAACGACTTCCACTTCCGGCTTTTTCGGTCTATCCGCCGCCGAGGTGTATCCGGGAATCAGGATCGTACATTCCACCTCCGACTCGATCTGCTCGTTGATCGTCACCTCTATATCCCCGCCGGCATTCTTTTCGCCTTCACCTTCGGGTTGCAGAGCGAATTTCAGGACGTAGTGATAGCGCGGGCGGATGTCTTGAAACAGTTTATTGAACTGGAACTTAAGCCCGTTCGTTTTGTTGGTCAGGTTCAGGTCGACCGATAATTTGTCCGTAAAATAGAACCCGGCGCGTTTTTCCTCTTTCCCGAAGGTCAATGAGCCGGATTTCCCTTGCACCACCGCTTCATACGCGCTGAAATACTGCTCGACCGCTTCCGAGAACTCCACCGATACCTTCGTATTGGCAATCCGACATTCGACCGAAGCGTTGGTGGTCTGTCCGGAGAGGATATTCACCTCTTCCTCGCCGTAATAAAAAGGCGTATCCCATTGGCTTACCTCGTCGCTTACGGAAGAGACGACCACCGTGTAGACCCCGGCCAGAAGCGTGATGCGTTCGCCTTCGACATCCTCCCTGTAGTTCTCGAAATATTTGACTTCCTCGCCGTCTTCGTTTAGAAAGGAGACCGACAAGACTTCGTTGGTCACCGGAACACCGGCTTTGGTGTACAAGGTCTCATTCTTCTCCACACCCAATAGAATCGTTCCTGTCGGGCATTGTCCGTTCTGTTCGTCGTCGCAACTGCAGACGATGGCCAACAGGAACAACACCAACCCATATAGCGCGTTTCTTTTCATCTTTCCCTACGTCAGTTTAATCGTTAATGTTTTTGTTACGGATTGTCCTTCCTGATCCACTACGGTCAGTTTGAAGTTGTATGACCCACTGCCGAACACCGCGATCATCGGCACAAAATCGCTGATGTCGAACACGTTGGAATACGCATCCTGGGGTTTCGACAGGTTGACTGCCGCCAGCATCTCTTCCTGTGTGGCCGTCAGGTTCATCATATCGAATGGCTTATCCAATTCCATCGCTTCCAGGGCTTCGATAAAGTCGCCCGCCGAAGAGGTGATCTGGATATATAAGTTCTTCAATCCGTTCGGACTATTGATATTCAGCTTGACTGTAGCCCCACTTCTGGCTTCGTCTACCGTCATGCTGATGGGTGCCGACAGTCCGTTACCACTGATCGAAGGCGCGTTATTCTCGTTTCCACCCGGGTTATCACTTCCCCCTTCTTCGGGTTCGATAAAGTCGGAAGGAATTTCGATCACATATTCCCGTTCGATCAGCGAGACATCCACTTTGATGGTCGGGACCGCAGTCCCTTCGGTCTCTTCCGGGTCGGGATCGGGGTTTGGATCGGGATTGTCCGGGTTATCCGGGTTATCCGGATTATCCGGGTTTGTCGGTTCCTGCGGTTCGAGGCTTTCGAGGATATCCAGATTCACCAATATATTATTGTGTTCATTCAATAAATCATTGGAATACAAGTTGGTCGAATAGGTCAACGACTTTCCTTCCGCCGTGGTCACATGGATGATAAAGTCCAGTTGCTGGCTTTCCTTGAAGTAGGCGGTACGCGTGTCCTGGTGTTTCTGCGTGAGGATGCCCCGGCCGTTGGTCAGGATAATGGTATAATTGGGCCAGAAGTTCTTCAGGAAATCTTCGGATACCGCTATCGAGATCTTTTTATTGGCCAGCCCACAATCCATGGTCACGGTAGAGATCTCCTTCGCATTGACGGTGATCGTGCCTGTGCCTTCGTAATACGGTGCGTCGAATGCCGCCTCTTGCAGCTCTCCCAACGCGGCTTTCACGGTGTACGTGCCCTCATCCAGCATCAGTACAGTGCCTTGCGCCAGCATCTCCCGGTAACTGTTGAAGTAATGCACCCGCGTTCCGCTCGCATCGTAGATGGAGATGGTAAAATCATCGGGCGATAGCTGTTCCGCCTCCTCCGCTGCTCCCGACTTCAGGGTCACAGGCGCTTCCCGCAAGGGATTGAGCGTGAGCTGAAGAGCTCCCTGCGCACCTGTCATCTGCGCCGAACCGGGTGTTTCGGTTTTGCCTCTCAGCTCTTTTTCCATCTCGCAGGAGGTATTGAAGAACAAAGTTCCCGCGAGGAGTATAGTCAGTATAGAACGTTTTTTCATCTGTCGTACTTGTTTGAATTAAAGCGATTTGCCAACGATCTTTTCGGTGTCGATCGTGATCATGAAATACTCTCCCTTGAATGGGCCATCGCCATTGAAGTCCGGATCTTCTCCCTCCCGGTTGAAATAATAGACGCGGGCAGTAGAGGCATCGCCGTTCTTCGGCGTACATTCGATCGTCACTTTCAGGTACAGGCAGTCGTTGGTGAAATAGATCCGGCTGGGGCTATGCTTTATCAGGACGGCGGAGATACCGGTATCCTGCTCGACGGTGATCTGATAGATGTCGGCGAAGAAATTGCGGAAAGCATCGGTCAATATGATCTCTACCCCCAGACTTTCATACCGGCATTCGACTGTTGCCTGACTGATCGAATGGGCTTCGATCCGCAGGTCCGTCGATCCGCAGAAATAAGGCATGTCCATCACCGGATCCGGATCGCACGAGAACGCTTTGACCGTATACTCGCCAACAGGCAGTTCCAGCGGTGTGCCTTCGGCCTGCATATCGGTAAAGGTTTCAAACCGTTTGTAGTAGTTGTCTTCCCCCTTTTTATAGATCTCGATCACGAAATCTGCCGGATCGATCAGGGTGAAGTCGGCCGCTTTGCTGATCACGATCGGCTCGGAAGGATCGAGCGCCGGCAGTTGCAGGCGCAGTCCGCCTTTGTCGGGACCCGAGAAGGTGAACGCTTCGTCGGAGTCCGCCCCACAGGAAGAAAGGCAGAACCCGGCCAGGATCAGGCAGAGGCAGCGCGTGATTGTTTGTTTATTTATTTTCATTATTCCGCGTAGTTTAATGTGACATTATCAATTTTGAGCGTGCTGCCGGCATTGACATTGCTCAGATTCTCAAACGTTCCCGGGTATGCAGCCGCAGCCGCTGTGGCACTTGCTTTGGGAACGCTGATTTTCTGTCCGGCGGTGGTGCCAAAATCAGATTCTTTATCAGAGGAGGCAAAGAAGATCTTGATTGCCGTTGCTTTCAAAGCCGTTTCTGTGTACGTGATAGGCAGCGTACATAACGTATAGTCTGTTGCTGCACCGGCCGAAACAGGACGTGATCCCGTGCCGATAACTTCATCTCCCGCATAGACAAGGACATCCGAGATAAAGGTCTCATCACCGAAAGCGCTATAGACATATTCAAAGGAAACACTGGAAGGACGGGAATTATGATTCTTCTCATAGACTAACTCACCTCTTGCTCTTCCATTTGCAACACTGGTATCGATCGATCGGATAACCGCTGCGAATTGATTTGTCTCATCCCGGTTTTCATAGACCACAGTCGGGAAACACCCTTTGGGAAGATTTGCAGCGGATAAATCGGAGAAAGGCGCTCCTGCCGTTACACTATTATTGGTTTTCCAGTAGCTGATATCCGCCGTACTGTTCAGGATAGGGAAAGGAATATATTTAGAGGCAATCCCAAGGAACGTACATTTTGTATTACTCAAGTACCAGGTATTCATATCTCCGTACATCACCTGCGCGTTCTCTTCCGTGGTAAACGATTCGGTCACCGCTGTACTGCCGGATATCGCTTTGAGATAGTATGTCTTGCCGGGCGTCAGGTTATTAACCGGTAGATAGGCTTTGCCATCGCTGACCGTATAATCCGTCTGATCGGCAAAGGTTATATTGTCTTCCGACAGCGCCAGTGCGATCTCCGATTGGTTTCCTTCCGTCAATCCGTGTACCTCGACAATGGCGCGCGCTTTCCATGCCCAGACTTCCGGGGCGGGGATGACGATCTCAACAAACGGAGTCACCGCGACGGAGAAGCGCATCGGGCTATCCTGGAATGCTTCATCGACCTGGTCGGTCGCCTGTATGGCAAACGTATAGTCCGCATTCAGGCCAAAACCTCCGGCTTCGAGGTGTTGGGTGAACGATTTGCCGAACTTTAATTGATCATCTTCAAAGACAATACCTTCCGGCAGTTCGTCTGAGCCGAGGGAATAGTTTCCGATCTGTTCGCCATCGCGATAGATTTCAAGCGTTGCCTTTTGTATTCCGGCATCCGTATCGAACGCGACTTCGATATCCTGCGACAGTCCCTTCTTCTCCATCACCGTATAATCCTGGAGATTGGTGGCGGTCAAACGAGAAGGGCCTACGGCATTGGGCTTCACCGTGAGCGTTGTCGTATCCGAGGAGTTCGGATTGATCGGTAAGGCATCGATGATATATAAGCTGTACGTATATTCCACTTCCTGCTTCGAAGGCGGCAGTGAAGCCAGTGCCCGGGTGAAATGGATGCGTCCGTTTTTGATGCCCGCAAGGGTGTTATGTTCTTTGTCATTCGCCTGGTCGGTGAAACGGATACCCATCGCCTGCGCGGCAGCGGCTCCTTCCGGCTGGGCCAGATCATATTCCTCGGTCACCGTCTCGCCATTGGCTTTGCAGCCGACCTGCAAGATCGCACTGGCTACGGAAGCCGGCACGATATAGTCCAGGTAATAGTGCTCGTCGGCTTTCTGCAGCGTGCGGTAGGTGATATCACTAAGCATCAGCTCGAACTTCTCTTTCCCCCAGGTCGGCTTGTCTACCTCTTCATACGAATAAGAAGGAATATCCATATCGAGGATAACCTCGTCCAGGTCGTTGTTCAACGTCACGACCAGGCCGATACCATTGATCGCCTCACCATCGGTCTTGAACAACAGATGCACATTCTGACGCGGTTCGATCGGGATGGCCGACGGTTTATAATAATAGGTATTGGGATCGTCCAGGCGTTGAAGCTCGAGAATGATCTCCAGCTCCGTGCCGCCCGCGTCCGAACGGAAATAAGCCGCTCGTTCTTCCTTTTGCCCCACGGTAAGCGTATCCGTCAGATACGGTGTCAGGAAATGCACGGCATAGGTGGGGTAGGCTTCCAGGAAATCTTCCTCGAAATCCACCGTCACCCGCGTGTTCGCCAGCCGGCAAACAACTTCAATAGGTGTGCGCATCTCACTCTCGATCGCGAAATTCATTTGCCCTTCAAAATAGGGACTGAGGAATGCTCCGGCTACGTTTTCCCCTTTGTGCGCCTTCAGCGTATAGGCACCGGCTTCCAACAAAATCTCTTCGGGCATCTCCGCGTAGGTGGCGTAGTCTTTGTGTGTACCCTCTTCCTGCAAGATACTGACGGCATAGTTGGCGGGATCCAAAAAGTCTTGAAACTCATCGGATACGGCTTTCGTCGAAACACTTTGCCGGAAAGTGGTATCGGTATGCAACGCCAGCGTCAATCGTCCCGGTTGCCCGGAGGATCGACCCGAATCGTCGCTACAAGAAAATAAACCGGCAAGCCAAAACGCCATAGTCAGTAGAGGTATCGTCTTTTTTATCGCTGTCCGGATATGTGTTGGTCTTCGTTTTTCCATTGTGCGTAGTCTATAAATCGTGCAAAAGTAGACCGAAAATCAATGTCAAACAAGGTAAAAAGAGTTAAGAGACCTTTCCACCTTTAAGATAGACCAAGATATTCTTTGTTTGGGAGAATCTCCCTGAGGCTTGTGCCATCCGGTGTTTTACTCCGAAACCGGCAGGATCGTAATCTCCCTTTCATACGCCTGTGGCATAACACGGTAGGCGTTGAAGATCGAACGCGCTGTGCAACCTACGCCGGAAGTGGCATAATCGAGATTGAACGTGATACCGTCCTGCTCCTGCAACTGATACGTAAACATTGCTTTGGTGAGGTTCTCCGTGGAATAGGGATAAGCGTTGAAGTTGAACAGCTCGTTCACCTTGAAAAGCAACCCGCGACCTTCCTTGTCTTTCATCTTCACCCACCGGTTGTCGGTACGCAGGCCATAGTCTTGCGGGATCAGGTAGGGTTCATACATTTCCTGAACGGAGGAGTTGTAAACGCCTACCTTGTATCCGGTCTTCCGGTCGGGATAGTTTTCCTGCGGACCGCGGCCGTACCACTGCACCTGGTCCAGGCTTTTATCCAGCGTCATCGTCATGCCGATACGCGGCAGCCAGAGTGGCATTCTCCCCTGCGGCAGGATGGTGTGGTGGATGTTTATCTCGCCGTCGGCAGTGATGGTGTACGTGTACAGGCTTTCAAAACCATTGCTTTGCATTCCCCAGATATAAAGATCTTTCATCTCGCGGGTACTGCTGCCGAACAGGCTGATCTCCCGAATTTGGATATAGGCTTTCCCATCCAGTTCATAGGCTTCAACGGATAGCGGACAATGGATCAGGGTATCGAGCCCCATCGAATAGAATTCGGTTGCTACATGTCTTCCGTATCCTTCTTTCCAGTTGAGGCTGCGGGCGTTGCCGGCGTTCCAGTCGTCCAGCTCATTGGCTAAAGGAGCGCGCCAGACATTCAACTTCAACGGATCGCAAAGCATTTCTTTTCCCCGGTAAACGAGAGAAGACAAGCTTGCTTTTTCTTTGCAAAAGAGATATCGGAAATCTTCTCCGGAAACCACGATCTCCTTCTCCGATTGTTGAAACGATAATTGACCTGTCGATTTCTCTCCGGGCATTTCTTCTTTATACCAGGGCAATTCCAGTTGATCCCATGCCACCTCATGACCGGCGGGGGCCCAACATTCATCTTGTTTCAATACGGAACTTACCGTGAGCCGGTATTCTTTCCCCGGTGCCAAAACAGGTTTCGTATAAGGTATCTTTATTCGTTTCTTTGTAAGGGGCGGTACGGATAGCTGCACTTCTCCCTGTTGGAGGATCTCGCCGTCGGCTTCGAGGAACCAGCGGGTCGCATAATGCGACGCGTCGAGGAAATGGTTCCGGTTCCATACTTCCACCCAGCCTTTTTCCGCGTCGATCAGGGAGACCGCAAGCGGTTGAGGCGATTTCTTCATTTGCCACATCTCGGGCTGCACATTTCGGTCGGGCCAGATGCTGCCATACGTGCGGGCACCGATACCGTAACTATAGAAAGATCCTTCCGTCCGCTCCTCTTCGAAGTCCAGCCATAAGACCGCCTCCTCCGGACGAAACGCTTCGGGATGCCTGGCTTCCGTGAAGATCCCTATCCTATCGAGCTTGGCATCGCAGATATAGACCTTTGTCTCCTGCCCGTGGATCTCCGCGTTCCTTCCGATATTGACCGGGAAGGGGAAGTTCTTGATCTTGCCCTTTGCCGCCAGGCTTCCTTTCTTCTCTCCATCGATATACACCGCCATCTCTTTTCCGTCGTACATACCGGTAAGCTGATGCCAGTTGTTCTCCCAGTCCGCAGGCAAGGCGATGCGCAAAAGATGTTTCTTATCCGTATAGAGATAGAAGTCGAGAGAGTCTTTCCCGTGCTGTTGCAAGCCGAACTGGTAACTGCCTTTGGTGATAAAAGAACCGCAACTGCTCACCAGCTTGCGGGGATAAACGTGGCAGGTCAGGGTCAGCTGCTCGGTGGTGATCTCCGTATTCGCTTGCCGGTACACTTCCACCCATTGGTCGTGTCCGTTCAGGTCGAGCACCTTCTCTTTACCTTCTTTCACCAGTCGGGCATTGCCCATCAGGTGGACCGGCGTGTGAGAAGGAGAGTTGTCGGTCAGGCTTCGGATCGGTTCGGTGACTCCGGTACTGACAAAATCCCAGATCGCACCACCCATCGTGCGGGGATGCGCATAGATCACTCGCCAGTAGTCGTCCATTCCGCCACCGCCGTTTCCGGCCACCGACAGGTATTCGTCCATAAAGGAAGGCCGCAGTTCATTCGGATCGGGCGAGACACCGACCTGCATCTCCAACTCCATCGGTGTGGGATAGCGCGGACCGATAATCTCTTCGGCCGGATGCGCGAAGGCGTTGCCGCCATACATCCACGAACGGGTCGGATCGTACTTTTTCCCCTCCCGTATCACTTCGGTAATATTAAACCCTTCACCACTTTCGTTTCCGGCACTCCAGAAAAGGACGGAAGCATAATTCCGGTCGCGCAACACCATGCGGCGGACACGCTCGCGATACATCTCCGTAAACTCCGGCCATTGAGAGACATACTCGGAAGCATGCGCCTCCACACCGGCCTCGTCGATGACATACAAACCATATTCATCGGCCAGTTCCAGGTATTTATTCACCGGCGGATAATGAGAAGTTCTGACCGCATTGAAATTGAATTGTTTGAGTATCTCAAAATCCTTGCGGATCGTCGCCTCGTTCATCACATGTCCCAGTTCGGGATGCTGCATGTGGGAGTTTTGCGCATGCACCTTCAACGGCACACCATTCAGGTAGAATACTTCGCCCCGGATCTCCGTTTCTTTGAAGCCGATACGTGCCTCAGCCTGGTCCTGTATCGCCCCTTCGGATGTCAGTAAATACATTTTCAAGCGGTAAAGATCCGGTGTCTCGGAGGTCCACTTCAGGGGATTGGCGATCTGCTGCTGTAGATTGATCTTTTTAGTCCCCGGCTGATCCAGCCCGAAAGGTTCGCTGATCAATTGCGCTATCGGTTTGTTTTCCTTATCCCACAACTCGGCTTTGACGGTAAAAGAGGAACCGGCTTTCGTCTCTTCCGTATATTTTTTAATCGCTATCGCCAGGGAGAGCTCGGCATCCGTATAGGTCGCGTCCAGATCGGTGATCACCTGCCAGTCGAAAAGGCGTACGGTGGGAGTCGCATACAACCACACATCGTCGAAGATACCGGCCAGTCGCCAATAATCCTGCCCTTCCAGATAATAGCCATCGGAATACTTCGTCACGAAAACGGCAATCGTGTTCTTCCCGGGGCGCAGGTAAGACGTGATATTGTACTCGGCCGGTTCCTGCGCCCCTTCATTATACCCTACTTCTTTCCCGTTGATCCACACAAACGAGGCGGAAGCCACCTTCTCCATACGCAGGAAGACCTGCTCACCCTTCCACGAGGCCGGGAGCGTAAAGCTTTTCCGGTAGGCCCCGCTGGGATTATATTCCCGCGGCACGTGTGGCGGATTGGCCTTGAAAGGAGCGCTCACGTTGCGGAAAAGCTTATCGCCATAGCCCTGCATCTCCCAATTGGAAGGCACGGTAATCATATCCCATTTGCGGTCGTTAAAGTTCTCCCGGTAGAAATCCGCAGGTATCCCTTCCGGCACATCACTCCAGCAAAATTTCCAGTCCCCATTGAGCGAGAGCTTTTTCTCGGGAATAAAATACGCCCGGCCCTCTTCCTGATTCCATTCGAAAACAGCAGGATTCTCAATATAGTCATACAGATTCTCCAGGAAATCACGCTCTTGACTCCAGGCAAGCCCCACGGAGGAAACACATAAAAACCCCAAAAGGAATAACAGACGTTTCATAACAGATGGCATATTAGATTTATAAATAACTGATTTGCGAATGTATGAAAAAAGTCCCAAACTTTGATTACCTTTAAGAGGGAGTATTCACCGCCACAATCCCCCTTTTTCAAAACATTACGCTTTGGTTGAAAAAACATTGCGCTTTGGTTGACCAAAGTGCGATGTTTAATTTGGGTATCGTTTTTTTGGCTTAGACCGTATCTCGGCGTAATACCTGCTTCTTAACATATTCTTTTCTATATCAACTTGTCAACTTGATTTCGTAGATTTGCCGTGTAGATGGCGGCTGACGCTTACATTTTGCTAATTTACTAAATCTATAACGCTATGATGCCAAAAGAGTACATTGCTCGGGAAGAGAAATTCGGAGCACACAATTACCATCCGCTACCGGTGGTATTGGAAAAAGGAGAAGGAGTATTTGTATGGGATGTGGAGGGGAAACGGTATTTCGATTTTCTCTCCGGCTATTCAGCCCTGAGCCAGGGGCATTGTCATCCTAAGATTATTGAGGCTTTACATCGACAGGCTGATCAATTGACGCTGGTGTCGCGGGCCTTTTATTCCGATGCGCTGGGTGAGTTTATGGAGTTTGCCTGCCGCTTTTTCGGTTATGACAAATTGCTGCCGATGAATACCGGAGCTGAGGCGGTGGAAACAGCCCTGAAGTTGGCGCGTCGCTGGGGCTATCGCCGGAAGAATATTCCACCGGAGAAAGCGAAGATCGTGGTTTGCAGTGAGAACTTCCACGGCCGTACGGTCACGATCATTTCGATGAGTACCGATCCGTCGTCTTATGCCGACTTTGGCCCGTATACGCCGGGCTTCATCAAAATCCCATATAATAATGTCGAAGCTTTGGAAGAGGCCTTGAAAGATCCCGAGGTGGTGGGTTTCTTATTGGAACCGATCCAGGGAGAGGCCGGAGTGGTTGTTCCCGACGAGGGTTACCTGCGCCGTTGTTATGACCTTTGCAAACAACATCAGGTATTGTTTATGGCCGATGAGATTCAAACGGGTATCGGTCGTACCGGACGTATGTTCGCCTGTGATTATGAAGCTGTCCGTCCGGATCTTCTGATCCTGGGCAAAGCGTTGTCGGGAGGCGTACTGCCGGTTTCCGCCGTACTGGCCGACGACGAGGTGATGTTGACGATCCAGCCGGGCGAGCATGGCTCGACGTACGGGGGTAATCCGTTGGCAGCCAAGGTCGCCATTGCCGCTCTCGAGGTTGTCAAAGACGAAAAGTTGGCGGAGAACAGCTATGAGATGGGAGTCTTGTTTCGCGATGCCATGGAAAAACTGCATCACCCGATGATCAAACAGGTACGCGGGAAAGGATTATTGAACGCCGTTGTGACCGAACCCAAAGGAGGGAAGACCGCCTGGGATATCTGTCTGGCTTTGAAAGAAAACGGCTTGCTGGCCAAACCCACGCACGATCATATTATCCGTTTTACCCCACCGTTGGTCATCACCCGCGAGCAGATGCTGGAAGCGATTGAGATCATTCGAAACACTTTTGAGTCATGAAAGTAAACGTGATAGGCGTCCCCTTGAACCTGGGGTGCGACCGGGAAGGGGTAGAGAAGGCTCCCAACCATTTACGCGAAAGAGGATTGATGGACATTATCCGTCGGCACGGGCATCGGGCGTTTGACCTGGGCAATCTCTATGTGCCGACAGTCAGCAAAGAAGATAAATTCGCCCGCAGCAAGAGCATGAAATACCTGGATGCGATCGTGGAGGTAAACAATAACCTGGCCGAACTGGTCTATGATACCCTGCGTGGGGGGGCTTTCCCTTTGGTGGTCGGAGGCGATCATTCGTTGGGGTTGGGAAGCGCGTCCGGTGTAGGTAAATGTTACGATGACTTCGGCATTATCTGGCTCGACGCCCATGGCGATATCAATACGAACGAGACCTCTCCAAGCGGTAATATTCATGGCATGCCGCTCAGCGCTTTGATGGGGATGGGTAGTGAAGAACTGGTCAATGTCTATGCCCCCGGCAATAAGGTGCATCCGGAGAATGTCTTTCTGGTGGGTACGCGTAGCCTCGATGAAGGCGAACTGGAACTGATCAACCGCGAACGCCTCAGTATCTATCCGATGGAAGTGATCCGCCGCGAAGGTATGGCCTTTGTCGCCGATGATATCCGCCGCAAGCTCAAAGCCCGCAAGATCCGCAACGTGCATTTCAGTATCGATGTCGACAGCATCGACCCCACGTATGCGCCCGGCACAGGCACACGCGTACCCGAAGGCCTTACCCCCGATGAATTCAAAGACTTCGTCGACCGTATCCTGGCCACCAACCTGATCAAGTCCATGGACCTGGTCGAGCTCAACCCCGAACTGGATCTGCACGAAGCCACCACCAACCTCTGCCTGGATATTATTGACTATATGGCGGAGAGGATCTGATAATCTAAAACGGATACCCCACCGCCAAATGCCAGTTGAAGGCGTTGTATTTGCTTTGGAAGGGGTTGACGTTGAAATAGCCTTTCCGGTCGGTGGCATACGGGACGTGCAGGCCGAAGCCGAAGTCGAGGCGGAGCAATAGGAAACTCAGGTCGTAGCGGATACCGAAACCGGTGCCTAAGGCGAGGTCGTTAAAGAATTCGCCGGCTTTGAGGCGGGTGTTGGGGCGGTCGTCGGCACGCATGGCCCAGATGCCTCCCCAGTCCATAAAGAGGGCGCCGTTGAGGTCGCCTACCATATTGAAGCGGTACTCGAGGTTGGCTTCGAACTTGATATCGCCGATCCGGTCGATATAGGCGTAGGGGTTGAGGTATTCTTTCCAGTCGGCGGGGTCTCTCTCCGGATCGAAGCGGCCGGGACCGATCGAACGGATGGTGAAAGCGCGCACGCTATTGGCGCCTCCGATATAGAACTGCTCGCTATAGGGGGAGACGGTGGCGTTGCCATAGCTGTAGATCACACCGGCCATCGCCCTGGCAACCAGGCGGTTCTTGCGGTCGATGCGATGGTTGTAGCGCACTTCCGTCGTCCCTTTGATAAACTGTGCAAAGGGCACACCGAATAATTGTTTGTTCTTCTGGTCAAAGTTTTTGCCGCCGATGGACGAAAGTCCACCGATCAGGTTGCCGGCCTCTGTCAGGGTAGTCGACCAGGAAAGGTTATGCCGATCCGAAACGGATGCGTTATCGTAGGTAAAGGTATAACTCATCGCGGGGATAAACTGGCTTTTCAGACTCTCGTAAAGCCCCTGATTCGCACTGGCGATGCTATCGGTAAAGAAGGCTGTCGGGTTCAGTTTATTGTATGTCAGCCGGAACGGACTGATCTGGTGACGGGTCATTGGCGTCGGTCGGAAGTCGTAGGTCATACTTCCGCTGAAGGAAAGCATCTTGAAATACTTCGGGCGGTTCAACAGGTCGGCGCTCAGTTTGAAGGTCGTACTCGAAGGCTGCTCCAGGTCGCGGTAGATATATCCCGGGAAAAGGAGGAAAGGGATATTCAGGGTCGAGCTCAGGCCCAGTTCATAGCTGTTGACCTTGGAGCCGCTGGCGCTCGCCCGGTTACCGGTTTGCCATTCGTACGCTCCTTTCAATTGCACACCAAAAGTCTCCCCACCTTTGAACGCATTGCGCCGCGTCAGCGAGAAGATCGCGCCCGGCCCGGCATAATTGTTGTCTTTTGTGCTGGCGTTGATCTCGAACTCACCGTCGTAGGGGAGGTCGTACACCGTATGGATCTGGACATCCAGGATATTGTTCTGCTGGAAAAGGCTGCTTCTCCGCTGCAGGCTGTCGAGGCGGTTCGCGCCCAGTCGCTCCCGGCCCTGTTCTCTTGGATCACGGTTCCGGCGCAGGCTGTCCTGCGCAGTCGGGCGGGGCGCGTATTGAAATTCGGCATAGCGAAACACATTGAGGCGCGACAATCCGGTCTGCGTGCGTTGCTGTTCATCCAAGGTATAGAGGTCGTCGGCTTTGAACCGCAAGCGCTCGTATAAGACCGCCGGGCGGACCCGCAATTTGCCTTCGTAGAAGATTGTCATATCTTTATAAACCAGGGAGTCGGTAGGCTTTTCGCCGTTATACCCATCGATATATACCTGTATATTCCCGATGCGGTAGGGGATCAATGCATTGGGCGGCGTACCTTGCTTGCGGGCGACCTGCAACCATACCTTTCCGGGACTGATCAGGGTGTCTGCCCGATAGCTCAGGTACTCGGGCCGGTAATAATAGAAACCGTTATTGCGCAGGTCGGAAGAGATGCGTAGCCGTTCGTTCTCCATCTGCACCACATTGAACGGATCGCCTTTGCGGAGCAATGTCTTATCCAGATTAGCCTGGATAATCGTATCGGCGAAATGGCGCATGGGCATATACCGGATACTGTCGTAGCGATAGACCGGGTTCATCTCGATGGTGTATCTGATCTTGGCCTTCAGGGAATCTTTCTTGTCGGGGATGATCTCGTAACTGCTTTGTCCGTTGAAATAACCGTTCTCGCGCAATACATTGTGTGCGACAGCCACGCGCACATCCGGATTGACAGTCGTCAGAAGGACCGGCTGGGCGGCGAACTTCTCGAATATCCATTTGCCGATGCCGCTTTTGTATTTCTGGAAACCGCTGTAGATCCAAAGGCCGACGGGCAGGGGAAAGCGGGTGGTGGAGCTGCCGAACAGGGCGTTGTTGGGCGCATAGTCCAAGGCGGCTTCGACTTCCTGCATGGCGGCATTGCTTTCCGGGCTCTTGTTGGGATCGGCGACAACGATCTTTTCAATACCGGTATATAAGATCTCGCCTTCGGGCAGGTGCCGGGTGGTGGAGCAGGAGGTGAAAAGGAGGAAGAGGCAGACGAAAAGATACAACGCTATGCTCCTTATCCCAAAATTGCAAATAGAGCATCTAAGTTGCGATTGTTGTCCTATCTTGGCTCCTCTCCTGGACAGGAGAGGGGGACCGCCGCTTGCGGGGGTGGAGAGGTTGTCTTTTCCCAGTAAATAATTGTATGTTAGGATCCAATAGGAACGACCGCCCCACCGCTGCAAGCAGCGGTCCCCTAAATTCCCCTCCTGCCCGAGGAGGGGTGCCCGCAGGGCGGGGTGGTGGGAGGACCAGGCGGGGAGCCCAGATAGTATGCTTGGTATATATGATATTTTCTTATTCTGCTGTTTCATCATCACTCTTTTTATGGGGTTCAACTGCTTTGACATCTTCTACCGCTGATTTTTCTTCCACTGCTTCCTCTTCCATCGGTTGGACTTTCTTTTTCCGGAAATCAAACAATTCCCGCAGGCGTAAAACCTTTTTGCGCAGGACCAGGCCGACACCGGTTTGCACCACTTCGCCTTCCAGCATATCGTAATTGCGGTCGTAGAAGAATTTGACTGTCTTGGAACCGGCGGGATCCAAAAGATATTCCGCGGCGAAGTTATCGAGGAACGACTCGGTTTGCTGCTGGTTGTTCTCCATCGCCACCTTGCCGCCTACCGTCACCCGGATGCGGTCGTTATAGAAACGTTTGGAGAAGCTGAAAGTCAGGTCGCGCTGGGTCTGTCCTTCACTCTCGTACGTATCGAATCCCAGGTTGATATCGACTCCTTTAAGTACATCGCCGGCGATATTGTTTACCTCGCCCATCAGGAAGTTGCTGATCACGGCATCGACATTGACGCCTGCGCCGCCTTCCGTTCCCATGTAGGAACCGGTGATCATCATAAATACCGCCCAGCGGGTCCGCTCGTCATCACCCAGAGCCGCCAGTTCGGACATGGAGCGTTGGTCGTCGACCGCTTCGAGGATAAAGGCCATCCCCATATTATCCAACCGGTTCTGCACACTGATGCCGACATCGAAGTTCGACTTCCGCTGGTTACCGTCGCGCGTCACCGTCGCCCGCATCCGTTCGGTGGCCACCACATCGATCAAGGGATTCATGATCTCTCCGTCCCATTGCACGGAGCTTCCCTGGCGGATATTAAACTCCTTGAGCGGCACGACCGGCAACGAATATTTCACAATGCCTTCCGAGAAGGTATACCGCCCGTTCAACACCATATCGCCCTGCTTATTCATCTGGAAAGCCAGGTCGCCCCCGCCTTCCACCCGGACATAATTAGACTGGTCAGGCGTGAGATCGACGCGCACCTGCACGGTCGGGTCGATATGTAAGGCCATCAGCATATCGATTCCGGCAACGCCTGTCGGGCCCTGACTGCGCCGTTCACGGGTGAGCGTATCGGTGAACGAGGTGAAGGTCACCAGACCGTCCATCCGGTCTTGCACACTCAAGGGCGAATCGGTCAAGACGTACGTCAAATCCGTGCCGCCCAACAGGTGGGCGTCGCCCCTGACGACCAGGCCGGTGAAAGGCCCTTTGATTGTCGTATCGAAATTCATCAACAACCGGCCGTACACCAGGCTCTCTTTCGTGCGTTTGGCATCCAGTACCAGCATATTCCGGGCGGTCATCTTCAGGTCGGCCATCATGCGGGAGAGGTTGGAGATATCGATATGTCCGTCGATCACAAACGGGTTGTTGCCCGCCGAATAGATATTGTATTTATTGAAAGCGATCAGGCTCTTGTCGACGGTGATTTTCTTATTGTCGAAGCGCAGGCGTGTATCCGCCATACCCAGGTAGAGCGCGCTGCTGTCGAGTTGCATAAAGCCATTCAATACGGGCTTGTCGGTCGAGCCGGTGATCGCCACTTCGCCGTTCAATGCACCCTCCATCTTCGCCATATTGTCGGGGATAAACGGATTGACCATCGGCAATGGTAGTTCAGTGATATTCAATACCCCGTCCATCGTAGTCGCTTGCCGGCCCGTATGCAGGAGCGCATAGGCGGAACCGATCTCCGAACGGTCGCGATAGAGATGCACGTCGACCTGATGCTGCGCATTTTCCAACGGCAGATAGACCGCGTTGAGCATCATCTCCCCTACCCGCCCTTTCTCGTAGTAGAGATCATCCACATTGGCATCGGCGACCACCATAAAGCTCTCTTCGTCGGGTGCGTAACGCAGGTTGGCATTCAGTATTCCCTGCATATCAGGCAGGAGATTCAAGCCTTTCGAAAGGTTCGCCAGGTTCAGTTGTCCGATCTCCACCATCACCTCAGGATAAGGCTGGTCGGAAGACGCGGAATGAACCCAGAACGAGGCATTTTCCTTACCGGTCAGCCGTATATTCGCCTCGATATCGTTCATACTGCGGAAGCGGACGTAGTTGTCGGCATTCAAATCGAAAGTGTTGAAAGCGATAACCGGCCGTTCGGGGAAGAGGCTAAAGGTATATCCTTCGGTCTCTTTGATCGCCCGGACCCCCAAGCGCAATCCGGTCTCCTTATGCTGATTGTTGAAAGTCAGTTCGGCTTCTGCCATCCGGTGGTGTAACGCCCCTTTGAGCCCGGCGGTGAAGGGAAGCTGCTGGCGGTATTTGTTTTTGATCACATCGACACCGAACACCAATCCGGCGCTATCGGGACGAACCATCGCCCGGATCGTATCGATCAGGAAGGTATCGCGCGCAAAGGCATAGAGCGAGGCATCCATTGTTATTCCTTCCTCCGGCGAGGTGGAGGCATGCAAGTCGAGGTTTGTATAACTGATATAATTCCGCCGCAACAGGTTGTAGACCGGGTTCTCCCGTTTGGCCCGGATGGTCAGGTCCATATCCGGAAGCGCGGGCTGCAGGGCAGCGATATGTATCATCGAGTCGGTCGTCAGTTGCTGATCCAGTGCGTTGGCCACGGTATTGAACTGCTCCATCATCGTGTTCAGTCCCGCGTTACCGGTCAGGCTAATGCCCAAGTCGCCGGAGTGCAGGGATACCTGGGTGGCATCCTCATCGCTGCGGGCTTTCAATGTCAGTAGCTGTCGCCGCAGGCGGATATCGGGGGTCTGGATATCCCAGTTCCCGATCGTAACGTCCATCTGGTTTTTCTCTTTCCAGTCGCTCTTCAATTCAGCAAACAGGTTGAAGGTGGTGTTGAACGTACTATCCATCAGTTGCAGGCCCCGAAGATCAATCCGCTCGGCATCCAGGATAATCATGCCCGACACCTCGTCGCGGGTCAGTGAGCCGTCGACCATCAGGTTGGCTTTCAGGTTGGGGTTCGTACTGTTCATCTCCGCATGCGCCTGATTTTCTTTTAATGAGGCCGATAGGGTGAGGTGGGAAAGCGCGGTGTTGAGGTATTGCACGCTATCGACCGTAACCGCGATGTCCGTCCAGGTGGCAGGAGAGTAGAAGTCGGTGCCTTTGCCTTCCGCTTTCAGCGTAATATCGAGCCAGAGGATCGAGTCGGCCGGCATATAACGGATCGGTTCGAGGTGCCGGATCTGCATATCGGCCTGATAAGCTTCCGTCGCCAGGTGATAGTTGGCCGATAGTGCGATCTCCGCCTCCTGATCTGTCAGATTGATGGCCGCCTGGATCTGTTGATTCTGTAGGGAGGCTTCCCCCTTCAGGTACATATCGGAGGGGATATAGTATGCTTCTCTTTGCTCTTGAGGCAGATAAGCCATAATGAAATTCAAGTCTTCCGTAAGTGCATCCCATTGGATGTCCGCCGATCGGCGCACGCTGTCCATCACATATCCGACTTTACCTGCTCCGCTTATAGCCAGGGCACCGGGCAGTTCGGCAATCACCTGTTTGATCTCCAGCGATTCGAGTGTCCCTTCCGCCCAGGCGATCAATTGAAAGGGTTGCTCCGGCCAGGCCGTTTGTAAATCGGCAGGTAAATCCGGTGCGACGCGGAAGAGGTCGGACTTCCCTAAAGCGAGGGAGAGGCTTGCCTGCAGGGAATCTTTCGTGGCGGGTGTCTCGTCGGTCAGGCTCCAGGGGATTTGTGCCGCCAGCCGCGCCTGGGATGCTCCTGTCTCAACAAATAGTTCGGGGATAAGGATGCGCAGGCTGTCACTTTGAAGCTCACCCGATGCGGAGGTGATCGCCAGTCCCGACCGCTCCTCCAGGGAGAAATTGCGGATATCGGCTCCTATCTCTTTGTCTTGATACACGATGGACCGTATATCGGTATTCAGTTTGGAGATCGCGATATGGTTGGGATCGAGGCCTGCCAAGGGTTGCTCCGGATTTCTATCCAGCCGGAGATCGGAGTTGGCGATTTGAAATTCAGCCAGTGTATACCGGGAAATACCCAGATCGACCAAGCCGTTATTTGCTCCTACCTTGTCGATAAACGTATGTAGCCAGATCGAGTCGGCGGGCATAGAAAAGTATAATCCTATTTCTTGCAATTTAATGTCGCCCAGGCGGATCTTCCAGTTCATCGGGGCGGAAGTCGTATCCTGCTCCTGCGCGAGCGAATCGATCCGCAGACTGATATTGGCACCGGAGAGATTCAAGCGGTTGAGTGTCGCATATTCCTCTTTCAGGTGAATATAATCCGCCGTTGCCAACAATTCATGGATATCCCCTTTGATCTCCATGCCTTCCACAAAAGAACCGGTATTAATAGATGCCTCTTTGAGGCGAATCGACTCGACGGAGACAATTTTGCGCAAGAGCGGCAAAGGATTCACCCGCACGGCTATTTCACTCAGTGTCAACAGGGTATCCGTCGGAGACGTCTGCACCTCAATGCCTTTCACCGTCAGGTCTAACGGGAACGACAACCGGATCCGTTCCAGCCGGATCTGCATGCCGGAAGCCTCACCCGCCACCTCGGCCACCTTCTTCACCGCAAAGTTCTGAATCGGAGGAATATACAACAGAATAGCCAACAGCAATACCAGCCCGATGGGTATCAGGCAGATCATCACTATCCATTTCATCCATTTCTTTGCCGGTAGCATCTTCTTCCCTAAAATTTAATGACGCATTGTAGTCCTGTCTAAAGATAACGGATAAACTCCTTGTTTTGTTTGAAAGAAAGAAGAAAAAGTTGTATATCTTTGTTCTCAATAAAAAAAATTCTCCATATTCTTATAATTTATCAATTTTATATCGCTTACTGTATTCTCATACACTCCGGCATATACGATTGTCCTATTCTCAATCCTGTTTTCAAAGACTTTATTTATGACCTTCAGCCCTTTCTCAAATTCAGGATTGTATGTCTGTGCCGATTTGATTTCAATAGCATCAAAGTGATTACCCCGTTTTAATAATAAATCAACCTCATTTTGGTTGCTGTCGCGATAAAAGAACAAGTTACTCTCTTTACCTTTATTATAGCATTGTTTCAACGCTTCGACAACAATAAAGTTTTCAAACAAGTCGCCCCGTTTTCTGTCTCTTGATAATTGCTGAGGGTTTTCAATGCCCAGTAGGTAACAAGCTAATCCGGTATCCATGAAATAAAGCTTAGGTGTTTTGGTTAATCGTTTCGTCGTATTTTCAAAGTAAGGAGGAAGGATGGTGATCACATAAGAGGTCTGCAATACGGAAAGCCATGATTTTACCGTATTGACAGAAATGCCCACTTCGTTTGATAATTCAGAAGCATTAAACAAATTACCTACTCTGCCGGCACACAAGCGCAGAAAGGTTTGAAACTGCATCATATCTTTTATCTGTAATAAATCACGTACATCTCTTTCAAGATAGGTCTTTACATAATTTGGATACAGATACGCCGGTATATTTTTCCCAGCGTAAATAGCCGGATAAAAACCATCAAACAACAATTCATCCGGTGCCTTTTTGTCGGCTTGCTCCCTCACTTCGTTATATGACATAGGAAGCAGTTCAAAAATAGCGGTTCTGCCGGAAAGTGATTGAGTAATGCTCTTAAGCATAGAGAACTGCGAACTGCCCGATAAGATAAAGCGTTTATCCGGATTCTCATCTACCATTCCCTGAATATAGGAAAGTAATTCCGGTACATTTTGTACTTCATCCAGGACCATTCCCTGTGTGTCCTGACTCAGAAAAGCCATTGGATCATTGGCTGCAAAAATGCGGATATCCGGATTTTCCAAAGAATAATAGGGTAAATTTTCAAACAGAAGCCTGATTAATGTAGTTTTTCCAGATTGGCGAGGTCCCGTTATTGTGATCACCGGAAAATATTTCGCGGCCTCTTTCACCGCAGTCTCGATCTCTCTTTTTATAAATTTCGCTTTCATATTTTATGCAAATTTGCAGTTCAATTGCAAATTTACATAAAATAGTGACATGATAATGTAGTTTTTCGCAAGGCTTGCAAAATTCCGGTTCTCCGTGAAAGTAGCTTTCCGAAAACACCTATCTCAACATCATAAAACTTTGTGCCACTTGGCGAAACTTCGCGGTTAGATCAAAGAAGTATTTGAACTACAAAGTTTCACCAAGTGACACAAAATTTACTTTTATTAGATTGATCGTCTACATAGTCTTCAATGATCAGATTTTCTTCAAAACAATTACTCCAATTCCGTATCTTTATCCGCTGACGGCAAATAGTCTGTTGCCTTTTGGGATGAGATAACAGGATGACCCAATTGGGATTCTAGTTGTAGCCTTGCGGCTTTTGCTACGCTGCCTCTGCAGCAGCACGTATTTTCAACTGGTTACAATTTGTAACCGTTTCATTCCTTCCCATTTTTTTCGTTAGCAGCACGAAACTTCAAACCGTGACAATTTGTCACGGTTTCATCCCCCTTCCGCTTTTAGCCTTTGTTTGAGTTTACTCCAGTGTTTTCGTGGATCGCCACTACCCGCCCTTATTTCTACGTGATTTCTTCCATTCCGTTCCTTTCCGCCAATACATACACCTGATGGGTTTTGTTGCCTTTGCGGATGATAAGGCCTTCCTGTTCGAAAGCAGGCAGGTCTTTGTTGCTTTGGTAACGGGAGCAATTGGTGATCTCGGCGTATTTACGGATGCTGATGAAACCGTTCTTTTGCAGGTGTTTTAATAGCCGTTGCTTGCGGTAGACGATACCTGGGGTGGGCTGGTCGGGGCTGACTTCCATCAGCGACATATTCTGATTGATCTGTTTCAATAGGCGTTTGTTGGTCTTGAAATTGATCCGGTCGACCGTTAGTCGCGTGATGCCCTCTTTTTTTATGGTTTCTTCTCCGTCTGCTGCAATCTCTACTTTTTCTTCTTCGATATACTGGCTACGCAGCGAAAGGGAAAAGGTGCCGATACCATCCAATTCCACATGATAACCATCCGTCAGCGACCGGCGGATAAACCGGCCGGTGGCATCCAATACCGCTTTGATTTGCGCTGAATTAACACCCAATTCAAGCAAGTCGTCACATAAATCCGATAATCGGAAGGTTCCTTTACTGATCACTCTGCCATGCAATTGAGTGGCTGTTTCTTCACTTCCCGGAGCGGGTGGGTTCGGATAAACCCCAAACTTAATCTTCATAGTCTAATACATTTTCATAGTTCGTACTATCTCTTATTTTTTTCGCCCTTAATCTTGTGGCCGACCATTGTCGGTCAATTGGCTCAGTATGGTCAGCCATTTGGCTCAGCATGGTCGGCCAACTGGTTGAATATGGTCGGCCACAAGATTAAGGCTATAAATGTATAGATTTTCGCGGTAAAACAGACAAATCACTATCTTTATTTCTGCAAATCGAAGATAGGATGTCCTGCTTTTACTATACTTTGCCAGGCATTTCGGGAAAGAATACCGCGATCATCAGGATTTCAACAAACGGATCGCACGAATGAGATACGATCACAAGGGAACAGGCTAACACACGTAAAAGATCAATCCACCCGATTTACTCACGGGGGGCAACAGTTGTAGTTTTCATGGACTGGTAGTTAATAATTCAGGTGACGAAAATACGGAAATATTATTAGAATTATTCGCAAAATGATGGTATTAAGTTGTTTTTAATCCTGTAGTAAGTCTATTTTTCCCTTTTATTAATCCCCCGATTCGTACTTTGCTGAGGTTAATAATAATAGTATGACTTATGAAGAAACTTTTTAATGTAGTCTTTTTTTGTTTGCTGCTGGGGCTTTCGGCGCAGGCGCAGCAAAGTAAAATAGTATCTGTGGGGGCGTCTGTTAATATAGAGTCGGCTCCAGGTGTGTTTGATGGGAATGCTGAAACGTTTTGGTCTTTATCGGAAAAGGATTTAAAGAACGACCAGTGGCTGACATTCTCTTTGTTGCAACCTGGGGATGTGAAAGGCTTACTCATTTCTGCGGATGGGATATCCGGGGAGGAGTTGAAGGGGATATGTAATGTTTTTGTCACTTATGATCCGATGAACCCGGGTGAGCCGGTTATTACATCGGTTAAAGGGAAAGATGGACGGTTTACGATTTCTTTCCCTCCGAAATATGGCGCACATATTAAACTGGTTTTTAAAGGTAATCAGATAACAATTCCATTGAAAATTAAGGATATTGAGGTGGTTCCGGTTAAGGCTGATCATAAGAAAGAGGGAGTACGAACCAATCTGGCGTATATGGATCCGGAACTTCCTGTAGAAGAACGGGTAGAAAGTTTATTGGCTATTATGATTCCGGAGGATAAGATGGAACTGGTCAGAGAGGGCTGGGGAATACCGGGCATCCCGCATTTGAATGTGCCGGCTATTATGAAGGTAGAGGCTATTCATGGGTTCTCTTATGGAAGTGGAGCTACGATTTTTCCCCAATCCATCGGAATGGGTGCTTCCTGGAACAAAGAACTGACCGAAGAAGTGGCTATGGCAATAGCCGATGAGACGATCAGCGCGAATGCGAAACAAGCCTGGTCGCCCGTATTGGATGTGGCCCAGGATGCCCGTTGGGGAAGAAGCGAAGAGACATACGGGGAAGATCCTGTATTGGTGTCGCTGATCGGAGGCGCCTGGATCAAAGGATATCAATCGAAAGGCCTGTGGACTACACCCAAGCATTTCGGGGGGCATGGAGCGCCATTGGGCGGGCGTGACTCACATGATATCGGCCTTTCCGAAAGAGAGATGCGTGAGGTGCATCTGGTTCCTTTCCGCCATGTGATGCGTAATTATGATTGTCAGTCCATTATGATGGCTTATTCGGATTATATGGGGGTGCCGGTTGCTAAAAGTAAGGAACTATTGAAAGGTATTTTACGGGATGAATGGGGGTTTGATGGATTTATTGTCAGTGATTGTGGGGCGATTTCCAATCTGACCAGTAAGAAACATTATACGGCGCTTGATAAGATCGAAGCGGCTAATCAGGCGCTTGCGGCGGGAATTGCAACCAATTGTGGCGATACATACAATGATCCAGCAGTGATCGAAGCCGCAAAAAATGGTGAACTGAATATGGACAACCTGGATTATGTGTGCCGCACGATGTTGCGTACGATGTTCCGGGGTGGTTTATTTGAATATAATCCGTCGAAAGCCTTGGATTGGGATAAGGTTTATCCGGGTTGGAATACGCCGGAGCACCGTCGGTTGGCTCGCCGTGCTGCTGCGGAGTCGATTGTTTTATTGAAGAATAAAGAGAAGGTATTACCGCTGTCGGGTAATCTGCGTAAGATTGCCGTGATCGGTCCCGGAGCTGATGATCTGCAACCGGGCGATTATACTTCGAAGCCACGTCCGGGACAGTTGGTTTCTGTGCTTTCCGGGATAAAGGCCACAGTAGGAAAGAACACGCAGGTCCTCTATCAGAAGGGATGCGAATTTATCAATGATGATGCAAGCTATGATCCGGCCAAAGCGATGGAGACTGCCCGTAGCGCGGATGTGGTGGTGTTGGTTCTGGGCGACTGTTCCTCGAGCGAAGCCTTGACGGGTATCGAGCAGACCTCAGGCGAGAACAGAGATTATGCTTCCCTGATCCTGCCGGGCAACCAGCAGAAACTTCTTGAGGCTGTATGTGCAACGGGCAAACCGGTTGTTCTTGTTCTGCAGGTCGGTCGTCCGTATAACCTGAGTTATGCTTCCGAACATTGCCAGGCTATTCTGGTCAACTGGTTACCGGGCCAGGAGGGAGGCCATGCCACTGCCGATGTCTTGTTTGGCCAATATAATCCGGGCGGAAGACTGCCGATGACCTTCCCGCAGGATGTCGCCCAGCTTCCTTTATATTATAACTTCAAAACATCCGGGCGCAGATATGAATATGTAGATATGCCCTTTTATCCGCTCTACCCTTTTGGTTACGGATTGAGTTATACGACGTTTGAATATTCAAACCTACAGACTGATATTCTGTCGGATGGGAGTATTCATGTCCAGGCTTCGGTTACCAATACCGGTGATGTAGCCGGTGATGAGGTTGCCCAGTTGTACGTTACGGATATGTATGCCAGCGTAAAAACCCGGGTCATGGAACTAAAAGATTTCACCCGTTTGCATCTGAAGCCGGGAGAAACGAAAATGGTAGATTTTACCCTGACACCCTATCAATTATCTTTATTAAACGATCAAATGGACCGGGTTGTCGAAAAAGGGGAATTTAAGATTATGGTTGGAGGAAAGAGCCCGTCTTATGTAGCTACGGATAAAATTAAAGATAGTGTTGGCTTTGAAACTTCCCGGGAGGGTGTGGGTTGCACCATTGATTATCCGTACGCTTTTCATGCTGATTTTGACATAAAGATCGATGGGATAGAAACGAATTTGCTCCATAAGAAGAAGTCCGTATTTGTCTCTGTTAAAAATAACGGGAACCTGACGGATACCGGAAAGATAACATATTATATAGATGGAAAACAAACGGGTGATATACGGCATTATGAACTGGATTCCGGACAGGAAAAACAGATAGCGTTCGATCTGCCGGATACCGAGTATAAAAACCTGTTGTTTACAACGAAATATAAAAGTATAAATCGGGGAGGTCCCGAAAGTCAGGACCTATAATTCAATTTGACTTTTGATACTACCCTCAAGCAAGCTTGGATCTGCATTCGACTTTCACTATCTTTGTAGAAGATAGGATGCGCCTCAGCATATCTCAAGCAAGCTTGGATCTGCATTCGACTTTCACTATCTTTGATTCCATAAATGCAATTGAAGAGAGAGGATAGTCCGATGAAAACGATTCTTACAACGCTGAATGCGAAATATATCCATACTTCACTGGCCTTGCGTTGGTTGTATGTGGCCAATAAAGACCGGTTCGATCTCTCGTTCCGGGAATATACAATCAAAGAACGTACGGAGCGGATCGCGGAAGAGCTGTTAGCGCTGGAATGCGATGTCGTGGGCATCAGCGTGTCGATCTGGAATGTGCGGCAGACGCGGGAACTGGTTGTCGCCCTGAAGGAAGCCCGACCGGAACTGATTCTTATCGTCGGAGGACCGGAGGTGATGTATGAACCGGAGTTTTTTCTGGCGGACTGGCCGATCGATTATGTGATCGGTGGGGAAGGGGAGTTTGTATTGGGCGAACTCTTGGGAGCCATTCAAGAGGGACTCTCTACCGAGATCCGCGGTGTTTCTTCACGCGGGCATATCGATCATACAATCGTACAGGCGGATATTGAAAAGCTGGCACTCCTGCCTTCGCCTTTTCAATTGGAGGAGGACGAGATAGACCGGCCGCACCGGATGGTCTATTTCGAGACGTCGCGCGGCTGTCCTTACCAATGCCAGTATTGCCTTTCTTCGTTGGAAAAGGGGGTGCGTTATTTCCCGCAAGCGTATATCTTTCAAAACCTGAAATACCTGATCGAACACGGTGCGCGGCAGATCAAGTTCCTCGACCGGACGTTTAACCTGAACCGGGAACATACGGAGGGTGTTTTTCAATTCCTGATCGCCAACCACCGGACGGGCCTGAGTTGCCAGTTCGAGGTCTATGCCGATCTGTTGCACGATGCGTTGATCGACTACCTGAACACCGCACTGCCCACCGGTTTTTTTCGTTTTGAGATCGGTATCCAGTCGACTTACGAGCCTACGAACCGGGCGGTTCGACGCAAGCAAAACTTTGAATTACTGGCCCGGAATATCCGGCGCATCATGGACGGCGGACGGATCGATCTACATCTGGATCTGATTGCCGGCTTGCCGTATGAGTCGTTCGACCGCTTTCGCCAGTCGTTTAATGAGGTGTTTGCATTGGGAGCCAAAGAGGTGCAACTGGGATTCCTGAAAATGCTTCGCGGCACCAATCTGCGACGCGATGCCGACCGGTATGGCTATGTGTATCAGGCGGAGGCGCCTTATGAGATTGTCTGTAACGCGGATATCAGCGCTGCCGAGTTGGCGCGTATCCATCAGGCGGAGCAGATGCTGGATAAATATTGGAACAGTGGTCGTTTCCGGCAGACGATGGCTGTGGTTTTCGCCGACCATTACGCCGGGCGCTACTTCGAATTCTTCGATGAATTGGGCGTTTTTTACCATTCCAACAACTATCCGTACCACGGCTATCAGTTGGAAGACCTTTTCCGTTTCCTGTATCATTTCCTGCAATCGAAAGCTATCGACCTCTTGCTGCCCTTGCGCCGTGACTTCTACAGCCACTTCAGCCGCCGTCCCAAAGGCTTCTGGCCGGAGCTCTTAGATAAGAAAAAACGTAAACAACTGCTTTACGCCATCGCCCAGGATCAGGCATTCCTGCAAGAGCATAAACTCAACCGCGAAATCATCGAAAAACATACCGCCATCGACCCCTCCCCGAACGGAGGCTATTGGCTAACCTGCTTCCTGACCGAAGGGAATAGGGAATTGTATATAGAATGGCTTGGTGTAATGAAATAATATTATTAAATTTGTACATTATGATGTATGCAAAATGTAATCACTATGAAAGTAATAAGTTCGGCGGAATTACGTAATAACATGAAAAATTGTCTTGATACTGCACGAACAGAAACTGTAGTTATCCAGAGAGCAAAGACCGAAACATCCATCCTAACAAGGCAGGATGATCTACCTGAAGATTTCCATTTGGCAATATCTATGGATGAAGCGATTTGTAGAGTTGAAAGTGGAATGATAGAACTTATCAAGAGCAAAAAGCAAATAAAGACTTAATGAGAGTCATTATCCTTCCGGAGGTAATCGATTATTTCCTGGAGCTGGCCTCTCTCTTTTATGACAAAGGGTATTTTGGATTTGAATATAATGCAGTACAGTATGCCCGGGAGTTATTTGAAGAGATCAGGGATAACTTACCAACCAAACATAAGAAGGTCGCTCCTGAATATTTTGATAAGTATGGGGAAGGCTTGTTTTATGCCGTTTTTAGACGAAATAAGAACACATCATGGTATGTGTTTTTCAATATTTATCAAACGGGGGGAGAAGTTGTCTATTTTGTCAGATATGTGAGCAATAATCATGTGATTGCACAATATTTGTAAACAGAATTGCAGGGCAGTTCACCGTTGTTTTTCCGTTATTCGTCGGGAAACTCCCTTTAATAGGCGCTAACGCGTTGGGTGGTTGGGCCGGATCATGTAGCTTTGCCTTAGAATTTAAAGATACGAAATTATGAACGCATTTCACGAACATCATCATCGTTATCGTAAGTTAAATACGATCGCGGTCTCATTTGCATTTATTTTTGTAGGAGTAATGTTTCTGGCCCGTAATTTTGGCTGGGTCGATCATTCTGTTTTCTCTTTTGTCATTTCCTGGCAAATGTTATTGGTCTATATCGGATTATTCCAGTTGATCAAAAGAAATATAATGGGAGGATTGATTATGATCACGTTTGGTAGCTATTTTCTGTTGCCTTCCGACTATGGGCTGGGGACTTATTGGCCCGTATTGTTGATCCTTATCGGAATAGGGATATTGTTTAAACGCCAGATGAATCATACATGGGGGCATAAGAACCTAGCGCATGGTGCGACAGAGTCTTCTTCGGTAGTGGACGGTTTTGTCCATGTAGATATAAGCTTCGGAGGTACAAAGCATATTGTTTTGGATCCTGTTTTTCAAGGAGCTCAAATAGATGTCTCCTTTGGTTCTATGGTTTTGGACCTGCGCCGCACGGCGTTGGAAAAGCCGGTGACGGCAATTGATCTGGATTGTAGCTTTGGCAGTATCGAATTGTATATTCCCGGTCATTGGAATGTGATCCTTCGTACGGATAATAGTTTCGGAGGTATTCAGGACAAACGGATGGTGGCGCACCAGATTGATTATGAGCACGAACTGCTTATCCGGGGCGATGTCAGTTTTGGTGGGGTAGAGATTAAAAGTTAAGTATGTCGGAGCATCCCTTTACAGAGACGATCACACGGCGGATCGCAGGAACGGTATTGTTGGTTCTTGCGGTATTGCTTCAATGGCTTATCCTAACGTATTACGGGCAGGTGCCTATGGTTCCGGCGGTGATAGATAGCTTGATCTCCATTGGCTTGCTTACGGTATCGGGCTATTACTGCTGGTTTGTATTGGCGTATATCCGGGTGTGGCAGGTGCAGTTGAGCCTGGCTTTGCTCGTTCAGTTTGTTTGCCTGGGCATTAGCTTTACGCTGATGACGATAGTTGACCTGGCGGATGCCTCTTCTTTCCTGTACACCTTGCCGCTGCGTTTTATTTTCGGCCTGTTGGGCTGGATCATCCTCCTGCAGTGGTATTGGAGGTTACAACAAGAGCAGCAATTCCAGGAAGTCCTGGAAGAAGAACGCGAAAGGGCCGAGAGGGAGAATACGCTACCGGAGACCGCACCGGTGGAACGGATCGACCGGATCTCCGTCAAAGACGGTAGCCGCATCCATATCGTGCCTGTGGGCGACCTCTATTGCCTGCAGGCCTGCGGCGACTATGTCACGCTCTTCACCCCTACCGGGCAGTATATCAAGGAGCAGACCATGAAGTATTTCGAGCAACACCTGCCGCCGACCTTTGTGCGTATCCACCGCTCTTCGATCGTCAACGCGGAATATATCGCCCGCGTCGAACTCTTCGGCAAAGACAACTACCAGATCAAACTCAAAAACGGCACCAGCCTGCGTGCCAGCCAGAGCGGCTACAAACTCTTGAAAGAAAGATTATCTTTGTGATTTAGCTTTCCATACAGAAAAGCCGCAGCAAAAGTTTCTATATACGGAAACATTTGCTATCTTTGCACTTTGTAGAAGATGGAACCAAAAGAACGATTTAAGGTAGTGTATTCTGCCGACGCTAAAGAGATAAGGATATGAATAAAATGAAATTTTATACGCATGAGGAAATAGAAGATGAGTTCATTGGTGAAAAAGGGACTCCGAAGCGTGATAAATACGAAGAAGAAATAGAAATGTTCCTTATCGGGGAAGCGATCAGGCAAGCCCGGCAATCCCAAAATCTGACCCAAGAGGAATTAGGCAGACGGGTTGGCGTGCAAAAAGCACAAATATCCAGAATAGAGAACGGTAAAAACTTAACGTTCTCCACTGTTATAAAATTGCTCAAAGCGATGGGCTTAAGCGCTAAGCTGGAAATAAGCGATTTGGGAAAGATCGCTTTGTGCTGACTTCTGCTTTCCTTCCCTTAATGATTCGTCCCTTCGAAAAGATCGTGTCCTTCGTGTCCCTGTGATGCGCGGGCTTTGAAGTTATTGAAGGTATAACTGATCGAGAGCATGATCAACGGGTATTGGGGGCGGATCTTGGTGATCGACTCCAGGTTCGAGGTCGAGATATTACTCACGTAACGGGCGGAATTGAATACATCCCGGAAGGAGAGGGTCGCTGCGACTTTCCGGTTAAACAATTGCTGACGAACCGCCAGGTTCATATACCAGAAAGCATCCGTACGTCCTTGGGTGGTGACCGACGGGCCGACAAAGTTACCATCGACCTGGATCCGGGTGTATTTGCCCGCGTCGAAACCGTTATTCAATGCGATCTCGTAGTTCGTACTGTTCTCATCGGTGCCGAGGTTCTGCAGTTTGTTCTTTACTTTGTAGTGGTAGAGGCTACCGTTCACATTGATATTCCACCAACGAGCGGCCTGCACTTGCAGGCTGAGTTCCACCCCTGTCGAATAATCGCTTCCCACGTTCGCCATCGAGTCGAGCGTTACCCCGGCTACATAAGGCACGCGCAGGCGCTCGATCTTATCTTTCCGCGAGCGGTGGAAGACGGAGGCAGAGACACTGTGTTGCCCGATATTCTTTTTGTAGTTCAATTCGTAGGAGTTGATGTATTCCGCCCGGATATCCGGGTTGCCGATCTCCGCCGAATAATAGTCGCGGTAGGTGATATACGGCTCCATATAAAAGAGTTGCGGGCGGGTGATCCGACGCGAATAAGAAGCCATCAATACATGCTCGTTCGGGAAATGATAGCCCAGGTGAACGGAAGGGAAAAGTTCGAACTTATTGTAGATCCGGTCAGAACCTTCGACCGAGCTGCGCAATACGCGATGGGTATGTTCGCCCCGCAATCCGGCTTGAAACTCAAACGATTTATAACTATCGCCCCAGATCGCATAGATCGAGTTGATGCCGTGCATAAAGTAAAACGTATTATAGATCTCATCGCTCCAGTAGAACTCTTTCTTCACCGGATCCCAGAATTCCATGCTGTAATCACCATCTTCCAGGTAAGAGAAGTATTGGTAGCCGGCTTCGAGTTTACCGGTTGCACTATACGGGTAGATATAATCCAGATTACCCCGGGTGGTCCAGCGGTGTTCGTCTTCGTAGGCCCGGTGTCCCTGTTGGCGTTGATTGTTCTTATCGAAGAGGTCGCTCTGGAAGTATTCCAACGCGTCGCCCCCGTACTTGGCATAGAAACGGGCGGAGAGTTGGTGGCCTTTGTCGTTGAATTTATGCAACATACCGACATTCCCCTGAAAGAAAGTCTCGTGGATATCGTAATAATCACGACTGAAATAGTCGCCCCGCTCCGTTGCTTCTCCGTCGACTTGGCGCACTTCCGAATAGTCGAGGTCGCCATCGCGCGTCCGTCCGCCGTATCCGCCTTCGAAATCCACATCGAATGTCGTTTGCGGCAAGGCATATTGCCAGCCGGCTTTCAATGCGTAGTTGAAATTATTACTTTTTCGTGGTCCGTCGGAATGGGATATGGTCGAGGCATCACCTACGATGGTTGTCTTTTGCTGGTTGAAATCACTCTCGCGCAGCCGTTCGCTATAACTTCCACCAACAAACCAGCGGGAGGCTTTCTGCTGATTGGTCAACAGGAAATCGACCGTGCGGGTCAATGCCGTACTTCCGCTGAGGTTTACCATGCCGCTGACGCCTTGTTGCATATCCTTCTTGGTGATGATATTGATGATGCCCACGGCGCCTTCCGTATCATGGCGTGCCGAAGGATTGGTGATGATCTCGATATTGTCGATATGGGCGGAAGGGATTTGTTCCAACGCCTGCGTGCCGGAGAAGATACTGGGCTTGCCATCCACATAAACGGCAAAGCCACTGCTGCCGCGGAAGGTCACCTCCCCCTCGGCATCGACCCGGATCGACGGCGTATTCTCCAGGATATCCACTGCCGAGCCACCGCTGGCCATCATATTCGAAGAGGCCTCGATCACCCGTTTATCCAGTTTGTAGATCACCTGTTTCTTATTGGCCACCACTTCGACCTCACCCAGCCCCACTTCGAGCTGGCGGAGCCGCATGATACCCGCATCTTTGACGCGTTCATTCTCTACCAGAACCGATTGGGTGAACAGATCATACCCCAGCATACGCACCATCAGGGTATATTCGCCGACGGTAAGCGGCGTCATTTGGAAACCACCCTCCAGATCGGTCATCACTTCGGCAACCACCTTGTCGCCCGAATAGAGGATTACATGCGCATACTCGACCGGCGCCTGCGAAGAAGCGTCGATCACTTTACCTTTAATACCGGAGGCCGCAAAAAGCGAAAAAGAAGTACTCCATACCAGAAGTACCGTAAACAGTGTCTTACTCATGAAATTAGGTCTAACTTTACATTGGTCCGGCAAATATAGGGAAAGTTATAGAAAGAAGAAAAAAGAATACAGAAAGTTTATGGATGTAGCGGCCTTAAATCAACAGCTAAGCCCAAAGCTGCAGCGATCCGGTAGAAAGTAGATACTTTGGGTTCTGTCTTCCCATTTTCTACTTTAGAAATATATGACTTATTACTCCCTATTTTTTTTGCCAATTCCTCCTGAGTCATTTTAGCTTCTTTACGGGCTTCTTCAATTAAAAGACCCGTATAAAAAGAATAGGCTTTTTGCTCTGCTTCCAAGCGGGAAGGAGAACCCTGCACACCGTATTTTTTATCAAGTATGGCGCTATAACTTCTTATTTCATTGTTTTTTGCTCTCATAATACTCCTCCATAATTTTTAATGCCTTGTTGATCTCTTTTTGTGGGGGGGGCTGTGCCTGTTTCTAGAAAATCTTCAAAATAAGGACCAAAAGTAATTACCTCTCTTATCATGACACAAAAATAACAAAAGTTATTCAACTGAACAACTTTTGTTATTCTATTTATGCGGTAGGTGGTTGTAAATCACCTACCGGATTTTTCAGATTGTAAGCGTCATATTACTAAAAAAGGATGCCCACAAATAAGTGTACATCCTTTTAAATTCATCGGATACTATCCGTTTATTACTTATACTCCTGCCAGCTTTTGATTTGGATTTCTGTTTCTTTCATGTTGCAGAAGGCCTGGATGAAGGCGCTGGCCAGGCGGGCGTTGGTGATCAGGGGCACGTTGTGGTCGATGGCGGCCCGGCGGATCTTGTAGCCGTTGGTCAGTTCGCGGGTGGTGTGGTCTTTGGGGATGTTCACCACCAGGTCGAACGTATGGTTCGAGAACATATCCATGACGTTGCAATCGCCCGGTTCGTCCGGCCAGTTCACCGTTTTTGCCGGTACACCGTTTTCGTTCAAGAACTTGGCTGTGCCTTGGGTGCCGAAGATCGTATACCCTTTTTCTGCCAGCAGGCGGCTGGGTTCCAACAGGTCGACCTTGCTTTTGGCTTCTCCTGAAGAGACCAGTACGTTTTGTTCGGGGATCGTATTGCCTACGGCGATCATGGCAGAGAGCAATGCTTCATCGAAATCATCACCCAGACAGCCTACCTCGCCGGTCGAGCTCATGTCGACACCCAGGATCGGGTCGGCCTTATGCAGGCGGGCAAAGGAGAACTGGGAAGCTTTCACACCGATCCAGTCGATATCGAACGCGCTCTTATCCGGTTGGGAGTAGGGAGCGTCGAGCATGATGCGCGTTGCCGTTTCGATAAAGTTGCGGCGAAGCACTTTGGAGACAAACGGGAAGCTGCGCGAAGCACGCAGGTTACATTCGATCACCTTCACTTCGTTGTTCTTTGCCAGGAACTGGATATTCACCGGTCCGCTGATGTTGAGTTCTTTGGCGATCATCTTGCTCACCTTCTTGATGCGGCGGGCAGTCTCGAAGTAGATCTTCTGTGCAGGGAACACCAGGGTGGCGTCGCCGGAGTGTACGCCGGCAAACTCGATATGTTCGGAGATGGCGTATTCCACGATCTCGCCGTTCATGGCTACCGCGTCGAACTCAATCTCTTTCGCTCCCTGAAGGAACTCGGAAACGACCACCGGGTATTCTTTCGACACTTTCGCAGCCAGTCCGAGGAATTCGATCATCTGATCTTTCGTGTAACACACATTCATCGCCGCGCCGGACAATACGTACGACGGACGGATCAGGATCGGGAATCCCACATTCTCAATGAACGCATCGATCTCTTCCATGCTGGTCAATTCTGCCCAACGGGGTTGGTCGATCTTTAAGGTATCGAGCATGGCAGAGAATTTGTGCCGGTTTTCCGCCCGGTCGATCGACAGGGGCGAGGTCCCCAGGATAGGTACCTGCTGACGGTAAAGCTTCATCGCCAGGTTGTTCGGGATCTGTCCGCCCATAGAGACCACCACACCTTTGGGGGTTTCCAGGTCGATCACATCCAGTACGCGTTCCAATGAGAGTTCATCAAAATAGAGGCGGTCGCACATATCGTAGTCGGTCGATACCGTCTCGGGGTTATAGTTGATCATGATCGATTTGTATCCCAGCTTGCGGGCGGTCTGCGCGGCATTCACCGAGCACCAGTCGAACTCGACCGACGAACCGATACGGTACGCGCCCGAACCGAGGATGATCACGCTCTTTTCGTTCTTATAATAAGGTATATCGTGTTCGCTGCCGTCGTACGTGAGGTAGAGGTAGTTGGTCAGTTCCGGAAATTCGGAAGCGATCGTATTGATCCGTTTCACGCTCGGCAGTACGCCCAGCTTCTTCCGGTGGTTGCGCACGCGGATATTTTCTTTTTCCATATTGCCGTCGGGACTTTCCACGTAGCGGGCGATCTGGAAGTCGGAGAACCCAAGGCGTTTCGCTTCGCGCAGGATATCTTCGGGCAGGTCTTCCACTTTCGTATATCCGGCCAATACATGGGTATAGTCGACAATATTTTTCAGCTTGTGCAGGAACCAATGGTTGATCTTCGACAGTTCGTAGATGCGGTCGATCGAGTAACCGGCTTCCAGTGCGCGGGCGATAGCAAAGATGCGCAGGTCGGTCGGGTTCGCCAGTTCTTCGTCGAGGTCGTCGAATGTGATGTCGTTATTGCCCACGAAACCGTGCATCCCCTGTCCGATCATACGCAAGCCTTTCTGGATGATCTCTTCGAAGCTCTTACCGATCGACATGATCTCGCCAACCGACTTCATGCTCGAGCCGATCTGGCGGCTGACACCGACAAACTTCGTCAGGTCCCAGCGCGGGATCTTCACGATCATATAATCCACTTCCGGTGCTTTGTATGCCGAGTAGGGTGTACCCATCTCGCCGATCTCGTCCAGGCCGTAGCCCAGTGCCAGCTTGGCGGCCACGAATGCTAACGGATAACCGCTCGCTTTCGATGCCAGGGCCGAAGAACGGCTCAGGCGGGCATTGACCTCGATCACGCGGTAGTCGCCCGTTTCCGAGTTGTAGGCATATTGAATATTACATTCGCCGACAATGCCCAGGTGGCGGATCGCCTTGGTGGAGATCTCCTGCAGGGTCTTCACCTCTTCATCGGTCAAGGAGCAGGTGGGAGCCACCACGATACTTTCGCCCGTATGCACACCCAGCGGGTCGACATTCTCCATGCTGACCACCGTAAAGCAATGGTCGTTCTTATCGCGTATCACTTCAAACTCAATCTCTTTCCAGCCTTTCAGCGACTCTTCGACCAGGATCTGGGAAGAGTAGGCGAAAGCGCTTTCGGCCAGCGTGCGCAATTCTTTCTCGTCGGCACAGATGCCACTGCCCAGGCCACCCAGGGCGTAAGCCGAGCGGATCATCACCGGGAAGCCAATGCGATGGGCAGCCGCCAGCGCGTCGTCCATCGTCTCTACCGCCTGGCTGATCGGCGTTTTGATCGCTACCTCATCCAGCTTCTTGACAAAGAGGTCGCGGTCTTCCGTATTCATGATCGCCTCGACCGAGGTGCCTAATACCTTCACCCCGTATTTCGCCAGCGTGCCGTCGGTGTAGAGTTGGGTACCACAGTTCAAAGCCGTTTGCCCGCCAAAAGCGAGCAGGATACCGTCGGGTTGTTCTTTTTTGATCACCTCTTCCACGAAGTAAGGAGTGATCGGCAGGAAATAAACCTTATCCGCTACCCCCTCCGATGTTTGGATGGTGGCGATGTTCGGGTTTAAGAGTACGGTACTGATGCCTTCTTCACGTAAGGCCTTTAACGCTTGTGAACCGGAATAGTCGAACTCGCCCGCCTGACCGATCTTCAGTGCGCCGGAGCCGAGGACTATCACTTTCTTGATACCACTTTTCGACATAATTTTTGATACTATTTTAGATTTTATATATATGTTACGTTCCTCAGTCCTTTCCGCAAGACAAAAAAAATACGTTAATCAATGAAGAATAACGCATTCAGTAGAAAACTGCCGACAAAAAGGGAAAAGAGTCCATGTGATCCGACATAAAGCCGGAGAAAAGTGCCAGATTGCCTATGTATTTCTTCCTTGTCATGAACCTCTTTCAAAAACCGGAGCAAATTTAGGACTTAATTTTGGGAATAACAAAGTCATTTACAGTTTCTTTTATTCTTTTTCATCAAAAGCCAATGCGCGTACCCAGGTTTCAATCGTTTTTTCGGATGGACAATCGATCTTCCGGCGCAGGCGGTAGCGGGTTTTGATCACACTCGGCCGGTTGATGCCCAATGTATACGCGATTTCTTCGTTAGTCTGGTTCAGTACCAACAGCATACAGAATAATTCTTCACCTTTGGTGATCGACGGGCATTCCTGCCGCAGGCGGTGCAGGAACATCGGGTGCAGCGCGCTGAAGCTCTGGCGGAACTGGTCTTCTTCGTCATGGGTCAACAAACGGGGATGCAACATCTCCATCACTTTCCCCAGGTCCGTCACTTTCTCCGGACGATCCTGGATCTCTTTCAACTGCCGGCGTAATTCTTCATTCCTTTGTGAGAGTTCTTTTCGTGAAGCAATCAGATTACGCAATAACTCTTCCTGTTTCTGCAACTTCAGACGGATCAATTCTTTCTCCTGCATATCCTTTTCACAACGAAGGCGATAATAGCGGTAGCGGGACACAATATTACATAGAGCAATGACCAGTAAAAGTATAAGGATACAGAAAAATAAAACCGTGTATTTCTCCATATATAGTTTCTGTCGTTTTTCAGAACGCAAATATAAAGCAAAATCGGAGCGATGCAAGAATAGAGTGCAATAAAATGCATAGCAAAATGCCGGATTTTGAAAGTGCTGATAGCTGTCGACACTTGTGCCGATAATTATCAGCACAAGTGCCGATAATTATCAGCACAAGTGTCGATAATTATCAGCACAAATATAAGCCTGCTATTTGGAAAGAAAGATTCCCGTAATGACTTGAGATACAATAGTCTATCACTTTGCTTTGTAAAGCAGTCATAATTATTGTATATTTGCTTCCTAAATTTTGATGTAACAGGGTATATGACTGAGACAAATAAGCAATTCGAGCGTGTGATCGCTCAATGCAGGGAGCTGTTTGAAAAGAAGTTGAAGGATTATGGTCCTTCCTGGCGGATTTTGCGTCCGGAGTCAGTCACGGATCAGCTTTTTATCAAAGCCAGCCGGATACGTTCGCTGGAGATCAAAGGCGTCAGTAAGGTCGACGAAGGCATTCGTCCGGAGTTTATCGCCATTGTCAACTATGGCGTGATCGGGCTTATTCAACTGGCGAAAGGTTTTTCCGATACCACGGATATGAGTTACGAAGAGGCGTTGGCGTTGTATGATCGATACATCACGGAGACGAAAGAACTGATGTATGCCAAGAACCACGATTACGACGAGGCGTGGCGCAGCATGCGGATCAGCTCGTACACCGACCTGATCCTGACGAAGCTCTACCGCACGAAGCAGATCGAGAGCAACGACGGGCAGACCCTGGTTTCCGAAGGGGTGGATGCCAACTATATGGATATGATCAACTACGCGCTTTTCGGTTTGATCAAACTGGAAGAGGCAAAAACAGAGATATGAAATACCGGGAAACGATCATCAAAGGATTAGCCGAATGCTGCCGGGTATTGATCGGGGCGGTGTTTGTCTTTTCCGGGTTTGTGAAAGCGGTCGACCCGGTCGGGTTCGCTTTGAAGATCGGGGACTACCTGATTGCGTTCGGACTGGATCGTTTCCAGTCCTTATCCCAGGTGTTCGGGTTCAACCTGATTGCGATCGAGTTTATGCTGGGCGTCTGTGTCTTGTTGGGCGTCTACCGGCGGTATGCCTCTTTCCTGGCACTGGCGATGATGGCTTTTATGACGCCGTTGACCCTCTATCTGGCATTGTTCGATCCGGTATCCGACTGCGGTTGCTTCGGCGATGCGGTGATCCTAAGCAACTGGGAGACGTTCGGCAAGAATGTCGTATTGCTCGCCGCCGCTATTTTCCTGTTTATTCATAATCAACGGATCTACCAGTTCTTTACCTATAAGGTATATTGGTTTGTCGCCCTGTTCGCTTTCTTTTTCTGCAGCTTTTTCACCCTGCAGAACTACCGCCACCTGCCGGTGATGGATTTCCGCCCGTATAAGGTGGGCACGAATATCCCTGAAGCGATGGCCATTCCCGAAGGAGCGCCCGAAGACGAATACCTCTATTCGTTTATCTATGAGAAAGACGGGGCGCAACAGACGTTCGGACTCGACAACCTGCCTGCCGAGGGCAGCGGCTGGACTTTCGTGGAGTCGCAGACGACCCTGATCAAACAAGGTTATGTGCCTTTGATCGCCGCGTTCAATTTATATAATCCGGACGATCAGGATGTGACGCAGGAGATATTGCAAGCCGACAAAGATGTCTTTTTATTGGTCTCGCCCAACCTCGGTGCGGCGAACGATGAATATATCGATCAGATCAACGGCGTATTCGACTACGCGCAGGAACACGCCCTGGCGTTTTATGGTGTGACCGGTTCGCCGGAAGAGGAGATCAACCGTTGGATCGACTATACGGGTGCCGAATATCCTTTCCTGCAGGCCGATGATGTCCTGTTGAAAACGATGATCCGCGCGAACCCCGGCCTGATCCTGTTGAGGGGCGGAACGGTATGGGCGAAATGGCATTTCCGGGATATTCCCGAGATGGAAGAAGTGAAGGCGGTGATGGACGACTATCGCGGTCGCGACCAGGCGGTGAAGAAAGAAGACACCTGGATGATAACCAACTTATTGACTTTTGCCGTACCTTTGCTGTTCGTTTGGGGCTACGATTACCTGCGTAACCGACGGCGGAAGGCAGTTGACAATTAAGAATTAACAATTAAGAATTAACAAACAACGTTCGCTTAGCGAAGCGTAAAGCAATTAACAATAATTAAGTTATGAGAAAGAACATTATCGCAGGAAACTGGAAAATGAACACCACCCTCGAGCAAGGGTTGGAATTGGCAAAAGAATTGAATGAAGCATTGAAAGGTAAGACTTTGAAGTGTGATGTAGTGATCGGAACTCCGTTCACCCATCTGGCTTCTGTCGCTGCGGCTATCGATACGAATGTGATCGGTGTGGCTGCCCAGAACTGCGCAGATCAGGATAAAGGCGCGTATACCGGTGAGGTATCGGCGGCTATGGTCGCTTCTACGGGCGCTAAATATGTGATCCTGGGTCACTCGGAACGTCGAGCTTACTACCACGAAACGGCTGAGATCCTGAAAACGAAAGTAGGATTGGCTTTGGCCAACGGCTTGACGCCGATCTTCTGTATCGGTGAGGTGCTGGAAGAAAGAGAAGCCGGCAAGCACTTCGACGTGGTCGACGAGCAGGTGAAAGCTTCTCTGTTTGAACTCTCTGCCGAAGATTTCGCGAAATTGGTGATCGCCTACGAACCCGTATGGGCTATCGGTACAGGCAAAACCGCGACGGCCGACCAGGCCGAAGAGATCCACGCGCATATCCGTCGCACGATCGCTTCCAAATACGGCGAAGAGATTGCCGACAACTGCACGATCCTTTACGGCGGCAGCATGAACGGTGCCAATGCCGCGGAGCTGGTATCCAAACCCAATGTCGACGGTGGTCTGATCGGTGGGGCTTCACTGGGCGTAGATAAATTTATGCCGATTATTGAAGCGTTTTAACTAAACGCGCTCTGCGCGTTTAGAATTATGAATTATGAGTTATGAATTATGAGAACTCCCATCTCATCGTTTATCTCATAATTCATAATTCATAATTCATAATTTTTTATGAGACATTTATTCTTTACATTCTTCATCTTCCTCCCCAGTCTTTTGTTCGCCCAGAGCGCCCAGACGGCAACCGGATTGCCCGTACAGGAAGAGAAGGTCAAGACGATCTTCGATGCCCTGGAAGAACCGGGATGGGGAAAAGGAGAGGTGGTGATTCATCAGTCGGATGCGATCCGCCAGTTGGTGGGCGCCCGTAAACACGGCGCCAATGTGGAACAGACCGATGGCGATTCGTTCCTGATCCTCGATGGTTTCCGCACCCAGGTCTTCTCCGGAAATAATCAGCGCTTGTCGAAAGACGAAGCCTTTGATAAAGAGAAAAAGATCAAAGAGCTTTTCCCGGACCTGACCACGTATGTGACCTATACCGCTCCCTTCTGGCGATTGCGCGTAGGCGATTACCGCACCCATGAGGAAGCTTATCATGTATTACGCCAATTATCCGTTTCTTTCCCTTCCTTTGCCAAAGAAATGTATATTGTTAAAGAAAAGATTCGAATCCCACTATATTAATTCTTCATTCTTCATTTAGATATGAGAATAACAGAAAACACAATCGTTGCCAACGAAGCGTTGGTGCAACATTACAAAGAGATTATCGGCCTGTTGGGAGAAGACGTCACCCGCGAAGGCCTGTTGAAAACGCCCGAACGTGTAGCCAAAGCCATGCAATTCCTCACCAAAGGATATAACGAAGACCCCGAAGCGATCCTGCGCTCTGCCATGTTCAAAGAGGAAGGATACAAACAGATGGTGATTGTGAAAGACATCGACTTCTTCTCGATGTGCGAGCATCACATGCTGCCGTTCTTCGGTAAGGCCCATATCGCTTATATCCCCCGGCACTACATCACGGGCCTGAGCAAGATTCCCCGGATCGTGGATATCTTCGCCCGCCGCTTGCAGATCCAGGAACGCCTGACGATGCAGATCAAAGACTGTATCCAGCAGACGTTGGATCCCCTGGGCGTGATGGTTGTCGTCGAAGCCCAACATATGTGTATGCAGATGCGCGGCGTGGAAAAACAAAACTCCCTGACGACTACTTCCGACTTCACTGGCTTCTTCCAGCAAGCCAAGACGCGGGAGGAATTTATGAATCTGATCAGGTAGTGTAACTATTTCTTCCGTTTTGCGACTGATGATATAGAAACGAAAAGTTCAATGGATCTACAGTTGCAAAAGAAAGAGTTTGTCGCTTTGGTGGAAGACTATAAGCAGATCATCTATAAGGTCTGTTATATGTATGCCTCCGGAGCCGATCATCTGAACGACCTCTATCAGGAGGTCGTGATCAATCTATGGAAAGCTTATCCTCACTTCCGGGGTGAGAGTAAGGTCTCGACATGGGTCTACCGTATCGGGCTGAATACCTGTGTGTCTTTTTACCGCAAATCGAAGAACCGGCCGGAAGTGGTTCCCATCACGGTCGACCTGGAAGATTTTGCCTACGAAGAAGACAAAACCAGTCAGCTTCGCGAACTCTACCGCATGATCAACCGCCTCCATCCGCTCGAGCGCGCGATTATTCTTCTCTGGCTCGAGGAGAAGAATTACCACGAGATCGCGGAGATCACCGGCCTTACGCGCAACCATGTAGCCGTCAAACTGAATCGGATCAAAGAGAAATTGAAAACAATGTCTGACAGCTAAAAAACAACCGAATATGGAATTGGAAGAATTAAAAGCGAGCTGGGGTATCCTGAGTGAACGCCTGGCGCAAAATGAGATAGTGAACCAACGGCTCGTGCGGGAGATGATCGAGAAGAAAACGCTATCGGCGCAGAGCCGACTGCAACGCTATGATTTATTTAGTCTGGTCGTTGTGTTTGTAACGATCATCCTATTGCCCCTGATCAAAATCAATACGGTCCTGTTGACCTCCTCTTTTATTGTATTAATGAGCATGATGGCCCTTGCCCTGGCGGTACAGGCTTATCTGATGTATCTCCTATTGGGTATCGACCTCCAGGGGAAAGGCATCGTGGAGAATATGAAAGTCATCCTCCGCTACAAACTACTGAACAAAAGGAACCATACCTGGGGCGCTGTCGTAGGGCTTCTGGGAGGTGGCGCGGTGATCCTTCTGCAGGGCGATAAAATCTATTTTCATACGATGAATGTGGTTACAATAGTCGTTCTTTTACTCTGCACGGCCTTTGTCAGCGTCGTCCAGTATCGTTTCTACCGCAACAACATCGCCGCCATGGAAAAAGGCCTGCGCGAACTGGAAGACTTTGAAAAAGAACAGTAGCGCCATAAATAGCGGTAATTCTTAATTCTTTGCCTTTAGACAATATGTGTCAATAAATCGGACGATTTGTATGGCCCGGTCAGGGGGTGGATCCCTATTTTTGCTTGCAAAAGGGAAATACCATGAAGAAGACCGCCATTTTATTCCTACTATGCGTATGTTGTAATAGTACGCTATTTGCTGCCCGGAAGCAAATCCTGTTGAACGAGAACTGGAACTTCCGCTTTTCCTGGCAGGTACAGAAAAATTCGGAACGCCGGGTCGATTTGCCCCATACCTGGAACGCACAGGACGCGTTGGCGGGCGAGCAGGACTATTTCAGAGGCGTGGGCAATTACCGGAAGATGATCGATATCCCGGAAGAATGGAAAGGCAAACGCCTTTTCCTCCGCTTCGAAGGGGCGAACACAGTCACTAATCTTTTTATCAATCAACAACATGTCGGGGAACACCGGGGTGGCTATGGCGCTTTTGTCTTTGATCTGACCGACCGGGTGGATTACGGGAAGCCGAATGAGATTCTGGTTCGCGTAAACAATGCCTTGCAACTGGATATTATGCCGCTGGTGGGCGACTTCAACTTCTACGGCGGCATCTACCGGGATGTTTACCTGATCGTCACCGACGAGCAGCAGATCTCACTGACCGACTATGCTTCGCCGGGCATTTACCTGGTGCAAGAAAAGATATCGGAGAAAGAGGCGGTTGTAAACGCGCGGGTGATGTTGAGTAATTATGCGGCTACGGAAGAGGCGGAGCTGACGGTGAACATCTTTGACGGCGGCAAAAAACTGCTCTCGGAAAAGAAAACCCTTACTTTACCTACCGGCATCAATCAACCGCAGGAGATCCGTTTCACCCTGCCGTCTCCCCGTTTGTGGGACGGGCGCAAGGATCCTTTCTGTTATCAGGTGCGGGTCGATCTGGCGGTGAACGGGCAGATCGTCGATACGGTTAGCCAGCCTTTGGGGCTTCGTTATTATACGGTGGATGCCGACAAAGGCTTCTTCCTGAATGGTAATCCTCTCAAGTTGAGAGGCGTTTGCCGCCATCAGGACCGGCCGGAGATCGGCAATGCCCTGCGGCCTATGCATCATCGGGAAGATATGGATATTATCCTGGAGATGGGAACCAATGCCATCCGTCTGGCGCATTACCCCCAGGCCCCTTATTTCTATGATTTAGCCGATGAAAGCGGCTTAATCATCTGGGCAGAGATTCCTTTTATCGGTCCCGGCGGTTACGAAGAACGGGGGTATGTCGATCAGCCTGCTTTCCGCGCGAACGGGAAAGAGCAACTGAAAGAACTCATCCGTCAGCACTATAACCATCCTTCCATTTGCATGTGGGGCTTGTATAATGAATTGAAGACCATCGGTGACAGCCCCGAAGCGTATATCGCGGAGCTCAATGCCCTGGCCCATGACGAAGACCCGACACGTCCGACGGTTGCCGCCAGCTTCCTGGGCGATGATAATGCGCTGAGTCCGCATTCCGACCTGATTGCCTGGAATAAGTATTACGGATGGTATGGCGGCAGCTTCGCCGACCTGGGGCGATGGGCGGATGGCATCCACCGCCAATTCCCTGCCTATAAGATCGGTATCAGTGAATACGGTGCCGGTGCCAGCATCTATCACCAACAGGACGAAGTGAAAAGCGGCGATGCCTCCGGCTGGTGGCATCCCGAGAACTGGCAAACGGCCTACCATATCGGCAACTGGCAGGCGATAGCCGAACGCCCGTTTATCTGGGGCTCTTTCGTTTGGAATATGTTCGACTTCGGAGCCGCCCACCGTACCGAGGGCGATCGTCCGGGCATCAATGATAAAGGATTGGTCACCTTCGACCGGAAAGTGAAAAAGGATGCCTTCTACTTTTATAAGGCCAACTGGAACACGGAGGATCGATTCGTGTATATCGCCAACCGCCGGCATACGCGCCGCACCCAACCACTTACCACCGTAACGGTATTCTCCAACCTGAAAGAAGTAGAATTGTTTGTGAACGGGAAAAGCCTCGGCCGGCAGACACCGGACGGCTATGCTACGTTCACCTGGAACGAAGTCGCTTTGTCTGCCGGAGAGAATCAGATCGAAGCCCGTTCGGTAAATGGGAAAGACCGGAAGTCGGATATCGTCTTATGGTCTTGGAAATAAACGGGTAGAAAGAGTTAAAAGCCCGGGCTTGGACTTTTTGTGTATATGAATCGGACGCAATGTGTGGACGCAAACAATTGACAGTCCATATATTTGCCTTAACAATAATAAACAAAATAAAATCTAAAAAGCCTATGCAAATCTAAAACTCAGGAATGTGCAAGTAAGAACCGCCATTGTGCGGCCAAAGTTTCTCAAAGAATGAAATATATTTTATAAACTTTTAGTCTATGTTATTATGATGAAAGATTTCAACATCTCTCTCTTTTCGAAAACGATGCTGGTAGGAGCAACAATGCTTCTGGCATCCGTTGGATCGGTTCAGGCCAATCCGACTGCAGGGCTTGAAAATGCGGAAGCGGCTATCACAGCTTCTCCGCAACAAGCAAAGATCACGATAAAAGGGGTTGTCTCCGACGCGAGCGGACCGATTATCGGAGCAAACGTAGTAGAAAAAGGTACTACAAACGGAACCATCACCAATTTCGATGGTGAATTTACGCTGAGCGTTGCTGCCAATGCCACGCTGGTAATCTCTTATATCGGGTATATCGAACAACAGATCCCGGTAAACAATCAAACGACATTCAACATCCTGTTGGCGGAAGATACACAAGCGCTTGACGAAGTAGTCGTCGTCGCTTACGGGGTGCAGAAGAAAGTGAACCTGACCGGTTCGGTTTCCAGCATCGGCTCGAAAAAATTAGAAAGCCGCGCGGTGCCTAACCTGTCAACTTCATTGGTTGGTTTGGCTCCGGGTATGACCGTTCGCCAAACGAGTGGTAACCCGGGCAGCGACGGTGCCAGTATCCGCATCCGTGGTATCGGTACGTTCGACAGCAATTCCCGTGGCCCGATGGTGATCGTCGATGGATCGGTGGGTAGTATGGACTCGGTGAACCCGGACGACGTGGAATCAATCTCTGTATTGAAAGACGCGGCTTCGTCTTCTATCTACGGGTCACGTGGTGCAAACGGGGTCATCCTGATCACCACCAAGAAAGGACGTACGGAAGCAGCTCCGCGCGTAACCTATTCCGGTATCGTGGCTTCCGAACAGCCCAGCCGTAAGGTGGACTTTATTACCGACTATGCGGATTATATGACCTTGTTCAACCGCGCACAGTCGAACATGGGACATACCCAACGCTACAATCAATCAACCATCGACGCCTGGCGTAAGGCTTCACAGAATCCGAACGGAACAGACAACGAATGGGGTATCCCCAACTACCTGGCGTATCCGAACACCGACTGGTTCGACGCATTGTTCGAAAACAACCTGTACCACAAGCATAACCTTTCGGTTTCAGGCGGTAGCAAGAACTCAAACTATCTGTTGTCGATGATGTATATGGACAACCCCGGAACGATGGAAAACACCGGATCGGAAAGATATCAATTCCGTATCAACGCCGAGACGAAGATTGCTAACTTCCTGACTTTCGGAACACAGACCTATGCTTCCAAGCAATTCACCGAAGCGGGCAATACCGGCTCTGCTTTCACCTATCTGTTCCAGACCGTGCCGGGTATGACCCCGCAACGCGACGGCAAATACGGTTTCCCTGAAGCAGACGAAGAAGACGGAACAGCAAACAACCCGTTCTGGTTCCTGAACAATACAGGAGGTGAAAAGACCACCACACGCGTGAATACCACCTGGTATGCCGTAGCCGATATCTACGACGGACTCTCGGCTCAGGCCCGTTTCAACTATCAGGATTATCGTTACGATAGCGAAGCCTATGCCAAAGAAAACAATATGTATAGCTTCCGCACGAACGAAATCAAACGTTATGGTAGCACCCTTTCGACCGGAACGATCTCGTACGACGGTGAAAGATCATACGAATACACCGCGATGGTAGGTTTGAACTACAACAAATCATTCGGCGACCACGATGTGTCTGCTATGGTAGGTTACGAACAATATTATAAAGACGCCCGGAGAATCTACGCGCAACGTCACGGTATGATGGACTTCTCATTGACCGATATTACCACGGCAACCGAGAACGACAAGATCACCGGTTTCCGTAACAGTGATGGTTCAGACAGCCAGTATGGCGCGCATTACAACTTCGGTATGTTGTCATGGCTCGGCCGTGTGAACTACGCATACAAAGGACGTTACCTGTTTGAAGCCAGCGTACGTCGCGATGCTTCTTCCCGTTTCTCTCCGGACAACCGTTGGGGTACGTTCCCTTCCGCTTCTGCCGGATGGCGTATCTCGGAAGAAGAATTTATGAAAGGTTCATTCTTCGACAACCTGAAACTGCGTGCCAACTGGGGTAAGCTGGGTAACACCACTTCCGGTTATTACGACTGGCAGGCGACTTACGGAAAGACCAATACGTCTTTCGGTGGCGTGATCCTGAACGGTCTGGCACAGTCGAAACTGGCGAACGCCCTGTTACAGTGGGAAAATGTAAACTCTTTCGGTATTGGTGTGGACGCGTCGGTATTGAACCAACGCCTGAACCTGGAAGTAGACTACTACAACCGCTTGACGGAAGGGATCCTGACTTCACCGTCGATCTATCTGACGATGGGTACGGTAGGCGCTCCGACGAAGAACACCTCGGATATGCGTAACCAAGGTATTGAACTGAACCTGACCTGGAACGACCAGATCGGTAAGGTACAATATATGGTGAATGCCAACTTCTCGTACAACCAGAATGAGGTGGTTGCTTATAAAGGCAAACTGAATCAAGGTTGGGAAGGTGAATCTTACAAGAGCAATATCGGTGACGTAGCCGATATCAATGGAACGAAGATCCGTACGGAAGGTTATATGTTTGATGAGTTCTTTATGCGTTCGGTTTACAAAGGAACCGGAACCTATAAAGATGGCAGTGGCAACGTTGACCCGAACGGTGGACCAAGAGACGGTATGATCCGTACAGAAGCCGACTTGCAGTGGGTAAGAGATATGCAGGCAGCCGGTTATAGCTTCGCAACAAACACGGTAAGCAAATCCGGTTTGTGGTATGGTGAATTCATTCTGGCGGATAATAACGGCGATAAGATCTATGGTAACACGCACGACCGCAAGTTTACCGGCAAATCGGAAATGCCGAAATACAGCTTCGGTTTGAATGCTTCTGCGGCTTGGAACGGTTTCGACTTCAGCATGACCTGGGCAGGTAACGCCGGTATGTATTACTACATGAATACCCGCGGTATCGATAACTCGAACCTGGGCGACCGTACCGTATTGGCACACGATGCCGCTACGAAGTATTACTACTATAACGAAGAGAATCCTTCGGATCCCGCAAACAATATCAATGCGGAATACCCGCGTTTGAAATACAACTCAAGTGGCGCGCATTACGATAACGAACGTTACCTGCATAACGCTTCCTATATCAAGTTGAAAAACCTTCAGGTAGGTTACACCTTGCCGAAGACCTTGATTGAACGGACTAAGTTGCAGAATGTACGCGTGTTTGTAGCCGGTGAAAACCTGATTACGATTACCAACTTCCCGGGTCTCGACCCTGAAATGAGTGGTTCGGTCAATGCTTATCCGACAGCCCGAATGCTGTCTGCAGGTCTTAACCTTGTTTTCTAACTTAATAAAGAGAAATGAATATGAATCGATTATTTTCAATAGTTGCAGCAATAGGCATGCTTTCGTTAGCAACAGCATGTACCGATATATTGGATACGGCGCCCTACAACAGACCGGCTTCCTCGACGATGTGGGGAACGGAAAACCTGACCGATATGGGCGTGGCCGGTATCTACTCGAACCTCAGAGGATGGGGTTATGCAGGGGATGGCGCGGGTTATGGTCTTTATGCCCTCGACCAGTGGGGTGTGACTTCTCAGCGTAGAGATAACGAACCGTTTATGAACGGTACGGCAACAACCAGCCAGGGCTTGTTCTCCAACTTCTGGAAGAAAGCTTATGAGGGAATCCACCGGGCAAACGACGCGATCAAGAACATTCCGGAAGTATCTCCGGTATCGGCCGAAAAGAAAGGCCGTCTGGTCGCTGAAGCGAAGTTCCTTCGTGCCCTGCATTATTACAAACTGAATGAATTGTTCAAAGGTGTTCCCGTGTATCTCGAACCGATCACTCCGGACGAATGTACGTTAGGACAGAGCTCGGAAAACGAAGTATGGGAACAAATCGCCAAAGACCTGACCGACTGTATCAACGAACCGAACTTCCCGAATATCGACCTTAAAGAAGGCCGTGCCACCAAAGGGGCTGCCTACGCGTTGAGAGGGAAAGTATATATGCACCAACAGAAATGGGATCAGGCAGCTGCCGACTTCGCTAAGGTAGGCGAATGTGGTTACGCTTTGTTCCAGGACGGTTACAAAGAACTGTTCACGGAAGCCAACGAGCGTTGCGAAGAGATGATCTTCAGCGTACAGCATATCGGTGATGCCGGTTTTGGCGGTAACTCACAGTTCTATTGCGGTACCCGTTCTTCTTTCGGCTCTTGCTGGAATACCTTCCTGGTGGCTCCCAGCTTCGTGGATATGTATGAATATGCCGATGGCAAAGCGTTCAACTGGGACGATATCATCCCGGGCTTTAACGCCATGGATCCCAAAGCGCGTGAGGTGTACTTCCTGCGGAATATCGAAGGTGCTTCAGCGACGGTAACGGATGCGGTACAAAAACGTCTGGATGCACTGGGCGACGCGGCTAAAGCAGTTTATCTGCCGGCAGGCAACGAAGAACGTATCAAGAAAGCATACGAGAACCGTGACCCGCGTCTGGCTGCCAGCGTGATCACGCCGTACTCTACGTATCTGGGTATCTTCGGCACGAATGAGATCCTGACCACCAGCACCTGGCCGATGGCCGATCAGGCAGGTGGCGACCTCTGGACCGACTCACGTACACAGTTCCACTACCTGCACCGTAAATTCGTTTACGAAGGCAATAACCCGATCCCGGCGCGCGACCGTTGTCCGACCGACGAACCGATGATCCGCTACGCCGACGTGCTCTTGCTGTGGGCTGAAGCATTGGTAGAGCAAGGTAAACTGACCGAAGCTGCTGAGAAAGTAAATATGGTACGTGGTCGTGCCAGCGTGGGAATGCCTCCGGTACAATACACCGGTCAGGACGACCTGCGCGAGAAAGTACGTCACGAAAGACGCATCGAGTTCGTGAACGAAGGCATCAACTTCTTCGACGAAATGCGTTGGAAGACGTTGAAAGAAACGAAGTTCAAAGCAGGTAACGGTATCACTCAGGTATGGGGCGCAGTTGTCTCTCCGTACACCTGGCAAGGCGATTACAAATACACCTGGCCGATTCCTGCCAAGGAAGTGGAAATGAATCCGAACCTGACTCCGACACCGGGTTGGATCTACTAAGTATTTGAAGCGAATAAATAAGTAGCTATAACACCAAACAAAGGCCATCCCATTGCGGGGTGGCCTTTTTGGTATCTGAACGTTGACCCTATTGGTTAACGGATTGATTATGAGATATTAATATCCCCTTCACAAACTACCGGTAGTTTGCGCACCAACTACCGGTAGTTTGGCGACAAAGTATTAGTAGTTTGCGCGCAAAGTACCGGTAGTTTACCACATAAAAGTTTTTAGTCCGGTCTTCACCTTTCACCCGGTCGCCAGATCCCTGTATTGATCAGCGTTTCGGGTGAAAGATAAAGGCATACTTAAAAAAACGTCAGACCTTCTCGGAAAAGGCTGCCGGCCTTTGGAAAAACCCTGCCGGCCTTTTGCTAAACTCCGGCGGCCTTTTCGGAAACCCTGCCGGCCTTTTCGGTAAAGGAGGCGGCTTGGGTTGATAAACGACAGATGTCAACAAATGCAAACGATAATTAGCGGTAAACCGATCATCCCGCACATAGTTTTTCATTTTTTTACTACCATCATACAGCCGGAACAGCCGACAATGTTAAACCGATCACTGATGGGGCTCTCCAACAGGTATCAAAAAGTTACTTACAGGGATTTTAGTCTTTTTGGGGCTGCCTAAAATAGCTATATGATTGATATACAGAGTAGAAAGAAAATCCTGTATGATGGTAGTAAAAAAACGAAAAACGCTGTACGGAGGGGGTTTTTGGAGGTTTCATTCTCCAATAACTCGCTTCGGATCTGCAAATCTTTTGAGATTTGAGGATTTTCCGGTGATAGCAGATGGACTATCTCAGCTCCCCTTCTTAGAAAAGAAGGGGGGGACCGCTGCTTGCAGCGGTGGGGTAGTTTGAATGCTGGAATAAAAGATAAACACCTATCTCATACAAAATTAGGATCAAACTACCCCACCATCGCCTACGGCTCTGGTCCACCCCCTTCTTTTCTAAGAAGGGGAGCCAAGATAGTTCATTTGGCATTATCCTGCACCTTCAAATTCCCTTCCATTTACCGCTCCGCGCCTACCAACTACCAACTACCCACTACCGAAGAAAATCGGAAGATTTTCTTCTATTCCCCGCCCTGCGCTTTCTATCTCCTATCTTCTCTCTTCTCTTCCCTTCCCCCTTCTCTCTTCTCCCTTCAGGGAAAACCGGGTTTTTGGGCTGTGGAGAGATGTTAAAACCTTGCTTGGGACTATTTGTGCATATAAAATAGATTATATATGCTATCTTTTTGGCTTATGTACTGTACTTTTGTTACTGTTACACGATAAATGTTATACTGTTAGATACAGACTTAGATATAAAATATTTATGAAAAAGCTCCTTCTTTTCTCTTTCTTCTGTATAGGTATGCATTTGCATGCCTATACGGAGAAAGACTTACTCCAAAAGACAACGGACATCTCTCGGTTGAAAGAGGTGTTGGTCATGCAACAACAATGGGTTCCGTATCCCGCTTATGCCGACAGAAAGGGCTGGGATGAGTTATTCGGTGATACGAAAGGTTTTTTTATACAACAAGGAGTAGACCGACTTAATTATGAATGGAAAGTCGTTAAGGCAACCGATTATTTAGAGTTTGAACGCGGAGGGAACCGTCGGGTGATGGAAGATCCCTTCGGCAGCAACAATCAGGCGATAGCCGATCTTTTCATGGCCGAACTGGCGGAAGGAAAAGGTCGGTTTATCGACCCGTTGATCAATGGTGTGTACCAGGCATGCGAGATGACTTCCTGGGCGCTCTCCGCCCATTTGGGAAGGGAGCAGATCTCAGGCCGCTCGCTTCCGGACAATAAAAAACCGGTGATCGATCTGACCTCGGGCGATCTCAGTTCTATGCTGGCCTGGGTGTATTATTATTTCAAACCGTCTTTCGATCAGGTCAATCCGGTGATTGCCGAACGGTTACGGACGGAATTGCAGGAGCGTACAATGGATGCGTTTATGCACGACGATAGCTTCTGGTGGATGGCTTTTAACTACCAACCGGGCATGATGGTGAACAACTGGAATCCCTGGTGTAACTTCAATGTGTTGCAAACTTTCTTCCTCTTGGAGAACGATCCGGACATCCTGGCGCAGGCCGTTTACCGCACGATGGTCTCTGTGGATCAGTTTATCAATTATACGCATACCGACGGGGCTTGCGAGGAAGGCCCTTCGTATTGGGGGCATGCCGCGGGCAAGATGTACGATTACCTGCAGATCTTGTACGACGGAACGGGCGGAAAGATCTCGATCTTCGATCAGCCGATGATCAAAGCGATGGGCGAGTATATCGCTTATTCTTATGTCGGGGATGGCTGGGTGGTCAATTTCGCCGATGCCTCGGCTAAAGGAGGGGGAGGTGCCGACCTGATCTTCCGGTATGGGAAAGCGGTCGATAGCCGGGTGATGAAACAGTATGCCGCCTATCAGAAACAGCTGACACGGCAACTACCCGTTTCTTCGGGGAAAGATGTGTTCCGCACTTTGCAAACCCTGCTTTACCGGGAGGAATTGGCGAACGAAACAGCCGATTATACCCCTCCGCTTTATACCTGGTATCCCGAAACGGAGTTTTGCTACCTGACCCATGCCAACGGATTTTTCTTAGCCGCTAAAGGCGGATACAACAATGAAAGCCATAATCATAACGATATCGGCACGTTTTCCCTTTACCTGAATAAGACCCCGCTCTTTATCGATGCCGGCGTGGGAACGTACACCCGGCAGACCTTCAGCTCGGAACGCTATTCGATCTGGACGATGCAGAGTGATTATCATAATGTGCCGATGATCAATGGCGTGGCACAGGCTTTTGGCGCGGCGTATAAGGCGACGGATGTCCGTTTCCAGCCGGGAAGAAAAACCTTCTCTGCCAATATCGCAACGGCTTATCCGAAAGAGGCTCACGTGAAAGAATGGATCCGTTCGTACACCTTGGAACGCAACGGGGTGAAGATTGAAGATAGCTTCTCGCTGGATCAAACAAAGGAACCCAACCAGGTGAATTTCCTGACCTGGGGGAAGGTCGAACTGACGAAGGCGGGTGAGTTCACCGTTGAAGCCGGCGGGCAGAAGGTCAAATTGATCTACGACAAAGAGGTCTTTGATCCGGTCGTTGAAACGATCACACTGGATGATGCCCGGTTGTCGAATGTGTGGGGCGAGGCAGTTTACCGTGTTTCATTATATGCCAAGCAGATGAAACGCAAAGGGAAATACTCATTTCTGATACAAACAACAAAATAACAATGATATGATGAAGTCTACTACAGCTCTTGTACTCTCCCTCTTATTTTTCGCCTGTGCGGAAAAGAAAGAGACGGATACCGATTTTATCCGGGAAAACGTGGCTTTCGCCTGCGATCAGATAGGGCGTGAAATTGATGTGATCGAAAAGAATAGTGAGAAGTTCTTAAACCCAACCACTTTGAAGGCCGATGGCTCGGTGTTCTATTGTGGATATGCGGATTGGCGGAGCGGATTCTTTCCCGGATCCATCTGGTATCTGTATGAGTTGACCGGCGATGAGGCTTATCGTCCGCTGGCCGAAAAATATTGTGCGGCCATTGAGGAAGCGAAGAACCTGACCTGGCACCATGATGTGGGTTTTATGATCGGATGCAGTTTCGGCAACGGACTGCGGTTGACGGGCAATCCGCAGTATAAAGAAGTGGTGGTTCAGGCCGCCCGGTCGTTATCGACCCGTTTCCGTCCGGAAGCCGGTATTATCCAATCGTGGGATGTCGACCGGGGCTGGATGTCGCAGCGCGGCTGGGAGTGTCCGGTGATTATCGATAATATGATGAACCTGGAACTGATGTTCGAAGCGACAAAAATCACCGACGATCCATCGTTCCGCGAGATTGCGCTCGCCCATGCCGACCGTACATTGACCGAGCAATTCCGCGCGGACGGAAGCTGCTACCATGTGATCGACTACAGCCTGGAAGACGGCTCGGTGCGCAACCGCCATACGGCACAAGGCTATGCCCATGAATCGGCATGGAGCCGCGGACAAGCCTGGGCGATCTACGGTTATACGATCTGCTACCGGGAGACCGGCGAACAGAAATACCTCGATCAGGCTTTGAAGACGTTCCGTTTCATGCGCGATCATAAAGATATGCCGGACGACCTGATCCCGTATTGGGATATGGATGCGCCCGATATCCCGAATGCGTTGCGTGATGTTTCTTCGGCTTCTTGTATCGCTTCCGCTTTGTATGAGATCAGCACCCTGGATCTTCCGGAGGCCGACACCTATAAAACGTATGCCGACCAGATCATGCGCAGCCTGGCTTCGCCCGCCTACCGCGCCGAACCGGGCACGAACGGCAACTTCCTGTTGATGCACAGCGTCGGCAGCATACCGCACGACGCCGAAGTCGATAAACCCCTGAACTACGCCGATTATTATTTCCTCGAAGCGTTGAAACGGAAAAAAGATATCGAAGAGGCTATCCTATAAACGGTAGTTTCTCGAAGAAAGGGCACTTCTGGAAAAGAGAAGTGCCCTTTTTTTTCGAATGAGTGGTAACTTTTCAATGGATCGCTGAAAAAATACTTTATATTTGTGTGTATCACTCAAACGATTATCCTATGCTACACTTCCGTTTTTACGTTTTATTATATTGCCTGTTTTGCCTGACCGGGGCAACGAAAGCTTTTGCTTCACCCAACGACTCCATTCCATTATTGTTTCATCAGCAACAACAATTGTATCCGCAGGAGAAACTCTATCTGCATACGGACCGGGCGCAGTATCTGCCGGGCGAGAATGTCTGGTTTCGGGCCTATCTGGTCGATGCTGCCACGCATGAACCGGTACCTTATAGCCGTTATGTGTATGCAGAATTACTCGATCAAACGGATACACCTATATCCCGGGTGATGCTCGAGGCCGACCGGGAGTGTTATCAGGGTTATCTGCCGATCCCGGGAGCTCTTTCTGCCGGCGAATACAGCTTGCGCGCCTATACCCGATATATGGAGAATACAGGACCGGACTATTTCTTTCGGAAGAGTCTACGGATCGGGACCGGCGCGGCAGGGGAGAGTACGGTAGCGAACGATGAATTCCAGGTCTCTTTCTTCCCTGAAGGCGGCAACTTGCCGGTGGGAGCCGCTACGACAATTGCTTTCCGGGCGGAACAGGCAGAACCGATCCGCGGCCGCGTAGTGGATGAAGCCGGGCAGGAGGTGACGGTATTCAATTCCGTGCATGCCGGTATGGGTACGTTTCAGTTGCATGCCGAAGCGGGGAAAACGTATTATGCCGAGTGCACCGGTTCGCAGGGACAGACGCGTCGCTTTGCGTTGCCTGAGGCTAAAGCCGATGCGGTGGCTCTGCAACTGCGTTCGGTCCGGAATAACTACGTCGTCTCTTTATTGACGGGAAAAGGGGCGGCACCGGCAGCGGACTATACCCTGTTGATCCATTGCCGGGGTACGGTATATTATGCGGATCGTTGGGGTCCGGCCAAGCCGTATCTCTCTTTCGATAAAACATTTTTCCCTTCGGGAGTTGTGCAGGTGTTGCTTCTGAACGCGGAGGGGCAGTCGGTTAGTGAGCGTCTTGTCTATAATATGGCAGGCAATGACCGGACACAAAGTTCCATTGTGACCGATAAAATAGTCTACGACAAGGGCGAGAAGGTCGGGCTTTCCATCTACGTTTCCGATCTCGAAGGGAATCCGTTGCGTGGGACATTCTCCCTGTCGGTGACCGATCGGGCGGATGCACCACCGGAACCGGCCGTGACGATACTTTCTTCTTTGTTGTTGACATCCGAATTGAAAGACCCCGTCGAAGGTGCCGCCTGGTATTTCGATCAGCCGACTGCGGACAAATTGCATATATTGGATTGCCTGATGCTGACGCAAGGGTGGCAGCGCTATGCGGTGGATCGTGTATTGGCGCAAGACTTTGAGATTCCGGAGATCGCATACGAGCAGGAGATGCCTTCGCCGGAAGAGGAAGCTTTTCATATCCTGCTGGACGATGTGACGGTCGAAGAGAAAGCAAAACCGCGGAATATACGTTCTCCTTTTGTCGTCGGACGGCCGGATGCCCGATTGACCCTCGAAGATATTGAAAAGCGCAACCCCCATTCCATCAAGGACCTCTTGCGCGGCATCCCCGGCTTCCGCATCACGAGAGGAGTGCCTTATCATCGCGGTACCATGGTGAAGATCCTGGTCGACGGCATGGATATTCTTTCCGGTGCGGGCGCCGATAGTGATCTGGAAGATTTCCTGTTTGTCGAAGATGTGCTTCAGGTGGATTTGGTTGTAAGGCTTTCGGCTGTTATGGACACCGAGAAGTTACTGGTGATCACCACCAAATCGGCGATGAACTATCTTGAGAAAATGCCTGCACCCGGAATGGAGGAGACGGAAGAGGTGCAAACGGTAGCTCTTCCGGAAAGGCGGGCCACACTGCTTTGGCTGCCGGTAGTTTCACTCTCGCTGGATGGTGAGGCGGAAATTAGCTTCAACACACCCGACACCACAACTTCCTACGACGTGGTGATCGAAGGCATAACGGACGAAGGAGAGATTATTCGCGGGCAGGCAGTGATAACGGTTCAGTGACCGGAACTATACTTTGCGCTCGAGGGGAAGGGTGAAATAGAACGTAGAGCCCTCGCCGTAGACAGAAGTGACGCCGATACAACCGCCCATCTGTGTGATCAATCCTTTACAGATTGCCAGTCCGAGGCCTACACCTTTGGTACCGTTCTCTAATTGAACGAAGCGGTCGAAGATCTTATCGACCTGCTCGGGCGGAATGCCTTCGCCGGTATCTTCGACATAGAAATAGAGCGTCTGCGCATCTTGTCGCTCAAAACCAAAGCGAATATGGCCTTGTTGCGTATGTTTGATCGCGTTGGTCAATAGGTTGGTGATGACCTGTACGAGGCGGTTACGGTCGGTTTCGATGGTGATCGCTTCACAAGGATCGAGGATAAACTCAAGGGTCTCCGGTACGCGAAGGGAAATACTGTTATACAATTCTTTCATGATCTGGCAGGTTTCGTACTGCTTATAGATCAATGACATGGAGTTCGACTCGATCTTGGAGATATCCAGTACATCGCCGATCAGGCGTTGCAAGAGTTCGTTATTGCTTTCGATGATCTGCGCGAATTCCTGTTTGTTCTCGGGATCGACCTCTTCGATGATCAGTTGGGAGAAGCCGACAATCGCATTCAACGGCGTACGGATCTCATGGTTCATATTGGCCAGGAAGGCAGACTTCATCCGGTCGGCGTTCTCCGCTTTCTCTTTGGCTTCGCGCAAGGCCTGCTTGCTGCGCTGGATCGAACGCATGACAAAGGTCAGTCCGCACAATGCCAACAGCAACAACACACAGCCGCCAAATAACAACGTGGCCTGGCTGCGGGTCTTCTCCGCTTCGATCTCCATCTCTTTCTTTTCCAGTTCCAATCGATCCATCTCGTAGCGGGCACGTACGTCGGCAATCTTCTCCTGGAAATTCGACTGGTTGATGGAGTCTTTCAATTGGATCAGTTCGTCCTGCACACGCGACAAATCTTCAAACTTGTTTTGTTTGATGTAGACCCGCCTTTTGTTCGAAAGCATCACCTTGATGTTCTCCAAGTTCCGGCTCTTGCGCACCAACTGTTCGATCTCTCCGAGGTGTAGCAAGGCTTCGTCGTATTTTTCCAACTCAAAATAATAGCTGAAATAGAGATTATGGATGGCCATCAGGCGCTCTTCCCGGAAGCTTTGGGGCACCGGGATACTATCCAACTGCTTCAGGCGTTCGTAGGCTTCGTCGAATCTTTTAGCAGTTATCAACAACTCGGCATGAGTGGAATAGACTGCGAATTCATACATCTGCACGGAGTTTTTATCCTCTTCGCTGTTATTCGGCTGTTCCTTGAATACGTTTATCTGCTCATCGGCTTCCAACAGATACTTCTCTCTTTTCTTGTTGTCCGTCATGTAATGGAAGAGCTGATTGAGTATGCTGATACGCTCGGCAAGCGGTGAGTCGCGTTTGATTTTCCGGTCCAACACATCCAGATAGACCTTCTCCGCTTCATCCACCATCCCGTTGGTGTAGTAGAAATAGGCCATATTCAGGTCGGCCAGCTCCAGTCCTTTGGCGTAGTTTACCTGCTGGCTGTATGTTTTCAGGGCGTTAGCCGATTTGTCTAATTCTTCATTCTTGCCTTCCCACACCAGCGAATAATTATATAAGGCCCAGATATCGATATAACCTACATACTCTTTATTCTCTTCCACGATCGGTTTCAAGCGGTTGATAACCCTCTTCAGGCTGTCGGGATACACCGGATAGTAATGCCGGCCGAGCATGGTCAGGGCATTACCCAGATGATGTTTGTTGTTCATCCGTGTGGCTTCTTCTTCGTAAAAGCGGAGGAATTCCCGGTAGTTCTCATCCTGTGTATGCTTCTTGCAGTAGTCTTCTAGAAAAGGCAAACGCTCCTCCGCAGGAACTGTTTGCAAGTCCTGATGTAATTCGTACAGCTGCTTGTCTGAGTCGATAGAGTAACTTTTTGCAGATAGTGTAAGCAGCAGAATGACCAAATAGAGTTTAATCAACTCCGGTACAATCTTACCCATTTATATTCTCTTGTCAATATGGCAACACACAAAAACGCTGCAAGATATGAAAATTATGGGATATTATAACTTTTTATTCTATATTTGTAGAAGATAGGATGCGCCTCAGCATAACTCAAGCAAGCTTGGTTCTGCATTCGGTTTTCACTATCTTTGACGCGACAAATAACTCTACATTCATGATTCAAACAAACTGCTGCCCTGAAGGGGCAATGGCTGGTGCCGGTTCCGTATCAGCTAATAGTCATCGTATCGAGATCGCGGACGTCTTGCGTGGCTTCGCCGTAATGGGGATTACCCTTATTCATTTTATCGAACGTTTCAGTCTCTATAGTTTCCCGGAAGAGACCAATCGTTTCCTGTTGTTTACCGACCGGGCGATCTGGGACAGTATCTTTTTCGCTTTCTCGGGTAAGGCGTATTGTATTTTTGCTTTGCTGTTCGGTTTCAGTTTTTTTATTCAGGACAACGGGCAAAGAGAGAAAGGGAAAGACTTCCGCGGGCGGTTTGCCTGGCGCCTGGTCTTGCTTTTCTTTATTGCTTGTATCAATTCGACTTTGTTCCCCGGTGAGATATTGGTGCTCTATGCATTGGTGGGTTATGTATTGATTGCTGTCTGCCGCCTTTCTACCCGCACGGTGGCGATCCTTGCGGTTATTCTCCTGTTGCAACCGCTGGAGTGGATGCAGCTTATCTATGCGCTATTTCGCCCGGAATATGTGATCAATGCCGGGCTTGATGTGCCATATTGGGATTTGGTCAATATCGCGCAGAAAGAAGGCTCTTTCCTCGAGATGTGTAAGACGGCTATCTGGACGGGTAATGTGGCCAATATGGGCTGGATGCTGTTGCATGGACGGATCACGCAAACGGCCGCTTTGTTTATGGTCGGTATGCTGATCGGACGTAGCCGGACATTTCTTCCTTCCGATGAGAATATGAAGCTGTGGGTCAAGGTATTCCTGATCTCTACCCTCGCTTTCTTCCCGATTTATGGCTTGACGGCAATGCTTCCCGAGTTCATTAGCCGCGAGGCGTTGCTCGTGCCTTCCACGCTTATACTAAAATCCCTTTCCAACCTGGCCTTCACCGGCATCTTGTTTGCCGGGGTTATCCTATTGTATTACCTGACCAGGCTCAAAGGCATACTCCACTCATTGGCCCCGTACGGCCGCATGAGTCTGACGAACTACCTGTCGCAGTCTTTATTCGGCGCCTTCCTGTTCTACAACTGGGGGTTGGGACTTTACCGATACACCGGCATCACCGCCTGTTTCCTGATCGGCATCGCCGTCTTCCTCCTGCAATTCCTCTTCTGCCGCTGGTGGCTTCGCACGCACCGCCAGGGCCCATTGGAATGGCTATGGAAAAAGGCGACTTGGGTGGCATAGGTGTTTTCGGGTTTGAAAATATGGCGATTTCCAAGTGGGTTATCGATCCATCCATTCTTTAAAGGCCGTGACGCGTTCACGGCTGACTAAGATGTCTTCCTCCACCCAATTGTCAAGTTTTAATTTCAGGCGGTTTGATGAATAGATGATGATATCGCGAATCGCATAGAAATTCACAATAAAATTGCGATTAACCCTGAAAAAGAGTTTCGGGTCAACCATTTGTTCTATTTTATCTAAGGAGTAGTCGATCGGATAATTCTTTCCCTTATCTGTCTCGACAAAAGTGTTTCTCTCCAGGATATAAAAACGATGGATAGAAGAGGTTGGTATCGATCGGTAGTGTTCGCCAACCTTAATCAGAAACCGTTCTTTTGTCGCCGGTTGTAACTGGCGGATAATATGCTCCAATTGGGTATAATCCATCTTCTGCCTGTGGTACGTATTGAATTTATGGATTGCTTTTTTCAAATCATCAGAAGCAATCGGCTTCAAAAGGTAATCCACACTATTCACCTTAAAAGCCTTCAATGTATACTCATCATAAGCGGTTGTAAAGATGATAGGAGCTTTTATCTCACAGGTTTCAAATAATTCAAAACTGATACCGTCTTCCAACTGAATATCCATGAAAATCAGTTCCGGAGCCGGATGAGTAGTAAACCAGTTCGTTGCTTGTTCAACCGATTTCAATACATCGACAACCTCAATGCCTTTATCTATTTCTTCCAAAAGACGGATAATCTTCTGTGCTGCCGGACGTTCGTCTTCTATTATCAATACTTTCATATTTGAGACCGGATAATGGGTAGTTTAACAATAAACAGATTATTCTTCATCTCTATAGTCATCTCTTTCCCTATAATAAGATTCAGTCGCTCTTTCAGATTGGCCAGCCCCGTTCCGTGAGAAGCGTTTAAGGTATTTCTTTTTTGGATATTATTGGAAACCACAACATACCCATCGTTTTCCTGAATATGAATATGTAGAGGATTTTCTTCCGAGGCCGAGTTATGTTTAAGCGCATTCTCGATCAATATCTGTAAAGAAATGGGGATGGTCTTGTATCTTTCCGGGTGCGGGAAATCGATTTCCAGTCGGATCTTTTCTCCATCGCGTTCTTTCTGTAGTTCAAAATAACGATTAATAAAGCGGAATTCTTCATGCAACGAGATCAGGTCTGTCTCTTCATTATCCAGGATATACCGGTAAATGGCGGCTAACATCTGTATATAATGGTCTGCATTTTTAGCGTCTACATATACAATTTCAGAGAGTGTGTTCAAACTATTGAAAAGGAAATGGGGATTAATCTGTGCTTTGAGGTTTTTGTACTTATATTTCAATGCCTCCGCCGAAGATTGTTGCTCCCGCTCAACTGCCTGCTGCCAAACGGTAAAGAAAAAAACAATCGTAGACAAAAAGATCCCGGCTAAGACGGATATAATTACTCCGGGTAACTCCTGTTGGAGGATGTGTTTCATGAAACCGCTTGTGTCCTTGTCGTTTATCCGGTATATTAAATAAAGCGTCGGACAGAAAAGCGACAAGGCGGAAAACGTTGTAACAGAAACAAAAAGAAGATATGATGGCATTAATTGCTTTTTCAATTGGGCTGCCGACTTATTCGAATTATAAACCATCACCCTATGAAAGACAAAAACAGTAATGGAGGCAATAAGTCCACAGCATATTGAGAATAACAGGTTTTCCACGTTAAATAGCGGTTGCGAGCGTATCCATCCCAACAGAAAAGGAAATATTATAGCAAACAATATACTCGCGCCATAACCGATGTAGAATATTTTCTTTCTCATATCTATACAAATCTACAACTTTTTGTCATTCCTGTCCGCCATATATTCAAGAAGAGACTATTTAATCTTGTTGATAGTCAATGTCCGTTGCATTTCAAACAGCGCTGCGTGAGGATAAACCTCGCCTACGAAGTCCTCTACCATTTCTATATGTTCTATTTGTTTGGAATTTAACGATATCCACAATTCGCCGTAATACAAATTGCGACCTTGCATAGCTATCTTTCCTTCCCAATAATTTGTCATCTGGTTGCGTAATGATTCGAATTTTACTACAGCGCAAACTTCGTTATTATGTAATGTTATTCCTGCCCAAATACATTTCAGGTATGAAAATGAAAAGGTATATACTCCTTCAATTGAAGTTTCTTTATTCTCCATCTCCGGTGGGAAATATTCTTTTTGAAATTCAAGACTGTCTAACATAAACCAGCCGAATTCAAACCAGGGAACATCCGACGTCATCATCCTTGCCCATTCTATCTTTTCTGTTGGAATGCCGGAATAGAAATCTTCCTGAAAGATCTTATTGGCAGCACCAATGATATGACTCCTCCCGTTTAATTCACTCCAATCAACAGTCTGCTCCGGTTCCTGCAAGATGTTGTCAATCTTCGACCAACGAACATTATCCCATACAATCGAGTCGTTATCATACATCCACCAGGTAGATTTTAATATTTCTCCATCATACACCTTGTTTTCTATTGGGTGCAACGTTTGCCTTTTTATCACAACATCATATTCCTGTTTTTCAGGAACCATGCGTATTATATCTTTCAACTGGAGATCAAAATACTTGTTCAGCCGATTATCCTGCGCGATAATACAGGAAGCCATAAAGAAAAATACGAAACCAACGATTAGCTTTTTCATTTGTCTTATTTTTTTAGTTCTATTGAAACTATTTCCCGACAAAGAAAGCCAGCCCATACGCGTGTTGCCAATAATTGTTGCAGAACCGTTGATTTGGATAGATGAATGGAGTGATAAACACGCTGGACCGGTAGTGTCTTCCATTCATTTCAGCGCAGAAATACAATGATGGCATAACCCCTTTTTCAAACGACCAGTAGTTTGCGCACAAACTACTAATATTTTGTCGACAAACTACCGGTATTTTGTGAACAAACTACCGGTAGTTTCTGAAGGGGATGTTGAGGCCTGGTTTTCAGTAGGTTATAAAGAAGATATTCTCTATTGCTCCGGAGGCGTTAGCTTCTAAATTGAAACCCGCCAACCCCCCCTTTTCCAAAACATCGCACTTTGCTCGACAAAACATTGCACTTTGGTGAACAAAACATTGCGCTTTTTTCGACGAAAGTGCGATGTTTAAGTCCTTGATTTAATCTATCAGCAAACCAACGAATTACGAGGGTATAAAAAAGAAAACGGAGAAAGCATTTCTACTTTCTCCGCTTCAGTACCCAGAGCCGGGATCGAACCGGCATGGAAATGAATCCACTGGTGTTTGAGACCAGCGCGTCTACCAATTCCGCCATCTGGGCATGTGCAATATGTAAGGTGCCTTATGTGGAGGGCGTTCCCTGAAAAGGCGTTGCAAAGGTAGATATATTTTTTTATTAGACAAACTTTCGTTGCTTTTTTTCATTTAGTCTGTGGGGGAGGGAATAAATACGGATTTATTTCGTTAGATTTGTAACATATAGCCTGATCTTTATTGGCTGTGTTTTGATCACCATCTTAATAATCTGATAGTATGAAAGATAATTATTGTGTTATTATGGGCGGCGGGATCGGTAGCCGGTTCTGGCCTTTCAGCAGAGAGAGTTATCCGAAACAGTTTTTAGACTTCTGGGGGACCGGCCGTTCGTTGTTACAGATGACTTTTGACCGTTTTAATAAAATTATTCCGACAGAAAATATTTATATCGTGACCAATGAGAGGTATGGCGACCTGATCCGGGAGCAGTTGCCCGAGTTGCAGGACAAGCAGATCCTCTTGGAGCCGACGCGCCGGAATACGGCTCCTTGCATTGCTTATGCGGCTTATCATATCCGGAATTGCAATCCGAATGCGAATATTGTGGTGGCGCCTTCGGATCATTTGATCCAGAAGGAGGATGTTTTCCTGGCGGATGTGCAGAAAGGGCTTGACTTTGTGCGGGATAACAATGCGTTGGTGACTTTGGGCATCAAGCCGAGCCGTCCGGAAACCGGTTATGGTTATATCCAGAGCAGTGAGAAGAAACTGGGTGATTTCCTGAAGGTAAAGACTTTTACGGAGAAGCCGAACCTGGAGCTGGCGAAGGTCTTTATGCAGAGCGGTGAGTTTTTCTGGAACTCCGGTCTTTTCCTGTGGAATGTGAATACGATCCTGGATGCTTTCAAGAAGTATCTTCCCGAGTTGACTGCCCGTTTCGATCTGGGCGTACCGTATTTCAATTCGGCGGAGGAGCGGCAGTTTATTCAGGAGCATTATCCGTATAGTCCTAATATCTCGATCGACTATGGGATTATGGAGAAGGCGGATAATGTGTATATGCTATGTGTTGATTTTGGTTGGGCCGACCTGGGCACCTGGGGTTCTCTGTATGAGCTGGGTGATCCGGATGAGCAGCAGAATGTGGTGCTCAAGAGCAGCAAAGCTTTGTTGTATGAGAGCACGGGTAATCTGGTTTCGTTAGAAGATCCGGACCGTCTGCTTGTGGTTCAGGGCCTCGACGATCATATCATTGCCGAGTCCGGGAATGTATTGATGATCTGCCGCAAAGGGGATGAACAGCGCATCAAACAGTTTATGGCCGACGCACGTTTGAAGTTCGGCGAGGAATATAATTAGTTGGAAGGGAACCACTTTTTGCTGAGGCGCCGCACGGGGTACCAGGAAGAGAAGAAGCCGATGCTCAGTACGGTGGCGAAGATAATCAAGATGTCCGAAAGGATGACTTGCACCGGGTAGGCGTCGATTATGAAGGCGCCCGCCGTTTGTCCCAAGCGGATCAGGCCGAACCGGATCTGCAGAAAACAAAGGATCAGTCCCACCACAATACCGATCACCGCACCGAAGCCGGAGATCATCCAGCCTTCGAACAGGAAAATCCGCTTGATCAGGTTCTCATCCGCACCCATATTGCGCAGGGTGCGTACGTCTTCCTGCTTTTCGTTCATCAGCATCGAGAGTGAACCGACGAGGTTGAACAACGCGATAGTCAATACAAAACAAAGGATCAGGAAGGTCATCGCTTTCTCCACCTGCATCATCTTGAAGGCATCCTCCTGTTGCTCGTAGCGATCCTGAACGAGATAGGCCTCTCCCAGTATTTTGCGTATTTTTCTTTTTGCCTGGGCCGGATCCGCTTCCGGACTAAGCTTGAGTTCCAATGCAGAGACTTCTTTGTCGTAACGAAAAAGGGAACGGGCGAGTTCGATCGGCACGATCATGTACGAATCGTCGTACACCGCCTGGTTGATACGAAACGTTCCGCTTACGTAGGCATATCCCACATCAAAAGAAGCCGCCGGATTGGCGGGATTGTATCTCTCGTTCCGCTTGGGAACGTATATTTCCAGGGGGGTAAGAAAGCCGGCTTTGGTGCCCAGGGTGTAAGCCAGGCCGATTCCGAGGGTCGCATAGTCGACCACATCTTCCCGCAAGGCGAAACGTCCGTCGACTAATGCCTCTTCAATCCCGGTCATTTGCATATAGGTCGGATCCACGCCTTTGAGTACGGCAAAGTCCTGTCGTCCTTGCGTGCGGATCAACGCGTTGTCTTCTAAGACTTCGGTCATAAAAGCTACCTCCGCTAAGTCTTTTACGCCGGCGATCTCCGGCCGGGTCGGATCGAACACTTTGCCTTTGGCCGGCAAGATCTTCAGTTCGGGATCGAGGCTGCTGAACATCATCGCCACCAGGTTGTTGAAACCGTTGAATACCGAGAGCGCGCAGACCAGCGCCACCGTGGCGATCACTACACCGCAGACCGATACCATCGAGATGATATTGATCGCGTTATGCGACTTCTTGGAGAAGAGGTAACGCCGGGCGATGTAGAACGACAGGTTCAAAGCGCTTTACTTTTGAAGCAGTTTATCAATATTGTCCAGATAGTCCAGCGAGTCGTCGATAAAGAACGCCAATTCGGGGATGCGGCGCAGTTGCAGGCGCACGCGCTGTCCGAGGTCGTAGCGGAACGATTTGGTGTTCGTCCGGATCGACTTGAGCAGCTCTTCTCCTTTGTCCGAAGGGAATATGCTGAGGTATATCTTCGCCAGGCTGAGGTCGGGGCTGACCCGTACGCGGCTGACGGAGACCAGTGTGCCTGGCATCCCCTGGGTTTGTTTCTGAAACATATCTCCGACCTCTTTTTGCAGGAGACGTTCTATCTTGCTTAATCTTGTTCCGTCCATCGTTCTTTGTTTATTTTTTCCATATCATTGTCAGGCCGTCGCGCAAGGGAAGGATCACCTTCTCCACGCGTTCGTCCTGTTTAATCTTCTCGTTGAACGCCAGAATGCCCAGCGTTTGTTTGTCAGAGGCCGGCGTTTCTTCCACGACCTTGCCATCCCAGAGTGTATTATCCGCCAGGATCACTCCGCCCGGGCGGAGCTTGGGGAATATCAGGTCGTAATACTCCGCGTACAGCCGCTTGTCGGCGTCGATAAAGACCAGATCGAAGGTCTCCTCCAGTTGGGGGATCAGCTCCAGGGCATCCCCGATATGCAGGCGTATCTTCTCCCGGTGGGGCGACTGGTCGATGTACTTTCGGATGAAGTCTTCCATCTCGTCGTTGATCTCCAACGTATGGATCACTGATCCTTCCGGCATGCCTTCCGCCAGGCAGAGGGTGGCATATCCGGTATAGGTACCGATCTCCAACACCCGCTGCGGACGCAGCATGCGGCAAAACATCTTCAGGATACGTCCCTGCAGATGGCCCGAAAGCATCCGGGGACGAAGAATATTCACATGGGCATCCCGGTTGAGGGCCGCCAGCAGTTCGCCTTCTTCATCACTATGGGCAAGTATGTAGTCTTCGAGCGTCATCGTTCAAAGATACACTTATTCTTCGCTTTCCGGGAAGGTGGGCAGGGTATATTTCTGCCCGGCATCCAAAACCTTGCCTACGTTATTGATTTCAAGGAAGGAGGTGCCTCCCCCTTCGCCGAAGCTACCGCTCAGGTAAGCCACCATGTTGTTGCGCGTCACCTGTCCGCTTTTGATCAGTTGTTGCAGGGCATCCAGGAAATAGGCGCGGCGGCTGTCGGTCATCGGTTGATAGACGGCCCATACGCCATAAGAGAGTCCCAACTGGCGCATCACCTTCGGGTTATAACAGATCGCGAACACGGTCGCCGTTCCCCGGAAAGCTGCCAGGTAACGAGCCGTACGGCCGGTATAACTGTCGGTAATAATCGATTTGACATGCAATTTATTCGACGACTTCACCGCCTGTTTGGCCAGGAAAGAGGTGACATCCAGGTCGCTGGTGATCGGCACACGGATATCGTTGGTTGCCATCTTGGTCTTCTCCGCTTCCCGGGCGACCTTAGTCATGGTCTGCACCGCTTCCAACGGATATTTCCCGTAGGCCGTTTCCCCGCTGAGCATCAATGCGTCGGTGCGGTAATAGATCGCGTTGGCGATATCGGTCACTTCCGCGCGGGTCGGGCGGGGGTTCTGAATCATGGAGTGAAGCATCTGAGTAGCGACGATCACCGGCTTCTTGGCTTCCACACATTTCTTGATCAGGACGCGCTGGATGCCCGGGATCTTCTCCGCAGCCACTTCGATACCCAGGTCGCCACGGGCCACCATGATACCATACGCCACGTCGAGGATCTCATCGATATTGTCTACGCCCTCCTGATTCTCAATCTTGGCGATGATCTTGATCGGACTATTGTGTTCGTCCAGGATGCGTTGGATATCCAGTACATCCTGACGGTTGCGTACGAAGGAATGCGCGATAAAGTCCAGTTCGTTCTCGATCGCCCACAGGATATTGTGGCGGTCTTTCTCGGTCAGGGAAGGCAGGTTGATGCGTACGCCCGGCACGTTCACGCTCTTGCGGCTGCCAAGGGTGGCGTCGTTCAGCGCCTCGCAGACCAGGAAATCATCTTCTTTCCGGATCACCTTCAGATCCAGGTCACCATCGTCGATCAGGATATCACTGCCGATCGAGAGGTCTTTGGCAAAGTTGCGGTAGGAGACATAAATACAGTCGCGGGTTGTTTCCGCATCCGGATCACCGGCCATCTTCACGATGTCGCCGGCAGTGAACGCGATCGGTTCATTCAGGACGGTCGTCCGGATCTCCGGCCCTTTCGTATCCATCAGGATCGCCAGCCGGTCGGAGACGGCGCGTGCGTTGGTTACCACCTTGTTCAGCCCTTCGTCTTGCATATGGGCCGTATTCAAACGTACCACATTCATTCCCGCCTTGTATAAGGAGTCCATAAACTCTACCTCACAGCGTTTGTCGGAAATGGTGGCTACAATCTTTGTATGTTTCAGCATAACTAATAAACTAATTGATAATTGGTAATTGATAATTGATGCCGCATCCGGATCAACTAACAAGTCACAATCTTATTCTAAACTAATACCTTTATATTCGCTTTCTTTGTTTCTTACTTTCGCCTTCTTATCAATTAACAATTATCAATTGCTACCAGCGCCTCCAACGCCAGGCGATACGAGTCCATGCCGAAGCCGGCGATCACGCCTTTACAGGCGGCGGCGATCATCGAATGGTGGCGGAACGGTTCGCGGGCGTGTACGTTGGAGATATGCACTTCGACGACAGGCGTTGTCACTGCCTTGATCGCGTCGTGCAAGGCGATTGACGTATGCGTATAAGCACCGGCGTTGAGGATGATCCCGTCGTAGTCGAAACCCACTTCGTGGATCCGGTCGATCAGTTCACCTTCGATGTTACTTTGGAAATAAGCGATGTCGCAGGAAGGGTATGCCGCGCGAAGCTTTTCGAGATATCCTTCAAATGTCGTACTCCCGTAGATATCGGGTTCGCGTTTGCCCAGCAGATTGAGATTGGGGCCATTGATAATAAGAAACCGCTTCATATACCTAAATTTAATTACCTTTGCGATACCATAGTAGAAACGCGATGCAAAGGTAAACAAATTATTTGAGACGCAGTGAACAAGGAGGAAACAATGGCCCGGGAGAGTGAGATCATTCGGAAATACAATACGTATCTTCGTTTGGAGAAATCCCTTTCTCCCCATACGCTGGATGCCTATGGGCGCGACCTGGACAAACTGCTCTCCTTTGCCGCCGCCGAAAAGAAGAAGGTGACGGAGATTACCTACGAGGATCTGCAGCAGTTTGTCGCCCGTCTACACGATGTCGGTATCCATGCCCGTTCCCAGGCCCGGATCATTTCGGGCGTCAAGTCTTTCTATAACTTTCTTTTATTGGAAGATTACCTGAAGGTCGACCCGACCGAGTTGTTGGAGATGCCTAAGATCGGAGTCAAACTGCCCGAGGTGCTTACGCTCAACGAGGTGAACGCCCTGTTGGACAGTATCGATCTCTCCCTGCCCGAGGGACAGCGTAACCGGGCAATGCTCGAGGTGCTTTACAGTTGCGGCTTGCGGGTGTCGGAACTGACTTCGCTGCGTTACTCGGATGTTTACTTTGAAGAAGGATTCATTAAAGTAGAAGGAAAAGGAAGTAAACAACGGCTGGTGCCGATCTCCGAAACGGCGATACGCGAGATCCGCAATTACCTCTTCGACCGCCACACGATCAACGTAAAAAAAGGGCATGAGGATATCCTTTTCCTCAGCCGACGCGGCACGGCTTTGTCCCGGATCATGGTCTTCCATGTGATCAAGGTGCAGGCCGAGGCGGCTGGTATCCATAAGAACGTCAGCCCGCATACCTTCCGGCATTCCTTTGCCACCCACCTACTGGAAGGCGGCGCCAACCTCCGGGCCATACAAGAAATGCTGGGCCATGAAAAGATCACCACCACGGAGATCTATACGCATATCGACCGCGAATTCCTGCGGCGGGAGATCCTTGAACATCATCCGAGGAATAGGAGAGGGGGTTAAGGAAATTAAGGGGTTTAAGGGGAACAAGGGGTTTAAGGAGTGGAAGCTCTTGCTTCCTTAAACTCCTTAAACCCCTTGAGCCCCTTAACTCCATAAAGCCTTAATTCCCCATCACCAGTTCCAGTGTGCCGCCGGCTTCGATGTCTTTGAAGTCGAGGTAGAACTTATCGTAGGGTTGGCCGTTGAGGGTAATGCTCTGGATGTATTTGTTCTCCGCGCTGTTGTTGGTGGCGATGATCGTGAAGGTCTTGCCGTCTTTGACGCGGATATCTGCCCGGTCGATGATCGGACTGCCGAAGACATACTTCCCGCCTGCCGGCTCTACCTGGTAGAAGCCCAGCGAAGAAAGAATATACCAGGCCGACATCTGGCCGACATCTTCATTACCCGACAAGCCCGCCGGCTGGTCGTTGTACATTACATCCAATACCTCACGCACGCGGTCGGCCGTCTTACGCGGCTGCCCCACGTAGGGATACATATACAACACATGATGGCTCGGCTCGTTGCCATGGGCATATTGCCCGATCAGGCCGCTGATATCCGGCGAGGCGTGTTCGCCCAATGAGCCTTCGACGATAAAGAGTGAGTCGAGCTTCTCGATGAACTTTTCCCGGCTACCGAAGAGTTCAACCAGTCCGGCGATATCATGCGGCACGAGCCAGGTGTATTGCCAGGCGTTACCTTCGACATAGTCGTTCTCCCGGTGTACCGACTCGAACGGGTTGAAGTTCGGGCGGAACTGCCCCGTGGAAGAGCGTCCGCGCACGAAGCCGGTCTCCTTATCGAAATAGTGTTGGTAGGCTTTGCTGCGCTGGAGGAAGTATTCATAATCCTCTGTCTTGCCCATTTCCTGGGCGACCTGCGCCAATGCCCAGTCGGCAATCGCGTATTCCATACATTTCGAGAGCGCTTCCCCTTCCAGGTCGTAGGGGATGTAACCGTATTCGCGGAAGTATTTCAGTCCCCGTTCGTCGAGCAGTGCCGAATTCTTCATCGCTTCGTAGGCCAGCTCCTTGTCGAAGCCACCGAAGCCTTTGAGGATGGCATCGGCCACCACGGAGATGCCCGGGTTGCCCACCATGCAGTCGGTCTCGCAGCCCATCAGGTGCCATACCGGCAGTTTGCCTTGTTCCTTGTAGATGGTCAGCATCGTCTGGATCATATCTGTCATCTTCTCCGGGTGGATAATCGTCATCAGCGGATGTGCCGCGCGATAGGTATCCCAGAGTGAGAACGTGGTGTAGTTGGTAAACGACGCGTCCGTGTGCATCTGTCTGTCGGATCCGCGGTAGTCTTTGTTCACGTCGCAGAATTCCGAGGGTGCGATCATCGTATGGTAGAGCGCGGTATAGAACGTGCGCAATACCCGTTCGTCTTTCGTCTGGATCTGGATCTTGTTCAGTTCCGCGTTCCATGCCTGGTCGGCAGCGGCGATGGTTTGTTCGAAGTCCCAGCCGGGCAGTTCTGCCTGCATATTCATCTTCGCGTTGGCGATGCTGACGGGCGAGAGGGCTACCTTCACGTAAAGCTCTTCGCCGTCTGTCATGTTAAACAATGCCTGTCCGTAGACTCTGCGGCCTTTCCATTCGGTACCTTCTTTGACTTCGCCGGATTCGGAAGCGATAAAGCCCGTCATCGGTTTCGAGAATTCCGCGGTGAAGAACACCCGCTGATCGTTTGCCCAGCCAACGGAGTAGCGGTAGCCGGAGATTGTCGTGGCGCTCTCCTGTTGGATAAAGCAGTCCACCGGGCGGTCCCAGCTCTGTCCGTTTTCCAGGTCGATAATCACCCGTCCTTCCGGCGCTTCGGGGAAGGTGTAGCGGTGGAAGCCGACGCGTTTGGTGGCCGTCAGTTCCACATCGATGCCGTAACGTTCCAAGTGCACAGCATAGTAACCGGCGCGTGCCTTTTCCGTTTGTCTGTCGAACAGGGAGTACATGCCCGATTGCGGATCGTCGACCGTGCCGCGTGCCAGACGTACCTCGCCGGTGGTCGGCATCAGGTTGATATCACCCAGGTCGCCGATACCCGTCCCGTTGAGGTGCATATGGCTAAAGCCGATAATGGTCGAGTCGGTGATATGGTAACCCGAGGTCCAGTCCCACGACTGCGGGATATTCGACGGCCCGAGCTGTACCAATCCAAAAGGCACGTTGGCGCCCATAAAGACATGGCCATGATCGCCGGTTCCGATATAGGGATCGACGTATTGCGTCAGATCCAGTGATTGTGCCGCCGTGTCGCGTGCCTGCTGCGGTTGGCAGGAGGTGACGAGTAGTGCGGCGGAAATGAGTAACAGGGGGAAGGAAAACTTCATAAGAAATGTATTTGATTTGAATTACGATTTGAGTATTCTGGCTCCTCGCCTGGTCAGGCGAGGGGGACCATCGCTTGCGATGGTGGAGTGGTTGTCTCCCCCTCTCCTGACCAGGAGAGGAGCCGGAATGCATATAGGGTATTATCCCAGATTATTCAGGATATCCGTCTTGCCTTCGTTGACCAGGCGGTAGATCATTTCGCCGAACAGGGTGTTGACCCAGGCGAACCAGGAACGGGTGAATTTCTCCGGATTGTTCTTGTGGAACGACTCGTGCATGAAGCCGGTGTTGGCATCCGTGTCGCGCAGCATGCGGACGCAGTGGCGGATCTCTTCGTTGTCGTTCGTTGTGTTACAGCGCATGATGATACTCATCGGCCAGACCATATCGTAACCGATATGCGGGCCGCCAATACCTTCGCCGGCTGTTCCTTTGAAGAAGTACGGGTTGTATTCGCTCAACACCAGCTTGCGTGTATTCTGATAGATCGGATCGTTCTGATCGACACAGCCCAGATAAGGCAACGCCAACAGGCTCGGAACGTTCGCATCGTCCATAAAAGAGACATTGTGGAAGCCGTCTACCTCGAAGGCATACACCTTACCGAATACCGGATGTTCCACGATAGCATATTTCTTCACTGCATCTTCTACTTCCTTCGCCAAGGCTTCACACTTGGAGGCCAGCGATGTATTGTTTTTGATCTCACGCAACATCTCCGCCACCTGACGCAATGAAGTGATCGCGAACAGGTTGGAAGGAATCAGGAAGCCGAACAACGAAGCGTCGTCGGACGGACGGAACGTCGAAACGATCAATCCAACAGGTTTGACCGGGCTTCCCCAGCCGTCGTTCAATACCGTATCGCCCTGGCGGTCGGTTACACGCTGGAAGCTGTACGGTCCCAGGTTGTCTTTGCGTTGTTGCTCGATAAAGGTTTGATAGATCAGTTCGATCGCTTTCACCCAGTTCGCATCGAAAGGTGCCGTATTGCCGGTTTTCTTCCAATAATGGTAAGCCAGGCGGATAGGGTAACAAAGCGAGTCGATCTCCCATTTGCGTTCGTGCAGTTCGAGCTTCATCTTCGTCCGGTCTTTCTGCCATTCACCACCCAGGGGGCCGTCGTTGAAGGCATTAGCATACGGATCGATGAGGATACATTTCGTCTGGCGACGGATCACGCCTTCGAGCATCACCCGTACCTTCTCGTCTGCGTTGGCAAACTGCACGTGCGGGAACACCTGTGCCGACGAGTCGCGCAGCCACATGGCGTGGATATCGCCGGTGATCACGAAGGTGTCGGGCTTGCCGTTCTTCATCGAATGTTCGCAGGTCGTATCCAGCGTATTGGGGAAACAGTTTTCAAACATCCAGGCCAGCTTCGGGTCTTTCAGTTTGGCTTTTGTCGTCTGGATGGCTTTTTCCACCGCTTCGGAGGTGAATTGCCGGTCGGCCAATGCCGGTCGTTTGCATACATACTGCATTGTGGCAGCCGTTCCAGGTGTTGTGTAGGCGGCTTTTTCCGCCATCGAAGCGATCGAGCGTTGCCCGACCATCAAGCCGGCAAGCGCTAAGCTTCCGCTCTTCAAAAAGTTTCTTCTTGTAGTCATAATGCGTTTTTAATAGATTATTTTGAGTAATAGTTGTTCAATCATTGATATTAAACACTATTGCAAAGAACGGATAAAGAACGCATTGCCGCTACGTCCGGGCTGATATTTTAACCTTTTATAAGAAAATAAAACACCCTTCTCCCTTTTTAGGCGGTGGCGGGAAGGACTTTCGAAAGTGGAGGCGAGAAAAGCCCGTTTTCTCCCGGCAGATCATGGGGAGAGGGCGGCAAAAAGGAGTTAGAGGTAGGTATAAAATTATTTAGAGGTACGTCAAAACAGATTATGAGGTACGTCAAAATAAATTATGAGGTACCTCTTAGCAAAAAAGGCCGGCAGCCCGGCAAAAAAACGGCGCGGCGAAACGAAAAAAACGCTGAAGACGCAGCTTTTTCTCTTCTGCGTCTTCAGCGTTTTATGCGGTTCCGGGTTATTCGACGACGAATGTGGTCTGCAGTCCGTCGCGGCTGTTTGGACCTACCCAGAGATTGAAGTCGCCGGGTTCGACCTTCTTTTGCATATCGATCGTATAGAATGCCAGCTCTTGCACGGGCAAGGTGAAACTGACGGTTTTCTTCTCACCGGCTTTGAGTGCGACGCGGGCGAAGCGTTTCAATTCTTTGACCGGGCGGGTGACCGATCCGAAGCAGTCCTGCACGTAGAGTTGGGCCACTTCCGTGGCGTCGTATTTGCCTGTGTTCGTCACCTCGAAGGTAACCGTCAACTCATCGGTCGGTCGCAGCCGGTCGGCTGAGATTGACAGGTTACCATATTCAAAAGTGGTATATGAGAGTCCGTATCCGAACGGATAAAGTGGATCGTTTCCGGCATCCAGATAAAAAGAGGTATTACCCAGCGAGGTCTGTCCGGCTTCCAACGCGATACCGTCCAACAATGTTTCGTTGCCCTGGTAGGGGCGTCCGGTATTGTTGTGGCTGTGATAGATGGGGATCTGCCCGACGGTGCGGGGGAAGGTGACCGGCAATTTGCCACCGGGCACAGCCTTGCCGAAAAGCAGATCGGCGATGGCCGGTCCACCCATCGTTCCGGGATGGAAGTGATACATGACGGCACGTGAGGCCTCGGCATCGCGTTCGATCGTCAACGGGCGGCCGGCCATCACGAGGGTCACCACCGGTGTGCCGGTTTTTGCCACTGCGGCGATCAGTTCGCTCTGTGCCCCTTGCAGGTTGAGGTCGGCCAGGCTGTGTGCCTCGCCCGACAGGATCGCTTCTTCGCCGACAAATGCCAAGACGACATCCGCCTGGCGGGCGATGGCTACGGCGGCAGCGATGCCGTCGGTCGCGCGATCGCGGCTGTAGGCTGTTCCCGGCGCGTAAAGGATCCGGATGCGGTCGCCATATTCTTCCTGCAACGCTTTGAGCGGCGTGCGTGTATAATTCTTATCACCGTCGAACACCCAGGTACCCAGTTGGTCGTGAGGCGCGTCGGCCATCGGGCCAACGACGGCGATGGTCTTTATCTGATCGGTCAACGGCAGGAAGTCGCCTTCGTTCTTCAACAGGATGGCTGAGGCGACGGCCGCCTCTTTGGCTTTCGCCAGATGCGCTTCGGCATAGAATACCGACGGTGCTTCGGTGTCGATATGCGACTGCTCGAAGAGTCCCAGACGGAACTTGACGCGCAGGATATTACGCACGGCATTATCGATCGTTTCCATCCGGATCTTGCCTTCCGCCAAGAGCTCTTTGACGTGAGCCACGTACAGTCCGCTCACCATCTCCATATCTACCCCGGCATTGACCGCTTTTTCCGCTGCCTCTTTGCCGTCTTTGCAGAATCCATGTGCGATCATCTCGGCTACGGAGGCCCAGTCGGACACCACAAAGCCGTCGAACGCCCATTCTTTGCGCAATACCTGTTCGAGGATGAAACGGTTGCCCGTCGAAGGCACGCCGTCGTTATCGTTGAACGAGGTCATAAACGTGGCCGCGCCTTCTCGCACCGCCGCTTCGAAAGGCGGCAGATACACATTGCGCAACGTGCGCTCGGGGATGAAGGTCGAGGCATAATCGCGTCCGCCTTCCGCCGCGCCGTAGCCGACGAAGTGCTTGGGACAGGCAGCGATCGCTGTCGGATCGCTCAGGTCCGAGCCCTGGAAACCGCGGATCATGGCGGCGCCCAGCGTTGCGGTGAGATAGCTATCCTCACCCAGGCTCTCGGCGATCCGTCCCCAGCGCGGGTCACGGGCGATATCGATCATCGGGGCAAACGTCCAGGCGACTCCCACGGAAGCCGCTTCGATAGCTGCCACCCGGGCGCCGGCTTCCACCAGTTGCGGATCGAAAGAAGCCGCTTGTCCCAACGGGATTGGGAAGATCGTTTTGAAGCCATGGATCACATCCCGCCCGATGATCAGGGGGATCTTCAGGCGCGACTCCTCCATCGCCACCTGCTGCAAGGCATTGATCGCCACCGGATCGACGACGTTCAGGATAGAGCCGACCTCCCCTTTGCGCACGGCTTCGGCGATCTGTGTCGGCTCCCCCCACGGACTGATCTGGTTCATCTGCCCGATCTTCTCTTCCAGCGTCATCTGCGCCAGAAGATTCTCTACATGGGTCTCTAATTTCTTATCTGTCGATTGGGATTTCTCCGTGCAGGCAGCCAGTGCCAACAAGAACAGGCAACCCAATCCGATTGTTATTTTCTTTTTCATATTATTTCCCTTCCTCATTTAGCTTCGCTCCAATTCTTCATTTCCTCATTCTTCATTCTTCATTCCTCATTCTTCATTTCCTTTGATACACCCGCACGTAGTCTATCTCATACGTGGCGGGCAACGCGCTTTCATCCACCCCTTCGGCACCACCCCAGTTGCCTCCCCAGGCGAGGTTCAGCTTGAGGTAGAACGGTTTGTCGAAGGGCCAACTGTCTTTGTTCCCCTTTTTATCATTTAAGAACTCGAAATGGGGCTTGCCGTCGACCGTTGCGCGGATATAGTCGGCGGTCCACTCTACGGCATAGACATGGAACGCACTCCGGGCGGTCTCGAGATACTGCTCACCGGTCTTCTGCGTGCCGATACTGTGGTTATAGTCCGTGCAATGGATCGCCGAAGAGACCCAGTCGGGGCGATAGCCTACCTCTTCCATGATATCGATCTCGCCGTCGGCCGGCCAGCTCTTGTAGTCGGCGGGCATCATCCAGAACGCCGGCCAGGTGCCTTTGCCCGTCGGCAGTTTCAGACGCGCTTCGAAGTAGCCGTATTGCCAGCTCTGGCTGGTGTTCATGCGGATCGACACGACCTGATCCCCACGTTTGTCGGCGATCAGTTGCAAGATCCCGTCTTTCACTCGGGCAAAGCGATCGCCTTCGTACATGCCGGGCACGTAGTTTTGCAATTCGTTATTTCCCCAGCCGTGATTGCCGGTCTCGTACCACCAGCGCTCGGGGTCGGGCATGGTCGCGGCAGCGTCGAACTCATCCTGCCACACCAGTGTGTATCCGGCAGGAACGTAACCGGAGGGCGTTGCCTCTTCCGGTTTGTCGACGGGTTGTTCCGATTTGCTTTCGCTCCCACAAGCCGAAAGCAATAGTGATAGTAGAATTATCCAGTTCATTTTGTCCAGGTTCATTGAGAGAGGCTTGTTTATTATTATTTTGTTAGTATCAAGAGTCCTCGCCTGGTCAGGCGAGGGGGACCGCTGCTTGCAGCGGTGGAGTGGTGGCTCCTATATATCAGGCTAAGATATATAACTATGCAAACAAAGACAACCACCCCACCGCTGCGAGCAGCGGTCCCCCCCGCCTGACCAGGCGGGGACACCGAGATAGTATATCTGATACTTTTGGATCAGCCTCAAGATAGTCTTACTTCCCAAACGAGAAATCATCGAAGTAGAAGATGCCCGGTGCGGCATGCCCTTCGGCGCCAAACTGGATCACGATCTTATCGAAGTCCTCGCGACCTTTGGCAGCGCTGAAGTCAAACTCCAGATCCAGCCATTTGTCCATCTCCAGATCGGCCTTGACAATCTCCACCTGGGTCTCCCAGGCGTTCCCGCCTTTGCTACTGTCCTGTAGTTTCACGGCAAGCTGCGGCAACAGTTTGTTGTTCGAGATCCAGTCGCCGGCAACCGGGAAACCAGTCTTGTAATCATTACCCGACGGAATCAGCACTTTCAGGCGTACCTTATTCACTTCTTTCAGGTCGAACTTATAGCCATCGGCCGTAAAGAAGATATTCGAATAGAAGGCAGTTGTCTTCTCGTAGATGCAAACGCGCTTGGAGGTATTGACCGGCAACGGCAGCGGATTCTGGTAATACTGCGAGAACAACTCACCGATATCTTCCGAATCGAAGACTACGGAAGGCGCTTCGTTCTCGAAGTCGTCGCTCAGGGGAACGGCTTTGAGTTCAACCGTTACATCCGGCTTCACATTCTTCTCTTTCGGGATCAGGCGGAACCACCAACCGTTGCCCGACTCTACCGCGCTCTTGTTTCTCAGATACAGGGCATCGTCCGTCAAGGAAAGAATATCATACGAAGAGCTTCCGGTATAGAAACCGAAGAAAGCACCATCGCTCAGGGTGATTGTCTTATCCGTTTCATTCAAGGCGAAGGTATAGCTACTTTTCGGAGTGTATTTCACGTCGAAGTCGCCCGCGCCACCCGGATTATCAATAAACTCACCACCCAGGGCGTTCTTGCCCGGCTCGTTGGCATAGACATATCCGTTGTTCTTCCATTCCAATTTCACGCCTACCTGTGTAAAGGTGAACTCTTGGGTATACAGGCTTGAGCCATTCTTGCCTTCGGCGGGGCACGACCACCATTCGGGCGTTGAAGCCGTTGCCGGACCTACACCAAAGTGTCCATCGTGATACTGGTCGAACACCCAGGTCTTACCGCTCAGGTTGGCGGCGCCACCGGTCAGGGCGTTGTACATCGGGGTATCCAAGAGTGACATATCATCCTGTGCGATCGTTATGGTCTGCGAAACACTGGCGGAACCGCCGGTGGTATAGAGTGTCAACGTCACGGTGTACGTGCCGGCAAACGGATATTCCGCCGTGGCGTCGCTGCCTTTGGCTGTCGAGCCGTTGCCCAGATCCCAGACTGCTACGCCGGCAACCGACGAGGCGTCTTTCAACTCGATAACATTCGGCTTGCCCGATGAAGGAGTTGCCGTGAACGATAACTGACTTTCCTGTGGCACGGGCCCTAAGGAATAATCACTGCTTTCCTGCGGATCACAGGCAGCCAGCGCAAACAGCGTGATCAGCGCCAGCAATCCGGATTTCAATATATTCTTCATGTTCTTTTCTTTTAATTCGTAATTCTTAATTCGTAATTGCTCTTAGTTCCAGTTCCCATTCTGTTTCAACTCGAACTCAGTGCCTTTGGTCTTTTCCATTTCGCCCTGCGGGATCGGAAGATACTTCATCCAATCTTCGAAGGTACGGGTAGAGTTATACTGCGGCAGGTTCTCGGTCAATACGGAAGTGGCTTCTCCCCAGCGTACGAGGTCCCAGAAGCGCATGCCTTCGCCCAGGAATTCCCGGCGACGTTCCAATTTGATATTGGCGGCTGTCGGTGCGATGGAGCTGGCTCCGCCGAAAGCACGTGCCCGGATGCGGTCGAAGCAATCCTGCGCGCTGACACCCTGTACTTCGCCTTGTCCGTGCATACGAACCAATTCGACGTAGTTCAACAAGGTTTCCGCGAAACGGAAGATACGGAGGTTATTGCAGTAGTTCAGGTCGGTATCGCCCGGAGGAGGGTTGTAGCCTACGCGGGCAGCGTATTTGCGTTGGAACATTCCGGTATCCTGGAAGCGTACGCCATAGGAACCGGCAGGCCATACGTTGATCGATGCGTCACGGCGAGAGTCGCCTTCTTCATAGATCGCGTGAGCCGTGGTTCGTACCGGGCCGAATCCCCAACCGCCTTTGAACACACCGCTCGGGTCTTTCAATTCGTTCGGCGAGATAAAGGCAGGTAAGTTCGTGCCGTAGCCTTGCCAGCCGGTAGACCAGGTCTTGCCTTCGGGCATCTGGTTACTTTCGAAGATCGATTCGTTGCAGAACTCGTTCTCGTCGTTCCACATCGCGTCGAAGTTGCCGAACAGATCGTACTGTCCGCTATTGATGATCGTCGCCATATCCTGGGTGATCTCCGCGTAACGGCTTTGATCTTTCTGGTAAAGCACCACGCGGGCTTTCAGCATCAAGGCAGCCGCGCGGGAAGCACGTCCCAGGTCCGCTCCGCCGGTGCGCATCGCCATGCCGCCTTCGGCACAGGCCACCGCCAGGTCTTCCATAATCTCGTTGTAGATCTCATCGGCATTGTACTGACGCGCCATATACGGAGCGGAGCTGAGCGGCTCTTCGAAATACGGGATATTGCCCCAGAACTTCCACAACAGGTGCACGTAGTAGGCACGCAGGAAATGGGCTTCGGCTTTGTATTGCGCCAGCTTCGCTTCGTTCACGTCGACCGCGTTCTCGCAGGCGATGATCACGTTGTTGCAACGCGCCAGACCGGTATAATAGATGCTCCATAATCCACCGATTGTTTCAGCTGCGCTGGAGGTGAATTGAGAGAGACGGTAGAGCTGTCCCTGGTCGCCGGCGTCGCCACCCCCTTTGAAGAGGTCGTCCGAACGCAGGTCAGACATAAACAGGACACCGTTATAGTTGTTGCTCGCGTAACTGTCGAACAATAAGATCTGATAAGCAGAGCCGAGGTTGGAAAGGATCGCCCCTTCGGTTGCCGGCCCACCGGCTTCCTGTTTTTCCGATGAATAAGCAGTCAGGAAGTCATCTCCGCAGGACGTAGTCATCAACATGCCTGCGAAAGCCACTATGGTCATGAATATATATCGTTTCATATCTGTTTGATTTAATGAATTAGAAAGTAATGTTTGCACCTAAAGAAATGGTACGCGATTGCGGGTAAACACCCTTATCAACACCCAGTGTCGTGTATCCGCCGGAAGCGACTTCCGGATCGAAGCCGTCGTATCCGGTGAGCGTGATCAGGTTCTCGGCAGCAACATATACGCGCAGCCGTTGAACAGAAGCTTTCCGGGTCAGGTGAATAGGAAGGGTATAACCGATCTGTGCCGTTTTCAGACGCAGGTACGAACCGTCTTTGATATAGATATCTGAAGAACGCCAGTTGCTGTTCGGGTTAGCGGTCGTCATACGCGGGATCTTGTTGGACGTGCCTTCGCCGATCCAACGGTCGAGGATCCATGTCGGACGGTTCATCGCCGGGATATCCCCACGCTGGGAGAAGTCGAAGATGTCGTTGCCGATCGTTCCCTGGAAGAACAGGTTCAAATCAAAGCTTTTCCATTCGGCTCCCAGGCTGAAACCGTAAGTCCAGTCGGGCATCCCTTTACCGATCTTGGTCTTGTCGGTATCGTCGATCACGCCGTCGCCGTTGAAGTCGACAAAGCGGACATCACCCGGCTGAGCGGCTGATTGCATCTTTTCGCCGTTGCTGTTGACATAGCTGTTCACCTCGTTCATGTTCTGGAAGATGCCGTTGGTCTTGTATCCGTAGAAATACGGCCATACTTCACCGTTGCTGCCTTTCACATAGCTACCTACGCCCGAAGCGCCCGCGCTTTCATACGTGGCTTCGCCCGAAGCGTTACCCAGTTTGATCAGTTTGTTCTTCATATAGGTGGCATTGGCCGAAACGTTATAGCTGAAATCTCCCAGCGTCTGTTTCCATCCCAGTTCGAACTCCAGACCCCAGTTCTCCATGTCTCCCACGTTGGCGATCGGCGCGCTCTGGCCGACATACGACGGGATGGGCTGGTCCATCAACATACCGTTGGTTTTCTTTTTGAAGTAGTCGAAACCAAAGCTCAGGGCGCTGCCGAAGAAACGGGCGTCGAACCCTAAGTCGATCTGTTCGGACTCTTCCCATTTCACGTTCGGGTTGGGAATAGCCGCCGGAGACGTACCGTATTGCATCGTTCCGCTCTTAGCATCCGTAGAAACCAAGTAGCCACCACCGAAATAGTAGTTCTGTCCACCGTCCATCAAAGAAGTATACCGGAAGTTACCGATGTTCTGGTTCCCGTTCTTACCCCAGCTAAAGCGGAATTTGAAGGCATCGAACCAGGTCGGTTTGTAATCGAGCATATAGGGCTCGTTCAATACGTTCCAACCGACAGACACAGCGGGGAAGATCGCCCATTTGTTGTTCGCTCCGAATTTGGAAGAACCGTCGCGGCGAAGTGTTGCCTGAAGCATATAGCGTTCGTCAAAGTTATAGTCGACACGGCCGAAATAAGAAGCGAGTGATTCGAAGGTGAATCCGCCGTTTCCGCCGTAAATCCGTTCCTGGTCGCGGTCGGCGATGGCCGAATTGATCCATGCCTTGCTCGGGTCGGTTTCCAACAGGTCGTAGTCGCTACCGCCTATCTGTTTGGTGCGGTATTTCTGGGCCGATTGTCCCAATACGACAGTCAGGTTATGCTTGTCCGCGAATGTATTATTATAGGTCAGGACGTTTTCGACCAACCAGGTATATCCGCGGTTCATCTGGCCCCAAACGGAGCTTTGCGTGATATTCTTTCCCTGTGAAGCCAGGAAATAGGGGAATTCGTAGCCGTCGGTGCCCCAGAATGCCAGGTCGAAACCGTAGCTGCTCTTGAACTTCAAGCCGGGCAACACATCGATCTCTGCCCATAATGAACCGACGAACTTGTCATCGTTGCTCTTTTCGCTGCGCGGTTGGTTCAACAGACCGACCGGGTTGGCGATTTCCTGGAAGCCTGTCGGCGGGATAGAGAATACGCGACCGTCTTTGTCGGTCACCGCGTTCGGATACTGCGCCAGGATAGAGGCGGCTGTCGCTTCGTCGGCATAGACCGGAACCAGCGGATTGAACGCCAGGGCGCTACCCAGGATCGATCCGTATTCGGAGTTGGTCTCGATACCGGTAGATTTATTGCGGGAATAACCGACGTTGACACCCACCTTTACCTTGTTCAGGAACGAACGGGTCACGTCTTCAAATACTTCATAAGTGGTGTTCGTACGGAAGCTCCAGCGGTCGTAGTTCGATTTGTCGTAGTTACCACCCACGATCCCTTCCTGGTTGTAGTAACCCAGGGAGATGAAATACTGTGCTTTCTCGTTTCCGCCACTGATACTCAACTGATGGTTCTGAACAGGCGCGTCGTAATTGAACGTTTCGTCCTGCCAGTCTGTGCCTTTGCCGGCAGCGGCGATCTCACTCTGCGTATAACGCGGCGCGTTGCCGTCGTTGATCTGGCTCTCGTTCATGATAGTCATGTACTCCTGCGCGTTCAACACGGATTTCTTTTTCCACGGGTTCTGCCAGCCGTAGCTCATATCATAGCTGACGGTCGCTTTGCCTTTGGTGCCGCCTTTGGTGGTCACCAGGATAACCCCGTTCGCCCCACGCGTACCGTAGATCGCTGCCGAAGCCGCGTCTTTCAGGATCTCGACCGACTGAATATCGGCAGGGTTCAGGTAGTTGATGCCACCGCCCACCGGCATGCCGTCGACGATATACAACGGGTTACTGTCGTTCACCGTACCGATCCCACGGATACGCACCTTGGAGTCTGAACCCGGCTGACCGGAGCTCTGGGTGATCTGTACCCCGGATACTTTTCCTTTCAATACATCCTCCACGCGGGAAGGCTTGCTCGTCCCCAAGTCTTCGGCGGTTACCCGGCTGATCGCGGCAGTCACCACGCTCTTCTTCTGCACACCGTAACCTACAACGACTACTTCATCCAGCAGTTCCGAATCTTCCTGCAAAGCAATATGCATCGGAGAAGAAGCGTTCGCCCGAATCTCCAAAGGTTTGTACCCTACATACGAAATAGTTAAGAGACTTCCGTCGGGAGCATTCAGGGTAAAATCCCCATCCAGCCCGGTGACGGTACCGTTTGTCGTGCCTTTAACGACGACATTCACACCCAGCAACGGCTCATTGTCCGTGGCCGACACCACCACACCTTTTATCTGTACGTTCTGTGCGTACAACGAGAAAGCTGTGGCCAATAACAACACACATGTTAACAAAAGATTTCTCATAATCGATCATTTTAAGATTGACATATTCACTGACGCAAACATAGGCGCTTTGTTCACGCAATAGTTAAAAAATGACTATTCGCGAATACGTCAGTGAACGAAAATATATACGTCAGGAATACGTCAGAATAGGGTAAGGGGTTGGTTGTCAATCGGTATTAGGCGTTGGCTGTAAAATGTTCATCGGAATAGTCTGCGACTAAATCAGAGATCAGTTTTAATTCAATCATATTGGGATGGTCGGCCGGAGTATGTTCATCGGTGAGCTCCAGAAGTTCATCTACTTTAGCTAATGCCCATCTGTATTGTATTTCATTTTCAATTTGCGTCATCTCTGCCTTTTATAACCATTTTGCAAAGTTCGGGTATTTTGTCGAAAAAGTATTAGTAGTTTGTTCGCAAAGTACTAATACTTTGTGCACAAACTACCGGTAGTTTGAAAAGGAATTATTTTTTTCTTCTTTATGGATTGATTTTCAAGCAAATGAGTTGAGGTATTCCGTCAGGCTGTCTTCGCGTTCGAGTTCCATTTTCTTGCGCAGGCGGTAGCGGAGGGTTTCGGCGCCGCGCACGGAGATATTCAACAGGGGGGCGATCTCTTTGGAGGAGAGGCCCATCTTGACGTAGGCGCACATCTTGATTTCGCTGGTGCTTAGGTCGGGATGCCTCTCGCGCACGCGCTTCATAAAGTTGTTGTGTACGAGGTTGAACTGTTCTTCGAAGCGTTTGAGGGCGTCGTCGGACTCGATATTGCTGTCGATACTGTTGTTCAGGGCCAGTAGCATGCGTTTGCTTTTGACAAAGGCATCGCCTTTCATCTCGCCGGTGATCTTGGAGAGTTCCTGTTTGATGGAAAGCAGGATTTCGTTCTTGCGCGAGAAATGGATCATCAGGTTGGCCATCTCCTGGCTTTTGAAGGTCAGTTCCTGTTCCAGGTTTTCGTTTTTGAGGGCGGCAATCTCCTGCTCTTTGCGGAAACGTTCCCGGTCATATTCCTGTTCTTTGAGCATCATCTCTTGCTCTTTTTGGGCCAGGGCCGCTTTGCGTTTGCGGGCAATGCGGCGGTCTTCCCATTTATACAGGTAATAAAGCGCGGCCAGCGCCATCAATAGATAGAGGATCCAGGCGTAGAGCGTGCGATACCAGGGCGGCAGGATGGTGAAGGCATAATGCTGGATGGCATTTTCCCCGTCCGGCAGCAAGACTTCGACTTCAAAGATATAATCTCCTTCCGCCAGGTTACTGTATTCCTTGACTGTGGCGGAGGTGGGTTCCGACCACAGGGCGTCAGGCAAGAGGCGGTAGCGATACTCCGCGTGGCCGGTCTGTCCGAAAGAGCGGAGCGCGTATTGGAAGCGGAGCGCGTTCTGTCGGTAGGGTATCTCGGAGGTCGCGATGTGGTGACTTATATTGTCGGTATAGATCAGGGAGTCTTTCGGATAGGATATATAGACGTTTTGAATAAAAAGGTCTTTACGCTGTTGCGCGGCAGAGCGTTCGGTATTCAATAGAGCAAATCCCCGCTCGTTCGGGATAATGGCTTTATGGGTTTCCACGGGAACCAATGCTTCGTATTCCCGGATAAAATCGATCTGGGAAGCACTGAAGGGGAAATGCATACTTTGAATAGGGGTTCCTGCGGCGAACTGCAATACCTGTATCCGGTCGGGCGAAAGGGCAAACAACGTACTGTCGATCGTTGTGATCTGAGAGTAGCTTGTGTTCGGCGATAGGAAGCTATTGAGCATTTCATCGCGCACGATCTGTTCCGAAGCCGGATCGTATTGGTAAATACCCGATAAGGTGCTGAAACGCAGTTTGCCGAAGATATAATGCGCATATAAATCCCGGATGGTCTCAAACCCATTGCTCTCGTTAAATAGCCGGGCATTGTCTTTGCGCGTGAATGTGGCGGGATCGATCTCTACGCGGGTCATGCCCTGGTGCATATCCCGGATCCAGATGGTATAGTCGGACTCAAAAAAGACGGTTTTCATCCAGGAAGAGACGCCTTCCACCCGGTGGATGATATGCCATTTCCCGTTTTGCTTTTCGATCATAAAGAGTCCGTCGTACGAGCCGATCCAGCAACGGCCGGGTTCATGCTCTAAGGGATGACAAATCAAGGCGCCGCGGAAAGAGGGGATGGCTTCGATCGTATTTCCTTTGATCAGGAAAAGCCCTTTGTCGTGCAGGCAGAAGATCTCGTCGCCCACCTTTTCCAGTCCCCAGACCTGCCCGCTCAATTCGGCAATCAATTCCGGATTGATCGCGTTCTCGCCCATAGCTATCGGATACGGCAGGTGGAAAAGTCCCCGGTTGGTACCCAGATACAATCTGTCGTCGTGGATGATCGCCGCATATCCGGCCCCTTTGGAGTAGGGGCTGGTGTATAAATTTGTCAGGGAGTTATGCAAAGAGATATAATCGATCCCGTTATCCAGCCCCAGCCATAAGTCGCCGGAGCGGTCGAAACTGACGGTCAGCACCGTATTGTTCTGCAGGCCGTTCTGCTCGTTGTAATAGCTGAAAACGCCGGTTTGCGTATCGATCAGTAAAAGCCCTTTGTGGATGGTGCCTATGGCAATATGGTTGTCGGAGACCGCCAGGGAGAACACTTCGTTGCGGCGCATAAACTCTTCGGCTCCGGTCACAATCGGTTCGACACCTTCGGTGGTACCGTAAAACAATCCGTCGAAAGTGGTGGCGGCAAGGAAGCCGTTGCGGTAGGGCACAATGGCGCGGATCGATTTGTTACTGACCGATTCGCTGCCCGGAGCCGGGATCCAGGTATTTCCCACCAGCATCCAGATGCCGTTGAACGTGCCCACGTAGAGTATCCCGTTGATCACCGCCGAGCAATCGATCTTGAAATCGGAGGGGACAGCGGTGAACGTATCGCCGATCTGCTTGACGATATGGCGGTCGGACACGTAATAGAGCATATTATCCAACTCAAACACGCCCCAGTATCCCCCATACATATTATACTGCTCGTTGAACCGCGGGGAGAGGGCGGTATAAACCAGTTCGCCCGACTCCCTGGGTTCCAGGTAGCCGAACTCACTTTCTCCGCCGACATAGATACGTCCCTGCTTGGGGGAGACATAGACCGAGCGGGCATCCGAGCCGTTCTGCATCGGGTAGAGCTGCCAGTCGTTGCCGTCGTATTGCAGTACGCCGTTTTTATTGGCGCAGAAGATATGGTTGTTGTCGTACGCCCGGATCTGCCAGGTCTGCGCCCCTCGTCCGAAGAGATCTTTCTTGTAGTTGATAATAAAAGAATTCCATTGCGCCCAGGCAAGTGCCGGCAGCAAAAAGAAGAAGAATAAGTATATCACTCTGATGGAACTCCGCATAATAGATTTTAAAGGCTTTTACAATAACAAAAGAACAAAAAAAATCCTGAAAGTATAACTTCCAGGATCTTTATTTTATTATTCGTTGTCTCACTAAGATTCGAACTTAGACAGGCAGAACCAAAATCTGCAGTGCTACCATTACACCATGAGACAATCCGATGCTTTTCTGCAAAAGCGTTGCAAAGGTAGGTATTTTATCTTACGATGCAAATATTTTGCCGGTTTTTTCTGCCTGTGTTGCTGCGGATCTTATTTGGCGATCAACAGGAAATAGTTCTTCTTTCCTTTTTGAACCAACAGATACTTGTCGTTCAATAGGTTGGAAGTGTTGATTGTCATGTCCTGATCGGTCAGTTTCTCCTTGTTCAGGCTTACCCCGCCGCTCTGTACCAGTTTGCGCATCTCGCCTTTGGAGGGGAATACGGCTGCTTTTTCGGTAAACAGATCGATCGCTTTGATGCCTTCTTTCAGGTCGTTATAAGCGACTTCGAACTGAGGAACGCCTTCGAAGACGGCCAATAAGGTGTCTTCATCGAGCTTCTTCAGCGATTCGGAAGTGGAGTTGCCGAACAGGATATTCGAAGCTTCCACGGCTGCGTCGTAATCTTCTTCGGAGTGAACCATAACGGTGATCTCTCGGGCTAAGCGTTTCTGGATGGCCCGCAGGTGAGGAGCCGCTTCCTGTTCTTTCTCCAGTGCGAGGATTTCTTCCTGCGACAGGGCGGTGAAGATCCGGATATACTTGGCGGCATCCGCGTCGCTCACGTTGAGCCAGAACTGATAGAACTTATACGGAGAGGTGTAGCGGCGATCGAGCCAGACGTTGCCCGACTCCGTTTTCCCGAACTTGCCTCCGTCGGCTTTGGTGATCAACGGACAAACCAGAGCGAAAGCTTCAGCTTCCGATCCCAGTTTGCGGCGGATCAGTTCCGTGCCGGTGGTGATATTCCCCCATTGGTCGGAGCCACCCATCTGCAGGCGAACGCCTTCGTGCTGGTAGAGGTATAGATAATCGTATCCTTGCAAGAGTTGATAAGAAAATTCTGTAAAAGATAAACCGGTGTTCGACTCGCCACTCAACCGCTTCTTCACGGAGTCTTTGGCCATCATATAATTCACGGTCAGGTGTTTCCCGATATCCCGGATGAAATCAAGGAAAGAATAATTCTTCATCCAGTCGTAGTTGTTCACTAACTTCGCCGCGTTGGGCGCGTCCGAGTCGAAGTCGAGAAACTTCGCCAACTGTTTTTTGATACTTTCCTGATTGTGACGGAGTGCTTCTTCGTCTAACAAATTACGTTCGGCCGACTTCATCGACGGGTCACCGATCATGCCGGTAGCTCCTCCGACCAACGCGATCGGACGGTGTCCGGCACGTTGAAAATGCCTGAGCATCATCACGCTGACCAGGTGGCCGATATGCAAGGAGTCGGCTGTAGGATCGATCCCCACATAGGCTGAAGTCATCCCTTTTTGTAATTGTTCCTCTGTACCGGGCATCAGATCATGGATCATGCCCCTCCATCTTAGTTCTTCTACAAAATTCATCGAATTAAATTATAACATATTAATAGTTAAAAAAGAATAGCGCCAAAGGTACGACTTATTTAAGGAAACAAAAAATAGACGTGGTATTTTCAGCTAATTTGAAACTGATCGTCTCCAGCGGAAGGGAGAGGGCATCGGCCAGCTGTTGGTAGACAGCCTGTATGGATGTTTCCGCTTCATCGGTTTCCGCCAATAAGCGGTCGGGCCAGGCTTTTCGCAGGGCTTCCGGGTTGAAACGTGAGCCGAAGGAGAGGTAAAAGCCCTGTGCGATCAGTTGCTCCGCCAGTTCCGGTTTGCCGCGGAAGCCATGAATGATCCAGGGTTGGGTGGGGGTGATTTCTTTTTTTATCGCTGATAATTCTTGCCAGGCTTTGACGCAATGGATAATCAGGGGCTTCCCGATCTGTTCGGCAACTAAGGCCTGGGTCTTGAATAGCTGTTGTTGGAGGGTGAAATCAGTTGCCACGAGTTTATCCAGGCCGGCTTCGCCGATGGCGACGGTCTGAGGCAGGGTGGCCTGTTGGCGCAGTTGCGCCAGTTGCTCCTCTACATTATATATATAGGCGGGGTGGATGCCGTAGGAACGATAGGGGGCATCTGTTTCATCTGGCTGCTCCTTGATCAGGATATTGACGATCTCAAGGGCTGAGGGGGCGCCGGAGGGGTGGTGGGTGTGGATATTGTAGAGATTCATTTGATTATATCTTTAAGTCTTTTAGGTCTTTTAGGTCTTTTAGGAGTTTTAGGAGTTTTAGGTCTTTTAGGACTTTAAAGACCTAAAAGACTTAAAAGACCTTGATCTCCTAAGGCACCGGATCGTAGCCGCTTCCTCCCCAGGGGTGGCAGCTGGCGATGCGTTTGGCGGCCAGCCAGAGGCCTTTGATGGGGCCATGTTTCTTGAGCGCCTGCACGGCATATTCCGAACAGGTAGGGGTGTACCTGCACGATGCCGGTGTCATAGGCGAAATGCAATACTTATAGAAATAGACCGGCAAAAGCAATAAGGAGGTAAAGAATTTCCGTATCATATTTTCTCCCGCAAGATACGGATTGCCTTCGACATAGCCTTCTCCATCTGCTGAAAAGTATGGAGTTCGTTGTCCAGATAGAGGAAAGCCACCAATAGGTGTTTGTCTTTGGCTTCCAGGGCGGTGAACAGTTCGGGTTTGCGCAGGCGGTAGGATTCGCGGACCTGTCGTTTGATCCGGTTACGTTTGACGGCACGTTTGAATTTCTTTTTCGAAACACTGACCAGGAAGGCCGAGCGGGCGGGCATCGGTTCGCTTAGGGGCAAAAAAATCACCCGTAGTGGATACGCTATAAACGATTGACCTTCTGCGAACAACAGGTCAATATAACGTTTCCACGACAGGCGTTCTTCTTTGGATAAGGTATATCCTTGCGGTGTTGTTGTCATTTCTTTCCGGACGCCTTCTTCAGATACTGATCCAAAGCGGCAGTCATAGAGGGAGCTTCCGGGGTGGGCGCTTCCACGTCCAGGCGGAGGCCTGCTTCTTTCACCGCTTTCGCGGTGGTCGGGCCGAAGCATCCGATCTTAATATCTTCCTGCTTGAAGTCCGGGAAGTTCTTCAACAGGGAAGAGATACCGGACGGGCTGAAAAATACTAACATATCATAATCGAAAGTCTCCTCTTTCGAAAATTCATTACTTACCGTACGATACATGATCGCTTTGGTATAATCGATTTTCTTTGTGTCGAGCATCGCGAATAAATCGTCTTTATGCACATCCGACACGGGAGCCAGATATTTCTCTTTCGCATGTTTGGCGATAAGGACGACCAGGTCTTCGGGTTTGCCTGTCCCATAAAAAATCTTTCTCTTTCTGTAAACAATGTATTTCTGCAGATAGACTGCGATCTGTTCGGTCATACAGAAATACTTCATGGTCTCGGGAACGGTAACCCTCAACTCTTCGCATAGATGAAAAAAATGATCGATCGCCGTCCGGGCGGTAAAAATAACCGCGGAATAGTCTAAAATGGCAATTCGTTGTTGTCTGAATTCTTTGGCTGATACAGCCTCCACTTTGATGAAAGGACGAAAATCAATCTCAACTCCGTATTTCTCTGCAATATCGAAATAAGGAGATTTCTCTGATGCAGGTTCCGGTTGTGACACCAGCATTTTTTTAATATTCAACGCCATAAAGTACTCACATCGATAAAGTTATACAAAAACTCAACGCCTTTAAATAATAAGAATAAAGGCATAATTTCTTGGGCGCAAAGGTACAAAAAGAAAAATAATAAACCGTCCTCTTTTATCTGAAATATTCGTATAGACTTGTAAAATATTACAAAACGACACAAGATGTAGAGAAAGAAAAACAAAAGGAGAGAGAAGATCGGCTGAATATTACTGAAAAACGAGAGGATGATCAATGGATAGAATAAGATTCCTCCCGACTCTATGGTTGCTATATAATTGATTTTCCACAGCTTAGTACGCTCTGGGTCGGCGAATGTCCAACCGAAAAGCCGATAAATCCCCTGTTTGAAAAAATAGAAAAGTGTAATCACCGCCAGGGAAATACCGATACAGCTCAGGATTGTCTTTAGAGAGCCAACCGGTAGCTGAAGGATTGTAATTCCGGCATAATAGGCAAACAGGGCACACAGAAGCAGGGCCTGGAAAATCATAAAAATATGGAAGAGCCACTGGTTTTCTTTGATATTGCCCAGTGTCACTTCAAACAGGCTTTGCCGTTGTTTGACGTGCACCACATTCTTCATCATCTTGGAGAACTGCCGGAAGTGGGAGTTGAAGATCAAGGCAAAGGTCAGAAAGAGGAATAACAGGATGGCAAAGATCACATCTTTGACCAATTGATATTCCCCTATCTGTATGCCTATATAACCTTCCATTGAATTTAACGTTGAATTGAAAATCGCTTAGCGAAGCGTAAAGCAAAGTTGAAAGTTGAAAGTTGAGGTCGTATTTGAAACGCTTTCAACTTTCAACTTTCAACTTTCCACTAAGAAAATACTGCCTCTTTAAGGATTTCCCCAACGGTTGGGTGGGGGAAAACGAACGAGCCAAATTCTTCCGCTTTCATTCCTTTTTCGATGGCGATGCCGGCGATGATAATCAGTTCGGATGCCGGGTTGCCCAATAGGTGGGCGCCGATCACCGTCTGGTCTTCCGCCAGGATCAGTTTGCATACGCCGTTGCCCATCTCGTTCTCTGCCACGAAGCGACCGGAGAAAGCCATGGGGATCTTCTTCACCGTATAGTTTGTACCGGCAGCCTGCAGTTCCTCTTCGGTAGCGCCGACGCCGGCGATTTCCGGATTGGTGTACACCACGCCGGGGATCGCTTTGTAGCTCATCGGTTTGTTTTTGCCGGCGATATGGTTGATCGCCACCTCCGCCTCGCTCACGGCCGTATGTGCCAGGAGAGAATAGCCCGTGATGTCGCCACAGGCATACACATTGGGAACCGAAGTCTGCATATATTCGTTCACTTTGATGCCGTTGCGGAACAGTTCCACGCCCAGTTCTTCCAGTCCGAAACCTTTGGTTACCGGCCGACGCCCTACGCTCAACAATACCTTCTCACCCTCTAAAACGACGGTTTCACCGTCCTTTTCCAGGCTTACCTGCTGTCCGTTCACCGCTGTCACCTTATGGCTGAGGTAGAATTTCACACCTCTTTTGGCATATTCCGCCTGCAGCAGATCCGACAATTCGCGGTCCATCGGGCCGAGGCATTTGTCCAACATCTCCACCACGTGTACTTCCGTGCCGAGGCTATTGAAGAACGAAGCAAACTCCATACCGATCACGCCCCCGCCGATCACAATCAGCGAAGCGGGCAATTCTTTACTTTGCAAGGCTTCCCGGCTGGTCCAGAATTCTGTTTCACTCAGGCCGGGGATCGGCGGAACGATCGCTTCCGAGCCGGTGCACAACAATAGATGAGCGGCTTCGTATGTATTCTCTCCGCTGGCGATGGTGAGTGTGCCGTCGGCTATTCTGCCTTGGATCGCTGCTTCGCCGTTGATCACTTCCACCTGGCCGTTCGCCATTTTCATGCGGATCCCGGCGACAAGTTTCTTGACAACCTTATTCTTCCGCGCGATAATCTTCGATAGATCGAACTCCGGATTCTCCGCTTTCACCGCGTATTTCGCCGCCGATTTGATCGTATCATACGTCTTGGCGGAATACAATAAGGTCTTGGTCGGGATACATCCTTCATTCAGGCATACACCGCCCAGCGCGTTTTTCTCGAAAAGGATTACGGATAAGCCGGCATGTGCCGCCCGTTCTGCCGCGGTATATCCGGCAGGACCGCCTCCGATAATGGCTACATCGTACTTCATGTTGCTTAGATTTAATTGATTTGAATATTTGGGTTTATAGCTATAAGCGTATTTAAAAAGTCCTCTTTGTCTCTTTCTTTCAACCGTATTTTCGGGCTGGTTCGGGCTTCGCCTCCGAAGGTATAATACACCTGGAATGTATAGTTGTCATAAAAGCTGATTCGGTCGATCGCTTGGATTTCAAACTGATGCGCGCCCAGCATTAACCGGTTGTTATCCGTTATCTGGATATGCCGGGTATTGCTTCTGCGCAGAATAAAATACAAAACGACCAGATTCAGGGAAAAGGATATCACGGGTCCCCATTCCTGGCGGATCGATAGATAAATAAGCGCTGCAAAATAAAGAACAAGAAAAACGCACAGTGCTGTTTTCCAATTTTTTGAATAATCAATTCCATACGCTGCTTTCATAGAAACGTATCCTCCTTTTTAATGGTTATCTCCGGATTGATTTCGCGGAGGAGTTTGATAAATTCTTTTCTGTTGCGGGGTGAGATCATCATCCAGGGTCCTTTCTCGGTCCAGATCATCAGGCGGTCGAGTGATAGAGCATAGCTGGAGGCCGGCATCATGGTCGGCTCCAAGGCTTGAATATCGACAATGGCGATCTTCTTTTCCGGGAAGATGCTGCAATGGGCGATCAGGAAACCGTCGGCCGTGATCCGGTACCAGGTGTTGAGGAAGACGTGAATAGCCAACAGGGTGATGGCGGTCATGGCGATGATCGGCCAGATCCCTGCCTGCAGGAACGCGGCGACACAGCCCCCGCCTACGAGGATCAGTACCAGGTGGTACCACCAGTCTACCTTCGATCGAAACTCTCTGTCCATGTTTTTCTGTATTTATCCGGGCAAAGGTAAGCCCTTGCTTTCAATTTCGCACGCATTCGACGGGAAAAGATTAGGGCTCCATCACCACTTCGATCGTATTTCCCTGATCCAATAGTTCGCGCGCGAACGTACGGACCTTTTCCGGGCTGATCGCCTGCAGGATCGTCGTATATCCGGTATGCGAATCAATCCCTCTATAATAATAATTGTCCAACACATTGAGCCAGTAGGCATTCTCCTGCAGGTTTTCCGCATGGCGTTTGATCATATTATCGACCGACTTGCGGAAATCTTCTTCGCGCGGACCCTGCTGGGCGATGCGACGCAGTTCGCTGCGCACGATGCCACTCAATGCCGTCCGTTTAGGTGGGTCGGTATCGAAATAGACCTGCAGGGTCGTTTCGCCTTCGGGGAAAGAGGAGATGCGCAGGGAGGTGCGTACGCCGTAGGTGCCGCCTTCGTCTTCGCGTATCTTTTCGGTGTAGACCAGATCGAGGATCTGCCGCAACAGGGTTGCCGTAAGGATGTTTTCCAGGTTGTAAGGCATATTCCCCGCATAGACCTGGGCGACGGAGGCTTTGGGCGTCTCCTGTTTCATCCGGAAATGGTTGGTGAACTTCCCTTCCCGGATGGCCGGCACCTCCGCTTCGTTGCCTTTTTCGGTCCGGTTCAAGGTGGGCAGTGTGGCCAGGTATTGCGCGATATAGGGCACGATCGTTTCGGCGTCGATATTGCCGATAAAGGTAAAGACGAAATCGGAAGCATCGGCAAACCGTTCTTTATACATCTCCAGGATACGCGGATAGCTGATCTTGTCGAAATCTTCCGGACGGATCCGTTGGGCACGGAGGTCGTCGCGGTAGAGGGCGGCGGATAAGGAGTCGCTGAACGCCACCATCGGGTTGAGTTCCAGGTTCTGCAACTGGGCTTTCAGGCGTGTTTCGAACGAGGTATAGGCCTCTTCGTCGGCCCGCGGGGCGGTGAATGAGAGGTAGATCAGTTGGAACAAGGTCTCCAGATCGGCCGGTGTGCTCGAGCCGTTGACGCTCTCATGATCGAGTCCGAGAGAGGTAGCGCAGGATACCTGTTTACCGGCCAGTTTTTTCCCCAGTTCGATGGCGGAGAAGTTGCCCAATCCACCCAGACCGATCACGTCGTTAAACACTTTCAGGTTCTCCGTTTCGTCGGAGCCAAAGAGCGTACTGCCGCCCGGGCTGGTCGCTGTCATGCGCACTTCGTCTTTCTTGAAGTCCGTCTGTTTCAACACCACCTTGATGCCATTCTCCAAGGTGAGGATCGTCGTTTCGAAGAGCGGATCTTCCGTCACCTCCGTGATCCGCCCCGGCACCGGCAGTTGCGGGATCAACGGCTCGTCGGACACCGTTTCCTGATAAGGTTCCACCGGCTCCTGGCGTGCCCGGAAGAAAGCGATCAATAGCTCTTCCTCCGTGGGGTAGGTGATGCCGGCTTTGTCGGGTCCGGTCAGGGCGATCACGAAATTGTCTTCGTCGATCATGTCTTGTACATACTGATTGACCTGTTCGACCGGGATATTCGGCGCGATCTGGTTGAGTAGCATATATTCCATTTCAATGCCCGGGATATATCCCCCTTCGGTGAAGTGGCTGACATATTCCTGCACGTACGCCCCGTTGCGCTGGTTGTCTCTTTCGTTGTATGCCGTTTCGTAGGCTTTCAATAGGTTGGTACGCGCCCGTTCGTATTCGGATGCGGTGAAACCGTATTGGCGGAGCCGCTCGGTCTCGCGCACCAATGCACCCAATGTCGATTCGATCTCGCCCTCTTTGGCCACGGCCGCAGCTGTCCAGGCACCTTTGGTGCGCGCCACCATATAGTCGCCATCACCCGCCTCGGCATAGATAAACGGCGGATCGGCCTGTTGGGTCAGTTCGTCGAGGCGTTCGTTGATCATGGTCGCCGATACGCTTCGGATATAATCTTTGACCAGCCCCATCAGCGTCGTTTCCCATTCGCGCGGCATCTTGTCGTGCTTATAAAAAAGGTAGAGGATCAGGTCGGAAGCCTCTTTGTCGGTGGCGATCGAGACCGGCGGGATATCTGTGTCGGGCACTTCGAAGGTTACCCTCGGCGCCGGATCGACCGGCGCGGGAATATCGGCAAACATCGTTTTCAACCGTTCCTCTGTCCGGTCGACATCGATATCGCCCACGATAATCACCGCCTGCAGGTCGGGGCGATACCATGTGTGGTAATACGCCCGCAATTCTTCCGGTTGGAAGTGGTCGATCACCTCAATCGTGCCGATCGGCAGGCGGTGTCCGTAGCGGCTGTCCGGGAAGAGTTTGGGCAGTTGCTGCTCCCATAGGCGCACCTGCGCATCCTGTCCCGTCCGCCATTCTTCGCGGATGATCGGGCGTTCTTTCTCGATCATGGAGTCGGTCAGAGCCAGGAATCCCGACCAGTCGTGGAGGATCAACAGGCAGGAGTCGATCACCTCTTGCCGGGTCACCGGGACATTGCGCAACATATAAACCGTTTCGTCAAAACTCGTGTATGCATTCAGGTTTTCGCCCATCCGCATGCCGATACTTTCCGTGAAACGGTCCATCCCTTTCTCCGGGAAATTCTTTGATCCGTTGAATGCCATGTGTTCCAAGAAGTGAGCCAAGCCGCGCTGGTTCTCTTCTTCCAGGATCGAACCGACGTTTTGCGCGATATAAAAATCGGCCCGCTCTTTGGGCAGGTCGTTGTGGCGGATATAATAGGTCATGCCATTGGGCAATTGGCCATAGCGCAGGGCAGGATCTATGGGCAATGGCTCCAATTCCTGTTGCTGGGCATATAAAACGGTCAGGCTATTCAATAATAGCCCGATTAGCATGCGAAAAAGAAAAGGCTGTTTCATCGTTTTTTCTTTATGAATTGCGGGTAAAGATACAACTATCAGCGCAATCCTTATCCGGTTTTCGTGGTAAAAGTAGCCGGCTTATCGAAGTGTCGACATATATCAGCACTTTAAAAACCCGGCATAAATCGAGTCAAACCCGGCATAAATGAATCGGGTAATTTCTCGGATTTGTTTTTTTGATAATTGAGAAAAACAATTAACTTTACGGAGTGTTATGTATTAAAGAGCAGATAAAACAAGATATCACATGAAAAAGAGCAGTTTGATAGTGACAGGGGCAGCCGTACTGGCAGCCGGTGCAGTGGTCGGATGGTATATGCGTAAGACAATTCCGCGGAAAGCCGTTGCGGTGAATCCGTTTGAGATCGATCGGTTTTTGGGTAGATGGTACGAGGTGGCCCGTTTGGATTATAAGTTCGACCGGAACATTATGAATACCTCTGTCGACTTTTCCCTGAAGCCCAATGGGAATCTGCGTGTGGTGAAGCGTTGGTATAATTACTATAAGAAACGGAAAGAAATCAATATCGGCATGGCGAAATTTGCCGGTCCGATCTACGAGGCGAAGATGTTGCTTTCGTTCCGCAAGCCGTTGTATTTCGGTTATAATGTGATTGGAATCGATGCGGATTATAAATATGCATTGGTGGTTGGGGAAGACCTTCGTCACCTGTGGCTGCTTTCGCGCGAGCATACTATACCGGAAGATATCCGCCGGGCGTTTATTCATCAAGCCAGCCTGATCGGTTATGATATCTCGAAACTGATCTGGGTGGATCAGAATGAAACCTTGGATTGCCCGGGTTCGATGATCGAATATACGCAGATCGACCAGGATCTGGTTTAGGAATTTTTCATCCCGTTAATTCCGCATACCCAATCGGTTATGATATTCAGGTGTTGGGCGGCTTTGTCGCCCTTGAAGCCTTTGATATCCTCTTTCTCTATCAAACGCAGGTAGTGGGTAAGCATCTCTTGGGCTATCGGCTGATAGCTCCAGTGCCATTTTTCTTCGCAATAGCCGGTGGGGCGGTTTTCGTCCTGCGCGGTATAAGGTTGGAAGAACCCGAACCGATGCGCGTTGGCGTGTAACCATTCGTAGAGCTTCCGGCCCTCATTGGTTTCGAAATACGACAGGCGGAAACTGTTCAGGTCGATATCCGTGCCCCAATGGTGGCGCGAGGTACCGGGCATGGAGCGGTATTGCAACAGAAAGCGCGCCTTCTCCGTGTCGTTACGGAAAGGTTCGTCGGTCAGCGGGTTGTTCCAGCGCAATTCCCATTCGCAGACCTGCTCGACAAAGGTGCGGTGGCCGGAAGTGATCACCAACCGGACCCCATCGGCAAGCGCCGCTTCATACATCTTTATATAGGCTTCATAAACCGGTTTCAAAAGATAGATCTTCCGCTCCGTATGCTCTTCCGTCACCTTGGCAAACATGGGGTGGGTGTGACGGTTGACTTTTCCCATCAGAAAATCTTTGGTGATCGAATCTTTCAGCCAGCACTCGAAGGGCGAGAGAACCATCGGCGGTGGCAGGGGAATGCTGTCGGGCTCGACTTCCGCCAGGGGCTGTTGCTCAACGTTCTCCTGTGGGTCATTATAGGGTGAATGGCAGGTCCAGTAAAGGATGCCACTGATGGATAATAGCAGTAAAATGAAGGCGGCATTGACCGGTAGCTTTCTCATATCATCGCCAAAAATACGATTCTTTTTATTATGATTAAATCGTAATAGTATTAATAATAGTTATTTGGCCTGCATTGTTCATTGAGAGGCCTTCGGGAACGCGCTGCGCTCGGCTTCAAGTATTTTGAGAATTGAGGATTCGCAAGTCCGGTAGGACTTGTATGTGGATAACCCCGTGCAAGCCGAAGGCGCAGCTCGGGGCAAGGAACTCCCCTCACACAGGAACTCCGAAGGAGTTCAACAATGTCTCATGTAGCACTCCTACGGAGTGCGTGGAGTGGTGATGTCTTCACCCCGAGCTGCGCCTTCGGCTTGCACGGGGTTATCCACATGTAACGCCTACGGCGTTCACCGTCGCGATCTTCACATTTCCTTCTATTTACCGCTTCGCGCCTACTAACTACCAACTACCCACTACTAACTACCGAAGAAAATCTTCACATTTTCTTCCATATAAATGTTGAGTTGTAGGTGAAAAAGGCCGGCAGCCTTTTGGAAAACTCTGCCGGCCTTTTGGAAAACTCCGGCAGCCTTTTTGGGGAAGGAGGGTGCTTTTGTTCTTAAACGGGGAGTGTTAACAAATGCAAACGGCAAACAGTGGTAAACCTATCACCCTAAACAGTTTTTCGTTTTTTTACTTGCATCATACAGGAGTTTTAGGGGTTTTTTGCCTTTTTTGTTTTTTTATATATGTGATTTACAGTGATATGGAAAATCCTGTATGATGTAAGTAAAAAAACGAAAAACTCTGTTCGGAGGCTATTTTGGGGGTGTCTGTTCCGCAAGGACTCCTTTCGGATCTGTAAATTCCGGATAAACGCAATCGTCAAACGCTTACTCTATTCTTTCGTTTTTTGTATCTTTGAGGGAATTTTACTAAAAGTGATTGACACCTATGGAACCATTTGTTCATTTACATGTTCATACCCAATATTCTTTGTTAGACGGACAGGCTTCTATCGATGCGCTGATCGATAAGGCGCAGAAAGACGGGATGCCTGCGATTGCCGTGACCGACCATGGAAATATGTTCGGGATCAAGGAATTTTTCAATAAAGTAAACAAGAAGAACAGTAAATACATGGGGGTGATCAAGGATTGTCAGAAAGAGCTCGACGCCCTGAATGATAAATCGAATCCCACGGAAGAGGAGCTGGAACGTATCCAGAAGCTCTCCGAAAAAATAGCGGAAGAAAAGAAGCACCTGTTCAAGCCCATTATCGGCTGTGAGTGCTACTGCGCGCGCAACGGCCGGGAGAAGAAAGACGGGAAAGAAGACCTGAGCGGCTGGCATCTGGTGGTGCTGGCGAAGAATCTGAACGGCTATAAAAACCTGATCAAGATGGTGTCGCTGGGCTGGACGGAAGGTTTTTACGGACGCGCGCGTATCGATAAGGAGTTGTTGGAGCGCTACCACGAAGACCTGATCGTAAGTTCTGCCTGCCTGGGGGGTGAATTGCCCCAACATATTATGAAAGGCCGGGTCGACAAGGCGGAAGAATCTTTGTTGTGGTTCAAGAACCTTTTCGGCGACGATTTTTACCTGGAGTTGCAACGGCATAAGACGACCGATCCGAAAGCCGATCCGACCACTTATCCGACCCAGTTGGAAGTCAACAAAACGTTGATCGAGTTGGCACAGAAGCACCAGGTGAAACTGATTGCGACCAACGACGTGCATTTTGTGAACGAAGAAGATGCCGAGGCGCACGACCGCCTGATCTGCCTGAGTACGGGGAAAGATTTTGATGATCCCTCTCGTATGCGTTACTCCAAACAGGAATGGATGAAGTCGACGGCGGAGATGAACCAGTTGTTTGCCGATCTGCCCGAGGCTTTGCGTAATACGCTCGAGGTGGCCGACAAGGTGGAGTATTATTCCATCGACCACGGGCCGTATATGCCCGACTTTCCGATCCCCGACGCATTCAAAGACGACGACGATTACCTGCGCTACCTGACCTATCAGGGCGCCGACCGGAAATACGGCGATACCTTGAATGATGAGATCCGGGAACGGATCGATTTTGAGTTGGAGACCATCAAGAATATGGGTTTCCCGGGTTACTTCCTGATCGTGCAGGACTTTATCGCTGCCGCGCGTGAGATGGGGGTTGCCGTGGGGCCGGGCCGTGGATCGGCGGCGGGATCGGCGGTGGCCTATTGCCTGGGTATTACCGATATCGACCCGATCAAATACGACCTGCTGTTCGAGCGTTTCCTGAACCCCGACCGTATCTCGATGCCCGATATCGATGTGGACTTCGATGACGACGGGCGCGGACAGGTCTTGAACTGGGTAACCGAAAAATACGGGAAAGAGAAAGTGGCTCATATCATCACGTATGGAACGATGGCAACCAAATCGGCGATCAAAGACGTGGCGCGTGTGCAGAAATTGCCGCTATCCGAATCGAACCGCCTGGCGAAACTGGTGCCCGATAAGATCCCGGATATCAAAAAGGTGAACCTCAGAGCGGCGATCGAATATGTGCCGGAGCTGCGGGAGGCTGCCAATTCGCCGGATCCGACGATGCGTGATACATTGAAGTACGCGCAGGCGCTTGAAGGCAATGTCCGGAATATCGGGGTACATGCCTGTGGGGTGATTATCGGGAAGTATGATATATCCGATGTCGTGCCGGTAAGCACCACGAAAGATAAAGAGACCGGCGAAGAGATCCTGGTGACCCAATACGAAGGGGCGGTGATTGAAGATACCGGCCTGATCAAGATGGACTTTCTCGGGTTGAAGACGCTTTCGATCATCAAAGAGGCGATCGAGAATGTCTCGCTGACCACGGGCGAACGGATCGATATCGATAAGATCGATATTGAAGATCCATTGACCTATGAACTCTATAGTGCGGGCAAGACCACCGGCACGTTCCAGTTTGAATCGGCCGGGATGCAGAAGTATCTGCGCGAATTGCAACCGACGAAGTTTGAAGACCTGATCGCGATGAATGCCCTGTATCGTCCGGGACCGATGGATTATATCCCTTCTTTTGTCGCCCGTAAGCACGGACGGGAAGAGATCACCTACGACCTGCCGGTGATGGAGCGTTACCTGAAAGATACGTATGGCATTACGGTCTATCAGGAACAGGTCATGCTCCTGTCGCGTCTGTTGGCGAACTTCACCCGCGGCCAGTCGGATGAGTTGCGAAAGGCGATGGGGAAGAAGTTGATCGATAAGATGAACGCCCTGAAAGAGAAATTCCTTAACGGGGGGAAAGAAAACGGGTACGAAGAAAAGATACTGAATAAGATCTGGGCCGACTGGGAGAAGTTTGCTTCCTATGCCTTCAATAAGAGTCACGCGACCTGCTATTCGTGGGTGGCCTACCAGACCGCCTGGCTGAAAGCACATTATCCTTCGGAATATATGGCGGCGGTGTTGAGCCGGAATATCTCGAACATCACGGAAATCACGAAGTTTATGGACGAATGCAAAGCGATGGGTATTCAGGTCTTAGGGCCGGATGTCAATGAGTCGATGCTTAAATTCTCTGTAAACAAAAAAGGGGATATCCGTTTCGGGATCGGTGCCGTCAAGGGGGTGGGCGAGAGTGCGGTGATGAATATCATCGAAGAGCGCAAAAACCGTCCGTTCACCAATATCTTTGATTTTGTCGAGCGGGTGAACCTGACGGCCTGTAATAAAAAGAATATAGAAGCTTTGGCTTTGTCCGGCGCGTTTGATAATATGGGAATCATCCGGGAGCAGTTTTTTGCCGTCGGTGGGAAGGATGGGGAGATATTCCTGGATACCCTGGTGCGCTACGGGAATAAATATCAGATGGATAAAGCATCGGCAGCCAATTCTTTGTTTGGTGATGCGGATATGATTGAAATATCCAAACCGCCGATCCCGGTTTGTGAACGCTGGAGCGATCTGGAGCGGTTGAACAAAGAAAAAGAACTGGTGGGCATCTATCTGTCTGCTCATCCGTTGGACGAATACCGGATCATCCTGGAGTATGTGTGCAATACCGGTATCGCTGAACTGAATGAGATCGAGACCCTGCGCGGACGGGAAGTATTGATGGGCGGTATCATTACCGATTTCCGGGAGGGGATGACCAAAAAGGGCAGTCCCTACGGTATCCTCAAGATCGAGGATTTTACGGGGAGCGCGGAGATCCCGTTGTTTGGAAACGACTATGTGGAGTATAACAAATATGGTCGTCCCGGCATGTATCTGCTTCTGCGCGGGAAGGTCGAACCCAAGCGCTGGCGCGAAGAAGAACTGGAATTCCGTATCGGAACAGTCAGCCTGTTGCAGGATGAGAAAGACAAACTGATCGAGCGGATCAGTATCACTTTGCCGATCCACGACCTGGATGAGCCGATGATCACCGAATTATCCGTTTTGATAAAGAACAATCCCGGGAATAGTTTGTTATATTTCAAAGTAATTGACGGCGAGCATAATGTGATGTTGGATTTGTTCTCGAAAAATGTCCGGTTGAATGTTACCCGTGAACTGATTGATTATCTGACAGGGAACGAGAATGTTGACTTCAAAATCAATAAATAGGTTTGGTCGGCCCGTAAAGAATGATTACTTTTGACATCGCTAAAACGATACAATTGAATATTAAACATAGAACAAAATGGCATTAGAAATTACAGATTCAAACTTTAGAGAGTATATCGACTCCGGCAAACCGCTGGTCTTGGATTTTTGGGCGGTATGGTGTGGACCGTGTCGCATGGTTGGTCCGCTGATTGATGAATTGGCTACGGAATATGAAGGACAGGTGAATATCGGTAAAGTCGATGTGGATGAAAATAATGATGTCGCTACGGAATTTGGTATCCGTAACATCCCGACCATCTTATTCTTTAAGGATGGCAAAATGGTTGACAAGCAAGTCGGCGCCGTACCTAAAGCAAAAATAGAAGAAAAGATCAAGGCGTTACTCTAACTCCTTTATTCCTCTTAACATATGCCTTTTTCCCGGAGGACCGGGTAGGCGTTCCATCTTGAATCCGGCACGTTGCATGCGGCGGCGCACTTCGCCTTTGGCACAGTAGGTGACGATCAGGGCATGAGGTGAGGCGTTTGCGTAGAGCTTCTCGAAGATCGCAGGTTGCCACATCTCGGGTTGTTTATCCGGGGCAAAAGCATCGAAGAATATTAAATCAATAATAGAGGGCAGAGAGCAAGTATTGCTGTCGCCCTCTGTTTTGTATAGGGTGAACCGATCGGTGATCGGAACCGGACGACCCCATTCGGCCGCATGTATTTCGCGGAACCACGCCGCACCCATCGGGCCGATAGCCTGCCCGTAATTGAGGCTGTCGGTAATCTCCTTGTCTAATGGATAGCGCTCGATCGTATGGTAATGAATCTTTTTGGAAGGGGAAAGCGCGGTATATTGAAGCGCGAGTAAGGCGTTTAACCCGGTGCCAAAACCAATCTCCAGGATGCGGATCTCGTCTTTCCGGATCTCCTTCAAACCGGCATCAATAAAGACATGAGCCGATTCCTGCAAGGCTCCGTTTACCGAATGATAATGTTCATCTAAAGACGGGACATAGAGGGTGTGACTCCCATCTTCGGTGAGTTGTATGATCTTTTTCTCTTCCATCATTTTTCTTTTCGCAGGCAAAGATAGGACTATCAACCATAATTGAGCATAAATTTGTTGGTTTGATGATATTTACTATCTTTGTGTCTTTGTAATGTGGTGTCCTGCGAGGACATCGCCCCGTTTTATTAATGTATAAAACAGATGCGTTATAAGATAAATTTACGCTTTTTGATTGTGGTATGCGCCTTTGTGTTCTCAGTATTTGCTAAAGCTGAAGATACGAATCACATCCTTATTATCAGTTCGTATAATCCGGATACCCGGAATATGTCGAAAAATATCACCGAGTTTACCGAAGAATATAAACGTCTGGGCGGTACGTATATCGTTGAAATTGAAAATATGAACTGCAAAAGCCTTCCGGAAGCGCCGATCTGGAAGGAGCGGATGAAAGGGCTTCTGGATAAACACCGGGACGACCGCAAACCCAGCATGATCATTATCTTAGGCCAGGAAGCCTGGTCGTCTTATATCTCCCAGGATGAAATACCTTTCCGGGATGTGCCTGTATTATTGGGCATGATCAGCCGGAATGCGATTTATCTGCCCGATTCTTCCGTGGCTTTGCCCGAATGGGATCCGACTTATGTGGATATCAGCACGTATGAGAGTGAGTTCCCGCTTTCCGGTTATCTGTATTCGTATGACGTGGAATCCAATCTCGAATTGATCCATACCCTTTACCCTTCGATAAAAAACCTGGCGTTGATCTCGGATAATACGTATGGGGGGATTGCTTTACAAACCTTTGTGAAAAAAGAAATGGAAAGGCTTGCCGGCTATAACCTGATTACGCTGGACGGCCGGCAGAATGATATCTATACGGTGGTTGAACAAATCAAACTATTGCCGGAAAATACGGCGATCCTGATGGGAACCTGGCGTGTGGACGTCAATGACGGACATTATGTAGGCAATGCGACCTATTCCATGATGACGGCCAATCCGAAATTGCCGGTATTCACCCTGACCGCCGTAGGGCTGGGGCACTGGGCGATAGGCGGTAATATCCCCGATTATGACAACCGGAGCATGGGTAAAGACCTGGCGCAACAGGCGGTCTCTATCCTCAAAGGCGAGGTGAAAGCCGAAGATATCAAGCCGATTATTGTGCCGAATGTCTATACTTTCGATGCGCACAAATTGAAAGAATTCACGATCGATACGAAGAAATTACCTCATGGGTACACTTTGATTAACCGGGATGAAAGTATTCTGGTAAAGTATAAGTTTGAGATTCTTATCCTGATCGTTACGATATTATCCATCTTCCTCGTGATGGTCATGGTCTTCTTCTTGCGGATGAAGAAGATGAAAGACAGCCTGTTGGACTTGCAGAAAGACAATGAGCTGATCATGAATAATATGCAGTCGTCAATCCGTTTCGTCAAACCGGACTTCTCGGTGAAATGGCATAATAAGATCGATTATCCCTGTAAGCCGGAGTTCGGACCGGATAACTGTTTCCTGTCGGACGATGCCAAACTGCCTTATTGTACGAACTGTACGGTGGTCAAGGCCATGCGTACCCGCAAAACGGTTGAGATTACCCGGGGCGGACAGGATGGCACGTATATGCACGTATTGTCGACGCCGGTATTCGATGAGAAAGGAACCTTATTGGGCGTGGTATTCAAGAAGGAGGATGTGACTAAGCAAAAGATTGTCGAGCATGAACTGCGTCAGGCAAAAGACAAAGCGGAAGAGTCCGATAAGCTGAAATCAGCCTTCCTGGCGAATATGAGCCATGAGATCCGTACGCCGCTGAACGCGATTGTCGGTTTCTCCGGCTTGCTGGCCGTGACCGAAGATATGGATGAGCGACAGGAGTATATCAATATTATCAATACGAATAATGATCTTCTGTTGCAGTTGATCAATGATATCCTTGACCTGGCGAAGATTGAAGCCGGCACGCTCGACTTCACCTACGGGGATGTGGATGTGAACAAGCTCTTCTCGGATATCGAGCAGACTTCCCGCCTGAAAGTACGGTCGGGTGTCCATCTGGAGTTTGCCGATAAGAACCCGACCTTTGTGATTTATACCGATAAGAACCGGTTGTCGCAGGTGATTACCAACTTCCTCAATAACGCGATGAAGTTTACGGAAACGGGAAGTATCACTTTCGGTTACCGGCATGAATACGGCGAAATCTATTTCTATGTGAAAGATACCGGTTGCGGTATGCCGGCAGAGAGTGCGCAGACCGTCTTTACCCGCTTTGTGAAACTGAATAGCTTCCAGCAGGGAACAGGTTTAGGGCTCTCGATCTGTGAGATGATCGTGAAGAAGATGGACGGGGAGATCGGTGTGGATTCCGAATTGGGAAAAGGTTCGACTTTCTGGTTCAGATTGCCTGATTCGATTATCCGTTCGGCTGAAGACTATGCGGATGAGGCCCTGACAGAAGAAGCCGCTGCTCCTTTCCTTATTCCGACAACTCCGGATAAGAAATTGAAAATCTTAATTGCCGAGGATAACGACAGCAATTACATCCTGTTCAAGTCGATGTTGAAAGACTATGAATTGTATCATGCCTGGGATGGGGTAGAAGCGGTCGCTTTATTCAAAGAACATCAACCGGATATTATCCTGATGGACATCAAGATGCCGAATATGGATGGCTACGAAGCCGTGGCGGAGATCCGGAAAGAGAACGGCTATATCCCTATCATCGCGGTTACGGCCTTTGCTTTTGAAGATGATGAGCGGCGAGTGAAAGAGTCCGGATTCACCGACTATATCGCCAAACCGATCAATCCGGAAAAGCTATTGACCGTTATCGATACTTACCTTGAATATAAAGATGCCGAATAAACGGGTATCGTGCTCCCTACGGCTGTTAGGGGTTTAACAGGTCTTCAATCTCGTCCCAGTTCATCTTGGATAGCGGGTTCTGCGACTCTATAAAAGTTTCGAACAGCGCCGATTTGGATTCCTGGAGGTGTAGGATTTTCTCTTCGATCGTTTCGGTGGAGATAAAGCGATAGGCAATCACCGGTTTCTCCTGTCCGATACGATGTGCCCGGCTCAGGGCTTGCATCTCGGCTGCCGGATTCCACCAGGGATCGATGATAAACACATAATCGGCAGCCGTCAGGTTCAACCCGGTTGAGCCGGCCTTCAACGAAATAAAAAAGCAATGCACATCCTCCCGATCGGTGAACCGTTTGATCTCCTCTTCTCTCCGGCTCGTTTCTCCGGTAAGCATCGCGTATTTCCAGCCTTGTTGGTCGAACTTACGGGCAATCAGATTCAAGTGTTTGACGTAGGAGGAGAAGATCAATACCTTATGCCCGCTCGCTTTCAGGTTTTCGAAGAATAACAGGATCTGTTCGAACTTACCCGAATCGCCCGAATAGTCCGGATCAACCATCTGCGGGTGATTGGCCAACTGGCGCAACCGGCTTAATCCTTCCAGGGCAATGAATGTCTTCTGCTGCGGGGTCGGGTTTTCTTTTGCCTCGAGCAACGTATTCCGCACCCGGTTCTTTTCGATCTGGTACCGTTCCTGTTGCTCTTCGGTCATATCGCAATAGACCACTTCCTGCAAGAGCGGCGGGAGCTCGGGCGTGACTTCCTGCTTGGTCCGGCGAAGCATAAACGGGGCAATCATCCGGCGCAAGGCCTTCTCGCGCTCTTCGTTCTTCTCCCGTACGATTTTCTGGATAAATTCTTTCTTGAAAGAAGAGAAACTGCCCAATAAACCTTCGTTGATGAAATTGAATTGTGCCCAAAGATCTTCCAGGGAATTCTCGATAGGCGTACCGGTCAAGACCAGGCGATGGGCACTCTGCAGGCGTTTCGCCGATTGGTAGGAGAGGGAAGAGGGGTTTTTGATATACTGGCTTTCGTCCAGGATAATGGTCTGGAAATTATAGTCTTGTATGTATTCGATATCGTTGCGCATCACGCCGTACGAGGTGATGACGACTTCGAAGCGATCGAAGATCTGCCCGATACTTTTATTGCGTATCCGGTTGGCTCCGGCATAGATGAAAACCCGTAGTTCCGGGGCGAAACGTTTCAGTTCGTTTTTCCAGTTGTGCAAGAGCGAGGTCGGGGCAACAACTATGCTGGCAGGCAATGCCGGGCGGGTGGCGTCGAATAGGGAATACTGCCCATCCCTGTTTGTCGCTGTCTTGTGTTCGGCATATTCATAGATGTGTTGGAGTAGGGTGATCGTTTGTAATGTCTTGCCCAAGCCCATATCGTCGGCCAGGCATCCTCCGAAATGGTGTCGGTATAAATGTCCCAGCCAGTAGAATCCTTCTTTCTGATACGGACGCAAGGTCGCCCGTGTCTGTGTGGGAAGCGCGGGATGTTCGACCGGAATCTGCATGATCTCTTTTAACCGCTCCTGCATGCCGGCCGTGATCTCGTGTTGCAACGCCTGGGCGACGATCGGTGCATGCACTTTTTTCATTTGCAAGGCATCGCCTTTTTCTTTGGCGTAACGCAAGAGGTCATGATATTGAACGAACCACTCATCGGGTAGGATCAATATGCGCTTGTCCGGCAGTATGTATTCTTTCTTTCCCTCCAGAATGTGACGCCGGAAGCGATGGAAAGGGATACGGAACGGGCCGGCTATAACTATGATCTTTACTTCAAACCAATCGATCTTCTCTTCTACGGACGATTCTTTCTGTATCTCGCCCACGAAATAGGTGATATCCAGGTTTTGCTCTAACAGGAAGTGGTGGGATAAGGCCTCCCGTCGGGCGCTTAGCCATTCGATTAAACCGTACGGCTCTTTATTGTCGGGTAGGGTAAAATGGTTGGGGCCTTGTCGTTTGAGGCCTTCCTGTTCCAGTAATTCGATCGACTGTTTTTCCTGTTCCGGATTCCGGTTGTACCATTCAATCGTAGTCAATCCCTCGGATTCGATGACTTTGACGATCTTCTTTTGTTTTTTATCGGGGAGAAAGCGGTCTTCGTTGTAATGAAAGGCAGGCAGGAGCAGGAAATCCTGGTTGAACCCTTCCTCCAGGGTGAGGATCGGCTGGACGTGCGGATGGATCTGCCGAACGGGTATGCCTGTGATATTCACTTCGTAATCCAATAAGGTCTTGGCGATGAAATTCCGGATGTATAATTGTTCCGAGGCCGCCGGCACGATAATGTAATTCTTATTGAAGAAAGGGGTCAACTTTTTGGATTCGATCTTATCGACGCAGTGGATCTCTTTATCGATCAAGACGACAGCCGGTTTGTCGGAAAGGAGGATGCCCCGTTTATTCAAGAGTGTGATCTCTTTCCCCCGGTTGCTCATCGTGATGTGGTAGCGCAATTCTCCTTCTTTCTTCTCGAAATTGAAAAGACAGGCAGACTGGGTGGTCAACACCTCGAGCCGGTTCTGCACAAAAAGCGTATTGTTGGAAAGGTCGGTGCGGATAAATACCGGAATACCCGTCGCGCGGGCGATCAGCGTGATTTTGTAGTTGATCTGTTCGATGCGCGGACGGAGGTATTTTTCGAGCAATTCGGGCGTGATCTCTTTGTGAAAGTCAGCAACCGATTTTTTCTTTGAATACAATTTCATCAGCGACTGGTCGGAAATCTCGCCGATCAGCTTGATCAAGCGCACGATCTCTGTCTTATTCCCTCTCTCTTCTTCCTGTTCTGCCCGCGGCGCTCCCAGGATTCGCATGCTGCCGCTCTCCGTCTGTTCGGCTGAAAAAACGGAGTATTTCCACCCCAGGTAACGGTGGTCATAAAGCACCAAGATGATTTCGTCTTTTGTCGTTTGCATATCTTTGGGAAACAAAACTTACAAAGATACGAATTTGTGCGCATACGCACCACATAAAAGTTTTTACCCCGGTCTTCACCTTTCACCCGGTCGCCAGATACCTGTATTGATCAGCGTTTCGGGTGAAGGCTTGGAGAAGAACTGTAAATCGGGTGCCATAATATCCAGTCGAATTTCAACGACACAAGTCAAGGAAGGGAAGGGCAGTCAAAAGGCCGGCAGGGTTTTCCAAAAGGCTGCCGGCCTTTTCGAAAACCCTGCCGGCTCTTTGGCAAAGGTTGCCGGCCTTTTGGAAAACCCTGCCGGCCTTTTGCAGAAGAAAGCTTCTTCTCTTTGAATAGATCCCTCTTGCTATTCCGCATGATCCGTATTTTACTTTCTTCTTCCAGTGCGTGTGTGACAGGGTGATTGGTAAAACTATCACAGTGGTGATATTCTCAACACGCAGGCAAAGCTATCATACAAAGTGGCAATCCTATCACGCCTGCATTGATCAGCCTTTCGAGAAATTTGTTACAAAAATTAACAACGGCGAAACTATCACCGAATGATAGCTTTGCCATTGCTTCGAATGGTGTCCTACGTAAAGAAGAAGCGCACATCCGGAAAATCCGGATGTGCGCCATATGTTCGTATACAAAAATTGAGGGTCTCTGTTATCCTACGGTT
>NZ_JAQFIN010000012.1 GCF_029504695.1 Parabacteroides sp. PF5-6
AGAGAACTGCTTACCGAATTTCAAGTCAATTCAAAACAAAATGTCAAAGAGCAATTGGATTTATTTAATTCAAATTTTTAACGCATCAGTACTAAAGTCAGATCATGGAACACCCGGTCTTCAAGTCGAGTATAGATACTGCGATAGATGAGTTTTACGGCCCCTTCTACCAGTGCTTTGTCACGTGGTTTGTAAGCACGTGTGGGGATAACTGTGCAGCCGTAATGTTCGGCGAAGGATGCAAAGTCATCATTGATAATCGCTTCATACTTACTGCTCTTAGTCACGGCCGCCTTGAGGTTGTCCGGCACAATGGCTTGAGGTACACCTTCAAAATAGAAGAATGCATGCTCACAGGCTGTAATCAAATCTTCCTTCTTTTGGCTATGGACCGCTTCTACATAAGTGAGCTGGCTACAAGGGAGAATGGCTACAAAAACCTCTACTTCGCTAATCTCACCGGTGGAACGGTCCACAAGAGAAAGCTTCTTGCCGGCAAAGTCAATGAAGACTTTATCGCCCGCTTTATGTTCCAGGTGCATGATGGGGCGGGAACGCTGTTCATAACGCTGAATGTAACTGTTAAAGCGGGAACGGGCGTAGCCGTCAGGGTGAAGAGTGAGGTATTCCGCGTGTAGCATCTCACGGGTAACTCCTTTTCGTTTAAGACGTTTACAGTAAGATGGAAGCAGTTTCTCCAAATCCTGTTGACGTTTACATACAATCTCCTCTGAGGGCTTCTCATGGAATAGTTCTGCCAGTTCACTGTCGCTAAGTTCCAATGCTTCTTCATAGCTCAATTCCAATGTCTGGAACTTTTGAAGATACTTTTTGATTGTGTTACGGGACATACTGAGCATACTACTCATGGCTTTAGTCCCTTTTCCTTGTGCATAACAACGCAGCACTTGTCGAATCTTTTGCATACTAATTTGTTTATTGGCCATAAATCATGTTTTCTTAAAATCTGTTTAAAGGAACAACTTTAAGAAGGCTCAATAACAACTAACAAATGACTCTTTCGAGGGGGCAATTTCAATTGGCAAACGGGGGCAATTTCAATTGGCAGAGAGGATCAGTTTTGATTGGCGAACAGGGGTCAACGAGGAGAGGATTTTCCACCTGCTCCTTTGATTCCTTCAATCAACGTTATGTTTCTCATAATATTATTGTTTTACAATCTAATGACATTATTAGATATTACAGTTGATGTAACAAAGTATATGCCAAACAAAGTAATTGACATATTGACAGTGGAGATTTCCTAATTCAATGAACTACCACTCGTTGCTTGCTTTATCAGGAACTGCTCAATAGTCAAGTTTTCTACATTCGTACCCTTACTTACCAGTGCATATTTATCGATAAGTTCTTTCAGGTATTTAGGAGGAAGATGCAGGTAAGCGAATAGATTTTCATGATAACTTAGCCGGAAACCAATCATCACACCGTCTTCCTCATCTTCGTGGTTGAGCATAAAGACGAAATAGTTCCCTTCTTTATCGGCTTCAATATTAAAAATAATCTCGACATCCGAAAGCTTCTGTACCGGAGGGTTATTCTCATCTAATACTTCGTATTCATAATCTATCCAACCAAGTTTACGGTAGGAGGTAAACAGCTCCCGAAGTTCATCAGTGCTCAGATGGGTTATATCGTAAAATACTTCAGCCATAGTTTTATGGGATAAACTTTGTGTAAAGATACTATTTCTTTCCCGAATAACTATTAGCAGCATATCTCCGTTTTGTATGACCTACATTTATAATTCAACTCATGAAAACCTCATAATAGCAAAAACACCATTCGTAATCTTGCGAATTAAAAATCTATTCGTATATTTGCGAACTGAAAATAATAAAGCAATGCAAAAGCAAGAACTTACAAAGGAACAGGAACAGATAGCACGTTTTGCTAAAGCAATGGGACATCCCATACGGATTGCGATACTCCAGATGCTTGCCAGCCAGACATGCTGTTTTCACGGAGATATGTCGGAGTTACTGCCTATTGCCAAAAGTACCCTATCGCAACATTTGAATGAACTGAAAGATGCGGGATTGATACAGGGAGAGATTACACCTCCAACAGTTAAGTATTGTATCAATAAAGAAAATTGGGCTTTGGTAAAAGAACTGTTAGGCGGATTTATAGAAAGTGTCGCCACATCGAAAGGTGGCTGTTGACAGCTATTTTTTTGCCTGAAATATTCGTTGAATTACGAACTACGAACAGGAGATATAAAGTTAAACGATAATTCAAAAAACAATCAACATGAAAAAAAGTATTCTATTCGGATTACTGGTCTTATTACTGACCGCTTGTGGTGGTAAAACACAAAAAAACAATCAGGAATCATCCGGTGTAACGGAAACCAAAACGCAGTTTGCTGATGCTTCCACTGTAAATGTTTACTATTTCCACGGTAAACAGCGTTGTAAAACCTGTATTGCAGTTGGTGATGTAACGGAAAAGACCATTAAAGAACTTTATGCAGACAATTCACATGTAAAATTCATTGAAGTAAAGACTGATGAAGAACAAAATGCTTCGCTCGTAGAAAAGTATGAAGTAACGTGGAATGCCCTCATAATCACTAAAGGGGACAACTCCATCGATATTACCGACAAGGCATTTGCCAACGCTGTGAATAGTCCTGAAAACCTTAAAGACCTTATTAAAACCGAAGTCGATAAAAGGTTATGATGGAGTTTTTACAAAATCTTGTCGATGGATCAAACTGGCCGATACTAACAGCGTTCGTATTAGGCTTAATGACCGCCATTAGTCCTTGTCCGTTGGCGACGAACATCACAGCAACCGCCTATTTGAGCAAAGATATAGGAGTGAAACACCGTGTGTTATTCAACGGATTGTTCTATACGCTTGGACGGATGTTCACTTATACAGCACTCGGACTTATATTTTATTTTGGTGCGAGCCAGTTTCAGATAGCACGGCTATTACAAAATATCGGTGGTATGTGGTTGGGTATAGCACTTATAGTAATCGGAATTTTGATGCTTGACGTAATCAAATGGAATATTCCGGGAATGGGGAAGCTCACTTCTAAACTTGAAAAGAAAGAAGGAAAGAAAAACTATCTTGATGCTTTTTTACTCGGATTATTATTTGCACTCGCCTTTTGCCCTTATAGCGGGGTACTTTATTTCGGCGGTCTGATTCCTATAACTATCGCCAGTCCGTCAGGGCTATTACTTCCTCCTGTATTTGCCATAGCGACAGGATTACCCGTTATCATCATAGCATGGCTATTGGCATACAGTGTCAGCAATGTTGGGAAGTTCTACAATAAAATGAATGTCTTTCAAAAATGGTTTAAGCGTATAGTCGCTGCCGTATTTATCATGGTTGGGATTTATTACGTCATAACAAGTATTTAGGAACAATTTTAATATATCAAGATATGGAAATCATCGTATTGGGTACAGGTTGTGCCAAATGTAAAACAACCTACGAAACAGTAAAGAAAGTAATTGAAGAAAACAATCTGGACATAAATCTTACTAAGCAGGAAGATATTATGGAAATCATGAAATATAACGTGATGAGTTTGCCGGGCATAGTTGTCGACGGCGAAGTGAAAATCAAAGGTCATGTACCTTCCGAAAGCGAAATCCGCAAGTTATTGGGAGTATAACAACGTTACACATGGAAACTAAAAAAGAGTTGAAAATCCTTCTTTGGATGGTTGTCATTTTTGCCGGAGTATTTTTCCTGCCGTTGGGAAGTGAGCGGTTTATGACAGCAATTGATTCGACACTCGACTTATCGAAATGGTACGCACAGGAACACGTTGTCATGTGCCTTCTGCCTGCTTTCTTTATCGCAGGCGTGATAGCCGTTTTTATCAGTCAGGGTGCGGTATTGAAGTATTTTGGAGCAAACGCTAAAAAATGGTTATCCTACACAGTTGCTGCCGTTTCGGGTGCTATTCTGGCGGTATGCTCCTGCACTATTCTGCCATTGTTTACCAGTATCTACAAACGTGGAGCCGGATTAGGGCCTGCTATTGCATTCCTGTATTCAGGACCAGCAATCAGCATTCTGTCTATTATTCTCACATGGCGTATTCTTGGGGTGGAAATGGGCATTGCCCGTATGATTGGGGCAGTTACATTTTCGGTTATTATCGGACTGGTGATGTCGTTTATCTATCGTAAAGAGGAAAAAGCGAAAAAAGAAGAACTAATGAATATCGAAGCTCCTCCTGCTAAACGCCCGATGTCGAAAACTATGTTTCATTTCTTTACGTTGGTATTTATCCTTGTCTTTGCTAATTGGGGCGCTCCAGCTGCCGATGATACTTCAAGTATATGGTTCTATATCTTTACTTATAAATGGTATATCACAGGGCTATTGGCTCTTATGCTTGCCTATTCCCTGATAGCCATATTAAAGATTAAATGGCAATGGGTAGTGGCAGGTACTTTAGTTACTGGGTTATCTGCGTTTCTGGCATATCAATTCGTGCCGAACCCAAAACTGGTTCCGCTTGTTCCGATGGTAGTCGGTATTGTTTCACTATCACTTATGACGTTGTTCGATAAACGCGATCCCGAAAACAAAGAATGGACACTATCAGCTTGGGGATTCGCCAAACAGATAATGCCGTTACTTGCTATCGGAGTGGTTACGGCAGGTTTCCTGCTTGGTTCTACCCACGATAATACTGCGATTGCGGGTGTGATACCCAATGAATGGATTGAATGGGCAGTTGGTGGAAACTCTCTATTGTCGAACTTCTTTGCCAGTTTTACAGGAGCGTTCATGTATTTCGCCACATTGACCGAAGTACCGATTATTCAAGGCTTGCTTGCTTCCGGTATGGGAAAAGGACCGGCATTAGCTCTGCTTCTGGCAGGCCCTTCGCTTTCTTTACCGAATATGCTCGTTATACGGGGTGTTATGGGTACGCAAAAGACGGTTGTCTATGTAACATTGGTAATCATTATGGCTACTATCTCCGGTCTGGTTTATGGAACATTTTTTTAAGAATACAACACAATGAAAATATTGATTTTATGTACAGGAAATAGCTGTCGCAGCCAAATGGCTCACGGTTTCCTACAATCGTTTGATAAAGGGATTGAAGTTTATTCAGCGGGAACAGAACCTGCAAAGGAAGTAAACTCGATGGCTATCGAAGTAATGGCTGAAGCCGGAGTGGATATTAGTAACCATACTCCGCATGATGTCAGGGAGTATATCAATCAAGCGTGGGATTATGTAATAACCGTTTGTGATGAAGCCAATGAAACCTGTCCTGTTTTTATTGGAAAGGTGGAACAACGCTTGCACTTCGGCTTTCGTGATCCGTCGAAAGCGGAAGGTACACCGGAATTTATTAAAGACCAGTTTCTCCGAACGAGGTTTGAGATTAAGAATAAGTTTTCCGAATTTTACATTACACAGATATTAAAAAAAGAAATGCCTAAATGTGCCTGCTCCGGCGAATGGGAATAAAAACAACAATAGGTTATGAATGAGTTATTTGAAAAAGGAGCCATCCTAAATATGGCAGAAATGGTTGAATACTCAACCGGTGGTGTTATCAGTAAACAGGTATTGAAAAATGATGCTGGAAACATAACCCTCTTTTCGTTCGATAAAGGACAGGGATTAAGCGAACATACTGCACCGTTTGATGCTATGGTAGAAATTTTAGATGGAGAAGCTGAAATTTCAATAGCAGGCAAACCGTTAGTGCTGGTTACAGGTCAGTATGTAATTATGCCTGCGGGTATTCCTCATGCTTTGTATGCAAGCAAACAGTTTAAGATGTTGCTTACTATGATTAAAGGGTAAAGGAGTAGAAACTGAATGTATATCACATCAGGTGATAAGCTTTATTTTAGGAAAAGTATGAGAAAAACTATCGTTTTTCTTTTGGTTTTTTGCTTCTTTTTTGACCGCTCAGGCTCACTGTAAAAAGAAGTCGGGCGGAAAAATCCGCCCTTTGGTTACTTTATTTCGGAGACATACCAACTGTCTTGATACTTGTCGCCAATCAGGTTAAAAACGCCTGATAATCCGCTATCGTTGGCGTGTTTCTTGGCTTCGCTGATTGTGCCGAACTCGCCTAATTTATTGAAGCCGATAAATAGTTTGTATCTATTGCTGTTCTCCTTATGTTTCTTAACTTCTTCCTGTAACATGGCATACATTTTTTGATAATTTACTTTCTTCTGTTCTAATTTGCCGTAAGCCTTCAATAACTGTTCGTCCGTATCTATATTGAAAAACAGGTCATTGTGTTTTTTGTAGTCAATATATCGGGCAATGGCTCTTTCGACTTTGGTAATCTGTGCTTTTGCCGATGCGACTTTACCTAACAAAAAATCAAAACCAGTCTGTAAGCCTGTACGCTTGTCATAATAACAATGACATATCTGAACTCTTTTTCTCGGATATTTGCACACTAACTTTGCCTTACGCCATTCTATAAGCCACCGCCAACGGTCTAACATATCACGGGGGATGTCTATTTTGTGTAAGACTTCCCGGCTTCTGTCCTCGTGGCGAATTTCAAAAGTGATATATACCCAATGTTCAATACCCAGTTCTCGTTCCGCTTTTGCAAGGTCTTTCGCATACTGCATCCAATCGTCCATTTTTTCCTGTGCCATGATATTACTTATTAGCTGTTATAAATCCGCTGTATTTCTTCGCCTATCTTTGCCAACGCTTTGCGTTGTTCATTGGTAAGGAGTAATATAAAATCATCGTTGCTATACCATTCTCCGCTATTTTCCTGCTCCCGAAAACATCGCCTGTTGGCGGTATCAACAACTGCCAACATTACATCTACTTCAAGAGGAGTCAGTCCGCTGATTGTGCAGGTTGTGTTTGCTTTATTTATTTTCAATTTCATTGCTTTGGATGTTGTGGGCGGATTGCTCCGCCCTATGGTTACTATCGTTCAACAATCTCTAAGTTTTCGTTTTTCAAGAATTTCCTGCCACATTCGCAAATGACATGGGTATCAGTTATGCGAGTGATAACTCGTGTGATACTTTCGTGGCAGATATATGGCTTTCCGTTAAAAAAGCCATTTTCTAAGTCGCCCAAAATGTGGCAATACTTGCCGATTAAATTCTCGTTTACTTCTGTTGTTTTCATACTGCTATTCTTTTATTAATGAGTGATATATTCTTATTTACAAGTTTGATAATCCTATCGTGGTGTTCCGTATTCTTGTTACATACGCCCCTCGATTGAACTACCTTTAATTTGGATAAGGATAATTCAACGGTTTCAATTCGTTCTCCATCAATGCAAGCGGATAGAATAAGGCTATCGGGTTTCAAATGATAGTCATTTGTGAAGACACAGTGATGTAGCGCATCGCCCTCCTGCATTATTTCGGTAACGCTTTCGAGTACCCTAACTTGGATTACTCCGTCCGTAAACTGAATGCCGAAGAATTTAGATTTCAGTTCTTGGAATACGGCTTCATCTTTTAAAGCTTGCTGTTTGGCTTCTTCCTTGCGTTCCCGCTCGATATACGCTCTTTTCTTCTCTACATATTTATCATGTTCGGCTTTAAGGTCGGTAGGGCAAACGTAATGCGCATTATGCAGGTCTTTACCAAAAAAGCGGAGTAAATCAATGTAATCGCACCACATCGTAACATCATCAATGTTGTATCCGTTTCGGATGCAAATACGGATAGATGCCCAATAATCGGCAATACTCCGTGAGGTATGGTAGGCAAAGTATTGTAACAACTTCACTTCCTTTGCTTTTAACAGGGTTTCCGCTTTGTTCTCGGTTACGATATAATGGAACAAGTCAAACGGTGTCAGTTTATGAAAGTCGCCTGTAAATCCACTCTGTTTTATTTCGGGGATTAACTTCATACGTGGGTAGGTAGCTGTCGGGAGTGCGTTGTAAAAGTTCTTGTTCGGACGTATTTCGAGGTTACTGCTAAAGTTCCATGTATTATTAAAGCAAAATATGGGTCTTAATTTTGCAATAGTTGTATGCTTGCCTTTATTGTCAATCCAAAGTTGTATTACTTCCGAATGAAAATATCTGGCTTTTTCTCCTGCTTTGGCTTTGTAGTCGATATAAAAGAAACGGAGTACCTGGAATTCTTCGGATGCGGTAACAATACAGAAATATTGGTAATCATCGAATACTCGTTTTGTTGTATCGTTGATAATCAGCCTTGTATTGCAATTCGGGCAGGTGCAATGTGTTTCTGTTGTCTTATCTGTCCATGTATGACCGCATTCCAAACAAGATATAACCCCTTTTTTCGTCCGTCGCCCGATATGGTCGATACAGTTCTTATAACCCCATTTTACCTGTGCTTTGGTAAGGGGAGATAGTTTTTTACTTAGTTCAAAAACTCGTGCTTGGTATTTATTCTTCGGTTTCATAACTTAATCAAATAAAGAGGGTTGATTTACTACTACTTGCTTGGTTCTCTTTTTGGGTTGTTGTGTCATCTTGTTGTAAGCTTCGTTCTGCACACGCTGTATAGCATCTTTACGAGCCTGTTCCTTTTCTTCTTCGGTCAATTCCACAACGTGGTTTACTGCTACATGGGCATTCATCGGCTTGCCTACTTCAATGTTATCTTCATCGTAATAATGTACCGCCATTGAATAGATTTCATCATCGGCAAAACCATTGCAACCGCTTTTCTGTACGGTGTTCAGAATGTATGTAACACAATCGTCAATCGTCTTTTGTGGATTTGAATACTTTTCTGCAAACAGTTCATCACTTGCGGCTCGTTGTACCAAATAGGTATGTATCGTTCTCTTGAAAATATCTGTTCCTTTCATGGCTCTAATTATTTTAGGTTTAATACGTTGTTTAATTCTGCTCTCTTAGTGGTGGCGAAAATCCACCCTGCTCTTTTACCTCCCTTATAGGATAATCTCGGATTGAAACGCCCTCCCAATGCTTTGAGTTGGTCTTTAATCGGTCTCGTTTCTCCAAATACGGCGATTGCTTTCTCGGAATAATCCACGATTTCAAATTGTAGGCTGTCGGCTTTCTGTATTTGTTTTGTTATACTTGGGTTCTCTGATTTGGATTGCAATCCCTTGATACGGATATTATCCTCTTGTCCTGCCGTATAGGAAAAGTTTTCAATAATTTGTTCCCGATTATATATAGATTCTTTCTCAATTACCCAACCTCGGTATTTACTTTTGCCCAAATAGTAACCGTCCCCCATGCTGTGTTTTTCCCGATGTTCGTAATCTTCGTTGTATTCTGCTAAATGTGCGGTTTCTTCAAAGTTGGCTGCATACTTACGCATTTCGGAAAACAAGTCCCGTGTATGTTTGGAAAAGCCTAAAATCACGACCCTTTGTGTTGAATATGAGTAGTAGTCGGTATATGAATCTGAATCGTCCTGTCTCAACTGTGCCACAATAACTGCCTTTGCATCGTCGGGGAGAATTTCAGCTAATCTTTTACGTCCGATAGCTTTTATTTCTTCTCTGCGATAACGTTCCTGTTCCGCTTCGTATTCCTCCGCTTGTTTTTGGTCTTTTGCTTCTTGCAGAAGTTTAGCCACCTCAAGAGCGCCCATAAACTGAGGGTTCTCGCTGTCGTAATAGTAGCCGATACCGAATTTCTCTTTGAGAGGTCGAATAATATCAGTCGTAAAAAACTCCTTCGTCCGTAGGTTAATCAGTTTGTAAGCCAATCCCCAATCGTTCTTACGGATTTCATACACTACATACCTGTCAAAGCTGTAACCCTCCATTTGGATAACTTGGTTTACCTCTACTACTTGTTTGTCTCTGTTGATTTCACGGTTTGCACCTAATAAAAATACTTTGTTCATGATGGTAAGTTTTAGAATATGAATACTACGATTAATGAAGCGATAAGCAGGAAAAGGAAAACCGATATAACCAACCCGATAAGTCGGAAGACACATTTAATCAGTAAGCGGACAAACAGGTACACAACTACCGTAGCAATGAGCGACCATACAACAGCACTCACTTTCGTCAGTAACCATACACACACTACCGTACACACTAACCTAAGCACCAATTTTATGTTAATTCCCGAGGCGAGGTTGTTCTTTTGTTTCGTTCTATCGTTTCTCTTTTCCATGACTTTTTTTTTATTTTTTGCGGCATCCGTCAGATCGGCTGTTTTTTGTTTCGTATTGGCGGCAAAAGGTCAGAGAGGTGATGAAGACAAATTTTTTGCACTAAATACACTCGCCCGGAGGGAAAGAGGAAGATTTCGGGCAAAACCCTTTAGGGCTTGAATTTGGCGTATCGCATCTCTGGGATACCTTTGCCAATCGAAAAAAGAACAGCCGATCAGGATGCCCTCCGGAAATGAGGAATGGGAAAGAGGAACGAAAGTGGGAATTTTGTGTGTTGTTCGAAGATAATCAATGCTGTTTGCCAGAGATTTACTAAATTTGTTGGCAGTTCTAAGAGTATAGATAATACATATTATGCAGAATATGCAAGGAAGAATGAAAAAATATCAAATCTCTTTTTCTGAGATAGAAGAGATTTTGAAAGAGCAAAAAGTAGGGAGATTGGCTACCCAGAATTCCGATGGATACCCGTATGTAACACCAGTTCATTTCGTTTATGAAAACAATCGCATTTGCATTCATGGTTTATCAAAGGGGCAGAAGATTGGTAATACCAACAATAATCCGAAGGTTTGTTTTGAAACGGAAGAGATGTTAGGATTGATATTGGACGAGAAACCTTGCGATGTGAATACCGCCTATAAAAGTGTAATTATAATAGGAAATGCCAAATTAGTAGAAGGCGAGAAGAAAATTAATGCGCTGAAAGCTGTTGTAAATAAGTATACTCCCCATCTGGCAGGAATACCATTCCCCGACAATATGTTGAAAGCGACAGGCGTTATTGAAATAGAGATTGTGGAAGCAACCGGCAAAAGGTATGAATAACTGATTGTACCACAAGACGAAAATCTAAAATAATAGAACTATGGCACAACATAATTGTGAAAATTGCTCCATAAGAGCCAAATATGACCAAGCTCCCAAGTCGTTGATTGGAAGATTCTGGCGTTGGCACATCAACTTCTGTCCCGGCTGAAAGGCTATATCCGTTCGTTGGATGAGGGTGAGAAGCAAGCCCTGAAAGATAAGTATCAGTTGAAATAGAAGTAATGGAGAAACCATTAGTAGACAAACAATACTTACTCGAAAAGTTCTCCGGCAAATCCGGTTGGACGTATGCCGAAATCCCCGATATTCAAGTAGGAAACAGAGCCTTCGGAATGCTGAAAGTGAAAGGTAGCATTGATGGTTTTGAGGTTGCCAACTCCCATTTAATGCCTCTGGGCAACGGTAATTTGATGATTCCTGTTAAAACCGAAATTCGGAAAGCTATCAATAAACAAGCAGGCGATTGGGTACATATTATCTTATATTCGAATGACGAACCGCTTGTTACTCCCGAAGACTTTCTATTATGTTTGCACGATGAACCGGAGGCTTTGCAATTCTATCAGTCGCTCAACGAAAGCGAACAGCAAGACTACGTCAAGTGGATATTCTCTGCCAAGGCAGAGCAAACGAAAGTCGAACGAATCGCAAAAACGCTGGATAGGCTTGCGATGAAGCAGAAGTGTTACGGCAAAGAATAAGTTATAGGTATGAAAATGAATATGAGTAAATACAGCCCGCTTTGGGAATACATTCAAAAGGACGGGCAACAAACGATTAAACTGGCTTTTGATGAAATAGAAGCTATCTCTGGGGTTAAGATAGACCACTCTTTCTTAAAATACAAGAAGGAGTTGACTTTGTATGGTTACGAGGTTGAGAAAATATCCCTTAAAGAGAAAACAGTAATTTTCACCAAAATTGAAAAATAAGGTATTAATCAGAACGATTCGTTCGGTAGAGCACCCTTTGATGGAGGACTTCATGTACGAAGCCATTTATCATCCCGACCCTATGAATCCTTATCCGAAAGAGGTAATCTACTATCCACAAGTTCGGGTTTATTGGAACAATTGGGGGACGGAGAAAGATGACCATTGCCTGCTTGCTTTGATGGATGATAAACCTATCGGTGCGGTTTGGACACGAACGTTTCCGGGCGAACTGAAAGGTTGTGGTTATATTAACGAACATACACCCGAAATAGCGATTGCCCTTTTCAAAGAATATCGCAATCACGGTATTGGCACAGAAATGATGCAACAAATGATAACACTAATGAAAGAAAATGGCTATCGACAAGTTTCATTAAGCATCACCAAAGGAAATCCGGCGATTCGTTTGTATGAACGGTTAGGTTTCAAGGTAATTGATGAGAATGAAGAGGATTATATTATGCTGATGGGATTGGAATAAATGCCCATATATATGCCTAAAAACATTATTGAGTCGAAATCGAAGATGTGGAATCTGTGGCACGGCTGTCATAAGCTGAGTGCAGGTTGCCAGCATTGCTACGTCTATCGGGGCGACTCAAAGCGGGGTATTGACAGCAGTATTATTGCAAAAACCAAAAACTTCGACCTACCTATACAAAAGAAGCGTAACGGCGAATACAAGATACCTTCGGGTTCGTTGGTCTATACTTGTTTTACCTCCGACTTCTTTGTCGAAGATGCCGATGAGTGGCGCAAGGAAGCATGGGAGATGATACGCCTTCGGAGCGATTTGCAATTTATGATGATTACCAAACGTATCGACCGCTTCAATGAATCCTTACCCGACGATTGGGGCGAAGGCTATGATAATGTAACGATCTGTTGTACCATCGAGAACCAAGACCGGACTGATTACCGCCTGCCTATCTATAAAGAAGCCCCGATAAAGCATAAGATTCTTATTTGCGAGCCGCTTCTGGAACGCATCGACCTCAGCTCGTATGAGATAGGCTCGTGGGTAGAGCAAGTGGTTGTCGGTGGAGAATCCGGCTACGATGCCCGTCCCTGTAATTTCGATTGGATTATGGAGCTACATGATTTATGTGTAGAGCAAAACGTATCTTTCTGGTTCAAACAAACGGGAGCCAAATTCGTCAAAGAAGGAAAGTTATATAATATCAATCGTCGGTTGCAACACTCGCAAGCTCGGAAAGCAGGGATTAATTTTCAACCTTGAAGCACAAAAACAGTGTATTTAAAGCAGATACAGAAAAATGTATTATCTTTGTAAACGAGTTATTTGAAGTGGTGAAAAATGAAGCGGGGTAAAGCGGTTAAGTAGTTTCTAAATCATTACCTATCGCTAAATTTCAATAGTTCAATCCCCTGAATAATACCGCATTTCTAAAAAATCACTACCTTTGATAGCATGAAACAATATCAGATATTACGAAGTATTTTTCCTAAAGTGATCACCGATAATTTTAATTTTGTAGATTATCGTGAGAGTGACTCCACTTTAGAGTATTGGTTAGACGAGAGTGAGTATATGTCGCGTGAGGACTATAAGAAAGGCACTGTTCGTCCTTATGGTTTTACCGAACCTAAAACGATACAAGACTTTCCGATTCGCGGTCGTAGTGTCTATCTTCATATTCGTCGCCGTAAATGGGTTGATCGCTCTACGGGTGAAATATTCACTTATAACTTTGATGACTTGACTGAAGACGGCTCTAAATTATCCCCTGAGTTCGTTGCTTTTTTAAAAGAAGAGGATTGAGAGTACTGCCGAAAGTATCAAAGGCATCGCCGAACATTATGGTGTCAATGGTAAGTTACTCAGCAGTCAATATAAAGAACATTTCAGCGATTATCGACAGTGGAATCAATTATCACATGCCTCTGAATATCTGCTATTTCCTGAAAATATCGGTCCTAATTTAAGTTTGGATGAGACCTGTCTGAGTAGCGGTGAGGTCTACACTTTTCTAACCAACAAAGATGGACATGGTGGCCCTGGTACTCTTGTGGCCGCTGTCCACGGCACAAAAGCAGAAACGGTAATCGCTGTACTTGAGAAGATTAACCGAAACAAACGCCTGCTTGTGGAAGAGATAACTCTGGATCTTTCCTCTGCTATGATGCTCATAGCCCGTTCGGTGTTCCCAAAAGCACGCATTACCAACGATCGTTTTCATGTACAAAAGCTTTATTACGATGCGCTAGATGACTTGCGCATAACTTACCGTTGGATGGCCAGAGATTTGGAGAATGCAGAAATAAAAAAATGTAGAGAAGAGAAAGAACAATATATTCCTTTCCGGTATGCTAATGGAGATACACGCAAACAACTTTTGGCACGGGCAAAGTTCATTCTAACCAGGCATGAAACTAAATGGACACCCTCACAGAGATGGAGGGCGGATATCATCTTTGAATTTTATCCGGAATTGAAACAGGCATACGATGTAGCCATGGAACTGACCAATATCTACAATAAGAAAAGTAGTAAGAATGCAGCAAGACTGAATTTGGCAAAATGGTTTGACAAGGTAAGTCGGTTGGTAGGGAATGCTTTCCAGACTGTTATTGACACCTTCACTAATCATTATGACACTATATTGAACTTCTTTGTGAGTCGGCAAACAAACGCCTCAGCGGAATCATTTAATGCAAAAGTCAAAGCTTTTAGAAGTCAATTCAGAGGAGTAACAGACATACCATTCTTCCTATTTAGACTTACTAAATTATGTGCTTAGAGCTAAGTTGTTGCAACCAGGTTTTCAGACTGACCCCATAAAAGTTTCACCCCCTCCTTTCACCTTCCACCAGTCGCCAGATCCCTGTATTCATCAGCGTTTTGGGTGAAAGCTTGGGGAAGAACTGCCCAAAGGGTATCGTCCTGAAAAGAATGGACTGTTTTCGTTTCCAAAAGGCTGCCGGAGTTTTCCAAAAGGCCGGCAGGGTTTTTCCAAAGGCCGGCGGCCTTTTTCGGGAAGCCGCCAGGTCTGTCGTTTTTTTTAAAGTATTCCTTTACCTTTCACCCAAAACGCTGATCAATACAGGGAACTTGGTAAAGAGGTGAAAGGTGAAGACCGGGGTAAAAACTTTTATGTGGTAAATAATACGGGGTGATCCTTTTTTTGTATATAAAAAACAAAACCCCGAAGTATGCTATTGCTAACAGGGACAACGAGGTATTACAATGCAAATATACAACTTTATTTTTATATTCGCAGAATATAAAACGAAAAAACATGAAATACAGCGAATACGAGAAAGCATTATCTATACCACGACTAAACAAGTATAAAGTTGCCTGTCAAGGCAACAAAAACAAAACGCTGATATTGTATCGGTATAACATAAAGTTATGCCAGAAATTTCATGGTGTATTAGGAGTGTTAGAAATTATTTTACGGAATGCAATCGACGAACATTACAAGACTCTATTTCTCGATAATGATTGGTTAATTACTCAAGCCACCAATGGGTTTTTACATTCATCTAAAAATGATATATTCAGAGAAAGAGACAAGTTGCTTCGAATGAATACTTACACACATGAGAAATTGGTTGCTTCGTTAAGTTTTGGAGCATGGACAATTATGTTTTCCAAACATTTATATAGATTAGGAGGCAAAACATTATTGCAAATATTCCCCAATAAGGCTCATGGCTTGAATCAAAAGCAAATATATAAAGATCTTGATAAAATACGCGTGTTCCGAAATCGGATAGCACATCACGAACCGATCTGCTTCAATCCTCAAAGGCAAATTAATGTGGATTATGCAGAGGAAATTTTCAATTTGATTATTCAGTACCTTAAATTTCTAGGATACAATTCATCTGAGATTCTGTATGGCGTTGAATCTCCTGTTTGTATTTTCCGAAAGATAAGAGATCTGGATCAGCAAATACCGACGGTTGACACATGATTGCTCTTCTCCACGTTTGTTATTCTTCCGATTATAAAGTAACTTTGTAGACTGAAAAACAAAGAAACAATATGAGTGAAAGTAGAAGTGAACTTCTGAAAATCGCGATGGGCAGTGGACTCTCGATGGGGATATTCTGGTGCTTTAAGTATATATTTTTCATGTTTGGCATTTCTTCCGCTTTCATGAATTTCATTTATCTGACCCTGACCTTTTTGGTGCCTATCCTGGCTTTCTATCAGACCTGGCGATACAAGATGGAGATCGGCGGTTCCATCCGCTTTTTCCATGCCTGGCAATTTGGCGTATTGGTCTATTTCTTCGCGGCATTGATCGTCTCACTCGAACATTATTTCTTTTACCAACATATCGCTCCGCCCGGGTTCCTGGCTAAGACACTGGAACAGACGATGGAGGTGTTGAGAATGGCCAATGCCGACGAGAAGATGCTGGAGGCTATCGGCAATACCCATATCAGCCCGATACAAATGGCGATCCAGGGTATTATCAACAATCTCTTCTATGGCATTATCTTTTCCTTGCCTGTGGCCTGGGTGATCAGCCGCAGAAAGGAGACATTCCTGCCTCCCACTCCGCCGGAAACGACAGACGAAAACAATTAATATCATGGATATATCAATAGTTATTCCTTTATATAACGAAGCGGAATCGCTTCCCGAGTTGAATGCCTGGATCGAGCAGGTAATGGGTCAGAACGGATTCGCGTATGAAGTCATCTATGTAGACGATGGCAGTACGGATGATTCCTGGAGAATCATTGAGGAACTGAAAGAGAAGAATCCCAACGTGCACGGGATCAAATTCAAACGCAACTACGGCAAATCGCCCGGCTTGCATTGCGGCTTCCAACGCGCCCAGGGGGATGTGGTCATCACCATGGACGCCGATCTGCAGGATAGCCCCGATGAGATACCGGAACTTTACCGGATGATCAAAGAAGAGGGCTATGATCTGGTCTCCGGCTGGAAGAAAAAACGTTACGATCCCTTGTCGAAAACCATCCCGACCAAGTTATTCAACGCCACCGCCCGGCGATTCTCCGGAGTGCAACTGCATGACTTCAACTGCGGCTTGAAAGCTTACCGGAAAGAGGTGATCAAAAGCATTGAGATCTATAATGATATGCACCGCTACATCCCTTATCTGGCCAAGAACGCCGGATACAACAAGATTACGGAAAAGGTAGTCATCCATCAGGCACGTAAATACGGAACCACTAAGTTCGGCATCAGCCGCTTCTTCAATGGCTATCTGGACCTGATGACTTTATGGTTTACCTCCCGCTTCGGAAAGAAACCGATGCATATCTTCGGTCTGTTGGGCACATTGATGTTCCTGATCGGTTTCATTGCATTGATCATTGTATTGGCGATGAAATTTGTGTCTATCATCGGAAACGGAGAATTGCGCCCGCTGGTCACCAGCTCCCCCTATTTCTATATCTCGCTGACCTCGATGATCATTGGCACCCAATTATTCCTTACCGGTTTTATCGGCGAACTAATTGCGCGCGACTCTCCGCAACGTAACAATTATACGATAGAGGAAGAGATATGAAAAGCCAGGAATTGCGCCGGATAGCGCCGGAGCTTGACTCCCTGCGATTAGGGAGTGGGTGGAGCGTGGAAGAGCTAAATAAAGCCCAGGTGATTGTAGAAAGCAGTTACGGACATAGTCATCCGGGCAGCGCCCACCTTGACCGGCTGGTCGAACAGGTCGACCGGGGTATAACCGATCGCAAAGGGAAAGCCGCCAACTACTACGTCACAGATATCTGCGACGGGGAAGCACAAGGACACGACGGCATGAACTACTCGCTGGTCTCCCGTGATATCATGGCAGCCATGATGGAGATCCATGTCAAAGCGACACCTTTCGATGCCGGCGTATTTATCTCCAGCTGCGACAAATCCGTGCCTGCCCACCTGATGGCTATCGCACGGCTGAATATGCCGGCATTGTTTGTTCCGGGTGGTATCATGAAAGCCGGTCCCAACCTGCTCACATTGGAACAGATCGGCAAGTACAGTGCCCAGTATGCCCGGAAAGAGATTACCGAAGAGCAATATATGGTGTACAAACGGGATGCCTGTCCCAGTTGCGGCGCCTGTTCGTTTATGGGTACGGCCTCGACCATGCAGATCATGGCCGAAGCATTGGGCATGGCCCTGCCGGGATCGGCGTTGATCCCGACTCACCTGCCTCACCTCAATTCCTTTGCCCGGCGCGCAGGCGAGCAGGCCCTCGAACTGATCCGGCTGGATCTGAAGCCCTCGGATATCATGACTCCGGAAGCTTTTGAGAATGCCATCATGGTGCATGCCGCCATTGCCGGATCCAGCAACAGCCTACTTCACCTGCCGGCGATAGCCCATGAGTTGGGAATGGAACTGAAGCCCGACCTCTTCGACCGGATCCACCGAAAGATCCCTTACCTATTAGATATACGTCCGAGCGGATACTGGCCGGGCGAATACTTCTGGTACGCCGGTGGTGTTCCGGCGGTGATGGAAGAGATCCGCGAATTCCTGCACCTGGACGTGATGACCGTCACCGGCCACAGCCTGGGTGAGAACTTAGACAAACTGAAAGAGGGAACCTTCTATGCCGACTGCCATAATTACCTGACGGGACTAAACGTGAACGCATCCGATATCATACGTCCCGTCCACAATCCGATAAACAAACAGGGGGCTGTTGCGATCCTGAAAGGGAATCTGGCTCCCGGTGGTGCCGTAGTCAAACATGCCGCTATCTCTCCGAAGCTTTTACAAACGACATTGATCGCCCGCGTATTCAACAAAGAAGAAGATGCGCTGCAAGCTGTACTCCGGAAAGAGATCCACCCGGGCGAAGCCGTCATCATCCGCTATGAAGGGCCGAAAGGCAGCGGTATGCCGGAGATGTTCTACACCACCGAGGCAATCGCTTCCGATCCGGAACTGATCGAAACCATTGCATTAATCACCGACGGCCGCTTCTCCGGCGCCACAAGAGGCCCCGCTATCGGCCACGTCTCGCCGGAAGCCAGTGAAGGAGGACCCATCGCGCTGGTGGAAAACGGCGATCTGATACGTATCGATATTCCCGCCCGTCGGTTAGAGCTCATCGGCTTGAATGAAAAAGAAAGAAGTCCGGAAGAGATAAACCGGATCCTGGAAGAAAGAAAACAACACTGGATAAAGCCTGAGCCGGTTAAGACATCCGGCATCCTGGATATTTATACCCGTAACAGTACATCTCCAATGGAAGGGGGATATATGTTGTAATTATTATGTACATTTGCAACATATCGGATGCGCCTCAACAGAGCTTACATAAGCTTGGCTTTGTGTTCGGCTTTCACGATATTTGCCCAAATTAACTGCTGTAATAAAATGAAAAAGATTGTATACCTGGGACTATCGGTCCTGTTCTTTATATCCTGCCAAAGCAACACCTCTTATTTCGAAGAGAGCGGGTCGGTGTTCCATACACTCTATCAGATCAAGTATGAAGCGCCTAAACTGATGACGGAAGAAATCGATGCCGCGCTTGCCGAGGTCAATCTGTCGCTGAACCCCTTCAACCCGAACGCCATCATTGCCAAAGTCAACCGCAACGAGGAGGTGGAAACGGATGAACACTTCCGGACCGTATTCAATAAAGCGATGGAGATCTCCGTCCATACGGAGGGTATGTTCGATATCACCAGCGGACCATTGATCAATATCTGGGGATTCGGAACCACCAAGAACGATGTCGTCTCTCCCCAACTTATCGATAGCATCAAACAATTTGTCGGTTACCGGAAAGTGCGCCTCGAAGGCAACCGGGTGATCAAAGACGATCCGCGCATCCAACTGAACTGCTCGGCTATCGCCAAAGGATATGCCTGCGATGTGGTCGCCGCCATGTTGGAAAGCCACGGGATAAAGAACTATATGGTCGATATCGGCGGCGAATCGACAATCAATGGCGTAAATGCGAAAGGACAAGGCTGGCGCGTAGGGATCCGCAAACCGGAAGAAGTGACGCCCGGCAAAGCCATTACCATCGAAGAAGTGATACAACTCAATAAAAAAGGAGGGATTGCCACTTCGGGCGATTACCAGAACTATTACATCAAAGACGGTAAGAAATTCGCCCATACGATCAGTCCGGTTACCGGATATCCCGCCGAACAGGATATCCTGAGCTGCACGATCGTTGCCGAGAACTGCATGACCGCCGACGGATATGCCACGGCCCTGATGGCTTCGGGCATGAAAGAAGCCATCCGCATTGCCGATACACTGAAGAAATTCGAGTATTACCTGATCTATATGGATGAAAAGGGAAGCCATAAAATCAAATACTCCGAAGGAATGATCCCTTACCTCCCGAACCGTAAGGAATTAGCCGTACTGGAAAGCTCTAATCCCTGAGACAAATGAAAAAAATTCTGCTCTATACCACCCTATTCTTGGGAATTATCGCTTTACTTCCCTCCTGCTCATTGAATAATACCTATTTTGAAGAGAAAGGGGTTATCTACAACCGCAATTACACCTTGTTGTATCAGGCGCCTAAGCAGTTGACCGCATTGATCGATGCAGAGATGGAGTCGTTGAACAACTCCTTAAATGCCTATAACCCGGCGTCGATTGTGGCCAAAGTAAACCGTAACGAACCGGTAGTGGTCGATACCCACTTTATCACGGTCGTGGAAAGGGCAAGAATCATATCCGAAGAGACCGGAGGGATCTTTGACATCACCTGCTTCCCTTTGGTTTTATTATGGTCGGGCGCATACGAGAATCCGGAGAACGTGCCCGTATATGTCGTCGACAGTATCCGCCAGTTTGTCGGGTACCGGAAGATACACCTGGAAGGCAGTCAACTGAAAAAAGAAGATCCGCGCATCCAATTGACCCTGACCTCCCTGGCCAAAGGATACACCGCCGACCGTCTGGCTCAGTTATTGGAAGACAATAAAGTAAAGAATTACAAGATTGATATCGGTGGTGTGATCGTCACGCGGGGAGTCAATCCCCAGGGTGATCCCTGGCGGATCACGATCCGCAAGCCGGAAACGACGGAAGAGCGTACGTTCAATATTGAACAGGTTATTCAATTGAAGAAAAAAGGAGGAGTAGCTACTGCCGGTAATTTCCATACCTATTATATAAAGGAAGGACGGAAACATGCCCATACGATCAACCCGCTGACGGGTTATCCTGCCGAACAGAATATCCTGAGCAGCACAATCATTGCAGACGACAGCATGACAAGTGATGGTTTATCGACCGCATTTACGGCCTTGAACGACAAAGAAGCCTCCAGAATCGGGGATGCGCTGCCCAATGTGGAATACTTTCTTATCTATACCGATGAAGAAGGGAACTACAAAACCAAGTATTCGGAAGGAATGCGTAAGTACCTGATGCAGTAAAGTGCATCAGAAATTCTTCAACTCCTGATAGAGCCTTTGGATAGGCAAACCCATCACATTATAAAAGGATCCGTTGATCGCCTCAACCCCGACATAGCCGATCCATTCCTGGATACCGTAAGCGCCGGCTTTATCCATCGGATTATATTTTTCAACGTAGTATTCGATCTCTTCCTCCGACAGCTTGGAGAAGCTGACAGCAGAGGATTCCGAGAAAGAGACTTTCTTGTCTTGGGCCAGAAGACAAACTCCGGTAACGACCTCATGCACCCGGTCGGATAATTCCTGCAGCATTTTAACCGCATCTTCTTTCCCTTCCGGCTTGCCCAATATCTTATCAAAGCGGGAAACGATCGTATCGGCCGTGATCAACAATTCATCACTCGCCATACTGGCTTTATAGACTTCTGCTTTCTTGCAGGCGATATATTCCGCCACATCATATATATCCAAGTCCGAAGGATAGGATTCATCGATATCATCAATTACCCGAACTTCAAAATCAATATTCAACCCGGCAAGCAAGTTCTTCCTTCGAGGAGAGTTTGAAGCCAAAATCACCTTGTATTTCTTTAAGTTCGGAAGCATCATTTCCATAAAGCAACTGTTTTCTACATTATAAATATTACCAGCCGAATGCCTCTTCCCCCATCCAGGCATTCTGGGCTTTCATTGTTTGTTCGATAATATCGCGAGCCACCCCTTCTCCGCCTCGACGGGGAGAAACATAAACCGCAATTTCTTTTATTTCAGGAGCAGCATCGGCCGGAGCGACCGGCAGTCCGACCATCTTCATCACTTCATAGTCCGGAATATCATCACCGGCATACATGACTTCCTCCGGAGAGAGTCCCGTCTTTTCCAGAAAATGAAGGAAATCTTTCATCTTCACCGCACTGCGCATATAAATATGTTCAACGCCTAAACGGGAGAACCGAAGCTCCACCGAATCCGTATATCCCCCGGTAATGATCGCCACCTGGTAGCCTTTCTTGACAGCCAGTTGCATCGCATACCCATCCTTTATATTCACCGTGCGCATAGGATCTCCATTCGGATGCAACGGGATCACATCAGAGGAAAGCACCCCATCCACATCGAAGACAAAGGCTTTTATCTTCCGTAAATCAAAATTAATACTACTCATTTCCCGTTTCTATATGTATACTTTGACTAATCAATCGATAGAGTTCCCGGTATCGCTCATTGGTCAACAAATCCGATTGCATCTCAATCACATTCTCATCGTAGCGGACTGCCGGTCCCGTCTGAGCTAACAGAGGAGACAGATCCTGCAATTTCGACGCAGTCTCCTCGATCAGAGGCAACAACATCTTATAAGGAATCTCCTGTTCTTCCAATATCTTCTCCGCAATCACATACATGTGATTGGCAAAATTGCAGGCAAAGACCGCCGCCAGATGAATTTGTTTCCTTTTCTCCGACGACAAAAACAAAACGGTATCCGTCAGTGCATTTGCCACCGTGAGTAAGACCGCTTGATCTTCTTCCTTCGCTGTTTCCAGGAAAACCGGTATCTTATCAAAAGAAACCACCCGCCCTTTTGAGAAAGTCTGCAAAGGATAAAAAACACCGTATCGGGAAGTATAGGAACTGAAGATATCCATCGGGATACTGCCTGCTGTATGCACCCACAAACCGCCGTTGGGTTTCATCTGCGCCAACACCGTTTCCAGTACAGCATCTTTCACCGAGAAGATATAAAGGTCGGCATCATCGATGATCTCAACGATATCCGTGGTCCACGGCGCATTCAACTTTGACGCAAGCAGATGGGCACTCTCTTCCGTCAGGCTATAAACCTGCCCGATCGTCATGCCTACCCTGTGCATCTCTATCGACAAACGCGTCGCCAGATTCCCGGCACCAACAAATACAACCTTCATCCTGTCTTACTCGTATTTCCCTATGTGCACTTTCTCCCATTGGAGCTTTTCTTCATCCAAGGGCTTCCGCTCTTGTGCCTTGTGGCCCAAGCCGATTATGGACAAAACATCTAACTGGTACGGAATGTTCAGTAAGCGACGAATTAATTCATTCGAATCGGCTTCTTCCGCCGTCACGCGGTTCCGAATCTGGCACCAGCAACTGCCCAATCCCAGCTCTTCGGCTTGCAATTGCATATAGATCGAAGCGATAGCCGCATCTTCGATCCAGACATCACTCTCCATCGTGTTGGCCAAGACGACCACTGCCAAGGCACAGCCTTCCAGAAAGCCGGCACCATGTTCTTTGCTGCCGGCCAGAAGCCGCAACATATCTTTATCTTCAACCACTATAAATTCCCAGGGATTCTTACCTTTCGAGGAGGGCGCCATCAATCCGGCTTTCAGGATCATCTCCACCTGCTCCGGCGTTAATGCCTCTTCCGTGAACTTTCTTGTGCTTCTTCTTTGTTTAATCAGTGCTGAAAAACTTTCCATATCTATCCGTTTTATCGAAATGCGGAGCAAATATAGAGAAAAAAACACTACCTTTTCGGTAAACGATATACGCTTAATGCTTTTTTTACGTTAGTAGAATATAAATTTGATGTTATGAAGATTCGCGCTGCAGTCGCACTGTTATTTATATTTATCTCTTTTAACGCTTTCGCACAGGATCGGATCAAGATCACCGGTTATGTGCATGATGCTGATGGGAACCCGTTAGATCTGGTCAATATCATGGTCAAGAATACGCTGAACGGTACGATGACCAATGAAAAAGGGTACTATTCCCTGACTGTCGCTCCGGCCGATTCACTGACGGTCCTTTTCTCCTGTCTGGGCTACAACAAAGCGGAGCGTATCCTGCCCAAGCCGGTTGCCGACCTGCGTCTGAACGTGCAGATGAACCCGCTGAGTATCGTCTTGGGTGAAGCGGTCGTCACCGCTACCCGGCGGCAAACCACCACATTGGAGGCCCTGGATGCGGATAAAGTCCGGTTCCTTCCCGACCCGGCTGGCGGCAGCATCGAGAGCCTGGTAGTCACCTATGCCGGCGTATCTTCCAATAATGAATTAAGCTCGCAGTATTCCGTGCGCGGCGGCAGCTTCGATGAGAATATGGTCTATGTGAACGGACTGGAGGTCTATCGCCCCTTATTGGTGCGCTCGGGCCAGCAGGAAGGGCTTAGCTTCGTCAATCCGGACATGACCGAATCGGTCAACTTCGCCGCCGGCGGTTTCGAAGCCCGCTACGGCGATAAGATGAGTTCGGTCCTGGATATCAAATACAAAAAACCGGAGAAATTCGAAGGTTCCGCTTCCGCCAGCCTATTGGGCGCCAACGCATACGTCGGCAGTTCCTCGGGCAAGTTCACCCAAGTGACCGGCCTGCGCTACAAAACCGGGCGTTCGCTGTTGAAAACCATGGATACCGACGCTGAATACGATCCGAATTTCATCGACCTGCAAACCTATATGACCTACGAATTCCTGCCCAAATGGGAGATCAACCTGATGGGTAACGTGGCGGTCAACAACTATACGTTCACCCCTTACAACAGGGAAACCACCTTTGGCACGATAGACAACCCGCAAAACTTTATCGTCTTTTTCGACGGTCAGGAAAAAGATAAATTCCAGACCCTGTTCGGCGCATTCACCTTAAAACATAAACCGAACGAAAACGCCGAATTGGGATTCCAGGTCTCCGGTTTCAACAGCCGCGAGAAAGAATCGTATGATATCAGCGGCGAATACTGGATGAGCGAAGACGGCGCTTCCGACCCGAATTCCGGTGAAATGAGCCAGGGCATGACCGTCGGACGCTACCATGAGCATGCACGCAACCAGCTCCATTCCGATATATTCAACGTAAATCATTACGGAAGAACCCGCATCAAAGCGCATACGCTCCAGTGGGGAATGACCTTCCAACGGGAAAAGATCGAAGACAAGATCAGCGAATGGGAAAAGCGCGACTCCTCCGGCTACTCCCTGCCCCAGAACAGCGAATTCGTCAGTGTCATCTCCAATCTCTATTCCAATGAAAAACTAAACAGCAACCGCATATCGGCATACCTGCAGGACGAATTCAAATTCCGCACCTCCAAAGGGCTCTTCAGCCTGGTCGGCGGGATCCGGGGAAGCTACTGGGATTACAACAGTGAATTTATTTTCAGCCCACGCGTTTCTCTGGGTTTCATTCCCAACTTCAACCAGAACCTGACGTTCCGCTTTGCCACCGGACTCTACTATCAGTCACCGTTCTATAAAGAAATACGCAAAGTGGTCAGAGACGATTACGGGAATGAACATGTTGAATTGAATAAAGACATCAAAGCACAACAATCGATCCACTTCATCCTGGGTAGCGACTATACGTTCAAAGCGTTAGACCGGAACTTCAAACTGACTACCGAGGTGTACTACAAAAAGATGGACGATCTGATTCCCTATACCTTAGATAATGTCAAGCTTCGCTATTATGGCGAAAACTGTGCAACGGGTTATGCGATGGGGCTCGATATGAAGTTCTTCGGCGAATTTGTTCCCGGCACCGACTCGTGGATCAGCCTGTCATTGATGAAAGCCGAGCAGACCATCACGCTCAACGACAAGGTTATCAAGGCGCCAATGCCCAATAGCCAGAGTTACAACCTGTCGCTCTTCTTCCAGGATTATTTCCCCGGAAACGAACGGATAAAAATGAATCTCAAAGGTGTGCTTGCCGGAGGCCTACCGATCACAGTCCCTAATGTAGGATACACCGAAGGAAAAAATGGGGGCACCTTCCGGCTACCGGCCTACCGCCGGGTCGATATCGGCCTCTCCTACCAACTGGCGGGGGGCACCGATGCGATTATGGAAAGAGGCTTCTTCCGCAACCTGAAGAATATCTGGCTTGGTCTGGATGTCTTTAACCTCTTCGATATTAAAAATACCAATTCCTACTACTGGATTACCGATGTGTACAGCACCCAGTACGCCGTGCCCAACTACCTCACCGGTCGCCAGATAAACGTCCGATTGATCGTTGATTTCTAAAGATCTTTTTGGGTCGTTTGGGTTGTTAGCAGATGTACGGCAGGGTAATATAGATCAAAGCTTCTCGATATCTTCGGGCGACAAGCCGGTGCTTCGTATAATCAAATCCAGCGAAACATCTGATTCTTTCAAGCGAAGGGCTACAGTCTTCACTCCTTCGGCTTTTCCTTTCTCCATCCCGATCTCGATCCCTTTTACTTTTCCTTTCTCCATTCCGATCTCGATTCCTTTTACTTTTCCTTTCTCCATTCCGATCTCGATTCCTTCTACTTTGGCGTATTCAACAGTATTGACATAGTCGCGGTAGTCTTTGAGGACCTTATCATAGTGTCGGCGATCACCCGAGGAGAGACTTTCTATCTCGGCGGCCTTAAGCAACTTCCTAAAGGTTGCTTTCTTGGTCTCAAATGGTATTCTTTCTAACGTATCCATATATTTGAATAAATAAATCCATCGTTCAAAATCTGTTTGGCATTCATCGGCCGTCAACTCGAAGTGCGGCAACGAGATAAAGATCTGTCGCAACCTCCCGTCGATCTGAAGCCCTGTATCCCGGTCGGCCAGGATCACATCCGTTCGTAGCTTATTCAACCCCGGCAGCCGAAAGTTCAAGAAGTAAATCCCATACACGGGACAGACCTCAAATGTCCAATCCCCTCCTTTCTGCCCCTGACTGCTGATCATCCGACAGAGATAGAACAGCGCCCGATCGAAAAAATAGAACGTAATATCTTCCACCTTTCGTTCTCCTTCGAGCAAGATATTCAAAAAATCGATCAGCAACTCTTTGCTGGCGTCCTGCCCGAATAGCCTCTTGAAGCTAAAATCGAGTAAGGGGTTTATGTATCTTCCCATAGCGTTGGTTTTTGTTATTTCTCTGAGGTAAAGATACAGAATAAATCGCTAATAAACAAGGAGTTCCCTTGTTTTCTTACGGGGAAGAATGGAGGACTTGAAGATCAAAGGGCGGGGTTCCTCCGGGAAGTTATTTCAACCATTGCCTCTTTTTATGTAGTTACGCCTTCAGTTCGGGATAACTGATCCGGGTATGATACATCGTTTTGAGCTTATCGATAAAGACTTGCTTCACGGTCAACACATCGCGGAAGGTTAATGGCGTATTCTTCATCAATCCGTCGTCGATCTGACTGTCGATGATCCGGTTGACCAATTCGCTGATCGCTTCCTCCGTATACTCTTTCAAGCTGCGCGAAGAGGCTTCGACCGCATCGGCCATCATCAGGATCGCTGTCTCTTTGGAGAAAGGATTGGGTCCCGGGTAAGTGAATTTGGCTTCGTCGATCTCCTGATCCGGGTATTTATTCTTAAAGGAGTTGTAGAAATACTTCACTTTGCCGCGCCCGTGGTGGGTCTTGATAAACGAGATTATCGCCTGAGGCAATTTCGCTTTCTCCGCCATCTGTACTCCGTCGGTCACATGGCTGATAATAATCTGTGCACTCTGCTCAAAGGGTAACTGGTCGTGCGGGTTGAAATTCTTCTGGTTCTCGGTAAAGAACGCCGGATTTTCCATCTTACCGATATCATGATACATCGCTCCCGTGCGGACCAACGCGGCATTGGCTCCAATCTTTGTCGCTGCTTCCGACGCCAGGATCGACACCTGAAGGGAGTGCTGGAACGTTCCCGGCGCGGTTTCCGAAAGTTTCTTCAATATCGGTGTATTGATGTTCGACAGTTCGACCAGGGTGATGGCAGAAACATAACCGAAAGCCTTTTCCAGCATATAAACCAGGATATACGTAAACATCAACAGGATAAAGCTGATCCCGAAATAAAGGAACATGGTCCAGTTCAATTTGGTAAAATCCAATTCCTGATAGACCGTCAGACAGGTATAGGTAATGGAATAAGAAAGCAAGATAAAAAAGGCGCAACGGATCAACTGCGACCGCTCGGAAAGATCTTTCAGGCTAAAGGTCACCACCATACCCGCAACCACCTGCAACAAGACAAACTCCTGCGGATAAGGAACCATCAATGAACAGATCAAGACAACAATCAGATGGGTGAACAAGGCCGTTCGCGAATCGAAGAAGGTCCGCACCACCGTCGGTACCATCGCAAAAGGAATGATATAGACATTAAACCAATTATAGGTCACACACAACTCCGTCATAACACAGAACACCGTGATATGCAACAATAAGAAAAGTACATTTTTCCTTTTATAGAATATCTTCGGACGGAACGACCAGAGGTAAAGCCAGAAACAAAACAACAGAGAGATCAGTAAAACCGAGATCCCGGCAAACTGCACCCATTGGATCTGCGTCCCTCCCGACTTGGATTCATGGATAATCTTGAGCGAACGCAATACATTATAGGTATGATGATCGATGATCTCTCCCCGGTCGACAATCCGTTCCCCGGCCTGGATCATTCCGTTCGAGATGGCTACGCTGTTCAGTTTCTCATCGAGGATACGGTCCGACATCGCTTTGTCGTACATCACGTTCTCCGCCAGGTAATTATTGATATTGCAGGATTGCAGAAGGGCTTTATCCAGGCTTTGCGGACTATTGTTGAGGATAAACTCGTAGGCCGTACGCACGGTAAACATATCGGAGACATACTGCAATTGCGACATATTGTTCTCGACCAGATTGATCCGTTCCACCTTATCTCTTTTCAGCTCTTCCAGCGCCTGGGGAGAGATGATCCCGTTCTTGTACAGGCGGATCAGGGCACTTTCGATATATTGCGGGTAGGCATGCGGCACTTTATCTTTCATGTTGGCCGCATACTCACTGCGCAACTCATCGATCTGTGTCGCTTCCACCAAAGGATCCATCCGGTAATACGGTTCGAAATGTTCGATCACACTGTCTTTCTCGGCTTTCACCTCCTCGTCTGCCTTATAGATCGGGAAATCGGTCGGAGCCGTCAACAACTGATAGCGCCAGGGTTTCCCTTCAAAAAACAGATAACGGAACTTTCCTTCACGGGGGAAGAAATAGGCCATCAGGATGACAGCCAACACAAAGTAAACCGTTGATTTTATGTTTAGTCGTTTTAGTTTCATAATCTTTCTTTTTAGGAATGAGTAATAAACAAGCTACTACTAACGATAATAACCACCAAATGTATACAAAAAAGTTTACCATGAGAAAAAAAAGGCCTACTTTTGCCGCATTATCTATAATATATACCCCTATGATGCGACAAAAAGTAAGAGTACGTTTTGCCCCGAGCCCAACCGGGCCTCTACATATCGGTGGCGTCCGCACCGCTTTATACAATTATCTGTTTGCCCGTCAACACGACGGCGATTTTATCCTGCGTATTGAAGATACCGACTCCCAACGTTTTGTTCCCGGAGCGGAAGAATATATCATCGAAGCCCTGACCTGGCTGGGTATCCGCTTCGACGAAGGCGTCAGCTTCGGTGGCGACAAAGGGCCGTACCGCCAGAGCGAGCGCCGTTCCATCTACAAAGAATATGTCGACCAACTCCTGGACAAAGGACTGGCGTATATCGCCTTCGACAGCCCGCAGGAGCTGGAAGCCAAACGAAACGAAATAGCCAATTTCCAATACGACGCCTCTACCCGTATGCAGATGCGTAATTCCTTGACCTTATCCCGGGAGGAAGTGGAGCAATTGATTGCCGACGGCGCGCAGTATGTTGTCCGCATCAAAATCGAACCGGGAGAACAGGTCATCGTGAACGACCTGATCCGCGGCGAGGTAGTGATCAACTCCTCCGTATTGGACGACAAGGTGCTTTTCAAATCGGCCGACCAGCTGCCCACTTACCACCTGGCCAATATCGTCGACGACCACCTGATGGAGGTCACCCATGTGATCCGTGGCGAAGAATGGCTGCCGAGCGCCCCCTTGCACGTATTGCTCTACCGCTATTTCGGCTGGACCGACACCATGCCGCAGTTCGCCCATCTCTCTCTCTTGTTGAAACCGGAAGGAAACGGCAAGCTGAGCAAACGCGATGGCGACCGCCTGGGTTTCCCTGTTTTCCCGTTGGAATGGAAAGATGCCGAAGGAAAGATCTCGTCGGGCTATCGCGAAAGCGGATACCTGCCGGAAGCGGTGGTCAACTTCCTGGCGCTTCTGGGATGGAACCCGGGCAACGATCAGGAAATGATGGCGATGGAAGAGATGATCCGTCTGTTCGACCTCTCGCATTGCAGCAAGAGCGGTGCAAAGTTCGATTACGAGAAAGGCAAATGGTTCAACCACCAATACCTGCAAAAGAAAAGCAATGCCGAGATCGCCACGATGTTTATCCCCATACTGGAAACACAGGGCATCGCCAACCCCGACCCGGCTTATGTCGCCAAAGTTGCCGGCCTGATGAAAGAGCGCGTCAACTTCGTGAAAGAATTATGGGACGCTTCCGCTTTCTTCTTCAAAGCGCCTGAACAATACGACGAAAAGACCGTCAAGAAACGCTGGAAAGCCGACTCCGCCGCTCAACTGGCCGAACTGGCCGACGTCCTACGCCAACGCGAACCGTTCGATAGTGCCGGCACGGAAGAAGTGGTCAAAGCCTGGATCGAAAGTAAAGGATACCATCTGGGCAACCTGATGAACGCCACCCGTCTGGCACTGGTCGGCGAAGGCAAAGGCCCGCATATCTTTGATATCACCGAGACATTGGGAAAAGAAGAAACAATCCATCGCATCAACCGGGCGATCGCATCACTTGGCTAAGCGATAGTTGAAAAGCGTATGATATTCTATAGTTTATTGATCCACCTCTATGCCCTGTTGATCGAACTGGCTTCTCCTTTTCATAAGAAAGCCCGCTTGATGCGCTGGGGGCAATGGAAAACCAACGGTATTCTTCGGGAAAAGATCGACCGGAACGCGAAATATATCTGGTTTCACGCCTCTTCACTGGGCGAGTTCGAACAGGGACGCCCGATGATCGAGAAGATCAAAGCGGAATATCCGCAATATAAGATCCTGTTGACCTTCTTCTCCCCTTCGGGCTACGAGGTGCGCAAGAACTACGAACTGGCGGATGTGATCTGCTACCTGCCTTTCGATACACCTTTCAAGGTGCGTAAGTTCATTCATCTGGCCAACCCCTGCATGGCGATCTTTATCAAGTATGAGTTTTGGGGCAACTACCTGGGTGAGCTCAACCGCAAAGGTATCCCGACCTATATCGTCTCCGCCATCTTCCGCAAGGAACAGCTCTTTTTCAAATGGTACGGGATGCTCTACCGCCGGTTCCTGCAGTATTTCGATCACCTGTTTGTGCAGGATAAGCAATCGCTCGACCTGCTTCAATCCATTGGCATCACCGCGGTGACCGTGGCCGGCGATACCCGCTTCGACCGGGTGTTCGACGTCTATAACCACCGCCGCGATATCCCGGGCATCGACACGTTCCTGCACAATACCAAAGGGGAACGCGCGCGGATACTTATCGCCGGAAGCTCCTGGCCCGCCGACGAAGAGATCCTGATCAACTATTTCAATGCCCATCCCGACCTCAAACTGATCATCGCGCCACACGAGATCCACCGCGAACACCTCATGCAGATCGAAGCGCAACTGCAACGCCCCTCGATCCGCCTCTCCGAAGCGTTCAGTAAAGATTCGTCCGACAAAGACTGTATCATCGTCGATAGCTTCGGCTTGCTCTCATCGATCTACCGCTATGGCGATATCGCTTATATCGGCGGAGGTTTCGGCGCGGGCATTCACAACACATTGGAAGCCGCCGTCTATGGCATTCCCGTGATCTTCGGCCCCAAATACCAGAAATTCAAAGAAGCCAAAGACCTGATCGCCGTCGGCGGAGGCTTCTCGATCCCCAACGCCGATGAATTCGCTTCCCGCGTCAACGACTTCCTCTCCTACCCCCACCTCCTGGAAGAGGCCGGCCGGGCCGCCGGCGACTTCGTCAAAAACAATACCGGCGCCACCGACAAAATTCTCAACGACATCATCCGATAACCCCTTCAGCACCTCAGCAACTACCGATAGCTTACCACATAAAAGTTTACACCCCGGTCTTCACCTTTCACCCGGTCGCCAGATCCCTGTATTGATCAGCATTTCAGGTGAAAGATAAAATAATACCCCAAAAAAAACGAGAGCTTCCCCAAAAAAGCCGCCGGCCTTTTGGAAAACTCCGGCAGCCCTTTAAAAAAGGCCGGCAGCCTTTTGGAAAACCCTGCCGGCCTTTTTGGGAACCAAAACAGTCAACCTTTTTCAGGACGATACACTTTGGGAAATTCTTTACCAAGCCTTCACCCGAAAAGCCGATCAATACAGGGATCTGGCGACCGGGTGAAAGGTGGAAGGGGGGTGTCAAACTTTTATGTGTAGGCTGCCGAACCCGGAGTCGAGGGCGATGGCTTCGATGGTGTAGTCTAATACTAATTTTTCATCATATTTCGTTCGTAGGTTTCTTTTCCGAAGATAATGGAGGTAAATACAAAGATTTTTTTGTTATCTTTGTTTTGAATAGAACCGAAGATAGAAGTGAAAATGAAACGCTCGGAGATCGTACAAACAGTGAGAAAGATTATCCGCCGGACTGCGCCGGATGCAACCATTATTCTGTATGGAAGTGAAGCCCGTGGCGAAGCTCGCGCAAACTCGGATATTGATTTGCTGATACTGTTGAATAAGGATAAGCTGAGTATTCTGGACAAGGACGAAATCCGTTATCCTATTTATGAATTGGAACTGGAGACGGGGGTTCATGTCAGCCCTCTGATCTATACCCAGAAAGAATGGGCTAATCGTCCTTTCAAAACTCCGTTTTATATCAATGTAATGAAAGAAGGAATAATGTTATGACGGATATTTTAGACGATAGCAGCCGTAAAGCTTTGATTGAATACCGGATCAATAGAGCCGAAGAAACCTTGGGTGAGGTAGAAACTTTGATCAAAGAGCAGTATTATAATACAGCGATCAACCGCATCTATTATGCTTGTTTCTATAGCCTTACAGCTCTGATGGTGAAGTCGCACCTGAATGCGCAAACACATGCTGGGGTAAAGCAAATGTTTGGATTGCATTTTGTCTTGACCGGCAAAGTCGATAAGTCTCTTAGCCTGTTTTATAATGCTCTGTTTGATGAGCGGCAAAGCAGCGATTATGAAGATTTTGTTTATTTTGATGAAGAAACAGCCCTTAAAAGATACAATCAGGCAAAAGGCTTTATCAGCACAATTGAAAAGCTGGTTTTAGATGAGATTTAAGACTTTGATCATTCTTGTGATTGCCCTTTTATTCCTACTCTATCTGTTCTGTCTTCCCCGGCAACTTTTTGATGCGCCTTATTCGACGGTGGTGACCGATCGGCAGGGAGAGCTGTTGGGTGCCCGGATTGCGCAGGATGGACAATGGCGCTTCCAGCAGCGGGAGACGGTGCCGGAGAAGATGCGGGTTTGTCTGATAGCGTTCGAAGACCGGCATTTCTATCGGCACTGGGGAGTCAATCCGTTGGCTATAGGCCGGGCGATACGGCAGAACCTGAAAGAACGACGGGTGGTGAGCGGCGGCAGTACGCTGACGATGCAGACGATCCGCCTTTCGCGTAAAGAGTCGCGCACGGTCGGAGAAAAGCTGATCGAGATGATCCTGGCTACGCGCCTGGAGTTTCGTTATTCGAAAGAGCGTATCCTGGCATTTTATATTTCCCATGCACCCTTTGGCGGGAATGTGGTGGGACTGGATGCTGCCGCCTGGCGTTATTTCGGTCATTCGGCCGATCAGCTCTCGTGGGCGGAAGCAGCCACATTGGCTGTATTGCCTAACGCGCCGGCGATGATCCACCTCTCGAAGAGCCGGGATGCGCTGTTGAAAAAACGAAACCGGTTGTTGGCCTATCTATTCGACACGAAGAAGATCGATCTTTCAACCTACACCTTGGCATTTAGCGAACCCTTACCCGATGAGCCGCTTCCTTTGCCTCAGACCGCACCGCATCTGGTGACTTATTTTAATGCCACAAGAAAAGGAGAACAAACAATCTCGACGATCGACAAAGGGGTACAAGAAAGAGTCGAAGAGCTATTGGAGCGATGGAACGATGAATTCCGCCGGAGTGATATCCGGAATATAGCGGCAGTGGTGTTGGATGTCCGTACGAACGAGGTGGTGGCCTATTGCGGCAATGTGCGTTTCTCCGAGAAAAACTCGGCTAATCAGGTGGATATCATACAGGCGCCCCGCAGTACGGGAAGTATCCTGAAACCTTTTCTCTATTGTGCCGCTTTGCAAGAGGGAGAGATCCTGCCCCATACTTTACTGGCTGATATCCCGGTCAATATAAACGGTTTCTCGCCGCAGAACTTTAACATGCAATACGAAGGGGCGGTGGCGGCTTCGGAGGTGGTTGCCCGTTCGTTGAATATTCCGTCCGTACAGTTGTTGCGCCAGTACAGCGTGCCCAAGTTTTATGACTTCCTCCGATCGGCGGGTATACGAACATTGACCCAACCGGCTTCCCATTACGGCTTGTCCCTGATCCTGGGTGGGGCCGAAGCGACGCTTTGGGACGTGTCGGCGGCTTATTCGGCTATGGGCCGCAGCCTGTTGGCATTGCCCGATCGATCTCCTTCCCTGATCGCCGGTGAAGAGCAAAAGGAAGGAGAGAAGCGTAATCCTTTTCAAAAGGGCGCGGTCTGGCAAACCTTCGAAGCGATCAAAGAGGTGAACCGACCGGAGGAGATTGATTGGCGCGTAATTCCGTCGATGCAGACGATCGCCTGGAAGACGGGCACCAGCTATGGCTTCCGCGATGCCTGGGCGGTGGGGGTGACTCCGCAGTACGTGGTGGGGGTCTGGGTAGGGAATGCTTCCGGCGAAGGAAAGGCCGGATTGGTCGGCGCCCGGACGGCAGGGCCTGTACTGTTTGATATCTTTAATCTGTTAGCCCGAAGCGACTGGTTCGATCCCCCTTATGCGGAGTTTACCGAAGCCGAGGTATGCCGTCATTCCGGCCATCTGAAAGGACGTTTTTGTGAACAGACGGATACACTGGCGGTTCTTCCGGCAGGTATGCGCTCGCCAACCTGTCCGTATCATCACCTGGTGAATCTGACGGCGGACGAGACGCAGCGGGTCTATACCGGTTGTATCGACACGGAGCCGACCGTACAACGCAAATGGTTCACCCTTCCTCCGGCCTGGGAATGGTATTACAAACAACATCATCCCGAATACCGCTCGCTTCCACCCTTTAAACCCGGTTGTGGGGAAGATACGCGCCAACCGATGCAGTTTATCTATCCGCAGATGAATGCCCGTATCCGTCCGACCCGTCAGCTTGACGGTACGCAAGGGCAGCTGACCTTCGAACTGGTTCATACCCACCGGGATATGACGGTCTACTGGCATCTGGATCAAACCTATATCACCCTGACGCAGGATTTTCATCAAATCACCCTATCCCCCGCTAAAGGAAAGCATTCCATGACCGCAGTCGATGAGGAAGGGAATAGCCTGTCGGTTACTTTTTATATCGAATAGTTATAAGGTATCAACGATCTCCCGCTGTTCTTCGAAGAAAAGGATACGCTCTCTTTCACCGATGCCGGAGACGAGGGTGGAAAATCGTTTCAAGGACTTCACCCAGTTGTTTACTTTCTGAAAGGTCTGTGTTTCCAGCGAGATAGACGAGAAAATGACGAAAGCGGAGAGGGTGCTGACCTGCCTCTTTTGGGAACACATATACGCATAGGATACATCGATATGGGCGTCGGAGATATAAAGCTCACACTTATTCCCCGTTTCCGGAAATATGCCTTTGATCGCTATTTGCTCCAGATCGTCGAGGAAACGGAAGAGCTCTTGTTTCAGTTCAGCGACCTCCCAACCGGCTATCAACCGGATACTTGCCGCGTATTTGATGTCGTTGACCAGCAACTGAATGATCTGACGGTCCCAGACATAGTAGGTATTGGCGATCTGCCGGAACAAAAGATAGAGCTCTTCCCGGTATTCGATTTTTGCTTCGGACTCTTCTATCTTTTCATAAGGGATACTGACGGGTCGGTTGGTGGTATGATTCACGTATTTCAGCCGATAGAAACGAGCCAAACGTTTGTATTGAAGAAAAAGCGAAAAAGGTATGCCCGACAACGCCATACCGAATTCACATCCCGGCTCTTGGGTGAACTCATGCAGGTAATGGATAATGTCTTCGATCTGCGAACGGTCGTACGTGCCGGTCAGGTAATCGATCGGCAAGCCTAATGTCAGGCTTTTCGAATGGTCATGAATCAAATTGTCCAGAGAGATATTTAAAAGGGTCGCCAGTATGCCGGCCTCTCTGAGGGAAAACTGAACTTCTCCGCGAAGTCGGCGGTAAGCTGTTTCTTTTTCGATGCATAAGGAGTCTGCTACAAAATCGGCTAATTTTGTTTTCTTGGGAATCTCTTTCTCCATTGCCCTTACGAAGGTCTCGTGTAAACTTACGTCTTTCATAATTAATCTTCTCTTTTATTCGGTTATGCTGCGAGAGATGTTGTTTTTCCTATTTTACAGGATTTTGTGTCGATTTCGGTTCAAAATGCTCTCACAGGTTTTGTTCTTTTACAAAAATAGGCACAAAAAATCAAATATAAAAGCTTATTCGTCATGATTTATATGCGCTGAAGCAATATCTTTGTGGTAATGAGAAAAGAGAATACGGATAACTTTCGTGAGATAACTTATTCGATTTAACAAGATCTTCTTATTGTCCTTGAGTTTTTCACTATTATAAAATGATAACTATGATAAAAAATGATGTTGGAATGAATGCCGGTGATATTTATTTATTACTCTCCGAGAGGGGCCGATTGTCATTAAGAGGTATTGGTGAACTTACCCAAAAGCGTGAACCCCATATATTTCTCTCCATAGGATGGCTGTTGAGAGAAGGTAAACTCTATGCATCGGAACAGAACGGAGAATGGTTTTTTGAAATCAATTCGGCAAGGAGTGAAATGTACTATTAGCTAATCCTCAATTAGAATAGGCTGGTTTAGTCGAAAGAGAGAAGAGGCTGCTTCGTTATGAAGCAGCCTCTGTTTTGTTCTTGATATTTTTCATCTATCTCTTGAATCAAATGCGCTTGGCTTCCTGTCTATCTATGTATCTAATACGAATCTTATGAATGCACATTCACCGATGCACACTGTTCCGAAAATCTCCCGTATCGAAGTCGTTGATGCCCTTCGCGGTTTTGCCGTAATGGCCATTTTGCTGGTCCATAGTCTTGAACATTTTATCTTTCCGGTGTATCCGGATCCGGCCACCCAACCGGCCTGGCTGGCGGCGTTGGATCAGGGGGTATTCAGTGTCGTCTTTTCGCTTTTCGCCGGGAAGTCTTATGCTATTTTTGCGCTTTTGTTTGGCTTCACCTTTTATATACAATATACGAATCAGCAACAGAAAGGAAAAGATTTCGGTTGGCGTTTCCTCTGGCGGCTGCTTCTGCTGGTTGGATTTGCCACATTGAATGCGGCTTTCTTCCCTGCCGGAGATGTGTTGTTATTATTTGCTGTCGTGGGGATATTCCTGTTTGTCGTACGCAAATGGAGCGACAAGGCGATCGGCATCACAGCCGTGATCCTGTTGTTGCAACCGGTGGAATGGTTTCATTATATCGCTTCATTGTATAATCCGGCGTATACGTTGCCGGATCTGGGCGTGGGAGCGATGTATGCCGAAGTCGCGGCGTATACGAAAGAAGGCGATCTATGGACTTTCCTGAGCCGGAATATGACCTACGGACAGGTCGCCAGCTTGTTTTGGGCGATAGGTGCCGGACGTTTTCTGCAGACGGCCGGATTGTTTATGTTGGGTTTATTGATCGGACGAAAAGGGTTGTTTCTCTCTTCGGAAAAGAATACACGCTTCTGGGTGAAGGCCCTTATTGTCGCTGCTGTACTTTTCGGACCGTTGTATCAGTTGAAGGTCGAACTTTATGATTCGATGGAGGTGGCAATGGTCAAACAAACGGTTGGAGTCGTTTTGGATATGTGGCAGAAGTTTGCGTTTACTTTCGTGCTTGTCGCCTCGTTCGTCTTGTTATACCAGAAAGAATCTTTCCGGGAAAAGGTAGACAGTCTGCGTTTCTACGGACGAATGAGTTTGACCAATTATATCACCCAGTCGATCTTGGGGGCGATTATTTATTTCCCGATCGGTTTCTACCTGGCTCCTTATTGCGGGTTCACGGTTAGCCTTTTGATCGGATTTCTTTTCTTTGCCTTGCAGGTCTGTTTCTGTAAATGGTGGTTGAAGAGTCATAAGCAAGGTCCGTTGGAGAGTCTGTGGCACAAATTGACCTGGATAAACGCCTGACGTTTTCAAAACCATTTATTCCGATCGGGTGTTATACTCATAGAATTTAAATATTTAAGACTATGAAGGCTAAGATTATGAATGTTTCTATGGTTTTGATGGTGATTGGCGCCATCTCATTGACGGCATGTAACAGTAACAAAAAGGAAACGCCGAAAGAAGAGCAAACCTCTTCGGTTGTGGATACAGCCCATAATTCGCGTAATGCGTTGGATTATGAAGGTACCTATACCGGGACGCTTCCTTGTGCCGATTGTTCCGGTATTTACACCGAGATCACGTTGACCGCTGATCATTTCAAAAAGAAAACGGTTTATCAGGGTAAAGAAGAAGCGAATACTTTTGAAGTATCGGGAAAGTTCAGCTGGAATGAAAAGGGTAGTGCGATAACCCTTGATAATGACCAGATGGAGCAATTTCAGGTGGGCGAAAACCTGCTCTTCGTGCTCGACGCGGACGGCAAGCGGATCACCGGCGAGCTGGCGGAGCTGTATATTTTGCGGAAGAAATAAAAAAGAGTAGAACAATTTCCCTAATTTTGTCGCTTGAACACCTCCACCGTTCATGCGTGTGGATGTACTAAAAGGAATAGGTTATGTTTGAAATTTTCGATCTTCATCCCTGGTTATTACCTGTCGTTATCTTTTTCGGGCGAATCTGTGACGTGACGCTGGGTACGTTGCGTATTATCTTTGTCTCCAAAGGGGAGAAATACAAAGCGCCTATCGTCGGCTTTTTCGAAGTATTTATCTGGGTGGTGATCATCTCCCAGATCTTTTCGCATGCGAATAGCCTGATTGCTTACCTGGCGTATGCCGGAGGTTATGCTGCGGGTAACTTTGTCGGTATACTGGTAGAGAATAAGATCGCGTTCGGCTTCCATCTTTTCCGTATCTATACGAAGAAAGACGGATCGGAGCTGACGCGCTTACTCAATCAGAAAGGATTTGGCTCAACGTTTATCCGGGGAGAAGGCGCGGTGTCGGAAGTCGATATCGTAGAAACGGTGATCAGCCGGAAGAATGATCCGGCAGTGATTGCGGTCATCAACTCCTTTGATCCGGATGCTTTTTACCTGGTCGAAGATATTCGTTCCAAGCAAAAAGGGATCTTTGCCATGAACCGGGCGGGAGGAGCTCCGCGACCGGGCAAATGAATCGTTTATTTACTAATCAGTTTTTTCAGGATCACCGTATCGAAGAGTTCGTCTTTCCGGTGTTTGGATAGCGGCAATTCCTTGCCGTTGACGAAGATACGCCCTCCGCTGACCAATTCGATATGCGCCGTATTGACCAGAAATGATTTATGGATCCGGAAGAAAGCATCCTTAGGCAGCATCTCTTCCAAAGAAGACATCGTTTGGTGGATCACAAACGATTTGTCTTTGAAATGCAATTTCAGGTAGTTTTGCATACTCTCCACATAGAGGATCTCTTCCCAGGCAATCTTAATAAACGAATCCCCCTGGCGGATATACATATCGGAAGGGATCTCCGCTTCGTTCTTATATAAAGAGATACGCGAGGTATAGATCTCCATCGCTTTCTGGCAGGCCTGGAAGAAGCGTTGGAAACCGATCGGTTTCAACAGATAATCGACTACATTCAAGCGAAACCCGTCTAACGCGTATTCGGAATAGGCGGTGGTCAGGATCGTCAATGGCGCATTGTCTAACGATTCCAAGAGTTCCAATCCGGTCAGATCCGGCATATTGATATCCAGAAACATCAGATCGATTTCTTGCTTGCGCAATACCTCCTGGGCTTCGATCGCCGAGGAGCAGGTCGCTGTGACGGAAAGGAAATTCAGTTTGTTGATCAGACTGATCACGCCTTCGATGGCAAACGATTCATCGTCGACGACCAGGCAACGAAGAACGACAGACGGGGTTGAAGTGGGTTCGGGAGACATCATATTTATAGATATAATTTTAATTTAACCTGATAAAGAGCATCCGACTCTTTGATCGTCAGCGAATAGCGCTGGCCATACAGGATCTCCAGGCGGGCTTTGACATTCTCCAGCCCGATGCCTGTACTCTTCTTTTTCACCGGCTTGTCCGACCGGGAGTTTTCGATATCGAGGTAGAGCTGATTGTTTTTCTGTTCGAAAAGGATATGGATAAAACCTTTGTTGGAAGGCGAGCGCGATACATGCTTGAAGGCGTTTTCCACGAAAGGCATCAATAGAAGCGGCGGGATATCCTTGTTGGGGTTATCCATCGTCCACGAGCAGGCCACGTCCAACTTATCTTCCCAGCGGAACTTCTCCACATCGATAAAGTCTTTCAGGAATTGGATCTCCTGATCCAGCTTAACCGTTCCTTTCTCTCCGCTATACAATTGATAACGCAATACATCGGAGTATTTAAGCAAGAGGGTCGACGCCAGGTCGGTATCTTTCTGCATCAACACATACAGGTAGTTCAATACATTAAACATGAAATGCGGATTGATCTGGGCATGCAGGAGTTTCAATTGGGCTTCCAGGTTGGTCTGTTGCAATACGGTATATTCATAGTACAACAGGACGACGCAGAACACCAGGTTGCAGGCTATCAGCCCCGGAATCATATCCCCCACTCGCTTTATGTCGGGGATATTCTCCACCGAGTAATAAGTAGAGTTGAAGAATCCTTTGATCTCCAGTATATAGAATGCTTTTTCCACAAGAAGAAGCCCGACAGCCATCAAGGTGACCATAGCGATAAACTTCACCACAAACGGTACGGTCTTCTGACTACGGATTGTTTTCTGGAACAGGGTTTTACTGAAAGAGATAGCAATGATGATCGTGATGGCGCAGAAACAAAGAAAGCAAAAGAAACGCTGCATAAGCGGCATCTCCTTATCTGCAGAAAACCAGACAAGAATGCCTATTAATACCCAATACGAAGTGATTATTAAATGTTTTCTTGTGTTTTCTTTCATGAATACAAAAGTAAAATATTATTGTAAGCAAACCTCTTGGTTTTTCTTTTGTTTTGAGTAACCAGTCATAAGAAAGATCGAATCCGGCTTATGCCCGGTTACTCAAAACGCAGAATTAATAACCTAAACTATAACACACACACCTTCATAAAATTCAACACGAATTCTCTTGTACTACTAATTCTTTCTCTTGAGAGCAAAGATGGGAGGTTTGTTTTATAGAAACAAATTTCTTTGATGAATGGCCAACAGTCTTTGATGACTGGCCTTTTACCGGTTCTTTTTCAGGTGAAAATGGAAGGTTACGCCTTTTCCCGGTTGGCTGGTAGCGGTTATTTGTCCTTTGTGAAAGAATACACCGTTCTTTACTATGGCTAATCCTAATCCGGTACCTCCGAGTTTCCGGCTTCGTCCTTTATCGATCCGATAGAAACGTTCGAAGATGCGCGATAGGTATTGCTCGTCTACTCCTACCCCATTGTCGGCGAAACGGAAATAATAGAAGTCGGCATCTTGCCATTCGCAGGCAATCTCGATATGGCTGCCTTCACCGGCGTATGCGATGGCATTGTCGTAAAGGTTACGGAAGATCGAATAGAGCAGAGAAGGGTTGCCCTGAATCGTGGTATCGTCTGAAATCAGAATGGTCGAGGTCATATTTTTTTCTTTCATCGAAGGACTGCATTCGGCATCAATCTCAGAAACGATTTTGCATAGGTTTACATCCGAGAAGTCGAACATACCGGAGGCCTCGTCCAAACGGTTGAGTACGGAGATATCCCTCAACAGGTCGGTCAGGCGGGAACTTTGCGCATAGCAGCGTTCCAGGAAATAGTTCTTTTTCTCTTCCGACAGGTCCGGGTTGGAAAGGATGGTTTCCAGATAACCCTGAATACTGCTGACCGGGGTTTTGAGTTCGTGAGCCACATTTTGGGTCAGTTGTCTTTTCCGGCGGATATCGTCTTCTTTTATCTCTTGCTGGCGTTGATATAAGGTGACGATATTGCGCGATATATCTCCCAATTCATCGTTGGGGAAGGTGTATGTGATCTCCTGAAGGTCGCGGTTGGCTATATTATTGGCGAAGTCGCGCAGTTTGGAGATTGAATGGCCTATGCTGAAGCTAAACCGGGAGAGTACGATGAAGAATAAGACCAGCATGAACACCATAAAGAACAGAAAATCTTTATTGATCGTAAGGATATCTTTCAGGTATAGGTTATACGGTTGAGCCGAGCGGTAGATATGATCATCAATGCGGCTGGCCGAGTAGAAATAGCGTTTACCCGTAGAGCCCGACGAGCGGATCGCGTAGCCTTCTCCATGTTGTATGGCCAATATCACTTCGCTGCGGTTGATATGATTGTCGAATGTTTCTTTCCCGCTATTATCGAACAAGACGGTTCCGGACAGATCGATAATGGTGACCCGCAGGTCTTTTTGCGGGATCTCATCAATAAACTGCCTGACTAACGTATGGATATCGTCGGTCTGTTTGTAACGGCTATGAAGCTGGTAATTGTAGTTGCTCAAAACGCTATCGAGTTTACCTTTCGTATATTCGGCTTCCCGTTGATACTGAAAGATCAGAAAGCAGGCCGTAAACCCTAAAAAGATAGAGAATACCGACCAGAAAAGCCTTTGGCTGAAAGGAACTCTTTGCTTTGGCTTTTGTCGCTCTTTTTTCTGGTGAAACATCATACTTCAAAGCAATAACCAAATCCGAGACGGGTCACGATATTCTTGCCGTAAGCCCCAATCTTTTTTCTTAACCGGGTGATGTTGACATCGATTGTCCGGTCCAACACATACACTTCATCTTTCCATATCCGCGCCAGGATCTCTTCACGCGAAAGGACTTTGCCTTTGTTCTCGAGCAGCAGTTGCAAGATCTGGAATTCTTTCTTTGTCAACGCTATCTCCTGAGCGTCGACGGCGGCTTTGATCCTTGTCGTGTCCAGAGACAAGGTTTCGTAAACCAATAATTCTTTTTCCGGCGCCTCTTCTTTGTTTGCCGTTCGCCGCAATACCGCTTTCACTCGCGCAGCCACCTGGCGGATCGAGAAAGGCTTGGAGATGTAATCATCGGCACCCAGATTAAAACCGGTCAGCATATCATTCTCCGTATCTTTCGCTGTGAGGAAGATAATGGGTATGTCGGCGGTCTTCTCGTTTTTCTTTAACCGACTGGCCAGTTTGAAGCCGGAGATTTCCCCCATCATCACATCGAATAGGAGTAACTGATAAACTTCCAGATCCAACCCTAAGGCTTCTTCGGCGCTGTTCGCCGTGTCGACCGCATACCCTTCGGTTTCCAGATTGAATTTAAGGATTTCACAGAGATCCTCCTCATCGTCGACAACCAGTATGCGGATCTTTGCCGTTTTATCGTTTGCATTCATATCAATCATAGCCATACGTCAAATGTACTTGTTTTTCGACAAAGTACCGGACTAATTGTTACAGGAAAATGTAATACGTATGACAATTCTGTGACATGTACACGCTTTCTTTTGTAACTTTACGCCATGAAAAGGGTTATTTATATAGATTAATAGTTTATTTAAAGATGAATTTTCCGGATTGGGACAGAGAGCTTTTTGTTTTTCTCAATAATAAACATACACCGTGGCTGGACTCCGTTATGACTTTCCTGAGTTCTTATATCACCTGGGGTGCGGTGGCGTTATTGGTTTTCCTCGTTATCTTTTTTGGTAAGCGGCCCAACCGGAAGGTCGCCGCGTTGTATTTGGTGTTAAGCGTGGGCTTGACGTTGTTTTTGAACAACCTGGTCAAATGGCTGATTATGCGTCCCCGCCCGGGGCATGAGGAGATTCTGAAAGAACTGATCAATCAGCTGGAAGATCCGGGAAACAGTTATAGCTTCTTCTCGGCCCATTCTTCCAGCTCTTTCTGCCTGGCGATGTTTTCTTTTCTTTACTTCAAACATAAAGCGTACGGGATATTTATCTTCGCCTGGGCTATGGCCGTGGCCTACAGCCGGATCTATGTCGGGAAACATTATCCGCTGGATGTATTGGTCGGCATCCTCTTCGGCCTACTGATGGGCTGGGGAGCGTATAGGCTGATAGTATCGGTAGTTTATCCACCCAATACCGGTATTTCCTCGACAAACCACTAATATTTTGTGCGCAAAGTACCGGTAGTTTGAAAAAGGGAGCTGTGGCGGGTCTTCCAATATTTTGAAATTCGAAGATCTCCAAATGAATGAATAGCAAATGGACTATCTTGCCGGCCTTTGGAAAAACCCTGCCGGCCTTTTGGAAAACCCTGCCGGCCTTTGGAAAAACTCCGACGGCCTTTTGCAAAACCCTGCCGGCCTTTGGAAAAACTCCGGCGGCCTTTTTTAGCAGAGGTGGAGGCTTGGTCGTTAAGGGGAGGATGTTAACAAATGCAAACAGCAAACAGGGGTAAACCGATCATCCTGAACATAGTTTTTCGTTTTTTTACTTACATCATACAGCCGGGGCAGCCGACAATGTTAAACGGATCACTGCCGGGGCTCGCCAACAGGTTTCGGAAAGTTACTTACAGGATTTTTAGTGCTTTTCTTACTTCCCAAAACAGCTATATGGCTGATATACAGATACGAAATAAAATCCTGTATGATGCAAGTAAAAAAACGAAAAACTCTGTTCGGAGGGTATTTTGGGGAGTTCCGCTCCCAAAAAGCACTTCTTTAGCATTATTAACTAAACAATTTAGTTTATAAACTAAATAAAATAGTTTCTTTGCGGAAGACATGATAAAACAACAACAACGGATGAAAAGATTAACAACAAAAGAAGAGGAGATCATGGGTTGGTTCTGGAAAGAAGGGCCTATGTTTGTCAAGCAACTGCTTGAGTTTTATGCCGAGCCCAAACCGCATTTCAATACCCTGTCGACCATCGTGCGGGGCTTGGAAGAGAAAGGCTTCCTGTCGCACCATACGTTTGGCAATACCTATCAATACTTCGCGGCGATCTCGGAGGCCGACTACAGCAAAGGTACCCTGAAGAACGTGATTGCGAAATATTTCAATAATTCCTACCTGGGCGTGGTTTCTTCGTTGATCAAAGAAGAGGATCTTTCGGTCGACGAACTGCGGCAGTTGTTGGATGAGGTCGAACGCGGAAACGAATAAATTATGGGTGCCTTTTTTGTCTATATCGTAAAGTCGTCGTTTTGCCTGGCGTTGTTTTACCTCTTCTACAGGCTGTTGGTGACGAAAGAGACTTTCCACCGTTTCAACCGGATCGGGATTCTGTGTTTGATTCTCTTATCGGTCGTGATCCCGCTGGTGACATTCTCGGTCGAAGAGCCGGTGGTGGTGCAACAATCCTTATTGGACCTGGAGACGCTCCTAATGATGGCCACGATGTTGGGCGCGGAAGAGGCGGTGACGGTCACGCCCCTGTGGATCCGCCTCGTGTTGTGGGGCTATCTGTTGGGCAGTCTGATCTGCGGCATCGCTTTTCTCTGTTCGTGTGTCAGCATATTCCGCATCCTGCGACGGGGCAAAACGGAAGAACGCCTGGAAGGCGGTATCCGATTGGTGGTTACCTCCGATCCGGTGGCGCCTTTCAGTTGGATGAAATGGATTGTGATCTCCCGGAAAGACCGGGAAGAAGGGGGACGGGAAATCATCAGCCACGAAATGGCGCATATCCAATCGCGCCACTCTTTGGATCTCCTACTCACGGAGATCTGTATTTTGTTTCATTGGTTCAATCCCGCGATCTGGCTCTTCAAGCAGGAATTGCAGAACATCCATGAGTACGAAGCCGATGAAAAAGTGTTACAACAAGGCATCGATGCCAAACGGTATCAATTATTATTAATTAAAAAAGCTGTTGGTTCACAGCGCTTCACTTCTATGGCCAACAGCTTTAATCACCAATCACTTAAAAAGCGAATTCTTATGATGATGAAAAAAAAATCCAATCCATGGGCCCGGTTGAAGTACGCGTTCGTACTCCCGTTGGCAGCGCTGGCAGTCGCCGCCTTTGCCCGTCCGGAAATCTCTCAGGAGTTAGAGAAGATTTCTTCGGTCAAAATTAGTGAAATTGTTCCGATTAAAGAAGTTCCGGAGCAGAAAAAAGTAGAAACAACGGTCACGGCGACGGATACGGTGACGGTAAAAGCCGACGTTCAACCGCAAATCGTCTTCGATATTCCATTGGATGGTGTCAAACTGGGTGATCTTCAGTTGAATGATATTCAATGGGATAGTATCAAGTGGGATGATATTCAATGGGATGGTATCAAGTTGGATGATATTCAATGGGGAGAGCTGGATCTGCAAATGGAGAATCTGCAGACCAACCTGAATGATCTGGCAGTGACCCTGGACCTGAAAGGAACGCTGCTTTCTATCGATACCACCAAGATGGGGATGCAAAAATTAAACAAAATCTCCGAAGCCGACTGGCAGAAGCTGCAGGAAGTTAATAAAGAAATCGCTCTTATGTTTGCTGATAAACAAGCGGAGATCGAAAAGATCATGCAGGAAAAGCAACCGGAGATCGATAGGTTGATCCAGGAAAAACAAAAAGAGATCGAACTGTATATGAAAGAGAAACAACCGGAGATCGAGAAGATGATAAAGGAAAAACAGATAGCGATCGAAGAAGCTCAAAAAGGAATGCAGCCGTTCTGGGACAAAGACGCTAAACCGCTGATCCTCCTGGATGGCGTGGAAGTGGAAAGTGTGCACGCAATCGCCCCGGAAACGATTGAGAGTATAAGCGTATTGAAAGATCAGGCGGCAGCAGATAGCTATGGAGAGAAAGGAAAACATGGGGTTGTCATAATTACATCGAAAAAGAATGCAGCTAAAAAAGTGGATTAACAGCGGTTTGTGTGTGTTATTATTCGGGGCATGCGCTCCGGCAGTAGAGCAAGGAGATAACCGGATCGATATCGCCTCCGCCTTCTCCGATCAGCAGACGTTAAAGGCTTCGGACTATTTCTCCAAGGTACGTTATGTGGCGTTGGAAACCACCGATGAGAGTGTGATCGGTAACGGAGCGAATATCACCATCCTGGACGATCAGATTATGGTGACCACCGCGAAACAATGCCTGTTGTTCGACAAACAGACCGGGCGTTTCCTGACTACCGTCGGACATCATGGCGAAGATCCCGAAGGCTATCGCAACGCCAACGGCTGGGTGAACCCTTTGACGCGGACGATCTGCCTGGACAGTTGGCATCGTTCCTGGTGTATGTATGACCTGAAAGGACAGTTCCAGCGCAAATTCACCTTACCCGAAGGCATGGCAACCAGCGGTTCGTTTGTCGCTTTGGATAAAAAAACCACCGTCGCGCATACGAGCGATTTCCTGGGCGAAGGCACGGAGAATGTGCAGTTCTTTACCGAAGACAGTGTGTTGCATACCCTGGTGTTGCACGAGCAGGATCAGGATTACAATGCCGGCAATATCGCGTCGATCTCCGTCTTGAAAAGCGAGAACAACCGCGAGGTGTACGGCTCCACCGGCGCCGGAGTGATTATGATCTACTTCAAGGATGCGCCGGGCAAGGCCTATATCCATCTCATGAATCTGCAACGGATGTGGGCGGTCGATAATCAGGCATATCTCAAGACCGAACATAATGATACGATCTACCGGGTGAACAACTATGCCCTCGAACCGGCTTATGTCTTAGACCTGGGTAAGTACCACTGGCCCTATGCCGAACGGTTCAATACCGAACACGATCACGCCTTGATGGTCACCCAGATCCTCGACAGCCGGGAACTGATGATTCTGCGCCTCGTACAACATATATATACCGACGACAAACGGAAAGCCTTCAACGCCATATACAACAAAACAACCGGTGAGGTTCGCATCGGACGCATCGAAGAAGGCATCCTGGACGACCTGACCGGCTTCCTGCCCCTGCGTCCCGAAACGATCTCTTCGCGAGGCGAATATGGCGGGCTGATCGAAGCAACGGAAGTCGTCGAATGGTTCGAAAAACACGGTTCAGCTAAACTTTCTCCCGAAATCGAACACCTCAAACGTGTCGATGAAGAAGATAATCCGGTTATCGCTTTGATTGAGAAGTAATTTGTGTATATTCGCAATATGAGAAAGCTTCTGATATATTGCGTCCTCTTTTTGTTCCCTTTCTTATCTGTGACGGCACAGGTACTAAAGGGAACTGTTTTTGATAAGCAGACGAAAGAGTCGGTGATCAATGCCAATGTATATCTGGAAGGTACCTCCTACTTCACCATTACCGATGCGGATGGGAATTTCGAATTGAAAGTAAACAAAAGGGTAAACACCCGCTTGATTATCAGTCATGTGGCCTATCATTCATTCGTCGCCGAGAAACCTTTCGAAAGCATACCTGCGGTGATCGAACTGAATGAAAAAGAAAACCGGATCAGCGAAGTCCTGGTGAAAGGCGACAAACCGAGGTTTAGCCGCAAGGAGATGATGCGGGCGTTCAAAGATCAGTTCCTGGGCACGAGCAAAGCCGGACGTTCCTGTATCATCCGTAACGAAAACGATATTTACTTCCATTACGACCGGCCCAATAAAACCTTAAAAGCCTTTTGCGACGCTCCGGTTGTGATCGAGAATAAATACCTGGGTTATATCATTTCGATGGAGTTGTTGGTTTTCGAAGCGGAGTATTACGAGGTTAGTTTGTGGAACAAAGCTTTTAAGCGGGTCTTATACCTCGGCCCTACCTCCTATCAGGATGTCAGCCAGGGGAATTTAGCCATACAGAAACGACGGGAAAGGGCCTACAATGGTTCGTCGAAAGAATTCTTTCGTTTATTGATTGATAAAAAACTAAAGAAGTCCCCCTACACCATCCCTTCCGTTCCGCCGGAAAAGCTCTTTATAGTAACCAATGACCCGCAAGCGGAAGACACGAAAATTATCCGTATCCACCCGAAATACTATGAGTATAAGGATACGTTTGCGCCGCATGCCGACAGCTCCTCTGTCGTGATCACAGTCTTACACAAGCAGGAACCGACCTATTTCGAATTCAAATCGAACACCTACCACTCCGACGCTTACGGCAACATATACGATGTGCGTGACCTTGTCGTTTCCGGCAGCATGTCGAAAACCCGCATAGGCGACACCCTCCCCCTGGATTACGAGCCTTAACCCCCTTCCTTACACCCCTTACACCCCTTTCCCTTAAACCGGCACCTCCCAATCCATGATCCGGCTTAGGCCTTTGGGGCATGTATTAAGCTGTGGAATAAAATCCTGCCCACCTACTTCCTGATTAAGGTCTATTTTTTGTCTTTTGTATTCGATAGCCGGATGGGCATCATCGCCAAAGGTAAACAACAGGGCAAAAAAGAAGACAAAGCTAAACAGATATTTTAGCCATCGGCTGGAGAAAGAAGATTGATCAGTCATAAGTGAGAAGTTTGAAGTGAGTTGTTTTGAAGTAAGAAGTAAGGAGATAGAAGTAAGAAGGTTGAAGTGAACGGTTGCCGGAGCGAACTCCGGACAACCGTCTTCTGGAGAGATATTCAAGGGTTAGTAATCCTTAGTCAATTATGAATTTTGAATTATGAATTATGAGAACTGGGTTGTTTCCTTTTTCTCATCATTCATAATTCATCATTCATAATTAGCAGAAGCTTCCGCTTCTGCTTTACTCCTGCATAATGATCACCGGCTGCAGAATAGATTTCTCCGCGGCGTTACGCACATAGAGGATATAGGAACGGGCGGCGCCGGTGGTATTAGCTTCTACCTTGACGGTGAAACCGGTGCCTACCTCGGTCGCGTCGACACCCGAAACGGTGATCCAGTCGATCTCCGTCGGTACGGCATCGACCGTCCAGCGGCTGGTGGCTTCGACCTTCAGTGTCAGTGTAGCGCCTGCCGCGTCGACAGCCATCTTATTGTCGGCGATCACCTGACCGTCTTCGTCCAATACCCGGATCGTGCCCGGCTCAACGGGAGAGACCACGCCGGCACCTTCTTTCCATTCGTCCACCTTCAGCGTAGCTGCCAGGTCGGAGATACCCGATTTCTGGATCTCGATGATATAGCGGTGGTTGGCGGCGATCTTCAGGTGTTCCATCTCATCGGGATCATCTGCTTTCGGAGCCATAAACTTCACGGGATAGACCTGTTGTGTCTGCGTACCGGTCACCTTACCGACCAGGGAGAGCTCCGTTTCGCTCGCGCCATCCGCGCCCAGGTTCAGCGTCGGGTAGATATAGAACACACTCTGGCTCTCGCCTTTGTTGGCGTTGGTGATCTTCGTAAAGTCGATCGCGTTCATGGCGATGGTCTCCGTCTGATCGGTTGCCGAAGCGTTCTTAAAGAGTCGTGTCGAAGGGCGTGCGCCGAAGATCAGGATCTCTTCGATCTCGAAGTTCGAGTCGCGGGCGATATTGCTCACGTCGAAACGTGCCATGCGGCGGGTCAGGTTCACCGTCTGCGCGCCGCTCAGGGTCGTGATATCGGCTACGGTCTGTACCTCGGTCATCAACAGCGGAGCGGTGATCGGCTTGGCCGGTGTCAGCGGGTTGACGCTAAAGTCTTTGAAGGCACCCAGGGTGGTCACGTTCGCTTTGGCGGTATTCAGCGAGATAATATCCCGTCCGTTGCCGACAAAGAAGAACACTTTCGCTTTGTTATCATCGGCCATCGGCACGGAGATCTTGGCGCTCACCACCTCACCGTTGCTGGTGATCACGAATTTATTGTCTTCGGCATCGTCGCCTTCTTTGCTGTGGTAGATACGTTCCAACACGGCATTGTCGTCATTGCCTTTGAACACATAGATATCGAGTGTCGCCAGTTTGTTCTCCGCTTCGGTAGCGATATCCGCCCGGGTATAGGGCACCACCTTTCCCGCGGCGATGCCGGGGAACTGATAGACCAGTTCTTTCTCCCCATCCGGCACAAACAATTGGTCTGCCGGATCATTGCTGCAAGCAGCGAATAATAAGCCCGAAAGGGCGATTAATGCAAGTTTCTGTTTCATTTTCTTTTTGTTTTTAATTAGAAATTGTTGTTTTCTTTTTTTCTTTTCTTTCTTTTCTTTTCTTTCTATTTAGGAACTCATAGGAATTCATAGGAATTCATAGGAACTCATAAGAGAAGGGGCGGTTCATAAGGTTCTTATAAGTTCTTATGAGCTCTTATGAGTTCCTATGAGCTCTTATGAGTTCCTATGAGTTCTTAGGAGCTCTTATGAGTTCTTATGAGCTCTTATGAGTTCTTATGAGCTCTTATGAGTTCTTATGAGCTCTTATGCTCTTATGAGCTCTTATGAGTTCTTATGAGCTCTTATGAGTTCCTATGAGTTCTTATGAGCTCTTAGAAGTCCTTAGGAGTTCTTATGAGCTCTTAAGAATTCCTTAAACATTCCCCCCAATCGTGCCGCCATTCTCCCAATCGGAGAAGACCATCGGCGACACCTCCACCCGATCGTCATAGATCATCACCTGGATGCGGAACTCCTGCCGCAGGTTACGGCTGAGGCCGAGCTGCATGGTGCGGAAGTATTTCTCCAGGTCGAGATCTTTGATCAGCTGCTGCTCACCGGCATAAACGGTAAAGAGCGGGTGCGACTGGTCGGTCAGTCGATTGGTGACAAACTCCGCTTTGAGCGCGCGCGCGATATCCATCGTTGCCTTCAGGCGATAGTCGCGCGTATGCCCCGTGCCCTTCTCCATCACTTCGGGGATCCGGTGGGTGATGGGGTTGGTCGATGCCGCGCTTTTCGACTCGGTATACTCCGGGAAGAACCCGTAGACCGCCGGCACATCGCGCAGTTCGAGGCTGAAGTCGCGTGTATTGGCAGGCGCGTTGCGTGCCCATTTGACGACGACCTCCAACAAGAGGTGGGCGTGCGTCATGCCCACGCGCAGGCGCTGCGGCTTGTCTCCGCGGACCGAGAAGGTGGTGTACCCATAATAGAGCGGATCGATATTGCCGTGTTCCTCTGTATCGCCCCATGCCGCCTGTTCGGTGGCATAAGGTGCCGACAGGCGGATGCGCGCCTCTTCGAGTGTGGTGGTGCCGATCTCCGGCTCCCACCCCTGTTCGAGGCGCGAGAGATTACCCCAGGCCACAGCGGTGTACTCTCCATCGGGCAGCGTCAGGGTCGAGACAAACGCCCGTTTGCCACTACCGACCGGCAACTCATTGATCTGATAGAGCAGTCCGCTCTGGTCGAACACATACTCGTTGATCCGGTAGATATAGTTCGCCACCATATTCTCCTCTTTGGTCCATTCGCGGGTGTACCAATATTCCAGTTCGACATTATAAGAGCAGGTCAATACCTCTGTATCGACGGCACATGAAGTAGGTAGTGTCAGGATCATCCCTACCACCCCAATCCATAGTGAAGCTATGTATCTTATCCTTTTCATGATCGCGGGAACTTTTCGGCAACGGGAGGCAATGCCTTTCCTGTTACCGGCCGGTTCCGAATACTCTTATAAATTTCTCTCCAGTGACAACTTGATAATGGATAATTGTTAATTGATAATTGCTTTACGCTTCGCTAAGCGACCGTTGGTTGGCAATTAATAATTCTCCATTATCAATTATCCATTATCAATTAACAATGAGGGGCTGCCCTCTTTCTTTATATTCCTATGGCTTCATAGGATAGGTTCTATCTTGGCTCCTCTCCTGGACAGGAGAGGGGGACCATCGCTTGCGATGGTGGAGAGGTTGTCTCTCTAAAAACTACCTCACAAATACCTTTTCAAAAAACAACCACTCCACCGCTGCAAGCAGCGGTCCCCCTCGCCTGGCCAGGCAAGGAGCCAGAATACCATCATTGCGCATATCTCTTATGCTCTTCCCTCGGGAGAGGAGCTATTCCTGGATGCAGCGGATACTCTGTGTCGCAACCGGGAAGCCATAGTCAATTACAGTCGTACCGTTTGGATTGATTAATATCCGGCCGGCTTTACCTTTAGCGGATAAGCCCGAAGCCCAGTACAAACCGCCGGCACCTCTGGAAAATGAAGCCCCATCTCGGGTACACCATCCTGCCAATGGTAAGATCAGCTCTGTGCCTGCCTCATCGCCCTGAATTACAAAGCGGAGATTAGACACTTCATGTACACCCGGTGTTTTGGCATCCACAATCTTCTTTAACTCATCCACTCGTGGCAATCGCCAGCCTTTCGGGCAAGGACTATCATTTACATTCTTACTCCAGAGCAAATCTCGAGTAGGTTTGTAGGCATCTTCGGCAATCAACCAGTCGTTTTCTGCTACTGTGCTAATAAAGTTATCCTTATAATCTGTGGACGCCTTCGCATAAGAAACCGGCCCTTCCACCATATTGCTTAGTGATCCGGTAGTCGGCACTTCCAACTTCGTCCCATTCCTCCCCCATTGAAAAGTATACCCCATAAACGCGAGGTTATCCCCTGAGGTCGTCGTTGTCGCGCCTACATTCACCGGTGCCCAATACTGGCCGGCGAATTTCACGGGTTTCAGGCCGGCGATGCCGTTATAGTCGGGCAGGGAGGTGAAGATGATGGAGTCGGCATTGTTGTAGTTTGCCGCGTCGCGGATATATACTTTGATCTCGATAGGCACCTGTTCGCGCCCTTCCTGTGAAGGGATAGCGATGGAGTAGGCTTGCGAGAAAGTCGTCTTCTGCGTCGCGGGATCGATCTTCGCTTCGGCGGGCGACTGCGTGACGATCGCCTGCAGACCTGCCGCGTCGGTGATACCGATCGAAGAGGCTGTCTTGTTATAGAGGCACGTCACATCGAAGGTCGTCGGGCTATTGCCTTCGACGGTGAACTTCATCGTGGCACCTTCCGCCAGGTCGTTGATATCGAACGCGCGCTTGGCAGCATCCCAGCGTGTGGTCTGCGCCGGCGTGAACTCAATATCTTTCAATACCACCGGATCCTGTGCCGCGTTGACTTCGATCGTGCGGCCGTCGCTCCAGTCTACCGCCGTGAACGTCCAGTTCAGGTCTTTATTGTCGCCCGTAGGCATCAATTGCAAGGCGTAGCGTGTGTTGTGCACCAATGGCAGGCTGTTGCCTTCGCCGTCCACAAAGTCGATCGTCTTGTCGATCGGCAGGTTCGTATTGTAGTACGTGCCTTTGACGCGGATACGTGTCGGCTCGGTATTGTTGCGGTTCGATGCCGGATAGAGATAGATCTGTTTGATCTCATCAGGTTTCTCCGTCGTGGGTGTCACCACCGGGAAGGTAGCGGCCACCTCCAGCGCGTCCACCTCGTCTTCATCGTGTGGCAAGAGGAACGAGCTGTTTTTGGGGTTGACCAGCTGTACCGAGGTGAGGTTGAATTTCTTCGTAGCGTCCGGATCCAACAGTTTCTCGACATATTCCACATCGAGGCGCACGGCCATACGTTTCATCGCTGCCGTACTGATATGGTTCTTGCCTTCGACCAGGGTCACGTTCTGCTGGGCGAACATCAGGAGCGGCGCGCCGGGCGACTGGGTCACCTTCTTGGTCAGCATCGCTTCGAGTTCTTCCCAGCTCTCGAGTTTCTTGAGGTCTTCCGTCAGGTCGAGTGCCGGATCCGTATGCTGGTAGTTGGCGATAAAGATCACATCCGAGCCTTTCTCGGTATTAAATCCTTCGCTGCGTACGCGCACGGTGACGCTATACACGCCCTCGCTCTTTTTCACTAATGCCTCTTCCATGCCCATGGGCGATTGCAGGTCTTCGGTCGAGAAATATTTGCCAAAAGCACCCGGCTTGTATTCCGGCGCGTCTTCGTCGCCTACGCCGTATGTCTGCACAAAGCAGGCGAGGCTTCGGATCTCTTTCTCTGCCGCTTCGGCGGTGAAGTCATTCTCATCGGCACGGGTACGGATATCGCCGATACGCATCGAGAGCAATGCCGTGCCATCGCCCGCCGGAAGGATCTCGAGCGGGCCTTCCTGCCCTTCGCTGCAGGCAAAAGCCAACAATAACAAGGCAAGGATTGTGGTGAATAATATTGTATGTTTCATTTTTTTTGTTTGTTTCTTAATCAGTTATTTCTTTAATCAGTTGTTTCTCTACTGTGTTTATATCAATTGGACTATCTTGGCTCCCCGCCTGGTCAGGCGGGGGGGACCGCTGCTTGCAGCGGTGGGGCGGTTGTTCCTAAAAGACTTTTCAAAGACAATATTTCAAAGACAACCTCTCCACCACCGCAAGCGGCGGTCCCCCTCTCCTGTCCAGGAGAGGAGCTTTAGATACCATCCTTTCATCCATCATTAGATACCATCATTTCATCATCCCAGGATACCCTCCTTTTTTCCACCCTTAGAGATCATGCTCCAAATTTCCCTGCATGAAACAAAAGTTTCCCCTACATGGAACAAAAGTTTCTCCGGCATGGAACAAAAGTTTCTCTTAGGTGGAACAAAAGTTTCTCCTGGGAGGAACAAAAGTTCCACAAAAAAAGAGGGGGTGGAACAAAAGTTCCAGCTTGTCAAAATGCCTGGAACGAAATGCGTTTGATATCCGTTCCGCTATCGATTCGCTTCGCTAAGCGAATCGGGGGATTCCCTTAAAGGGATTTCACGCAACGCAGGGCGAAGCCGTAAGAGACGTAGTAGGTGCTGACGGTTACATTATTCGCACCATTGAGAGAGAAGAAGTGGCCTCGTGAGCTGGTGTCGGGATACTTCTCGGAGGTCCATAAATAACAATTGGGATACTTAATCAGGTCGCTGACACTTCCGTCACTGCTCATGATCCGCCCCGTCTGCGGAAAGTATAACGCCTGTCCATCGTCGCCGGTGACCTTCCAACGTTTTTGCGCGTCTTCCCGAACGGCTTTGCGTTGTCTTGCCGTTTGAAACTGATCGGCTTCTGCCTTGGTCGGCAGGCGCCAGCCGGTGGGGCAGGGGGTATTGGCCGGGGTACTCCAGTAGGCGTCGCGGGTGGCGTGGTCGGTACCGGAGTTTGTAAGCCAGTCGTTTTGGGTGGCAGAGCCGCCAGTATAATAAAAAGTACCATTCTCCCGGTTGCTCCAGGCGGTAGGTCCCTGCGTTGTAGTAAACGTCCCATGTATATCAAACCCATTATTCGTCCTTCCCCATTGATAATACTTTCCGGTGGAAGCCAGTGACGGATTGCTATTATCCACGCTGGTGGCGCCGACATTAACCGGTGCCCAAAGGAGATTACCGATACGCACGCCAAGTATACTCGGGCTAGGATAGTATTCGACAACCCTCTTCAGTATAAACTTATCAAACTTCTCCGGCTTAATCGCATTGGCAATCTTCACCTCGGCTTCTACCGAAAAATTCACCATTTCGGGGAAGACAATCTCATACTCTTCTATCACATAATTGCCTTCCTTTGTTGTCTTTTTTACTTTTATATCCGAGGCGGTAATGCCCAGATAGCTTAGGTTTCCTGAAGTTACCGTTAACTCCGCCTTCGAACTATGGAAGGTCTTGACCTTAAAGGTGATCTTAAAGTTGCCTTCCGGACGGTCGACAAAGAATGTTTTAGAAGGTAAATGCCAGTTGCCATTTGTGACATCCCCCCCGGCTGCACTTAATAATTTCGGCGCTTCAATCATACAATCGAATTCGGGCAGGAAGATTAAGCGGAAGCTTTCGTAATAACCCGGTTTGGTTTTGCTTTCCAGGCGGATCTCCATCTCGAAAGCGGTGGTGGGTGCCGCCGGGAAGGTGATGGTATATTCTTCTTTGACCACGGTGGCTTTGCTCTCAATGCTCGCGTTGCTGGTGATAAAGGCGTCTTTGCCGGCTTGGTCGGTGATGCCGAGGTCTGCCCAGTCGCCGTTTATAAAGGAGATCACGGCATTGGTGTTCTGCAGGTTATCGACCGTAAACTTGATCTTATCGCCGGCATTGACCGAGCCCAGGAGGCAGGCTTTCATCGTATTGTCCCACGTATTGGCGGCAACCGGCTGGCCGGCGGCGTCTTCGAAGGTCATATTGCTGGCGACGGGTTTCTGGTATTCGGGCTTGACGGGGATGACGGTGCCTTCCGACCAGTCGTCGACCGTAAACGACCAGTCGATACCCGATTGGTCGGCGGCGGGATTGAGCGTGATCAGGTAACGGGTATTGCGTGCCAGGGCGATGATCTCACCGTCTTTCATCAGGTCGATGCGTTTCGCGTAGGCGACCCCGTCGAGCGTGCCGCGGATCAACAATGCCGTATGGGCAACCGATCCGTCGTTGGCGGCTTCGTAGGTATAGATGCCCTCGACGCGTTTATGCTCGATGCAGTCGACCTTCGTAAAACCCGTCTCCAAAACCGGGATATTATACGTATCCTCATTGCCCGGAACCAGGTAAGCCTGTGTCTTGGGGTTGATCACCTCGACCGACTGCAACAGGAACGGTTTCTTCGGCGCGTCGAAAGCTTTGTTTTCGATATCGAATCGGGCGACAAGGCGTTCCATACTGATCGATTCGGTGGTCTTTGCCGTATGCGAGAGTGTCACCTCTTTATAACCGAACATCAAGAGCGGCCGCTTAATGCCCGCGGCGGTGGCGGCAGGGGTGGTCAATTGCAGAAGATCATCCCATCGCGTGACAGTTTTCAAGGCTGCCTCCAGTCCGTTCTCTTTGTAGTTGGCGATCACCGCCACATCACTCTTTCCCGCTACGCTGGGGCTTTGCACCTCGAGGTTGACCTCAAAGCTGCCATCGCCATTATCTTCGATATCGTTTTCATCGTCGATAAAATACGGCAGGAACACCCCTTGTTTGTAGCCTGTATCACCCGGCTTGCCGAAGTCTTTGGTGCGCACAAAGCAAGCGATCGACTTCACCGTAAGCTCTCCCGGCAATATATTTACCTGGTCGGCACGCGTACGTACGGATCCGATCTTCAAGGTTAACCCAGCCATATCATTACTGCCCGGACCAACCGGGCTTACTGGTCCCTCCGGCCCCTGGCCGAGTGGCTCGTCCTGGCAGGAGGATAGGAAAGCTCCCGCCAGGAGCAGAAATGTTACTAAATAATGTTTCATTTTCTTTTTGTTTTTAATTGAACTTATTGTTTACTATACTTCAGTAATATCTTTTTGCCTTAATTGCTCTAATTCCTTAAACCCCTCAAACTCCTTAAGATCCTTCACTCCCTAATCCCCAACCCTCTTCACACACCGAACAGCATTGCCCTGCGCCGCAACGATATTATTATTTTGTATCTTATCGCTACCCTCCAACAAAAGAACATACGCGTAGTTGTATCGGCCTAAGTAAGCTTCGCACGCCCATAACCGGGTCTGGGGTTCTTCCGGCGATTTAACCGTTCCGTCTTTGTAATTGATCCATCCGGTCTGGGGGATATACAATGTCTTTCCATCATCGCCGGTGAAACGCCAGCGTTTCTGCTCTGTTTCCAACGCGTAATTACTCTTGGTCGCGCTTACAAACTGAAGGACTTCCGTCCGGGTAGGCAATCGCCAGCCTTGGGGACAAGGGGTGTTTGCCGGGCTGAGCCAAAAGGCGTCGCGGGTAGCCCGCTCGTTTCCGTAATCTCTTACCCAGTCGTACTTGGAAGCAATCTCCGGCGTATAATAAAAGATCGTGGTATGGCGTTTATCCCAGCCGACAGGTCCTTCTTCTATTGCCGGCGCCGGATACTGGGTGAACGGCGTATTGCGTCCGAACTGGTAGAAGTATCCGGTGGAAGCGGTCGAGGGGTTGGTATTGTCGGTGGTGGTCGCGCCCAGATTGAGCGGCGCCCAATAGGTGGTGCCGAAGCGTACACCCGCCAGCCCGTCGTCGCCATATCGGCCGGGCAGGTTATCGAGCACGATCACAATATCGTAGCCCAGCGGATTATTTGAGCTTGAGATAATTAGTTTCGCCTGCACGTCCTCCATGATCGCTGCCGGGAAGCCGAGCTCGAACTCCTGGACCGTGTAGTCGCCTGTCGTGCGTTGGGAGACTAATCGGATATCTGTCTCTGTCACCCCCAAGGCATTGATATTACCGGAAACGGGCTGGAGGCTGACATTGGCATTGCCGGTGCTTTTGACCGTGAACCGGATCTTATTCTTGGGCTTGTCATCTAAGCGGAAGGTTCTCGTCGAATTGTTCCAGCCATCTTCTATCCGTACGCCTGTCGCACTTTCCATCCAGGCATCTTCCAGGACGCAGAGATACGTCGGGTTGGAAACCAAGCGGAAGGTTTCGAAATAGCGGGGGTTGGTGGCACTTTCGACCCGTACCTCGGCGACAAACTCATCGATAAAGGCAGGGAATTCGATCACATACTCTTCCTGGATCAATAAACCGTTGGAAGCGGAAGCGCTCCGTTGCACAAACGCTTGTTTTTCGGCATCGGTGGTGATGCCCATCTGTGCCCAGGTGCCTTCGGGGAAAGAGATAGAGACGCGGGTGTTCTGCGGGCTGTCGACGGTGAACCGTATCTTATATCCGGCCGCTATCTGTTTCAATAAGGCGGTGCGGGTGTCTTCCTGCCAGGTGTTTGCCGTGGTCAGGGCTCCTTTGTCATCTTCGAAGGTGAAATTTCCCAGGATCGGCTGCTGGTAATCGGGCTTGACGGGGATGACGGTGCCTTCCGACCAGTCGTCGACCGTGAACGACCAGTCGACCCCTTGTCCGTCGGCAGCCGGGGTGAGTGTGATCGCGTAGCGGGTGTTACGTGCCAGGGCGATGATCTCGCCGTCTTGCATCAGGTCGATGCGTTTGCTGTAGGCCTTGCCGTCGAGTGTGCCGCGGATCAAGAGAGCGGTATGGGCGACGGAGCCGTCGTTGGCGGTCTCGTAAGTGTAGAGCCCTTTGATATTTTTATTGTCCGCGCAATCGACGGCCTGGAAATGACCATCGAACACAGGGATATTGTATGCTTCATCGTTGCCTCCGATCAAGAAGCTGTATTGTTTGGGGTGAATGATCTCGGCGGATTTCAACAGGAACGGTCTCTTTGCCGCGTCGGCTGCTTTGTTCTCGATATCGAAGCGGGCGACCAGGCGTTGCACGGGCAGGGTCACGGTCGTCTCCACGGTATGGGAGAGCGCGACTTCTTTATAACCGAACATCAACAGCGGCGACCGGATACCCGCGGCAGTCACCGGGGCGGAGACCTGTTCGAAAAGTTCATGCCATTGCGCCACTTGCTGTAAGGCAGTCTCCAGACCGTTCTCGCGGTAGTTGGCAATGACGGCGATATCGGTCTTGCCGGCTACGCTGGGGCTTTGGATATCCAGGTCGATAGAGAAGCTGCCGTTCCCCTCGTCGGTGATCTCGTCGTCTTTGAAGAAGAACGATTGGAACACACCCTGGCGGTAGGTCGGCTCGCCCGGCTTTCCGAAGTCTTTCGTGCGCACGAAACAGGCAATCGATTGGATATCGGTCTCTCCGTCTAATACTTCGACGACATCGGCACGCGTACGGACGGATCCAAAGCGCAAGGTCAGCCCGGCGATGAGATCATCGTGGGGACCGTACGGATCGGGAGCCGGTGTATCGGGGTGGATAGACACATGCTGGCAGGAGGCAAGGATGGCTCCGACCAGTAAGAGGAGAAAGGATGTCGTTGACAGTTTCATTTTTTTAGCATTTCTTTTTTGTTAGGAATTCATAGGAACTCATAGGAACTCATAGGAATTCATAGGAACTCATAGGAATTTGCACCTTGGTCGTTATTTTATATTTTACTCATTAGTAATTAAGTAGTGATTACTTTAATTACTTTGACTACTTAGTCTTCTTCGCTGCTCCGAAGTGGCGATCAGGATCGTGCCTTCGCAACAGAGGATCTTCCAGGGCGGCTTTTGCATCGGGGCCGGCAGGCGGTTCCGATGGTGTACAGGCCATAGGAAGAGGGATAATTGCAAACTATTTTTTTCTCTTTTCATACGCATAAGCTATTTTGTCCTTCGCTGGGCGGAGGAGCTTTTGGGCTTGTAGGCCGTTGTTTGTGAGTGCTAATTTGTAGGTCATAATTTCTTTTTTTTAGGAGTTCTTAGGAATTCATAGGAACTCATAGGAATTCATAGGAATTCATAGGAGTTATAGGAGTCAGAAGTTCTTATGAGTTCTTATGAGTTCTTATGAGTTCCTATGAGTTCATAAGGTGCTCTATTCCATCAATACCTCCCTCACACACCGCAGCCCATAGCCGGAGGCCGGATAGTCCGCAGTAACCGTGATACTCAGGTCGCTATTAATATGCAGGGCGTATCCCTGTTGCTTACCACTGCCATCGGCAGCCCAGAGGGCGATATCCCGGAAGAGGGGGGCGCTGTTGATCTTGCCGTCGTTGGGACGGATGTTCCCCATATAGGGAAAATAGAGCGGTTGGTAGTCGTCGCCGATGATATACCGGCGCGACTTCTTGTGCTCGCCCTGTACGGAGCCGTCGCGGCTGTCGCGCAGGCGGATAAACTCGGCCTGTGTCGGCAGGCGCCATCCTGTGGGACAGGGGGTATTGGCGGCGTTGCTCCAGAAGGGGTTGCGGATATTCTGGTCGGTGGAGTTCGACGTAAGCCAGTCGAACGGTGCCATCGTGTTATAGATAAACTTGTCTTTGTAGGCACCCGTGGTCGCGTAGGCCAGGGAGAACGGTCCCCAGGAACTCGCCGGTTCGGGGTTTTGCGTGAATGCTTTGTTACGGCCCCATTGGAAATAGTTTCCGGTGGAGGCGGTCGAGGGCGAATCCGTCTCGAGCAGGGTCTGCCCTACGTTGACAGGCGCCCAGTAGAGGTTGTCGATCCGCACGGCACGGGTGTTCGTACCGGGGTAGATCGTATGGTTGGTCGTCAGCGTGAGCGACGTGCCGTAGTCGAGGTTGGCGGCATTCAATAGATGCAATTCCGCATGGACATCGGCGGCAGGCGCTTGCGGGAAGACTATCCCGTAGTAGTCGAGGGTATAGATACCGTCGACTTCGGTATGGTACTTATAGATCAGGTCATCGACCGAGTGGACACCCAGGTCGTCGAGTCCGTCCTCGGTGATGCCCAGGTAGTAGGTCGTGCCCTGGATCGAGCGTACGGCAAACCAGATGGCATCGTGGGGCTGCACGTGGTCGATCAGGCAGGTCAGCCGGTCGGGGAACCAGGTATTGGCACTAATATCGTTGCCGTAGCCATCGACAAAATGCAGGTCTTCGATCGCACACGTATAGTCGGGGGCGAAGAGCAGGCGGAAACTCGTGAAGAGCTCGGGCTTGGCACCGTTCTCGATACGTATCTCGATCTCGAAGTTCTCGAGCGGTTTCTGCGGGAAGGTCACTTCGTAGAGCTCGCGCAACTGTCCCTCTTCGAGGTAAGTTTCGAGCTTCTGCACAAAGGCTTTGCGCGCTTCGGGCGTCTCCAGTCCCAATTCGTCCCAACTGCCGTCGAGCAGGATCACCTCGGGCTCGGTGCTCTGGATATTATTGACCACGAAGGTGATGCGATAGCCTTCGTCGAGGTCGTCGAGGTAGGCGGTCTGCGTCTCTTCGTTCCAGAAACTGCGCGCGCTGGGCTGTCCCTCATCGTCGGTGAAGGCGATATCTTTGTATTCGGGACGTTTGAATACGGGTTGCACGGGGATGGTCGTTCCTTCCGACCATTCGCTGACGGCAAGCGACCACTCCACCTCGAGCCCTTCGTCGGCGGGCGCCAGGCGGAACCGGTAGCAGGTATTGCGCGTGAGCGGGATGATCTGTCCGTCCTGCATCATCTCGATGCGTTTGGTATAGGGCTCGCCGCCCAGTGTGCCTTTGATCAACAGGGCGGTATGGGGCACCGAGCCGTCATTGGCGGCCTCGTAGGTGTAGAGGCCGTGGATATGGATGTTGTCGTCGGAATGCCATTCTTTATTGCCCGTCGGACGCACGGGGATATCGTAACTGTTCTCGTTGCCTTCGACGATAAAGGTATATTTCTTGGGGTTAATGAGCTCGACGGAGGTCAACAGGAACGGCTTACCGGGTGCGTTGGCGGCAGCATTGACGATATCGATCCGGGCGACCAGGCGCTGCAGGTGGATCGTCTCGGTCACGGCCAGTCCCTGGATCAATGTGACCTCTTTATAGCCGAGCATCAACAAGGGCGGCTGTACGCCATCGGCGGTCGTCTCGGCGGAGACCAGGGTATAGAGATCGTCCCAGGTCTTTACACGCTGCAAGGCGTCGGTGAGACCGTTCTCGCGGTAGTTGGCGATCACCGCCACCTCGCTCTTGCCGGCGAAGCTGGGGCTCTTGACACGCAGGGAGGTGGTGAAGGAGCCGTCGCCGTTGTCGGTGATATCGTCGTCGGTCAGTAGATAAGAGCGGAAAGCACCCTGGCGGTAGTCGTCGTCGCCCGGCTTGCCGTAGTCGCGGGTGCGCACGAAGCAGGCGACGGAGCGGATCGCATTCTCCCCGTCGAGCGGCTGCACACGCTCGTCGGCACGCGTGCGGACCGTGCCCAGGTGCACCACCAGGCCGGCAACATCCTCACCCCATGAGCCGGGGGGGATCAGGTCGGTATGGAGCAATGTCTCGTTAGAGCAGGCAGTCAAGAAGAGGCCTGCGATAAGGAGGAGTAATATGTTGGGGCGAGAGGGCATTGTTGTTTTTTTTTAGGGCTTAGGAATTCATAGGAGTTCATAGGAACTCATAGGAATTCATAAGAGCTTTTTGCTTTTTTCTTTAATTCCTTAAATTATCACTAAGCACCTGCTTATCCTTCATCACATAGCCATTGCTTTCGAATGTCTGTTGCAAGGTGAGGGCGGCCTGGTCGAGCCAGTGGCCGTAGGGGATCTTTGCCTGATAGTCCAGCGTGTAGACGTTTTCTTTTCGGACCGTGGTATAGACCTGGTAGGGCTTAAGTGCGTTTATCTGTCCGTAGAGGTTACGCCGGCGTTCGTCGTAGCGGTGGCGGAGGCGTCCGGCATAGACGATCGGCGGCAGCAGGGCTTTCTTCTCTCCCGCTTCGATGGCCAGGGCTAACTCGAGCGACTGGTATGTCTTGATCTCTATGCCCGTCAGCTGGATCCGGCAGTTGAGCTGCAGGCTGTCGTCGTCGATCTTAAACACCACATCGGTGATCCGGATCGGCTCCGCCTCCTGCTGTGCCGTGGCCGTAGCCACAACCACCCAGAACAGTGTTATTATTATATATATGTAATAGCGTTTCATCTTTTTCTTTTTTTATCTTTATTATCTCCTTATCTTTTTTTATTCTTCTCTCCTCCTATCTCCTATCTCCTATCTCCTATCTCCTAACTACCAACTACCAACTACCAACTACTGACCACTCCTCTCCTCAATACAAAAAATACACCAGCGTCACCCCCGCCCAAGTCGGGCCGATATACGAACGGCTGGCCTGATCGACCAGTTCGCTGCATCCGGTGCAGGAATACTTATCATAATCAATCTGCAGATAGCCGGCGCTGACGGAGAATTCCAAGCCCCAACGGCCTTTCAATACCAAGTGATATCCGTAGGTCAGGCCACCGCCATAGAGGTTGCCTTTGTAACGGTATTCTTCCAATCCGGGAATAAAGGAGATATTACCTATATTATATTGTGCGTATGTCGCATGGGCACCGATGAAATGGCCCATAAAAGGTTTCCATAGCCAGAAACGCGGCTCGACCCGGGCCATCCAATGGCGCAGGGTCATCTCGTCGGGCAGTTCCCAGGGATTGTATCCGGTCGAAAAATCAAAAGTCCACCGGTTGGACAAGGCCACTTCGGCACCGATATTCGGCGTGCCGGTCGCCCAGTAAAACAGATTCGTTTTTTCGGCTACCTTTTGTGCATCTATCTTTCCGGCGACGGAGAGTAAAAGCAACAACAATAGTATATTCCATCTTTTGATCACAGCATTCATTTTTTATTGAAGCCTATCCGGTTTGCACTATTCTTATTTATACTTTACGCGATGAAGTACACGGTCAGAGGTTGCGTTATGACTTCATTGTTTTTCGTCATCACGAATTACTTTTTCTTTTTCATAGCGAAATTAGAGAGAAGTAAGAGGCCAGTCAAGCATTAAAAAGACAAAAATGCACCTTCTTTTGTGGCAAAAAACAACGGTAATCCGGAGATATCCTCTTTTGAGATTGAAATGTGCATTTTTGCAGCGTTTGAAATACAAATACTGCCTTAAAACAACCGTTTTTTTCCTCTTGGGTACAAAAGTGAAAGGCTACAGGCCGGAGTTGTGGCACTTTCTGTCTTGGGATTTTTTTTTGTGGCATATTATGATTTATTTAGAACTAAAGTATTGCTTATCAAAAGAATAATACTTATATTTGTCAGTAAGGGATGTGTAATAAAAAGTGCTTTGCTATGAAAAATAAGAAGCTAAATACTATTTTTTTAGAAACGCTGAACAAAAGATTCCCCAACCGATCCGAATTAGCCGATATTCTGGCGGACTTACTCGATACGGATAAGACGTCGATCTACCGGCGGTTGCGTGAGGATGTCCGTTTTTCGGTCGATGAGTTGGGGAGTATAGCCAAACGGTTCGCGATTTCACTGGACGAGCTGATCGATAATGTCCGAGAGAGAGATTACAAAACCATGAAACTGGAGATGCCTTTTATCACCGATGAGAACGGCATCATATACGACCTATTGGAAGAGCAGTTGTTCTGTTCGGAGAAGTTTGTCAATGGGGAAGACTCGGAATTGGGTGCCGCATTGGGTATCTTAAACCGGGCTTTCTTTATCCATTACGACCAGCTTGCCCGGTTCTTCCTGTTCAAATGGGGGCGTTATTATACGGATCTGAATGATTTCAAACGTTTCGAGACGGTTGAGATCAACGACCGGTTTAAGGCCTTGCAGCGGATCGAAGGCGAAAGTCTCCAGAGATTCAAGAACACGTTCTACATCTGGGATATCCGGATCATACCCAACCTGGTGCGCGACATCAAATACTATGAGAGTATCGACCTGATCAATTCGACAGACACCCAATTGCTTCGGGATGATTTGTTTCAACTGCTCGACGACCTGGAAGCCCAGGTGGCGCAAGGCAGATACCAGGAGACCGGCAATCATTTTGAGTTTTACACCGCTTCGATGAATATCCATACCACCCATACGTATATGCATTCGGGCGACCATTGGGTGTATTTCCTGAATGCGTTTGTCGTGCGGTCGATGTACACCGTAGATCCGTTGGTTTGTGCCCGCATGAAAAACTGGATCAATACCCAGAAAGCCTCCTCGGTCCTGATCTCCGAGAGCGGCGAGAAAGAACGCCTGCAATTCTTCAACAAACAGCGGCAGGTGGTGGAGATGTTGTAAGTTTACTATTGGTCACAGATAATTCGACTCCACAGATCCCCAATGTTTCCCATAAGTCGAAAACAAAGCCCAGGGGATATTTTGAGTTACTCGCGCGGGTAAATGAAATTACTCGCGCGAGTAATTTTTTGAACCCTTTTACTCTCCCCTCAAAGGCGTATGGTTTTTAGGTTAAAATCCGCATAGTATTCCGAAAGATGTGCCGGTGGTCACTCGGATATATTGATCGACATGATATAATCGTTCATATAATATCCGTTGCCGATAGGGTGGTCGCGCGTGTCGATCACCTCGAAGCCCAGGTGCCGGTAGAAACCCAAGGCAGGGTTTTCCCGGTTGACATACAGGATGACCGAGAAAGGCTGGGCATGGATACTTTTCAGGTAGGCAATGCCCTGTTCGATCATATAGCGGCCCATGCCGGTGCCCTGTGTCCGGGGCAGGGCGTAGATCTTCTGGAAGATATAGGTGTGGGCATCCTGCTGTTCGATGGAGAGGTATCCCGAGGGGATATTATCGTGGGAAACGATGAAATACTGGTGCCCCAGTTCTGTGATCTGGCGGGCTATACTCTCCGGGGCATACATCATATTGAACATATAGTCTAATTGCTCTTTGGAGAGTATATGTCCGTAAGTGTTGCCCCACACCTGGGAGGCTAATTCATTAATCAGGTAGCGATCATTCGGATCGGCAGTTCGAATTGAGAACATGTTTGCGTTGTTTTTGACCAAACAAAAGTAATAATATTTTTAGGCTAATTCGTGAAAACGATTAACTTTGTAGGCGTTTCCTTTCTAATTGCTTGGGAAAGAGCAGAAAGGAAAACAAAGGCGCTCAAGAGCTTTAAACGACTAATAACATTTAATATATTCGAGATGGATACAAAGATTCAGGAACTGACTGACAAGATTTATCGTGAGGGTGTAGAGAAGGGTAACGAAGAAGCGAAACGCATTATCGAGGATGCCCAATCCCAGAAAGAGTCTATCCTTACCGGTGCGCAGAGCGAGGCCAAGCAGATTCTTGCTGAGGCGGAGAAGAAAGCGGCTGAGTTGAAAAAGAATACGGAAGCGGAATTAAAGCTGTTTGCCAACCAGGCCGTAGGGGCTTTGAAGAGCGAAGTGACCAATATGATCACCGGAGAGATCACCTCTTCGAACGTGAAGGCTGCCGTGACCGATAAAGATTTTATGCAAAAGGTTATTCTGGAGATGGCTCGGGAGTGGGCCAAGACCGGCGCGTTGACGGTTCAGACGGCGAATGCCAAGGAACTGACCGCCTATTTCGAAGCGAACGCGAAAGAACTACTGAATAAAGGAATTAAAATAGAACAGGTCAGTGGGAAAGCCGCCTCTTTCACGGTGGTGCCTGCCGACGGTTCGTATAAGGTTACTTTTGGAGAAGAAGAGTTTGTTACATTCTTTACCGAATTTCTCCGTCCCCAACTGATTGAAATGTTGTTCTGATATGGGTAAGTATTATTACTTAATAGCGGGACTTCCTAACATCTCTCTGGATGATAGCAAGATCCCCTTCTCTGTCGATGAATTTCGGGAAGAGTTGAAAGACGTGCTGACGGATAAAGACCGGAAGCTGCTCGATCTGTTCTTCCTGCGCTACGACAATCAGAACCTGCTGGATCTGTTGTTGCATCCGCAGAAAATACGGGACGCGCGCGGACAGTTTGCCGATGCCGACTTCAAAGCGGTGCTTACCGCCTTGCGCGAAGAGGAGCCGTTGGCGAAGAACGCCTTGCCGCCTTATATGATCGCTTTCCTGCGGGACTATCTGGCAGAGGAAGACAAAGAGGTGGTAGCGGGCCAACAAATCTCCTGGGAAGACCGTCTGGCGGGGCGTTATTACGACTACGCCATGCGTAACGCCAACCGCTTCATTGCCTATTGGTATGAATTGAACCTGAATATCAACAACGTATTGACGGCTATTACCGCCCGTAAGTACGGTCTGGATAAAGCACTGTATATTGTCGGTGACAATGAGATCGCCCAAGTGTTGCGCACGTCGAATGCCCGGGATTTCGGTCTGGGCGACGCGGTAGACTATCTGCCCGAACTGCAGCGCATAGCGGAAGAGACCGACCTATTGTTGCGGGAGAAGCGGCTGGATCAGCTGAAGTGGCATTGGCTCGACGACGAGACATTCTTTAAGACCTTTGATGTCGAGAGTGTGTTTGCCTATATATTGAAGCTGGAGATGATCGAACGCTGGACCTCGCTCGACCGGGCAGCCGGTGAAAAGACTTTCCGCGAACTGATCGGCGGCATGAAAAAAGGCAGTGATAATGCGTTAGGTGAATTTAAAAAGAACAATACTAAATAAATAATAAATGGCTACGAAAGGAATAGTAAAGGGGATCGTATCCAATCTGGTTACCGTAGAGGTAGATGGACCCGTTTCCCAGAATGAGATTTGTTATATCTCCGTCGATGGCGTGAAGCTGATGTCGGAGGTTATCAAAGTGATCGGCAAGAATGCTTTCGTTCAGGTCTTTGAAAGTACACGCGGGATGCGGGTAGGCGATGAAGCTGAATTTGAAGGCCACATGCTTGAAGTGACCTTGGGACCGGGTATGCTCTCGCGTAACTACGACGGGTTGCAGAACGACCTGGATAAGATGGAAGGCGTATTCCTCAAACGCGGGGATTATACTTACGCCTTGGATAACGAGAAGAAATGGGCTTTCAAACCCCTGGCGAAAGCCGGCGATAAGGTGATTGCCGGTGATTGGCTGGGTGAGGTGGATGAGAACTTCCAGCCCCACAAGATCATGGTTCCTTTTGTCTTTGAAGGAACATACACGGTCAAGAGCGTCGTGGAAGAAGGCGAATATACCATTGTGGATGATATCGCCGTCTTGACCAACGCGCAGGGTGAAGACATCAAAGTCAATATGATCCAGCGCTGGCCGGTGAAGAAAGCCGTAACCTGTTATAAAGAAAAACCCCGTCCGTTCAAACTCCTGGAGACCGGTGTGCGCACGATGGATACGCTGAACCCGATCGTTGAAGGCGGTACGGGCTTTATCCCCGGTCCGTTCGGTACGGGAAAGACCGTATTGCAGCACGCGATCTCGAAACAGGCGGAAGCCGATATCGTGATTATCGCCGCCTGCGGTGAACGTGCGAACGAGGTGGTGGAGATCTTCGCCGAGTTCCCACACCTGACCGACCCGCATACAGGGCGTAAACTGATGGAACGTACCATTATTATTGCCAATACTTCGAATATGCCGGTGGCAGCCCGTGAGGCTTCCGTGTACACGGCAATGACCCTTTCGGAATATTACCGGAGCATGGGATTGAAAGTGTTACTGATGGCCGACTCTACCTCGCGCTGGGCACAGGCGTTGCGTGAGATGTCGAACCGGCTGGAAGAGCTTCCCGGACCGGATGCGTTCCCGATGGACTTGTCGGCGATCATCGCCAACTTCTATGCGCGCGCCGGATATGTGGAACTGAATAACGGCAAGTCCGGTTCGGTCACCTTTATCGGTACGGTATCTCCCGCGGGAGGTAACCTCAAAGAACCGGTGACGGAGAACACCAAGAAGGTAGCCCGCTGTTTCTATGCCCTCGAGCAGGATCGTGCGGACAAGAAGCGTTATCCGGCGGTAAATCCGATCGACAGTTATTCCAAATACCTGGAGTATCCCGAATTTCAAGAATATATAGCGAAGCATATCTCTCCGACCTGGATCGATAAGGTGAACGAATGTAAGACCCGTATGTTGCGTGGGAAAGAGATCTCCGAACAGATCAATATCCTTGGGGACGACGGTGTGCCGGTTGAATACCATGAGATCTTCTGGAAATCCGAATTGATCGACTTTGTGATCCTGCAACAGGACGCGTTCGATGAGATCGACTCGGTCACCTCCCTGGAACGCCAGGAATATATGCTGGACAAGATCGTGGATATCTGTAATAAGGAATTCCATTTTGAGAACTTCAACGAGGTGTCCGACTACTTCAAGAAGATGATCAATATCCTGAAACAGATGAACTACTCGGAGTTTAAGAGTGAGAAATTTAATACGTTCAATGAGGAACTCTCTGAACTTATTCAGTTGAAAATTGAGAGTTGAAAATTAGAGATTAAAGTAAGAAGATGCTTAGTGAAGTTCTATTCATTTTCAACTTTCAACTTTCAATTTTCAACTTAAAAACAAAGTTTTTATATGAAGGCTTTTCAAAAGATATTTACAAAGATTACCCAGATTACAAAGGCTACCTGTTCGTTGAAGGCAACAGGGGTAGGGTATGACGAATTGGCGTCGGTCGACGGCAAGCTGGCTCAGGTAGTAAAGATTATGGGTGATGAAGTGACCTTGCAGGTGTTCTCCGGCACGGAAGGTATTCGTACGAATGCTGAAGTGGTCTTTATGGGCAAGGCGCCGACACTCAAGGTGGGCGACCAGCTGGCGGGACGCTTCTTTAACGCCTATGGTGAACCGATCGACGGTGGCCCTGTGCCGGAAGGGACAGAGGTGGAGATTGGCGGTCCCTCGGTGAACCCCGTACGCCGCGAGCAACCCTCGGAACTGATTGCCACGGGTATCGCGGGTATCGACCTGAACAATACATTGGTAACCGGACAGAAGATCCCGTTCTTCGCCGATCCGGACCAACCGTTCAACCAGGTGATGGCGATGGTGGCCTTGCGTGCCCAGTCGGATAAGATTATCCTGGGCGGGATGGGGATGACCAATGACGACTACCTGTTCTTTAAGAACACATTCAGTAATGCCGGAGCACTCGACCGTATCGTGAGCTTTATCAATACCACGGAAGACCCCTCGGTGGAACGTATCCTGGTGCCTGATATGGCGTTGACGGCAGCCGAATATTTTGCGGTGCAAAAGAACGAGAAGGTATTGGTCTTGCTGACCGATATGACCAACTACGCCGATGCCTTGGCGATCGTATCCAACCGTATGGACCAGATCCCGTCGAAAGACTCGATGCCGGGCTCTATCTATTCGGATCTGGCGAAGATCTATGAGAAAGCGGTGCAGTTCCCCGATGGGGGTTCGATCACGATTATTGCTGTGACTACGCTTTCCGGTGGGGATATCACCCATGCGGTGCCCGATAATACAGGGTATATCACCGAAGGACAGCTTTATCTGCGTCGCGACAGTGATATCGGTAAGGTAATCGTCGACCCGTTCCGAAGCCTCTCCCGTTTGAAACAGCTGGTTACCGGCAAGAAGACACGCGAAGACCATCCGCAGGTGATGAACGCTGCCGTACGTCTGTATGCCGATGCCGCCAATGCGAAGACGAAGATGGAGAATGGTTTCGACCTGACGGACTACGACAACCGTACGCTGGCTTTCGCCAAAGAATATTCCGATAAACTGTTGGCGATCGACGTCAACCTCAATACGACCGAGATGTTGGATGTCGCCTGGGGTCTGTTTGGCGAATACTTCAAACCCACGGAGGTGAATATCAAGCAGGAGCTGGTTGACAAGTATTGGAAATGAAGCATTTCCAATACTTGTCGAAATTGACAATTGATAATTGACAATTGACAATTAATAGTATTGGAAGATGAAACAGGATATAAAAATGAGCAAAATAGTTGAAATACGAAATGGACATTTAATTGTCAATTGTCAATTATCAATTGTCAATTGTCAATTTGAAAATGTCATTTTCAAATTGTAACGTATGGCAATAAAGTTTCAATATAACAAAACATCGCTTCAGCAGTTGGAGAAGAACCTGAAGATGCGTGAGCGTTCGCTTCCTACGATCAAAAGTAAGGAGAGCGCGTTGCGTGTGGAGGTGAAACGCACCAAGGATGAAGCGAAGGCATTGGAACTTCAGCTCGAGAATGAGATATTGGGCTATCAGAGTATGGTCGCTCTATGGAATGAGTTTACGCCCGAATTGATCGAGGTGAAAGATGTATCGCTTTCGTCTCGCAAATTCGCCGGTGTGATGGTTCCCGTACTGGATGATATTCAGTTTGCGATCAAGCCTTATAGCCTTTTCAATACCCCGTCGTGGTATACCGAAGGGATCGAATTGTTGAAACAATTGGCCCGCACAGGTATCGAAGCGGAGTTCGCGGGGATGAAGCTGGAGTTATTAGAACACGCCCGGAAGAAAACTACTCAGAAAGTGAACCTTTTTGAGAAGGTACAGATCCCGGGATATAAAGATGCGATCCGGAAAGTGAAGCGTTACATGGAAGACGAAGAGAGTCTTTCGAAAGCTTCACAGAAGATCATGCGAACGAACCTGGAGAAACGGCAACAAAAAGAGGAGGAAGTATTATGATTGTCCCGATGAAGAAATATGCCTTTATGGTGTATCATAAGGAATACGACCGCTTCCTCACGGTCTTGCGCGACCTGGGTGTGGTGCATGTGAAAGAGACCCAATCGATTGCCGATTTTGATAATCTGCAAAAGATGCTGGCCGAACGCAAGCGGGTGAGTACACTGATCCGGATGCTCGAGAAGCTGAACGGTGAACAGAAAGAGGTCATACCGGCACCGGCCCGCCAGATCGATAAAATCGAAGGCATGGCGTTGGCGCAAGCGATCGAAGAGCAGCAGGAAGTGAAAGGACGGTTACTGGCCAAGCGGCAGGCCGTATTGAAAGACCTCGATTATATGGAGCTCTGGGGCGACTTCGATATGCAGACCATTCACCGGCTGCGCGAAGAAGGCTATGTGGTTTCGTTCTTCTCTTGTCCGACCTCGCGTTACGAACCTTCGTGGGGCGAAGAGTATAATGCTTTTCTGGTGAATAACTTCCAGTCGGTGACCTACTTCGTGACCGTCACCCAAGGGAAGGCGCCGGCCGATATCGATGCCGAGCGGGCGAAGATGCCGGAAGTGGGACTCTCGCAGTTGCACCGGCAGCGCGAGCAGATCAATGAAGAGATCCGGCAGGCCGATGAGCAGATGATGGCGATGGCCGCCGCGGAGATCCATACGCTTAAGGAGCTGGATAAGATCCTGCAGGATGAGTTCAACCTGGCGCATACGCTTGTGCAGACCGGACGTGAGGCCGACGACAAACTGATGTGTCTCGAAGGCTGGGTGACCGAAGATAAAGCGGTAGCGATGGGAGAAGGGCTGGATAAAGAAGGTTTCTTCTATCAACAGCTCGAGATACAGGACGACGATAAGATCCCTATCAAACTAAAGAATAACAGCTATACGAAATTGTTCGAACCGATTACAGAGATGTACTCCCTGCCGAATTACAAGGAGTTCGACCCGACACCATTCGTGGCGCCTTTCTTTATGCTGTTCTTCGGACTTTGTTTTGGCGACGGCGGCTATGGCTTATTGATCCTGTTATTGTGTACGTTCCTCAAACGCAAAGCGAGCGAAGGCGTCCGGCCTTTCCTGACATTGTTCCAATGGTTGGGCGGCATGACGGTAGTGGTCGGTGCATTGACCGGCTCGTTCTTTGGTATTGCCCTGGTGGATATTCCGCAGTTTGCCGCCGTGAAGGACTATTTCCTGAGTAGCGACAACCTGATGACCCTCTCGATCATTATCGGGATCATCCATATTGTCTACGCCAAAGCGATCGGCGCGTATAAGGTAAAGGTGCAGCGCGGCTTCAAGTATAGCCTGGCTTCTTTTGCCTGGGTGTTTGTGATTGCGGCGTTGGCGTGTGTGTTCGGCCTTCCGATGCTGGAGGTGCATTTGCCGGAACCGCTTGTCTATACCTTGTATGGGATAGCGGCGCTGGGCCTTGTGATCGCGCTCTTGTACAATACGCCGGGCAAGAACATTCTCTTGAACTTCGGTGCCGGCTTGTGGAATACCTACAATATGGTCTTCGGCTTGTTGGGCGATGTATTGTCGTACATCCGTTTGTTTGCCGTGGGGCTGACGGGATCGATCCTGGGCGGTGTCTTCAACTCGCTGGCGGTCTCCATGACGGAAAGCCTGCCGGGCGTGGCACAGTTCATTGCGATGCTGTTGATCCTATTGGTAGGACACAGTTTAAACTTCGGACTCTGCATGATCAGCTCACTGGTGCATCCGATCCGTCTGGTCTTTGTCGAGTATTATAAGAATTCAGAATTTGAAGGCGGAGGCAAGGCCTACGTACCTTTTAAGAAAGCGTAGTTTAAAAGGAGTCAAAGGAGTTAAGTAGTTAAGTAGTCAAAAGAGTCGCAAAGCGAGTGAATGACTACGAATTAAGAAACAATATAAATACAATAAATAATTTAAAACGATTTAGTTATGGAACCAGTATTATTAGCTTACATTGGTATCGGTCTGATGACGGGACTATCTTTTATAGGTAGTGCTTATGGTGTGACAATTTGTGGTAACGCGGTAGTAGGAGCGATGAAAAAGAACCCGGACGCGATGGGTACGTATATCGCGCTCAGCGCCTTGCCGAGCTCACAGGGGTTGTATGGCTTCGTGGCTTACTTTATGTTGCAGAAGTTCCTTATTCCTGAAATGAGTATGTTCAATGCTTGCGCGATTTTAGGCGTCGGCGCGATGATGGGATTTGCCGCTCTCTTCTCTTCTATCCGTCAGGGACAGGTTTGTGCCAACGGTATCCAGGCGGTAGGCGCCGGACATAATGTGTTCAGTGCAACGATGGTAATGGCTGTATTCCCTGAGTTGTATGCGATCCTGGCATTGCTCGTGGTGATCTTGGTGGGGGGAACACTTCCGCTCTAATCAATCGATAAAATCAAAAAAAGAGGCTGTTCCGGTTGCGGGGCAGCCTCTTTTTTTGGTATTGAAAGCTTTCTTAACCTTTTCTATGATTCAAATGCACTAAATTTGGGGGCTTGTAGAAACAAACACCCGATGATGATACAAAAAGAGTTAAAAGAAGACCTGCAACTGAAATGGAGCCGGTTGCAAGAGGCCCTGTTGAAAATAAACGCTGACGGATGCCTTTTACATATGGATGTAAACCTGTTTTATGCGACAGGAAGAGTGTTTAACGGTTATTTTTATCTTCCGGCTGAAGGCGCTCCGTGGTTTTTTGTTTTGCGTCCGAACGGGCTGACGGGCGAAAGGGTAAGGTACATACGCAAACCGGAACAGATGCCGGAGCTTTTCGCCGAGCTGCAGATACCGATGCCACAAAAGCTGCTGTTGGAGGCCGACGAATTGACCTACAATACGTACATACGCCTGCAAACGGCGTTCCAGCCCCGGGAGACCGGGAACGCGACGCAAGTCCTCCGCCAGATCCGCAGCATCAAAACGCCCTGGGAGATCGAGCAGTTTCGTTTTTCAGCCAGGCAACATGCGCTGACGTATGCCGAAATCCCCGCCTGTTTCCGTCCGGGAATGACCGATCTGGAATTGCAATACGAGATAGAGGCCCGCATGCGCCGGAACGGTTCGATGGGACTCTTCCGTACGTTCGGCAGCAATATGGATATCTTTATGGGGAGCCTATTGGCCGGTGAGAATGCGGAGACCCCCTCCCCTTTCGACTTTGCGTTGGGCGGCGGCGGGCCGAATGCCTCACTGCCTATCGGGGCAAACGGCACCCCCCTGAAAGAAGGGACAGCCATCATGGTGGATATGGCCGGGAATTACACACCTTATATTACGGACATGACCCGTGTGTTCTCCGTCGGCAAGCTGCCCGGGGAGGCTTACCGTGCCCATCAGGTAGCCCTGAATATCCAACAGGAGATAGAAGAGATCAGCCGTCCCGGCACCCCGTGCGCCGAGTTGTACAACCGCTCATTGGCCATCGTGGAGAGAGAGGGGTTGAGTCAATTCTTTATGGGTACCCGGCAGCAGGCTAAGTTTGTCGGGCATGGGATCGGGATACAGATCAATGAGTTGCCGGTCCTTACCCCCCGCTCGAAAGAGGTGTTGGCGCCCAATATGGTCTTTGCTTTGGAGCCGAAGTTCGTAATTCCGGGCGTCGGGGCTGTGGGCATTGAGAATAGCTTCCGGGTGACGGAAGCGGGGCTGGAGAAACTGACGGTTTGCGAGGAAGCGATTGTTCAACTTCCTTTCGAACAAATAAATATCTTATAAAAAAACGAAATAAAGACAAGTATGATGAAAAGAGTAACGCTATTATTCCTGCTGTTGGCGATTGTGATTCTGCCGGCACAGGCCAACCGACCGGAAGAGGTTAAGTCGGTCAAGAACCTGATCGTTATGATCCCCGACGGGTGCTCGTTGCCCGTTGTCTCCGTATCCCGCTGGCTGCAATGGTATACGAATCCGGACAAGCCGAATCTGCATATCGACCCTTACCTGTCGGGTACGGTCAGCACCTTCTCGTCGAACGCGCCCATCGGTGACTCCGCGCCTACCACTTCCTGTTATATGACCGGTTATCCGAGCCGGACAGGCTATGTATCTACTCATCCCCTGCCCGATCCGGAGAATGATATCTACCCGATGGATCCGGCACGCGCCTACCAGCCGCTGGTGACCGTACTGGAAGCGATGAAGATGACCCAGCAGAAGGCTACCGGCCTGGTTTTCACCTGTGAGTTTCCCCATGCTACGCCGGCCGACTGCTCGGCGCACAGCTATCGCCGGGGGAATTATCATTGGATCGTTCCCCAGATGGTGCATAACGACCTGGATGTGGTGATCGGCGGTGGTGTTTCCCTGCTCACGGACGATCAGGAGGAATACCTGACGGCCAACGGTTACAAGGTGTACCGCAATAACCTGCAGGGTATGCGCGCCGACAAGAATGATAAGATGTGGGCGTTGTATGGCGACCGCGAGATGGCGTATGATATCGATCGCAATCCGGACGAGCAACCGTCGATCGAAGAGATGACCCGCCAAGCGATCGAGAAGCTCTCGCGCAACGAAAACGGCTTCTTCCTGATGGTTGAAGGCAGTAAGGTCGACTGGGCCGCTCATGGGAACGATCCGGTGGGTATGTGTACCGATTTCCTGGCTTTCGACCGGGCCTGTGGCGCCGCGTTGGAGTTTGCCCGCCAGGACGGCGAGACCCTGGTGATTATCGTGCCCGATCATGGCAATAGCGGATTCAGCCTGGGCAAATATGCTTGCGGCGGATACGATAAATTGACCAAAGATCAACTGTTTCACCAGTTCTCTCAATACAAACTGACGGCTGAAGGCTTCGCCCGGAAAGTGAATAGCGAACCTTATTCCGAGGTGCAGAACATCTTCCGCACGTATGCCGGCTTTGAGCTGTCCGAAGATGAACTCTACGCTTTGACGCATATCAAAGATTACAAAAACAGTCCGGTTCCCGCCGAAGAGCGCTCTTCCGAAGGGATCGAGCCGTCGCTCTACAGCGGTTCATTGACTTCTTTCATGGCCAAGCTGTTGACTTCCAAGACTTGTTTTGGTTTCACCACGGGCGGACATACGGGCGAAGAGGTTTTCATCGCTTCGTACCATCCGAAAGGCACACCGCCGATGGGACGCCGCACCAATGTGGAGCTCAATCAGTATATGTGCCAGGCCGTCGGCCTTCCGGTGACGTTAGACGAATTGAGCCACCAGGTTTTTGCCCGCCATACGGATGTGTTCCGCGATTACACCTGCGAAATAATGGTATCGAAGCATGAGAAAGACTCACCGACCCTGATTGTCAAGAACAAGAAGAATAAAAACAAACAACTGACCATCACCCCGTTCACCAACATCGTGAAGGTGGGGCGCAAGGCTCAGGAAGAGATTCGTCTGAACTCCGTAATTGTCTATGTCGACGCCAATGATACATTCTATCTGCCGACAAGCCTGGCAGAGTATCTGAAATAAAACAAAAGAGACGAGAGTAAGCGATCAAAAGGCATTGATCTGTGTATTCAGTTGTTTGACCCGTTCGTTCCAGAAACGCTTCATCTGATCGATCTGCGATTGATAATCGGTAGCTCCCCAGACCGTGCCGTTTTGAAGCGCCGAACCTTCCAGTTTTTGCCCCATGGCTTCAATAAACGTGGCCATCGGGGTGATCTGTGTCGCGTAGACTGCGTTCCACCGGGCTTTGTATTCGGCCCGAAACGCGGGATCGTCGAAGAAACGGCAGAAGAACTGATGGCCTGTCCAGCCGTCCCAGCTATACCCCGGGCGCATCAGGAGCGTCCCGGCCTGGGAGAGCTGGAAATACTGATAATGATTGTCTTCCCAGCCGAAAGCCCAGTCGAAATCCCAGGGCGGGCCAAAACCGATCTTGCCGCCTTTGTCTTTATACAAATAGATACTTTTGGGGTGTTTGACTTCGACGTTACGCATCAATTCATTGACCAGCATATAGTTGATCATCACCTCCGTATCGATCAGCTCCCGGTAGTTGTTTGCCGGAAAAGCCTCGTCGAACAAGGCGGCTTCGAGTGCATGGATCGCCGCGCTGACAAACGACAGGTCGAGCCCGGGATGATCGCCCAGGTCGGGCGACTTGATCATGATCGGCAGTCCCAGCCGGTTGGTCCGAAACTTCGGATCTTCATCGTAGTATTGATCCATCTCGACCAGGAAACCTTCCGTCTCACTGACATTCACCCGGCTTTTCTTCACCTGTACCTGCTCGGTCAGCATATAACTGCCCTGATACGTCCCGTTCAGATAAAGTTCCACGTGATGATAATGATTGGTAAAAGGCAATCCCAAGCGTTGACCCAGCTCGAACGCCACCGTATTCATGATCAGGGTCGGATCCTGGTAATTGGCCAACAACACCCAACTCTTCTCTTCGGCAAGCCCGAACAGGGAGGTTTTTTTATGGAACTTCAGGCGATAAGGCTTCTTGGGCATGCCCCAGGTGGTGTTGCCCCGCCCGCGGATCTCCGTTGTGGTCTGCAGGTTGTTCTTTTCGTCGTGGGGATCGTAGAGAAGAATGTCGGCATCGATATAGTGTTCTTTACTGGTGATCGCCTGCCGGTTTTGCGTTTCAATGCGCAGAACGGGAAGCCCCGTGGTCTGCGGCGAGCGGAAAAGGATCGTGTACGCGCGCGTTGAGCCATCTTCGGCCGTCACGGTATACACCACCTCCCGGCTAAAGTCCTGCACGGAGACTCCGCTGATCTGTTCCACCCCATCCACCTTGACCGTGCCTACGGCTTTGAATGTCGGCTTCAGCGCTTTCAGGTTATCCAGCCATAACGGAGTCGTAATGGCAATCACCTTCGCATCCTGCAGGAAAACGCCCTCCAGCTTGCCGGACAGTCCGGCATTGACAGCCGGTTCAAAACCAAATGTCTCGATTTTCTTCACGCTCCGGTCGGGCTCCGGCACGACCTCATCTGCCGGATCGCTCCCGCAACTCATACACAGGACCGATAGGATCAAAACTCCGAATATACAATAGGTTAACCGTTCTTTTTTCATGATTCTTTCCTTCCATTTTCCGCATAAAGGTAAGAATTATCTGCAGTCCGGCTCGTTTTTTTGCTAAGAGGTACGTCAAAAACAATTTTGAGGTACGTCAAAAATGATTTTGAGGTACGTCAAAAACGATTTAGAGGTACCTCTAAACAAAATCAGAGGTACCTCTATCTTATGTTCTCCGCCGGACTGGCATAAAAAGCGGGCGGAGAAGAGATTATTTCTCCCCTAAAGTACTGCCTTCGTTGTAGGTTTGATTGTTCGGAAGGGGAGCTTTGCCGACGCCCTGTTGCATCAGGCGCTGGAGCTCGGAGAGGTGGTATTGATAGATCGCGCGCGGCTCGGCGTTATGCTTGCGGCACAACGAAGCGGCCATGCCGACCACCTCACCCATCATGCCGGTGGTACGCATCACCCGGACGGTGCCCAGCGCGACGTGGGTCACACTGATATTGCGGCCCGCCATAAACAGGTTGTCCACATTGCGCGAATACAGGCAACGGTACGGGATCGGATAGGGATGGATCGGTGTATGCCGGGCGATCGATTTAAATTCCGTGCCGGGAAAGTTTTCCGTATTCTTCGGATCGGGATAATGCAAATCGATCGTCCAGGTGGTCGCTGCCGAGCCATCGGGGTATTTCACGAAGTCGACCAGGTCGTTCTCCGTCAGGATATGATCGCCCATCAGGCGGCGCGACTCCCGTTTGCCGGCGACGTAGGCGACCCACTCCAGCCGTCGGTTGCGAAACGGATCATTCTCGCGCAACCCATTCTTCAGGAAGCTCCAGTTCGAATAGACCACCAACAGACCGTAGTCGCGGATCCGCTCGAAGTCGTGGATCTGATCGAGGTTCATGCCCGTTTCCCACGTCCACTCGCCCATCGGCACCTTCTCGCAGTTCTTCTCGTTGAACTCCACCCCATACTGGAAACGGGGGAAGCCCGTCGCTTCGCCGGCATCCTCCGAATACCATTGCACGGAGGAGCCCATCGTCATGCGGTCGGCGACTTCGGGCGCCGTACTCTCATTGAATTCCGCCCGGCTCTCGCGTCCCATCTTCCAGTCGGCACCGGCCAGATAACCGATCGTGCCATCGCCCGTACAATCGGAAAACAGCGGGGCGCGGAAGGCCAATTCTTCACCCGTCTCGATATGTTTGGCCGTAACCGAACGGATACGCGAGCCGTTCATCTCGACGGCGATCGCCCGGTAGTTGGCAAAGAGCGTGATATTCTTTTCTGCGGCGATGATCCGGTCTTTCTTTTCATCCTCATACTGACTGGCCGGCTGTGCATTGCCGCCTTTCAGGGGGCCAAACTCTTTCTGCAAATCACCCAAGGCTTTGTAAGTGCCCGCTTCGATACGCCCGCCCAGATGCACGCGGATCTCCGAGCTATTGTTGCCACCCAATACCGGACGGTCGTTGATCAATGCCACCCGACAGCCCAGGCGAGCCGCCGCAATGGCCGCACTCATACCGGCCACCCCCGCGCCGACCACCACCAGATCGTACGTTCCCGCCACAGGCGTCGTCGCCGGCAAGCCCAACTGCTTCTTCCGGAATGCCGCCAGCGCCTCCGCTTCATCGGGCGGAAGCTCGCGGGCATCCGTCGTGAAGAAGAGCGCGTCACAGCGCCCGTTGAAGCCGGTCAGATCGTGCAAGCCGACCGTGATCTGCGCCTTGTCCACCCGGATCCGTCCGGCCGGCTGCCACGTCCAGGCATTACCCTGATGACCAACCGTCGCCGCAAGCGGTTCACCGTCGATCACCACCTGAAACTTCCCCGGTCCCTCCCCTTTGTGCCAGGGCGAAGTCCAATTGTAGGTCCGCACATAAACAAAATACGTCCCCGCCTGCGGCAACGAGATACCGGTCGACGCATCCTTCACCGGACTACCCAGCCCATGCGCCATCAGATAAGGCGACCCCATCAGATCCATAAACTGCTGATCCACCACCCAGCCCCCTTTATGGGCAAAACTCTCAGCCTCCAACAAATAATTAGCCGCCCCCGCCTGCCCCCCTACGAGCCAGGCAAAAATCAAAATACACAGATGCTTTTTCATGATCGTTTTTCATTTTATTCAATAAAATCCGTTATCGCTTGCAATAGATCCTTGTGCAGAGGCAGTTTGGGATCGGTATAAGTTGGCATTTGTTTGAGCTGGTCCGTCGTATCGCAGGTTTTGAGTACGTGGTTCATGCCTTCGAGAAGCAGTGGGCGGGCTTTCGGGTTGGCTTTGGCCAGGAGCTCCGCCTGGTCGATGCCGACCTGGATATCGGTCGTTCCCTGCACGATTAAAATGGGGATCGTCAGTTGGGCGATCTCTTTCTGCGGATCATACTGAAACCAGGAGATCATATAGGGCTGAACGCTCGGGCGGAAAAGCATATGCAGGTAAGCCGGCACATCGTCGATCGTTTGGCCTTTTTCCAACTGCTCGATATAGCTGAAGACCGTCTCTTTCAAGGTTTCCGGCTGAGTGGCCAATTGGCGCGTGAGCTGCTCGCGGAGGATATCACCGGCTTTGACACCGACTCCGGCCAGAGAGATATATTTGTCCACCCGCGGATTATTCCGGCTGGCCACCATACCGATAAGTGAACCTTCGCTATGGCCAATCACAACAACCTCCGAGAAACGTTTATCTCTGGAGAGCAAATCGATCCATTCTTTTACATCATTAATATAATGTTCGAAGCGCAGGTCTTTCTCTTCTCCACCGGCCGCGCGGCTTTCGCCAATGCCCCGTTTATCAAAAGCCAATGAGGCGATCCCTTTTTGATACAAGCCGTCGGCGATCATCAACAGGGAGTTATTTTGCATCTGAGGATTGTTCCCGTTCCGATCGGTCGGGCCCGAACCGGCAATCAACAAAGCCACCGGGATCTTCCGATCGGCCACCGGTATTTTCAATGTGCCTTTGATCTCACCGGTCGCCGTTTGCAAGGTAACCGGCTCTTCCGGAATCAACAGTTGCGCCGAAACAGAGAAAGAGACCAACAGTAACAAGACAAAGCATAAACTCTTATTTTTCATAATGTATCTATTTAAAGTGTTTTTTTAGACAGCAACTTATCTCCAAATCGGTTTACTGTTCATAACCTTCAATTTTTTTAATTATTTCATCCAATAGATTGCGCACCGTAGGGTAACTCAATCCCAACTCTTTGGCCATTTCCTTCAGGCTTCCGCTATTTTTCACAAACTTCAGGATAAAAGATTGTTCGGCAACCGACAACTTCGCCAGAGGCGGAAAATCGTACAGACCTATCACCTCCGTTTTACAATTCTCGCAAATCAGGCTTTTCACCTTCAATTGCGATTGACAACTGGGACAATTACATGGCAACATCTTAGTTTCATTTTATTTACACAAACGTAAGTATATTTTTAATATTATCAAAGCGAAACTAAATATTATTCAAATAAAACTTACTTTTCCCATAAGAACTATAGGGATAAAATCAAATCCGCCCCAAACCATGCGAGGTATTCAAGTTTCACCCGATTTGAAACCTACCACAGCTCCCTTTTTCAAACTACCGGTACTTTGCGCACAAACTACTAATATTTTGTCGACAAACTTCCGGTAGTTTGCGCGCAAACTACCGGAAGTTTCTGAAGAGAATATTAATACTTCATTTTCAATGGTTTATAATTCCACAAAATCCATTCGCTTGGCAAGAAAGGTGAAGGTGTTTTACCGCTTTGCGCCGCGTGAAGGCGAAGCCTGAACGCTTCCCCTCTCGAGAGGGGTTAGGGGTGTGTGACGAGCGGAGCGAGCACAAATAAACCAGAATACCTATCTGGTATTCAAAAGCATAATAGGACTTTTAGATTTGTTTTTGCTCGCCTACGGCTCGTCACACACCCCCAACCCCTCTCAAGAGGGGAGCTGGCTCGGCAAGCCTCGCATAGGGAAGGAATCCCCAATTCTCCCCTGGAGCCCGGCTTCAATTACATTTTGTAAGCAAACAAAGGTTAAACCCATAGGTGAAAGGGTAAAAACAGATCAAAACGCCAAAAATCTGCGGAGAATAAAAATAAAGTCACAAAAAATTTGGAGTTTATACTAAAGAATTTCGTTACATTTGTGCGTTTGAAAGATACGAATAGAGTTAACGTTAAAAAAAACACAATTAAGTTATGGCGAAAATAAAAGGAGCGGTTGTGGTGAACACCGAACGGTGTAAAGGATGCGACCTTTGTGTTGTCGCATGCCCATCGGACGTATTGGAGCTGCACCCGCGTGAAGTGAACAACAAAGGGTATCATTATGTCTACATGAAGAACCCGGAGAACTGTATCGGTTGTGCCAATTGCGGACAGGTTTGTCCGGACGGTTGCCTGACCATATACAAGAAGAGAATTGATAATTGATAATTGCTTTACGCTTCGCTAAGCGACCGTTGGTTGACAATTAACAATTGACAATTCAAAGACGAGAACGAAAAACGAAAAACACAAACGAGAAACACAAAACACAAACACAACAAAACAAAGACAAAGACAATGTCAGAAGAAATAAAACTACTTAAGGGAAATGAGGCCATCGCATACGCGGCAATCCGCTATGGTACGGATGGTTATTTCGGCTATCCGATCACTCCCCAGTCGGAAGTCCTGGAAACATTGATGGCCGAAATGCCTTGGGAGACAACGGGAATGGTTGTTCTGCAGGCAGAGAGTGAAGTGGCAGCCATCAATATGGTCTATGGTGGAGCGGCTACAGGTAAACGGGTGATGACTTCGTCGTCGAGCCCGGGTATCAGTTTGAAACTCGAAGGGATCTCTTACCTGGCCGGTGCCGACCTGCCCTGTCTGATCGTGAACGTGATGCGCGGCGGTCCGGGTCTGGGAACGATCCAACCCAGCCAGGCAGACTATTTCCAGACCGTTAAGGGTGGTGGTCATGGCGACTACCGGTTGATCACACTGGCTCCGTCTTCCGTACAGGAGATGGCCGATTTCGTAGGGCTCGGCTTCGACCTGGCTTTCAAATACGCCAATCCGGCAATTATCCTGGCCGATGGTATCGTGGGCCAGATGATGGAAAAGGTGGTGCTTCCCCCCTATCGCGCCCGCAAGACAGAAGAGGAAATCCGTCAGGAAAACCCCTGGGCTGCCCGCGGCAAAACGGCCGATCGCAAACCGAATATCATCACTTCGCTCGAACTCGACGCGGCAATGATGGAAGAGAATAACCTGCGTTTCCAGGCCAAATACAAAAAAATTGAAGAGAATGAAGTACGCTACGAAGAGTTCCAGTGCGACGATGCGGAATACCTATTGATCGCTTTCGGTTCTTCGGCCCGTATCTGTCAGAAAGTAGTGGAACTGGCGCGCGCCGAAGGCATCAAACTGGGTCTTTTGCGCCCGATCACACTCTGGCCTTTCCCCACGAAAGCGATTGCGGCGTATGCCGATAAGGTCAAAGGTATGCTTTCGGTAGAGTTGAACGCCGGACAAATGGTGGAAGACGTACGCCTGGCCGTCAACGGAAAAATAAAGGTGGAACATTACGGTCGTCTGGGTGGTATCATATTCACGCCGGATGAAATTCTGGAGGCATTAAAAGAAACGATAATCAATCAATAAAATTTGAAAAGATGAAACGAGGTAGCGGACTTGACGAATTACTAACCGTATTGTTTATGATCTTGGCCATTGCGGCTGTCGTTTGCTTTTTTGCCCTGGATGGGCGTGGCTGGTTCATGGGACTGGCGGGAGCAGCGGTGGTTCTTCGCCTTATTCACTATGTGCTCCGTTACATCGGATGATTCAATTTTCAACTTTCAATTCAATAGAATATGGAACTTAACGAAATAATAAGCCCGGAGAATCTGGTTTACGACAAACCCAGATTAATGAATGACAACCCGATGCACTATTGTCCCGGATGTAGTCATGGGGTGATCCATAAATTGATTGCCGAGGTGATCGACGAGATGGGACTGGAAGAAAAAACCATTGGCATATCCCCCGTTGGATGTGCGGTATTTGCTTATAACTATCTGAATATCGACTGGATCGAAGCGGCTCACGGACGCGCGCCGGCCGTAGCTACGGCAGCCAAACGCCTGAATCCCGACCGGATGGTTTTCACCTATCAGGGCGACGGCGACCTGGCGGCGATCGGAACGGCTGAAACAATCCACGCGGCCAACCGCGGGGAGAATATCGTGATTGTCTTTGTCAACAACGCGATCTACGGAATGACCGGCGGACAGATGGCGCCGACCACGCTGGAAGGCATGCCGACCTCGACTACGCCCTACGGACGCAGTATCGCATTGAACGGTCACCCACTGAAGATCGGCGAACTATTGGCCAAATTGGAAGGCACCTGCCTGGTGACCCGCCAGAGCGTGCATACGGCAGCGGCAGTCAAGAAAGCCAAAAAAGTATTGCGCAAAGCATTCGAGAACGCGATGAATAAAAAAGGGACTTCGGTCGTTGAATTCGTCTCTACCTGCGCCTCGGGATGGAAAACCACGCCGGACAAGGCCAACAAATGGATGGTGGAAAATATGTTCCCCTTCTACCCCTTAGGAGACTTAAAAAATAAAGAAGAAGGAATAGGGATATGAAAGAAGAAATAATTATTGCAGGCTTCGGGGGACAAGGTGTGCTCTCGATGGGAAAGATACTCGCTTACTCCGGTTTGATGGAAGGTAAAGAAGTGACCTGGATGCCCTCGTACGGACCGGAACAACGGGGCGGAACGGCCAATGTAACGGTGATCCTGAGCGATCAGCCGATCAGCTCGCCGATCCTGAATGAATACGACATTGCGATTGTATTGAACCAACCGTCGATGGATAAGTTCGAGAGCAAGGTGAAACCCGGAGGCATCCTGATCTACGATAGCTATGGGATTCACAAACCGGTGACACGGACCGATATCAACGTCTACCAGGTCGATGCCATGGACGCGGCCACGGAGATGAAAAACGAGAAAGCGTTCAACATGATTATCCTGGGCGGTTTATTGAAAATCGTTCCGATGGTCGAACTGGAAAACGTACTGCTGGGATTGAAGAAGTCGCTTCCCGAACGCCATCACAAACTGATCCCGATGAACGAAGCGGCGATCAAAAAAGGGATGGAAATCATACAAAAAGTATAAATCGGATTTACATAAAAGATTATAAAGAGAGGGCGTTTCTTTCGTGGGAACGCCCTTTTATTATATCTTTGCACCCCATGAAGCGGAGTCTCTTTATATGCCTCTTTCTGGCCGGATTCTGTATGACTATTCTGGCCCAACAACCTCCCCGCCGTGGTGGCGGAGGTGACGACGGACGTTCGTTCTCCTTATCCAGATTATCACATTCGGATATTGAAATACCGGATAGCCTGCTGACCGACTCCGTACAAAGAGAAGGCGTTGTGGCCTATAACCTCAGCCCCCGCCTGGGAGAAGCCTACATCGTGCCGATGGATACCAACCGCCTGAATTTCGCCAACAGCACCCTGGTCGAAGGGCGATCGCTCTCCGTAGGTTATCTCGCCAATATCGGTTCACCCGCCCAGAGCCGCATTTTCAGTGAACGGAAAGAAATGCGCGACTTTATCTTCGCCGAAGGATACGACTACTATATCACCACACCGGAGAACGCCTGTTTCTATGACACAAAGATCCCTTATACGAATGTGAGCTATACCATGGGAGGTTCCGACCAGAAAAAGGAAGAACGGCTCAATGGCGTCCTCACCCTCAACTTCGGGAAGCAGATCAATATCGGTGCGGAAATGGACTATATCTATAGCCGGGGACACTACAACTCCACGGGGAATAAATTATTGAGCTACCGCCTGTTCGGCAATTACCTCAGCGACAACTATGAACTCCGGGGCTATCTGAGCAATTACAATTTCATCAGTCACGAAAACGGCGGGCTGACCGACGACACCTACGTGACCGATCCGGATGCACACCAGGACGGCAAGCTGGGATTGGACACCAAAAGTTTCCCCGTCCGCTACAGCAATGTATTCAACCGGATACGCGGGAAACAATATTTCCTGACCCACCGTTACAATTTAGGATTCTACCGCACACTGGCGGAAACGGATGAAGAGGGCGAGCCGATCGAGAAGTTCGTGCCCGTCTCCAGCATCATCCATACGTTAGAGTATGAAGACAACCGGCGGCATTTCTATACCAGCAACCAGTCGGCTGCGGATGGCAGCTACGACCGGATCTATGGCCTTTCCAAAGAATTGCAGGACCGCCCTTCGGCATGGAATCTAAAGAATACGTTAGCGATATCGCTCAGGGAAGGCTTTCAGGATTGGGTGAAGTTCGGCTTGTCGGCTTTTGTCACCGTAGAGAAAAGACGGTTCAAGATGATGGACCTGCCTCCCGGAATGACTTACGATGAAAATATGTATATCCTGTCGCTACCGACCACCCTGTATTATCCCGGTTATACGGTGTACGATGAACTGTCGACCTACGTCGGTGCCGAACTATCCAAGCGGCAGGGAAGCATACTCACTTACAATGCCCGGGGAGAACTCTGTATCGTCGGCGATGATTTGGGCGAGTTCCGCCTGACCGGCGATCTGCAAACCCGTTTCCCCTTCTTGAAGAAAGACGCCGTGATAAAGGCTGAAGGATATGTCAAGAACGTAACACCGGCTTTTTACACGCGCCATAACCATTCGCGTTACTTTTGGTGGGACAACAATTTCAAGAACGAACAGCAAATCTATGCCGGCGGAAGCATCCATCTCGAAAGAACCCGCACGCTTCTTTCCGCAGGAGTAAACAGCATTCAGAATCATATCTACTATGGGAAAGCCGGAACACCCGAGCAGTATGACGGGAAAAACCTTCAGGTGATTAGCGCCCGGCTCAAGCAAGATCTATACTACCGCGCCTTTGGCTGGGAGAACGAAGCGGCTTATCAATACAGCAGCAATGAAGACGTGATCCCGCTGCCGCAATGGAGTTTATATACGAATATCTATTTCACGGTGAAGCTGGCTAAGGTGTTGACCTTGCAGTTAGGTGCCGACGCGCATTACTTCTCCTCTTACTACGCCCCTTATTACGAGCCGGCCACTCAGCAGTTCCAATTGCAGGCCGATGACGACCGGAGAGTAAAGATCGGCGGCTACCCGTTGATCAATGGTTATGCGAACTTACACCTGAAACAAGCCCGCTTCTTCATTACGGCTTATAACCTGGGAACCAAATTCCTCGATCCCGAACATTTCTCTTTTGCGCATTACCCATTGAATCCTTTCGTATTGAAGTTTGGTATCTCTGTGAATTTCAATAATTAAGTCCGGATGAAAACGAAGAAACTTCTTTCCCTGTATATTGCCTTACTGTTTGTCGTGGTATTGGGTATGTGTATCTTATTATTTACACAGAAGAAAAGTATTCCGGCGGAGAGAGACTTTGAACAGATCCGGCAAGAAGGCGTTTTGCGCATGATCACCGAATACAACCAGACAGGATATTATATCAACGGCGACACCATCGAAGGTTTTCAGTACGAACTGGCTCAGGCGATCTCGGAACTGACCGGACTGGAGGTTGAAATCCACCTGGAGATGAGCCTTTCCAAAAGCTTCGAAGCATTATCCGGGCAGGATTGCGATATCATTGCCCGCAATATCCCGGTGACCACGGAGTTGAAAGATCTTTATCTCTTCACCGACCCAACCGTACTCAACAAACAGGTATTGGTGCAAAGAAACGCTTCAAACAATGACGGTCTCCCCCCTATCCGCAACCAGTTGGATCTGGCTCAAAAGACGTTATATATTCCCCAGAACTCCCCGGCGCTTCTTCGGCTGAGGAACCTGGAACAGGAAATAGGCGATACGATCTATATCCGGGAAGAACCGCTCTATGCCTCGGAACAACTGATCAGTATGGTGGCGCATGGGGATATCGACTACGCCGTTTGCGATCAGCAAATCGCATTACGCGCCAAGCAGCAACTACCGGAAATAGATATCCAGACCGACATCAGCTTCACCCAGCTCCAGTCGTGGGTCGTGCGCAAAGACTCTCCCGTCCTGTGCGACAGCCTGAACACTTGGTTCCGCCGGATAAAAGAAAACGGGTTGTATAATCAAATATACACCCGTTACTATAAAAACTAATTAGGTAAATCCGTTTATTCTTCTAAAGTGGTTTCATGTGATGGTAAGGTAAAGATAAATTCCGAGCCGACGCCATGTTCCGACTTCACGCCTATGGTACCGCCCATCTTGGCCACAAGGCCCTGGCAGATCGCCAAGCCCAGACCAATGCCTTCGGCATAATCGTTTACCTTGGCAAAGCGGCCGAACAACTGTCGCTGTTTCTCTTCGGGAATACCAAAGCCCGTATCTTTTACATAAAATTCAAGTTTATCCTCCGGAAGGATCTTATATCCGATGGTGATCGAACCTTCTTTGGTATGCTTGATCGCGTTATTCGCCAGATTGGTAATCAACTGAAGCAAACGAACCGGGTCGGTACCGAACATACATTCTTTCCCGCCTTTTTCCATGATCAGTTCCACTCCCGGCGGCATGCGCAGACGGGTCGAAGCATACGCCGAATCCAACAGATCGTTGACATCCACCGGCTCATACGTGATCTTGACCACATCGGCTTCAATCTTGGAAAGGTCTAAGATATCATTGATCAGCTGCATCAGCATCTGGTTGTTGGTTTTGATAATATCGTAATAACCCATGCGTTCTTCATCGTCTTCCGTAAAAGCCATCAGTTCGGCAAAACCGGTAATAGCATTCAACGGCGTACGGATCTCATGGCTCATATCCGCCAGGTACTTGGATTTCATCTTATCGGCCCGTTCCATATTGGAGATGATCTCTTCCATATTCAATTCATGCGATTTGCGCACATGAATATCCGAAGAGCAGGTCAGGATAACCGTTGGGCGCCCCTGATCATCCCGTTCATAGATCGACATCGTATAGTCGCGCCAGAAGTAGCGGGAGAATTCCGGGAATTTAACAAAAGCTTCGAACTTCACTTCCTGTTCCTCACCCCGAACGACCTTATAAAAGTTTTCCCAGAAAACGGGCAAACTCTCCGGATCGAGCACGGAAATATAATGATCCCAGGTGACCAAGGTCGATAACTCTTCTTCCGAATCCCAATGGTATAACATCGTGACAATCGTGTCTCTGTAGTTATCCTTAGTATCCGGATTAATCTTCAATGAACAAGCATGAATATCATTTGCCTTGAACGCAATTTTAGAAAGGAGACGCAGCCTTCTTAAAGCCTCTTTTGTGTCTTCCTCCGTACCACTATGATTCTTATGGCCCTGAGGATTATTTCCGTTATCCATTATTGTATTTTTAGTTTCCGACTGAAGAATATCCTTTTCTTCATTATTTTCCATAACGCACAAACTGTTACTAAAAAACCTCACTTTGCAAATTACCGATAAAGGTATTATCTAATTCTCCTAAAAACAAACAAATCATCAAAAAAAAGCATTTATTGAAAAAAAATAAGCTTTTTAAGAAGACAAAAGTCAGAAATCCTTAATTGTCCTAAGATTTATCTATCTTTACAGTGAAATTACAATAGACATGAGATTTGACGAATTGAAGCTCGAAGACGATGTGCTTGACGGGCTTGATGCGATGAACTTCCAGGAAACGACTCCGGTACAGGAGCTAACGATCCCGGTTATTTTAGAAGGAAAAGATATAATCGCTTGTGCCCAGACGGGTACGGGCAAGACGGCTGCGTACGTATTGCCGGTCATCAATGAACTGAGCAAAGGGACCCATCCGGCGAACTTTGTCAATGCGGTGATCATGGCTCCGACTCGCGAGCTTGCCCAACAGATCGATCAACAGATCGAAGGTTTCTCCTACTTCCTGCCGGTTTCGGCTGTAGCCGTCTATGGCGGAACGGATGGTGTGGCTTGGGAACAACAGAAGCGGGGCATGCAGATGGGAGCAGACATTGTGATCGCTACGCCCGGACGTTTGCTTTCGCATATCAAGATGGGAACGGTCGACCTCTCCCATGCTTCTTTCTTTATCCTGGACGAAGCCGACCGGATGCTCGACATGGGTTTCTACGACGACATCATGATGATCCAGAAACTGCTGCCGCCGACCTGCCAGACGATCATGTTCTCGGCAACGATGCCGCCCAAGATCCGTACGCTGGCCAAGACGATCCTCAAAGAGCCGGAAGAGATAAAGATCGCGATCTCCAAACCGCCTGAATCCATCATGCAAACGGCGTATGTCTGCTACGAACCGCAGAAGATCAAGATCCTGGAAAAGCTATTCAAGGACAGTCGCCCCCAACGCGTGATAATCTTCTCTTCTTCGAAGATGAAAGTAAAGGAGCTCAACGCAACGCTGAAACGATTGAAGTTTAATGTCGCCGCCATGCATTCCGATCTGGAGCAATCCCAACGGGAAGAGGTGATGAAAGAGTTCAAGAACGGACGCATCGACATCCTGGTTGCCACCGATGTGGTTGCCCGAGGCATTGATATCAACGATATCAAATTGGTAGTCAACTATGATATCCCGCACGATCCGGAAGATTACGTGCACCGCATCGGCCGTACGGCCCGGGGAACAAACGGTGTCGGGCTGGCCATCACCTTCGTTTCGATCGAAGAGCAGGCAGCGTTCAAACGGATTGAGAATTTCCTGGAAAAAGAAGTATATAAGATACCGATCGATCCTTCCCTCGGTCCCGCCCCACTCTATGAGCCGGAAAAACATACGGTAAGAGGCAGAGGCCGGCGAATCCCGCCGAAAGGACAAGGCAGAGGGAGGAACCCCCGGAGAAGACCTTCTTAACGCCTAAGCTTCTTTCATTTTCACGATAAAAACGACAGCATTTCCAGAGTGATAATTATCCGGAAATGCTTTTTTTGTGCCTTCGCCCGATTGAGTGAAACAAAAGGTTTGGCTATACAGATCCATGGCCTGCAGGTTAGCAACTGTTCCCGTTTCATAAAAATCATCGGCAAAGCCATCTTTCAATTTCTTATGCGCCTGTGTCTGCCGGTCATAACAGAAAGTGAAATTCATCGTTTCATCTTCGGGGTTGGAAGAGGAAGAGAACCAAAAACGTCCGAGCGGTCTGATGGGAACTACCGGAATACGTTCTTCATCGATTATTTTTTTGTTTTGCTTCAGGGAAGAGGCCAGCCGCAGGGTGTCCTGCAAGAGGTATTCATGATCCTTCGGCGAATTGTAAACGAGCAGCTGTCCGGTATCCGGATCGATACATAACTGGGGTTGAGACAGCGTCAACAGATACTGCGTCCGTCCCAAATCGGCAAAAGCCAGTTTGTGCGATTCGATCTTTTGAAAAGAAGTATCGTAGGTCACCAGTTCCTTTTCCACCCAAACCTCTTGCGTATCCGGATGGACATACGTATTTTCCTCCATCGAAAGGATGCGATTATTGTGTAATGCCATGGAAAGGATGCGGCGATCGGGCAGGTTGCTGACCAGTTTTTTCGTTTCGATCAGTTCTCCTTCATACGTATAATAAAAGATATCATCCACATTGCCCAGTACGATCAATTCGCTTTTGGCGGGATTAACCAGATAACCGGCTACTTTTATACTTCCCGGATCGGTCACCTGGCAGACGAACCGTCCATCCTTATTGTAGTGATAAAGAATATCCTCGCTGATCAGGAACAGTTCGTTCCGGTCTTTCTTGATATCCCGCACCTTTTCCATGGGTTTACCATTGGCGGATTGCAGCGGGATAGCGGTCACCTCCTTTGCGATATCCGACAGGATACCGGTAATCCGTTCTTTGATATGATTTGCCGAGAACCAGGTATCGTAGCCTTCACGGGCATACAACACAATCATACCGAAAAGCAAGATGACAAAAGCACGTTTCATATCCTATTCATTTGAAAGTTATAAAGATAACGGATAATCTTACTTTTTATTATCTTCCTTCCGGGTCGGGAAAGAAAGAATATGCCAGGTGACGCCTACAGCGATCCCGATCAGGAGGATTCGCCCCCACAAGGCATGTACAAAAAACAATACCGAACACCCCATTGTCAGCCACATCACACTCAGCGAGATAACTTTCCCCCGCAGAGGGATGGATTTATCTTCTACATACGCACGAATATAGGAGCCAAAGTAACGATTCGCCATCGCCCGGTTATACAACGTCTCGGAACTGCGGATATAAAACCAGCAGGTCAACAGCCAAAACGGAGTCGTCGGAAGCAAGGGCAGAAAAATACCCACTGTACCCAATCCGAGGAATAAGGTACCCAAACCTATATACAGGTATTTCTTTACCGGATTCATCCGATGACTTTGCAGGTTTCGATCGATTTGAATCCGTTCAGGAAATCAGAGGTATTCATTCGTTTCTTTCCTGCCAGCTGTACAGACAGGAGTTGCAGGAAACCATCCGCAACGGCGATCTCCAGTATATTCTTTCCGTTGGTCCGCAGGGTGCCGACCGGCAGATTATGGGGTGTAAAGTTTTTCTTCGTTTCATAGATCTTCAACACAAAGGTTTTCCCCGCTTCATCCGTCAGTTCGGTCCAGGCGGCCGGATAAGGCGAGAGCCCACGAACGAAGTCATAGATCTGCTTCAAGGATTGCGTCCAGTCGATCCGGCAGGTTTCCTTGAAGATCTTGGGCGCCGCATGCAGCTCTTCCGGATCGGCAAACAAAGATTCCTGCGCGGTCGTTTCGATCCGGTCGTCCAGAATGAGATCAACGGTTTCGACCACCAGTTCGGCACCGATCGCCATCAAGCGGTCGTGAACCGTTCCGGCGTTATCGGTATCTTCGATCGTCAGCGTCTTTTGCCGGATGATCTTTCCCGTATCGATCTCGTGGGTCAGGAAGAAGGTAGTCACCCCGGTTTCTGTTTCGCCGTTGATAATTGCCCAGTTGATCGGCGCAGCGCCCCGGTATTGGGGAAGCAGTGAGCCGTGCAGGTTGAATGTGCCCAAAGGCGGCATATCCCATACCACCTGCGGCAGCATCCGGAAAGCAACAACGATCTGCAGATCTGCCTGTAAGGCGTTCAACTCTTCGAGAAAAGATTCTTCTTTCAACCGGACCGGCTGAAGGACGGGCAGCCCCACGGACAACGCATATTGTTTCACCTCACTGGCCTGCAACACACTGCCGTGTCGCCCAACGGGTTTATCCGGCATGGTCACCACGCCGACCACATGATAGCCTCCTTCCACCAAGGCACGCAGGCTCCCGACCGCAAACTCCGGGGTGCCCATATATACAATACGTAGTTCTTCTTTCTTCATGATCAATCTTCTGAAAAGTTATCCACCAATACTTCACGGTAAGAATTAAAGATCTTCGACTTCGACATGAAGCCGATATACCGTCGTTCGCTATCGACCACCGGAAGGTTCCAGGCTTTGGTATCGTCGAAGATTTTCATGATCTGTTCCATCGGCATATCCAGTTCGATACGCCCCGGCGCCGACACCATGAACTTCGTCACATGGAAACGATTGTAAAGCTCCGGCCGAAACATGATGTTCCTAATATTATCCAACAAAACGATCCCGACCAGGATGCCTTTATCGTCTACAACAGGGAACATATTGCGGCTACTCTTGGCGATTACCTTCACCACATCGCCCAACGACATATCCGGCGAAACCGGCTGGAAATCTTTCTCGATCACACTGTTGCGGTCGAGCAGCGTCAATACCGCCTTATCTTTGTGATGCGTCAACAGTTCGCCCTTCTGTGCCAGACGCATGGAGTAGATGCTATGCGGCTCGAACACCAGGATGGTCAGGTACGCGCTGATCGAGACAATCATCAACGGCAGGAAGAGATCGTACCCCCCCGTCAGCTCCGCAATCAGGAACACGCCCGTCAATGGCGCGTGCATAACGGCCGACATCACCCCGGCCATGCCCAACAGGGCAAAGTTCTTCTCCGAAACGAATTGCGTGAAAGGGAAGTAATTGGAGGTATGGGCAAAGACAAAGCCGGAGATCCCACCCAGATACAAGCTCGGTGCGAAGATCCCCCCGCAACCGCCACCGGCATTCGTCCCGCTCGAAGCAAACACCTTGGTGAGCAGGATCAGCGAGAGAAAGACCAGGATTCCCCAGTAGCTGTCGTTCCAACTGTTGAACAAACTGGCATCCATCAGGTGATCGTATTGCCCGTTGAGCAGCGAGCCGATCGTATCGTAGCCTTCGCCATAGAGCGGCGGGAAGAGGAAGATCAGGATACTCAACGTAGCACCACCCAGGAGGAACTTCTTCCAGTAACTGCCCAGCCGGCGGTAGACGCCTTCCACCTTATTCATCACCCGGGTGAAGTAAAGGGAGACCAATCCGCAGAAGACCCCCAACAATAAGACGTAAGGGATACGCGCGAGCTCGAACACTTCGGTCTGCGAGAATTTAAACATCGCATCCGTGCCGGTAAAGATATAAGAAACCGAAGCGGCTGTGACCGAAGTGATCAATAACGGCATGATAGAGGTCATCGTCAGGTCTAAAAGCAATACTTCGATCACAAAAACCAATCCGGCGATCGGCGCTTTGAAGATTCCGGCAATCGCACCGGCGGCGCCGCATCCTACCAGCAGCATCAATGTCTTCTGTTCCATCCGGAACAGGCGACCCAGGTTCGATCCGATGGCAGCACCCGTCAATACAATCGGGGCCTCCGCCCCTACCGATCCGCCGAAACCGATGGTTACCGAACTGGCAACCAACGAGCTCCAGGTATTATGAGGCTTTATCCGGCTTTTCCGTTGCGAAATGGCATAAAGGATCTTGGTTACTCCATGACTGATATCATCGCGTACAATATATTTAACGAACAATCCGGCCAATAAGATCCCGATGACCGGATAGAGCAGATAAAGCCAGTTGGCTCCGTCGGCCGTGAAGTTACCCGTCAATAGATGTTGAATAAAGTGAATCGTATTTTTAAGCACAATAGCCGCCGCCGCCGTAAGCAGTCCGACAATAAAGCTAAGGATCAGAATAAAATGTTTCTCTTTGATCTTCTTCTCCCGCCACAATAAAAACCGATAAAACCAACCTTGTTGCTCCATTTCAAATACCTTTTCCTGTTAATACGGTCTTTACCGTATACACTAATATCGTTAAGTCTAATTCCAAAGACATATTTTCATAGTAAATCATATCAAACTTCAACCGTTCGATCATCTGCTCCACATCGGCAGCATAGCCGTACTTGACCATACCGAGCGAGGTGATTCCCGGACGGACATTGTGAAGCAGATAATAATAAGGTGCTTTTTTTACGATCTGATCGATAAAATGTTTCCGTTCCGGCCGGGGTCCGACCAATGACATATCGCCTTTCAATACGTTCCAGAACTGCGGTAATTCGTCCAATCGGTATTTACGCATAACGGCGCCGTAGGGAGTAATGCGGGGATCATTTTCGACGGAAAGCAAAGGGCCGTTCTCTTCCGCATCGGTGTACATCGTGCGAAACTTGTAGATCGTAAACGGTTTGCCCATATAACCGATCCGTTCCTGCTTAAAGAACACAGGCCCCTTCGAACTTTTCTTCACCCGCAAGGCCATGCCGAGGAAAAGGGGCGACAAAAGGATCAAGGCCAATAGAGAAAAGAGTTTATCCATGAACAGTTTGATATTCTTCTCGGCTGATGAAAAATTATTATCGGTCACATCCACCAGCGGAATGCCCTGGATGGTTTTGATATGTACCTTGTTCAGGATATTGGAGTTGTCGGCCAAAACCATGATCGGCCGTTTATACCGGTAAAGGGAATAAAGGATGGCCAGATATTCCTCATTATCCGGTTTCTCGACGACAATCACCAATTCGTCCACCCGGTTGGATATCATGATATCGGGCAACTGCTCAACCGTTCCCAGCAGTAGGTCGCGGTCGATCTCGATCGCTGCCTGGTCGGTGCCGTTCTCCGACACAAACCCGGCAATGGTGTATCCTAGGTTGTAAAGATCTTCCGCCGTCTTTTGCGCTTTCTTCCCGGTACCGATCAGAAGCAGATGCTGCGACCATTCTCTTCGTTTGATCTTGGCGATGCCTTGTTGGGTGATAACGAGCCGGGGAATATAGGTCAGAAAGAACTGCAGGAGCAAGAGCGAGAAAAACAATTCGTAGTAAATCTCGAACGAACGGGGCAGATCATTCAGTACAATGGCGAAAAAGATAAAGACAACGCCGATAATGACGATAACAAAAGTGGAGAAAAATTCACCCAGGCGGGATTTGCCGATCGGTTTGTTGTAGTAACCTGAAAAATAATAAAGCGCCAGCCAAAGGAAAGGGATCAGGATCTGCCCTTTCATGACTTGGTAGGAGAATAAGAAAGATTGCAAAGAGGTAAAACCTTCGTAGGCGGCTACCTGCCCGTATCTTATTATATTAAACAACACCCAGATGATGGATGCGGTAATAAAATCGGTCAGTATATACTTCTTTACCTGTGTCTTTTTATTCATTGCTATCGGATCACCTTAACCACTCCGCCGGCACTCAGCTTCAGGATGGAAGAAGGCTGTGCCTCCGTTCGGTCATCCTGCCGGTATTTGACAATATAATCGACCCCGTTGCGGATCTCTTCCGCGATCTCATGAAAATTCGACGGGAATGCTTCGCCTGTTATATTGGCGGATGTAGAGACTAAAGGCTTACGAAAACGCTCACACAAACGGCGCGAGAACGTTTCCTGTGTCACCCGGATGCCCACACTGCCGTCTTCGCCCAGAAGCTTGGGGGAAAGATTTTTCGCCCCCGAGAAGATGATCGTCAACGGCTTATCGTTCACCTCAATCAGATCCCAGGTGATCTCCGGCACTTCGGATATATACGTTTCCAGCTTCACCGCATTATCGATCAACACCAGCATGGCTTTATTGTCTGTCCGCTTCTTCAGATCGTACACCCGCTGCACGGCGGCGTCGTTCGTGGCATCACATCCGATTCCCCAGATCGTATCCGTGGGATAAAGAATCAAACCACCGGCTTTCAAAACTTCATAAGCCTTTTGAATATCTTCTGTCATATCCGTTACTCTATAATTAAAGCCTATCGGAACGCCCCGCCATGGCCCGCAAAAAAACAACCAGAGGAGCCGGATGCGACGATAGGTGCACAAATGTACGAAACTTATAGCAATAGAACGGAAACTCCCCGGTGATATTTTGTCGGTCTCTCACTCCCTTTGGCAAAACACGGGAAGGAGTTTTTGGTAAGAGGTACCTCAAAAGAAAATATGAGGTACGTCATAATCGATTATGAGGTACCTCAAAACTGACTAAGAGGTACCTCATAAATATTTTAGAGATACCTCTTACTCAAAATCCCGCCCTGTGTTTCCGGAATTTCAGGCGGGTGTTTGCGAAAAAAGAACGGCATCGTGCAGAAATATCCCGATTATTGTTTACTTTTACGAGTTCAATTCTAATTTGCCGGTAAAAGGTCCCGGTTCAAACCCGGAGGAAAGAAAGACACGGAATTGAAGCTCAGAGAGAGAAAAAAAGAAAAAATAATATATAATGACTAACAGATGGAATTTGCAAGCCCCTACACAAGAACAGCTACATAAAAGAGACGAGATGGTTACCCGGCTGGGGATCAGCCCGGTAGTTGCCCTCTTGCTGGTTCAGCGGGGTATCACTTCTGTAGAAGAAGCGAAGAAATTCTTTAAACCCAACCTGAACGACCTGCACGATCCGTTTCTGATGCCGGATATGGACAAAGCTGTCCGCAGATTGAATATGGCGCTGGGGAATAAAGAAAAAATATTGGTTTACGGGGATTACGATGTGGATGGGACGACTGCCGTCTCTTTGGTTTATAAGTATTTACGTACCTACACTTCTGCACTCGACTACTATATTCCGGATCGCTACGACGAAGGATATGGAATCTCCTACAAAGGTATTGATTACGCAAAGGAGACAGGTGTCACATTAATCATCTCGCTGGATTGCGGAATCAAAGCGATCGATAAAATTGAGTATGCCAAAGAAAAAGGCATCGATTTTATCATCTGCGACCACCACATGCCCGACGATCAGCTGCCGGATGCTGTCGCCGTATTGGATGCCAAACGCACCGACTCGACCTATCCTTACGAACATCTTTCAGGCTGTGGCGTAGGATTCAAATTTATGCAAGCCTTTGCGCAAAGCAACAGCTTCCCGTTCTCCGATCTGGAGAAACTGCTCGACCTGACGGCCGTCAGTATTGCGTCCGATATCGTACCCATTACGGGAGAGAACCGGATACTGGCTTATTTCGGACTGAAACAGCTCAACAGCAATCCCAGCCTGGGGCTCAAAGGCATCATCGATATCTGCGGACTGACCGGTAAAGACATCACCATCAGTGATATTGTCTTTAAGATCGGGCCGCGCATCAATGCTTCCGGACGCATGGAGAACGGCAAAGAAGCTGTCGACCTCCTATTGGCCAAAGACCGGGCTGCCGCACGCGAAAAGAGCGAGAATATCAACAAATACAACGACGAAAGACGGGAACTGGACAAGAAGATCACCGACGAAGCGAATGCCGTGATCGATGAATTCACCGATATTGAAGACCGTAAGGCGATAGTAGTCTACAACCGCGACTGGCACAAAGGAGTGATAGGCATTGTGGCTTCGCGCCTGACGGAGAAATACTACCGGCCAGCCGTGGTACTGACCAAATCGTCCGAACTGATTACCGGCTCCGCCCGCTCGATCACCGGATTCGATATCTACAAAGCCATAGAAAGCTGCCGCGACCTATTGGAAAACTTCGGTGGGCATACCTACGCCGCCGGACTCTCGCTCCGCGAAGAAAACCTGGAGGCATTCACCCAGCGCTTCCTCGAACTGGCCGCCGAAGAAATCATTCCCGAACAGATGACACCCCAGATCGACATTGATGCCGTACTGAATCTGAACGATATCAACGCGAAACTGATGAACGACCTGAAGAAGATGAATCCTTTTGGCCCGGATAACCAGAAACCGGTATTCAGCTCACGCCAGGTCAAAGACTACGGCACGAGCAAATTGGTCGGTAAAGAGATGGAACACATTAAACTTGAACTAATCGATGACACCACCAACGCGCCGGTCCACGCGATCGCCTTTGGCAAACATACGTTCAACGATTATATCAAAACCATGCAGCCGTTCCATATCTGTTATACCGTGGAAGAGAATACCTACAACGGGAATACCAATATTCAATTGATGATCAAAGATATCAAGACGGACGATACAGAATAAGGTGGACATTTACCATCAAATACTCCAGACCTATTGGGGGTACTCCGCTTTTCGACCCCTGCAGGAAGAGATCATACACGCAGTCTGCTCGGGAAAAGATACATTAGGGCTTATGCCGACAGGCGGAGGTAAATCGATCACCTTCCAGGTGCCGGCTATGGCTATGGAAGGGACCTGCCTGGTGGTAACCCCTTTGATCGCGCTGATGAAAGACCAGGTCGACAACCTGCGACGGATCGGTATCAAAGCAACGGCAGTCTATTCCGGCATGTCGCGCCAGGAGATCATCACCCAACTGGAGAACTGTATCTTCGGCAATTACAAATTTCTCTATGTCTCGCCCGAACGCCTGACAACCCCTATCTTTCAGGCTAAACTCGAGGCGATGCGAATCAACCTATTGGTCATCGATGAAAGCCATTGTATCTCGCAATGGGGATACGACTTCCGCCCTTCTTATATAAAAATCGCGGACATACGCGAGCAACTGCCCGATGTGCCGGTGCTCGCCCTGACGGCAACAGCAACGCCCGATGTGATCGATGATATCCAGGAGAAGCTGAAGTTCAAAGAGAAAAACGTACTGAAGAAGAGCTTTTTCCGCCCCAACCTATCCTACTCGATCCGGCGAACGGACAATAAGATCGATCAACTGATCTATATCCTGCAACGCGTAGAAGGCAGCGCGATCGTATATGTGCGCAACCGCAAACGCACGCGGGAGATCGCCCTGGCACTACAGGCAGCCGGGTTTACAGCCGACTTCTATCATGCGGGACTGAATCGGGAAGAGAAAAATATCCGGCAGAACCTATGGAAAAGCGGGGAAACACGCATCATCGTATCGACCAATGCGTTCGGAATGGGGATAGACAAACCGGATGTGCGCGTCGTGGTGCATATCGATATGCCCGGATCTCTGGAAGAATACTTCCAGGAAGCCGGACGCGCCGGACGCGACGAACAGAAAGCCTATGCCACTGCCCTTTGCTCGGGCATGGATAGCGCGAAGCTAAAGAAAAGACTGGCGGATGAATTCCCCGACAAAGAATTTATTTACCGCGTCTACGAAGCATTGGGTAATTACTACCAGATCGCGGTAGGCTATGGACTGGAAACGGTGCACGACTTCTCCCTGACGGAGTTTTGTATCGCATTCCATTTCTCGCAATTGCAGACACACCACGCGCTTAAGATACTCGAACTCTCCGGTTATATCGAATATACCGAAGAAATAGACAATGCGTCCCGCCTCTTATTCGTTGCCACCCGGGAGGAACTCTATAGACATCTTCATCAGGACAAACTGACCGACGATGTGATACAAGTCATTCTGCGCTCCTACACCGGCCTGTTCTCCGACTATGTGTATATCGATGAAAAAATAATTGCCACGCGGGCACAGGCGACACCCCAGCAAGTCTACGACATCCTGACGGGGCTCTCCAAATACCGCATTGTCAATTATATCCCACAACGGAGAACGCCTTTGATCATCTACACCCACACACGCGAAGAGATCAAACACGTGCGCATACAACGCTCCGCTTACGAAGAACGTAAGGAACGTTTCGAAACACGAATAAACAAAGTATTGGAATATATCGCCGAAGAGAATTATTGCCGGAGCCGGCTGTTATTGAGCTACTTCGGAGAAGAAGAAGCAAATGACTGTGGGATATGTGATGTCTGCCTAACCCGGAAAAGTCCGGAACTGACCCATTACGAATTCAACAGTATCCGCAATCAATTAAGTGAAGCGCTCGCCGAAGCGCCCCGGTTAGTCAAAGAAATAGTGCATACACTCTCCTTTACGGAAGAAAAAGTCTTGACCGCGATCCGCTTTCTGACCGATGAAGACGAGCAGTTTAAACTCAATGACGGATATTTATCTTATACGCCCCGCCTTTGAAATTATTCTTCCAGAATGCCGAGCTCCACAAACCAGTCTTCCACACGAACCGGCCACGCATTCACCGGAGAACCGGTATCGCGCAAACCATAACCGTGTCCTCCCGAACTATACAAATGCATCCAGGCGGGAACGCCGGCTTCTTTCAAAGCATAATAGTAGAAAAGACTGCTGTTGATGTAGGATTTATCATCTTCCGTCTGAATAAGCATCGTCGGAGGGGTATCGGCTGTCACCTTCAACTCCGGTGCAAGCTGGAATTTCTCCCCATCCAGATAAGCCGGGTAGACCAAAAGACAAAAGTCGGGGCGGCAACTGATCTTATCGATCGCATCCGAGGCAGGGTACGTGCGCGTTTCGAACGTATTGCTTAACATCGCAGATAAATGCGCGCCGGCAGAGAAACCCATCACGCCGATACTGTTCGGATTGATATTATATTCTTCGGCATGCGCACGGATATAACTCATCGCCCGTTGGGCATCCTGCAATGGCGCGGCATGTTTCTCCAAACCCTCCCGGCGAGGCACGCGATACTTCAACAATACAGCCGTAATGCCGATCTCATTCAACCATTCGCACACTTCATCACCCTCCAGATCATAAGCCAGAATATTGTAACCGCCTCCCGGACAGACCAGCATGGCCGAACCGTTCGACAACTCCTCCGGAGCCGGATAAATCGTGATCGTCGGCTCACCGACATTCGTGATGCGAAGCACAGACTCACCGCCTGTCCGCCCACCCTCACTATCCGCTCTCTCTATGAATGAAGTAGTTTCTCCCGGAGCACCACCGGGAAACAACAAAACAGGAACTTCTTGTGCCATACTCTTTACTGATAAGATCAATCCTACACACAGTGGCAGCATCCACGCTTTCATAATTAGATACAATTACAGGTATTTATAGACTCCATTCTCTCTCTCTTTCAGAGGACGAATATAACTATCTTCTTTTAATCCACCAACACCTCCCCCCGATTTCTCAAAAGCAATCCCTCCCTTAAGAACTCATAAGAACTCATAAGAGCTTAAGAACTCATAAGAATTCATAGGAACTCATAAGAACTCATAGGAACTCATAGGAACTCATAGGAACTCATAAGAACTCATCCCTTAATCCTATTATAGCACACAGATAACGCAGATAAAGCACAGATGACCGCAGATTATTATTGTTTACAACTTTATCTGCGGTCATCT
>NZ_JAQFIN010000013.1 GCF_029504695.1 Parabacteroides sp. PF5-6
CCTGAGCCAGGATCAAACTCTTCGTTGTATAAATTGTTTGTTTTATTTTTTTCCTATGACTCATGACGATTAACCTAAATTTAATAGATCAAGTATTTGACGGTGTTAATTCTGTTCTGTATATAAAAGTAAAAAAGCTTATCGCTGAAATCACTTTCAACTTTCAACTCTCAACTTTCAACTATACAAAAACGTCTCTTGTACTACTTGTTGGATGTAAATCTTTCAAAGAACTTTACGCTCATGTGCTAACTTTTTAGCGAACGTGGGTGCAAAGATAAGGGTTTTATTTTATCCGATCCAAATATTTCGTGAACTTTTTTGAAAGAATTTTGTTATATAAAGCTACCCTCCTCAATATGTGACAATTCCCCCTCAGACATCAAACAGTCCGGAACCGATCAAACCCACTCCAGCGGGCAACAAGAGGGCTTTTCTTACCACTACCATGCCCTAATCAGGAGACAAACTAAAGCGCAAATTTCCTCCGGTTTTCTCGACAACTATAAGTTCCTGTATCTGAAGCTATTCGCGGGAGCATTCATTTGTTGACGGTTATCAACAAACAAATAGTCCCGGCAAAAGGAGAAAATGGTTGCGCGAATTGGGGTAAAAAGTCTTTGAGGGGGAAGTTCTCTTCGCGTAGAAAGCGGTGCGTACTTTATAATGTAGTATTTTTGTCAGAAAACGATAGAGATGGAATTAAGAAGTAAAACTTTTCTTTTTGAAGAAGAGACCAGATGGGAGGCCGTCAATGAGAATGTAAAACGCCAGATCATGGCGTACGATGAGCAATTGATGGTCGTCAAAGTGCATTTCGCTACCGGAGGGATAGGAGATCCTCACCGGCATCCGCACACGCAATCCACTTTTGTGGCTTCCGGTGTATTTGAATTTACGGTAGAAGGAGAAACGCAAATAATCCGTACCGGGGATTGTGTGTATATACATCCCGAGGCATTGCATGGTTGCCAATGCCTGGAGGCAGGCATATTGATCGATACATTTTCTCCGGCAAGGAGGGATTTTCTGAGTGAATAGCGCGAATCTAACATCTTTTAGCAGGATTAGGCTTCGCGCTTAACATATATTACACAGAAAAGTATGGCCAGAAGCTTTCTGAGCCGTATCTTTGCAGTGTGGTTTTTTCATAATAGTATTAGATTTAAGGTTAACAAAGTTGGTTAGGGGTTGTCGTGAGACAGCCTTTAATTTTTTATATGCATACGAAATGAGCCTATTTCAAGCGAAGTAGGCTCATTTTTATTTTAGGAGGGGGAGGATTTCTTTTAATCGCCCAATTGCAGGTAGCACCACATCGGGTAGTGGTCGGAATATTTCACCCGGTCGACCGTGCAATTATAGGAGGTGATATTCGACGAATGCAGGATATTATCGATACGAAACAAAAAGAGATTCTGGTTGTAGGTCGTGCCCATGCCTTTTCCGGACGCGACAAAGGCATCGGTCAGATCGCCCTGGATCACCCGGTGGGCATAGGAAAGGGGGGTATCATTGAAGTCGCCGCATACGACAAGATAGTCGGTCTTTACGTTTTTAATCTCTTCGGCTACGATCGCGGCTTGTTTGGCACGCAAGAGGAATGCCGGACCCAGTTTTTGCTGGAATGTGCCCCGGATCTCACCCAAAGCGTCCGAATCGAGGGATTTGATCAGGGAAGAATATTGCGAGCGGTCTTTCTGGGTCAGTTTAAACGACTCCAGGTGGTTGTTGAGCAATGTCAGGGTTTTCCCGTTTATCTCCAGTTCATGCAGGACCGATCCGTTGTATTGGCTTCCATATTCGATCTTCCGCGACTTTTTGATCGGATATTTGGAGAAGACAGCCAGCCCCGACGTGCTGTACCGGTGCCCGTTGAGTACGACAACCGACCGGTAGGGATACATATCCAATGCTTTAAACACATCGTCTGAGGTTAGTTCTTTCCCCGACCGGGCTACGGTATATTCCTGCAGGCAAACGATATCGGCTCCCGACTGGGCGATATATTCAATCATCCGGTTGGGGGAAAGGGGGGTATGCCGTTTCCCGGCAAAGTTCATCACATTGTATGTCAATACTTTGACGACATTCTCTTTCGGCACTTCCTGTTTCAGGTGGAAAGGATAATAGCGGGATATCGGCCCCCAGCAAACAGCGAAGACACAGATACTGATCAACAGAAATTTCCATTCGCGCGTAAAGAGCCAGTACACGGCATAGCAGAAACTGACGGTAAAAATCACCGGGAAGACCAGTCCCAGATAAGCCATCAACAGGCTTTGATCGGGCGACACCCTATCGGAATAGGCTGCGGCCAACAGCAAAACGAGACATACGATATTTGCTGATATAAAAAGAAAACGGAATAAAATACGAAGGGATTTCATATACTATTTTTTACTCGCGTCAAACAATTGTTTTTTCTCTTCTTTCGACAGGCTATCATAACCGGATCGTTTCAGTTTGTCCAGAATATCATCCAGGTTTTTACTTTCTTCCTGTTTCCGGGCGTTATATTCCTGATCGGTTTCCGTCCGTTTATACGTAACCTTCATCTTGGGTTTCTTTTTGCCCAGGTTCACCAGCCAGTCGATCAGCCGGTTGACTGGTGCGGTCATATCTTTCCCTTTTTGGATCCGGGAGGCAAACCAAATGCCCAACAGCGCCCCACCGATATGCGCCAGATGGCCGCCGGCATTGGTCGAGGTGATGGCCAAGAGATCGACGATCAGCGTAAACAGCGCCAGCCAAATCAGTTTTACCCGTCCGATCAACAACAGATTGATCTCATACTCTTTCCGGTAGAACGACACGGCAAACACAATCGCCATCACAGAGGCAGAAGCACCCATCAGGAAACTGCTTCCGGCTACAGCCTGGAAATAAGGGAAGATATTGTAGGCCACCAGGAAGAGAAGCGCTCCCGCTATTCCGCCCAGGACATACATCCCGCCCAATTGACGCTCGTTAAAGAATTGCAGGAAGATGCCGCCGAACCAATACAGCCAAAGCATATTAAAAAGAATATGCAAGAAATCGTAATGGGTGAACATATAGGTGAACAGCGTCCACGGCCGGAGCAAGAGCAATACCGGCGAGGAAGGCATCTGCAAATATTCGAGGAACGGCAGACCGGCCACATTAAACAAAAGAAACAATACGGCCGCCAGGCGAAATAACAGGAAAACGCCTACATTAATATATATAAGCTTGACCAGGATATTCCCTGAGCGGAATATCCGTTTCAGGTTAGTAAAAATATCGCCCATTTTTCGCGTCTTTTTTCTTCCAGTACCGAATCATAAAGAAACCAAACAGCATCCCTCCCAGATGGGCAAAATGGGCAACCGTATCGCCTCCGAAATTGGATACGCCCAGGAAGAGTTCGATCAGTCCGTATCCCACCACAAACCATTTCGCTTTTATTGGAATAGGGATAAACATCAGATACAAGGGCACATTGGGGAATAACATGCCGAAAGCCAACAGGATACCAAAGACAGCGCCGGATGCCCCGATCGTCACGAAGAGGTTCAGGAATTCACCCTTAGCCAATAAGCGGGTACCATTCAGGTTGATCATATCCTGACTGCTGAATATCACGTCGCGCAGATCGAAAAACCAGACCAGCTCCTGTACCAGTCCCGCACCAATTCCCGTGACCAGGTAGAAGGTAAGAAACCGTTTGGGTCCCCATACATTTTCCAGGACGCGGCCGAACATATAAACGGCAAACATATTGAAAAACACATGCGAGATGGAATGCGTATCATGCATAAACATATACGTCACAAGCTGCCAGAGGCCAAAATCGGTTGCACCCGGGAAGTGAAGGCCTAAAAGTTCAACCAGGTCAATACCCACTTTAGGCAATACCAGGCTGGCCACCCATACCAGAAGATTTATGATAATCAGGTTTTTTGTTATTGGAGGAATACTACTGAGGAATCCGGAATTATGCTGATCCATACTGTACTTTAACGTTATTTTGGGCAAAGGTAAGTATATTTTGACTGTTTTTTCGTCAAAAGCCACTAAATCATAGGACTTAAACAAAAAAAACTACTGTTTTTTTTTGCGGTATATTAAATTAATAATACATTTGATGCCAACTTACTATTACATTAAGATTTGTTTAATATATTAACTATCAAACCATCATGAACAAGACAGAATTTATCAATGCTGTATCCGAAAAAGCCGGATTGAGCAAAGTTGACGCTAAAAAAGCGGTTGACGCATTCATCTCTACCGTATCTAACGAACTAAAGGCAGGGGGTAAAGTGGCCCTTTTAGGTTTTGGTTCTTTCACTGTTGCTGAAAAAGCAGCACGCAAAGGAGTTAACCCGAAGACCAAAGAAGCGATCAATATTCCGGCTAGAAAGTCAGTAAAATTCAAAGCAGGATCTGAACTGAACGAATTGGTAAAGTAAGTGAGACCCTTACATAATTGGGAAGGATGCAATCTGATTGTATCCTTTTTTTGTACCTTTGCTTCTTCGAATCGAAGATAGGATGCGCCTCGGCATAATCAAACAAGTTTGCTTCTGCGCTCGGCTTTCACTATCTTTGCGCCGGAAATCCGGAATATAAGATCCTAAATATATGACTATCGAACAACAAATCACTACTTCCGTAGTAGGTGCCATCAAGCAATTATACGGTGCGGACGCAACTGCCGATCAGGTACAGTTGCAAAAAACAAAGAAAGAGTTCAAGGGACATCTTACCCTGGTGGTATTCCCTTTTCTGCGGGTTTCGCGCCAATCGCCCGAAGAAACAGCACAGAAGATCGGCGAATATCTGCGGGAAAACGAACCGGCGGTTGCCGAGTTCAATGTGATCAAAGGGTTTCTGAACCTCACCGTCGCTTCTTCCTGTTGGGTCGCATTGCTCAATGAGGTGAACAGTCAACCGAATTACGGCCTGCGCGCCGCCACCGAACAGTCTCCGTTGGTGATGGTCGAATATTCTTCTCCGAACACCAACAAACCCCTGCACCTGGGACATATCCGCAACAACCTCTTGGGTTATAGCCTGGCAGAGATACTGAAAGCCAACGGCAACCGGGTGGTAAAAACCAATATCGTCAACGACCGGGGTATCCATATCTGCAAATCGATGCTCGCCTGGCAGAAATGGGGCAATGGCGCCACGCCGGAATCGACCGGCAAGAAAGGCGACCACCTGATTGGCGACTTCTACGTGCTCTTCGACAAGCACTACAAACAGGAACTCAAAGAGCTCGAAGCCAAAGGTCTGATCCCTAAAGAAGCCGAAGCCCAATCTACCCTGATGGCCGAAGCCCGCGAGATGCTTCGTCGCTGGGAAGCCGGCGACACGGAGATCTATGCCCTCTGGGAACGGATGAACAGTTGGGTATATGCCGGTTTCGATGAGACCTACAAAATGCTCGGCGTTGATTTCGATAAGATCTATTACGAGTCGCAAACCTATCTGGAAGGCAAAGGCGAGGTATTGAGAGGATTAGACAACGGTGTCTTCTACCGCAAGGACGACGACTCGGTCTGGGCCGACCTGACACCCGATGGATTGGATGAGAAATTATTGTTACGCGCCGACGGTACATCCGTTTACATGACCCAGGATATCGGTACGGCCAAACTGCGCTTCGACGATTTCCCGATCGACAAGATGATCTACGTCGTGGGCAACGAACAGAACTACCACTTCCAGGTGTTGTCGATCCTGTTGGATAAATTGGGTTATGCCTTCGGTAAAGGGCTGGTACACTTCTCTTATGGTATGGTAGAATTGCCCGAAGGAAAGATGAAAAGCCGGGAAGGAACCGTTGTCGATGCCGACGATCTGATGGCGGAGATGATCCATACCGCCCGCGAGATCTCCGAAGAATTAGGCAAGCTCGATGAGATGACACCCGACGAAGCTGCAGATATCTCACGTATCGTCGGACTGGGCTCACTGAAATACTTCATGTTGAAAGTAGATCCCCGGAAGAACATGACCTTCAACCCGAAAGAATCGATCGACTTCAATGGAAACACGGGACCATTTATCCAATACACCTATGCCCGTATCCGCTCCGTCCTGCGCAAGGCGGCGGAACAGCAGATCGAGCTGCCCACGCAATTACCGGCGAATACCCCATTGACCGAAAAAGAAGAAGGGCTTATCCAGTTGCTCGCCAACTATGCCTCAACGGTTGAAGAAGCAGGCCGCGAATACAGTCCGGCCCTGATCGCCAATTACGTCTACGACCTGGTCAAAGAATACAACCAGTTCTACCACGACTACTCCATCCTCCGGGAAGACGATCCGGAAATCAAAAAATGCCGCCTCGTCTTATCCGCCAACGTCGCCAAAGTCGTCAAATCCGGCATGGCACTACTCGGCATAGAGGTACCGGAAAGGATGTAATACATTTCTTCTGTGTAACTTCGTGTTCGTGGTGGTTCAAAATTCCGGGAAATAGCAATTTGTCACCCTATAGGTAGTATTTCGTCGTACTACCTATAGTATGGCGCCGTACTATAGGTAGTATGAGCGCGTACTATATATAGAAACACTTTTTAACATGTCGTTTTGATAGAAGACAAAAAAGCCGCTTGTTTCCAGGCGGCTTTCTATTTTTATTGTGAAGGAAGATCAGGATTTCTTCCGGACGGCTCTTTTCTTTGCCGGGGCGGGGTTTTTATCGGCTTCTGCGATGATGGCCATCGTTTCTTCCAAGGTCAGCTCTTCCGGTTTAGGGCCTTTCTTGGGGATCTTGTAATTCTTCTTTTTATAAGAGATATACGGACCGTAACGGCCATTGAGGATCTCCAGTTCGGGCTCGGCGTCGAACTTCTTGATAAAGCGCTGTTCGTCTTTTTGTTGTTTCTCTTCGATCAGGGTGATCGATTCGTCCAAGGTGATTGACAGCGGATTCAAATCTTTCGGTATGGAGATAAACTTCCCGGCATGGCGGATAAAAGGTCCGAAGCGACCGACTGCTGCCACGACTTCTTCGCCTTTGTATTCACCAACCGTACGGGGAAGGTCGAACAATTTCAAGGCTTCTTCCAGCGTGATCGTCTCGATCGATTGTCCTTTCATCAGCGAGGCGAATTGAGGCTTGGGTGCTTCTTTGTCTTCCGGGTTGGCTTGTCCGATCTGAGCGATCGGGCCGTAACGGCCGATCTTGACAAAGACCGGTTTACCGCTCTTGGGATCAACGCCCAGTTCACGCTCACCCACTCGATGTTCCGTGCGCTGTGCTTTTACTTCTTCCACCTGCGGATGGAAGAATTTATAGAATTTATCAATGGCTTTGCTCCAGACGAGCTGGCCTTCAGCGATGGCGTCAAAATCTTTCTCTACGTTAGCCGTGAAATTATATTCCAATACATTGGGGAAGTTCTCCATCAGGAAGTCGTTCACCACAATCCCGATATCGGTAGGGATCAATTTATTCCGGTCGGCGCCGACCTTTTCCGTTTTCACCTTTTCTTTCAGACTGCCTTTGGAGAGGGTGATCACTTCATACGAACGTTCCGTACCTTCTTTATCGCCTTTAATGACATACTCCCGGTTCTGGATCGTATGGATGGTCGGTGCATAGGTAGAAGGGCGTCCGATGCCCAGTTCTTCCATGCGGCGTACCAGGCTGGCTTCGGTATAACGCGGCGGACGCTGCGTGAACCGTTCGGTTGCCGTTATCTCTTTCAAGCTCAATGTCTCATTCAATTTCACCGGAGGCAACAGACCGTTTTCCTGTTCTTTCTCATTCTCGTCGTCATTGCTTTCGAGATAGACCTGAAGGAATCCGTCGAACGTGATGATCTCACCGGTTGCCACGAACTTCTCCGCCCTACTTCCGCTGATAGCCACGGAGATGGTCGTTCTTTCCAGTTCGGCATCCGCCATCTGGGAAGCGATCGTACGCTTACGGATCAGGTCATACAGTCTCTTTTCCTGGTTATTGCCACTGATCTCCACCTGGCTGATATAGGTCGGGCGGATAGCTTCATGCGCTTCCTGCGCCCCTTTGCTCTTGGTATGGTATTGACGGAATTTATGATATTTCTCGCCGTATTCTTCCAGTATAGCCTCTTTGGCCGTTCCCAAAGCCAGATCGCTCAGGTTGACGGAGTCGGTACGCATATAGGTGATAAACCCGGATTCGTACAGGCGTTGGGCCACAGTCATGGTCTGCGAAACGGAGAATCCCAGTTTACGCGCCGCTTCCTGCTGCAAGGTAGACGTGGTGAAAGGAGGAGCCGGCGACTTGCGTACCGGTTTCTTCGTGATATCTTCGATGGTAAAAGCGGCGTTCTTGCAAGATTCTAAGAACGCAACGACATCTTTCTTTTCTTTAAAGCGTTTGTTCAGTTCCGCTTTCAGGATCGTCGTGCCATCGGGCAGGATAAACTCGGCGATCACGCGATAGGCTGCCTCGGAGACGAAATCGTTGATCTCGCGCTCGCGCTCGACAACCAGGCGCACAGCTACCGATTGCACACGCCCGGCAGACAATGCCGGTTTCACTTTCTTCCACAACACGGGAGACAGTTCGAATCCGACAATACGGTCCAACACCCGGCGTGCCTGTTGGGCATTGACCAGGTCGATATTGATATCGCGGGGGGTTTCGATGGCATGCAGGATCGCCGTCTTTGTGATCTCATGGAAAACAATACGTTTCGTATTCTCAGGTTTCAGGTTCAATGCCTCGAACAAATGCCAGGAGATGGCTTCCCCTTCCCGGTCTTCATCGGAAGCGAGCCAGACCATCTCTGCTTTCTTGGCTTCGTTTTTCAGTTCGGTTACCAGCTTTTTCTTATCTGTAGGTATCACATATTCCGGTGCATAGTCGTGCTCGAAATCGATACCGATCTCTTTCGCCTTCAAATCGCGGATGTGCCCGTAGCTGGAAAGAACTTTATAGTCCTTTCCCAGAAACTTTTCAATGGTTTTGGCTTTTGCCGGGGACTCCACAATGACTAAATTCTTTTGCATATCTCGTTTCGTATTTTTAAAATCGAGTGCAAACATACATAAATAATTAACGTCATCGCGTATCTACCCGATAAAAAAACCTTTATTAATAGATTTGAGGCTCAACACTTAAGCCTATTCGATCCGGATTTTCTCCGTCTTTCGCACGGGTATTCCATCCGTGGTCAAACCTTCGAACACAACATCATAGACCGTCGGCGAATCGGCAGAATAAAATTCAAGGCGTGCCTTTCCATCCTCGTCTGTCAGCAGATCCGGCTTCCAATAGATGGTGGTGCGCAAGTCGGGCAGGTAAGAGCTCTTCTGCTGGGGTGTTTCGTATTTGGGCGCATAGAACTCGACGGGCCGTTGGAATCCCAAGAGTGTAGTACTCACCTTGTTAAAGTCGGGCAAGGTTTTCACATTCCCGCCTTTCTTATAGAGGATATTCACCACCCCATTGCCTCCCAGCAGACCAAATATGGCGGCATCCGCACCTTTGTACACTTCCACCGAAGCCACATCATGGACATTGATGGTTTTGAAGATCTCCGGGTCGTTCGTAGGAATACCGTCGACCAGGATCGTGGCAAAAATACCACTGTTTATGCTTCCGACACCCCGAATAATCAGGTGTTTATTATCGAATTCATCGGTAACCACCTGAACGCCGGGAATCTCATAAAACAGATCGGCCACCGAAGAATAATTCCGGGTCTCCATCTTCTCCTCAAAATCCACGACCGTGGTAAACTTCGACGCATAAACCGACCGTTCCGGTCCCGGATCCTTCTCGACTTTGAGCGCGGTGACCATAATCTCTTTCAGGTTGACCACCTGCATATTTTCATCATACTTCGCCCTCTCTTCCGCTTTCTTGAGTATAAGATTCAGATCTTCCTCTTCTTCAAAGGAGATATCCTCTTCGATTGTTTCCGGTGGCAGCTGCCGAAGGGCCCGGTCTAATGCCCCGGCAAAGGGATAGGTTATTTTATCCATATTCAGTTGAACATGATTTTTCCCTTTGAAATTCAGCGATTGCATAAATAGTTTGGTACTGTCTGAATATTCCATCCCGGGAAAAACAAATTGACCTTTTTCATTGGTAAAGGTCTGATCGATAAAGCTTCCCCCCTCCTGGTCGGTCAGCATCAGGGTAACCTCTCCTTTCGCGATGGGTTTATTCGATTCGATCTGCGTAACGGTGCCCGTCAGCGCCATCCCCATTTCCGGCCGGATCATCGGGTAGGTATAATTTCCTTTCAGCGCCTGCGCGACATCATAGCGCCGCCAGCCCTGGGTCATCAACAACAGGTCTAAAGCATACACGGCTTTCGTTTCGTCGGAACGGAAGTAATAGGCCGGATCTTCGATGTAGCCTTTCAGTTCCGAAGTCAGTAACAAGGTCGAAGCGATCGTATGCAGGCTATCGATTTCCACATCCCGGCTGTCCGTTATGGCCACAGACAAATTGCCTTTCAGCGGAGCGCCTTTTTCATCCCTCAGATCCAGTTCCATCGAGATCTTCTCGCGGATGGCATAGGCTGCCTTGTCGGCATTCATCCGCAATACCGGTTCATCCCTTACCGGAGAGAAAACCAAACGTTCGCTCAAGGGATTCAGGTCTTTGTCCAGCAGCATCACCTGCAGTATGCCCTGTGGCAGAATATCCCAGGGGAACACCATCTCTTTTCGCTTGGGAGAATACGAATCGAAGAAATACACCTCGCCGTTTTGGTGAATCAGAATGTACAGATTATCCTTCACCGGTTTATCGCCGGGGGCGACCAGATGCACAAACAGATTCCCCCCTCTCCCATTCGCTTGTATGCCATACACACCGGACACGCCTTTGGGCAGATCAAACCGTTTCTTCTGGTTCTTACTGTTCACGCATTCCAGGTAATAAGAATCCTTCTCCCCGGCAATAAGCCCGAACAGGCCCATACCATTATGTAGCGTTTGTATTTCGGTCCCCCCCTCCCCTTTATCGTTATAGATGGTGCCGGTGATCTCTTCCGGCAAACCCGCTGCGTTGACCGCTTTGAAGGCGACACGCGTCAGGGCGCCGTTAATCAGGTATCCACCTTCCGGATAGAAGGTCACCTCATAATCCTCATCGGCTGTGGGTAAAGGGATATAATGACTGAAGTTATCGACTTCCAGATAAATCGCGTGTTGCGGTTCGCCTTTCTTCGGCAGCTCATATGCAAAGCGGGCAACCGTATCTTTCTCCATACGTACCGGGCGCATCTCGCCTCTCCGGTTTAGTATCATCAACTTATCGGGTTTGATCTTCTCATCCGAATATCCGGCGGTATAATAAAGATCGATATGGACCTTCCGTTCTTCCGGCAGATAGTCCAACGTATAATGCGGACGGATCTGCGAAGCGATCACACTACTGACCTCTATCTTCCGCCGGAAATAGCTATCCTCACCCATATTCTCCATATACCGGGTATAGGCGCGCAGCGTATAGGTGCCTTCCGCCAGGTCTTCCGCTATGGGGCAATGGCCATAAAACAGGTCATTCTCCGGACGGATCATCACCCGTTCGACGACAGAGTCCGCCGGGTTGATCAATTCCACATACACATAACGGCTTCCCGCCTCCGACGAATGCAGGAAGGCATCTGTCAGATACGCTTTAAACCAGATCTTTTCTCCCTGAAAGAAAGAGGTCCGATCCAGGTGCAGATACAATTTCTCCTGCGGATAGATAGACACTTGCGCGCCCATCCGCTCCAAAACCATTTTTGAAGTAATCGAGGTTTGTGCCTGAAGAGAAAATGCCAGGAGAGAACTCAGGCAAAAGACTATGGCTAACATACATTTTTTCATAAAAAATAGATTGAATTGAGATTAAAAACAACTATCCACAAAATTAAAAAGATATTTCATATTTCCTAATCGCTCCATCAAAAGAATGGTTAACTTCGCTTTATGGAAACAATCAAACAATATATACGTGAAGGGCGGATTGATGAAGCCCTCCAACGCTTAGACAATTATATTTCAACCCATAACGATTCGGATGAAGCGTATTACCTGCGAGGGAATGCCTACCGAAAAAAGGGAGATATGCGCCAGGCGCTTAATAATTATCTGCAAGCGATAGAAATCAATCCCGAAAGCCCCGCCGTCCAAGCCCATAATATGTTAATCGACATCCTTAACTTCTACGACAAAACCCGGTATAATCCTTGAATTTTCTTCCCTTTTCTTCTCCATCTTCAAAAAAAAAACGCCCGAATTGTCGTAATGTCAAGAAAATTGTCGTAATGTCAAGAAAATTTGTCGTAATGTCAAGAAAAAGTTATGTTTTTCAAGGGCCAGTCTCATTTTCTGCCTTTACCTTTGCCACACGGAAAAGAAAATCCACCAACAGCTATCCGTATCTCAAGTATAAACATAAAGAAATCGTAAAACGTATGACAAAAAAATTACATCTGGTACTTACTCTATTCTTGATTGGGGTAACCCTTAGTTTAAATGCTTTCGCCGAAGGGGCGGAGCCAACAAAAATAATTCGAGTAGATCAGCAAGTTTCCGGCGGTGCCGGCGATGGCTCCTCCTGGGATAATGCTTATAAGGAATTGAGTGCTGCGCTGACGTATGCCGCCACCGACGACGGCGACGCAGGCGCAGAAGCCGCCCCCGCCCCCATCGAGATCTGGGTGGCTGCGGGGGAATATAAACCGACTGCAGTCACTGGCCCCATCACAGACGCTGACCGCGACGCCACCTTTGCAATCCCTGCCCATGTCACCGTCTATGGCGGCTTTGACGGAGGGGAAGAAAATCGCGATCAGCGCAACTGGGTTAATAACCAAACGATCCTCTCGGGGGATTTGTTAGGAGATGATACTGCCGGAGATCTTACCCTTAATAAAAACGACAACAGCTATACGGTGGTACGCCTTACTGGCGGCACGCTCGATGGGTTTTATATCACGGGAGGTAAGGGCGACGGCCAAGGCGGCGGAGTCTATGCCGAGGGCGGTACACTACGCAACAATACGATCTACGACAATAATTCCGCCAGCAGCGGCGGCGGAGTCTATGCCATCAACGGCGCCACCCTGACGAACAATACGATCTACGGCAATAAAGCCGGCTACGGCGGCGGAGTCTATGCCTACGGAGACGTCACGCTGACCAATAATACGATCTACGGCAATACAGTCTACATAGGCGGCGGAGTCCATGCCTACGGAGACGCCACGCTGACGAACAATACGATCTACGGTAATACAGCCTCCAGCGACGGCGGCGGAGTCTTTGCCTACGGAGACGCCACGCTGACCAATAATATCCTCTGGGAAAATAAACTTACGGCTGGCGGTATTCAGGATCTCTACGTTTCCTCCTCCGGCTCCTCCTCCGGCTCCGGCTCCCATAACCTGATCGGCAGCGAGATCGCGGGGGATGGTAGTTTTTCTGGCGATAACCCCCTGATCGGCTCCACCTATGACCCCCTCTTTGCCGATGCCGCCAACGGCGACTTCCGCCTGCTGGAAGGTAGCCCGGCCATCGATGCGGGAGATAACGACGCTTATAAAGGCAAAGGTTATCCTGACACCGACGCCGCCGGCGATAAGCGCATCCAGGGAACGATCAATATCGGCGCCTACGAAACGGTAGTGCCGACCAACGCCGACCCCGCCACCTACCACAGTCTCACCCTCGAGCTGGCCCCGGGCATCGACCTATACAACTATACCGCCGGAACGCATTCCATCGCCGAAGGCGATCACCTCTTCCTGCAGTTCCTGCCCGAAGACCCGACACTCACAGCGGAGGATCTTATGCTGGTGATCGATGGCGTCGACACGCCTTTTACCGTGCCCGCCGCCGGATCCTACTACAGCTATATCCTCAACCCCGTTACGGCCGATCATACGATCCTGATCGCCCAGCGCGAATATACCGTCACCCTGCCCGAAACGGAAGGCATCACCTATAATGTCGGCGCCGGAGCGCATAAAGTGGCCTATGGCGCACCGTTTAGCTTTACCCTTACGGGTGACTTCGACCCAGCACAGATCCATGTCTATCACAACGGCCAGGAGATAAGCCCCTCCAACCTCCCCGAAGGGGAGGCTCTGCGAAGCGAAGCGCTTCCTATCTCCTCCCCCTTGGGGGGAGGCCGGGTGGGGGCATCCCTTTCCTACACCATCGACCGTGTCACCGGCCCGATCACCATCACCCTCGAAGGCACCTCGCCCACGTCGAACACCTCGCTGACGCAAGGCATCCGACTGGCAATTGACAATGGACAATTGACAATTGACAATGAAATGGCCACTGCGGTCGACGTGGCGGTATATAACGTCACTGGCCAAAACGTGGTGCAACTTCGTGGACTTCGGGGTTCGAAAACAGTGGCTTTGGCCGCCGGTATCTATTTTGTTCGGGCAGGCAATCAGAGGTGGAAAGTGATGGTTAATGATTAATTGTTAATTTTTAATTTTTAATTGAGAAAGGGCCAGGGTAGACTTAGCGATAATACGCTGGGGTCTATCCTGGCTCTTCTGCGTACGCCTGACGCGCGCTTTCAAATGAAGATTTGCGATATCAGTATCTTGGCTCCTCTTCTTAGACAAGAAGAGGGGGACCACGGCTTGCCGTGGTGGAGCAGTTTGATCTTTTGAATCAGTTTGATCTCCTGGAGCAGTTTGATCTTTTGACAAATGATAAATACCTATCTCATACAAAATTAGGATCAAACTACCCCACCATCGCCTACGGCTCTGGTCCACGGGGTTGACTCAAAAGTATCAGATATACGAACTAAGTGTCCCCGCCTGGTCAGGCGGGGGGGACCGCTGCTTGCAGCGGTGGGGTGGTTGTCTTTTCTGTCAAGAATCTGTACTTCAGTACGGTATGTATGTAAACAACCACTCCACCATCGCAAGCGATGGTCCCCCTCGCCTGACCAGGCGAGGACACACAGATAGTATATCTTATACTTTTGGGTCAGCCCCAGCCGAGATAGTCCACTTGCTATTATCCTGCACCTTCACATTTCCTTCTATTTACCGCTCCGCGCCTACTAACTACTAACTACCCACTACTATCTTCTGAAGAAAATCGGAACGTTTGAAGTAGCGAGCGCAGAAGCCAAGTTTACTTGGATTATGCCGAGTCACGCCAAACGACTAATGTAAATGAAGATTTTCTTCAATGCGATTTCTAAACCATTGAAAAAGAGGCGCTAATATTTCCTTCAGAAACTACCGGTAGTTTGCGCACGAACTACCGGTAGTTTGTTCGCAAACTACTAATACTTTGTTCGCAAACTACCGGTAGTTTGAAAAAGGGGGATTGCGGCAGGTCCATAGATCGAATAATATGCGCTAAGACTTTTGCGTTCACTGACAAATATTCACCTGACTAACCCGGCATTTTTATCCTCCGGCAGCCCTTTGAAAAAGGCCGGCGGCCTTTTGCCAAACTCCGACGGCCTTTTCGGAAACCCTGCCGGCCTTTTCGGTAAAAGAGTCGGCTTGGTAGTCGAATGGTGGATGTTAACAAATGCAAATGGCAAACCATGGTAAACCGATCATCCCGAACATAGTTTTTCGTTTTTTTACTTGCATCATACAGCCGGAATAGGCAACCATGTTAAACCGATCACTATTGGGACTCTCCAACAGGTACCAGAAAGTTACTTACAGAAATTTCACTGCTTTTTTTATTATCTAAAACAGTTATATGATTGATAAACAGAGCTGAAAGAAAATCCTGTATGATGTAAGTAAAAAAACGAAAAACTCTGTTCGGAGGGTATTTTTGGTTTTAGCCACGGATCACACGGATTTAATATGTTAGTAAATTGCGCGCGAAGAATACAAAGTAAGAGCAGTGATGCTGGGGTTGAAACCCACAGCGGTAGAGGCTACGTCTCCGGCTTCAAATCCGTCAGTTGAAACTGACGGCAAAAGAGAGCCTTCGGCACGCGCTACGCGCGCTTTCCCATATTTTGAAACTTGAAGGCTCTTTCAGCGAAAGCTTTGAGGGCTTCACGCTCACTTCTCTCGCTTCAGGGAGAAGATCGGCAGGTAGAAGAAGATGCCGATAAAAGACATGATCAGACCGCCTATGGTGCCGGCGGCCAGGGGGAACCAGAAGGCTTCTTTGGTGGTGCCGACCATAAAGGGGATGAATCCCAGGACGGTCGATACGATGGTGAGGAAGATCGGGGCGATCTTTGCATTCCAGGCCTTGAGGTATAAACGCAGGGGCTTCATGCGGGGATGGCGCAGGCGCAATTGGTTGTACTCGTTGATAATATAGATACTGGCATTGATCGTGATCCCGCAAAGGATGACAAACGAAGCAAAGCCGCCCTGGTCGAAGTTGAGTTTGAACCCATAGAACGTCAGGAACACGCCGATATAGGAGATCGGGATCACAAAGATCACCGCCAGCGGCTGCTTCAACGAGTTGAAGAGGATACTGGTCGTGAAGAAGATGATCACAATGATCAACAATAATAACAGGTACTGCTTGTTGTCCTTTTTCCCCCAACCCCAGGAATAATCCGCTTTCTCCGCGGTATAACCCATGGGCAACTGGCGGTTGAATTCCTTGAGGACACGTTCCTGGATACGGCTACCCTGGTTGGAGGCCCCGATGTATTCGTATTGCAGGCATAAGACGTACTGCTGGTTTTCCTTGGCAACCTTTTGCGGCATCTGCCCTTTCTCGACTGTCGCCAGCTCTGCCAGTTTATACGGTATGCCTTTCACGTATTGCGGCACGTACTGCATATTCCAGATATCGAACGTCTTGGATTGGCGGGAGTTCAATTTCAGTCGCTCCGTTTCGTTATCGACCACGATCGTTCCCGTATAGCGGTCGCGCTCGAACACCGGGCGCAGGGAGGCAAACAACTGGATGGGCAGGATATCCTCCTGTGCCATCCGTTCTTTATTCAGTTTGAAGGAAAACTCCTGGTAGTCGTCTTTGTACCACGAAAATTCCGAATTGATCAATACTTCTTTGATACGGCGATAGGTCAATAGCTGCTCTTTCAACGTCTCGGCCCACTCAAAGAGCTCATCGTAATTGTATCCGTACATCCGGATGCGGTAGTTACCCGCCGACTCACGCACATCGTTGCTGAACCCCTGGTCCTGCAAGCCGTACACGCCCCAACTGCCGCCACCCAATTCGAGCGCTTTGCTGATCACCCGGCTTTTCAAGGTGTACGGGAAGCCTGTCCGCTCGCTCTCCCGGGTGAAGTAGACCCGGATATTCGCCTGACGGGCGCTATAGATGCTGGTTTGGAATTGTTTGATCTCCTGGTAGGTCGACAGGTAAGACTCCATGCGCCGGACCAGGTGGTTCATCTGTTCCAGGGTTGTTCCGTTAGGCATAGAGGCGGTGATAGTCAGGACAACCTCTTCGCTGCGGGTGAAATAACTGCCTTCGTAGACTTTCTGCACAAACAGGCGCAACGTTCCTCCCAAAGCCTTATCGATCACCGGCTTTACTTTTTCTTTATAGGTATCCTTCGCTACGAAGGCATTATACTTTTCGATCAGGTCTTTCTGGAAAGGCGAGAGCGTTTCCAGTTTTTCGTCTTCCGGCTCAATCTTATCGGGAAGCATAAAGACCGGCAGCCCGAACAACAGGATAATCAGGATGCAGGCAATCACTCGCCAGCGCACGAAGAAGCGGATTTGCCGCTCGTAGTAACGGGTAAAGTAGATCGGGAAGCGACGGGTGAAATGGTGTACGCCCTGCAGCCATTTCTTCGGTTTCTTCTCTTTGGTTTTCTGGCGAATCCTGAGCAGTCCCATCTTTTCGATCAGTGCGGGAACCAGGAAAAGGGCAATGAATAACGATACGCCGAGGTTGATAATCACAACCGCGGCAAAGTCCTGCAGGTTCAAACGGATTCGTTCATCCAGGAAAAAGATAATCGCCAACGCCCCGATGGTGGTCAGGGTGGCGGTCAGGATGGAAAGGAACGCACCCCGGTTTTGCCGGTTCCGGATATGGTCGGTCATCACAATCGTATTGTCGATCACCAGACTGAGTGAGATCGTGATACCCGCCAGGGAATAGAGCTGTATCTCCAGGTTGAACAGGTAATAGAAGATCACGGCTATGCCCAGGTTGACGCTCAGGCTGATGACGATCAGCAAGAGGTACTTGGCGTTCCGGGTGATCAATAAGACAAAGAGCAACAGGATCAATACGGTCAATCCCGTGCGGATATAGATCTTATCGAGCTCTTTTTGTATGTATTCAGTCGCGTCGTAGCTGGTATGGATCTCATAGCCTGCCGGAAGGATAGAACGGATATGTTCCATCTCTTCTTTTACTTTCGAAGCCAGATCCAACTGGTTCGCGGTCTCTTCTGCCCGAAGCGAGAGATAGATCGAATTGAGTCCGTTGATGCGGAAATAGTTTTGCGGCGCTTCTTCCTGACGGGTGACTTTCAGGATCTGGTCCAGGCGGATCAGTTTGCCTTCGGCTGTTGTCAGGGTGATGCGGGTCGGGTCGAAACCGTTGTCCAGCCGTTCGGGCACCAGGGCGAGCCGGATCCATTCTTCTCCTTCGGTCAAGGCTATACCCAGGAACTCTTTATGGTAATACTCGCTGATCGCGTTCTCGATCTCGGAAAGCGTAATGCCCAATAATACCAGTTGACGGCTGTCGTACTCCAACCGCCATTCCATCGGGGTTGCTCCGCTGACATCTACGCGGTAGATACCGGCAATACTGCCCAGCCGCGGTTTGATATTCTCTTCGGCGAAGCGTTGGATAAAGATCGGGGTGGCGGCCGCATTCAAGGTATAACTGATAAATGGCCGCGATTCGTTCTCATCGGGGCGGCTCATCTCGATCACCGGATAGCTCAGCCCATTGGGCAGGCCCGGCCAGGTTTGCCGTACGATGGTCGACGCTTCGAAGCGTGCCGCGTCGATATCCGTATATTTATCCAATTCCAATGTGATCCTTCCCCAGCCATTGCCCGAGGTCGAATTGAGGTTTTTAATGCCTTTGATGCGGGCCAGCATCGATTCCAACCGGGAGGTGACTTCCATCTCGATCACACGGGCGGAGTTGTTCGGCATATTGTAGCTGACAGTCAATTGCGGCAGTGTGCGCGAGGGCGATAACTTGATCGGCAGAAGTGGGACAAAAGCCAGTCCTGCCAATGCCAGACAGACAAAGGTGACGATAATAGAAAAAGAGGCCCCCCGGAAACCCAGGGGAGAAGAAGAGGATATTTTTTTCTGCTTATCGGACATAGTGTTTATAGTCGAAATCGCGGCTGAGCGAGATGCCCCGTTCAAAGTCGTATAGTGTCAGCTTGCGGATCTTGAAGTAGCTTAGCCAGTAATTGCAAAGGGCGGAGATATAGTTGCGCTGCGCCTCTTCCTGGCGGTTCTGGGAGAGGGTCAGGCTGCTGATGTCCGCTTTGCCGATCATAAAGCGCTGGCGCGTCTCGTTATAGGCACGGATCGCCAGATCGAGGGCCTCTTCGGCGCTGCCGATCAGGGATTGTTGAATATTGAAATCGCCTACGGTCATGATCACATCTTCTTCCACTGTCAGCTCTTCCTGACGGGCAGAGATCTGGGTCACACTCAGGTTGTTCTTGGCAATATTGTATTTGCCTTTACGTACGCCCCAGTCGATCAAGGGTATTTTCAGCGAGACCGTTACAATATCCTGCTGCAACGGATCGCGGTAGGCGTCTTTGAAGTTATCCGCCACCTGGTTAAAACCGATACTGGCATTGACCGAGGCGTTGAAAAGGGCTTCCTTACGGGTTCTGTCGACCTGCTGTTCGGCTTCCATCACCTGCTGGTCGAGCGCCAGGAACTTGGGATTGTTTTCGCGGGCATACGTCAAGGCTTCATCCACCTGTATCACCATATCCCGCGGACGGCTGGGCAGCTCGAGGCGGATCTCCGTATTCTTGTCGAAGTTGAGGTAAGACGCCAGGCTGAACATGGCGCGTTTGAGGGCAATATCGGCATTCTGCAACGCATTACGCGCATTCACGGCATCGAGCTTCAGGGTCAACAGGTCGCCCTGACTGATCGAGGCGATCTTATGGCGCTCCTGCCCGGTCCGGTAGAGGGTGTCGGAGGCGGCCACCTTATCGCGTGCCAGGTCGTATTCGGCCTGCGCCATGGCCAGATTGAAGAAATAGGTCGTCGCCTGTTCGCTCACCTGCTCGAGGTTGTAGAGGAATTCCCTTTTTACCTTTTCGTATTTGATCGGTTCGATCTTTCGTTCCCAACGGAAAGGATTATAGCCGAGCAGCGACTGGGAGTAGCCGACACGGATGGGTACGGTAGTCACCTGACTGTATGTATTATCCCCGAAGTTACGGATATAACCCAGATCGGAATCGATATAGAAGCGACCGCCCAGAAGGTCGAAGTTCTGCTCGACCAAAAGGTTACCGCCGGCATAGAACGACTGTTGCTTCCGGTAGACATCGATATCATTTTCCGAATCGTAACGCCGGGTGATATCCCGGTAGTACTGGGCGGGAGTGACATTCAGCGTCAGGCTGGGCAAACGTCCCGCCTGGAACGTGCGGTATTGCCAATACCCTGCCAGGTAAAGGTTCTTACTGCGAAACGCCTCCAACGAACTATCGGCCGCCAACGTAATGGTCTTCTCCAGCGTAAGATTCATCTGTGCCTGCGCACTCCACCCTATAAACAGGAGTAAACTTATAACTATCGCTCTTCTCATAATTGATAATTCATAATTCATAATTGATAATTCGTTTGGTCTTCCTTCCGGTAGATAAACCAGTAGACCAACGGAATCACAAACAGACTCACCAGTGTCCCAACCACCATCGAAGCAATCATAGCGATCGCCAAGGGCTTTTGCAATTCACTTCCCAGGTCGTACGTAAACAACATAGGCACCATCGCGAAAACAGAAGTGATCGACGTCATAATAATCGGACGGATACGCCTGCGCCCGGCTTCGTGGATCGCTTCCATCAAGGGCTCCCCTTTCTTCCGTAGTTCGTTGATCACATCCAGTTTGAGGATGGAGTCATTGATAATGATCGCACAGGTCACTACGATACCAATGGCGCTCATCAGGTTCAACGTATGCCCGCATACCCAGAGTACGATCAGGGACGCTGCGATATCGATCGGCAACTCCAATAAGACAATAAACGGTTGCTTGAAGCTCTCGAACTGGGCCGCCAGAATGAAATACATCAACAATACCGAGATCAACAGGATCACTACCAACTCGTTGATCATCTTTTTGTTGGAAAAGAAACTGCCGGAGAAATCGATATCCCATTTGGATTCCTGAGTCGCTGAACGGGAAGCTAACTTTTCGTCGTCGAAAGCCTGCCGGATCTGGGCAACCAGTTGTTCCGGTTTCTCCACCTGATAGAAGTTGAACGGGATAAACTCGCCGTTCTTCCCCGCGGTGATACTCTTCAGGTCTTCTCCCGGGCTGATACGTACCAATGCCTGTAATGGGATAAAAATAACTTCTCCTTTTTTGTCCGGTAAGGAACGGATCAAGGTGTTTTGTAAAATGTCATGAATGGTCTGTTCATTTCCCGCCAGGGTGATCGGCAGGTATTGCTGATACGACCGGAGGGTGGCCACTTCGTTTTCTTTGAAAGCGGTTTTCAATACCCGGTAGACTTCGCTGTAATCGATATTATACAGTAATAACTTCTGCCGGTCTACCGATATGTTCAACTGGTTTTCGAAGGCAATGCCCTCCGGGTTATATCCCGTAATGCCGGCAAGGGTCGTTTCGATGCCGCGGATAACCCTCGGATCGGGCGTTTCCGCTTTGTTGCGCGCATAGAATTCGGCAACGATATCGGCTTCGCCCGTGGTGAACAGTTTTTCGAATACGGTTTCCGGCGGGGCGAATGTATAGACGGCGTGCGGATAATGCGTTCGCAGCCATTTCTCTACTTTCTGCTGTAAGGAGGGGATCTCGGCTGTCTTTTCCGTTTTGAAGTATAGCTCCGCTTCCGAAACCGAGAGTTCTTCTTCCCGGTTGAGGATAAACTGTTGCTGCCCAATGTAAGCCGTATATTGCAGGCCCTCTTGTTGGGCATCGGCAAACAAGAGTCCGACCCGCTGGCGGTTTTCCTCAACGTGGATATTCTCGTTCCATTCCACGCGCACCACCATCTCATTCTGGTCGATCACCGGCATGCGGCTGGTAGGGATCAGGGAGAACAGGACGACACAAGCCGGCACGGCCAATACGACAAGCAACAGGAATGTCGTTTTATGGCTGAATACGAAATCGACTCCGGCGTCATAGCCTTTATTGAGCGTATGGGCTTTGATCGGGTTATTGAATTTGATGTTCCACTTTGTCTTTTTCATCTCGGGAATGCCATAGACCAGTTTGTAAAGGACAGGCAACAGCATGATGCCGGTAAAATAAGAAACCAATAAGCCGATCGTCACCGCGAAAGCCTGGTCGAAGAAGATCGCTCCGGCAATCCCACTCATAAAGACCAATGGAATGAATACGGAGATTGTCGTCAGGTTGGAGCTCAACATCGGCGTGATCACCTCGTTCGTGCCTTTTTCGCAGGCTTCATCCAGGCTGTAGCCCAAGGATCGGAACTGGACAATATTCTCCGTCACAATGATCGAGCTGTCGATCATCATACCCATCGCCAGGATCAACCCGGCCAAAGAAATAATATTCAGGGAGATATTGAACAGATAGAAAAAGAGGAAACTCATCACGATACTGGTAATCATACTCAATCCGATGATGAACGGACTTTTCACATCCCCAAGGAACAACATGGCCACCAGAAAGATAAAGGTAAAGCCCAGGAGGAAGTTTTGCTTCAGGTTCGTGATCGTATAGTCGAGCAGTTCGGTCTGGTTGCGGGAAATGCTAAATTCGATATCGGGATAGATCTCGGCAAAGTGATCGGTCACCTCCATCAGCGACTCTTTCATCTCATCCATATTCTCATCCGCCTGTTTGATCACCGCCAATGTGACCGCCCGTTTCCCGTCCGCCATCGAAAGACCGGTCTCTTTCTCCGGTGAAACCGCTATTTTTGCCAGTTCTTTCAACTGGAAAAGGCGCTCGCCCTGCCGGATAAAAATATTCCCTACATCTTCAGGCGTGCGCAAGAGGGCCGAGAACTTGATGTTGTATTCGTAGTATCCGTCGCGGACCGTCATGCTTCCCGGTTCTATATTGTTTGAGGTCAGCGCCGTCTCCAGATCCTGTAAAGAAAGCCCTGCAATCTCCATCTTATTCAGATCGGGCACGATCTGCAACTGTTTCTTCTGCATGCCCGTGATATCCACCATCGCCACTTCCGGCAACTGCTCGATCCGCCGCTTGATCACACTCTCGGCAAACTCACAGAGCTCTAAGAAGGCGACATCGCCTTCTTCAGTTGAAAGTTGAGAGTTGAAAGTTGAAAGTTGAGAAGAGGACATTTCACTTTTCCCTGTTTTAACCGTCAGGTTCAAGCAAAAGACAGGTATATCCGTCGCACTGGCTTTCACCACCCTCGGGCGATCGATCTCGCGGGGAAGGTAATTCATGGCCACGTCGATCTTTTCGTTCACTTCGATAAAGGCCAGGTCGGTATTGGTGCCAAAGTCGAAACTCAGGCGGATAATGCCGGTCCCGTCGCGCGTCTCACTCTGGATATCCCGCAGGCGGGCGACCTGCATCAGTTGTTGACGGATGGGTTTGACTACCGTATTCTCCAACTCCCGAGCGGAAGTGTTCTGTCCCGAGACCTGCACGGTGATCTCCGGAATCGCAATATCCGGCAACAAAGAAACCGGCAAAGTGAAATAAGTCACCAGCCCCACAATAAAGCAGGCGGTGAAGGCCATAAGGACGGCGATGGGACGCTGGAGTAAAAATTTTAGCATAGCGAAAATTTTTAAGTTGAAAGTTGAGAGTTGAAAGTTGAAAGCGAAAAGGGCAAAGCCTGATAACTTTCAACTTTCAATTTTCAATTGTCACCATCGTTGCCTTCGGCAATGATGGTGACCGGCGCTTCATGCGCCAGGTTAATATTCCCTGAAGTAATCACGATATCTCCCGGTTTCAATCCTTCCACAATCGTATAGTAGCCGGCATTTTCCAAACCGGTTTGCGCGTAATTCCAATAAGCTTTATCGTTTACAAGCGTGAAGACAACCTGTTTGCCCGAACGCAGAACCACCGCTTCTTTGGGTACGACCAATTGTTTGCCCACCGTTCGCTGCACACTGACCCGCACATTCATGCCTTCAAACAGATTGGAACGTTCGGACACGACCGCTTTGACCTGTACCATCCCATTCGTATCGACTACCGGATTGATCTCCGTGATACGGCCTTCCGCTTGGGTGTCCGGTGCGGCATAGGGGGTTACCTCCACCTTATCGCCCGTTTTAATCAAAGGCAACTCGCTTTCCAATACCGTAAAAGAGGCTTCCAGGCTGGATGGATCGATCACCGTACAGAACACCTCCGAAGTGGAAGAACTATTATATGCTTTTGCGAAAAGATTAGCCACAATACCATCGAAAGGAGCAGTCAATACGGCCTTTTCCTGTTCGTAAGTCGCCAGTTCATAAGCCGCCAAGGCCTGATCGTAACCACTTTTTACCCGGACCAGCCGCATCGTTTCCGCAGGCACCTTAGCCGAGTCTTCCAACAGATAGCCCTGTCCGATCAAGACATCCTGCAGTTCCAGTTTCGCCCTTTCCAATGCGTCTTTGGCTTGTACCTGTTTATTCCCCAATCGGAAAGTCGTCAGCTCCGCTAGTTTCTGCCCTTTCCGGACCCGGTCGCCGTTTTTCACATGAACCGCCGCAATCTCTTCCGTCGATTCAAACCGCAGGTCTGCCGACTTCCGTGCCGACAGTTTCCCGTTACTAATCAGTTCATGATGAAAATCAGACTCGTTCAGTGTTATTACTGTGACCTCGTTTGCCTCCTCCGGCAATACGGTCTCCACCGAATCCTCCGCTTCACTTGTCCCCTTCTTTTCCCCACTGCAGGCGCAATATAATCCGGATAAAAGAAGCAAGGTTAACAACTTGTAGTATTTCATACCTTTCTATTTTAGTAATCGCATCCGATAATCTGCAAATCTCGTGAAAGCCGAATGCAGAGATGAGCTTGCTCAATCTATGCTAAGGCGCATCCGATCTTCTGCAAATATAGCAATTTCCCAATACGATGTTATCGTAACCCCTTTAGAATTAAATTAATTAGAGTTAATTCACACTTTCGCAAACGCCTTCGTTTATATAATAATCACGCTTTCAATCCATTACCATTGTTAGATTATCTGGCTGCATCAAATTATTAATCACTGAAAGATATCCGTATATCAATCCGCACTAATTTAATTGGTATATAAACAATATAGAAATGAATCAGATCTCCAATTTTGCAATAGCGAAATCAGGAGACAAGCCAATAAGATAAACCGTATTATTTGATGGATCGCCCGCTAATCGCAATAGCGGTATCCCTAAATGGATAATTCGGATTAACTCAAGATCGTAATTGTATAAAAAAATCGTTTGCGGTAGTTTCTCAAAATCACGCCCCACCGTAGACTCATCGGTATGATCTGTAGAATAATCCCGTTGCAAAGCGACAATGTAATCTTGTGTCAAGGCAAGATCGCTTATGTTCTTTTGGGATACATCACCTTTTAATTCTCCGTCGATTATCTGAAAATTAGAAGAAAACAAAACTTCTTTATCCAGTATAAACTCCCCATTTTGCCGTTTATACATGGATATATAAGGAAATGAAAAAGGTGCATATACGAACACATCTCTTAAGGAGTTAAATTTGATACTGCCTTGGAAAACATCGTATCTATTCGCTATATCGCCTTCGTATGGTAATTTCCCAAAGGAATAGGAATCTTTTGTTCCTAAAACAGTAAATGGTTTATCTATTTTCGGATCAAAAACAAGATATTGGCTATTTCCCAACGGGACCATCCGCGTGATAAAACTTCCTTCTCCATAGTTTAGGACTACCTGCTCTTGTAACAAATCGCCTTCTTCTGTAATCCGAATCTCAAACTGTTTTCGTGAATTCGCATTATAGGCAAAAAGAGCGTTCTCTGGGTAATACGTCGAAAGGGAAGGTTGTACCAATTCCTCCGGACCGGAACCGATAGATATGGCTTGTCCGATCTCTATCCCCGTTTCCCGATCCACAATGTGAACAAAATTCTCCGTAGTAAATGGATTAGCCCACAAGATATAATCCTTTGTCAATCCTAATTCTCCAGGCATCATGGTCTCCAGATCATTTAAAATGATCTCGGGAATACCCTCGACTCGTTCTACCTCCCCTTGCTTCGAATGACACGAAACAAGTGCAATGAAAAGCGCTATAAACAATTTGTTTTTCATATTTCCTACTTCACTTTGTTTGACACAAAAGTAAATGGTATCCCATAAACCGGCAAATATTACTGATTACATTTTGATTATATACTGCTTGTCTCTAAATGTTTTTAAAATTTCCCCTAAGTGAAACAAAACACTCTCCTTTTTACCGCCACTACCCCTTGTCAATAATAGGAATATATAGTTGCTTCGATAATTTCAAGAATAGTAGGGCGTATTTTTTCTTTTCTGAGGGAGTATTTGTTTGTTGATAACCGTCAACACATTTGTTGATAATTATCAACAAATGAATGCTCCCGGCAATACGCTGAAATACAGCTGCGTATGAGCTTTCCGCTTTCTGCCTCAAATAAAGGGCTGTGTTCTTTCAGAATGAGTGCTGGAGATGTGAATGGACGCCACAAGATTATGGGGGTGATCCGAAGCGGGGAGGATTTCGGATAGGACGGAAAATAAAAAACCGTTTGGATAGTCCCAAACGGCTTTTCTTGCTTTCCAGTGGAATAGCCTCCCGACCGCTCCATTGCAAAGACTTGTTAACCTTAGATCTAAAATACTATGAAAAAAACTCACGGCAAAGATAGAATAAAATATCATTTGATAGCGGTAAGTTTTGTTATAAAAAAGTGTACAAATAGAACAATGCAGGCCTAATTGATATATATCAATTGATTTTGAACGGATCGGGGATATTGTCCAGGATGGTGAAAAGCTCGTCTACCGTGGCGGCACGCAACATGGCGATGCGGGTGGGTTTGAAGTCGGGAATGCCTTTGAACAGAGGGGTAGCGGCTAGGTGGCGACGGATATGCAGGATGCCTCGCCGTTCGTCCAGGCGCTCGATACTTTGGCGTACCTGTTGCTTGAGGATCTCGAGATACCAGGTGAAAGACTCGGTGGGAAGCTGCTCGCCGGTGGTCAGGTAATGTTTTACTTCCCTGAATATCCAGGGGCGGCCGATACTTCCGCGGCCGATCATTACGCCGTCGACACCGTAGCGGTCGAAACATTCACGGGCCCTTTCGGCAGAGGTCACGTCGCCATTGCCGATGATCGGGATCGTCATGCGGGGATTGTTGCGGACGGCACCGATCAGGGTCCAGTCGGCCTCGCCGGTGTACATCTGCGCACGCGTACGGCCATGGATCGAAAGGGCGGCAATGCCACAATCCTGCAACTGCTCGGCCAGGTCGACAATGATCCGGTTGTCGGCATCCCAGCCCAGGCGCGTCTTGACGGTGACCGGGATACGCACGGCCTTGACCACCTCCCGCGTGATCTCGAGCATCAGGGGAATATTGCGGAGCATACCCGCCCCGGCACCTTTGCCGGCAACTTTCTTCACCGGGCAGCCGAAGTTGATATCCAATAGGTCGGGACCAGCGGCTTCGCAGATGCGGGCGGCTTCGACCATGGCTTCCACTTCCCGCCCATAGATCTGGATCGCCACCGGGCGCTCCTCTTCGGAGACGGTCAGTTTCTGCTTCGTTTTGTTGACATGGCGGATCAGGGCGTCGCTCGACACAAATTCGGTATACACCATATCGGCGCCAAACTGCTTACACATCAGACGGAACCCCATATCCGTCACATCCTCCATTGGCGCTAAAAAAATCGGCTGTTCCCCTAAATCGATATTCCCTATCTTCATCTTTCTACTTTATTGAGACCACAAAAGTACAGCTTTTTAAGGAGATAAACTTAGTGTGTCGGCAGGGAAGTGCCGGGGTGGTGAAGGAGGCAATGGAAATAAGCCGTATATTTGTGGGGTAAAATAAAATAGGTAGTAGTGAATATACAAGATTTTGAAATTATGTCGCCGGTGGGTTCGTATGAATCGTTGATGGCGGCGATACAAGGCGGGGCCGATTCGATCTATTTCGGGATCGAGGGGTTGAATATGCGCTCTCGTTCTTCCCATAATTTTACGACCGAGGATCTGCATAAGATTGTTGCCATTTGTAAGGAAAATGGGTTAAAGAGTTATCTGACGGTCAATACGATCATTTACGGAGAGGATCTGGATAAGATGCGAGAGATTATCGATCATGCCAAAGCGGCGGATGTCTCGGCGATTATCGCGGCCGATGTGGCGGCGATGGAGTATGCCCGCCGGATCGGACAGGAGGTGCATCTTTCCACGCAGCTGAATATCTCAAATGTAGAGGCATTGCGGTTCTATGCCCATTTTGCGGATGTGGCCGTTCTTGCCCGGGAGCTGAACCTGGAGCAGGTGAAAGCGATCTACGATGAGATCGAATGCTCGCAGATCAAAGGCCCTAAAGGGGAACTGATCCGGATCGAGATGTTTGCGCATGGCGCATTGTGTATGGCGGTCTCCGGGAAGTGCTACCTGAGTCTGCACGAGATGAACTACTCGGCTAACCGGGGTTCCTGTATGCAGATCTGTCGCCGCGGCTATACCGTGAAAGATAAAGACAGCAATATCGAGCTGGATATCGAAAACCAGTATATCATGTCGCCGAAGGATTTGAAGACCATTCATTTTATGAATAAGATGATGGATGCGGGCGTGCGGGTCTTCAAGATCGAAGGGCGTGCCCGGGGGCCTGAATATGTTCGCCTGGTGACTGCCTGCTACAAAGAGGCGGTGCGGGCGTATTGCGAAGGGACCTTCACGGAAGAGAAGGTGGCGCAATGGGATGAACGCCTGGCTTCGGTCTTCAACCGTGGTTTTTGGGACGGCTATTATCTGGGGCAAAAGCTGGGCGAATGGAGTTCGGTCTACGGCTCGAATGCAACAAAGAAAAAGGTCTATGTCGCCAAGGGGGTTAAGTATTTCAGCGGACTGGGTGTTGCCGAGTTCGAGATGGAGTCGGGTTCCCTGCGCGTGGGCGACGAGATCCTGATCACCGGACCGACGACCGGTGCATTGACCCAAACGCTGGAAGAGATCCGTGTCGACCTGAAGCCGGTGGAAGAGACGGTCAAAGGCGAGCGCTTCTCCTTCAAGACCACGGAGAAGGTACGCCCGTCGGACAGATTATATAAGATGGTTCCTGTGAACCGAAAAGAGTCAATACAATGAAAGAATTTCTTTATACGTTGCCTTTCAAGGTGCGCGATTATGAGTGCGACCTACAGGGCGTAGTCAACAACTCCAACTATCAGCGCTATATGGAGCATACGCGGCATGAATACCTGGAGTCGTTGGGCGAAAACTTCGGGGATATGCACGATAAAGGGGTGGATGCTTTCGTGTCCCGTGTGGATATCCAGTTTAAACATTCCCTTCGAAGTGGCGATCATTTCCTCTCTTGCCTGAATATGCGGAAAGAGGGGCCCCGGTTGGTATTCGACCAGTATATCTACCGTGAGCCCGATCGGTTGCTGGCGGCGATAGGGCGGGTAGAGACTGTCGTTGTGGAGAATGGCCGGTTGACTCGGGGGGAGTATTTTGATGAGTTATTGGAAAGAGTGGCTAAGGAATCTTAGGAGCCTTAGGAGTCCTGGGAACTCCTAAGAATTCCCAAGACTCCTAAGCATTTAGAGCTCCCAGTTATTGGTAAAATACCCTGCCACTTCTACTTTCTCCAATCCGTCGCGCAATATGTCTGCCCGGAATATCATCAGATCGGGGAAGCCGGTTATGCCCGAGATATAGTTATTCGCGGAGGTCGCCATCCTGCCGGCCTCGCCTGTCCCGGCAACCACACCGACGGAAGCCGTCGGGCTCTGCGGATGGGGGTAGATGAAATAGGTTGCCAGATCCGCGCCGGTGAAGGTTTTGTCTCCTGCGGTGATTTGTTCTCTGTCGACCTGGATCGGGCAGTCTTTCAATAATATAGACCATGCCCGGTTGTTCTCTTTGTTTCCATAGATGACCACGTTGCGATCGGCATACTCAGCCAAAGAATACTCCGTGTCGGGGATCACATCGATAGAGCCGTTTCCCCTGTAATAGAATGTCTCCGCGTCGAAGCGGGCTTTGTTGCGGTACCATTCGTTTTCACTCCGGTTTCCTTGGGTCGCATAGACGAACACCACCTTATTCCGAAATGCCTGCTTGAATCCTCCGTAGCGGGCGGAATATTTTTGGCGGGTATCTATTCCTTCGATCGCTTTCCACTGGCCATCCATCAAAGACAGGTAAGCTTTCCGGTCGGTTGGGAAAGAGAGGTTCTCGCCTTCGATCGCGACTGTCGCCTCTGCGGACGTAAAAGTGAGTGCCGGCAGGTCGAGTACGAAGAGGGCGATATTCCCGATCCGGTCGATCCGGATCGTATCGTTTTCTTTGCGGGCTTGTATGTTGGAGAAAGCATACGGGATGAGCTGCTGTTCGACTGTGATCCAGTAGTCGGTAGCCGAGATCGCGGGCGATGCCGTATGGAAGTCGATCGCTTTCACCTCTTTGGCTTGGGGGATGGAGTGGCGCGAGAAGAATTCGAAGATCGGTTTCCAGTCCACACTGATATCGCCAAACCAATGTTCGCCACCGGGATATTCATAATAACAGAAGTCGGCATGGAATTTGCCCAGCTCCTCACGCATCCTACGCGCCTGTGCCGGCGGAACGACATTATCCGCATCGCCATGGAAGATATAGACACCCGATTGCTTCAGGTTTTGGATCAGCGATAAAGTTCTTCCCGCATTCGCGCCACGGGCAAACGCGTCATAGAAAGGACTGTCTCTGTGCATCTGGTCGGTGCGCCCCATTCCGTAAGTGGAGATGTCGGGGTATCCGGCACAGGGAGCGATCGCGGCAAACCGGTCCGGATAGGTCGTGCCCAGATGCCAGGTGCCATGCCCTCCCATCGAATGGCCGGTCAGATAGATCCGCGACCGGTCGGGCTGGAATACCCTTTGGGCTTCCTCCAATACCTCGAGGGCATCGATACGGCCCCATTCTTCCCAGTTGAAGCCATACGGGCGACGGTTGGTTGCTGCAATCACATCGGTCCAGTCTTTCCGTTTGTACGCCCGGGCCTGGTTGCGCGCCTCCACTCCGGCACCGTGTACGGAGAGTACCATGGCTTTCTGCTCGCCGGCAGCCGTACGGATAGCGGGGGCCACACTGTAATACTGCACGCTCCCGTCGATCGCGCTGATAAAGGTCCGTTCATGGTGGACCGACGAAGCCACCTGGCGCAGCTCGATCTGGGTCTGATCGATTGTTTTACCGTTTCTATCGAGTAGTTCAAGTGTCACAGTCGTGCGTTCTTCCGTATTGTTTTCTGCCACAGGCGGTAACTGGTAAGCCAGCTTTCTGACGGCCAGCGGCATGATATCGCGGGTTGGGGTCGTATAGGTCTGTCCGTCCGCAAGCGTAGCCCGTATACGCATTCCTTTTACTGCTTTTCCGGTGGTATTGATCACCCGGATCGCCGCCCATTTATTCTCTTTTTCACCGAAGATCAGATCGGGAACGGTCATATCGCGTTGGGTGAACATCACCGGCTTGTCGGCTTTCACCAGTTTGGCGGTGATGCGTCCGAAGCGACCCGGTGTGTGCACAACTTCGTTTCGCCCTTTTTCCAGCGTCACGGGGATCAGGGTGTAACCGAAGTCGTAATGGTCGCCTTCGTGCGGATAGCCGTTGACATACACCCGGGTGCTCCCCGTTGTCTCAAGCAGTACGGTCTGTTTCGCAGGCGAGTCGTACGCCATGTATAAATAGGCGGAGCGCATGAACGGGCTCTGGAACCGCCCGAGAGAGTCTGCCCGGATCGCCGTCCACTTCCATTGGGGCAGCGGGGTGAAGCGAGGCATTCTGCCTCCCGGAGGACGGGTCGGCAGCGGCTGCGCGTTGGGATAAACCCAAGAGAGCGAGTCGCCGGCTTGGGGGATGCTAAACTGACCGGTTGCATACATCCAGGCTACCATGTCCTGGCCATTGAAAAGAGTACCCGGATTGGCATTGCCGGGGAGGAGCATACCATCACGGAAGGTATGAAAGACCTGGCCTTCATCTGTCTTCTCGATCTTCTCCTGTCCGAAGATGGTGACGATGTTTTGCGCGGAAGCCATTGGCTTCAGAGAAGGGTTTATTATCCCTACGGAAAAAAGTGTGCACAAAAGGATTGCGCACCGTTGAGCTTTAGTTTTATTCATAAAAAATTTAGTTTAATAGCATGACAAATGTAGTCATATATTTTAAAGCATAAATGATACAAAGCGAACTTCTTTTTCGTATATTCGCAGAATAAAATCTTAGTTATGGAAAATAATCTTATCTATCAAATCGGCCTGACCCGGATCAATGGGGTGGGCGATGTGCTTGCCCGTCATTTGTTGGAAACCGTTGGGGATGCAAAAGCTGTGTTCACCGAAAAAGCACGCCTGTTGGAGAAGATCCCCGGCATAGGCGCGAAACATATTGCGGAGATCCGCCGCCCGGAGGTCCTTCGATTGGCAGAAGAGGAAGCAACCTTTGTGGAGAAACATAAAATAAAGACTTTCCTGATCACGGCGCCCGACTATCCGGCACGGCTAAAGGAATGCCCGGACGCTCCGGTCCTGTTCTATTTCAAAGGAAAAGCGGAACTGAATGCTTCCCGGGTGATCAGTCTCGTGGGAACACGCAAATCGACACCTTACGGGCGGGCGTTGACGGAAACGCTTATCCATGATCTCGCGGAGATCTATCCCGAATTATTGATTGTGAGCGGACTGGCCTATGGGATCGATATACAGGCACACCGCTCGGCACTGGAGGCGAACCTTCCGACGGTAGGCGTATTGGCGCATGGGCTCGACCTTATCTATCCGTCCATGCACCGGGATACGGCAAGGAATATGCTTGACCGGGGAGGCCTGTTGACCGACTATCCGAGCCGGACGAATCCGGACCGGCAGAACTTTGTCAAGCGCAACCGCATTGTTGCCGGACTATCGGAGGCTACGGTGGTGATCGAGTCCGCGGCAAAAGGAGGCTCACTGATCACTGCGGATATCGCCTTTTCGTATGGAAGAGATGTGTTGACTTTCCCCGGGCGCACGACCGATGAACAGTCGAAAGGCTGTAACGCCCTGATCCGACAGAACAAAGCCGCCCTGATCACCTCAGCAGACGACCTGATCGCCGCCTTATGCTGGGAAAATCCACTGCAACCCCATAACGCACCGCAACAAATCCCCATCACCTTCCCGGAAGACAGCGTGCACCAAAAAGTAGTTTCCCATTTCCGGACAACAAAAGAAATCCATATCAATACCTTGGCCCGGCTGGTGGAAATACCGGTCTACGAATTATCCTCCATCCTTTTCGACCTTGAAATGGAAGGAATCCTGAAGGTCTTACCCGGCGGAATGTACCGGTTGGCGTAAGAAAAAATATCGGAGCCAAACCATTGATTCCGAACCTCATGGATTTTCAGATCGGAAAGCCGGCAGCCTTTGAAAAAAAGCCGGCAGCCTTTTGAAAAACCCTGCCGGCCTTTTGGAAAACTCCGGCGGCCTTTTGGAAAACCCTGCCGGCCTTTTTAGGAATCACTCCGGGAAGTTGTGGAGTCGAAATCCGAATGGGTATTATGGCACGCAGATAACGCAGACTTCCAATATGAAAAGCCTGCCGCCGATTATGTTGTTTGTAGAATTCCAGGTTATTGTAGCTATTACTTGTAATCTTACTTCATAGCATAGTTTGTACCCCTTCCGCTTCCATGTTTTTCTATTAATCCTTTTTCAACCAGCTCTGAAAGAATCCGCTTTACCGTTGGATTTGGTATTGAAAGTTTTTCGGCAATATCCCCTGATTTACTTCCCGGATGATTTGATATAATTGTTATGATTGCCTTTTCTCTTGGCGAAAGTTGCGATTCTGTTCCACTTTGTTCCAATTTTATCATTAATTGTGATTGAATATTTTTTAATGCATCAAGGAAGAAAAATACCCAATCCGTAATATCTTCATTCGGTCTTTGAGCCTGACAGCTTCGTAAAACTCTGTAATATTCTGTCTTGCGATTTTCTATTTCGTGTTCAAAACTTACATACTGAATCCAACTATAACTATTTTTCATCAACAGAAGAGTGGATAACAGACGGCTCAATCGCCCATTGCCATCCTGAAAGGGGTGGATACTCAGAAACTCATACGTGAAAACAGCACTTTTAATCAAAGCGTGAACCTCCTTTTCTGTATTATACCAAACAATTAATTTTCTGATTGCGTCTTCAGTTGCATATCCCGCTTCTGAGGTTTGAAAAATGATTTGCTTTTCGCCATTAGGAAATGTAGCTTCAACAGCATTGTTATGAATTTTGTAATTTCCTTTATGCCAATCATCCTTTTTGCTGTATCGCATCAGGATGTTATGCAGGTTTTTTAAATCATTTTCTGAAATGGTAATCTCAGCATACGATTCCGAAATTGTATCAAGCGTTTCAAAATACCCTACTACCTCTTGGGAATCACGATCTTCCAGTTTTGTTATGTCTATTTCTTGTAGTAAAACATTGATTTCCTCATCGCTCATTTTAGAACCTTCGATTCTTGTCGAGGATCCAACGCTTCTAACAGTCGCAATACTTTTTAGTTGTTTGAGACTTTGACCCTCCTTCCTCTCAATTGCACTCCATTGTGAGTCAAAACGGTCGATTTGGCTGATTAGATTGATTAGTTTCCAATCAATATTGAGTTTGAAGTCATATACATTGTTTTCCATATTCTCCTTTTATGATACGTTTCGATACGCAAATATACAAATATAATACGAATAAACACATGTCTTGTGATACGATTCGATACGTATTTATTCGATTGTGATACGATAATCCGATACTGCTTCGTTTTATGAAATTGTAGTTATTATACTAATTACGAGACAAATCACTCAAATATACCTATGTAAGATTCTGTGTCAACAGAGTGTTGGCTAAAAGTCCACCTACTTAGCTCCGTTTTGATGCATTAATCCGGGGTCACCCCGAACCGAAGGTCGCTTAGCGAAGCGTAAAGCAAATCTTGTGGAAAACTTCGTTTGAGATTGATTTCACAAAGGGCAACGACCTACAAAGTAATGAATAAGGCCCAGCTTCTAATCTATTGATAATGAGTCGTTAATATTCTCTTCAGAAAGTACCGGTAGTTTGCGAACAAAATACCAGTAGTTTGTCGACAAAATATTAGTAGTTTGCGCGTAAAGTACCGGTAGTTTATTCGGAGGGGTTAAATCCGTTAAAACGGGATGATCCATTATCATTTATATTGCTCCACGAAAGCGCACAAAAAAAGCCGCTCATTGAGCAGCTTTTGTGGTGATTTGCCTGGGGTTCGAACCCAGGACCCCATCCTTAAAAGGGATGTGCTCTACCTGCTGAGCTAGCAAATCTCCGGTGCATTACTTTTGGAATGCGGGTGCAAAGGTAGAGGTATTTTTTTAATATGCAAAAAGATCAATGCTTTTTTTCCTCATTTTCTATGGGGTCGGGGTGGTCATCGGGGTCTTCGGCCACAATCTTAGCGTATTCGTCGCCTTCCATCAGGACAAATCGGCGGTAATAAGAGAGGCATAAGGTGGTCAATGGTAAGGCGACAATCAGGCCGATAAAGCCCAACAGGGTTCCCCAGATCGAGAGGGAGAGCAGGATAAAGGCGGGGTTAAGTCCCATCGCTTTGCCCATAATGCGCGGCACGAGGTAGAGGTCTTGTATGACCTGTACAATGCCCAATACCAGCAGTGCCAGACCGAAGATCAGCCAGAAGCTCTGCCCTGTCTCTGCCGAACGCAACAGGCTCAAGAGGATCATCGGGATGATACCGATCGTTTGCAGGTAAGGGATCAGGTTTAAGACACCGATGAAAAGGCCCAGCGTCACGCCCAATGGGAAATTGATAATGCGGAAACCGATTGCCAATAGGATGCCGACACAGAGGGCCACCAGCGACTGCCCACGGAAATAACGGTTCATGCTGTATTCCACATCGTCGCTCAGGCCTTCCACAAACGGACGGTATTTATCCGGGATCAGGTTGCGCCAGCTGTTGGCGATCTTTTCGTAATCCAATAGGATAAAGATAAAATAGAGCAGGATCACAAATACGATCGTAATACTGAACAAGACGGAGAAGGTATTGGTCAATAGCGTCCAGAACTTTGGCGCGATCTGCCGGATCGCATTCAGGATATTGTCACGGCTCAATAGCTCCATCCATTCCTCCACATTGATATTCTGCTGAAGATACTGCAGCCAGGCTTCCGGAATGAAAGGGATCGTGCGCCCTTCCATATTATAGGTACGCAAGAGTTCGAGAGTCTTCTCCGTTTCCTGCGCGATTGAAGGAACGACCAGGACGGAGATCAGAGCCAGGACCGCCAGAATGACCAGTATCACCGCAACGATCGACAATATCCGGCTTTTCAGTTTGAGTTTATATTGAAAGAACCTAACCAGCGGTTGCAACAGATAAGCAAACAGCCAGGCGATCAGAAAGGGCAACAACGCGTTCTTCAACACCGAGATCATATAAATAATCACCCCGATAATCAACAGACTGAAGACAATCCGCACTACACGATCGAAAGTATAGGGTTTATCAAATAGAGGATTCATGGTCATAAATTATTATTGAATAAGAAAGGATACACTATCTTTGTTCACAAAGATAAAACAAAGTAGAAAAGAATTCGATTATGTATAGGAAATTATTTCTCTGGCTCGTCTGTACTGCTTTTCTGTTACCCGTTGTAGCACAAGTCCCCCAGCCCATCCGTCAGTTCTTGAAAGCAGACGATCTGCAGGGGGCATCCTTCGCGCTGATGGCTCGGGATATCCGTACCGGAGAAGTGATTTACAGTTGCGACGAGCTCCGGCAGCTGACACCCGCCTCTGTGCTCAAGATCGTTACGACGGCCACCGCCTTGGAGTTGCTGGGGGAAGATTACCGCTTCCCGACGACATTGGAATATACCGGCGAGATTACTGATGGTGTATTGAGAGGCGATCTGTATATCAAAGGCAGCGGTGATCCCTCCCTGGGTTCGGCCCATGGTGTGGCCGACCGGAACAGCTTCACGCTTGAGCAAGCAACGTTTATTCCCCAATGGATCGACGCGTTGCGTAAGGCGGGCATCACCCGCATAGAAGGGCGACTTATTGCCGACGAGACGGTCTTTGATACGGAAGCGATCTCACCCAAATGGTTGCAGGAGGACCTCGGGAGCTATTACGGTGCCGGCAGCTACGGCTTGAATATCTTCGATAACCTCTATCATCTGCACCTGGCATCCGGTGCCCCCGGCGGAACACCACGCATCACCGGCAGTGAGCCGGATATGGCCGGACTGCGCTTCCATAACTATCTGCAGACGGCGGCTGTGCCGACCGACAGCGCGTTCATTATCGGCGGTCCTTACGCGGCCGACCGCTACCTCTACGGTGTTATCCCCGCCCATCAAAGTCGCCGTACGATCAAAGGGGATATCCCCAACCCGCCCCTGTTTCTGGCCCAATACCTGAAGAAACGTTTGCAGCAGGCCGGTATATCGGTTGAGAAAGAAGCCACCTCGATCCGTAGCCTGGGACAAGACCCCGGCGCAGGCAAACAGAAGCATACTGTCATCACCACCTATTCGCCCACCCTGCGCGAGTTGATCCGGGTGACCAATGAGCGAAGCCATAACCTCTACGCAGACGCGCTTTTCAAAACGATTGGCCAGACCTACCACCCGATCGACGGCGAGGTGATCTCCTCCTTTGGCCGGGGAGTAAAGGCAGTTAGCACGTTCTGGAAAGAAAAAGGACTGGATATTTCCGCTTTACAGATTTACGACGGCAGTGGCCTGGCGGCCACCGATAAGGTATCTGCCCGCCTGATCACGGATCTCTTGGTTTATATGGCCTCCCAATCGCCTAATGCCGAAGTGTTCCGGCAGTCGCTCCCCCTCGCCGGGCGGGAGGGCACGGTCCGCAACTTCCTGAAAGGCACCGTTCTGGAAGGAAAAGCCTATCTGAAAAGCGGAGGCATGAGCCGGGTAAAGAGCTATGCCGGTTATATCCGGAAAGACGGGCGGGAGTACGCTGTCACCTTGATCATCAACAACTACAACTGCGAAGGCCGGGAGATGACTCAGGCTTTGGAACGGCTGATGGTGGCGCTGTTTTGACCCTTTTACGGCTTCAGCAATAACGACCGTTGCGTCAGAAACTCATAGAATTTGTCTTTGTAGGTGTCGGAGATGGGGATGTATTCTTTGCCGAAGACGATGCGGTTGCGTTCGATCACTTTGATCTTCTCGGGCTGCACGATGAAGGAGCGGTGAACCCGGATAAAACGGTTGGCAGGCAGCATGTCTTCCAGGGTTTTCATGCTGATCAACGAAAGAATGGCGCGCGTCTCTCCTTCGACATAGATCTTGACGTAATCTTTCAGTCCTTCGATATACAGAATCTTGCGCAATTCGACCTGCACCAATTTGTATTCTGTTTTGATAAAGATACTTTCCAGCTCCTCTTTACCGGTAGATGAGTCTTCATTTTTTGACGGATTCACCGGTATTTTCCGGCTTATCTCGAACCATTGCAACGCCTTGTTCGATGCTGCCAGGAAGTCGGTATAATTGATCGGCTTTAAGAGGTAGTCCAGTGCATTGACTTTATAACTGTCGATCGCATACTGATCGAACGCCGTGGTAAAGATCACCCGCGTTTCGGGCGGCAGGATGCGCGAAAACTCCAGTCCGGTAAGCTCCGGCATCTGGATATCCAGGAAGAGCAGGTCGACCGGTTCTTCGGTCAGCATCTCCATGGCCTGAATGGCACTGTTGTACTTCCCTTTCAGTTCCAGAAAAGGCGTTTTCAAGGCGTAACTCTCGAGCAGGCTGACCGCTAACGGTTCGTCGTCAACAATGACACAGGTGATTTTCATAACGCGGGTACTTGAGTGAGGTTAATCGATAAATAGGCACGGTAGTTCTCCCCTTCGCGTCCGCAATGGAGTTCATGCTTTCCCGGATAAAGCAGATCGAGTCGCTTCCGGAGATTGGGCAGTCCGATGCCCGAACCGCTTTTGTCGCGTTCCATATCCTTGGGGAAATAACTGTTTTCGATCAGGCAGACCACCTCTTCTTCGTTCTGATGGATCTCAATCCGGATAGAAGACGGTTTACTGTTGCTCACCCCATGCTTGAAGGCATTCTCTATCAGTGAGATAAAGAGCAACGGAGCCACTTCAACTAAGGGAGTCTCAGCAGAGAGCGAGGTCTCTACCGTCACATGCCCCGGCTGACGGATCCGCATCAGCTCCACGTAGTTACGAATAAAGTCCAATTCCTTTTCCAGAGGAACCAGGGGCTGGCTGCTGTCGTGCATCACATAACGCAACAAACGGCTCAGTTCATGCACCGATTCCTGTGCTTTCTCCTGGCTGATGGCAATCAGGCTATAGATGTTATTCAATGTGTTAAAGAGGAAATGCGGGTTCAGCTGACTCTTCAGGTTTTGCAATTCCGCCTCGCTACGGTTGCGTTCCAGCTCTTTGCGTTCGGCTTCGACGCGAAACCAGCTGATGGTCGAGCGAAAAGCGACACTCAGGGCGATCACAAAGATATAGATCATCGCGTTCCAGAGGTAAAAGCCCAGGCGAAGCACGTCTTTGGGCGGGCGGTCGCGATGTTCAGCTCGTCCGGCCGGCTCGGGCAGGAGCTCCATGCAGCAATGCACCACCGTGATAATCCCGATAATCAATGCGATATTGATCAGGATAAACCATCCGCTCCTTTTGGTGAACAGGAAATGATCGACCAGGAAGAGAAAATTCGTGTAAAACATCAACACGATGGAAGAAAACATTATCAGGAAACGGGCATAGAAGTCCCAACTGACCGGCTGTCCGTTATGATTGGTCAGCGTCATGACCACCGGGAACGCCGCCAACACCGCCCAGGCTCCGGCATGAATAAGCCATCCATACCGCCGGATCGACTGCCCGGTACGCGTTTTATCTGCCGCCAGGATATGTGTTGTGTCTTTCATAATCGCAAAGATAATAAACTATTCGTACCGTATCGCCTCGATCGGATCGAGTTGTGCCGCTTTCTGTGCCGGATACCAGCCGAAGAAGACCCCGGTGAAGGTACAGACGGCGAAAGAGAGAAAGATCGTCCACGCCTGAATGGAGATGGGGAAGTTCACCACCACATTGACCAAAAAAGCGGCCCCCACACCGAAGATCACACCGATCAGGCCACCAGTCACACTGATCAGGATCGACTCGATCAGGAACTGTGCCAGAATATCCCTCCCTTTAGCACCGATACTCATCCGCAAACCGATCTCACGAGTCCGCTCGGTGACCGAGACATACATAATATTCATAATCCCGATCCCGCCGACCAGGAGAGAGATACCGGCAACCGCAGCCAGCAGTACGGTCATCAAATCCGTTGTTGTTGTCATCATCTTGCTCAATTCCTCCATGGAACGGATCGTAAAATCATCCTCATCAGTCTCCCGTAGTTTGTGGTTGCGGCGCAGGATCTCCGTAATCTCGTCGATCGCCTGATCGGTATATTCCTCTTTGATCGCGGAAGCGTTCAATCCTTGCAAGTGGGTGATGGCCAGGACTCTCTTTTGAATGGTTGTGTATGGAGCTAAAATTAGATCGTCCTGGTCCATCCCCATGCTATTATATCCTTTACTGGTGAGTACACCGATAATACGAAACGGTATTTTATTGAAACGGATGACTTTTCCTACCGGGTCTTCCCCGTTGGTAAAGAGCTCATCGACCACCGTCTTACCCACGACACAGACTTTGGCTGCCGAGTTAATGTCCTGCTCGGAAAACATACTGCCGTCGGCCACTGAATAACGGCGGATATCGAGGTACTCCTCATTCACACCATAAACGGTAGTCGGCCGGTTATTCGCGCCGTAGATCACCTGCCCGCTGCTGTTCACCGTCGGTGAGATCGATGCCAGGTAGCGCGTTTCGTTGCGTATACTGTTATAATCCGCCAGTTTCAGCGTCTCCATCGAAGAGGCACTCTGACGCACTCCCCCACGCATATCCCCACCGGGCTGGATCATGATCATATTCGATCCCATCTCACTGATCTGCGACTGGATACTCTTTTTCGATCCCTGTCCGATCGCCAGCATGGTAATCACCGAAGCTACGCCGATAATAATGCCCAGCATGGTCAGGAACCCTCGCATCTTATTGTTCGAGATTGCCTTAAGAGCTATTTTGATTAAGTTTGTTCCGTTCATAAATCAAAGTTCCTTTGACTTAATTGACAATTGACAGTTGACAATTGACAATTAATAGTTACTACTATTTTCCTATTTGAGACTATCCCCCAATTAATCATTAAACATTAATCATTAATCATTCTCTCTCGGTAGCCTTGCTAACTCTTCGGCTGCGGATTGAATAGCATTATTTACCGTATCACTCACCACCCTCCCGTCTTTCAACAGGATATTGCGGCTGCTGTATTGGGCGATTTCCGGGTTATGGGTGACGAAGATGATCGTTCGCCCTTCGGCATGCAAGCGTTGGAAGAGCACAAGGATCTCATAGCTCGTGCGCGTATCCAGGTTACCGGTTGCCTCATCCGCCAGGATCACTGCCGGGTCGTTGACCAACGCCCGGGCGATAGCCACACGTTGCATCTGTCCGCCCGACATCTGGTTGCTCTTATGCTGTAGGCGATCACCTAATCCTACGGCAATCAGCGACTCTATCGCTTTCTGTTTCCGTGCCGACGCACTATACGACGGGTTGTACATCAACGGCAGTTCCACGTTCTCTATCGCCGTAGTCTTGGGCAGAAGGTTATAGCTCTGAAACACAAATCCGATCTTCCGGTTGCGCAAAGTCGCCCGGTCGTTCTTACCCATCTTACGGACAGAAACTCCATCCAAGTAGTATTCCCCGGCAGTCGGTGTATCCAGGCAGCCCAACGTATTGAGCAACGTACTCTTGCCCGAGCCGGAGGTACCCATGATCGTCACAAACTCCCCTTCATTGATCGCGAAAGAGACATTGCGTAAGGCATGTACGGTCTCTTCCCCCACCTGGAAATCGCGTTTGATCTGATCGAGCCGGATGACAGCTCCCTCAGTCCTTCCATCCCCCAAAAGGGGTATTTCTATGTTAGTTTTCTTTGTCATAATTCATTTTTCCCAATGTCTTATGTAATCTATCTTAACTCCTCCCCTTGAGAGAGGTTGGCTGAAGCCTCATTATCTCCTTCCCGGAGGACCCGGCATGAAAGGACTCCGTTCAACACCACCGGCGGCAGTCATCGATCCGTTAGAGACCAATTCTACGACCACTTCTTCCCCATCGGAGAGTCCTTCCAATACCTCTGTCATTGTTCCACTGGTGGCGCCCACCGTAATCATCTTCGCTTTCAAGGTGTTGCCCTGTCGTTCCCAAATCATCTTCTTGCCCGGCTCCGGCATGGCTGCCAGTTCCTCCACTGTGATATGCATCGCCTGCAGTTGCTCCTCATCCGGGATAAACCGTAGGGCCTTGCTGGGAATCGTCAACACATCGGGGCGTTCCAGTGTATATATCGTTACGTTAGCCGTCAGACCGGGTTTCAGTTTCAGGTCGGGATTGTAAGCGCTGATTACCACTTCGTAGGTGACTACGTTCGAGGTCGTTGTCGCTTCCAGGCGTACCTGGGTCACTTTCCCTTCGAATACATCCTCCGGATAGGCATCGACCTCAAAGCGCACGTTCTGTCCTTCCTCTACCTGCCCTATATCTGCCTCATCCACATCGGCGATCACCCGCATCTGTGTCAGGTCATTGGCGATGGTAAACAAAGTAGGCGTGCTGAAACCTGCCGCTACGGTCTGTCCTTCTTCCACAGCACGATTGATCACTACCCCATCGATCGGGCTGGTGATCGTTGCGTATTCCAGGTTACGACGCACCTTGACCATATCGGATTGAAGCTGGTCGTAGCTGCTCTTTGCCTTTTCGTACGTATAGGTTGCCGTTTCGAAATCGGTATCGCTAATCAGTTGTTTGTCGTGTAAGATCTTACTGCGCGTATAGTTACTTAACTGATATTCATACTCTGTCTTGCTACTTGCCAGTTGTGCCTCTTTCGAAACCATTTCTGCCTGCAGGTTGACCTTATCCATCTCCGCCAACAGTTGGCCTTTGGTCACCACACTGTTGAAATCGACATGAATCCGGTCGATAATGCCCGACACCTGTGTACCGACCTCTACTTTCACCACGGGCTCAACCGTACCGGTCGCCATCACCGTATTCGTGATCGAGATCCGCCCTGCTTTTGCCATCTCCAGCCGTAAAGACTTTTTGCCGGATTTGCCCTTTACCAAAGGGACACAGATCAGGGCTGCCACAACCACCACCCCGAGGCCTATGATTATTGTTCTCTTTTTCATACTGTATATCTTATTACTGTTATTTATCTCTCACTATTGAAGCTAACCGAAAGTGATTTAGATTGTTGGATCAGCCTGCACGTCAACCGGCTTCTTCTGATAGATATTCAACAACTGAATACTCATCACCGCCATATATTTCGATTGCAATACTTCCTGCTGCGCATTCAGTTGATTGTTCTTCTCCGTCAGCATCTCCAGCGTATTTTTCATACCCAGGTTGAACTGTTCTTCGGTCAACCGGTAACTCTCACTGACATATTTCAAGCGCTCCGTAGCCGAAAGGTATTGGTTCTGCGCCGATGTGGCGTCCAAGTAAATACCTTCGACCGTACTCAGGAGGTTCTTCTGCGTGTTCAACAGTTCCAGTTGGCTGGTGGTCAGCGCGTATTTCGCTTTGTTGACTGCCGTCTTATTCTCCCGGTTGCTGTAGATCGGGATACTGATACTCAAACCGAAGCTCTCGTTAAAGCTGTTCCACACCTGACTGCCGAATGTATAACTCGATCCAGAAAGATGCCCCGTGCCGATACCCGCGTTCAGGGAAACCGACGGCAGGTAACCCCCTTTCGCGCTCTTAATCGCCAGTTCGGACTGCTCAATCGCCAAGGCAGAGCTCTTCACACCGGGCATAACCGCCAGAGACGTCTGATACACCTCCTGCTTATCCGGCAAGAGCCGCATCACATCTTCGTCGGTCAGTTGCAGTTCGACCAGCTCCATCTCTTCCGTGATATCCAGTTCCAATAGCTGTTTCAACTGTAACTTATAATTATCAAGCGAAGTATGAGAAACCACCAATTGGTATTTGTCCGAGCTGTACTGGCTCTCCAGTTGTGCCAGCTCCACGCGTGAGATTGATCCGGCCGCCAACAGCTGCTCGGCGCGGTCGCGCTGTGCCCGCGATACCTCCACCGTATTCTCGTTGATACGCACCGACTCCATGGCGTACATCACCTGCAGATACGTCCGGACAATGGAGATACGGATATCATCTTCACTCTGCTCCGTAGAGAGCGCGTTTCGCTCGTTTTGTATCTCCTGTTGTTTGATATTGTTCGTTCGCCGGCCGCCATCAAACAATGTCCAGTTCGCATTTACGCTATAATTTCCGGAATAGGAATTATTCCGTTCCACCTCGTTCGAAGGATAATTGACAAACCCCTGGGAGACCGAAGCGGAAAGCGAAGGGAATAATTTCGCTTTCGCCTGCAGATAATCCTCATCACCCGATAATTGAGAGATCTTACTCTTCTGCACCTGGATATTATGCGTCAAGGCATAGTCCAGACAGTCTTGCAATGTCCACTGCGCCGGTTTCTCCTGCGCCGTTATCCCCAGCGAGATAAACAGTAAACCGTAGAGTATGATAATAACCTGTTTCATACGAAATCTTTTTGCCTTTGTTTCTTAATGTCACAAAATTACTTCGGCCTTTTTCGTGCTACAAGCAGTTTCGCCACAGAGGGAAAAACAATAGACGAAAGGCTGGTTTTAATCGATGAAAAGAAATATCAATCCATGGAAATACAACGCATTGAAATATTATATACCTTGCATGCTCCAATTAAAAATACAGATTTATGAGAAAACAACTGATTATGGCCATAGCGTTGATCTGTGCAACAACGATGGCCCTGGCCCAAGGCGGCCGTGTGTATGAAACGCGTACGGTGAAGAGTAACATTCTCAAGGCGGATCGCCAGTATGCCATCTATCTGCCCCCCGGCTACGACGATACGGATCAGAGCTACCCGGTGCTCTACCTCTTGCATGGCGGGGGCGACGATCATACCGGCTGGGTGCAGTTCGGACAGACCAAACACATTGCCGATAAGGCGATTGCCGAAGGTAAATGCGGCCCGATGATTATCGTGATGCCCGACGCGAATACCGAACGCCGGGGCTATTTCAATGATATCAAAGGAGATTTCAACTACGAAGACTTCTTCTTTCAGGAACTGATCCCGCATATCGAGAAGACCTACCGCGTCCGAAGCGAACGGCGCTACCGGGCGGTTGCCGGCCTCTCGATGGGTGGTGGCGGCACGATCTATTATGCCCTGCACCATCCTGAGCTCTTCGCTGCCGCCTGTCCATTAAGTGCTTCTACCGGCAGTTGGGACATCGAACAAGTACGCCAACGTATGGGTAACCAACCGGGAGTAACCGAAGCGAAGCTACAACAGTACTTCCAGCGCCACAGTGTTGAAGGTATGTTATCTAATGCCTCAGAAGAACAATTGAAACAAATCAAAAGTATCCGCTGGTATATCAGTTGTGGTGACGATGATTTCCTTTACGAAGGAAACGCCCTGATGCATATCGCATTCCGGAAGAAAGAGATCCCGCACGAATACCGCGTCAAAGACGGCGCCCATACCTGGAGCTACTGGCGTATGGAACTGCCGCTCGTCCTGGAATACATCGCCAAGTCATTTATGCAGCATTGATTTATTTCGCTTTTAATCGATAAAGAACAATCTCAACAGGATCATCCTAAAAAGTTATGGATAGCTTAGAACTCTTCCATAACTTTTTAGGATGATTCCTCTATTTTGCGCCTACCCATCTTAGTTTAATTTCCGTTTTATACCCATTTTGATTCTTATAAGAACCGGATTTATTTACTATAAGAACCAAATTTATTCATCATAAGAATCGAATTTATTTACTATAAGAACCGGATTGACTCACGATAAAAATAGCTATGATTTCCCGTAAGAACAGTAATTATTACCTATAGAATCAGTCTGCCATTTTGTCTTATTTTGCCTCTGCCTTCGATGTGCCTTCGATATGCCTTCGATATGTCTTCGATGTAAATTCGATCAATCTTCGACAAAGAAACGATTTGGATATGTAAAAAACTTATTGTATCTTTAGCACAACATTAGAGGCATTCCTATGCCAATACCTTACATATAGTTTAATAACCAAAAAACAACTAAAATTATGGCTATCATTAGAAACCCCCTATTTGTGAATGTCAGTAGATCCATTGGTGACATAACGCTAAGGAACGTAAACGGCCGGACGATTGCCAGTAAACGGATCTATACGAACAAGAGTAAATCAGATAAACAACTATCCCGCAGAAGTAGTTTTTCACTTATGTCCCAATTAGGAAGAGATCTCAGGCCAATCTTAGAAATAGGTTTTCCAGCTAAAAATGGTTCTTATCCGCACACGAGTTTTATTAAGTGGAATAACACTCTGGCGAACTACTTTTCAACCTATACATCACCTTCTGAGTATAATTCGGTCTTATTTGATTTGCATACTGCCTTATTAGATCCCTTGTTTTTTGGACAAGTCTTATCTTCAAGCGGTAATTTGCATACCAAGGGATTTTTTAAGATCAACGACGAAAAACTACCGGAGGGCGCACTGGCTTTATCCTGTGATTATGAGGAAAACGATAGGGTGATATTAGGTGTATGTGCTGTTTTCTATTATGAAAACGTATATCATGGACAGATTAGACTGTTCAAAAAAAGCATTAACCTTCAGCAGGATATCGATTCGGATTGCCCTACTATTTTTAGGATAAACGAAACGACTATGCCTGAGTTGCAAAGCTGTACCTCTCTTCCTCCCGGAGCCATGCTGACAGGTTACATTCTGACAGGGATTGTACTCCGGAAAGAAGAAAGGTCTACTGCTACTTTTATGGCGATAAGCTAAAAATAAGACTTAGGCTTAGGCTCTTGTTTATTCCCACTCCGGCGGATCCTGTTTCTTGATGTGGCGGACAAAGAAGTCGTGTAAACGGTGCAATTCATAGGCGCCACCCAAGGCATGGCCGCGGGCGGGCAGGTAGAGCTGGTCGAAGTTCTTATTGGCTTTCACCAGGGCATTGACTACCTGCAGGGTGGATGTCGGGTCGACATTGTCGTCCAGTTCGCCGTTGACCAGGAAGAGTTTGCCTTTCAACAGGTGAGCATTCTCCATATTGGAGGAACGGACATACGCCTCATCCAGCGGATAACCCATCCACTGCTCGTTCCACCAGATCTTGTCCATCCGGTTGTCGTGGCAACCACAGAAGGCAACAGCTACCTTATAGAAGTCATTATGGAACAAGAGCGCTGCCATCGCATTCTGTCCACCGGCCGACCAGCCATAGATGCCCACATTGGAGATATCCATATAATTATATTTCGCTGCCGCCGCTTTCATCCACAGGATACGGTCGGGGAAGCCGGCATCTTTCAGGTTCTTCCAGCATACATCATGAAAAGCTTTCGAGCGGTTGGCTGTGCCCATCCCATCGATAGAAACGACAATAAAGCCCAGGTCCGCCAGTTTGGAGATGAGATGGTAAGTGGGACGGAAGCTTTTATCGACATGAGAGTCGTGCGGACCGGCATAAATCATCTCGATCACCGGGTAGGTCTTATTCGGATCGAAGTGGGAAGGGCGGATGATATTGCCCCAGATATCCGTTTTTCCATCGCGTCCTTTGGCATGGAACACCTCGGGCATCGTCCAGCCGTCGGCAACGAGTTCGGTGATATCACAACGTTCAAGTTCAAGTGTCACGCTGCCGTCGGCAGTCTTCTTCAATTGGCTGACCGGAGGAAGGTCGGGACGCGACCAGGCATCGACATAATAACGGTAATCTTTCGAGAAAGTCACCTGGTGGTTGGCATTCTCCGGTGTCAGATCGGTAAAGCCGCTACCGTCCAGGGCGATACGGCAATAGTGCACATTGTATGGGTCTTCATCCGGATTGAATCCCGAGGCGGTGAAATAGATCTGTTGACCCGCTTCATCGACATGGATTACGTCGCGCACGACCCATTGCCCGCGGGTAACTTGCCGTTTGACTGCACCTGTCCGACCATCCAATACGTATATGTGACGCCAACCGTCGCGTTCAGAGATCCAGAGTGTCTCTTCGCCATCGTTCAGGAAATGACGGTAGAGCGCGTTGTAATAGATAAATGTATTCGATTGTTCATCCACCACATGGCGGATGTCGCCCGTCGCGGCATCAACCTCGCCGATGATATAACGTTGGTGTCCGCGCTGGTTGTATTCAAAGGTAAAGGCACGGCTGTCTTTCCGCCAGCCGGTCACGTACAAGGCATACTGAGAGGCATACATCTCCGTTTGCAAAGGAATAAGTTTGCGTTCTTTCACATCGACCAGTACCGGATAGGCCACGGGCAGGACATCCCCCGGTTTGGCATAATCGCGCCATTGCAGGATAGGCTGCAACTGGCTTTCGGGCGACGACTGGATAAGCGGGATACGGCGTTCTTCGACATCACGCACCTTGACCGTTGCCAGCTTTTTGGAGTCGGGCGACCAGCTGATCTGGGAGCTATAATAGAAATGAGGAGCGCCATCGGAAGTGATGCGGATCTCATCTTTTTGTCCAACGGCACGTATATAGATATTGTTATCCTTGATATAGGCCTCCCACGCCTGGTCGGGCGACGCCACCTTGGTCGTGTCCCGGTGGCTCCGGCGCCAGCGCCTCGGCAGGGTCGGTTCCGTATCCTTGTTTTCCGTCAGCTTATTCTGACGTATAGCGTAGTCCCAGCTTTTCCCGTTGAGCGTGAAACTCAGTTTTTCTTTGCTCTCGAATTTGACATCTCGCAAGGGGAGTTTCCCGGCTTCAATAGGTAGGCCGGCTTCTTTGCTTAACAGCTGCGCCAGCTTTTGCTGATCGAAAGCTTTTTCTTTCTTGCCCTTTTCGGCATCCACCATATAATAGATGTCCCCTTCTTTTTCATGGTTCAGGTACCAAAAGGAAGGGGTATCCCCAATCCATTGGGGCCGGACCGCGGTGGAATAGGCTTTTTCATTCCGTTTCAACAGGGTGTCGACCCGTTCATAATCTGCTTTTGTGACCTGTGCTTTGAGTGATGACAGGCAGAAGAAAGCGATAAATAAAAGACTGATTACTTGTGCTCTTTTCATGACTTTTACGTTTAATGGCATAACTAATTATTTGTGTTTATAGATAAAAAACGCTTTTTTATCGGTATGAACAGCAAATGTATAGAAAAGATTTAGTTAAAGAGATGTTGTTTTGGATAGATTTTCATGAAGTTATCCTACTTTTGTACAATTATCTTATCTTATTGGATTAATATATGACTCGCCACCATTACTCTTTCGTTTGCCGGGCCTTGTCCCTTCTTTCTTTATGGTTACTGACACAATCTGTATTTGCCGGTCCGGTAGAGGAGTCGGCAGCCCGGAAGGTTGCCCAACGCTTTGTATCGGCTGTCGCGCCGTTGCGCGCGTCGGGCGACGAGCTGACACTGGTGCTTTCGGGTGAGACTCATCCGGCAACAGCCCTGCGCAGCGGGCAACAGGCGGCGCTTTACTATATCTATTCGCTGGGCGAAGGAAACGGTTTTGTGATTATCTCCGGTGAGGATACGGCATATCCTATCCTGGGTTATGCCACGGAAGGCATATTCCGGACGGATCAGATGCCGGACAACCTGACGCACTGGCTCTCGTTCTACCAGAAAGAGATGATCTTTGCCATTGAATCGGGTCTTCCGGCTACGGATGAAATCATCGCCCAATGGCATAATCCGGGAGAAAGAGCGAGCCTGATCCAGCCGGCGGTATTGCTGCCGACGGCGAATTGGGATCAGAGCGCACCTTATAATAATCTTTGCCCGACGGATGCATTAGGGAAAACATCGGTCACCGGATGTGTGGCTACGGCTATGGGTATTGTGATGAAACATTATAACTGGCCGGAGAAAGGCACAGGTATGCATACGTACCGGACCAAGACTGATTCGATCCGAGTGACGGCCTCTTTCAATACCTCTTACGACTGGGGGAATATGCTCGATAAATATACACAAACCGGTAGTCTTCCGAACTGGACGACCACCCAGGGCGAGGCTGTTGCCACGTTACTCTTTCACTGCGGTGTTTCGGTTGATATGAATTATACTTCGAAATCGAGTGGTGCCTATACCAACGATGTGATCACGGCACTTGTCGATCATTTCGATTACGACAAAAGCATCTCTTTATTGTCGCGTGATCTCTATTCGAGTGAAGAGTGGATGGCGATTGTCCGGGCGGAGTTGGACCTGAACTATCCCCTGATGTACGGCGGGGCTACCGAAGATATGGCCGGCCATTTCTTTATTATCGACGGCTATGCGACGACAGAGGATTATTTCCATGTGAACTGGGGATGGAGCGGTTATTCAGACGGGTATTACCGCCTGTCGAGCCTGGCGCCTACCTATCAGGGCATCGGTGGTAGTACGCCGGGTGCCGGTTACTCTTATTTGCAGGACGTGGTGGTCGGCATGCGCCGGGCCGAAAGCGGCTCTTATATTAATAATGAGTTGTATTTCTATGTCCCACAGAACGATAGCGCGAAAGGAGATTACGGCCTTTATCTCAAAGACACAGAGTATATTCTCCGGAACGAGCCTTTTTTACTTTGTTATACCTACTTCGCCGATTACGGATGGCGGGATTTCCATGGGGAGATCGGCGTATTCCATGAAGACAAGAACCAAATGGTGAAAGATACGCTCGATATTATGGTTACCGACGAGAAAGGGCTGCCTGCCGGTTACTCGTACTACGACAATGAAGGCATGGAGCTGACTGTGAAGAGCGAGGTAGACGAAGGCGACAGGATCCGGATGTATTACCGGCCGGAAGGGCATGACTGGCGTCCGCTGCGGGGAGAACCGGGCACGGTAAGCCATCTGGCGGTTTATAATGAATCGCCGACAAATACGACTGTCATTACCCAAGAAGAAACGATTCGCACGACCATGGAAGCAGGAAAGCTATTGATTCATTTCTCACCGGGTACGGAGATCCGGCAGGTGAAAGCCTATACGCTACAGGGACAGGAGGTGGTTGCCCGAGTTTACCAGAGCAATGTTTCGCCGATTGTCGCCGACCTGAGCGACTTTGCCAACCGGGCATTGGTCGTGACGATCCAGACCGCCGAAGGGGTGATCTCGCGGAAGGTAATCCCCCGGAAATAACAACTGTTAATACTATTTAACTCCTTTTCTTTTGCTTGTTTACGACTTATTCGTAGGTTTGTCTGGTAGTCATAAAATAAGTATCATGGAAAAGTTGACAATACAGGAAGAGGAAGCGATGCGCCGGATATGGAAAGCCGCTCCCTGTTTCATCAAAGACATTCTGGCCACCTACGAGGAGCCTAAGCCTCCTTATACCACATTGGCCTCTGTGGTTAAGAATCTGGAACGGAAAAAGTATGTAAAAGCCAAACGGTGTGGAAACACCTATCAATACTACCCTTTGATTGAAGAAGGGGAGTATAAGCGTACGTTTATGAGTGGAGTAGTGACCAACTATTTTGCCAGCTCGTACAAAGAAATGGTTTCCTTTTTTGCCAAGGAGCAGAAGATATCCTCGGACGACCTGAAGGAGATCATTCATATGATTGAGAAAGGAAGAGAATAATCCCTTAAAACGTGCTGTATGCCTATAAGTCCCGAATTGGCCTACTTCCTGAAGGTAAATGTGGCCTTCGCATTCTTTTACGCCTTCTACCGGTTGCTCTTTTATAAGGACACCTTCTTCAAATTACGCCGTGCGATCCTGTTGGCTTTCTTCGGGCTGGCGATGGTCTATCCTTTGTTCAATATGCAGGAATGGGTCAGGGAACAGGAACCGATCGCGGAGGTGATCTACTATTATTCCCTATTGATCACTCCGGAAGTGGAGGCGGCAGAAGCGGCCGGACCGGATTGGATCAGTATCCTGGGAACGGGTTTAGGGCTGACGTATATCGCCGGGATTTTGGGGTTGACGATCCGTTTCTTCGTGCAGTTGGGCAGTATCATCTGGCTGGCCAGACGGAGTAAAAAGATCATGATTGGAGATGTTCAGGTTTTTGCCCTTGATAAACCGGCAGGGCCTTTCAGTTTCTTCCGCTGGATCTTTATCCATCCCGGAAGCCATTCGGAGAAAGAAACGGACGAGATCCTGACGCATGAATGCACGCATGTCAGTCAGTGGCACTCCATCGATGTGATTATCAGTGAATTTATAACGATAACCTGCTGGTTCAATCCTTTTACCTGGTTATTGAAAAGGGAGGTGCGGCATAACCTCGAATACCTGGCGGATAATACGGTACTGGAATCGGGGTACGACAGTCGGAGTTACCAGTATCACCTCCTGGGCCTTGCGCATCATAAGGGCTCGACGCATCTGTACAACAGCTTCAATGTATTGCACCTGAAGAACCGGATCGGTATGATGAACAAAAAGCGCAGTCGGGGGATCGGACGCACCAAATACCTGATGTTCGTGCCGTTGGTGCTTTTGTTGATGATAGTCAGCAATATCGAAGCCGTCGCGCGTATCACGAAGAACGTTGCCCGCGACATCACGCCTCCCCTGCTGCAGGCGATAGAGAATATATCTCCATTATATACACTCAAAGAGACGGAAACACCTGTTACGGCTTCGGTGGAAGAAGAGGTAGAAGAGGAGGTCACTTCAGAGGTCTTCACGGTAGTGGAAAAGATGCCCCGTTTCCCGGGTGGGGATGCGGTATTATTGAAGCACCTCAGTAAGAACCTGGTATATCCCAGGGATGCAGCGTCTGCGCGTATCGAAGGGCGGGTGGTTGTTTCTTTTGTCGTGCGGAAAGATGGTTCGGTTACGGATCCGGTAGTGGTACGAGGCATACACCATAGCTTAGATGCCGAAGCGATACGGGTGGTCGGCGACATGCCCAAATGGGAACCCGGGACGCAAAGAGGCAAACCGGTGAATGTGAAATACACCGTTCCCGTTCAATTCCGCTTACCTGCGGAAGAGCAGGCTGAAGGTCATGTATTCACCGTCGTAGAGCAAATGCCCCGTTTCCCGGGTGGCGAAGCGGCACTATTGAAATACATCAGCTCGCAAATCAAGTATCCGGTGCGGGCACAGGAGGAAGGCATCCAGGGACGCGTCGTGGCATCGATGGTGGTCGATGCGGACGGCAATATAAAAGATATTGAAGTGATTCGCGGTATTGATCCGGATCTGGACAGAGAAGCCAAGCGCGTAATCAGCTTATTGCCCAAATGGCAACCCGGAGAACAACGGGGCAGGAAGGTCAGCGTCAAATATACTATTCCGATACAATTCCGACTACAATAGATACATAAATACAGTACATATGAAAAGGTTCTTTTTATTTTTCTGTTGCCTCACCATCACCGGGGCAGCACAGGACATCTCATTGCAAGAATTAGTGAACCGCAAGCAGTTTGCAGAGGTCATCAATCAGGCGAAACACTTTACGGCAACCGACTCGGCCGACTACGCATCCATGTATGCCGCCGGACAGGCGTATGAAGGACTATTGCGTTATCCGGCAGCCTACAATTACTTCCGCCATTGTCTGGATATGGACACGACCAATATCGATATACTGAATACGCTGGCCCGTCTGGCAACCAATATCGGGAAAGCAACCGATGCCAAGCAATACTTCCACAAAGTACTGGAGAAAGACAGTATGAACTTTTATGCCAACTACCAGTTGGCCCGCCTGCACCAGCAGTTGGGGGAATACGAGATGGCGATCGATAAATATCGGTTCCTGCAAGGCGATGGGGAAGACAATCCGGTGTTGCTGCGCAATATGGGCGACTGCTACACGCGCATGGAGTCGTTCCAGGGCGCCTCGCTCTGTTATTTCCGGGCATACAATGTGAACCGGGAGAACGCCTCACTGGCCAGCGCATTGATCAACACTTTGTTACGGATGGGACCCGCCACTGCAGGGGATGCCCTGGCGATCTGTGACACCGCGCTCTATTACAATCCGGAAAACAAGCAATTGCTCAGCAATAAGGGCATGGCACTTTATATGAACAAGAAATACCTGGAAGCCGATACGCTCTACACCCAACTGATGGAGGCCGGCGACTCGACATTCCTCACCGTCAAATACGCCGGGGTATGCCGCTATTATGGGGGTAAATTTCTGGATGCCATCGAGCCGTTGGAACTGACTTACGAGAGAGATACGACCGCCGCCGATGTATGCCTGTTGTTGGGCTCGGCATTGGGTAAGACCTATGACCGCAAGCGGGCGTTTGTATTGCTCAATAAAGCAGAGGAAAACATGAAACCGGATCCTTTCCTGGTGCGCCAACTCTTACGCTACCGGGCAGAGACCTACCGCAAGGACGGCAATATCGAGATGTCCGACAAACTCTATTATCAGGCGTGGAAAGAGGAGCCGGAGAACCTCGATCTATTGGCTTACCTGGTCAGTTCGGGACATAACCAGTCGCACATTGAGTTTCTGGATATAAACAAGAACGAGCGAGCGCGTCAGAAGACCATCTTCCTGCGGGTATTGTATATGCGGGAGAGTATCAAGGCGAATCAGATCAAGCCTTCTTTTCACTACCACCGCTATTTCCTTGAGACGCTCTATAACGATATGTTTTTCCGCAGTGTGACGGAAGAGCCGATGCTCGCACCGGACGGGAAGAAGAGCACGATTAATGTGGTCGACTTGCGGTATATCATCAATCAATTACCCGAGATGCCGGAAGAGGCCAGAGAAGACCGGGAGAAGGAGCTTAAGTTGCTCAACGATATGCGGGAATACATGAAAAAGCAGGAAGAGGAGAAAGCAAAAATAAAAGCCAAGAGCGGGGAATAACAGTCTATTCCCCTATCCCGCTTCAGCATTGCTCTTTTTCTTCTCATCAAGGAATTCTTCCTTGAAGATATTGACGCATAAAAGGAAAGCAGCAATCAGGATCGGGCCGAAGATCACGCCGATAAAGCCGAACAGCGATAGGCCGATAACGACTCCGAAGATGGTCACCAAGGGGTGCGTATCCGCCATCTGCTTCTGCAGCATGAAACGGATCAGGTTATCGATATTGGAGATGACCAGCAGCGCGTAGATTGCCAGACCGATCGCGTTGAACCAATCGCCCGTCAACGCCAGATAGGCGGCCAACGGGAACCAGACCAGGCCGGTGCCTACGATCGGGATCACGGTCGCCACACAGGTGATAAGCCCAAAGACCAGGGGTTGAGGTGTCTGGAAAATGAAATAGCCGATCGTAGCGATCGCGCCCTGGATCACAGCCAATAAGGGGATACCGATCGCGTTGGATTTAACCAATACATAGATTTCTTTCACTACCCGGTCTTTATTCCGTTTGCTGAAAGGCAAAAGGGTATAGATATACGCTTCGAAGGGACGGATGCTGACCAGCATAAAATAGAGCACAAAGAGTAGGGTCACGGCATTGATCGCAAAACTGCTGATATTGCCCATCAGGGACTGCCCGATCTTAGGCAGCAGCGTGGCTACGGAAACCACATTATCCATATTAAAGATATTGTAACCGGTCTTCTCGAGGATCAGGTCCGACACATGCTGCGCGGCCGCAATCAACGCGGCAGTATCCAGATTGAAATCTTGTAGTTTATTGATAAACAACCAGATCATCAGCGACAGCGGAACCAGTACCACCAGGACAATCTCGCCCAATAGCAATAAAGCCGCCCAGCTCGGTTTCATCTGTTTCTTCTCCGTCAGATAAAGCATCTGCCGGCGCACGAGCACGTAAATGGTAAACGCCCCCAGGATCCCACCCAGGAAAGGCAACATCTCCCGAAAAAGCACTACACCCAGCCCGACAATCAATACGACCAGAGCTACCCGGCTATACACTTCCTTTTCTGTCATTTCTTATCTATTTCTATTGTCTAAGAAAAACAGTTGAATTCTCCCGATTGTTCTCCTTTTGCCGGAGAATGTATAGAACTTAATCCTCTTGCGGAACAATCAATCCTTGATTCGGTCTTCTTTCCAGGGAAGAGGCGACCGGGATCATTCCTGAAGAGTGATCGGGAGTTGCCGGGGCGCTGCGTAAGCCGAAGCTGCTCTTACCAGTGATTTCGTCCAATGCCGTCGATAAGAGGGTTTCCCGGGTATCCCCTAAAGGATAAAGTTTGCTATTGAGATGATACTCATAGATCTCCACATCGGGTTCAAAACCGATCTGGCTGTATGCGGCATCGTCTACGTCTACCGCGTTACGGATCCTCAACGTAATCGGATGGAGGATCCAGCCATAGTCTAAATTATCGCCGTACGTATTGGAGCCGACAGCCTTGCCGACAGTCCAATCACCGATCAGGCGCACACTACTCATATAAGGCTTCAACCCGTTGATCACGGCTTCCGAAGAGGAGGCAGTAAACTGCCCGGTTAAGACCCAGAGACGATTCAGATCCAGATTCTCTGCCGCAACCGTCTTCGAGAACGGGATAATGGTTTCGTTATTGGCCTGTTTGCCGTTATAAGTCATTTTGCTGAAAGTCTTGCCCAAGGCGTTAGCCGGCGCCAGGTAAGAAGCCAACAGTGTCGCACACGAGACCAATCCGCCCCCGTTAAAGCGCAGGTCGAGCACAAACTCATTGACTCCCTGGGCTTTGAAATCGGCAAAGATAGCTTTCATCTGGTTGTCGTATGCCTTATCCGTTTTCCCTTCCGCCTGCGAAGAGAAATGGTTATACACCAGATAGCCGATTTTCTTTCCTTCGATCTGATAGACCGAGTCTTTCAAGAAAGGATTGTTCTCCACAAGACGTGCGGCAGGCATATTTATATCCGGTTTGTTTTCCAATCGCTGCGTTTCGGGGTTATAAAACCCGACTTTAAAGACAGACGCGTTTCCGCCTTCCAATTGGGCCATATAGTCCGTAATATTATTTTCTTTGCCATCCACGCCATAGATCCAGTCATCGCGCAGCAACCCCGCTTCTTCTGCCGGAGAACCGGGCAAAACATAAAGCACCCGGGCGTAATAGTATCCCGCAGCATTGCCTTGCTGGTTCGTAACCGTATAGACGATATACTGAAACCCATAACTCGGGTCCAGGTCTGATGCCGCCTTGGTATCTTCCCTTTTCTTCTCAATATAAGAGAAATGATAGAGATGCTTTCCCTTTTCATCGGTCTTCCCATCTTTATCCGACAGCATATTTTCGAAAATATCTTTGGGGTTTAATTCCAGATCCAGGTCTTCTTTATCCGGTATTTCATCATACCACAGATAATGATCTTTCATGGTTTTCTGGATCCAGGTATTGGCCTTTTTGTTTTCCGAATCGGTAGACGGACCATCGGGTCCATCATCCTTGTCGTCACTACAGCCGACAAATAATGCCGTGCCCAAAAGAGCGACGATCAAATAATACGCATAGACTTTCATAATTTATATCTTTTTCTCTATTACCGCCTGCACTACATTCAGGATATAATCGCCCAGTTTCTCAAACTCCGCGATAATATCCATATAATAAACACCATCCTGGTAGTCATACTTCTTTTCATGCACGTCTTCCAGGTTGTTGAGCTTCAACTGATTCCGGTAGTTGTTGATCTCATTCTCCAGGTTGTACGACGGGTTGATCTCGTCGTGTGTCGGCTCTTGCATATTCAGTACCACATTCATCCGGCGCAGGGCTTTCTCCACTAACCGGAGCATGGTCTCGATATTCTTATTCTGTTCGTCGGTGAATGACGACTTGCCTTCGTTGCGCCGCTTGATCGAGCGTGCCAGGTTATAACAGGAGTCCGCGATACTCTCGATCTCCGTCACCGTACGCAGCATCACCCGGATATCTTCTTTCCCTTCCGAGCTCAGGCGGCCTTCCGATACGTAGGTAAGGTATTTGGCAATCTCCACCTCCATCCGGTCGCTTATGCTTTCGTATTTCTCTACCCGGCTGTAGATATTCAGGAATTCGTCTTCACTCTTCTCGCCGATCAGTTCTTTCACCATCTCCAGCATGCGGGCGGTACGTTCGCCATAGACGGCAATTTCTTTATGGGCCTGCATCAGGGAGAGCTCCGAGGTGGACAGCATACCCGAAGAGATATATTTGAGTTGGAACTCTTCTTCTTCACTCTCGCTCTTCGGTTTGATAATCGCCGAGCAGACTTTTACGTAAAGCTTAACAAACCATACCATGATGCAGACATTGGCAATGTTGAACACCGTATGGAAAAGCGAAAGTCCGTAAGAGACGGAGACCTGTAACGACATCAACTGCTTTTGCAGATCGATCAGGTGGGGATCCGTCAAGGTCCCTCCGGAGGTGATGGCCGCGATGGTCTCCTGATCCAATGTATTGAGGAACTTCATCATCGCCTGTGGGTCACCGGGTCCATAATTCGTTACGATCCAGGAGATCGCGTTGGTAAACGGCTGGAAGATCGCCAAGACCCAGAGTACGCCAAAGACATTGAACATCATGTGTGCGATAGCCGCCCTTTTGGCCGAGATATTACCCGAGAGCGCCGCGATATTCGCCGTAACGGTCGTCCCGATATTCTCACCCAGGATCATGGCAGCCGCCATATCGAAAGGGATCCAGCCTTTGGTACACATCACCAGGGTAATGGCAACGGTCGCACTCGACGATTGCAATATAATGGTCAGGATCGTTCCCAATCCCAGGAAAAGCAAGATCGAAAGGTATCCCATCTGGGTATAACCTTGCAGGAACGAGAGGATATCCGGACTACTCTGCAGGTCGGGCACCGATTCTTTCAGGTAGGCCAGCCCCATAAACAGGAACGCGAAACCCAATAGGAATTCACCCAAAGACTTGCGTTTGCTCTTATTGGAAAAGATCAACGGAAGGCAAATCCCGATCAACGGAAGGGCAAACAGGCTGATATCGATCTTAAACCCGAACAGGGAGATCAGCCAGGCGGTAACCGTGGTTCCCACGTTGGCTCCCATAATCACACTGATGGACTGCGCCAGGGAGAGCAAACCGGCATTGACGAAACTGACCACCATCACGGTTGTGGCGGTGGAAGACTGGATTAACGCTGTGATTAAGATACCTGTAAATACACCGGTTACACGGTTGGTAGTCATTACCGAGAGGATCGACCGGAGCTTGTCGCCTGCTAATTTCTGCAACCCCTCGCTCATCACTTTCATCCCATACAGGAACATTCCCAATGCCCCTACCAGGGTCAGAAAGTCAAAAAAAGAGTAGTTCATTAAAAATAGTTTTTCCGGATTGTATATCCGATTAATATTCTTTACTTTGGGGGGCGAAATTACAAATAAAAGGTGATATTATATGTCTGATACAATTACTATTTTCTGTAAAAACAACAACCGATACGCCGAAGTTCCAGTGGGTTCATCTTTAATCGATATTTTTCAATTGGTAGGGGCTCCTCTATCTTATACGCCGATGAACGCACAAGTCAACAACAAGACAGAAGGTCTTACCTACCGCTGCTGGCATTCGAAGGATGTCGAATTTATCGATTACACCAAATCGTCGGGTCTGCGCACCTATGTGCGTTCCCTCTGCCATATCCTCTCCAAAGCGGTATACGAAGTGCTTCCCAATGCAATGATGTATCTGGAACATCCGATATCGAAAGGCTATTATTGCGTGATCCACAACGGAAAGACACTCAATCAAGAGACGATCGACCAAATCAAAGTGAAAATGCAAGAGATCATTGATGCCGATCTGCCTTTTATCCACCGCTCCATACGCACGCCCGACGCCACAGTCTTGTTCCGCGAAAGAGGCTTGGAAGACAAAGCGCGACTGATCGAAACCGCCGGTATGCCTTATACTTCCTACTTCGAACTGGATGGTCATATCAACTATTTCTACGGTTGCCTGACGCCCTCCACCCGCTATGTCAATCTTTTCGACCTGGTGCCCTACGAGAACGGTATCTTATTACGGGTTCCCCAAAGGGATAATCCCCTGGAATTGGAAGAGGTGATCCCACAGCCTAAGATGTTTGAGGCTTACAAAGAACATCTCACCCTCCAGCGCACCGTTGGCATCGACAATGTCGGCGACCTGAACCACGCCATCGAGAACGGCCATACGCGCGAAACGATCATGGTATCCGAAGCCATGCAAGAAAAACAGGTGGCCCATATCGCCGTGAAGATCGCCCGCGGCTACCAGAACGGTGTGCGCATCGTACTGATCTCCGGACCTTCCTCTTCGGGCAAGACGACGTTCAGCAAACGGTTGGGCATCCAACTGATCACCAACCTCATCCACCCGGTCAGCATCTCGCTCGACGATTATTTCCTCGACCGCGAAGATACACCGCGGGATGAGAACGGCGAATACGACTTCGAATCCTTATACGCCCTCGACCTCCCCTATTTCAATAGCGACCTGAAGAAACTACTGAACGGGGAAGAGATCGATCTGCCTTCTTTCAATTTCGAAACGGGTTGCCGCCAATACAAAGGGAAGAAGCTTAGACTGCAGGAGAACTCCATCCTGATCGTCGAAGGCATCCATGCGCTTAATCCGGAACTGACGGCCTTTATCGAAGACAGTTATAAATACCGGGTGTATGTATCCGCCCTGACTTCGATCTCGCTCGACGATCACAACTGGATCCCGACCACCGACAACCGCCTGTTGCGCCGTATCGTGCGCGATTACCGGTTCCGGGGTTACTCGGCACAGGAAACGATCTCGCGCTGGCCCAGTGTGCGCCGGGGCGAAGACAAATGGATCTTCCCCTACCAGGAGAATGCCGATGCGATGTTCAACAGCGCCATGCTTTATGAGTTAGCCGCTTTGCGTAAATTCGCCGAGCCGATCCTGTCGGAAGTCAGACAAACGGATCCGAGCAATGCGGAAGCCTACCGGTTATTGCGTTTCCTGCGTTACTTCAGCTATATCCACGAATCGGATCTGCCGGGCACCTCCCTGCTCCGGGAATTCCTCGGCGGCGGCACATTCAAGTATTAAAGAAAGAGCGATGAGAAGCACCTTCCTGAAGCTTCACCTGTCCATCCTACTGGCGGGGTTTACCGGATTGTTCGGTAAACTCATCGCCTTGAATGAGGGGCTGTTGGTCTGCTACCGGATGCTTTTCGCCGCCCTTATCCTTTTCCTGATCTTATGGATCCGGGGCAAGCTCACGCGCGTATCCCGGAAGGAACTGGCAAAGATCGCCGGGACCGGCTGCCTGTTGGCACTCCACTGGGTGTTCTTCTACGGGAGTATCAAACAAGCCAATATCTCTATCGGTGTGATCTGCTTTTCTTTAGTCAGCTTCTTTACTGCCTGGCTGGAACCGTTGATCTATCGGCGACGCATCTCCGCGATGGAATTGTTCTTCAGCCTGATCACCGTCTGCGGTATCCTGTTGATCTTCCAACTGGATACCCGCTACCGTACCGGCATTCTATTGGGCATCATCTCTTCTGCCCTGGCCGCCCTGTTCACGATCGTCAACAAAAAGGTAGGCGTCCGACATGCTTCCACCACGATGCTTCTGTACGAGATGGCCGGAGGCTGCCTTCTCCTGGTCTGCCTGATGCCTCTTTACCTGCACTTTTTCCCGGTGGAATCGGTATTTCCGGATGCGACCGACTTCTTTTGGCTACTCGCCCTGGCCTTTTTCTGTACGATCGGTTTGTATCTTCTCCAGATCGAAGTGCTCCAGACCATCTCCGCCTTTACCGTCAACCTGAGTTACAACCTGGAACCGGTCTACAGCATCATCCTCGCCATGTTGTTCTTCGGCGAAGCCAAAGAGCTCACCTTTGCCTTTTACGTCGGTTTGGGACTGATCATCCTCTCCGTCCTATTCCAGACATTCTACTCCCTCCGCTCCCAACAATCAGTCAGAAGCTGATGGCTTTTATCTTTCAATGCGCGGCAGTCAGGGAATAGGGTTTATCTTCTTTGCCAAATATTCTTTTCTTATTCGGAGAAGCCGACATTTCGAAGGTCAGGACACCACCGTCTTTGATGTCGTCGTAAGTGATATACGCTTTGTTGTATGGCTTGCCGTTCAGCTGAACCGCTTTCACATAGCGGCGGTTGTCGCTCACCTTGTCGGCCACGATCTCCAGGTATTTGCCTTCGCCCACTTTGACTTTCATATACGGGAAATAGGGGGCGCCGAAGATATACTGATCGGAGCCGGGGCAGACGGGATAGAAGCCCATCGCCGTAAAGATATACCAGGCCGACATCTGTCCGCAGTCGTCATTCCCACAGAGACCGTCGATAGCCGTTTGATACATGCGGTTCATGATCTCGCGTACCCAGTACTGCGTGCGCCAGGGTTGCGAAGTCCAGGCATACAGGTAGGCGATATGGTGGCTGGGTTCATTGCCGTGTACATAGTTACCCATAATGCCTTCGCGCGTCACATCTTCCGTATGCTCAAAGAATTCATCGGGCAGGTGCATGGTGAACAGCGAGTCCAGTCGATTGACAAACACCTTGTCGCCTCCCATCTGTTGGATCAGGCCGTTCACATCGTGCGGCACATAGAACGAATAGTTCCATGAGTTTCCTTCGATAAAGCCTTCGCCATGGGTATTCAACAGGTCGAACGGTGTTTTCCAGCTGCCGTCGCTCCGGCGGGCACGCACAAAGCCCAGGGTGGGATCAAATACGTTCTTGTAGTGGTTCGCCCGTTTTTTGTAGATCTCCGCCTCTTTCGTGCGGTTCATTTTCTTTGCCGTATGGTAGATTGTCCAGTCGTCGTAGGCATATTCGAGCGTGATGGACGAGCCGCTGCCGTTTTTATCGAAAGGCACATAACCCAGTCGCTTGTATTCGGCCGTGCCGTCATAATAATCCACATTCGAGCTGTTGATCATCGCCTCCAGGGCTTTCGACCGGTCGATAGCAATGCCTTTATCGATCGCGTCGGCCAATACGGAGACCGAGTGATAACCGATCATACACCAGTTTTCATTGCCCATGTGCGACCATACCGGCAGCGCCTTGTGTACGCTCTGTTCATAGTGTGCCAGCATGGAGTGCACGATATCCTTACTCCGGTCCCGGTTGATCAGGTTAAACAGCGGATGCAGCGCCCGGTAGGTATCCCATACGGAGAAGACCGTATAATTGGTAAAGCCATCCGCCTGATGAATATTATGGTCGATGCCCCGGTATTGGCCGTCGACATCCATATAGACCGACGGATTGATCAGCGTATGATAAAGCGAAGTATAGAGCATGGTCTTTTTGTCGTCATCGCCTTTTACCTCGAGGACATCCAGCTCGCGATTCCATTTGTCCCAGGCCTGAGCCACCAGCTGGTCGAAGGTTTTTCCGGCTGTCTCCGCCTCCAGATTCCTGACGGCTCCTTCCGTACTGACTGCCGAGAGAGCCACGCGGATCTCTAAGGTATGCTCCGGATCCTTTCCGAAATCGAAATGGGCAACGATCTTTCTGCCACTCATCTCCGGGAAGTTATGATGTTGGTCGAACTTCCGCCAGAAGCCCATATACAGAGGTTTCTCTTTCTCCGTAAAACCGTATTCCTTGATCGGTTTCGACAGCGAGATGGCAAAATAGGTATAGTTCTCACGCGCCCATCCGTTGGTGATGCGGCAGCCGGTCAGCAGCGTATCGTTCTCCACCCGGATATTGGACCATAACACTTTCCCGTCGTAATTGTAGATGCCGTGAGTCAGATCGAGCAGGAACTTCATCTCTTCACCGGCCGGAAAACAATAACGGTGTATGCCCACGCGTTCGGTTGCCGTCAGTTGCGCTTTCACCCCGTAGTCGTCGAGCATGACTTCGTAATAACCTGGCGAAGCTTTCTCCGTCTCATGTGAGAAACGCGAACGGTAGCCGCTATCCGGATCTGTGGCTGTGCCTGGGTTACTTTTGATCGCGCCCGTAACCGGCATGATCAGGATATCTCCCAGGTCGGAATGGCCCGTGCCACTCAGGTGGGTGTGGCTGAAACCGACGATCGTGCGGTCGTCATACTGATACCCGGCGCAATAGCGATAGGCATCCGCCTGATACGCCCCGTTGATATTATGCGGGATCGTGTCCGTGTCCGGACTTAACTGCACAATACCATGCGGCACACAGGCACCGGGGAACACATGCCCCATCTTTTCCGTTCCGATCATCGGATTTACATAGGAAGCTTTCTCACGCGCGAATATAAAAGGCGTGACGAACAGGCATAAGCCTATTACATAATTCTTTTTCATCATAAGGAGTCTAATAGATTTATTTAAACACAATAATAATATACAGTATAAGTAGCCAAAGCAGCTATTCTATTTCTTTGTCCTTCCCGGATTCTTCGCGATATAATCTTTCCATCCGCTGTATTTCTTCTCCGAGACAGGATTGTTGGACTGAAGGAAATGGCAGACCGCAGCCGCCAGCCCATCCGTGGCATCCAACTGCGGCAGCATGGACTCGTTGGGGATGTTCAGGATCCGTTGCAACATACCGGCCACCTGTTCTTTGGCCGCCTGCCCATTCCCCGTGATAGCCATCTTGATCTTCAATGGCGCATATTCAAAGATCGGGATATCACGTTCGAGGGCCGCCGCCATAGCGACTCCCTGTGCCCGCCCCAGCTTGAGCATACTCTGCACGTTCTTGCCGAAGAACGGCGCTTCAATAGCCAATTCATCCGGATGATATTCGTCGATCAGGCCGGACACCCGCTCAAAGATCTTACGCAAGCGCAGGTAGTGATCTTCGTATTTATTCAACTGCAGCACGCCCATAGCCTCCATTCGGGGACGGTTACCATCCACCCGCAGCACCCCATAACCCATCACAATCGTTCCCGGGTCGATACCCAATATGATCCGTTCCTTTTTCATGCCTCCCAGTCGATTTCCTCCAATAAGGTCGAGAAACCAACCACGCGGCTACCGAAGCGTTCGCTCAACGCCTTATGCAATTGGCCGCCTTCACGCTCCATCCAGTAATTCAACGTATCGATATTCTTCACCCGAAACTGGACTGCGTAGCTGCAGCCTTCCTCCTGTTCGGCGGCATGCAACACTTTCCGCAGACAGGGATTGTGCAGAAATCCACTGGAGGCAGCTTGGGGCATATAGGTCTTTTTCAGATATTGCAAGCATTCTTCCAACACCTCATTTGCGATATGAAAGGTAGTATTATAGATAATCATCCGTCCGGCTCTAAAATTTCATAGCAAAGATAGCGCTAATATCAGGAAAACCTCTATATTTGCAGTCGAAAAACCAAGGACGGGGCATTAGCTCATCTGGCTAGAGCGTTAGACTGGCAGTCTAAAGGTGATCGGTTCGAGTCCGATATGCTCCACAAACGAAGCCGAATATTGGCCAGTTACCCCATTTACACCCGGATTTACATGCACAAATGTAGATTCGGGTGTTCTTTTTTACGAAAATCCCCCCGAACCACATAAGCCCCACAATAATATGGGGTGATCCCGGATCTCTTCGAACAACCGCCAAAAGATGTAGTGAATTGTCCGTACTGTGGTGGGAAGATAAAGATAGGGAAGGAGTAGACTATGCCATAGAAATGTTAAAGTTAGTGGTTTCACTTTAGTGATTTAGTCTTATAGTAGAAATAACTTTTATATTTGTAGTCTCAATAGAAAATTTCATAAACTTGACGTACAAAGTTCTTGTTATTTAAATAAAAGCATTATGTCATCAAAGCAAATCTTATCGGGCGAATTTGAGCATAACGAAACTGCGGTTAAAGTTCAATTAGGAGTATATCTGTTTAAAGAGATGGACTCCTATATTGTCTATTGCCCCGCCTTAGACTTGTCGGCTTATGGAGATAGTGAATATGATGCCCAAAAGGCTTTCACGGAAAAACTTGAGATTACGTTTAAGTATTGTATGAATAAGAACACTCTAGTGAAAGATCTTAAGCAGCATGGCTGGGATATTAAAAGTAAGAGTCAAAGCAAGATAAAAGCACCTTCTTTGGAAGAAATGCTCCAAAAAAATGAAGCTTTAAAGGATATTTTAGAGAACAAGGAGTATTCCGTTTATAAACAAAATGTTGACTTCCCTCAATTTGCGTAATCATGTCATCTCGAAAATTGTCAAATGTACCTTTAAGTGATTACAGGGATTTTCTGGCAAAAGCGGGATGTAAGATGGTGCGCATAGAAGGAGGGCATGAGATTTGGACTCGCAAAGACTTATTGAGACCTATTGTTGTTCAAACACACGAAAGCCCTGTTCCTGAATTTATTATAAGGAATGCTCTTCGAAATATGGGATTGACTCGCAAAGATTTCTTTGATATTCTTTTTGATAATGCACAAAAAGGATCATTAGATAAAAAAGAGAATTTAGATCCAATCCAAAACGATGATGATAAATGCTTTTGCGGGAGTGGTAAACCTTATATTTACTGCCATAAGTTAATTGAAAAGTCAAGTAAACCATGACTAAACCGCCAAAATAGCCTCCGAACAAGGTTTTTCGTTTTTTTACTTGCATCATACAGGATTTTCTTTCACACCTGTCTATCAATCATATAACTATTTTAGATAATGAAAAAAACAGTAAAATTTCTGTAAGTAACTTTCTGATACCTGTTGTAGAGCCCAGCCGTGATCCGTTTAACATTGTTGCCTATCCCGGCTGTATGATGCAAGTAAAAAAACGAAAAACTATGTTCGGAATGATCGGTTTACCATTGTTTGCCATTTGCATTTGTTAACATCCACCATCAGGCTACAAAAAGCCGCCTCTTCCACTGAAAAGGCCGGCAGCCTTTTCAAAAAAGCTGCCGGAGTTTGGCAAAAGGCTGCCGGCTTTTTCCCAAAGGCTGCCGGCCTTCACGACCTGAAAGAGATTCCAAATCGTTTCACGCCGAAATAGGTACTTTTGTGACAAAAGGCAGGAGAATATTGTATTTCAAAAGACTTGCAGATCCGAAGTGAGTCGTCAGGGGACGAAAAGCTACTTTCCTAATAATTCACTATTCTTAATGAAATTATTTATTTCAACAATGACACGATCATAGAATTCTATACGCTTTTGGGTATGTGCAAAGCGGGCAGAGGGGTGAATACATAGAACGGACAAATACTGTTGTCCATTAATATTGGCATATTTGATATAAGGCATCAGATGTGTAGGTACACCTTCTACTTCAGAGAATGCGACATCAATCAATGCGTTTTTCCCCTGAAAGAAAATAATATCAGGCTTCAAAACCTCAATCTCCTTGAGCTTTAATGCAGAGCAGTTTTGATAAAACGAATAATGTAATTGATTGGTAGAATCTTTCCAACTGCATTTGCATGCATTCGTCATGGCATAATGCTTTAGGGAATCTGCCGCATTCATTCCTAAGAACGTACTAATTGTTTGCAGCGTTCCTTTCATATGAAGATTAATGGGATGATTCACAACATCTTCTATCGTCTCTGTCCGCGCAGCTATGGTCTGGGCACCACCGCCACAATCCAAAGCAACGACTAAGACTTTCGGACAGTTTTCGCCATAATGGCTTCCCACGTGACACTGCATTCCCGGTGCATGTTTCTCTAAAGTAATGCCACACTTCTCTTGGTTCTTACAGGAGAATTCTCCATAAGGGATAATCCCATTTGATTCATAAAACGCAGCCAACTCTGCCACAAACTTTTCTTTACTCATTTGCTTCTATTTTTTTGTTATTAATGAATATGCAGATAGTTTCCTTGATATTCCTGTTGCATAAAGCTATAAACAAGTATGGCTTATATATGTTCGGATCAGGCAAATATAACTAACGGATATGCAAAAATACGGCACAATGCAAGGAATATGGCCAAAAGGAACAGTCTGTGATCATCTGCGCTTTAGTCTGCGTCATCTGCGTATTCTATTAATAAAACCACACTTATGCCGTTGTTTGGCGCAGCATACGATTACCTTTGCAATATCATAACGTAAAAGATCATGCAACAAGTAATTTCAAGTGAACAAATACCCATTAAGATGTGGCTTGACAATGCCGAAGACGGCTCTATCGTACAAGCCCGAAACCTGGCGAATCTGCCTTTTGCCTTCAAGCATATTTGCTTGATGCCTGATACGTATCAAGGTTATGGAATGCCTATCGGTGGGGTGTTGGCTACCAAAGGGGTGGTTATCCCCAATGCTGTAGGTGTGGATATTGGCTGTGGGATGTGCGCGGTAAAGACCAATATATCGGCAGATACGCTTTCGCCTGAAACGATCAAAAGTATGATGAAAGGCATCCGGGAGCGTATCCCTCTGGGATTTGATCATCGGGAGACGCCGGAGGATGAAGCGTTGATACCCCAAGGGCATAAGCTTGACGAACTCCCTATGGTCAAGGCACAATACCAATCGGCGTTGAAACAACTGGGCACACTCGGTGGAGGGAACCATTTCATTGAACTTCAACGCGATACGGAAGGCTTTCTGTGGATCATGATACATTCCGGCAGTCGAAATCTGGGTTATAAAGTAGCGGAGCATTATAACCATATTGCCAAAAAGGAGAACGCCAGTTGGTATTCCCAAATCGATCCGGCATGGGACTTGGCGTTCTTACCTGTTCATTCCAAAGCTGGCCACCAGTATATCAAAGAGATGCAATACTGTATTGATTTTGCTTTGGCGAATCGGCAACTGATGATGTCTTATGTGCAAGAAGCCGTTTCATCTGTTTTGAACGAAACAGACTACACCCCTATGATTAATATCGCCCACAACTATGCCGCTTTTGAAGAGCACTTCGGCGAGCAGGTCGTTGTCCACCGCAAAGGTGCTACTTCCGCCCGATTGGGAGAAACCGGAATTATTTCCGGTTCACAAGGCACGAAGTCGTATATTGTGGAAGGATTGGGCAATCCGGAAAGCTTTATGTCCTGCTCCCATGGTGCCGGGCGCACGATGAGCCGGACAAAAGCTATTCGGGAGTTGGATCTGGAAGAAGAAAAGAAAAAGCTGGATGATCAGGGTATTATCCATTCTATCCGTGGCAAGAAAGACCTGGAAGAGGCCTCTTCCGCTTATAAAAACATTGCCGAAGTAATGGCTTTACAGGCGGATCTGGTCCGGATCAAAGTTGAACTAAGCCCTTTGGCGGTAATAAAGGGATAGTCTATCGTTCAACCATGAGAATACCGGAAGCACTTAAACCTCGTGTGTTTACAGAGAGGCGCCTTATTAAGTCTTGGCGTGCTAAGTCTATTATAAAGGCATTGTGCTTGAGTTTATTTACATATTCGAGGATGAAGAAGGACCTTATGATATGTATATCGAAACGGCTCCTATCTGCCTGAAAGAGGTTGATGGCGATTGGTATATGGTTGGTTCAGGTAGAGAGCACGGGATAGATATCTATTCGCTCAAGAAGATCAAAGCCATAGGCAGGCATTGGATAACGTTTAGTCTGCCTGAGAATATCGACTATGATCGGTTTGCTGAGAGGTACTTTGAGATAGAGAAGGTATTATGAGGTATTGCACGTTATGCCGTTCGCTTACATTTCCTCTAAGCTATGTCGTCGTTTGGCGTGACTCGGCATAATCCATGCAAGCACGAATTCTGCACTCGCTACTTCAAACGTTCCTTTATTTCACCGCGAAAAAAGGATAAAAGAGGCGGTAGAAAGGCAGGAAGAGACCGATTGCCGGGAGAAAGAGCCAGTTCGGGGCGGAGGACGAACCGGGGGGTATGAATGTAGCCGGAAAATGTTTACCTTTGCAGGTTCCAAAATGTAGAGGATAAGGTATGTCTGAAATGAATTCGATCTTTATAAAAGGTGCGCGGGTCAATAATCTGAAAAATATAGACGTGGAGATTCCACGGGATAAGCTGGTGGTGATCACCGGATTGTCGGGCAGTGGGAAGTCCTCGCTTGCCTTCGATACGCTTTACGCCGAAGGGCAGCGGCGCTACGTAGAAAGTCTCTCTTCCTACGCGCGCCAGTTTCTCGGGCGGATGAGTAAACCGGAAACCGACTATATCAAAGGCATTCCGCCGGCCATTGCGATCGAGCAGAAGGTGAACACGCGCAATCCGCGCTCGACGGTGGGCACTTCGACGGAGATCTACGAATATATGCGCCTGTTGTTTGCCCGGGTGGGGCGGACCGTCTCCCCTGTCTCGGGCGAAGAGGTTAAGAAACATCAGGTGAGTGATATCGTGCGCGAGGTCTTGGCTTATCCGGAGGGCACGCGTTTTGCCGTTTTTGCGCCGATCATCCTGCCCGAAGGGCGCGATATGGCGAAGCAACTGGAGATTTTGCAGAAAGAAGGCTACAGCCGGTTGTCGATTGCCGATGAGGTCTACCGCATCCCGGAGGTCTTGGCCGATAAGAAACTGTTGAAAGCGCCGCATATCGAGATCCTGATCGATCGCTTGGTCGTTTCCGGCGATAAGACCTTGAAGAGCCGCCTGGCCGACTCGGCGGAGACGGCGTTCTTCGAAGGGCATGGTGTTTGCCTGATCCGTATCTACCTGCCGGAGGAGACGGTTGTCAAAGAATACTCTAAAAAATTCGAGGCCGACGGCATCGTGTTCGAAGAACCGTCGGATATGATGTTCAGCTTCAATAATCCGGTCGGCGCCTGTCCCAAATGCGAAGGCTTCGGCAAGGTGATCGGCATCGACGAGCAGTTGGTGATTCCCGACAAGAGCCTTTCGGTCTTCCAGGGGGCGGTGGTCTGCTGGAAAGGCGACGTGATGGGCGAATGGTTGAAGCGGTTTATCGTCGAAAGCGAGTCGTACAACTTCCCGATCCACTGTCCTTATTACGACCTGACCGAAGAGGAGAAAAACCTGCTCTGGCGCGGGGCTACCGGATTGCACGGGATCGACGATTTCTTCAAGTTCGTGGAAGAAAACCTCTACAAGATCCAATACCGGGTGATGCTGGCACGCTACCGGGGCAAGACCGTTTGTCCCGTCTGCCGGGGAAGCCGGCTGAAACCCCAGGCGTTGTATGTGAAGGTGGGCGATAAAAATATCGGGCAGCTGGTTACGCTTCCCATTACCGAACTGAAAACTTTCTTTACGACGTTGACGCTCGACGAGACCGACCAGGTCGTTGCCCAACGCCTGTTGACCGAGATTCACAACCGCCTGCAGTTTCTCCTCGATGTGGGGCTGGGTTACCTGACACTGGATCGTCTTTCTTCCACCCTTTCCGGCGGCGAGAGCCAACGGATCAATCTGGCCACCTCGTTGGGCAGCAGCCTGGTGGGCTCGCTCTATATCCTCGACGAACCGAGCATCGGCCTGCACTCCCGTGACACGGATCTACTGATCAAAGTGCTTCGCCAACTGCAGGAGCTGGGCAATACGGTGATTGTCGTCGAGCACGACGAAGAGATCATCCGTGCCGCCGATTATATCATCGATATCGGTCCGAAAGCCGGCCGGTTGGGTGGTGAAGTGGTCTATCAGGGAGATGTGAATCAGTTGGCCAGCCATTCCGAAAGCTATACCGTTCGTTACCTGACGGGCGAAGACCGGATCGAAGTGCCCGACTTCCGGCGTCCGTGGAACAACTATATCGAAGTGATGGGCGCCCGTAAGAACAACCTGAAAGGCATCGATGTGAAATTCCCTTTGAACGTGATGACGGTCGTCACTGGCGTGAGCGGATCGGGCAAGAGCACATTGGTTCGTGATATCTTCTACGAAGCCGTCAAGCAGCGGTTGGACGATGCCACCCGGATTAATGCCGATTGTACGGCGCTGGATGGGGATGTCTTACTGATCCAGGGCATTGAATTTGTCGATCAAAACTCAATCGGGAAGAGTTCGCGCTCCAACCCGGTCACCTATATCGGCGCGTACGACGAGATCCGCAAACTCTTTGCCGAACAGGCGCTCTCCAAGCAGATGGGATACAGCGCCGCTTTCTTCTCTTTCAACAAAGAGGGCGGGCGATGCGAAGAATGTAAAGGCGACGGGACGATCACGGTCGAGATGCAGTTCATGGCGGATATCACGCTCGAATGCGATGTCTGCCACGGGAAACGTTTTAAGGCGGATATGCTCGAAGTCGAATACAAAGGTGCCAACATCTACGATGTACTGGAGATGACCGTCAACCAGGCGATCGAATTCTTCAGCCAGGGCAAAGGTTCCCAGGAAAAGAAAATCCTGAAAAGGCTCAAACCCTTGCAGGATGTCGGACTGGGGTATATCAAGTTGGGGCAGACCTCGTCCACCCTTTCCGGCGGTGAGAACCAACGCGTCAAACTGGCCTATTACCTGGGGCAGGAGAAGCAGCAAGCCACCTTGTTTGTCTTCGACGAACCGACTACCGGGCTCCACTTCCACGATATCAAAACCCTGATGAAGGCTTTTAACGCCCTGATCGACAAAGGACATACCGTAGTTATCATCGAGCACAATATCGATGTGATCAAATGCGCCGATCACGTGATCGACCTCGGCCCCGAAGGCGGCAATGCCGGCGGGAACCTCGTCTGCACCGGAACACCGGAGGAAGTCGCCGCCTGCAAAGCGTCTTATACGGGCTTTTATCTGAAGGAGAAGCTTAAATAATGTGAGGGCTGTATACAGATAGCCGCTACGCGGCCTTAGGCCATCTTCAACTTTTTTCTAATTGGAATATTCCCTTTACCGATCAAGCCATGGTGCCGGATTGAGCTTTGTTTTTTCTTTCCAGAGCTGGAAGTGGAGGATGGTTTCGTTGCCGTTCTCGGAGTCAGAGAAGATCTTGCCCAACGCCTGGCGGGTCGTCACCTTATCGCCTTTCTTGACGTAGACCTGGCTGAGGTTGCTGTAGACGGTCAGGTAGTTTCCATGCCGCACAATCACGGAGTTGTTGAATCCGGGGATGACGAAGATACTGGTCACCTCCCCACTGAATACCGCGCGGGCATCCGTTCCCGGCGTCGTTTGGATATCGATCCCGCTGTTGTTGGTCCGGACGTATTTGAGCTGCTGATGCTGTTGCTCGCCAAAGTGTCCGACGATGGTGTAGCGCCCTTCCAATGGGAGCGGCAGGCGTCCGCGGTTGCCGGCGAAATCTTGCGAGAGCTTCTTCTCTGCCGGGGTCATGGCATAGCCACCTTTGGTATCGGCCGTGCGTTCGTCTTTGGCCGGTTCGGCTTTCTCGCCGGGTTTCTTGGCTGCCGTGGCACGATCGCGGGCGGCTTTGGCCTCCGCCTCTGCCTTGGCGATCTCTTCGGCGATCAGTTTTTCGATTTGCCGGTTCAACGCATTGGCTTGCTGGCGCTTCTTGCGTAATTGCGCCTGTAGGTCTTTCTGTTTCTTATTGAGTTGCTGTACTTCCTTTTTTTGGTTGGTCTCTTCGCCTTGCAGTTTCTTTCGTTCTTCTTCGCGCGCTTGCATCAGGGCTTGCTTTTCTTCGCGTGTTGCTTTGAGTTCGGTTTGGCGCACACGGATCTCTTCCCGCTTCTTCAGGATATCGTTTGCCTGCTGCTTCTGCCAGTAGGCAAACTCGCGCAGGTAACGCATCCGACGCATCGACTGGGCGAAATTTTCGGCCGAAAGGATAAACAGAAGTTTGTCCTGGGAAGTCTGCCGCCTTTGCATCCGTTGGGCGGAGCGGCTGTAGTTGTCTTGCTTCGTCTTGAGTTCTTTCTCCAGGTTAGCGATCTCTCGTTGCAAAGCGGTGATTTGATTATCGATCGCTTGCGTTTCCTGGTTGAGCAGGTCGATTACTCGCTTCCGGGAGAGGATCTGGCCGGAGAGCAGGTTGAGGCGGTTCAGGGAGCTTTGGGCGGATTGCGTCGTTTCTTTCAATAACTTATCGGTCATCTCGATTTCGGCTAAGGCTTTCTTCCGTTGTTCTTCCAGCTTGCGCACGGCGGCTGAGTTCTGAGCGGAAGCCGTCAGAATGGAACCGGAAACCAACAGGATGACCCATAAGTATATTTTCGCTTTACTCATTCGATGAACCAAACATCTTCATTATCTCTGCAAACGTGACGCGTTTGTATTTCTCCGGTATAGTAACCTCTATTTGCACCGGAATGTTCGTTTGTACCCGCGAAAAGTTCAACCGCAGCCCGCCCTTGGAGGCTTTTTCGGCGAACAGGTTGATATCCATCCGCATGGGAAAAGGTTGCTCTTCCGTTATCCGGAAGTCGGAATAGATCCATTGAAGGGCAAAGTTTTCCGCTTTGTCCGTTACGTAGGTCGAAAGCAGTTTCTCTTCGCCGTCGGCCGTAAAGAGATAGGATAAACCCATCGCGTCTTTGGCGCGTATCTCGGCACTGTTTCCTTCCTGATTCAACAGGAAGCGGTGATAGAGTGCGGGAGCCACCCGGTTCTCGCCGGGATAGAAGAGGTGATTGACGAAAAGGGATTGCAGGTTGTTATAGTTGAACCCGACGGGCATCTGCCCTTTCAGTTTGACGTGGCTTTCCGCCAGGTAACGACGGCTCATGCGGTCGATGATCTTGACACTGTCCTGATCGAAGAATAAACGGAAGATCTCTATGCCCAACGCGGGTTGTACCGATAAGATAAACGCGCTGTCGCGCACCATCTTCAGATCCACCCGCGAACTCATCTCCTTCCCGGGAATAAGGATCTCGGCATTCATCCGGGCACTCAACGTCTCGAACCGGAAAGCTCTTTCCTGCATCGAGTCGAAAAACTCGGCATGCGCCTTCGCTTCCCCCGCCTCTACCGTGGCTACTTTCTGGGAAGACTTACAACCGAACAAGACAAAGAGCATGGCTGTATAGAGCGCCACACAGAAAACGATATATTTGGATACATTTTTCATCAGCTTTCCAATTAACCATTAATCATTAATAATTAACCATTACTCTTCGATGTATTGCCCCTCCGCAATCTTGCGATCGAGCACTTCACTCTCTTTCCCCATCTCTTTCGCTTTCTTCCATTGCTCGAGCGCTTTCTCTTTGTTCCCGTTCATGTAGAGGATATCCCCGTAATGATCAACTAATTCGGAACTGTTGGTCGTGTCACGGTCGATTGCCCGTTCGATATAGATCTTTGCCAGTTTGTAATCTCCTCTGACGAAGAAGATCCAGGCGTAAGTATCCAGGTAGGTGGCGTTGTCGGGCTCCATATCGATGGTCTGGGAACTCATCCGGGCGGCTTTGTCCAGGTCTTTCTTGTCTAACGAAAGGAAATAGGCGTAGTTATTCAGGACAACAACGTTCTTATTGTTGTATTTCAGTGCTTCGTCGTAAGCTTCATAGGCTTTGTCGATCTGTTCGATCTGGTAATAGATATCCCCGATCTGGCCGTAGAAATCGGATTTCATCCGTCCGTTCTCATTCGGGATGATCGCGATGCCGGCAGAGTAGGTATCGAGGGCATCCTGGTACTTCTCTTGCTGGTAGTAGGCGATCCCGAGATAGAAGTAGTACTCGGGAGCATCGGGAAACAACTCCATGCAGGTTTGGCAGATCCGGATAACTTCCGGCAGGTCTTCCAAGCGCAAGGCGAGGTTTAAGAGCTGTTGCCACGCCGCCTGGTTGTCCGGTTCCATCTCGGTAACCAGTTGAAACTGGAACCGGGCTTCTTCGGAATTATCCTGGGCGGAGGAAAGGAAGCTGCCGTACATCAGTTTCAGATCCACATCTTCGGGATGCTGACCGATCAGTTCGTTGAACAATACATTCACATTGTCCATGCCTTGCTTGGATTGTTGCAGGCGGGCGATGTAGCGGGCGAGGATACCCACCTTGGTGTCCACATCCAGCTCTTCGTTCACCAGGGCATTCCGTATCTGTTGCTCGGAGGCGGCTTTGTCGCCTTTGGCTTCATAGTAGTTCGACATGGAGACGATGTAATACGGGTTGGTCGGTTCTATGGCGTAGGCGTTCTGATAGCATGCGTAGGCTTTGTCCAGGTCTTTGTTTTCCAGGTAGAGATCGCCAAGCAGAAGGGGGTAACGGGATACGGTCGGGTACTTCTCGGCCAGCTTCTCGATCTCGGCGAAAGCCTTTTCTTTCTCATGGATATCCATATACAAACGAAACTTCTGAAGCGAGAGCGCCTCATTCATGCCCATTGCCGCTTCCAGTTGGTCGTAGGCGTCGATCGCTTCCGCGATATTCCCGGCCTGGCTTAAGGCTTCGCCGAGATAGAAGTTCAACTCGGTCTTTTCGGGATACTGCCCGGTGAGTTTCTTGTATTCCTCCGCGGCCTCGCCGAATAGTCCGATGTTACGGCTGACGGAAGCGAGCGTCATGCGGTAAGTAAAATTATCCGGTGTATGATCAACGGCTTGCTTCAGCATCTCCACCGCTTTCTCGGGGCGATTCAACTGCATATAGAAAAAGGAAAGTTCGTAGAGCACGGCAGAGGCTGTCGAGTCGATCGCCAGGCAATGGCTGAACGCATCGAAAGCCGCGTCGTATTTCCCGGCCGCCTTCAGGTTCAACCCTTCGTAGAAGAAATAGTCGAACTTCCGCTGCTCCGCCTGCCAATGGATAACGGATAAAACATCCTCACTCCCTTTGTTCTTGTTCTCCGCAAACCCCAAGTTTGTACAGAACCAAACACAAAGAAGCGCATAGTATAGTCTTTTTAGCATAAATCTATTAATTGTCAATTATTTCTTCCCCGTATGTCCGAAACCACCGGCTCCCCTTTCGGTTTCGTCCAGTACTTCGACCGGTTCCCATTGCACCTGGCTGTGGGTGGCGATCACCATCTGGCAGATCCGTTCGCCATCGTTCACGGTAAAAGGTTCGGAGGAGAGATTAACCAGAATCACACCGATCTCGCCGCGGTAATCGGCATCGATCGTTCCCGGCGTATTCAACAGGGAAATGCCGTGTTTAAGCGCCAATCCACTGCGCGGACGCATCTGCGCTTCGTAGCCTTCGGGCAGGGAAATATATAATCCGGTGGGAATCAATCTGCGTTCTAACGGTTTGAGAACTATGGGCTCCGACAGGTTCGCACGGATATCCATTCCTGCCGATAAAGAGGTCGCATACCCGGGTAGCGGATGGTGCGATTTGTTTACAATCCTGACTTTCATCTTAATTTTGTAGTTAGTAGTTGGTAGTTAGTAGTTGGTAGTCGCATGCAGTATTCTCTACCAACTACTAACTACTAACTACACATTCGGCGTATCACGCTGAATGCTTTATTCTAAGCGACGAAGATAATAAATAATTAGGAATGCCAGTCGCCGTTCTCTTTTATTAACTCTACTAAACGTTTTACAGCGTCTTCTTCGGGGATGTTTTTGAGGATACACGTTTTGCCTTTGTACAGGCTGATCCGGCCACGTCCGGCACCGACATAGCCGTAGTCGGCATCCGCCATTTCGCCCGGCCCGTTCACGATACAGCCCATGATCCCGATCTTCAGCCCTTTCAGATGCGAAGTGGCTTCTTTGACACGGGCGATGGTGGCCTGCAGGTTAAACAATGTCCGGCCGCAACTGGGACAGGAGATGTATTCGGTTTTGCTGATCCGGGCTCTTGCCGCCTGCAGGATGCCAAACATGCAACTGTCGGTCAGGGGCGTAGGGACCGCATCGTTATGCAACAGGATCCCGTCGCCGAAACCATCCAACAGCAGGGCGCCAAAATCAGCTCCGGCTTTTACCTGCATCGCTTCGATATCGGGTTCGTGATAATCTCTTTGCAGGATCACCGGTGAGAGGCAGTCGGCAGTGATCAGTTTATGAAGGGCGGCCCGTTGCGAACCGAGTCCGTTGCGGTGGTGGGTGCTCAATACGATCACTGTAGTCCGATCCTGTTTCAAGATCTCGATGATGCGATCGGAGAGATCGGCATACGAGAGGCGTACGAACTTGATCGGTGAGGGATAATTCTTGAGTTCTTCAATCTCCGAAGCGAGAAAGTAGGGATACGTGTTCGGCCGGTCTTTCCAGAAATGTGCATCCACGATCAGATGCAGGTGATCGGGCAGATTATCCGGGTCTTCCTTGCCGATATAGAGATAATCGGGTGGGGTCTGATGATCCATTTCGAAGGAGCCGTTTGTCCGGTCGGAGATGACCACCGGCATTTGCCCATCCCCCATATTCATCAGTTTGCGGGTCAGGTGACGTGACGGGTCGAAAGGATTGTATCCGGGAGCGATGGCCGCTTCGATGGGCAGGTGCCCTTCCCTTTCCCGTATGTAGTCGACCAATTTGCCGGCCACCGGCATTTCCGCTTCAGGTTCTTCACTCAGGGAGACACGGATCGTATCCCCAATGCCGTCGGCCAATAACGTGCCGATACCTACGGCACTCTTTATGCGTCCGTCTTCTCCGTCGCCCGCTTCGGTCACCCCCAGGTGCAACGGGAAGTGCATCTCTTCTTTTCCCATCGTATCGACCAGCAGGCGGACGGTGCGTACCATAACGACCGTATTGGATGCTTTGATCGAGATCACCACGTTTGAGAAGTCTTCATCCCGACAGATCCGGAGGAACTCCATGCAGGAGGCAACCATGCCTTCGGGCGTATCGCCATAACGGCTCATGATACGGTCGGAAAGGGAACCGTGGTTCACCCCGATCCGGACAGCCGTATGGTGTTTCTTGCATAAGTCGAGGAAAGGCACAAAGCGTTCGCGGATTTTCAGTATCTCCAACGCGTACTCTTCGTCGGTATATTCAAGCAGGTCGAAGGTTTTGATCTTATCGACATAATTGCCCGGGTTGATCCGGACCTTCTCTACCTCCCGGGCGGCCACATCGGCGGCTCGGGGATTGAAATGGATATCCGCCACCAGAGGCGTAGTGTATCCCGCGTCGGTCAAGGCTTTCCGGATCACGCCCAGGTTGTGGGCTTCCCGTTCGCCTTGCGCGGTGAAACGGACATACTCGGCTCCGGCTTCAATCATCCGGATCGCCTGCTCGACCGCCGCTTCCGTATCCATCGTCGACACATTGGCCATCGACTGAATACGTATAGGATGATCTCCCCCCATAGGGGTAGTGCCTATGTGAACAATGGAAGAGGGACGACGGTGGTAGTTGAATAGGTCCATAATGTAGTTGAAAGTTGAAAGTTGAAAGTTGGATGATCTCATTTTCAACTTTCAACTTTCAACTAACACTCAGTTTGTTTTGTATTTGTATTTCACCTCGGCCAGTTCAGCATTGGCCTTGACGATCTTTGTTTTCAGTTCTTCTTTGTATCCGGCCAGTTTATCTTGCAGGGCAGGGTCGCCGACGGACAAGATCTGCACGGCCAGGATGCCTGCGTTCAACGCGCCGTTGATGCCTACGGTAGCCACCGGGATGCCCGGAGGCATCTGTACGATTGCCAATAAGGCATCCATGCCATCCAGGGTGGCATTGATCGGAACGCCAATCACCGGAAGGGTAGTCATCGAAGCGATCACCCCACAAAGGTGGGCGGCCATACCGGCGGCGGCGATAATCACTTTTATTCCTCTGTCTTTGGCTCCTTTGGCAAATTGCTCCACTTCAGCCGGCGTGCGGTGAGCGGAAAGGGCATGTATTTCGAAAGGGACCTCCATCTCATCGAGGAATTTGGCCGCTTTCTCCATAACGGGCAGGTCTGAGGTGCTGCCCATGATTATGCTTACTATTGGGGTCATGTTGTTTGAATTTAAAAGAGAGAAGATAGAAGGGAAACTTCTATCTTCTAACTGTTTACTTCGCAATCAGCTTCTGATATTCATCAGCCGACAAGAGGCCTTCTACTTCCGAAGGATTGGAAAGAGCCACTTTGATCAGCCAACCTTTGCCATAAGCGTCTTCGTTGACCAATTCAGGTTGGTCTTCCAGTTCGGCGTTTACTTCCACAACCTCACCGCTAACGGGCATGAAAAGGTCGGATACGGTTTTGACGGCTTCGATTGTTCCGAAGACTTCTTCCTGTGCAACGGTTTCACCTTCTGTAGCGATATCGACAAATACGATTTCACCCAGTTCACTCTGTGCGTAGTCAGTAATACCCACAAAAGCGTGATCACCTTCGATGCGAACCCATTCGTGGTCCTTCGTGTACTTTAAATCTGCAGGAAAATTCATAATTTTAGTGTTTTTATTAATTAAACAAATACATATAACTCATCGATATCGCTCCGAATATGGAGAGAAATCCCAATGCGAAACCGGCGTATGTTTGCATCGGGGTATGGCGTTTCAGATATATCCGCGACATGGCAACCAACCCTCCGACAAGGATAATCAGGATGAAACCCCAGAACGGGTTCATCAGATGAATGTTGGATACGCCCATCACTCCGCCCAGCAGTCCTCCGACTCCCAGTGTATGCGCACTGATTTTCCAGGCAAAGTTAATGAAAAGTGCCGCAACCAGCGCTATGCAACTGCCAATAATAATGGCTAACAGCCAGAAAGGCATTTTCATCTTATAAAAATAATAGAGACAGACGAGCAGGGAGGTGATAATAATCAGGTAAGGTATCGCCCGTTCCCGGCGGTCGGTCAGTTCGACATCGCTGGCTGCCCCTTGCTGGATCAATAAAAGGATGAATAATCCGGGGATGACCGCTGTCGTGATGAAAGTTCCCCCTATGATCGCCATCTTCACCGTGGCCGGATAGATTGCCAGGTAGGTAAAGGTCAACGCGAACAAAATCCCGTAGGTCACCATAAGCAACGGGTGGAACAGGATAGATATTATATTGGAGAATACTTTCATTCGGTCGCAAATTTATATTTCTTTTCTCAGACGAGCAACCGGAATGTTCATTTGTTCGCGGTATTTCGCTACGGTACGCCGGGCGATGATGTATCCTTTCTGTTTCAGGATGCCTGCCAGCTCTTCATCGGTCAGGGGTTTGCGTTTCTCTTCCGCCTCGATATGTTCTTTCATGATCTTCTTGACTTCACGGGTCGAGATCTCTTCGCCGCTATCGGTCTGCATCGATTCGGAGAAAAAGTATTTCAAGGGATAGACGCCGAAATTCGTCTGTACATACTTACTGTTGCTCACGCGGGAGATGGTCGAGATATCATATCCGGTGCGTTCGGCTACGTCTTTGAGAATCATCGGACGCAGATTAGCCTCGTCGCCGGTCAGGAAAAAATCGTGTTGCAAGAGGATAATCACTTCCATCGTGCGTTGCAGGGTCTCCTGCCGCTGGCGGATGGCATCGATAAACCACTGGGCGGAATCGAGCTTTTGCTTAACAAACTGCACGGCGTCGCGCATCTCCGTGGTCTGATTGGCTTTGTTGGCGGTATAATCCTGAAACATCTCCGCGTATTCCCGGTTGATACGCATCTCGGGAACGCCCCGGCTGTTCATATTCAGGGTCAGCTCGCCGTTATGGGCTTCCACGATGAAATCGGGGATCACCAGGTTCATCGCACTCTCCAGCGAGCCGCCCCAGCTGCTTCCGGGTTTCGGATTCAACGAGGTGATTTCCTGGATCGCCTTCTTCAGGGCGCTCTCATCGAGCGAAAGGCCCCGCAGGATCTTATCGTAATGTTTGCGGCTGAAATCGTCGAAGTATTCGGCGAGCACACGGATGGCGTAGGTCACGGTGGGTGTCTTCTCTTTCCGTTCCAACTGGAGCAACAGGCATTCCTGCAGGTCGCGGGCACCTATTCCTGCCGGTTCGAAGTCGTGGATGACATAGAGTATCTGTTCGATCTCTTTTTCGCTCACGTCTTGTCCGGCCTGGAACACCAGATCGTCGGCAATCGCACTCAGGTCGCGGCGCAGATAACCGTCGTCGTCGATATTGCCGATGATATATTCCGCGATCTTACTCTCCGTTTCCGTCAGATCGCGCAGTCCCAACTGTTGCAGTAGGTGTTCGTGAAGCGATTGGCTGACCGAGAAAGGCACATCTTCTTTGCGTTCGGTCCGGTCGCTCATCTCCCGGAGTTTGTAGTCCGGGATATCATCTTCGGTCAGGTAATCGCCCAGTGAGAGGTCTTCTACCGTGTCGCCGGCATTTTCCGGATTCGCCCCCTCTTCGCCTTCAAAGTCTTCGACAGGTTCACGGCCTTCTTCCAATGCGGGATTTTCTTCCAGTTCATGTTTTACCCGTTCTTCCAGCTCGATAGCCGGAAGTTCCAACAGGCGGATCAACTGGATCTGCTGTGGCGAAAGCTTTTGCTGTAATTTCTGTTGTAACTGCTGTCTTAACATCTTTACTTGTACACCTGCGACCCGCAGCAAACGAAAAACCTGCGGATACGGACTGCAAATATAATCGTTTACCTGAAACGAAAGCTATTCCGCATACATCTCTTCGATCCGGTCGGCGTATTTTTCGAGGATCACCGGTCGACGAAGCTTCAGGGTGTCGGTCAGTTCGCGCGTTTCCATGCTGAATGGCCGGGTGAGCAGGATGAAGCGTTTGATCTTCTCGAAGGAGGCCAGGTCTTTCTGGTGCTCTTCCAGGCGGGATTCGTACAGGCGGATCACTTCGGGGCGTTTCACTAACGCTTCGCGGTCGTCAAACGTTATGCCTTTCGCACGGGCAAACGTTTCCAGCGCATCAAAATCGGGCACGATCAAGGCGCCGACGAACTTACGCTTGTCGCCGATCACCGCCACCTGGGCGATGTATTTGTCGCTGCTCACCACCCCTTCGATGGCCTGCGGAGCGATATACTTTCCGTTCGATGTTTTATAGAGGTCTTTTATTCTTTCTTTGAAATACAATACATTACCTTCCAACCGTCCGGCATCGCCTGTGCGGAAATAGCCGTCTTCGGTGAATGATTTCGCGTTCTCTTCCGGTTTCTTGTAGTAACCTTCGGTGATGGTCGCGCCTTTGACCAGGATCTCATCGTTCGCCGGATCGATCCGCACACCGACATCGGGCATCACCTCACCGATCGAGCCGATCACAAAACCTTGCGTCGGGCAAAAAGAGACTGTCGCCGAGGTTTCGCTCAGTCCATACCCATAAACAATGGGGATATTGACCGAATTGAGAAACACATTCACATTGTCGGCCAGGGGCGCACCTGCCGTCGGGAAGAGTATACCGCGCTCGATACCCAATACCTTCTTCAGGACGTAAAAGATGGTTTTATTGTAGAACATAAACTGGATCCGAAGGCCCAGAGGCGGTGTTTTCAGTTTATTCTTGTATTCCAGGTTATGCGCATGACCTACCTGTACGGCACGCATCGCCATCTTACGCAAGAGCGGAGGGAAGTTGGCAATCTTCTCCTGCACGCCCACAAACACTTTCTCCCAGAAACGCGGCACGTTGCACATCATCGTCGGATGTACTTCGGGCAAGGTCTGTTGGATCATCTTCGGATCGCGGTTGATCGCCACAATCACCCCTTTGTGCAGGCAATAATAGGTCCATGCTTTCTCAAAGATATGCGTCAATGGCAAGAAACACATCGACGTGTCTTTGTCGCTTACCATCGGCAGGCGGATATCATGGATGCGCATCACCTCCAGGAAATTGGAATGGCGCAATATGACGCCTTTCGGCTCGCCCGTCGTTCCGGAGGTATAGATAATCGTGGCCATGTCTTCCGGACTGGCTTCGTTGCGACGGATCTTCACGGTCGATTCGGCCAACGCATTGTCGCCCAGTTTCAGGAAGTCATCGAAGAACATAGACGTCTTATCGTCCGGGTTCAATTTCACCTTCGGGTCGAACACAATGATGCGTTGCAATACCTTCGAGTCCTTTTGCACGATAAACGCATTGTTATACTGTAATTGCTCGCCGACGAATAAGGTCCGGATCTCAGCATCGTTAATGATATAGTCGATCTGCGCCGGCGAGTTCGTCGCATACATCGGCACCGAGATCGTACGGTTGGCATATCCGCCGAAGTCCGTATACAAACATTGAGGCATATTCTGGGAATAAATGCCTATCGTATGATGCTCCTCGATGCCAAAGGCAGCCATGGCCTTGGCCGTTTGCATCACCAGATCAGAAAACTCCCGCCAGGAGATCTTTATCCATTTCCCACTTGCATCGTCGCGATACTTCAGGGCTGTACGTGTTCCATATTTCTCTGCCTGACGATGGACTAATTCGGCATAATGATAGTTTGTCATATTTCTCAATTTTTTATATCGGCACCACAAAGGTAAAATAAAGTATCGGAACTGGAGGGGATGAATCCGATTGTTTTACACATTTCCCGACATTTTGTGCAATGCCGACCAGTTTAGGTTCACAGCCGACCGGTTTAGACCCGTAAGTGCTTGTGTATTCTATATATAATATGTAGAAAACCAGGAACCGTAACAAAACGATATGTTAAAATGTGTTTCTATATATAGTACGAGCGCATACTATATATAGTACGGCGCCGTACTATAGGTAGTACGACGAAATACTACCTATAGGGTAACAAAATGTCAAATCGGGCCTCCCCCACTCTTCGGGAAAAGGGAAATCTTTTGATTGGACCGTCAAGGAAAAGATAGTTAATAAAACATAAACCATAGTAGTATGTATTGCATAGTACATAGGCAATACATATATTTGCATTATCAAACACAAAAAGCAATGAATGCGGAGAATGTAAAGTCACAAATGCGGAAAGGAACATTGGAATATTGTATCCTTTTGCTCTTAAAAAAGGAGCCTGCTTACACCTCTGATATTATTCAGAAATTGCAGGAAGCCAAATTGATCGTTGTTGAAGGCACCTTATATCCTCTTTTGACCCGGTTGAAGAATAGCGAATTGCTCAGTTACCAATGGGTGGAGTCGACACAAGGCCCTCCCCGGAAGTACTACAAACTGACGGAAAAAGGAGAATTATTTCTCGGAGAGTTGGAACTTGCCTGGCAAGAGTTGAACAATACTATCAATCACATCAGAAACAACTAAAAAGAAAAGAAGATGAAAAAGACACTGACTGTTAATCTGGGAGGTACAGTTTTCCATATTGACGAAGATGCATACGAATTATTAGATAAATACCTGTCGAATCTGCGTATTCATTTCAAGAAAGAAGAAGGCTCGGACGAGATCATGAACGATTTCGAGATACGGATTTCCGAACTGTTGAACGAGCGCATCCGTATGGGTTATGAGGTGATCACGCTGGAGCAGGTGGAAGATGTGATTAAACGTATGGGGAAACCGGAAGAGATCTTCGGCGAGGAGACGTTTACCGAAGAAGCGAAAGAAGAATATAAGGTAAAGATCGAAACGACGGCGAAAAGACGCCTGTTCCGTAATCCGGACGACCGGATCCTGGGAGGTGTATCCGGTGGATTGGCGGCTTATATGGGCTGGGACCCGACGGCGGTGCGTATCGCATGGATCTTGTTGACTTTCTTCCAGATCACGATTCCTATTTATATTATACTTTGGCTGATCGTTCCCCTGGCAAATACCGCCGCCGAGAAGCTGCAAATGCGCGGTGAAAGCGTAACAATTGAGAATATCGGCAAGACGGTAACCGACGGGTTCGAGAAAGTGTCGGCCGACGTGAACGACTATATCAACTCGGGCAAACCCCGTACGGCTATGCAAAAGTTCGGCGACGGATTTGTGAGTGTGATCGGTTTTATCATTAAAGTATTAGGCGTGTTAATTGCTATTGCTTTATTGCCGCCGGTATTGCTCGTCTTGTTTATCCTGGTGGTTGTGCTTTTCGCGATTATCATTGGCCTGATCGGTGGGGGTATCGGTCTGTTGGGGGGCGGAGTAGGAGCGGCCTTCGGTGGAATTATGCCGTTTATGGACTGGAACACGATCGGTACGTATCCGGAAGGTGCGTTGATTATCGCAACTATCGCAAGTATCCTGGCGATCGGTATTCCGTTGGTTGCTCTGGGTTATCTGATCGGCGTACAAGTATTCAAGTGGAAAGCGATGGCACCTTCGGCCAAATGGGTACTATTGGTGCTCTGGCTGATTGCACTGGCGTTGACCATTGTATTGGGAATTAATTACGGATTGCCGGTGATCGATCATCACGGCTGGCATTGGAACAGCTTCCATCCTTTAAGAAGAATAAGTTTTTGGTGATATTATATGGTTTTAGTATTGTGTGTGTTCAAAAAAGAAGGCCGCTCTGTCTCAGAGGGGCCTTTCTTCTAAGGTTAACAAATTTATGAGTAAAAACCACTAATGAATATCTTTTATCCGATATGCCTGTAAGCCTTGAATCGATTCAATCGCTCGGTGTGGCACGCGTGATAGGCGACAAATATACGGATTGTTTCCGAAAAAAGAGCAATTCTTTTTACTTATAATGTTCCCGTATTTGTGCTGCCAACCCGGCTAATTCCTCCGGATCGGGTTTCGTTTTATCCTTCGTCGGATGAATATCAGCCTCCCGATTGATCGGGATCAGATGGATATGCGCATGAGGCACTTCCAGTCCGATGACTGAAAGAGCGATCTTCCGACTCGGGATCGTGGCCGACAATGCGGCCGCAATGCCTTTGGAGAAGGCCATCATCCGACCCAATTTGTCGTCGGCGATATCAAAGATATAATCCACTTCTTCTTTGGGGATCACCAACGTATGTCCGGGAGCCATCGGGTTAATATCCAAGAACGCGAAGAACTCTTCATTCTCCGCGATCTTATGACAAGGGATCTCTCCGGCTACTATTCGACTGAATAATGTTGCCATATCTTTTTTTATTATCGTTTTACAAAGAAATATCCATCACCTCAAAAGTCATCATCCCGGACGGGACTTTGATATCGACCACCTCGCCTACTTTCTTGCCCAGCAAACCTTTGGCAATCGGGGTGCTGATCGCAATCTTCCCTTCTTTCAGATTCGCTTCCGAATCGGCCACCAAGGTATAGGTCATGATCATATTGTTCTTCGTATTTTTAATCTTTACCTTATTCAATATCTGGACTTCATCCGTCTGAATACGCGATTCGTCGATCAAACGGGCATTCGCAATCAATTCTTTCAATTGCGCCAACTTAGCTTCCATAATACCCTGCGCCTCTTTTGCCGCATCGTATTCTGCATTCTCCGACAAATCCCCTTTGTCGCGCGCTTCTGCGATCTGCGCGGATATCTCGGGACGTTTCACTGTTTCCAGATAGTTTATTTCAGCCAAGAGGTTGTTGTAGCCTTCTGCTGTCATATAACTAATAGCCATTTCTTATTCCTCCTTTATCATTTTATTAATAATAAATGTGTTACCTCCATAAGCAATAAAAAAAGAATCCCGGCTATTTCCTAGCCGGAACTCCTTTTCCTTTAATATGTCAGGTCGGGCAAAAATAGACCTTATTTTCAATAAGACCAAATTTTATGCGCGTGCTTTATAACATATTATGTATTCTTCTGTCATTTAAAGTAATGCCTTGATATCCGCTTCCAACTTCTCGAGATCTTCCACCCTTTTGTTGAGGTCGCCTTTCCGGTCTAAAAGGAAAAGGGCGGGGAGCTGGCGTACATTATATAAACCGGCGATCTGGGAATAAACCGATTCGGGGTCGATCACCGTATACCAGGGCAGATTGACGGCCGCGTTCTGCCACATATGGCGGTCGGCATCCAACGATACCTGGTAGATCTCCAGGCCACGGCTATGGTATTGCGTATAGAGCTCGCCCAGTTCCAGGTTTAACGCCGGCGACCACTCGGTCTGGTAAGCCGTAAAGTTCACCAAAACGACTTTGCCTTCGGCGATATCCGAAAGTTTAACGACTGTACCTTTTACGTCAGGCAGCGTAATATCGAGGTAGTTCACTATCTGCACATTGGCATGATCCAGGTTGATCTCGCGCTGGGCACGGGTGACTTTCAACGATTGAAGCGCCAGGTTATGCAGGTGTTTCGCCCGTGCCGTATTCGGATAATAATGATCGTAGCTGGTTGCTACAGCCCCGAAGGCTTTGGAGTCCGTCCGATCATAAATATTGAAGAACAGCATGCCATCGATTTGCTGGAACAAAGCGAAATAGGCAGCCGTCGACATCGGTGCGGAATAGATATACTCCAGTGCGACTTCTTTGTAAGCCTGGGCTATTTCATTTATCCCGTTGGTATATTCTTCGTCGGTGATTTGTTTGCCTTCATGCTCCTTCCGCAGTTTTGTCATGGCCTGATTGGCATCGAGTTGCGCCAGCGTAACCCGTTTGATGGCTTTGCTGTTTTCAGAGCCGTCAACGGAATAGGAGATCGCGAAAGTCCCGGCATCGGCAACAAGCGACACCGTTTCGGTCGAGTCAACAGCAAAATGAATCAATTGATTATTCAGACGCAACCGGTAGAACTCAGGGGAATCCGGACGGGGTTTGGCGAATTTGAATTTCCCGTTGGCACTCAACCGGACAGAGTCGAGTGTTTCAACAGATGAAACCCCTACATTCTCCAGATACATCATCTGCCCATCGGCACCGGAGACGGTCCCCGTCACTGTGAAATCATTATTTTTGGAACAGCTGGTCGCTATCGATATCATTACTCCGCAGATCGCGAAGAGTAGTAATGCTTTTTGTTTCATTCCTCTTTTTTGTTTTTTCGATGCAAATATACATTAATTTGCATTCAGCAGGGCTTTCCCGGTGAAAAAGTGGGCATTAAATGTTATTTTATTTTCATTTCCATGCAATTAGCCAGAAGTTTATTAACTTTGCCGCCAATTTTACAGAGAAAAAAATAATAAGAAAAAAGATTATGCTTAATCCCATTAACAAGACGATCGATTTAGGTGATGGAAGAACTATCACAATCGAGACCGGGAAATTGGCAAAACAGGCGGACGGTTCGGTAACTGTCCGGATGAACAACACCGTGTTGCTCGCCACTGTAACAGCCGCAAAAGATGCAAATGCCGGAGTGGACTTTATGCCGCTCTCAGTAGAGTACAAAGAAAAATTCGCCGCCTTTGGCCGGTTCCCCGGCGGTTTCCTCAAGAGAGAAGGGAAAGCGTCCGACTACGAAGTACTGACTTCCCGTTTGGTCGACCGCGCTCTTCGTCCGCTCTTCCCTGACACCTATCATGCTGAAGTATTCGTAAATATCATCCTGTTCTCCGCCGACGGCGAAGACATGCCGGATGCATTGGCCGGTCTGGCCGCTTCGGCTGCTTTGGCGGTTTCTGATATTCCTTTCAACGGTCCGATCTCCGAAGTACGTGTCGCACGTGTCAACGGTGAATTCGTGATCAACCCGACTTTTGCCCAACTCGAAAAGGCCGATATCGATATGATGGTGGCCGCTACCCTCGACAATATCATGATGGTAGAAGGCGAGATGGAAGAAGTGCAGGAACATGAAATGCTCGAAGCCATCAAGGTGGCACACGAAGCGATCAAAGTACAATGCCAGGCGCAATTGGAACTGATGGAAGCTGTGGGCAAAACCGTGAAACGCGAATACTGCCACGAAGTGAACGACGAAGAACTGCGTAAAGACGTGCGCGAGAAATGTTACGACAAAGTTTACGCCGTAGCCGTTTCCGGTCAGGACAAACACGCACGTGCCGAAGCGTTCACCGCTATCAAAGACGAATACAAAGCCCAATACACCGAAGAAGAACTGGCTGAAAAGGCTGAGATGATCGGTCGCTACTACCACGATGTAGAGAAAGAAGCGATGCGTCGCGCGATTCTGGACGAAGGCAAACGCCTCGATGGCCGGAAGACTACCGAGATCCGTCCGATCTGGATCGAAACCGATTACCTGCCGGGACCTCACGGTTCAGCCGTATTTACCCGCGGGGAAACCCAATCGTTGACGACTGTCACCTTGGGAACCAAGTCGGACGAGAAGATGATCGACGATGTGTTGAATCATGGCAAGGAACGTTTCCTGTTACATTATAACTTCCCTCCGTTCTCAACCGGTGAGGCTCGCCCGCAACGTGGCGTAGGCCGTCGCGAGATCGGACACGGTAACTTGGCTCATCGTGCGTTGAAACGCATGATCCCGAGCGACTATCCGTATGTATTGCGTGTGGTATCTGAAATTCTCGAATCCAACGGTTCTTCTTCTATGGCAACCGTTTGTGCCGGTACGCTGGCCTTGATGGATGCCGGGGTACAGCTTCGCAAGCCGGTTTCCGGTATCGCGATGGGCTTGATCTCTGAGAACAAAGGTCAAAATTACGCCATTCTATCGGACATTCTGGGTGACGAAGACCACCTGGGTGATATGGACTTTAAGGTAACCGGAACACGCGACGGGATCACGGCTACACAGATGGACATCAAGGTAGACGGTTTGTCGTATGAAATTCTGGAAAACGCATTGGCACAGGCTCGCGAAGGCCGTCTGCATATCCTCGGTAAGATCACTGAAGCGATGCCGGAACCACGTCCGGACCTGAAACCGCATGCTCCGCGTCTGGAAAAGATGACCATTGCCAAAGAATTCATCGGTGCGGTGATTGGCCCGGGTGGAAAGATCATCCAGGGAATCCAGGAAACGACCGGTGCGACCATTACGATCGAAGAAGTGGAAGGCGTGGGAGTTATCGAAATCTCCGGAACGAACAAAGATACGATCGAAGCAGCTATCCGTGCGATCAAAGGCATCGTTGCTGTGCCTGAAATCGGCGAAGTATATAGCGGTAAGATCTCTTCGGTGATGCCTTACGGCGCATTCGTTGAGTTTATGCCGGGCAAAGACGGCCTGTTGCATATCTCTGAGATCGACTGGAAACGCTTGGATACGGTCGAAGAAGCCGGTCTGAAAGAAGGCGACATTGTCGAAGTGAAGCTGGTGGATATCGATCCGAAGACCGGTAAATTCAAACTTTCCCGCAAGGTATTAATGCCGAAACCGGAAGGTTACGAAGAACGTCCGCCGCGTACCGACCGGGGTGATCGGGGTGACCGTGGCGACCGTGGCCCACGCAACGGCGGAGGCCGTGACCGTGGAGGTGATCGCGGAGGTCGCGACCGTGGCCCACGCTATTGATAAATAGAACAAAAAAAACTCCGGCAGCCTTTCACAAAAAGCCGCCGGAGTTATAAAAAAGGCCGCCGGAGTTTTCAAAAACTCCGGCGGCTTTTTTTTAGTTCTTCTTAAACCCCCAATAAAGCAGAAGCCGGAATGCTTAATACCCGGCAAAGAGATCGGGCTACTTTCAAAGTCGGTTCCGATCGGCCGGACATATAATCGCTTATCCGCGAAGGGCTTACCCCTATCTCTTCCGCCAGTTGCTTTTGCGTCATCCCTTTTTCTTCCAGGAACAATTCAATAAGCTCCGAAACAGTCGGTTTCTCTATGGGAAAATGTTCCTTCTCATAACTGATTACAATGTCAGATACAAGCGTAAGCTCAACCGCATTCCTGTCGTTGGCAGGCGTCGCCTCACCGACCAGGGGCAAGAGGTCTTCTATCCTGTTCAACGCAAATTCATATTGATCTTTCGTTATCTTGCGCATACCTTATTCTTTTTATTCATCATTCAAAACTAAATCGAAGCACAGTCTATTTTGTCATACTGCTCATGCGTCCCTACAAAACGGATGAAGATGTAACCCATGGTAAACTTAACGACAACAACCAAACGATAGCGATTACCCCGTATGTCAAAGACATAATGTTGATTTCCAACATAGTCAACCGTTTGAAAGTCTACCTTCATTTCAGATAGATTCCTCCACTGCGCTTTATCGGCTATATCATACCACCGTTCTAACGCAACCCGCGAATCTTCATATCCTTTTGTCTCGTAAAAGTCTTTCAGTCGCTTATGTGAGACTATCCTCATCTGTTTTTCTTTTATACAAATATAGGGATTTGTTTTGAGTTACAAAACAAATCCCTATAAATATTCTGAATTATCGAACGCATTGATTTTACACCAACATGAAATCGAGTTGTTTGCGTTCGAGGTTGGCTTGTACGACTTTGATGGTGATGGGGTCGCCCAGGCGGTATTCGCGGCGGGTGCGGCGGCCGGCCAGGCAGTAGTTTTTGTCGTCGAATTCGTAGTAGTCGTCGTCGAGGTCGCGGATGGGGACCATGCCTTCGCATTTGTTCTCGTTCAGTTCCACGTACAATCCCCACTCGGTCACCCCGGAGATTACGCCGTCGAAGACCATGCCCAGTTTGTCTTTCATAAACTCTACCTGCTTGTACTTCACCGAAGCGCGTTCGGCATTGGCCGCGATCTGCTCCATGTTGGAACTGTGGTCGCAGAGCTCGTCGAGCTTCGCTTTCGGCATGCTACGCCCGCCATCGAGGTAGCGTTCCAACAGGCGGTGCACCATCATATCGGGATAACGACGGATGGGCGAAGTGAAATGGGAATAGAAAGGAAACGCCAGTCCGTAATGCCCGACATTCTCGGTCGCATACCGCGCCTTCTGCATGGCACGGATCGCCAGGGTCTCGATCAGGTTCTCTTCGGGTTTGCCCTGCGCGCTGTCCAATAGGCGGTTGATGCCTTTGGAGATCTCCGTCTGACTGCCTTCGGTCTTCAATTTGTAACCAAAGCGGCGGATAAAGGCGGCGAAGTTCTCCATCTTCTCCGGGTTGGGCTGTTCGTGGATACGGTAGACAAACGATTTCTTGGTCTTGCCCTTGCCGGGATCGCCCACAAAGGCAGCGACGGTCCGGTTGGCCAATAGCATAAATTCTTCGATCAACTTATTGGCGTCTTTGGCCTCTTTGAAGTAAACACTTAAGGGCTTGCCCTTCTCGTCGATCTCGAACTTCACCTCGTAACGGTCGAAGTTGATCGCTCCGTTCTTGAATCGGGCTTCGCGCAGTTTCTTGGCGAGGGTATTGAGGATGATCAGTTCGTCTTTGTGATCGCCTTCGCCGGTCTCGAGGATCTGTTGCGCCTCTTCGTAGGTGAAGCGGCGGTCGCTCTTAATCACTGTGCGCACGATGCGGTATTTCTTGACCTCCGCGTCTTCGTTCATCTCGAAGATGACCGAGAAGCAGAGTTTCTCTTCGTCGGGGCGAAGCGAGCAGATGAGGTTACTCAACCGCTCGGGCAGCATCGGGATGGTGCGGTCGACCAGGTAAACGGAGGTCGCGCGTTCCTGCGCTTCCCGTTCGATAATACTCTCGGGCCGGACGTAATGGGTCACGTCGGCGATATGCACGCCGATCTCCCAGTTGCCGTTCTCCAGGCGACGGACAGAAAGGGCATCGTCGAAGTCTTTCGCATCGCGCGGGTCGATCGTAAAGGTCAATACCTGACGGAAGTCCTCCCGTTTCTCAATCTCTTCCTGTGGAATTTCCTCCGGGATCCGGTTGGCGGCTTTCTCTACGGCCACCGGATATTTATACGGCAAGCCAAACTCGGCCAGGATCGCATGCATCTCGGTCGTGTTGTCGCCCGCTTGTCCCAGGATATCAACGACCTTGCCGATCGGATTTTTCTGCCCCTCGGGCCATTCTTCGATCTGTACGATGGCTTTGTCGCCACTTTTCCCGCCTTTCAGTTTGTCTTTCGGGATAAAAATATCATTGGCCAGCGTTTTATCTTCGGTCACCAGGAAAGCAAATCCTTTGGTCACCTGCAATTTGCCGACATAGGTCGCTTCTTTCCGTTCCAGGATCTCGATCACCTCGCCTTCCGGTTCGGCGCCTTTGCGCTTGGCAAAGAGCTGCACCTTCACCTTATCCCCATCCATCGCATGGCCGGAGTTGCGCTCGGCGATAAAGACCGGTGTGCCGCCATCCTCGGGCACAAACGAGTTCTTCCCGTTGCTGCGGCGGTTGAAGGTGCCCGTCGCCTGGCTTCCCAGGTCATGCAGTTTATATCGTCCCCGGTCGATCTCCGTGATAAATTGATCCGCCGCCAGATCGTAGAGGATATCGGCGACCTGCAATTTCTGCACGGCATTCTCGACACCGATCAATTTACTGATCTGCTTATAGTTGAACGCCTCTTTCGGGGAAGACTGGAACGCATTGACAATGGATACGACCATCAATTCTTTGCGCATCCGTTTTCCACCTTTTTTCTTCTCTTTTTTAGGGGGTAGGCCGGCTTTCGATGCGGGTTTATCTTTTCTTTTTGATTTATTTTTTCTCATTTTTTCTGCATTTATAATTGTATGTATCAGCCACATCCGTCGCGAATACGGCCTTCTATTTTCTTTTCGGGATAAAGATAACACTAAAGATCAGGATTTGTGCTTTAGAATGAACAGAAAAAGAGGCCCGAATGTTCAAATTTACACGCGCCTGTACCAGAGCGGATTATAGGGAGTATTCATTTGTTGATAATTATCAACAAGTTTGTTGACAATTGTCAACAGATCTGTTGATAACTATCAACAAATGTGTTGACGGTTATCAACAAACAAATACCCCCGCCGATCGCACCGATTCCTCCCTCCGGTCGTCGCCTGGAACAGGGGGATAAAAACGGGAGGAAAAATCGTTACGCCTTACTTCTAAGTGCCGAATAATTTATGTAAATTTGCCCGTTAAAATCACCGGATTAATACTGGACAAATGAGTATAGAAGTAAAACAAGTCACTACCCGGAAGGAACTGAAGGAGTATGTCAAATTCAATATTGAATTATACAAAGACTGCCCGTATGCTGTGCCCGAACTGATTTCCGAAGAAATGGAGACGCTGGATAAGGAGAAAAACCCGGCATTTGAGTCCTGCGAGGCCATCAACTTCCTGGCTTACAGGGACGGAAAAATCGTGGGCCGTATTACCGGCATGATCAACCATTCGAGTAATGCCGTGTGGAAAGAGAAATATGCCCGTTTCGGTTTTGTCGATTTTATTGACGATGCCGAGGTGGCAGACGCCTTGTTCGGTGCCGTAGAACAATGGGCGAAAGCGAAAGGCATGGAAGCCTTGCACGGCCCGTTGGGATTTACGGATATGGACAACGAAGGTATGCTGGTGGAAGGCTTCGATCAGCTGGGTACGATGGCGACGCTCTACAACTATCCGTATTATCCCAACCATATCGAGCGCCTGGGCTACCACAAAGACCAGGACTGGCAGGAGTTCAAGATCTATATCCCCGACGCTGTGCCCGACAAACACCTGCGTATCGGCGAACTGGTGAAGAAGAAATACGGATTGAAGGTCTTAAAATTCAAAAACGCCAAAGAGGTCATGCCGTATGCGCAAAAGATCTTCGATACGTTGAACGCGGCATTCGCACCCCTCTATGGCTTTGCGCCGCTCACGCAGAAGCAGATCGATTATTACGTCAAGAAATACATCCCCATGCTGCGTTACGAACTGGTCACGGTGATCATCCGGGAAGAAGACGACGCAGTGGTCGGTTTCGGCATCTCATTGCCCAATATGTCGAAGGCCTTGCAGAAAGCCCAGGGCAAGATGTTCCCCTTCGGCTGGTTTCATCTGTTGAAGACTTTATACTCCAAGCCTAAAGTGGTGGACCTCTACCTGACCGGCGTTTTGCCCGAGTACCAGAACAAAGGCGTCAATGCTTTGTTATTTAATGACCTGATCCCTATTTACAAAGGATTAGGCGTGGAATACGCGGAAACCAACCCGGAACTGGAGACCAACAGCGCCGTACAGGCCCAGTGGGATTATTTCCGGAAAGAACACCATAAGACGAGGAGAGCATACATCAAACAATTGACAATTGATAATTGATAATTGACAATTTGCCGAAGAGGTGATTGTCGATTCTCAACTATCAATTATCAATTATCAATTATTAATTAAAAAACATGAACGAACTGAACGACACTTTACAGCAGGAAACAGCGTATAACGACGACGACATTAAAACCCTCGATTGGATGGAGCATATCCGTCGGCGTCCCGGTATGTATATCGGGAAGCTGGGTGACGGGACGTATGCCGACGACGGGATCTACGTGTTGTTGAAAGAAGTATTAGACAACTCGATCGATGAATACATGATGGGCTATGGCAAGACCATCGAAGTGACCATCGAAGAAGGAACGGTCTGCGTACGCGACTACGGACGTGGTGTGCCGTTGGGCAAGGTGGTCGATGTGTCGAGCAAGATGAACACCGGAGCGAAATACGACAGTAAAGCGTTCAAGAAATCAGTCGGCCTCAACGGGGTTGGGATCAAGGCGGTCAACGCCCTGAGCAGCTTTTTCCAGATCACCAGCCACCGCGACGGCGAGATGAAGCAGGTGGAATACAGCCGCGCCCATATCACGTCGGAGACGGATATCGTCCCGACCGGCGAAGGCAACGGAACCTCGACTTATTTTATCCCCGACCGGGAGATCTTCCGCGAATACGAATACAAAGATGAGTTTATCGAAAGCCTGTTGAAGAATTATGTGTTCCTCAACTCGGGACTGACGATCATTTATAACGGCAAGAGATTCTTCTCGCGCAACGGGTTGCTCGACCTGTTGAACGAAAACATGACCACCGAGCCGCTCTATCCCATCATCCACCTGAAAGGCGATGATATCGAAGTGGTGCTCACCCATAGCAACCAATACGGCGAAGAATACTACTCGTTTGTGAACGGGCAATACACCACCCAGGGTGGTACGCACCTCTCGGCTTTCAAAGAAACGATCGGCCGGGTGATCAAGGAATACTACTCGAAGAACTTCGAATACTCCGATATCCGCAGTGGTATCGTGGCAGCCATCAGCATCAAAGTGGAAGAGCCGGTGTTCGAAAGCCAGACGAAGACGAAACTGGGATCCAAAGACATCGGCCCGGACGGTCCGACCGTCTCCAAGTTTATCGGCGACTTCATCAAAAAAGAACTCGATAACTACCTGCATAAGAACCCCGACACCTCGGAAGCCATGCTCCGCAAGATCATCGACTCCGAGAAAGAACGCAAAGCCATTGCGGGTGTGACCAAACTGGCGCGCGAACGGGCAAAGAAAGCCAACCTGCACAACCGCAAACTGCGCGACTGCCGCATCCACCTGACCGATACGAAAGGCGACAAGCAGGAAGATACCTGTATCTTTATCACCGAGGGCGACTCGGCCAGCGGCTCGATCACCAAAAGCCGCAATCCGAACCTGCAAGCGGTATTCAGCCTGCGCGGTAAGCCGTTGAACAGTTTCGGCTTGACCAAGAAGGTAGTCTACGAAAACGAGGAGTTCAACCTCTTGCAAGCCGCACTCAATATCGAAGACGGGCTGGAAGGCCTGCGCTACAACAAAGTGATCATCGCTACCGATGCCGATGTCGATGGCATGCACATCCGCTTGTTGTTGATGACGTTCTTCCTGCAGTTCTTCCCCGATCTGATCAAACGTAACCATGTCTATATCCTGCAAACGCCGTTGTTCCGCGTGCGCAACAAGCAAAAGACCTGGTATTGCTATACCGAAGAGGAACGACTGAGTGCCATCCAGGCCGCCGGCAAGAACCCGGAGATCACCCGCTTCAAAGGCTTGGGAGAAATCTCGCCCGATGAGTTCAAGAACTTTATCGGTGAAGATATGCGCCTCGATCCGGTGACGATGAAGAAAGAAGACCTGGTCAAGGAGATGTTGGAGTTCTATATGGGCAAAAACACGATGGAACGGCAGGTATTTATTATTGATAATCTGGTAATAGAAGAAGATATCGCATGAAAAGAGTAGCCCTCTTCCCGGGAACGTTCGATCCCTTTACCCTCGGACATCAGTCGCTGGTCAGCCGGGGATTGCTGTTGGTCGATGAGATCGTGATCGCCGTAGGCATCAACGACAAGAAACTGACCTACTTCAGCCTTGAAAAGCGGATGGAGGCCATCGAGAAGCTCTACAAAGACAATCCGGCGGTACGCGTGATGTCGTACGACTCGTTGACCGTCGACTTTGCCAAAGAAGTGAACGCGGGTTTTATCCTGCGCGGCATCCGCACGGCAAACGACTTCGAGTACGAGAAAAGTATCGCCGATGTCAACCGGGTACTGACCGGGATCGAGACATTTATCCTCTTCACTGAACCAAAACACACCCATATCAGTTCTAGTATTGTGCGCGAGCTCTTGCGTTACGGAAAAGATATATCCATGTTCGTCCCGAAAGAGACGGAATTGTATTGACAAATAGTATAAAAACAAAATGAAGAAAGTCCTCTTATCGCTGCTTCTGACGACGACCATCCTGTCTCTCGGAGCGCAGAACACCAACAATAAGGATGCCCGGAAGTTGCAGATGGCGCTCTATGCCATTAGCAACCTGTATGTCGACTCGACAGACCAGAGTAAACTGGTAGAAGATGGAATCATCGGTATGCTCGAGAAACTCGATCCCCACTCGAACTACCTCAATCCGGAAGAGACCAAAGAGATGACCGAACCATTGCAAGGCAACTTCGACGGCATCGGTATCCAGTTTAATATGCTGACCGACACGCTCTACGTGATCCAGGTGATCCCCGGCGGACCGTCGGAACGGGTAGGCCTGCGGGCCGGCGACCGGATCATCCAGGTGAACGATACCCTGATCGCCGGTGTGCAGATGAAGACCAACGACATCATGAAACGCCTGCGGGGCAAGAAAGGCACGGAGGTGACCGTCAAGGTCCTGCGCGATAAGAACCCCGAACTCCTGGCGTTCAAGATCGTGCGCGATAAGATCCCCGTATTCAGTCTCGATGCCGCCTATATGCTCGACAAAGCGACCGGATACATCAAACTCAACCGCTTCGCGGCGTCCACCCTCGACGAATACAAAGAGGAATTCGCTAAACTGCGGAAGAAAGGCATGAAGAACCTGGTGCTCGACCTGCAAGGCAACGGCGGCGGCTTCCTGAATATTGCCATCGACCTGGCGGATGAGTTCCTGGACAAAGGCAAACTGATCGTCTATACCGAAGGCGTGAACCAACCCCGCGAAGAGGCCAATGCCACGGGCAAAGGCGACTTCGAACAGGGACGGCTGGTGATCCTGGTCGACGAAGGCTCGGCCTCGGCAAGCGAGATCGTCTCGGGAGCGATTCAGGACTGGGACCGCGGGGTGATCGTCGGACGACGCACCTTCGGTAAAGGGCTGGTACAGAAACCAATCCCCCTGCCCGACGGCTCGATGATCCGACTGACCGTATCGCGCTATTTCACGCCCAACGGACGCTCGATCCAGAAACCCTACGAGAAAGGCGATGCCGAAGCTTACCAGCACGACCTGATCGACCGCTACAACAAAGGCGAACTGATGAGCGCCGACAGCATTCATTTCCCCGATTCGATGAAGTATAACACCTTGACCACCGGACGCACAGTCTATGGCGGGGGTGGTATCATGCCGGATATCTTTATCCCGCTCGATACGACCCTTTCTTCGCCTTACCACCGCCGCTTGATCGCGACCGGTATCGTCAACCGTGCGGCGATGAACTACCTCGATCAGCAACGCGCCGAGATGACTCGTCAATACAAGAACTTCGACAGCTACAAAGCCGGTTTCACCATCCCCGAAAGCCTCCTGCAACAAGTCGTTGAGATGGCCAACGAGGAAAAGATCGAGTACAACGAAGAGCAGTTCAACCACGCCAAACCGTTATTGATGCTGCAACTCAAGGCATTGATCGCGCGCGATATGTACGAGATGAACGAATACTTCCAGATCATCAACGACATAAACGACAGCCTCAAAGCCGCCCTGCAGATCATCAACGACCCGAAAGCGTATGAATTGACGCTAAAACGTCAATAATTATGAATTATGAGTTATGAATTATGAGAAAAACGCTCACTCATAGTTCACTTCTCATAATTCATAATTCATAATTCACAATTACTACTGATGCGTTAATTTTTTAATTTCAACCGTAACAGGTTGATTATATATAAGATACAAGCGTTCTTTGATTTTTTGATTTGAATTGAC
>NZ_JAQFIN010000014.1 GCF_029504695.1 Parabacteroides sp. PF5-6
TTTTTATCCCTTTTTTTATCCCTAAAACGAAAAATCCCCCGAAGAAGCCTTATAAATAGAGGCTTTCGAGAGATTTTTTTGAGGTTCCTGGCGGATTCGAACCGCCGTAGACGGTTTTGCAGACCGGTGCCTAGCCACTCGGCCAAGGAACCATTTGCGTTTTGCGAGTGCAAAGTAAGGGAATTTATTTCGATTGCGCAAGTCTTTGCGGGTTTTTTATATTTATAAAGAAAAAAGGGAATAAGCGAAAAAGAGGAGTAAACATAGGGTTTACTCCTCTTCTTCGTTAGCTAAGAAATCTTCTGACTTCTATCTTCTGACTTCTGATTTCTATCTTCTGTCTTCTGATTTCTATCTTCTGTCTTCGGCTTTTGCCAAAGGCTTAGCGCACGACGATCTTCTGTACTTCGCGGCCTACCCGGACGATATAAACGCCAGGAGTCAGGGCGATGGATTCAGTGCCGTTTACGGTGCGGGCGAAAGCTTGCTTACCGGTCAGGTTGTAGACCTGCACGGCCTGCATTTGGGTTGTTTCAACAACCAAGGTGCCGCTCAGGCTGTAAACGCGGCAGGTTGTGATCGGTTGGATACCGACAGTTCCCGTTTCTACACGTACCACGATCGGGCCGGTTACCTCATCGATCGTCACGGTATAAGTAGTCGAACGCAGCGGATCCGGTTCAACCAACTGATCATTCACATAAACATTGATCGTTTCCGAATCGATCGTATCGTCCAGTATCATTTTGAAGGTATACGGTTGGCCGTATTCAGCCGTTCCTTCGCCTTCGAACATAATGCCATCAACGGTCGGGAAGCTTACGCTATAGGCTTTGAGATACAATTCTACACTATAATCTTTCTCAATCGGGTTGAGGATATAAGTAGAATAGCCGGTTTCATTCTTTGTATATTCCGTCTCTACGCCATCAATCAACAGTAGTACTTCGCCCTCTTCAGTTTCCGGAAGGAATTGCAGGAAGAGGTGACCATCTTCTTCGATTTGCAGGTTACCGCTGGTATAGTCAAGCAGTTCAATGCCTGCACCAACTTTCAATGCTACTGTATAGGTCGTAGTAACGGTATATACTTTATCCTTTAGATCGGCCAGTTTATCACCATCCAGATTCGTACCTTCGCTACTAAAATCGGTGATCTGACCGTCTGCGACACCTTCGGTGGAGATATTTGCTAAGCTTCCAGTACCACTAATATCCAAGCTGGTAAGGGAAGAACAACCGTCCAGATAAAGATCTTCAAGGGATGTATTACCTGAAACATTCACCTTCTCAAGGGAGGTGAGGCCGGCAACATTCAATCCGGTCAACGCTGTATTATCCGAATAGTCGAGTTCTTTTAAGGTTGTGTTGCCACTAAGATCGGCCTGTGACGTAAAGTTATTATTCGACAAGTTTAAGACTTCTAATGCTTCTAATACTTTAGTTTCACCTTCACCTACTGTTCCATTCAACTGCGGAATATGAGCATCATCTAATCCATTATTAGACAGATTAAGTACTTTCAGTTTTGCATTTTCACTCAAATCCAATACTCTACTCGACTGTCCCAAAAGGTTATTCGAATAATCCAGATACAACAACTCCGTATTCGTTTTTAGATCCATAGGTTCGTTAATCTCATTATCAGACAAATCTAATTTTGTCACATTGGGCATACCGGCTAAATAGATTGAAGTTATACCCTGTCCGGAGCAATCCAGTTCCAATATGCTATATTCACCAGAAACACGAATAACAATCGTAGCGGTAGCTTCCACTGCATTCTCATAAGTATGTTGTAATTTAATTATACTGCCCTTATAAGTTCCACCCTCACTTTCGTCAGCCCAATTCACCGTAATTTCAGCATCGGCTGAACTAGTCACCAAAGAGATTTCTTTCACATCACCAGCATTAACATTCCAATTAAGAGCAATCAGATCCGCCGCCAAAACCTTCATCCCACTTCCTGCCACAAGCATAAGCAGGATCAATCCTAAACTTTGTAAATTTTTCTTCATAAACAATACACTTTAATAAATTAATAATAAAAAGTTAATATAGAATAAGTAATTCCATCCATAAACGTAAAATTTCTACACACCTTATAATTCAACACGCGAAAGTAAACGATTGTTTTGAAGACAGGGTGTTTTTTTGTAAAAAACTTTGAATAACTTTTCAATCCGGGAAAGAACCAACAATCCTAAGCACTTGATAAAAACAATATAAAGTCAATTAGAACAATAAGATAGATGATTTTTTAAAAAAAATATGACTTAGCTTCATTGTCCTATAAGTCGTTAATTTGCAATAGATAAAAAAATATTCAATTCGTTCACGATTAGGTCGTTTTTCAAAGAAAGGCAGTACTTCATAACCTATCATTTAGTGAGGTAGCATCAAAGTTCAGAAATCAGGAGATTTGTAGATGAGCGGAAACCCCCCAAAATAGCCTCCGAACAGGGTTTTTCAAAGGGCTGCCGGGCTTGAGTAGTCAAGGTAGCAAAGTAGTCAAGGTAGCCAAGGTAGTCAAAGGATACTTTTCTGATACTGTCGGAAGGTGGTGCCGGTGTATTGCTTGAAGGTGCGGCTGAAGGCGGAGGGGTGGGTGAAGCCGGTTTGGGCGGCGAGTTCTTCCTGGTTTAGTTCCGGGTGTTGATGCATCAGCTCTTGGGCGTGTTCGATGCGTAGGCGATTGATAAATTCCGAGAAGCCGCATTGGTATTCTTCGCGTACCAATGCGCTGATATAGGTTCGGTTCGTTTGCAAGCGTTTGGCTATTTCTTCCCGGTTGAGGTTTTTTTTGAGATAGATCTTTTCTTGGTATATCAGTCGGTCGAATTCCATCGGCAGGGTGGTTTCCGTCGGTTTGTTTTCTTCTTTCCGTCGGATCATTTGTTCGTAGGGGAGGAGGTGCGCCGCTTCGTATGCTTGCCGGGCATCGGCCAGTGGCCATTCCAGGGTGCAGCTCAGGTAGCCTGATAGGTAAAAGATAATGGTCAACGGCAGTGAAAACCATAGGATTTGCCCCATTTTCCATTCTTTTATCGGGTTCGTTTCGCCGCTTTCGGTGATCAGGCAAAGCCCGGTAAGAAGCAGTATGCCCAGTAGCGCCAGCAGAACGGCCGAGATATGCTGCATCCACAGATTTCTTTTCCACCGGCACGCCAGGGTGACCGACCAGAGCAGGGCGGTGCAAGAAGGGAGGAATAGGGCGATTTCTTTAATCACGGGACTGATTGTTAATTATGAATTGCTTTACGCTTTATTAAGCGATCTTCGATTGTTAATTGTGGACTATCTTGGCTCCCCTTCTTAGCTCCCACCACCCCGTCACGCCTTTGGCGTGCCACCCCTCCTCGGGCAGGAGGGGAATTGAGGGGGACCGCTGCTTGCAGCGGTGGGGCAGTTTGAATGCTTAACTAATGATAAATACCTATTTCATTTTAATTTAGGATCAAACTACCCCACCATCGCCTCCGGCTCTGGTCCACCCCCTTCTTTTCTAAGAAGGGGAGCCAGGAATGTTCACTGTGTATTCTAATTAATCATTAATAATTAACCCTTAATCATTACTTTCCACGTCTGCGTTCCGGCTTTTACCAGATAGATACCCGGTTTCAACGTAATGGTCTTTGATCCACAAACTCCACGAAGTGACACCACGTTCTGGCCAGTGATTGAGTAAACCGCCACATCCACGGCAGAGCCGGAATTGATAATTGATAATTGATCATTGATAATGGAAAGCGTGATGTCGCCTTCAGCGATATGCGCATTGCCCGTTGTTCCGCCGGTTCCTTCGATCACCACCACAATCGAGGTAATCACCTTATCGATCGTATAGGAAAGTACCGTTGCACGCAGGGCTTCCGGTTCCACTTCAATCCCATTAGCAAAGACATGCACATCCGCCGGGTCGATCGCATCGTCGAGCGTCAGGGTGAACGTAAACTTCTCGCCATAGGGAACGGTATGTACACCGGCGCCCACATTGATTTCAACGCCTTCCACTTCGGGCAGGGTCACGGTATATGCCTTCATGGCGATCAGGATCGTATGGTCTCCACTGACCGGATTGAGGATATACGAGAAGTATTTGTCTGTGCCAAAGTCCGTAAATTCCGTTTCCACGCCATCCACCAAAAAGAGGATATCAGCGGCTGTTGCCGTTGTGGCTTCGGGCAGGAACTGCAGGTGCAGGTGTCCGCCCTCTTCAATCTGATGCGTTCCGGCGGTGATGCCGTACAGGTCGATACCCGCGGCTACTTCCAGGGTGATGGTGTGGTAAGTGGCATCGGATGCTTTTAATGGGTTGGGAACATTCGGTTGAACGATACCTTCCAACAGGTCCTCAAGCTTCGGCATGAAAGCGTCGGTGGCGTCGATATTCCAGACTTCGGCAGACCAATCATACTCACTATTATCGCCACTGCTGACTAATGGTTTGCTGTCCATTAAACCATCCCATAATAAACCATTTTTTTGATTCGGATCGTTATCTGAACCGCTATCATACAGATCAGCATTCATGCCTTTAACCCAGGAATAAACCTCAGTTATTCTACTCTCTTCAAATAGAGTTCCACATACAAAACCGATTTCCCCTTCACCTCCTGTCAGCTTTTCGGATAAAGACAAAGAAAATCCAATACCTGCATTGTCTAAAAATCCTACAATACCTCCGGTAGAGCTGTTCGCTGACGTTCCTCCGGTGATATCCGCGTAAGAATAACAAAATGCAATCATCATATTTGTAGTATATCCTGCTATTCCGCCTGTATATACTTTTGTATCAGCCTCTACTACAATATTTCCCACATTATAACTATTGATGATATTGCTGTTTGAGCCAGCAGCCCCAACCAATCCTCCAACATTTTGAATCTCAGTTGCTCCTTTTGTAGTGATTTCCCCCTGATTGAAGCAACGGTCTACTGCTCCTTTTGCTGAGACCCCAATCAAACCGCCAACATAAGAAGATTTACTCATTTCATCAGATATAACCTTTGCGTTATTGCTGCATAAGCTTATATTATTCTCTACATTATTATTGAGATAGCCTATAAGTCCTCCTGTATTGACTTCTGAATCATCAACTGTTAGAACAGATGCATATATAGTTCCACTAATTACATGACAATTTTCTATCGTTGAGTTATACATAAAAGCAACTAATGCTCCGGTTGCTATTCTCTTATTATCATCAGGAACTACCACAGGGTCGTTATTCTTTTCGATTAAAACATCTTTCAATATCAAGTCTTTTATGGTTGCTCCATCTAGTTCTCCGAATAATCCTCTAAAATAGTACGGATTATCTTCCGAGATCTTTAAGTTTGAAATCGTATGCCCATTCCCGTTAAAAGTCCCGTTGAAAGCGACATTATTGATACCTATCGGTGTCCAATCCGTCACGTCTTTAAGGTCGATATCAGCCACTAATTCGACTGTCTTTCCGTCATAATTGTCATTATTATTAACTGCTTCCCTGAATGCTTCCAGTTGGGCAGGGGTAGAAATCAAAAGGTTTTTTAATATCCCTTGTTCTTCCCCAAATCCTATGAGTGCGGGCATTGAGGCGTCTTTCGAATCAAAGTGCCAGACTTCAGTATCCCAGTTGCCATCAGAGAAAGGCTGGTCGAAAGTCGAACCTGACCATAATTCCCCATTGAGATCGTTACCGTAATTATCTGTTATTTCACCTTTGATCCAGGCGTAGTTATTTCTTAAGGTACTACCTGTCTTTAGTTTACCAGCAATAAAATGAGTGTTATTCTCGTTTCCGGTCAGGTTGTTAGAAAAGCAGAGACTGTTTGAAATAGAACCTCCATTAACATCCCCAACCAAGCCTCCGGTAGAATAACTATCTTCTGATATACCTCCAATGATATCCGCGTAGGAATAGCAGTTTGTAATTGTACTACTACCCGAAATGGTTCCGGCTATGCCACCTGTATTCATTTTCTTTGAAGTTTCACTAACAGTGACCTGGCCGATATTATAGCTATTGGTGATCTCAGCGGAATTACTGGCTTCCCCAACCAACCCTCCAATATTTTGAGTACGCTTTGCTCCTTCTCCGGTTACTATCCCCTGGTTAAAACAACGGTCTACCGTTCCTCCGGTTAGGTATCCAATCAAACCGCCAATAAGAGATTTTTCTGGAGCTATCCCCTCTTTTATGACCTTTGCATTATTGCTGCATAAAAGTATTTTTCCCCCCGAGAAATACCCCATGAGGCCTCCTGTACAGGCTTGGCGGTCTGTTGGATCAGACTCATATATAGTGCCACTTAGTACATGACAATTCTCTATCGTTGAGTTTTTCTCCGACGAACCAACTAATGCTCCGGTCCATGGAGTACCTTGTGCGGAGGCCTTTTTGGCAATAGAAACATCTTCCAATATTACTCCATTTATGGTTGCCCCCTCTATCCATCCGAATAACCCTCTGTAAAAGCTCGTATTAGCTGCAAGGATCGTTAAGTTTGAGATCGTTTTATTATTTCCGTTAAAAGTACCTTTGAAAGGATGGCTTAAATTACCTATTGGTGTCCAATCATCCACGGTTTCCAGGCTGATATTGCCTTTTAATTCAACGACAATGTCTTGTCCATCATAAGTACCGCTATTCAATGCATCCCTAAACTCTGTCAATCCATCGGGGGTTGAGATATTGATAGTCGTTTTCTCCGCCGATAGGCTTGTCCCTAATGCCATATACACTATGGCCATAAGATAAAGTAATGTTCTTCTCATGTTTTTTTGTTGTTTTTAATGTGTTTATGAAATCTATATATTAATGTATCGTAAAAACGGCTCTCAACGGTTGGTGCAAAGGTAGGGTGTGTCGTGCGCGCCTTGATTAACAGTCGGGGAATAATTACTTAACAAATCCGCAGAAACACTTAACAAATCGGCAAAATCACTTAACAAATCGGCAAAATAGTCCTTTTTTCGCCCCAAAGAAGGTTATTTTAACTCTTTCAATCTGTCCACCGGCGAGCTTTTGATTTTCGGGAGGTTTTCTTCGGTAGTTGGTAGTTAGTAGTTAGTAGTTGGTAGGCGCGGAGCGGTAAATGGAAGAGAATTTGAAGATCAATTGTCTGAATCAGGATTATCAGGATTGAATAAATGGGCAGGATTAAAGCCTGTGACACTCGCTTCGCTCGCCTCTAATCTTGTAAATATATTCAATCCTGATAATCCTGATTCAGACAATGGAATCTTCACATTTCACAAGATTTGAAACCTCCCACACCCCCCCTTTTTCAAACTACCGGTACTTTGCGCGCAAACTACTAATATTTTGTCGTCAAACTACCGGTAGTTTGCGCATCAACTACCGGTAGTTTTTTTGGGGAAGCCTACACATAAAAGTTTTACACCCCCCTTTCACCTTTCACCCGGTTGTCAGATCCCTGTATTGATCAGCGTTTTGGGTGAAGGATGGAGGCTTCCCGAAAAAGGCCGCCGGAGTTTTATAAAAGGCCGGCAGGGTTTTATAAAAGGCCGCCGGCCTTTTATAAAACTCCGGCGGCTTTTTTGGGGAAGGTCTGTCGTTTTTTTAAGTATGCCTTTACCCTTCACCCAAAACGCTGATCAATACAGGGATCTCGATGAAGGGTGAAAGGTGAAGACCTGACTAAAAACTTTTATGTGGTAAACTACCGGTAGTTATTTTGCTAAACCCTGTTTTTTTGTTTTTGCATCCATTCTTTAAAGGGCATGCCTTCGTATTGGCGGAAGGTGCGGCAGAAGGCGGAGGTCTGGGAGAAGCCGCATTGGTCGGACAATTCGTCGACGGTGAGTGTCGGGTTGTTTAAGGCTTGCTTTTTGGCGTAGGCGATGCGGTGGCGGTTGATAAACTCCCAGAAGCTGCAGTGGTATTCTTCTTTGAGGATGCGGGAGATATATTTGCGGTTGGTGCCCACGCGCCCGGCCAATTCGTCGAGGTGGAGCTGCTTTTGCAGGAAGAGCCGGTCTTCCTCTATCACTTTTTGCAGGAGGGGGATAAACTTCCGGTAGCTGTTCGTTTTGTTTTCCGGCTCACCGTCGAAGTCGTACGCCGGCTGCGCATTGCGTGTCAGTTCGCGGTCGAAGCTCTCGGCGGTGTAGTGCGAGAGGGAGATATGGTAACAGATATAAAAAAGAATGATACCGATGGAGGCGGTAATGACAGCGATCCGGTTGTCGTAGGTCACATATTGCAGGTAGCCCGTTATCGCGGTGATGAAAGTCAGTAACAACAAGGCCAGGAGCCCCCATACGGCCGCCTGATGGTGTTCGATATCTTTGTCGTCGGTATCGGAGAAGAAATCGTTCAACCGGTGGCGGAAACCCAAGACCCCGCGGAAAGCGTAAACCAATACCCATACCCCTTGTATCCCGATAAAGAGCGAGTACAGGTATTCGTTGGCGACAAAGAGGATCCGGTCGTAGACTGAGCCATTCAGCCAGAGACTGTCCGGGTTTTCCGCTACCCGGCGGGCATAGGCGGTTGCCTGTTCTTCGCCCATAATGAGGTAAACGACCAGTGACAGACCGCCCAGGAGGATAGGGGGGAGAAACAGGAGTATGTTTTTCAGGTTGGTCCATCGCCTGCGATCGCCGGTCACTTCCCTGAAATAGCGGAAGATAAAAGGCATAAAAGAGAGGGTAGCCAGGTTGTCCAATATATCCAGTTTGTAGTAGAGGCTGTAGTTCCCGTTGTGGTTCCAGAAGAACGCCATCACGCCCATCGACACGGCGATGCATACCAATGCGAGGGTCCAGATATTCTGGGTATGGGAATTGCGTTTCCGGTTCAACAGAAACAACGCCAGCCAGAAAACCGACACCAGGCTGGGGAGCAGTATGGTAATGTGTTTCAGCATTTCACCTCCTTAACCCATTCTTTAAAAGTCATACCGATATATTGCTTAAACGCGCGGCTGAAGGCGGAGGCGTGGCTGAAGCCGCATTGGGTGGCGAGCTGTTCCTGGGTGAGGTCGGGATGGGTGCGCATCAGTTCCCGGGCGTGTTCGATGCGCCGGCGGTTGATGTATTCGGAAAGGCCGCAGCCGTATTCTTCTTTCAGTAGGCGGTAGATATAGTTGCGGTTGCTGCCCGTCAGGCGCACGAGCTCTTCCATATGCAGGTTGGGCTGTAGGAAGAGCTGTTCTTCGTCCATCAGCCGTTGGAATTCGGGCAGGATCCTGGCCGAGGGGCTGAGGGGATCCGGCGTATCGGCCGGCAGTCCGATCAGTGAGAACCGGTAGCTCAGGAAGAAAAGGGCGCAAGCCCAACCGATCCAGGCAACCATCGCTACCCCGTAGATATACTGCACTAACACTTCCCAGGCCAGGATCAATAGGGCAAAGAGTAGGGCACAGGCGAGGAAGGGGCGCAATAGGCTATTCCAGGCGTAGATCAAGGTGATATTTGCCATCCCGATCAACACCATACGATAGATATAGATATATACGATATAATAGGTGAGGTAGAGGGGACCGGCACTGATCTTGTCCCACATCAACGGTTGCAACCATTCCCGTGGATAAATGCCCATCGCCTCTTGGCCGATCAGGAGATAGAGGGCGGACAAACCGCAAGCGATCACCCCACCGGGCAGAAACACCCACAACGCTTTCCTTTTCGGCAGGGGTTTACCCACCAGGGTATCGGCCAACGGAAACAGACAGGCATAGAACGTCAGGAAACAGAAGACTTCCAGGATCTCTGCGGCATAGTACGTGTTTCCGGCAGCGAACGTGGTCAATAGGAATGCCCGGATCAGTGAACCCCCTCCCGCGAAGAACAAGACCACCGTCGCTACCTTAGCCGGCAAGGTCAACCGTCGCCAGCGACACAGGAAAATGACGATCCAGAAGAAGCAACAGAGTGCGGGAAAGAATATGAAGAGTTGTGTCATATCGGTCGGGCGTTAGGGGTTGGCTTCTCTAAGAAATACACATGATAGCCCAGAAAGAAAAACAAGATACCTTGCAAGGCGAACAATACCGGGAAAGGAATATAGTTCTCTATACTGTAAAGGAAATCTCCCATCAGAAAGCATAACATGCCAACCAATAAGATGGATAGGCCAAATAGTATCGCCCAGCTCTGTCGCCGGGATGAGTTGGGTGCCGGGGGGAAGAAGTCTTTGCGTTTATCCCGGTAAGCGACCACCCGCACAAGGATAAGGATCAATAAGAGATTGATGAGTAACAGACCGGTCAGGATACCGATCAGGCTGCCCAGGTAATAATGAACCGTCAATAGGAAAGACATATCCTCGGGGGGCATCCAGTTGTTTGCGGTCAATGCATTCATAAAAGCCTCCAGCTCTTCCTTGCCGATGATAAAGATCAGGGCATTGTTGACGGTCCCGTGCGCTACAGCCGGGGCAAGTATCAGGTAGTGTTTCCAGTTGAACGGCCGGTGGTCGATCAGTGAAAAATAGAAGAGATACAATACGCAATAGAAGCCCAGGTTGGTAAACGAGATCACCATGCCCGTATAGGAATGCACTTCAAGCCCAGGTGTATATAATCTCATCCAGTAAAAAGCATTGATTGCCGCCAGGAATGAGGCCACAGCCCAGATGTTCTGTGTCCGCAGGTTTTTCTTCCAGCGGATAGAGAGAGTGATTGCCCAAAAGAAACAAACGAGGCAGGGGAACGATAGAGCCAATTTTTGCAACATGAAATGTTTACCTTAATACTTCTGTGAACGGAATAACAAAGGTACGTAAAACATCAGGAATGTGCAAAGCGAAAAAGAGGTGAAGGTTTCTGAACTCTGATTCTACTGATTAAATGATTTACTATGAAGCTGAATATATCTCACTTACAAACTCATAGACTATCATTTAATCAGTATAATCCAAGTTCAGACTTTACCAGAAATAATAATAGAACGCGCCGGTAATGCCCAGGATGATGCAGGTATGGACGATATCCCATTTGTTCCAGCTGGCACGGGTCTCCGCTTTCTGCTCTGCCGTGGCGGTGCCGAATACCAATCCCTGGATCTTATCTGCCGTGGGGGCAGGGGTGAAGAGGCTGACAGCCACTACCACTACAAGGCAGAACAGGAACATCCATCCGCAGAAGAACAGCCAGTTGGTATCGTAGAAGATATTCTTGAATAAGGAGTCGCCACCGCCGAAATTGCTGTAGTACACATTGGCGCCCAAGCGGGTCAGACCGATCACCAAGCCGGAGATCAAACCCCACATACCCCCCTGGGCGGATGTCCGTTTCCAGGTGATACCCAAAAGGAAGGCGGCGGCAATACCCGGAGCCAGGACGGATTGAACGTCTTGCAGGTAAGCATACAACACATCACCCACCGTACGCATAATCGGGATCCACAGGATACCCAGGATCACGATCACCACCGTAGCTGCCTGGCCGATAGCCACCAGTTTCTTCTCCGGTGTTTCCGGTTTGAAACGTTTATAGAAGTCGATCGTGAACAACATCGCCGAAGAGTTGAACAGCGAAGCCAATGAACTCATCAACGCGGCCAGGATACCACAGACCACCAGCCCCTTTACACCCGCCGGAAGCAATTTGGCTACCAGGGTCGGGAAGGCGGCATCGGCGTTATGCATGCCATTCTCCATCAACGGCAGGAAAGCGCCGGTCTTCTGGTGGATCGCAAAAGCAATCATACCCGGGATCAGGAACAGGAATACGGGAAGCAGCTTCAGGTAAGCACCGAAGATCGTACCCCGGCGTGCTTCTTTCTGGTTCTTTCCCGACAATACACGTTGCACGATAAACTGGTCGGTACACCAATACCAGAACCCGATAATCGACGAACCGATCAGCGCTCCCAGCCAGGGGAAGTTCGGGTCGCGGTTGTCGCGGATCAGGTTGATCATCGAGTCGCCATAGTCATTCACGGAGGTAGCCCCGGCAATGCGCACGACTTCTTCCCAGCCACCCACTTCTTTCAAACCGAGCACCAGGATAATCAATGAACCCAGCAACAGGATCGGGGTTTGCAGTACCGAGGTGTAAAGCACGGATTTCATACCTCCGAAGATGGTGTAGGCTGCTGTGATCAATACCAGACCAATGGCGGCGATCCAGAAGAAATCAATGCCCCAGAGTTCTTTGATACCGAATACCTGTTGGAACACCAAACCGCCGGCATAGACCGTAACGGCGACCTTGGTCAGTACATAACTGATCAGCGAGATCACCGAAAGGATCGTACGGGATTGCGGATTATAACGGCGTTCGAGGAACTCCGGCATGGTATAGGCCATACTGCGCGAATAGAAAGGAACGAATACCCAGCCGAGGATCAGGATCATCCAGCCCTGGATCTCCCAGTGGGCCATAGCCATACCGCTTGAAGCGCCGGCGCCGGCCAGCCCAATCAGGTGTTCCGAACCGATATTGGAAGCAAAGATAGACGCTCCGATCGCAATCCATCCCGCGTCGCGACCACCCAGGAAGTAGTCACCCGAGTTTTCTTGTTTTTGTTTGAGAACATATACAATGATCCCGATGAGAGCTATAGCGAATAGCCCTATGACGATAAAATCTAATGTTGCCATATTCGTGTTTTTTCATGAACTCTGCCGCCTTGTGTTTACGGCAGAGGGATTTTTTCAATTCTTTTCTGATGTCGACCTCCTTCAAAGGATGTTTGAAGGAAAACGTCGACTGCCTTTGTAGTTTCTTCTTCACTGATGAAGCGACCGGGGAGGACCAAGACGTTTGCGTCGTTGTGTTGACGCGATAACTTGGCTATATCCGCATTCCAACAGAGTGCGGCACGAACTCCCTGGTGCTTGTTTAAGGTCATGCTGATGCCGACGCCCGATCCGCAGACGGCAATTCCCGGATAGACTTCGCCCCGTTCGACGGCATACGCCAAAGGGTGGGCTACATCGGGGTAATCGCATGGCTCGGGTGAGTAGGTGCCGAAATCTTTATACGGCAATCCTCTCTCTTCCAATAAATGTCTGACGAATTCTTTGATCTCGAATCCGGCGTGGTCGCTGCATAAACCTATAGTGTTCATTTCCCTAAGTATTGTTTCACCTGTGTGTACACATTCTCTCCTGTAAAGCCCAGTTTCTCGTCGAGCACCTTGTAGGGCGCGGAGAAACCGAAAGACTCCAATCCCCAGACTTTGCCATGGTCGCCAGCCAATCCCTGCAAGGTAACAGGCAAACCGGCTGTCAAGCCAAAGATCTTACTGCCGGAAGGGATAACCGCTTCCTGGTAAGCTTTGGACTGTGAACGGAACAGCCCTTCGGAAGGAACGGAGACGATCCGTACGCGGATACCGTCTTTGCGAAGCAATGCGGCACCTTCGACCAATGTAGCCACTTCAGAACCTGAAGCAAGCAAGGTGATATCGGCGTTCGCGTCTTCTTCGACAATGTAGGCGCCTTTCTCTGCCTGTAACGCTTCCTGGTAACGGCTTTCTTGGGCCGGCAGGTCGGTGATATTCTGGCGGGAAAGGATCAGTCCGGTAGGCGTAGTGGTGTTCTCCATCGCCATCTTCCAGGCAACAGAGGTTTCCATCACGTCGGCAGGACGAAGCACCAACATGGAGTTGTGTCCTTTATGGTTTTTCAGTTTTTCCATCAGGCGAATCTGTACTTCCTGCTCCACGGGCTCGTGGGTCGGTCCGTCTTCTCCGACACGGAAGGCATCGTGCGACCAGATGAACTTCAATGGTTGCTCCATCAACGCGGCCATTCGTACGACCGGTTTCATATAATCGGAGAACACAAAGAACGTTCCGCAGGCGGCAATCACCCCTCCGTGCAGACACATACCCAGACAGATCGAAGCCATCGTCAGCTCGGATACACCGGCCTGGAAGAAGGCACCGCTGAAATCACCTTTGGTGAGGGCGTGTGTCTTTTTCAGGAAACCGTCGGTCTTGTCCGAATTGGACAGGTCGGCAGAGGCACAGATCATATTTTCTACTTGAGAGGCTAATACGCCCAATACGGTGGCAGAGGCGGCACGGGTAGCCTGGTTCGGCTTTTGTTCGATAGCGGCCCAGTCGATAGCGGGTGCCTCGCCTGAGAACCATTTCGTCATCTTCGCCGCCATCTCCGGATGAGCTTTCGCCCATTCGGCTTTCGCCGCGTAACGTTCGGCTACGATCGCTTCGAGCTCTTTCGCCCGGTTGGCATACATCTCGGCTACATCGGGGAAGATCGTGAATGGATTCTCCGGATCACCGCCCAGGTTGGCGATCGTGGCTTTCATGCAGGCGCCGGCAGCCGTCAGGGGTTGTCCGTGAGTGGATACCTTATTCTCGTACGAGCTTTGATCTTCCGCCATCGCACCTTTACCCATGATCGTGTTTCCGATGATCAGGGTCGGGCGTGCCGTTTCCGCTTTCGCTTCGTTGAGCGCCCGGCGTATTTCGTTTGCATCGTTTCCGTTGATGGTAATCACTTTCCAGCCCCAGGCTTCATATTTCATGGCTACATCTTCGCACGTCACCTCTTCTACGGTGGTAGAAAGCTGGACGTTGTTTGCATCATAAAACATGATCAGGTTGTCTAATCCCAACGTACCGGCAATGCGTCCGGCCCCTTGTGAGATCTCTTCCTGGATTCCTCCGTCGGAGATATAAGCGTAGATGGTTTGATTCATCTGCTCTCCCAGGCGGGCTTTGAGGAACTTGGCAGCGATGGCAGCTCCGACAGCCATGGTGTGGCCTTGACCTAACGGGCCGGAGGTGTTTTCAATACCTCGCATCACGTCCAGTTCGGGATGGCCCGGAGTAGGGCTTCCCCATTGGCGGAATTGTGCCAGTTCATCCATCGTGAACTTACCACAGAACGACAGTACGGCATAGAGCATCGTAGACATATGCCCCGGATCCAGAAAGAAACGGTCGCGTCCTTCCCATTTGGGGTTCTTCGGATCGAAGATAAGGAACTCTGAGTACAGCACATTCACAAAGTCAGCACCGCCCATTGCGCCTCCCGGGTGTCCGGATTTAGCTTTTTCTACCATTGATGCAGCCAGGATACGGATGTTATCCGCGGCTCTGTTCATAAGTCTAATGTCGTTCATAGCCATGATGTATTGAAATTTTGCGCAAAGATAGCGCTTTTATTCCATTCTTCATATTCTTAATTTCTCTTCGGTAAACTTACCCAGGATCTGGTATTGCTTGTAAAGCTCTTTATACACCAGATGGTTTGTCTCGTTAGGGAAATACTCATGGGCAAAGCCTTGTCCCATAGCTTTCTGCGCGTCTTCTACTTTTTCGTATACACCGGCAGCCACCGCCGCGAACATCGAGGCACCGAAGGCACAGGCTTGTTCGGCTTTGGCTATTTTGATCGGCATATTCAAAACGTCGGAGAGGGTTTGCATCACGAAAGGTGATTTCAGCGCGATACCACCAATACCGATTACACTGTCGATCTCGATACCGTTCTCCAGGAAGCGGTCGATGATGGCTTTCGAACCGAAGGCGGTCGCTTCGACCAACGCGCGGAAGATCAGCGGGGCGGAACTGGCTAAGTTCAATCCGGTGATCGAACCTTTCACCACCTGGTTTGCGTCAGGGGTGCGCCGGCCGTTCATCCAGTCGATGGCAAGGATCGTACTCTCACCGACCGGCACTTTGGCCGCTTCTTCCGAGAGGACGGGGATGATTTGATCGGCGGTTTCTTTGATGAGTTTTACTTTTGTTTCCTCGTCGATCAAAGAAGTCTTCGCTAAGATCGATTCCAATGGCCATTCCAGTACGCGCTTGAACCAGGCGTAGACATCGCCAAAAGCGGATTGTCCGGCTTCCAAACCAATCATGCCGGGGATCACCGATCCGTCGACCTGTCCGCAGATACCGGGTATCAGCTTGTCGGCCATCTCTTCATACGAAGACACCTTGATGTCGCAGGTAGAGGTGCCGATCACTCGAACGAGTGTTTTCGGCGTGATCTCGGCGCCAACCGCTCCCATATGGCAGTCGAACGCACCAACGGCTACGGCAACTGTTTCAGGCAATCCCAACAGATGCGCCCATTCTTTGGTCAGGGTACCTACTTTGACATCGCTGGTGTACGTCTTTGTGAAGAGGCGCTCACGGAATCCGGCTAACAGAGGATCGAGTGTCGAGAGAAATTCTTCGCTCGGCAGTCCGTCCCATTTCTCCATCCACATGGCTTTATGGCCGGCAGCACAACGACTACGGTAGACCTCTTCCGGTTTGACTATGCCGGTCAGGATCGCCGGCAGCCAATCGCAATGCTCGATCCAGGCGTACGCTTTCTCGCGGATGCTCTCGTCTACGCGCAATACATGCAACATCTTTGCCCACACCCATTCGGAAGAATAGATGCCGCCTTCGTAAGCTGTATAATCGGTTTCCCACCGGCGGGCGAGCGCGTTGATCTCGTCGGCCTCTTGGATAGCCGTATGGTCTTTCCAAAGCACGAACATCGCGTTGGGGTTTTCGGCAAACTCAGGCAAGAGCGCCAGGGGCGTTCCGTTTTTATCCGTAAGCACAGGCGTGCTTCCGGTGGTGTCGAAAGCGATACCGACCACGTTTTCTGCCGTTCCGGCCGGGCATTTGGCTAACGATTCCTTGATGGTTGTTTCCAGGCTCTCAATATAATCCAATGGATGCTGACGATATTGGTTTTTCAGCGGATCACAGTATTTGCCTTCCATCCAACGGGGGTAGTATTTAACGGCTGATGCCAGTTCTTCCCCGGTTGAAGCATTGACAACTACGGCGCGACATGAGTCGCTACCGTAGTCCAATCCAATTACAAATCTATCTATACTCATAATTAAGCTTGCAATGCGCGGTTCAACATATAATAGATCTCGTTGATGCGGAGATCTCTCTTGAAGCTGTCGATGGTGGTGTTTTCGTCGATCACCAGGATCTCGATACCGGCAATCTCCGCGTAGTCCTGCCAGTATTCAGCGGTCAGGTCGTAAGAGAAAGCGGAGTGATGCGTGCCTCCTGCCATGATCCAGGCACCGGCGCCAATCTCGAAATTCGGACGCGGGATCCACAGGGCGGAAGCGACCGGCAGTTTGGGCAGCGGTTTGCTTTGGATACAATCCACTTTGTTGACGATCAGGCGGAAGCGGTTGCCCATATCCACAATGGTCGAAGCCGTTCCTTCGCCTTCTTTGGAGGTGAATACCAGACGGGCCGGATCGTTCTTGCCACCGATACCCAGTGGGTGTACTTCCAAGCGGGGTTTTTGCTTCGCGATCATCGGCGATATCTCCAGCATGTGCGCCTGAAGGATGGCGCTGTTTTCTCCGTCGAAGTTCAAGGTGTAGTCTTCCAGGAAAGAGCAACCTTTCGGCAGGCCTTGTCCCATCACATACATGGTGCGGCAAAGGGCTGCGGTTTTCCAGTCGCCTTCGGCGCCGAAGCCGTATCCTTCCGCCATCAGGCGTTGGCAAGCCAGGCCGGGAAGCTGGTCGATCCCGTCGAGGTTATCGAAGTGGGTCGTGAACGCTTTCGCGCCGGTTTCTTTCAACAGGCGGCGAAGGGCGATCTCGGCAATCGCCGCGTGGCGCACTTGTCCGGCGAAGTGGGCGTTATCCCATGCGCCGGGTGCGATCTCATATTCTTTTTTGTAGGTGTCGATCAGGGCGTTGATCTCGGCATCGGTCACATCGTTCTGGTAATCGCGCAACTGGGCGATATTACAGAAATCAACGTGGTAGCCTAAACGCATCTCGGCTTCAACCTTGTCGCCATCGGTCACGGCTACGTTATTCATCTGATCACCCAGGCGGATCAAACGCATATCCTGTGCGTCAGCCCAGGCAGCGGCTACCCGTTGCCAGACGGCGATTTTCTGTTGTGCTTTCTCGTCTTGCCAGTGGCCTACCACGACCTTGCACGGCTTGCGCATGCGGGAGATGATATGTCCGAATTCCCGGTCGCCATGTGCCGACTGGTTCAGGTTCATAAAGTCCATATCCATGGTATTCCAGGGAATCTCTTTATTGAACTGGGTGTGGAAGTGGAGTAGGGGTTTTTTGTAATCTTTCAAACCGTGAATCCACATCTTTGCCGGCGAGAAGGTATGCATCCAAGTGATCACACCCACGCATTTCTCGTCGTTATTCGCTGCGCGGAAGATCGCAGATACTTCCGCGTTCGAGTTGGCGGTCCCTTTATACACGACCTTGATCGGTAAGTTACCGGAGTTGTTCAATCCCTTAACCATTTCATTCGAGTGCCCGTCCACCTGAACGACGGCATCCCCTCCGTACAAGAGCTGTGCCCCTGTGACGAACCATACTTCTAAATCTTTGAAATAATCCATTCTTTCTTAATTGTTAATTATTAATTGTTAATTGTTAATTGTTAATTGCTTTACGCCTTCGGCTAAGCGATTTCCGCTTCGCTCCAATTCTTAATTCTTAATTGCTTTACGCCTTCGGCTAAGCGATTTCCGCTTCGCTCCAATTCTTAATTCTTAATTGTTAATTGTTAATTGCTTTACGCCTTCGGCTAAGCGATTTTCGCTTCGCTCCAATTCTTAATTGTTAATTCTTAATTGCTTTACTGCCCATAATAAGCCCCCGGCCCATGCTTCCGGTAAAAATGCTTAGTGATCAGCTCCTTATTCATCTGAAGCCCGGGATTGATCAACTGGGAGATAAACGCCATCTTGGCGACCTGCTCCATCACCACCGCGTTATGTACCGCATCATCCGCATCCTTTCCCCAACTGAACGGCCCATGATTATTCACCAATACCCCGGGAATAAAGACCGGATTAATCTCCTTGAAACGTTCAACGATCACATGGCCCGTTTCTTTTTCGTATTCACCTTCGATCTCCTGCCGGGTCATTTGGCGGGTACAAGGAATGGCCGCGTTGAAATAGTCGGCATGGGTGGTTCCGATATTCGGAATATCCCTGCCGGCCTGTGCCCATGAAGTGGCAAATGTGGAATGAGTATGCACAATCCCGCCGATTTCCGGGAAAGCATGATACAAAACCAGATGCGTGGCCGTATCCGAAGAGGGCTTGAACGTGCCTTCCACGATATTCCCCTCCAGATCCAATACGACCATATCCGACGCCTTCATCTCTTCGTATGAAACGCCGGAAGGCTTGATCACCACTAATCCTTTTTCGCGATCGATCGCACTGACATTGCCCCAGGTAAAGATTACCAGATCATGTTTGACCAAATCCAGATTCGCTTTGAATACCTTTTCTTTTAATTCCTCTACCATAACTTAACTCTATCTCTGTTAAAAATAACTGATTCACTGTGAAATAATCGCCAATAAGTGGAGTGTTTTCTACTTGATTCGCTTGTGGGTGTGAAATTAACACTTTATCCCGTTCTCTTGCTGTAACTATTATATGTTATAAAGCAGGATTACGAAACTTCTCTGTTTTTAACGTGAGTTAAGAAACGAAGAACAGTAAGGAATATTTCTTCTTTTTGCTGGGACTATTTGTTTGTTGATAACCGTCAACACATTTGTTGACAATTGTCAACAAGTGAATAGTCCCAACAGTAGGCTGAAATACAGCTGCGTATAAGCTTCTCGTTTTTTGCCTCAAATAGAAGAGGGGCGCACGTCTGAGGACACGTGCCGAAATTCATCATGTCGTGTGATTAACAAAAAATGCAGCATGGGTAGACCCGATGCTGCATTTTAAAATTGTATATTATATAATGAAAGAAATAGTATGGAAATAGTATGGGAATACTATGGGAATAGTATGGGAATACTATGGTCAGAGGCTAAAATAAAAGCCTTGCTCCAGGAGGTGGTCGTACTTTTCTTTATTAAACATATAATAGAAAGCGCCGCGTTTGGAGTTTTTCTTGTCTTTCTCGTCCAGTTTTTCCAGGATATCCATGGCGTTAAGTTTTTTACGGAAGTTACGCTTGTCGAGTGGTGTTTGATAGATAGCTTCATACAAGCATTGCAGTTGCGGCAGCGTGAATTTCTCGGGCAGGAGGTTGAATCCGATCGGGCGGGTTGCCGCTTTGCGTTTCAGGCGCGAAAGAGCGTCGTGTAACATTTTGTTATGGTCGAAGATCAGGGTCGGTACTTCGGTCACCTTGGTCCATTTGGCATTGTATTGTTCCAATAGTTCTTGGGAGAAATCATTCATATTGACCAAAGCGTAATAGGCAGCGGAGATCACACGTTCGCCATAATCGCGGGTGACTTCTCCGTAGGCGCCAATCTGTTCCATGAAGATATTATCGATGCCGGTGCAGTCGGTCAATACACGTGTTGCCGCTTCGTCCAAACCTTCTTCCGACCGGACAAAGCCCCCCATAAGCGACCATTCTCCTTTCATCGGTTCGAAATTACGTTTGTAGAGTAATACATTAAGCTCATTGTTGTTGAAACCTAAGATAATACAGTCTACAGCAACATAGAATTTGACTTGTTCTTGATAAAACGCAGCTGACATGATATGTTTATTTTTTAGTAGTTAGTAGATAGAAAATGAGGATGTCTCAAGCCGTATAAGTAAGCAAAGCCCGAAGGGCTTTAATGTTGATAACCCCGGGTGTAAACCCGGGGTGAATGACTTCCCACTCAAAGCAACCCCGAAGCGGGTTGAACCCACTTCGGGGTTCAAGGAGAGGGAGGTGATTCTTTACCCCGGGTTTGCACCCGGGGTTATCTACATTTTACCCCATTCGGGGTAATCGCTTACCAAAGGACGCAGAGGCTTTTGATACAATTAGGCTAATTGACGGGCTCCGTCGCTGATCACGACCGGATACATCTTCGGTTCGAATCCGAATTTTGCTTTATACTCGGCAAATGCTTTCTGGATGAAGGCATCATACAGTTCGTCTTTCACCAGGTTGATCGTACATCCACCGAAACCGCCACCCATAACACGTGAGCCGGTTACGCCGCAGGCTTTGGCCACGTCGTTGAGGAAGTCGAGCTCTTCGCAGCTTACTTCATACAACTTGCTCATGCCGTGATGTGTTTCATACATCTTTTGGCCTACTGTTTCGTAATCATCTTTTTCCAATGCGTCGCAAACATCGAGTACGCGTTGTTTTTCTTCGATTACATATTTAGCACGCATATAGTCTTCTTCCGTGATTTCCGCTTTTACGCCTTCGAGCATTTCGATCGTTGCATCGCGCAGGAATTCAACATTCAGTTTGGCAGCTACGCGTTCGCAGGATTCCCGGCGTTTGTTGTACGGAGAGTCCACCAATTCGTGTTTAGCCAGTGTGTCGAGCAATACGAGTTTGTAGCCTTTTGGGTTGAACGGGAAATACTTGTATTCCAACGAACGGCAATCCAAACGGATCAGGCTGCCTTTTTTACCGAAGATAGAGGCAAACTGGTCCATGATCCCACATTTCACACCCACGTAGTTGTGTTCGGTGGATTGGCCGATCTTTGCCAGTTCGAACTTATCGATACCCAATTTGAAGAGTTCGTTCAATGCGAAAGCATAGGTGCTTTCCAAAGCTGCAGACGAAGACATTCCGGCACCCAGGGGCACATCACCGGCAAATACGGTATCGAAACCGTGGATCTCTCCACCTCTTTTGATGATCTCGCGGCATACACCGAAGATATATTTCGCCCAACCGGCTGCGGGCAGATCGTTTTCATTCAATCCGAATTCAGCGTAATCGTCCAAATCGACTGAGTATGCGCGTACCTTATCTGTTCCGTTCAATTTGATTTCGGCGATCATACCTTTATCGATCGCGCCAGGGAATACGAAGCCGCCATTGTAGTCGGTGTGTTCGCCGATCAGGTTGATACGGCCCGGAGAGGCGAATACACTGCCTTCCGTGTTGAAGTGTTCTTGAAATTTAGTTCTTATTTTCTGTTGCATAACTGTTAATGTTTTACTGTTTGTACTCTAAAGTAGAGTGTCGAAAATACGTCTTTTCTTTGATTAAACATTGAGACACGAAGCACATAGATCTCTTTTATGATAGCTCTGCGTGGTCTTCGTGTCTCTTTTTTAACTAACTATATTTTCTTTTTGAATATATACCTTCTGTTGGATTAGTCAACTGAAATGTCTTTGTTTACATTTTTGCTACCGATAAGTGCGTAGTACAGCATATAAGCCAGACCGGCGATCGGAACAAGGTAAGAAACCATATAAGTAGAAATATCAGCTACCCAGTTCTGGATCAACGGCAGGATACCCCCACCGACAACCATCATCATAAAGATACCTGAACCGGCTGCAGTATATTTACCCAGTCCTTCAGTTGCCAGGTTGAAGATGCTACCCCACATGATGGAAGTACACAACCCGCAAAGAACGAGCAACAAGGCGCTCAGCGGAACCAATTGCATCGCGAAGCCTGAGCCTGTAAATACCGGCATAGAAACAGTTGTAGTGATCGGTGAAATCATTGCACCTACGATCAGGGCGATACCTAAACCGGAAGCAGACATCAACATCACCTTGCTGGACACTTTACCTCCGATCATACTTCCCAGGAAGCGTCCGCAAAGCATCAGGAACCAGTATGTTCCGGCAACGAAACCGGCAACGGTAGCACCCAAGCCTGCTGCGTTCGGGTCGGCAAGGAAGAAGTTCAATGTACCGGGGATACCTACTTCAACACCTACATAAACGAAGATGGCGATCGTTCCCAATACGAAGTGACGGAAAGCCCAAGGGCTTCTTTCGTACACGATATTGCCTTTCTTCTTGTCGGCATCCGGATCGACGATAGGAACCATAGCCAGGATCAGGAAGGCAACAGCAAATACAGCCATCGCGATATAGAGTACCAGGTTCACGTCGGACATCGCTGTGTCTTTCGTTACTTCACCGATCAATGCACCGACGAACATTGGAGTCAATGTACCGGTCAATGAGTTACATGTTCCACCAATCTGGATCAATTGGTTACCTTTGTTACCCCCGCCACCGAGCAGGTTCAACATCGGGTTAACTACTGTATTGAGCATACAGACAGAGAAACCGGCGATAAATGCACCCAGCAGATAAAGGAAGAAGTTAGCAGGCAGACCGAACAGTTGAGAGTCAACGCCCACTTTTCCGGATAAGAACTGCGTGAATACACCCAGTAAACCAACTGCGATGGCTAATAAAGCAGTTTTCTTGTAACCGATTTTCAATAAAAGTCTACCCGCCGGGATACCCATAAACAGATAAGCGGCAAAGTTCATCATGTTACCCATCATACCGAGGAAGTTCGATCCTTCAATACCCGGTTGGTTTTTCCATATTACTCCGATAGGAGCTGCGAGATTTGTAACAAATGAAATCATCGCAAAAAGGAACATCATCGTGATAATAGCAATGATGCTACCGTTTTGTTGTTTTTGTTGTGTCATAAAATAATGTTTTTAGTTATTAGTAGATAGATTTATTTCTTTGAATTTACTTCTCAATGTTGAAAGAAAATAGGGTGGTGCTTTTGAATATTTCTCCCGGACGCAATACGGTGGTCGGGTATTCCGGTTTGTTCGGACTGTCGGGGAAATGCTGTGTTTCCAGACATAATGCTGCCCGTTCGGGATAACGCTGTCCACTCTTGCCTTCGAAATTGCCGGTCATCCAGTTGCCGGTATACAGTTGTACGCCCGGTTCGGTGGTGAAAAGTTCGAGAACAATGCCTGTTTTGGGCGAAGAACAGCGGGCGCTACGTGTCGCTAAGCCGTCTACTCCTTCTTCCTTATTTAATATATAGGTATGATCGTAGCCTTTGCCGAAGATCAATTGCTCAAAGCTGTCATTGATGCGGGCGCCCACTTCATGCGGCGTGCGGAAATCCATCGGCGTGCCTTCAACCTTTTCTTTCGGGCCGTAAGGAATAGCCGTATTGTCGGTCGGCAGATAATAGTCGGCATTGATTTCCAACAGATGATCGCCGATATACGGATCGCCGGCTCCGGAGAGATTGAAGTAGGAGTGGTTGGTCAGATTGAGTACGGTCGGTTTGTCGGTGGTTGCTTCGTATTGGAGGCACACTTCGTTATCGTCCGAAAGGAAATAACGCAGGGTGGTCTTCAGCGTACCGGGGAAACCTTCTTCGCCGTCGGCGGAGGTGTAGGTCAGGACTACGGTCTGTTCGTCTATTTGCTCCATATCCCAGACTACGGCATTGAAGCCTTTGATCCCGCCATGCAGGTTGTTCGGGCCGTTATTGATGGCCAGTTTATCGTAAACTACCCCGTCTAAGGTGAATTTGCCGTTGGCAATCCGGTTGCCATATCTTCCACAGATCGCACCGAAATAAGGTTCTTCCGATTTCAGATAATCGTCCATGTTTTGATGGCCCGTAACCACGTCCACCATTTTCCCGTTCCGGTCAGGGACCATAAGGGAAACTATTTTAGCACCGTAATTGGTAATTGTGACTTCACAACCTTGTTCATTTGTTAATACACAGAGAGTTGTCTTTTTTCCATCGACGAGCTTCTCGAAATCCTTTATTTGCAAGCCCGACAGGGTATTGTCTTTTTTCATTTACACTATAACTTTATGATCCAAATTGCGTGTAAAAGTACAGACTTCTCGGTATTAAAATTTCAATCAAAATATGTTCTATAGCATGGTTTAACTTTTGTACACGATTAAAATGCTTTTTATCCACCCGAATAGAAAGTTATTAGTGTATATTTGCGACTAAATAGTTATTTATTCACTGAAAAGCACTTTTATATGAGAAAAAGTATTCGAAAAGCCACATCTCTCTTTCTTTTAGTCATGGGAGCTGCCGGCTTACTGGCGCAAAAAACTGTATTACCTGTTCCGGGTACAGAAGTGTATCAATTTGCATTAGATGTAAATAAGGTAGGGGCTGAGATTTCGCCCGACATGTATGGCGTTTTCTTTGAAGACATCAATTTCGGAGCCGATGGCGGTTTGTATGGCGAATTAATCAAGAACCGTTCGTTTGAGTTCGAACATCCTTTCACGGGTTGGACGCCTTATGGTAACGTAACGATTCAGACCAAGAATCCGATCTTCGACCGTAATCCGCATTATGCCCGTCTTTCTTATCAGAAGGAGTTGACTTTTACCGGCTTGGATAATGAAGGCTTCCGCGGAATAGGGGTAGAAGAAGGGGAGAAGTACGACCTGACTTTCTATGCCCGTACGGTGACAAACGATCCGATCACGCTGCGTTTCCATCTGGTAAACGAGGCGAATGACCTTTTCGAAGAGAAAAAAGTAGAGGTGAAAGGGAAGAACTGGACGAAATACAGTGTGACGCTGACTCCGAACCGCTCAGCGTTGAAAGCTACTTTCCGCCTGGTGATGGAGACGAAAGGCACCGTGGATCTGGAGCATATCTCTCTTTTCCCGCAAAAGACCTATAATAACCGTAAGAATGGCCTGCGTGCCGATCTGGTGCAGGCATTGAAAGACCTGAAACCGGGTGTTTTCCGCTTTCCGGGCGGCTGTATCGTAGAAGGTAATGACCTGGGTACCCGTTACCAATGGAAACATTCGATTGGAGCGGTAGAGAACCGGCCGATCAATATCAATCGCTGGAACTATACCTTCCACTATAAGAAGTTCAACGATTACTATCAGTCGTATGGCCTGGGCTTCTATGAGTATTTCCTGTTGTGTGAAGACCTGGATGCTGAGCCGCTTCCGGTATTGAGTTGCGGACTGGCTTGTCAGTATGAGAATCATGATCCGAACGAAAACTGTCCGGTCGACAAACTGCAACCGTTTATCGACGATGCCTTGGATCTGATTGAGTTTGCCAATGGCCCGGCTACCTCGAAATGGGGGAAGATCCGTGCGGAGATGGGACATCCTGAGCCTTTTAATATGAAGTATCTGGCGATCGGTAACGAGCAATGGGGCGAACTCTATATCGAGCGCCTGGAGCCTTTCGTGAAACAACTGCGTGAGAAACATCCGGAAATTCTGATTGTTGGTGGATCGGGTCCGGGTTCCGAAGGGGAAGCTTTTGATCACTTGTGGCCGGAGATGAAACGGCTCGAGGTGGATCTGGTGGATGAACATTTCTACCGTACGCCCGAATGGTTCCTCGGCAGTGCTGCCCGTTATGACTCTTACGACCGCAATGGTCCGAAAGTCTTTGCCGGCGAATATGCCTGTCACCCCAATAACCGGGAGAATAGTTTCCTGACCGCGCTTTGCGAAGCGGCCTTTATGACCGGTATGGAGCGCAATGCTGATGTGGTTACCTTGGCCACCTACGCGCCGCTCTTTGCTCATGTCGATGCCTGGCAATGGCGTCCCGACCTGATCTGGTTTGATAACCATTCGGTCGTACGCACCCCGAATTACTATGTGCAACAGATGTATGCCACCAACCCGGGAACGCATGTGCTTTCCTTGACTATGGACAATCAGCCGTTGACAGGCCAAAAAGACCTCTATGCCACGGCTGCTTTGGATAAGAAAACCAACGAACTGATCGTCAAAGTCGCGAATACAGGTATGGCACATCGTCGGGTTAAGATGAATATCAACGGGCTGACCGGTAAACATCGGGGAACCCTTTCCTTATTGCACTCCACGGAGATGGAAGCGAAAAACACGATAGCCGATCCGGATCAGATCGTTCCGGTAAAGAGCGATGTCGAGATCGACGCCGCGGACTGGCAATTGCGTTTGAAGCCTTTCAGTTTCTCTGTTTATCGGATCAAACTTTAAGCGATAAATACCCTGAAAATAAACTACCAGTAGTTTGCGCACAAACTACTAATATTTTGTCGACAAACTACTGGTATTTTATTCGCAAACTACTGGAAGTTTATTTTCAAACTTGTATATTTACACCCGGAAAACAAATTACCCTGTCTGAAATGAGCGTTATTACATTCTCTACTAAGCGATTACTTGCCCTGATCGTCTTTCTTTCGTTACTGCCTGTTTTCATTTATGCCCAATCACCGGTGGCCGGGAAGGTCGATTCCCTTTACCGGATGTTGCCTGCCTTGGAAGGCGAGAAGAAACTGGCGGTTTATACCGAATTGAGCCATCTGTTACATAATTACCCCGATACGACATTCTGCCTTCAGGTCTTTGACGCTTTTGCGCGTGAGGCCAAACGGCAAAAGAATGCTGCCGCAGAGAGTTTGGCCATCAAGAAGCGCATGGTGATTTACGCGTATAGCCTGAACGAAGAGGCTTTTATGGCGCTCTATCCGTCGTTTATGAAGTTTGCCTACGACCATAAACTCTGGGATGATTATTTTTATATGTTTGCCTTTTATTCCGGTTATTTCCTCAAGCAGGAACAAGCTTTGGAGCAGGCCCAGGAGATGTATGCCTTCAGCAGTGAGATAAACAGCCATTACGGAATAGCCACCACCGCCAATATCATCGGCAACCGGTATATCCAGCAACGGCGTCCCGACGAGGCAGAGCCTTTCTTGCGTCAGGCCATCGCGGAATTCAAATTGGCCGACAACCTGAACGATCAGATCGAGAGTTATTCCAACCTCTGTATCTCTTTGCGTAGCCAGGAAAAGTATGACGAATTCTTTGAAACCATGCCCGAGTGGGAAGCCCTCCATGCCGAAAAGGAAAAACGACTCGGAGCGCCCGATCTGACCAGCCGCTTCTATATCGATATTATTTATGCCGAAACCTACTCCCGGATGGAGCAGTTCGATAATGCCCGGCGGTATTTCGATCGGATCGCGGCCTATATCGATTCGTTGCCCGACACGGTGAAAGCCGAATATCTCTATAGCCTGCTCCGGTTGCATATCAATCAGGACAATTATCAGGAGGGGCTGGCGTTGATCGATACCTGTCAGCGTATCATGGAGAAGGTGGAGAACGAACGCATGCTGATCAGTGTGATCCGCAACAATGCCTATCTGTTGACACAGGTGGGGCGCGATGCCGAAGCGGTTGTCGTGCTTGAAGATTATATCCGCCGCAAAGATGCGATGAACCAGGTGGCGATCAATGACCGCTTGGATGAGTTGCGTTCCGTATATGAAGTGGACCGTCTTACCCTGGAAAAGGAAAAACTATCGATGGAGAAACAACGTAACCGGAGTTATCTTATCGGTGTTGCTATCGGCTGTATCCTGTTGTTCTGCCTGCTCTCGGCCTGGATCTTCTATTCACATCGATTGAAATTGAAGAATGTCGGATTGGTCAGCCGTATCCAGGAGCAAGACCGTATGGCGGAAGAATTGGAAAAGCAAACCCGCGAGTTGCGGAAATACCATGTGCTTCTGAACGATCCGTCGACTGTGCCCGATGAAGACGGTTCGCCCGCGGAAGATGAACTATTGGAACGCCTCAAATGCCTGGTCGAAGATAAAGAGGTGTTCACCAACCCTTCGCTCAACCGTAAAACGTTAGCGGAACAACTCAATACCAATGAAGAATACCTGCGTGAAACCATCCATAAAAACTACGGCAAAACCTTTGCCGAATTTATCACCGGCTTACGCCTGAATTACTCCCGTGAACTATTGGCACACGATACCGAAAATTACACGATCGAAGGCATTGCGATCGACTCGGGTTTCGGGTCGCGCAACACGTTTCATCGCCTGTTCCGCAAACAATACGGCCTGTCGCCCGACGAATATCGCCGTTTGATAAAGATTAATACCGCTTAATTCTCTTTCCGAAACCCTGCTGAATGCCAGATTGTTGCAGATTTGGTGCAAGGTTTTGCAGATTTGGAACAGCCAATTGTTTCAGATCCTATACTTTCGCTTCAGGATTTAGAGACTGTAAGTGATTTTAACTGTTATGAGATTAAACGATCCTTTGTCACCTGCCGGTTATTGTTGGGTATATATTGCCCGGGAGTGCGAACCTCCCTCGCAATTCCATATCGGGGCGGCGATAGACCTGCCTCAATTGCTCAACGACAATAAGCAAAAGAGATTGCTCTATTATCGGCAGTTTACGAATGTCCTCGACGGCCTGGCGCATAAGTTGCTGTTGGCCGAACTGAACCGACAAAGCCTCACCCTATTGATTCGCGGGATGAATCCGGAGATGAGGGATTTGAATACGGATTTTAGGATAACGAACATACAGTAAAACAAATCGACACTAACACCCGTTTTAAATACGTTCCTAACGGTATGCTGATGGTTGAGCCCCCCTCAACCATTCAGCTATCCGTTTTTTTTATTCATTTGCCATTTAATTTCTCTATCTTTGATTCCATAAATGAAATCGAAAATAGAATGAACCAAAGATATCCATCCACCTTATTGGAAAATGCAGTGAATGAGCTGTCTTCGTTGCCCGGTATCGGACGGAAGACAGCGCTTCGTCTGGCGCTTTATATGTTGAAAAGAGACGCTTCGTATGTCGAGAACTTTACCGCTGCGCTGACGGCGCTTCGTACGGACGTGAAGTATTGCCGCGTCTGCCATAATATCTCCGACCATGATCTTTGTCTGATCTGTGCCAATCCGCAGCGTAACCGTTCGGTGGTTTGCGTGGTCGAGAGCATCAAAGAGGTGATGGCGATCGAGAATACGGGGCAGTTCAATGGGCTTTATCATGTGCTGGGCGGACGGATCTCGCCTATCGAAGGGATCGGTCCGGGCGATCTGCAGATCGAAAGCCTGGTCGACCGCGTAAAAGCCGGCGAAGTAGACGAAGTGATCCTTGCCCTGAGTACGACCATGGATGGCGATATGACTAACTTTTTTATCCATCGCAAACTGACGGGCCTGGATGTGCAGGTGACGGTGATTGCCCGGGGCGTTTCGATCGGCGACGAACTGGAATATGCCGATGAGGTGACTTTGGGCCGTTCGATCCTGAACCGTACGCGTTTCTCCGATTCAGTCAAAATGTAATCTCTACGACTTATGTACACATACAAATTATCGGTTGTCATTGTCAATTATAATGTGAAGTATTTCCTGGAGCAGTGCCTGCGTTCGGTCGAGGCGGCTGTTGCCGGATTGGATGTCGAGGTCTTTGTGGTCGATAACCATTCGACCGACGGATCCTTGAACTATCTCCGGCCCCTGTTCCCGCAGGTGAACTTTATTGCCAATACGGATAATCCGGGTTTTGCCCGTGCCAACAACCAGGCGATCCGGCAGGCGAAGGGCGAATACATCCTGCTACTGAATCCCGATACGGTAGTGGGCGAGGAGAGTATCCGTACCTTATGCTATTTTATGGACGAACATCCGGATGCCGGTGGGGTGGGCGTGAAGATGATCAATGGCAACGGTGTTTTTCTGCCGGAAAGTAAACGGGCATTTCCGACGCCCTGGGTTTCGTTCTGCAAACTGTTTGGTTTGTCGAAACTCTTCCCGGGCTCGCGCACCTTTTCGCGCTATAGCTTGCCTTATCTGCATCCCGACAAGCAGCATACGGTCGATGTGCTCTCGGGCGCTTTTCTGTTGATGCGCCAGGAGGCGTTACAGAAAGTCGGGTTGTTGGACGAAGATTTCTTTATGTACGGCGAAGATATCGACCTTTCCTACCGGATCAAGCAGGGCGGTTTCACCAATTATTACGTTCCGGAGCGTTTATTGCATTATAAAGGTGAGTCGACCCGGCATAACGATACCAAATATATCAAGGCTTTTTACAACGCAATGCTGATCTTCTACCGGAAGTATTACCCCCGTTCGGGCTTTCTGATGCGGGGACTGATCCGGATCGGCATCGCTGTAAAGGTGCTTTTCGCTTCGCTTTTCGGCTCTTCGAAAGACAAAAGCCGGCGGAAGCAGAAGGTGAAACACCGCCGTTTATTGGTTCTCTGCCGGGAAGAACAGTTTGAAATGGTGAAAAAAGCCTGTGTAAAACAGATGCCCGACCTTGAATATGTCAATCATTGGGATCTGTCGGAAGAACGGGTGATGGATGCGATCTGCCGGAAGAATCAGATGAAAGGCTTTACCGACTATGCTTTTTGTTATCCGGATGTACGCTTTGAGCAGATGTTGCTCTTTATGGATAAGCTGGTGAATAAGAAAGCGATTTATCATATTTACCAAAAAGAAAATGGAGTGTTGATCTCTCCGGGAGATAAATAACGTATGATTTTACTACAGAATGAACATATCCGTTTGCGCGCGCTCGAACCGGAAGACCTCGAGCTATTGTACCGCTTGGAGAACGATACGTCCGTGTGGAACGTAGGGCATACCTTAGCGCCCTATTCGCGTTATGTATTGAAACAATACATCGCAGAGTCGCACCGCGACATTTATGACCTGAAGCAATTGCGCCTGATCATCGAACTGAATGCGACCGGACAGGCAGTCGGCTTGATCGATCTCTTCGACTTCGATCCGCACCATCGCCGGGCCGGAACAGGTATCCTGTTGGAACGGGCGTATTGGGGCAATGGCATAGCGACCGACGCTTTGTTGCTCTTAAGTGAATATGCTTTTTCTTTCCTGAAACTGCATCAGTTGTATGCGCATGTGCCGGTGGAGAACAAAGCCAGCCATGCGCTGTATGCCCGTTGTGGATATACGGTCACAGGCAAGCTCACCGACTGGTTGGTCGATGGCGAAAGCTTTCAGGATGTATTAGTGATGCAGTTGTTTTTCAATTCATCAAAGGATCTTTCGGGAAATTGATCCATGTCCGGTAGCGCTGGCCCAGGCGGGCTAACGAGGTCTTCCAATACGAATCACCTTCGGCACAGAGGATGCTCTCGCTATTATTCGTGCTGACCACCCACGATTCTCCATCGATCTCATGACTGAGCTGGCCTCCGTCCCAACCGGAATAGCCCAGGAAGAATTTAACTTTCCCTTCAATCGAATGCCCACTCAGGATGTATTTCTTCAAAGCGTCAAAGCTACCGTCGAAGAAGAGCGAATGCTCCACAGGCTTAGCATTCGGAATAATCGTATCTCCTAAGGAATGAATGAAAAACAAGCGGTTAGGGCTTACCGGTCCTCCCAAATAGATCGGCATCAGAGGGCTTTTTTCCAGTTCAGGGAAAAAATCATTCACGAAAAGGTCGGTTTTTTTGTTTAAAACAAACCCCATGGACCCTTTTGCATTGTGGTCCACCAATAAAACAACAGATCGTTGGAAGTACAGATCCTGAAGCGAAGGTTCTGAAATCAAGATACTCCCTTGGGATGGAAACAGGTTGTTGTGCGTAATTTTAAATATATTTCTTTCGGATCCCATTGTCCCTGATTAATATAACGGGTTATTAAACAGGGACAATATAAAGGATTTTACCGAAAAAACAACCGGGTACAGCAGTAATTATTGTTAATAAACGTTACGGAGAATTGCTCCCCTTGTTTATCTTTCCGTTCATTAAAATTAGTCGTTTGGCTTGACTCGGCATAATCCATGCAAGCACGGCTTCTGCACTCGCTACTTCAAACGTTCATTTCATTCTGTTTTCCGCAAAAAGCGCCAGGCGTTCTTCCAATAAAGCGTATTGATGATCCTTGATAAAAGAAGTACACGCCCGTAAGCCTTCCTGGTTACTGCCGGTCGTACTCAAAGAGATGGCGCTGATCCCATAGTAAATCAACTCTTCCATTAATTCTCCCCCTTTCATTCCCGGGTAAGCGATTGTAAAATAGAAGCCGTCGGCAATGGGTTCGTCCAAGTCCTGGTCGTACACGATTGTGAAGCCGTATTTGGTGAAGATCTTCTTTAATTTCTCCGCCCGTCTGCCATATTCTTTAACGATCGAAAGGAAGTGGAAAGACCCATCGGCTGCCGCTTTGAACATCGCTGCCAGGGCATACTGTGCCGAATGGCTGGTTCCCGAAGACAAGGCATACAAAACGCGATGAATATAAACCGTTCCGAAGGTTCCGCCGCCATAACGCTGGGTCAAACCTTCGTAGGCCCGGTGATACAATTTATTGGAAATCGCCGTAACCCCGATGCGTTGACCAGCATAACTGAATGCTTTGGAGCCGGAGATCTGCAGGATATAATGATCTGTATAGTTGGCTACGCTCGGCTGATAAGGCGGTTGGAACGGCGTACCCAGTTCTTTGCGGAAGTCCATGGCGAAATACGCCAGGTCTTCAATCACTATCGTATCGTATTGGTTGGCCAGTTCGCCAATGATCTTCAGTTCCTCATCCGTCAGGCAAAACCAGGCCGGGTTGTTCGGGTTGGAATAAACCAAAGCCGCGATATTGCCTTTGGCCAATAGCCCTTCCAGTTTTCCCCGGAGCTTCTCGCCGCGGTATTCATAGACATCGAACGACTCATATTTGCTGCCGATCACCGCGATCTGTTGTTTCTGCACAGGAAATCCCGGATCGATAAACAGAATCGTATCCTTGCCGGCCGTACACTGGGTCGAGGTCAGGAAAGAAGCATACGTCCCTTGCATGGATCCGGTGACCGGAACGCAACCTTCGGGCGCCACATCGATATTTATAAATGCCTTGATAAAGCGGGAGGCTTCCTGTTTTACTTCCGGAATACCATTGATATTGGGATAGATCGAAGCAATACCTTTTTGCAGCGCTTGGATCTCGGCATCTACGCCCACTTGTGCGGCAGGCAGTCCGGGAACCCCCATTTCCATGTGGATAAATTCCGTCCCCGTTTCTTCTTCCAACTGAGAAGAAATGGCCACGACTTCACGGATCGTTGCTTTTCCGAAATCGGGCAGTCCGTACCCTTCAATCACCCTTTTGGCGCTCTGAAAATCTATTGGTGTCTGTTTCATGATTGATTTATTTAGTGCGGTGCAAATATCGGAAATTTATCTTTCTCTTTTCATTTTTTCTCCCAAACTATTGTGCAATCCAATAAACCACGTATCTTTGCAGAGCATTTCAGCGGAAAAGCGAAACAACAAAACTGGAGCGGTAGTTCAGCTGGTTAGAATACCTGCCTGTCACGCAGGGGGTCGCGGGTTCGAGTCCCGTCCGTTCCGCAAAAGCCTACGACAAGAGGCGACGAAAAGAAGTAAAGAGGGCGTATCGAAAGGTACGCCCTCTTTTTCTATATATATTGTCCTAATCGAAAGGTAAACCTCAATAGATTATTCGGTGAAATAATACTTCCTGAAAATATTACTAGAAAATGCAAACAAATTCGTTTGCATTTCGTATCTTTGTGAAAAAGATAGGAGATGAAGCATAATCTAAATACATATAAGGGTATTCATCCGGGGAAAATTATTGATCGAAGGTTGAAGAAACTCAATCTTAGCCAACGTGCGTTTGCCCGAAATATAGGAGAACATAACCAATCTATAAATGCTGTTATTACTGGACGCAGACCTCTCACTACAGAACTTTCCATAAAGATTGAACGGGCATTGGATTTTGAAGAAGGATTTCTTCTTGCGTTACAAGCCTATTATAACGTTGCAGAATATAAACGTAAAGAGGCAAGTGCTTCTGTAACGGGAGTTCCCAATATTCGGAAGATGTTATTCTGGGACACCGATTTTGAAAAGATAGATTGGGGACGTTACCGTAAAGCTGTTATTCAAAGAGTTTTTGAAAGGGGAAATGAGGCAGAGAAAGAAGAGATTATTCGTTTCTATGGAATTCAGCCTTCGGAGATTGACAATTATAAGCCAACAAATTCATACCGTATCCGGGCATATACCAAATGAATATGGAAGAAACAGGATTACAATACAAAACCGTTACTCTGCTTTTGAAAAAGGTTCTTCAACAGTTAATGAATGAACCTCTTTTTATTCCGTTCCGACTTGTTGGCGGTACAAATCTAAGCCTTCGGTATGGGCACCGTCTTTCTGTTGACATTGATCTTTTTACTGATTCAGCATATAGAAGTCTCGATTTTGCTTCTTTTGAAAATTATCTGCGCTCTCAATTTCCCTATTATGATTGCAAGGATAAAGGCTCTATTGTGGGTATGGGACGCAGCTATTACATAGGAAACTCCAAAGATGATTATGTCAAAGTTGATTTGATGTACACTGATCCCTTTATTGGAGAAGTAGAGATACTTGATGGAATACGGATGGCATCTGTTGATGATATTGTAGCAATGAAAATGAATGTCGTTTCTCGTGGAGGACGAAAAAAAGACTTTTGGGATTTGCATTACCTTCTCGGAATTTATTCGCTTTCCGAAATGATTGATCTGCATGAAAAGAGACACGAATGGGAACACAATGCAACTGAACTTCTCCGTAATTTCATAGATTTCTCTGTTGCGGATGAGATGCCTGACCCTATATGCCTTTTAGAAAAGGATTGGGATGATATAAAACTTGATTTAATAGAGATAGTTGAAAATATGAAATAAAATTCACATCCTTTGCAGTGTAAATTATGTGCGGCCAAGAGAGGCCAAAGCGGTGACAAACAGGAATATATTTGTACTCCTAAAGTGTTCACCTTGCAGCAAAAATAAAGATTAAAACGTTGATATTGAGGTGTGGGTTGCAGTACTTAATGAGTCCCGTCCGTTCCGCTATTATTCCGATAGTATAAATTGAAGCGTTGAAAGTTAGTGCTTTCAACGCTTTTTTTAGTTCCCACGACCTGTGAAGTGACGAATAAAGGGATCACCCCGAACCGAAGGTCGCTTAGCGAAGCGTAAAGCAAAAGTTGTGGATTCGAAATTCGAGTGGGTATTATGGCACGCAGATGACGCAGACTAAAGCGCAGATCTACGCAGATAATTTATTATGAATTAAATATTTATCTGTGACCATCTGCGCTTTAGTCTGCGTCATCTGCGTATTCTATTATCATCAAGTAGGAACTTCTCCACAATAATACGGGGTGATCCCGAATAATGATGGATTTCTAAACTGTTGAAAATGAGATGTTAATATTCTCTTCAGAAACTACCGGTAGTTTGCGCACCAACTACCGGTAGTTTGGCGACAAAATATTAGTAGTTTGCGCGCAAAGTACCGGTAGTTTACCACATAAAAATTTTCACCCCCGTCTTCACCTTTCACCCCTTCACCGAGATCCCTGTATTGATCAGCGTTTTGGGTGAAGGAATCCCTTAAAAAACGACACAGCTGGAGGCTTCCCCAAAAACTCCGCCGGCCTTTTAGAAAACCCTGCCGGCCTTTTGCAAAACTCCGGCGGCCTTTTGGAAAATCCTGCCGGCCTTTTTCGGTAAGCCTCCATCCTTTCCCAAGCCTTCACCCGAAACGCTGATCAATACAGGGATCTGGCGGCCGGGTGAAAGGTGGAAGGGGGGTGTGAAACTTTTATGTGTAGCCTGTCCAAATAAAACATCGCACTTTCGTCGGCCAAAGCGCAATGTTTTTTCGACCAAAGTGTAATGTTTTTTCGGCCAAAGTGCAATGTTTTATTTATATTTGGATTCTCTTAGTGGTGTGCCATGATAATAAATAGAGACGAATTCTATATCACCGAACTTAAAAATGATTCGCATCGGGCTTTCAGCTGCCTATATGATATTTATGCTGATAGCTTGTATGGGTTTGTCTTGTTGCACACTAAATCTACGTTTTTATCCGAAGAAATCGTGCAGGATACCTTTATCAAGATCTGGACAAACAGGCATAAACTGAACACGGAAGGTTCGTTTAAGTCCTTGTTGTTCACTATGGCTAAGCATCAACTGATTGATTCGTTCAGGAGTCAGATCAATAAAATTGAGTTTGTTGATTTTATTGAATATTGTGAAGAACAACATACACATAATCCGGTCGAAGAGGATATTTATTATGAAGATTTCTATGAGAAACTGACACAGGCAAAACAAATTCTGTCCGAACGCCAACGCCTTGTTTTTGAGCTTAGCCGTGAAAAAGGACTAGAACTAAAAGCCATTGCCGATACCTTGGGAGTGTCGGAACAGACGGTGAAGAACCAACTTTCTTCTGCCCTGAAAACGCTTCGTGAGAAGCTGAAAGAGTACAGTTATTACTTCTGGTAATCCAAAAAATGTTTTACAACACATAAAGGCGCATGGTACTAAATCCTGTGCCAATCGTGTAATCGATAGAACGTATAACTGTATCGTATGAAATCTCGTCTTGTTACATTATATATAAACTATCTGCTGGGAAGCTATTCAAAAGAAGAGTTCCTGGAGATGAAGGCCCTTATCCGCAACGTGGACAACAGGGAACTGGAAGAGATGATGCATAACGCATGGAGTGATGAAATGCCATTCCCTTCGATGGCAGAGCCTACCAAGACCCGCTTAAAATCAAATATATTGACGGCTGTTTCTTTTGCTGATGGCAAGAGGCGGAAAAAGACAAACTGGTGGGCCGTTGCTGCAGTCGCCCTTATTCTTTTGTTCAGTGGGCAATCCCTGTTCTATTGGGTGAGGAGTCCGGAAAAAGAGGAGAGCCCGGTGATTGTAAACATCGATAAAGGACAAAAGGCAGTAATCAAGCTGCCGGATAATTCGGATGTGCATCTCAATGCGGAAACCCGTTTGGCGTACGACCTGAATAATCGCAAGCAGCGTCATGTGACATTAAGCGGAGAGGCCTACTTTGAAGTAGAGAAAAACGAAGAGCGGCCTTTTATCGTTGATATGGGTGAAGTGCAGATCTGGGTCGTGGGAACCTCTTTTAATGCGAAGACATACAACGATGAAGAGTATATCTATGCCTCTTTGGTCGACGGGAGTATTAAGCTGACCAGCAAATATTTTGAAGGATTTCAATACCTAAGTCCGAAAGAACAGTTTGTTTTTTCGAAGAAAGATGGTTCTTTCCGGATTATTCCCTTTGACAACTTGCAGGAGTTGGGCTGGATGGAAGATCGTTTGACTTTCAGTTCGGAGCCGTTGCATAAGATTATCACCCGCATTGAACGTTGGTATGGCGTGAATATCGACCTGCAATGTCCGGAGATAAAAGATGACCTGATGTCCGGCGCATTCCTGGGTGAAGAATTGATTGATGTGCTTGAAGCAGTAAAAATCCAATACAATGTAGACTATACAGTCAAAGGAAAGAATGTAGTAATCAGTATTAACAAATAAAACAGAACACATGAGAGACACTTAGCACAACAAGAAAAGCCAAAGGATGTGCAGATCCTCTGGCTTTTAGAATGTTAATTCTTGAAAAAGAAGTAATCAATTAACAAGTATCAACCTTTTATCTTTTTAAAATCATGAGTGCAAATTTAAGTAATCGAATTTGTTTAACCGCGGATTATGTCAAAAATCCGTTCAAACGATTCTTAATAATTGTTATTACGTTGTTTATGACAATGGGCGTGCAGGCACAGTCGATAGAACAGCCTATAACAATTCAAGTCAACAAAGTCAATCTGAGAGAGTTTTTTAAAGAAGTAGAAAAGCAATCGACTTTTACTTTTGTTTATCGCGATATCATTCTCGATGAGAAGCAGGATATCACGCTCGATGTTTCGCAGAAATCATTGGAGAGTGTATTGACGCAGGTATTGAACCCGAAAGGACTGGCTTTTCGGGTGAGTAACAAAACCATTGTGATCATACAACAAGAGAATCGAGGGAGTCGGGACGCCAATCGGCAGACGGCACCGGCATCAACCATTTCAGGCACAATCAATGATGCCGTAGGGGAACCGATGATCGGGGCAACGGTGCAGTTAAAAGGAACAACAACCGGTACGATAGCCGATTATGACGGACATTTTTCGCTTGCCGGGATTCGAATCGGAGATATCCTTGAAGTTTCCTATATCGGTTACAATGCCCAGGAGATTGTTGTAAAAGACGATAAGCCATTAGCTATCGTGTTGAAAGAGGATGTTCAGTTTCTGGATGAGGTGGTTGTTGTCGGTTATGGTGTTCAAAAGAAATCGGATATTACCGGAGCCGTTGCTTCGCTGTCGTCCGAGATGTTGGAAGAGAGGCCACAGACCAATATCATTCAATCCTTACAAGGGGCTATTGCCGGGTTGAATATCTCTATCACCGGTTCGAATGCCGAAGGTTCTTCTTCCACGACGACAATCCGCGGTACGAACTCTATTACCGCATCTAACAATCCGTTGATTATTATGGATGGTATTCCCTTTGAAGGGCCTTGGTCTGAAATCAATTCCAATGATGTTCAGTCTATTGAAGTGCTCAAAGATGCCTCTTCAGCGGCAATTTATGGTGCCCGCGGATCAAACGGGGTAATCCTTATAACAACCAAAAAGGGGGATGCAGGAAAGCTCAGTGTTTCTTATAATGCTTTTTTTACCTCTACCAAGCCAACCAATCTGCCCCGGATGATGAATGGGGAAGAGTATTGGAAGTATAAGCTTGAGGCATTGGAAGAGGCGAATACAACCACACCAACGGAAAGCAATCCGCAACCGTGGCTGGCCAATATGACCGATACGGAGGTTCGTATGCACAATGCCGGGATCTATACGGATTGGATCGATGTGATTACCCGCGATGCTTTCTCGCAACAACACAACCTCTCTTTTCGTGGCGGAGCGAATAAAACAAAGTATTATATCTCTTTGAACTATATTAACGCGGAAGGTATTTCGCTGAACGATCAGTATGAACGTTATAATTTCCGCATCAACCTGGAGCAAGAGTTTTTTTCCTGGCTGAAGTACTCAAGCAACACGCAATTGGGGCGATATGACCGTAGTGGAAAAAGTCCTGACTTTGGACGTGCTTTTCTGATGATTCCGTTGGCTGAACCTTACAATGAAGATGGCTCAGTAAAACTAAAAGCGTGGGAGCACTCAAGCGAAGCGTTCAATCGTAATCCATTGAGTAATATCAAAGAGAAGAACAGCGATGTGCGTTATAAGGTGATAACAAATAATGCGTTGGATGTTTCTATTCCCTGGGTAAAAGGACTGACGTATCGACTGAATACCGGTTTTACTCTGGAGACCAGTTCCTATAAGAATTATAGAGGGAGAGACACCTACCAGGGAGAAGGCTCGAATGGTGAACTTAATTTGGATGAATGGACTTCGACGGATTGGATCATTGAGAACATCGTCAACTATGCCAACCAGTTCGGCAAACACAGTATCTTCTTTACCGGTCTTTATTCCACGCAAAGCAAAGTGTACGAGCAAACCACAGTGAGCGGAAAGGACTTCCCGAACGATGTAATGTCTTACTATCAGGTAGCAAAAGCAGGGACACTGTCCGGGACCGGAAGTTATTGGAAACAAAACCATATCTCGCAGATGGCTCGTCTGAATTATTCTTATGATAGCAAATACCTGATTACGCTTACTGCCCGTCGGGATGGCTATTCCGCATTTGGGGAAGATAGTAAATTCGGTGTATTCCCCTCTTTGGCTTTAGGATGGAATCTATCCAATGAAGGGTTCTTTATGAATTCAAAGGTGAGTGATGTTGTCAGCAGTCTGAAATTGAGGACCTCCTATGGTATGAATGGTAATGAAGCGGTAAGCGGAGCTTACGTAACTCTGCCCAGCTTGAATACCTTTAATTATCTGACAGAAGACCACAAACCGATGTATGGCTTTTATCCGGTACAGTTAGCTTCTCCAAACCTGGGTTGGGAAACAACTACTTCTTTCAATGTAGGTGTTGATTTCGGTATTCTGGAAGGACGTATTCAGGGAACATACGATATGTATTGGTCGAATACCAAAGATTTGTTACTGCAAAGAACGATTCCGACTATTAATGGAACGAACGTACTGTTGGATAACGTAGGTGAAACTTCAAACAGAGGCTGGGAACTACAATTGTCTTCAACCAATATCCTGAAGAAGAACTTCAAGTGGAATACGACATTGAATCTGGTACATTATAACTCAAAGATTAAGAACGTCGGGCTGTTTGATGAGGATGGCAAGCCTATCGATGATGTGGCTTCCGGTTGGTTTATCGGTGAGTCGGTTGGGGCGAACTATGATTATGTGTTTGATGGCATTTGGCAAATCACCGATCCGGCAAATCCTAAATCAGCACAAGATCCGAACTACCCTTCTTCCATCCCGGGCTATATGAAATATAAAGACCTGGACGGAGAGGTAGGAATCACCACAGCCGATAAGGCGATCATTGGCAAGAGCATTCCGGATATCACGATCGGTATGATGAATATGTTTACCTACAGAGACTTTACATTGAGCTTCTTTCTCAACTCACAGTTTGGCCGGACGGCCAGAAATTACCTGAGAGATGTGAATGGCAACTCCTATGCGCAGAACAAGATGATGATTGAGTTTTGGACGCCGGATAATCCAATCAATACCTATCCTAAGAATCAACTTAACAACGGGGTAAACCCCGAAGGTGCAGGTTTCTATGAAAAAACAGATTTCATCCGTTTACAGGATGTCACCCTCTCTTACAAATTGCCAAAGACGTTGATGACCAAGGCTGGCATAGAGCGCCTGGAAGTTTATACCAATTTGAAGAATCTCTATACCTGGACAACTTGGACTGGCTTGGATCCTGAATATATAAGCAGCCAGCGGGCAGCTCCTCAAACGCGTTCGGTTGTTGTGGGGGTAAAGTTTGATTTCTAACATGTTTAAAAGAATGAAGATATGAAAAAGTCAATTTCTATTCTAATTATATTATCTCTTGTCTTGATGATGTCGGGGTGTGACGAGACTGATTTTCTCAAAGAAGAACCTCGCGATGCGATATACGCAGAAAATCTTTTAGTTGATCAGGCAGGTTTTCAATCCATGATAACGGCTTTACACGGACTTATGCGGAATGAATACCGTCGGGGCGACTCCAATGGCGTAGGAAGTATTCCGGTCGTTCTGCATGCTGCTTTCTCGAGTGGCGCAGATAATGCTTGGGCGAATAATGCCAGTCAGGAACTGAAATTCCTTTATTATCCCAGTGAGATACGTAAGACCGACCTGGCTATTTTTGAAGGAACATTCCTTTGGTTATACAAGATCATTAACACGGCCAATATGGTTATCTCCCGTGCCGAACGTACATCGGTTGATTGGGGCGGCAACTCGGAAGCAGAGAATCTGGCCAATAAAAATGATATTGTTGCTCGTGCCAAGTTCTTCCGTGCTTGGGCTTATCGTCATCTGACCTATTCGTATGGTGCAGTGCCTCTTTCTACCGAAGAGATTGACGGATTGAACTACCGTACCGACTGGGAGCGTAACCCGGTAGCTGAAATACGGGAAGTGATGGAAGATGATCTTACGTTTGCCGTGAACACCCTTCCTTTGCGTACTTCGAATAACAATGCCATATCGGGTGCAATGGCCCGTCATTACCTGGGCGAACTTTACCTGGCTATGGGTAATCCCGATGAAGCGATCAATGTACTTCGCCCGTTAGTCGAGAGTGGGGATTATTCGCTGATGACGGCTCCTTTCGGACAAAGCCCGGCAACGCCTGATTGTCCGTTTATCGATGTCTTTACCACTCCGGCCTATAAAGATGGGAACAGAGAGGTGTTGTTCTACTTTGTGAATACCGAACCGACGATAAGTTCGGCCGGTGTTCCCGGTGATATGTATATCAAGAGTACATGGAAGAATTATTATGTGAATGACGCAGTGATCAAGAACAGCAATCGTAGCGCACCTGAATTTACCAGTGGTACACTTACTCATCCGCAAGTGTTTTGGCTGAATAATGGGGGGAAAGGTGCCGGACGCGTCTCTGTCTCCCTCGGAGCGATTCGGTTGTACAACTATAAGAATATGGGTGCACAGGATATGCGTATCAATGAACCGGCATTTGTCTGGAAGATCTATGAGAAAGATGCTTCAGGTAATATCGTCGAGTTCCTGGATAAGGGTGTATCGCCTATCGATACCACGCTGACCTCGACTATGCTTGACGATACCCGCACGACGATCCAGAACTACAAATGGCCCTCTACCCGTAAATGGGATTATGTACAGATGATTGCCACTTCGGGCGAGATCGATGCTACGTATGCCGATGTAGTCTATCTTCGTCTTTCCGATAGCTACCTACTCTATGCCGAAGCGCAATACAAAAAGAACAACTATGATGAGGCGATCAAGTGGATCAATCGGGTGCGTGAGCGTGCCAACGCTGTGGCGATTACGACAGCCGACTTGTCGAGCGGTGGTTTGGATCTGATATTGGATGAACGCAGCCGTGAATTGTTGTGTGAAGAAGAACGCCGTCATACGTTGATGCGTGTGAGCCAGGAAAACGGTGGGGATGAACGGGATGTGAATAATTACTTCAAACGGCGCTCGCGCGAACATAACGAGGTGGCAGGTCGTGATGCACGAGGGATGAATACGTATGAAGTTCCGGTTCTCTTCCCCTTACCGCAGATCTTTATCGACTCAAATACGGGACGCGCACTGCAGAATAACCCGGGTTATTAATTATCAACTCTATTACAATCTTATTTCGTTTCTCTCTCTCCGGCAGCACTTCTGTTAGCCGGAGGGGGATAGATGTCCTATGAGGTGTACTAATCTGAATAGATATGATTATTTCCATATTTGTTATTATCGTAACAGCCTATCTGCTTTATAAGAAATATAATCCGCAAGGCGTGTTGATCCTTGCCGGGATTCTGATGATTATGGTTGCTTTGTTGACCGGTGTGCATACGCTGGAATTGAATAAGCCAACGGGAAGCCCCGTCTTCGATCTGTTTAAGGTGGTTGAAGAGACATTTATCACCAATATCGGCCGTGCCGGATTGATGATAATGACGATTGGCGGATATGTTGCTTTTATGAATAAAATAGAGGCGACCAATGCATTGGTGTATGTCTCGATGAAGCCGCTTTCCTTTTTTAGTAAACATCCCTATCTGGCGGCAACAATCACAATCCCTATCGGACAGATGCTATTTCTTACGACTCCCTCTGCAGCCGGGCTCGGGTTGCTTCTTGTAGCCTCGATCTATCCGGTATTGGTGCATTTGGGTGTGAGTAAGCTTACGGCCTTGTCCGTGATTTCTGCGGCAACGATCTTTGATCAGGGACCGGGCTCGGCCAATACCGCTTTGGCGGCAGAATTGATTGGTGAGACGAATGTCTTCTATTTCATTAAACATCAGCTACCTCTAGTGTTGCCAACAACTGCAGTCGTTATGTTACTTTACTATTTTAATAACCGCTATTTCGACAGGAAAGATAAAGAAAGAATAGAAAGAGCGAATGTAGAACAAACGACGACTACCGAACCGAATACTCCGTTCACCGTAAATGCTCCTCTTTATTTTGCCTTATTGCCGGTCTTCCCTTTGATCCTGCTGATGGTATTCTCTCCTTATGTCGGTCTGTTTGATCCGCCAATCCAGTTGAATACGACTACGGCTATGCTCTTTTCTTTGTTTGTCTCATTGTTGTTTGTCTTAATCCACAACCGCAGCATGAAGCAAACCTTTGAGGCTTTTGGCAGTTTCTGGAAAGGTATGGGTAATGTGTTTGTCAGCGTGGTCACTTTGATTGTTGCAGCTGATATGTTCTCTAAAGGACTGATCAGTCTGGGTTTTATAGATTCTCTGATCTCTACATCCACGCATTTGGGCTTCTCCGGCGCGTTGATCTCTATTCTGATGACGCTGATTGTGTTTGGTGCGGCAGTGTTGATGGGAAGCGGGAATGCTGCTTTCTTCTCTTTTGGCCCATTGTTGCCAAACATAGCCAAACAATTGGGTCTGCCGGTCTCAGCTATGGTGTTACCCATGCAGTTGTCGGCCAGTATGGGGCGAGCAATCTCACCCATTGCCGGTGTTATTGTTGCCATAGCAGGAATAGCCGGTGTTTCTCCGATGGAATTGGCTAAACGGAATGCATTGCCTCTTACCGGAAGTTTGATCTTTTTGTTAGCGTATCATTTTATAACCTTATAACCCGAGATGCCGTATGAAGTTTAAAGTAATTAAGAACGCGAATCTCTATTCGCCCGAGAAAAAAGGGGTGAATGATCTACTGATAGTAGGAGATAAAATCGCATTAGTAGATAAAAAAATCAGCCTGTCCGGAGTAGAGGTGGAGCTGTTTGATGCCGAAGGTAAAGTCGTTACTCCCGGGTTTATTGATCAGCACGTGCATATAACTGGTGCCGGAGGTCAGGTCGGATATGCCTCCTTAGTGCCGGAAGTTCAGTTAAGCGATTTGATCGCCCATGGTACGACTACGGTGGTAGGCCTTTTAGGTACTGATGGTTTTGTCAAAGAGTTAAGCTCTTTGTATGCCAAAGCCAAAGCGCTGGATGCCGAAGGCTTGTCGGCTTATATGCTGACCGGCTATTATGGTCTGCCGGAGAAAACAATGCTCAATAGTGTTGCCGAAGATCTGATCTTTATTGATAAGGTTATCGGCTGTAAGGTAGCGATGAGTGATGACCGCAGCTCTTTCCCGACGGAGATGGAGATCCTTCGACTGATTAATCAGGTACGTCTTGGTGGGTTTACTTCAGGAAAGGTCGGTGTATTGCATATTCATTTAGGGAATCTTCCCGAAGGAATCTCTATCCTATTGGATATTGCAAAGAGGTATCCTTCGTTGATCTCTTATCTTTCGCCTACTCACCTTATCCGTACCGAGGCTCTGTTTAATCAGGCGATTTCCTTTGCGAAGATGGGCGGGATGGTTGACTTTTCTACCGGTGGCACGAAGTTCGATGCCCCTCACCGTTGTGTGGTTAAGGCTTTGGAAGCCGGAGTTCCTCTTGACCGAATCACCTTTTCCAGTGACGGAAGGGGAGGCGTCCGTAAGTTTAATCCGGCGACAGGGGAAGATACATATACGCCAGCTCCGTTGGATCTGAACCTGAAAGAGATGGGTTTGTTGGTGAAGGAATGTGGACTGTCCCTGGAGCAGGCCTTGCAATTGATCACCACCAATCCGGCCTCCAATATGCATTTGCCAGCCAAGGGACGTATCGAAAAAGGATATGATGCCGATCTCTGTTTGTTGGATGAGCAGCTCCGCCTGACGGATGTCTTTGCTAAAGGAGAACAGATGATGAGGGATGGAAAGATTATCAAAAAGGGGAGATACGAAGTATGAAAAGTAAAGTAATCTTTGCCTTTGCGGCTCTTCTCCTTGCCTTGTCTCATTTGTCTGCCCAGCAATTACCAGCCGGGGAAGGGATGTTCACTTTTACAGCGTATATTCCTTTTGCCGACCGGCCGGTGGATGTACATTATTATATACCCCCCCTGGGCGATCGGAAGAACATGCCGGTTGTATTTGTTTTTGAAGGCGCCGACCGGGGATATGCCCATCTGGTGAGAACCTGGCAAAAGTTGGCGGAGGAACGGAACTTTATCTTTCTGCTGCCCCATTTTGATTTAGAATTGTACCCGCTCGAAGATTATCAGGAAACAGGTGTGTTGACTACCGATCGGACAGGCGTAAAGGAACAAGCATTGCAGACCTCGGCATTGATTGATGAGATCTTTCACTATTTCCGTGAACATTCGGGTGCCGGAGCTGCGAAATATAATATGTATGGCCACTCGGCCGGTGGACAGTTTGTACATCGATATATGCTTTTCTATGATAGTCCTTATGTGGCAAAGGCTATTGTGGGTAGTCCCGGATGGTACACCTTTCCGGATAAAGAGCAGCTTTTCCCTTACGGTGTAGGTGATATACCTTATGTCGACGATGATGTCCTGAAGCGCTATCTCGCCAAAGATATCGTTATTCAGTTGGGAATGAAAGATACGATCCGCGAATCCTTTTTGAGGAAGACACCCGAAGCCGAACTACAGGGGCGGGAACGTTTAGAACGGGGAAGAACATTCTATAACTTTGCACAACAGTTGGCAGCGGAGAATGGCTGGCCCTTTCATTGGCGGAAAGAGGAGGTCGAAGGGGTGGGCCATCAATCTTCTCCGATGGGGATAAAAGCGATACCAACGCTATTGAATGATTCGATCCGCGCCCTGTTTATCGGAAACAGTTATACCTTTTTTAATGAAATGCCCCGGATGGTACAAGCCATAGCCCATTCCACCGGCCGTCCTTTAGCTGTGAAGCAAGTGGCCCATGGCGGATGGTACTTACGGCAGCATGCCGAAAGCCGGGAGACACTGGATGCCATAAAAGAGGGAGGCTGGGATTTTGTTGTCTTTCAGGAACAAAGCCAGGCACCAGCAAAAGAAAAGGGGTGGGTGCAGGAGAATGTCTATCCCTATGCGCAAGCGTTGGATAGTGTGCGTAAGGCTTTTAACCCGAAAGGAAAGACTATTTTCTTTATGACCTGGGGGCATCATATCGATACGTATAACGAAATGCAGCAGCGATTGGCCGAAAGCTATCTGGAGATGGCCGGGCGGCTCGATGCCTGGTGTGCTCCCGTGGGTATTTCGTGGAAAAGAGTACGGAAAGAGCGGCCGGCTTTATCCCTTTATGAAGCGGATGGTAGCCATCCGACTTTGTCGGGTTCTTATCTGGCGGCGAATGTCTTTTACAGCACTTTCTTTCAAACACCTTATCAGTCCGTTTATACTGCGGGATTGGATGAAGAAGAGGCCGCTTATCTGCAACGCATAGCCCAAGAAGTTGTGTTGAGCAATCTGCCGCAATGGAATCTTCGTCCTATTCCCCAATCAGAGGAAATCTCCCGAAAATTTTATCCCGAACCGCAACTGCAATCTTATCATACCCCCACTTTGCGTAAACATTTCACCGAAGGTCTTGCTTCGACGGTCGAGATCGCAGAGTATCTGCAGGCATTAGCCGGCAAATATCCGGATGCGTCGTTCAGCAGTATCGGCCGGACGGAACAGGGGCGCGAGATCCCGATATTTTACCTTGGAAAAGGGAACGACAAGCGTAAGGTAAAGGTCTGGATACAGGCCGGACTGCATGGGAATGAGCCGGCCGGACCGGAAGCGGTTTGTATGCTGGCTGATTATCTGCTGAACAGCGAGGAAGGAAGGCTATTGCTGAATCATTTAGAGATCGCTCTACTTCCGATAGCCAATGTCGATGGCTATGCTATACAAAGCCGGGTGTCGGGTAGTGGACTGGATTTGAATCGCGACCAGACGAAATTGGCCGATCCGGTCTCTGTATTGCTAAAAGAGGCTTTTATGGCGTGGAATCCGGAGGTGGCGCTCGATATACATGAGTATCGCCCGTGGAAACCGGAATATCACCGGATCACCGGAAGAGAAGCCGGTGTATACGAAGACATCCTGTTTCTGCCGACAGGTCATCTGAATGTTGCGCCCGGCATCCGGAACTTCTCTCTGCATGTTTTGCAGGAGAGAGCCGGACAGGCATTGGCTGCAAAAGGGTATAGTTATGGCTATTATTACACGGTTAATCAGCGGGGCGAACAATTATCTCTCTCTAAAGGTGCCAGAAGTCCGCAATCCAGTTCCACCAATTATGCATTATCGAATGCCCTGTCGATGTTTTTAGAGATCCGGGGGATAGGCTTGGGACAAACGTCTTTTGCCCGTCGGGTGGATATTGGTTATACGGTTGCCTGCAATCTGCTGCAAACCTGTGTGGAAGAGAAAAAGAGCTTGAAAAAGGTGATCACACAGGCTATTAAAGAAACCAGACAGGGAAAAAGCAACGTCCATGTTTCCTTCCGTTCAAAAGAAACAACAGAGAGCGTTCGTTTTGTGGATGCAACTTTGGCAGACACCTTCTCCATCGCATTGCCCTTTGCTGATGCCACTGCCTGTGAGCCGTTATTTGTGCGCCAGCGTCCGAAAGCCTATCTCTTGTTGGATACCTGTTTTAATGCTGTGCGTATTTTACAGACCTTAGGTGTTCATGTGGAAAGGATTGACAAAGAGAAAGTGTGGGACGTCGAAGAATATGTGGTTACCGAACATGTAAAAAACCCGGTCGAGTGGGAAAAGATTCATGTGGTACGATGCACAGCCGAGACCCGATCGAACAAAAGACTTATCCCGGCCGGCAGTTACCTGGTACCTTTGAATCAGAAGAACGCGAACTATGCGGTTACACTACTGGAACCGGAATCGACCAATGGCTTTGTCTCTTTTGGGGTGATAGCTGTTGGTGCGGATAAAGCGATTCCGGTTTGTCGTATACTGAACTAATAACTTTCTTCTTTCGAGGGGAACTGTACGTCTTTTACGTCCTGGATGTAGTGCTGGGTGGCCTCGGTCATGATGGTGTAGAGGTCGGCGTAGCGGCGAAGGAATTTGGGGGAGAACTCTTTGTTCATGCCCATCATATCGTGGATGACCAATACCTGCCCGTTGGCGCCTGATCCGGCACCGATACCGATGGTGGGGATAGTTAGGCGGCCGGAGATCTCCGTGGCCAGACGGGCGGGTATCTTCTCCAGAACGATACCGAAGGCACCGAGCTCTTCCATCAACAGGCAGTCGGCCATCAGCTTTTCCGCTTCTTTTTCGTCTTTGCCGCGCACGGCATAGGTACCGTATTTATTGATCGACTGAGGCATCAGGCCCAGGTGCGACATGACCGGGATGCCGGCATCGATAATCTTCTTCACATCTTCTTGGATCTCTTTTCCGCCTTCGATCTTCAGGGCGTCGGCTCCTGATTCTTTCATGATCCGGATCGCTGCGTCGAGTGATTTCAAGGGATTGCCCGAGCAGGTGCCGAAAGGCATATCGACGATTACCAACGCTCTTCGGGTGGCATTGACCACCGAGCGGGCATGGTAGATCATCTGATCGAGTGTGATCGGCAATGTGGTCTGATTGCCGATCATGGTGTTCGAGGCGGAGTCGCCCACGATGATCGCGTCGATACCGGCCTCGTCGATCACTTTAGCCATCATGTAATCGTAGGCAGTCAATACACTGATCTTTTCGCCTTTTTGTTTCATCTCCCATAAACGGTGGGTTGTAACCTTTCTTTTATCTTCTGTATATGTAGACATATGCTTTTTATTTTTAGAATTAGCCGGCAAAACTACCGAACTAATTACGTATTTCAAAATAAATCCCTGTCTTTTGCACGAAACGACAAGAGGCTGTCTCTTCTTTTGAGACAGCCTCTTTCCCTTATTTCGAATCGTACGGGAGGTTTATTTCACCTTCACTACGCTTCTTTCCGTGGTTATCGCCGAATTTGCGGGCGTGGCTTTGCGGGTGCAGTAATCGAACTCCGCAGTTTTCTCGCCGGCAAATGAATGCCATTTCAGTTTCAGTTTAACTGTTTTCCCTTCCGTATCGGGCAGGCTGTCCAGGTTGAATGCCACCAGGCCATCTGCTTGGACACCGTAATGATCACCGAATGCGTTATGCCGGAACTCTACCTCATAGGGTTTTTCCGGATCCGGATTGATCAGGAGGTTGACCAGGTGCGGCTTGTTATCATTGCCCCATAGCGTGCGGAAACGAAGGGTCAGGTAACCGTCTTCGGCAATCGTCACCCAGTCGTTGATCATCTCTACCGGGTCATTTCCGTATACGGAGTCGTTCGCCAGAGCCAGATCGGGCACCATCGGTTTGGTCAGGATACTGTCGATCCAGTTCACATGTACCGCTTTGGTGTATCCGCCGCTGGAGGCATCTACTTCTTTGAAGTTCATCAACGCTCTGACTTCTTTCTCTCCAAAAGGAGAAGAGGTCAGGTTGACAGGTAATAGGGTGGTTGCATCATCCAGTTGCAGGTAGCACGAGTTCGCGTCTACCGGTTTTACCGTAACCAATGCATTGGGGTACTGAAGTTCCCAATAGTTGTCGTCGTCATCATCCAGGCAAGATTGGAAACTCATCGCAGTAGATAACACTGCTGTAATCATTAAAAGAAATCTCAACGTCTTCATAACTTTACTATTTATAAATTCCATATATAGAGATGACGAAGACGGGCAAAAAGCTGCAAAGGGTCAGCGCAACCGCGTTTTATTCCATGCGAAACACTTCCTGCAGGGGGATGGAAACGGGGGAGTTGTCCGGATTAGTCTCCATGATATCCGCCATATATTCCCACCAGCGTTGAACGATCGGGTTGTCGCCCATGTCTTGCGATCCGCCTTCGCCGTTTACTTTCTGGCAGGCAAAGAGCAGGTTCGTTTCTTTGTCCCAGAAGATGGAATAGTCGCACACCCCGTTGGCGGAGAGTAATTGTTGCAACTCTGGCCATATCTCGGCATGTCTTTTTTCGTACTCGGCTTCACACCCTGGTTTCAGGTACATTTTGAATGCTTCTCGTTTCATGAGGAATTATTTTATGGTTTATTAATCGATCGAATTTACTACCCAGGCCTTAAACTCGGAGGCTTTGTTTTTGCTGATGTAGATGCGTTCGGGTGTTTCGATATCGAGGGTGACCAGCAGGCGGTTGTCGAACCAGATCGTGATGTTCTTGACGCTGTCGCGCGCAAGGATGAATTGTTTGTTGGCACGAATGAAATTCGCCGGGTCGAGCGTGGCGAGGATCTGCTCCAGCGTTTTCGCATAACTGTATTGACTCCCGTCTTTCAGGTAGATACAGGTGTTCTTGTCGGTGGTGTAGAAACAGGAGACCTCTTTCAGGCTGATCGGTAATAATTTATCTTTTACGGGAATCAGTAGTTTGTCCTTGAAACGCTTCTGTGGCTTGAGCTGGGTCATCTGCGCGAGGTATTGCACCACTTCGGTTCGCGTCCATTTGCTGAGTTTCAGTAGGGCTCTTTCCAGTTCATGGGCTTTGATGGGCTTCAACAGGTAATCCACACTGTTTACCTTGAACGCTTCGATCGCATATTCATCGTAAGCGGTGGTGAAGATAATCGGTGTCTCCACCGTTATGTATTGGAAAATGGCAAAAGCCGAACCGTCCGACAAATGGATATCCATAAAGATCAGGTCGGGCGCCGGATGGTTTTGCAACCAGTCTATGGTCTGGTTGATGCTTTCCGTATTGCCCAATACCTCGATCGAGGCATCGATCCCGTGGATGATCTCCACCAGGTTTTCATACGCAACCGTTTCGTCTTCAACTATCAGGACTTTCATGTTTGTAGAAGTTGGAAGTTAGCAGTTAGAAGCCAGGGGCAGATAAACCGTAAATGTATTCCCGTTGTCTTCTATTCGTATCTCTTGATTCATCAACAGGATGAACCGGTTTTCCAGGTTTCGGATTCCTGTGCCGTTGGTTTCCGCCGGCGTCAGTTTGGGATGGATCGGATTGGATACGACCAGTTCGCATTGTTCGTTCAGCCGGATCGTCACGGTCATCTTGTATTGGCTGTCTATCGTATTGTGCACGACGATATTATCGATCAGGGGGAGGAGCGACAAGACCGGTATCTTCAGGTCCAGCTTTCCTTGATCCACTTCGATATCGAATTCCAGTTTATTGGCAAAGCGCACTTCCATCATATACCGGAAAGCTTCCACAAACTCGAGCTCTTCGTTCAGGCTGACCAACCCTTTTTTATCGCTTTGCAGGATATAGCGGAAGACATCGGAGAGTTTATTCACAAATGCCAGTGTGTTCTCGTCTTCTTTTTTCCGGATCAGGGCCGACAGGCTGTTCAGTGAGTTGAAGAAGAAATGCGGATTGATCTGGTTGGCCAATGCGTCGCAACGGCTTTGCAGGTTCTCGATCTTCAACTGCTCGATCTCCTGTTCTTTCCGGCGTTGTACGTTGTACATCATAAAGACATGGCCCACAAAGGTGCAGACAATGAAAACGACAAAGAACTGAAACAGGAGTATGCTTCCGAAGCCATGAATTTTATTGTACCACAGATACATGATGGCTACAAACAATACATAGGCCACGGCGGTGATCAGGAACGTACGTATGGCGCGGTTCTTAAAACAGAGATCGGTGATCTTCCGCAGGTTATAATATAGTAACCTCCAGATCAATAAGAGGAAAAAGGTATACCGGATAACGAAAAAGGTCAAATGAGCGCCATGTTTGGACTCATCCAGGAAACTGAGTTCCCAGGGCAGGCAGGCAATGTTGGGATATACAATAAATATTGCACTGACAAAACTGATCAGGAAGAGCTTGAAGGAACTATAATTATCTAAGAGTTTCATTCTGTGCTTTTTTACAAAAAAAAATAACTTATAACTTACAAATGTATCAGTTCCTTGCATAAAAACAACCTGTTTCGTCTTAAAACGAAAAAAAGAAGGCTAAAAGCGAAATCGGATGTTGAATTTATTATCTTTACGGCGAAGTAATCGAGAGTGTAGCCTTTTTTTTTAAAAAATGTTCTTTAATGATTGAATGAATGGAATCTGTTAGCAATAATCTGGTTAAGGTTATTAAAGAAAGAGTCACAGGAAAGAATGTCGCCACTATTCTGGCAGATATACTTAGTCTGAATGTAGAAGCTGCCTACCGCCGATTGAGAGGACAGGTTCCTTTTACCCTGGATGAGGCCGTAAAGATCTGTCAGGCATTGAATATCTCCCTGGACTCGTTTGCCGGACTGCAAGACGGGAATAATTATTCTTTCCATCTGGATACTTTTCTGACTCCCGATCCGCTGCAGGAATATTGCGACCTGCTGACGGGAATAGCCAAGGTGATGGAGCCCTTGAAAAACGATCCGACAACGAAACACTACAAAGCTCATAAATCGTTGCCTCAGGAGTTTTTGTACAATTACGAAATGGCATCCAAAGTCTCCGCCTATGTCCTTTATTATCAGCTCTATTCTTGTAAGCCCAATTTAAAGAAGATGTCGGAAGTAGTCTTCCCGGAGGATATGCATATCATCCAAAAGAAATCGGTACTGACGGTTCATGATTTTGAATCCATACAGGTATTGGATCGAAATGTCGTGATCGACTATATCCATATCGTGCGGTACTTCTTCGAGTTGGGGATGATCTCGGAATCGGAAGTCGCAACAATCAAAAAAGAATTGTATCAGGTCGTGGCGGATATTGAAAAATGTGCGACTACCGGTCTTTCCCGTAAAGGTAAACCGATGAATATTTATTTGGCGAATCTTGCTTTTGATTGCTCTTATACTTGCCTGGAGAGCCGTTCGCTTTGTGCCTCTTCACTGGGTATTTACCACGTTAATTTTCTATCCTGCGAGAATAAACGGGTAATGGAAATACAGAAATCCTGGATTATGTCGTTATTAAAGTTCTCGGTATTGATCTCGGTTGTCGATGAATTGACACGCAAAAGCTTTTTTGCTCAACAAAGACACTTTATTGATACCATGCTTTAAAAAACGCGTCTGATCGTAACGGGCGAATCGGCTGAAAGTCTGTCTATCTTTTCTTCTCCAGCATCAACAGTTGTTTCTTTATTTCTATCCCTCCGGCAAATCCGGTCAATGAGCCATTGGCGCCAATCACCCGGTGGCAGGGGATAAAGATGGCGATGGGGTTTTGTCCGTTGGCCCGACCGACGGCCCGGCTGGCTTTGGGGTTGCCTATCTGCGTGGCCTGTTCGCCGTAGGTCCGTGTCTGTCCGTAGGGAATGGTCAATAGAACATCCCAGCAACGGCGTTGAAAAGGAGTGCCTTCCGGTTGTAATGGCAATTCGAAGACGATCCGCGTGCCGGCCAGGTACTCGTTGAGTTGCTGTGCCGCTTCCTGCAATAACGGTGTTTCTTCCAGGCTGCATTCACCCGGCGTAACCGTTTGGCCAAAAAAGACATTGGTGATTGCCCCGTCTTTCTCCGCAATCCCAACCTTCCCTATCGGGCTGTCGTACAAAAAAGCTTTCTTTATCATATCCGAACTCCTTCCTATTTTGAAATTCAAAGATAATGGAATACGGGATTTCTTCTTCTTTTTTTCTTCTTTTTTCTTTTTACCGCTTGCCGGAGATTATAAGCACCACATTTTGCACATTCCTGATGTTTTACGTACCTTTGATTCAATAAATCAAAGAGTGGTAAGCTAAGAAATTCATGCTGCAAGAACTGGCGTTATTGTTCCCCTGCCTCGTTTGTCTCTTTTGGACAATCACTTTCGCTATCCGTTGGAAGAAAAACCTGCGGGCGCAGAACGTATGGGCCGTCGCTTCGCTATTGGCGGCGATCAATGCGTTCTATTGGACCATTCTGGTCATGCCCGACCTTCGGATCTATCACTACGTTGGGCGGATCGTTACCTTTACCCAAACGGGTTTTTTCTGCCTGCTCTTCCTTTTCTACCGCGCATTGATCGACGACCGTCCGTTCAGCCGCCGCCACTATATTGTGTTCATTCCCGCGCTACTAATCGGCATCGCCAATACGCTGCTGCTGTTATTGATCGAATACAAAGATCAGCTCGCCGCAATCGCTGCTTTTCTGGGCAGCAAAAATAAACTGCCTAAAGAAGGCGGTGTGGCACTGCTGCCGACCCTGCATTACCTGATCGGCGGGCCTATCGCCAGTATCGTGGATATCCTGATGATCAACTTTACCCTGATACCCATCATTGCCCGGTGGATCAACTGCAGGAAAGATCCGGAATCGTTTTTCGAACTCTCCGATCGACAATCCCGCAGGTATAGCCGCGCGGCACTCTGCGGCCTGACCCTGTTGTTATTCGTTATGCTGGCTTATCTGATCGGTGAATTCCTCTATTATATAGAAGATTATATTCCTTTTTCGATCCTGTTTCTCGCACAGGGAGTATTGTTCTTTTATATCGGGTTCCAGGTGTATTTTTTGGAGAAAGAGGAAGGTAGAAGTGCGAAGTTAGAAGCGGAGAGTTAGAAATGTTGGAAACGTTACGATATATACCTTACCTGGTCCCTTGTCTCAGTTGCTTTTTATGGGCGGCGATACTTTTATTCCGTTGGGGAAAGACGTCTCTGTCGGTAAAAACAGGGACTGCCGCGTTGTTGCTGATGGGCGTCAGTTCGGCAATCCGGTTTGTTATGTTGACGGAAGGTTACGACCAGACAAATGGGTGGCCGATCGTCGAAGTCGTTTGCCTGTTGAGTTTCTTTTCGTGTATGATCCTTTACATCCGAAGGCTTACGCCCGGCAAACCGTCGTCGCGCCGCAACGACCTGTTACTATTCCTGCCCGCCCTGTTTGTCGGTGGTCTGTTGGCCGGTCTTTATCTATGGATGAATGAAGAACAACGATTGACTTTCCTGCCCGAAGCGCTCCACCCCCATGCGAAGAATGAAGCGAAATACCCGGATCTACTCTACCGCGCCTATTATATAATGTATGTCTACATTTACAAAATGACGGTAGTAGCCCTGGCGAACGTCGCATTGATCTACGCATGGAGTAAACACAACCGGCAGAACCGCCCCATCCTGTTCTTTCTTGTTTTCGCCTTATTCTTTTCTCTTTTTATCCTCGAATGGGATTATCTATTGTGGTGGAACCACCGGCTATGGATCGGTATTTGCCTGTCGCTTTGGGGTATCGCCCTTTTCTACCTGGGCTATTACCTCTCCCGGCAAAAAAGACAGATCGAGCCAATCACTCCCGAACAATATACCGTCCCCGAATCGGACAACTGGCACCGGATCCGCGAGAAGCTCCTGCCCGTATTTCTCCAACTGATGGAAGAAGAACACCTCTTCCGGCAGCCCAACCTGCGGGTCGACGACCTGGTGCGCCTCACCCAGACCAACCGCAACTATATCTTCCGCCTCTTTAAAGAAGAATACGGCTGCGGCTTCACCGAATATATCAACCGCCGACGTATCGACTACGCCCAACGCCTCGCCCGGCTACAGCCCGGCCTCACCCAGGAACAACTCGCCCAACAATCGGGCTTCACCCACAGCGCCACCTTCAGCCGCACCTTCAAGCAATATACCGGCATGACCTTCCGTGAGTGGCAGAAAACTGCCCAATAAAACATCGCACTTTCGTCAACCAAAGCGCAATGTTTTTCTCACCAAAGTGCAATGTTTTTTCGACCAAAGTGCGATGTTTTAAAAAAGGGGGTTGGCGGGTTTCAAATCTACTCCGATAAATCGCTTCGCACCTTCTGACTTTCATCGGCTAAAAATTGCTGATTCGTCAAAACTTTTTCGCAATTCGTCAAGTATTTTGCTGATTCGTCAAAAACCCGGCACCTATTCCCGTTACTTTTGCCACCGAAAGCAGACCGTTTTACCACCGTTTCATTTTCAATAAGTATGCAAAATAGGTTTCAATCATATAAATATAAACAAGAATTTCTTACACATTAAAACAACAAAAGAACATGAGAAAAGCATTACTTTTTACCCTGGCGTGTCTGCTGGGGATTTGGTCGGTAAAGGCAGAAGATGTACCTGCTAACATCAAAGACGGGCTACAGGTTGGCGTAACAGAATATGTTATCGATTCGCCAGCAGGATTAGTCAGATTAGCTGATCTTGTAAATAATGAAGGAGAGACTATGGAGTTCTATACATTTGAGATGACAGGAAATATTGACCTTAATAAATTAGAGGAAAACGATTGGGATCCGATAGGAACCGGCACCCCCTTTAAAGGCACTTTTGACGGGAAAGATAAAACCATCAAGAATTTAACGATCACGGAAAATAATGTGAGCTATAACAGAGGACTGTTTGGTCATATTGATGGAGCAACAATCAAGAATCTAATATTGGAGGATGTGTCAATCGAGTCGTATAAGACTCCCGGTTCCGTTACTTATACAACAGGAGCTGTTGCTGGACTCATAACAGGTAGTGCTTCTGCCGTAAAAAACTGTCATGTGAGTGGAGTGGTAATTGGAACAGGTATATCCTATACCGGTGGGCTTATTGGTAATCTTATAGCAGGAGGAATAAGTTTATGTAGCAATAGTGCTACTGTTTCAGTTGGTACCGATTCAGAGATTCCAATACATTTCATAGGCGGTTTAGTGGGTGCTTCTAGTGGGACAATATCTAGTAGGATAATAGATCAATGCTTCAATCAAGGAGTAGTTACCGGAAAAAACATTGGAACATTAAATATCGGCGGATTGGTTGGGTATGTAGTCAGCACTAACTCCGAAATCTCCAACAGTTACAATGTCGGCAATATCGTAGTAGATGGTGAAGCTACAGGAGATGCATTCACGGGCGGAATAGCCGGAAACTCTAAAGCCAAAATCGAAAATTGCTATTCCTGCGCAAATATAACCGGAGGAACATTAGACAATAGTGCTACCGGAGGTCTGATAGGGATGTATAAGGGTGGGAGTGTTGCTACTAACCTTGCCTTATCACAAAGCCTGACGGGAAATAATGACAACACATATTCTTTGATAGGGAAAATAGAAAATGAGGGGGATTTGAGTGGGATACAACAAAACTATGCCTGGTTAAAAGGCGAGGAAGATAGCTATTATGGTGTAGATGGACCAGAGGGAGCAAAGACAGGCTCCCTATGGACAGGCTCTATGAGCGACCAGCCTTTCGCTGGTAATTGGAATTTTGAAGATGATGATTCTTGGGACTTCTCCGGCGCTGATGCCTTAATGCCCAAACTCAAAGGTGAGATGTTGGTTAAACAACCCGATATCAAAAACCCATTGAAAGCAAGCTCTGAAACCCCTCCATCCCCCACTTACCACACCATCACCCTGGAAGTGGCTCCGGGTATTGATTTGTACGGTATGACTGCCGGTAATCATCAGGTAGCGGAAAACGGACATCTGTTCCTGCAATTCCTGCCGGAAGCGACTACGGCTACAGCTGCCGATATATTTTTTGTGATCGATGGCATTGAAACGGCATTTAATGATCTGGGCGCGGGTAAGTATTTCTCTTATATCCTCAACTCGATCAAACAGAACCATTCGATCCTGATCGCGATGAAAGAATATGCCGTGACACTGCCGGAGGTGGAAGGTGTAGCGATCAATGTGGGCGCCGGTGTGCATCAAGTGGCATACGGGGAGAAGTTCAGCTTTACACTGACACTCGACGATTCGATTGATCCGGCGAAGGTACAGGTCTTTGCCAATGGGACGGAGATCCAACCGGATGCCCTGCGTGCTACAGTGCTTTCTTATACGATCGATAAGGTGATTACCTCGATTGTGGTGGTGATCGAAGGAACGAATACAACGTCGAACGCCGAGCTGACGCACGGCATGCGCGTTGTAGTGGAAAGTGGAAAGTTGAAAGTTGAAAACGGAACGGCTAACGCCGTGGATGTGGCGGTTTACTCGATCACCGGCCAACACATGGTGCAACTTCGTGGACTTCGGGGTTCAAAAACCATCACATTACAACCGGGCGTTTATATCGTTCGCGCCGGGACACAGACGTGGAAGGTAATGGTTAATGATTAATTATTAATGATTAATTGGCTAATAGACATTCTTAGTTCCTCTTCTTGGATAAGAAGGGGAGCTAAGATAGTTCCTAATCCCCAATAGCTTTACACTTCGCTAAGCGTAAAGCGATTAACAATTAACAATTCATAATTAACAATTATTCCCATGTTCCTCTCCCTCCCCCTCCTTTTCCCTCCCTGCATCTGTCTCTTCTGGTCCGTCCTGTTGGGTGTCAGATGGAAAGAATACCGGCGCGCGCAGCGCATGGCGGCGATCGGATTATTTCTCCTGGCGGTAGGGATATTCGGATGCTATTATGTATTGGAGAGCTATTGGGACATCCGATTGAATGAACAACTAAGCTTGACGCAAATCCTGGCCGTAAGCCTGCCCGCCATCGGGATCTGTTATGGTGTAGGCTTTTATTTCTCCCGCTGGCCGGAACCCACTCCTGCCGAGACACCGGAACCGCCAACAGAAGAGGCCGTTGAAGAACTTACCGAAACCGCCGAACCGGCAGCCAAAAGTTATGAAAAGCTCCTGCCTGAATTTAACCGCCTGATGGAGGAAGAGAAAATATTCCTGCAGAAGAACCTGCGGCGCGAAGACTTCGCCGAGCGGATGAAGACCAACCGCACCTATATCGCCCAGTTGATACGCGAAGAGTACCAATGCGGCTTCTCCGAATTTATCAACCGCCGCCGCATCACCTACGCCTGCGACCTCTTGCGCCAGCACCCCGAGATTCCCCAAGATCAGCTCGCCACCAAAAGCGGCTTCACCAACATCTCCACCTTCAGCCGTACCTTCAAGCAATATACCGGCACGACCTTCCGGCAGTGGCAGAAAAATATCCCTGAGTAGGAGGGGGAGTAGTATCACATGTGACTACTTGACTACTTTGACTACTCAAGCCCGGCAGCTTTTTGAAAAAGGCCGACGGCCTTTTGGAAAACTCCGACGGCCTTTTGGAAAACTCCGACGGCCTTTTTGGAGAGGTGGTGGCTTGGTAGTTAAATGGCGGATGTTAACAAATGTAAACGGCAAACAGCGGTAAATCGATCACCCAAAACAGTTTTTCATTTTTTTACTACCATCATACAGCCGGAACAGCCGACAATGTTAAACGGATCAGTCGCTTCGCTCCTTAGTAGTCAGAGTAGTCAAGTAGTTATCAGTCGCTTCGCTCCTTAGTAGTCAGAGTAGTCAAGTAGTTATCAGTCGCTTCGCTCCTTAGTAGTCAAGTAGAAAATACCGCATGCGACTACTTAACTACTTGACTACTTGACTACTCTGACTACTCATCTGACTACTCTGACTACTGCATAAGGCGTAGTCATACGCCGATATGCCTGATATCCAGCGATGAAAGAAAATCCTGTATGATGTAAGTAAAAAAACGAAAAACTCTGTTCGGAGGGTATTTTGGGCTTTTTGTTCTTTGGGATCAATTATTCTTCAATCCTTCCACCCAGCGGTCGAGGCGCCCATCGGTTTCGCTGTCTTCATTGACTTCATCCAAAGGCAGGCCGACAAACTGGCCGTCGATCAAAGCCACGGAGTCGTCGAAAATATAGCCTTCGGGTGAGGTGAATCCGCAGAAACGGCATCCTGTATCTTGTAATTCTTTGTAAATGATGCCGATCGCATCGCAGAAGGAGTCGCCAAAAGAAGAGGCGTCGCCGGTTCCGAACAAGGCAACGGTCTTGCCGGATAGATCGGCTTTTTTTAGCTTCGGCAGGAAGCCTTCCCAATCGTCCTGCAAATCACCTACACCCCAGGTCGATGATCCCAAGAGCAGAAGTTCGTACGCGGCAGTATCTTCCACGCTGGCTTCACCTACGTTATATACATCCGAAGAATCAATCCCTAACTTGCCGGCTAAACGTCCGGCGATATCTTCCGTTGTGCCGGAAGAAGAACCAAAGAAAATGGCTGTCTTTTTCATTGTCAATCTATTTAATGCATGGTTTAGGAAGAAAAGGTTTCTCCCGTCCCCCTTTGGAGAACGGTACAAATGTCTGGGAAACCGAGTAACGGAACAATACCTATATCAAGGGATATTTACGGGTGAATATCCCTATATATGGTGATCTTATCTCTCCCGGAGGTATAAATACCAGTAGGCGCATCCGACAAAGACGGCTCCTCCGATCAGGTTGCCGAGAGTCGCGGGGATCAGGTTTTGCAGGATGAAAGCGCTCCACAGGATATCGGCACCCGAATAGATCGCGGCGGGAATAAAGAACATATTGGCAATGGAGTGCTCGTAACCTAAGGTGACAAAGAGCATCACCGGGATCCAGATGCCGATGCACTTGCCCGAAATATCTTTCGCCGCGTAGCCCATCCACATACCCAGGCATACCAGCCAGTTGGCACCAATGCCTTTGATCAGTACGGTGGTGAAGTCCTGGTTGACCTTGCCCGCGGCGAATTGATGGAGGTAACTCTGCCAGGGCTCCTGATCGAATAGCCCGACGCCTGTCGAGAGTAGGTAGGCGATAAGCTGTGTGCCGATGAAATTAAATAGATAAGAATAAATCAGTAGCTTGATGTAGCTGATTGCTTTCAGCCGTTTTTGCAATAAAGGCAGGGTGAAAGCCGTACAGTCGCTGGTGAATAGATCCGCCCCGGTGATCGACACCATAATCAGTCCGATCGGGAAAAGCGCGCCGGAAATAAACTTAATCAGCCCCGGATTGGCGGCGCCTACGCCCGGCATTCCTCCGGCAACCGTAACGGACAACAGTCCGCCAAAGGCAATAAACGCTCCGCCCAGGATCGCAATAAGGGCAAAATGCAAAAAAGGCATACGGCTCTTGTTTATGCCGGCCGCGGCAAATTCAACGGCTATTTCTTTCGGACTATTATAGTTCATAATTGTTTCGTCTTGTTTCCAGGGGCTAATATAGCCATAAATTGAACGATTTTACCCCTGTTTTTCCGGAATTATAAAGGCCACTAAATGAGTCTACTTGAGGGACTATTCATTTGTTGATAATTATCAACAAATGTGTTGACGGTTATCAACAAACAAATACTCCCGTCGGTTGACAGAAATACTCGGGCCAATCCGGATTCGAATCCGCAGATGGCTTTTTATGCGTTTTCGGGAAAAAAAGCCGGAATAATTTGTTTATCGCGAAAGAATAATTACATTTGCAGTGTACTAATATGCTAATACAGATAAATGATCGATATGATACAACTTAAAGATGTCAATTTTGCTTATAAAAGCAATAAACCGGTCCTTCGGAATATTACGTTGGAAATGGGACCCGGACGTATTTATGGTTTATTGGGGAAGAACGGCGAAGGGAAGACCACGCTGTTGAATATCCTTTGCGGGCAGTTGTTTCCCCAGAGCGGGCAGTGTCGGGTCTTGGATGCAGAGCCGAAGAAACGGGCGGTCGATTTCCTGCAGCAGTTGTTTATCTTGCCGGAGGAAGTGAAGCTGCCGGATGTGACGGCCAACGCCTATATGGAAATGTACCGGCCGTTCTATCCGGGTTTCCGTCAGGACCTGGCGGATCTTTGTTTCAAAGAATTTGAGATCGAGGGGGATAAACGGATCGCGAAGATGTCGTTGGGGCAGAAGAAAAAAGTGGCGCTGGCTTTGGCGTTATCCGTTCAGGCGCCTCTGTTGTTATTAGACGAGCCGACCAACGGCTTGGATATCCCTTCCAAAGTGGTGTTTCGGCGCCTGGTTTCTTCTTGCCTGAATGAAAATCAGACGGTGATTATTTCCACGCATCAGGTACGCGACCTGGAGAGTCTGATCGATTCGGTATTGATTTTGGAAAACTGCCGGATCCTGTTGAACGCCGATCTGGGTAAGGTGGCCGAGAAACTTTTTTTCCGTTTGGTGTCTGCCGAAGAGAAAGTATTGTATGCCGAAACGTCTCCTGTCGGCCTAATGGGGGTAGGTGAGAATGTCGGAGGTGAGGAAACGCCGGTATCCCTGGAGCTTTTGTTTCAGGCGGTGACCCGCAATCCGAAAGAGATCAAGCAACTGTTTAACGTATAAAAGAAGAAAGTTATGAATACCCTATTTAGTTTGAAACGCATCGGCTTTATTCTGCGGGCGGATTGGATTGAGAACCGGAAGAACTGGGCGATCACGATAGGCTTACTTTTGGTGGCCTATGTATTCCTGTTGTGGGACAGGAGTTTTGTGCAAAACAATTTGATGGGTTGGACGATTTTTATCGCAGCTATTTTGTTTTTCAAGTTTGTCGAGCGAAAGGTGCATGGCTCTAAAGGTTTGTTCCTGACTTTGCCGGCGAGCAATCTGGAGAAGTTTGTGGCGATATGGGTGGTTGCTCTTTTTTATCTGGCTTCCTGTTTCCTGGTCTTCTGGGGGGTGATAGGTGTGAATAATCTGATCTCCGGTCATCCGGCGGTTGAATTGTTCCGCACGGTTCCGGCAACGGGTGTTGTGGCAGTGACCGTATTTTTCACCTGTTGGCTGTTTGCCTCTTATATGACGTTCCGCAAGAACGCTGGTGCGATCGGAGTAGCCTTGTTGGTTGCTCTGGTTGCCGGTTTTGTGCGTCTTATGGTTGAATTGAGCACGGTGAAAATGCTTCGAAGTTATGATTGGGGCGAAGCGATGGGCAGCCTTTTTCATCATTATTATATCGGGGTGTATCTCTTGTCGGCCGCGCTATTGTATTATTCGTATTGGCGATTAACTAAAAAACAGATCCGATGAATTATCCTGTCAATCAATCGATATTCCTGCAGATAGCCGATCGAATATGCGATCGTATCCTGAGCGGGGAATACAAAGCGAATGAGCGTATCCCGTCGGTGCGTGAGCTGGCGGTGGAGATGGAGGTGAACCCCAATACGGTCATGCGTTCTTTCGAGCGCCTGCAATCGCATCAGATTATCTATAATAAGCGGGGGATCGGTTATTTTGTGACCGATGAAGCCGAATCAGAAATCCGGCAGATGCGTTACAATCAGTTTGTGGAAGAAATACTACCCACTGTTTTTAAAGAAATGGATCTCTTGGGCATGGGGATAGATGAACTGGCTGAGATTTATAATCGCGATAAAACGCAGTAAACGGATTAGACGCCAAGTACTATAGAAGCATCAATATTCAGATTTTTACTGATGCTTCTTGCTACTTGGTAGGTTGGCTCAATCTTCCCCGATAGAATTTCACTTATCCGAGAAGGGCTAATGCCAATGAGTTCGGCTAACCCTTTTTGAGTCAGATTCATTTCGTACATTCTCAATTTGATGGTTTCCGTCAATGATGGAGCGCCGATAGGGTAGTGTTCATCTTCATACTCCTCTACAAGATTGGAAAGCAGCTCCAGCTCTATTGAGTCTTTATTGTCAATAGGCGTTTCATTATTTACAATGCAAAGGAGTTCTTCTATGCGTTCCATTACAACATCGTATTCTTTTTCTGTTTTAATCTTTGCCATAAATCTTATATTTTAGAACAGTCATCTATCTCATCGTATTCCTGGTGTGTACCGATAAATCGGATATACACTGTTTTGACTTTAAATAAAATCCTTGCTATCAACCGATACGTATTACCTTTTATATTAAAGACATAATTATCATTACCCACTGAGTCAACGCTATTGAAGGTCTTTCTTACATCACTGAAATGACTCCATTCAACCTTTTTAGTTTTTGTATACCATTCCTCTAAAGGAGCTTTGGCATCCGTATGTCTCTCATAGAAATCAACTAATGGTTTCCTTTTGATAATCCTCATCGATATAGTGTTTAAAGCTAAAGCTTATGCAAAGATAAAAGAACTGTTCCAGATAACAAAATAATCTTCCTTATTTTGTATTTCTTTGGAACGTTTAATCTCTTTCTTATTCGTAGGTTAGTTAAAGCAATATAAAACAGGTGCACAGAAAAAACAGATGACCGCAGATATATTATTAATCTGCGGTCATCTTGTTTATATCTGTGTTATCTGTGTGCTGAAAATATATGTTTTACGCTTTGCCCGTGGTTGTCAGATCGACAACTACAGCCTCAGGAGCATTTTTCTTTACCGAAGCAATGCCGTTGTTCATTGCCGCTTGGCTATTGTACATCTCACTGGTACCAACAATCTGGCCATTGGATGATTTCAAATTGAAGAATACCCGATTGTCTTTGGCTACCTTCTTCTCGAACCGTTTCTCGTTCTGGCTGTTCTTGCGCACGGACTCAATACCTTTTTTGCAGCTGTATTTTGCTACATAACCTTCACTTGTGAGGATGATCTCCCCATTACTTGCTTTCAGATTAAACTGAAATTCTCCATTTTTTCTTTTTGTTATCTCAAACTTTGCCATAATAAAAATAATATATGTTTATATGTATCTGATAAACACTTGATACCGGCAATTAGTTTAAAAACAGTTGTTTCTCTTATTCGTAGGCCAGCATGAAATGCAAGCGGTTCTGAAGATTTACCTCAGCTATACCCCCGTCGATATCCAGATAAAGGATGTTCATTTGCGGGTAAAGCTTTTTCATTCGTTTCTCCACCCCACGGGCAACAATATGGTTGGCGATGCAACCGAACGGCTGGATACATACTACCTTATTCACACCCTGGCGGGCATACGTAGCCACTTCCGCAGGAATAGACCAGCCTTCGCCAAACTGATTCGAAAGGTCGACGATCTCGGAGGCATATTCCGCTTTCCGGAAGATGGATTCGGAAGGCTGATAGAAACGGAAGTTCTGCATACTTTGCTCATAACGTTCCATCTGTTTGTTGAGGTATTTCCAGGCGAGTGGCTGGAATATCTTACGGAAGAGTGTATCCCGGTCCAATCCGTTTTGAATATTCACCCGGGCATTCACGAAATAGGGGAGTACGAAGTCCATAATGGGTGGTGTCTGTACTGCCATGCCTTTGGAACGCAGCCATTCGGTGATATGAGCCTGACCGTAATTATTGTATTTCAAATAGATTTCACCAATAAGGGCAACGGTAGTAAAAGAACGGTCATGGATAGGAATCTGGTTGAAGTCGGCTACAGCCTGTTCCAGTAGTTTGTCCAATAGTTTGTGATCATTCTTCTGTACGGCTTTCACACCGAGATCGATGTAGAAGTCAAAGAGCTTCTGTGTTTCTCCTTTGTTTTTCTCCCGGATGGTGATCGCGCTATACATCTTCTGAATCGCATCGGCATAGAGTAGGGCGCAGACAATGATATGCACAATTTTAGCCACGGGTACTTTGAAAGCGCTTTGATCGTTCTGGTACACTTCGCCTGTGCTGACGGCCAGGACCGGGATGTGTCCGTAGCCGGCATGTTGCAACGCCATTTTGATTTGGGCGATATAGTTGGTTGCCCGGCATTGCCCGCCGGTTTGTGTGATGGCCACAACGGTATTATCCAGATCATAGTTTCCCGACTGCAGCCCCATGATGATATCACCCACGATCAGGGTCGAGGGATAGCATACTTCATTGTGTCCGTACTTCAAACCAATCTCAGCCGAGGCTTTTGACGATTTAGGCAGGTTCACCATCTTGTATCCGGCCAGTTCTCCGATCGCGGGAATAAAAGGAGAGATATAATCTGCAAACCAGGGGATGAGGATTGTCTTTTTCCGGTCTTCTTTGCGGTAAGTGGTGGCGTATCCTTCAAAGGTCGCCTCCGAGATGGGTGTATCAGCCACGTTAGCTGCTTTCAGTGATTCAATCAGAGAGCGCAGGCGCAGACGGATCGATCCCGGACTGGCAATCTCATCGATACGCAGGATCGTATGATTCTTACCGGCCTTTTTCATGATCTCGCCGATCTCATCCATAAAGAAAGAGTCGGGGCCGCAGCCGAAGGAGTTCAACTGGATCAGTTGCACATTATGCGGCAGCCGGGCCACTTCCATCGCAGCCTGTACCACCCGGTTGGGATACGACCATTGCGAAACGAGATTCAATTTGCCGAATCCCTTTTGCTGGGTTTGGCGGAACACATCATCGGTAAACACATACGCACCCAGGTCGGATAGGATTTGCCCTACCTTCTGATGGATCAACGGATCGGCATGATACGGACGTCCGGCAACAACAAAGACAGGCTTCTTTTCTTCAACGGCTTTGTCGAATAGATCTTTCTGTACTTCTGTCAGCCGGTCTTTAACCTTATCGCGTTCCAATAAGGCTTCGCGGAACGCTTTTTGGAACACCGATTTAGTAATGCCAAAGCTGGCGACATAGTCAAAGCAAGCCGTTTCAAGTGCTTTGTCATTACTGAAGGTAATCACCGGTTTATCCAGCATGATGCCAAAGCGTTCTTCCGGATGGATAGCACTTCGGATCACATCGGGGTAACCGCTGACGACCGGGCAATTATATGAATTGTTCGACGCCTTGAATTCTTTCTCTTCTTTGGGAATGATCGGATAAAAGATGCGATCGACTCCCGACTCCGCCAGGGCAAGTATATGGCCATGCACCAATTTGGCCGGGAAGCAAATGTTTTCGGACATCACACTGCCCACACCCTTTTGATACAATGTAAAGGTCGATTCCGGCGACAGTACCACCTTGAAACCACATCCGGTCAGCAGGCGATGCCAGAAAGGGTAGTTCTCAAACATATTCAATACGCGCGGGATACCGATAACCGGTAATGCCGTGTTGATCTTTTCCGGTTGTTCTTCTTGTTGGAATAAGATTTCGTTCTTCTTTTCAAAGGCATTGTATCCCTTTTCCTGAGCCGAGTTTGTATTGAAGAATACCTTCTCGCATTTATTGCCGGCGTACGAGGTGTTGCCATTGACGAACTTAAAACGCAGGACGGCGCATTGGTTTGTGCATCCTTTGCATTGCAGTTCTTTGGTTTGGATTGAATTCCTGTCGGGCAGCGCTTCTTTTCCGGTGAAAACCATTTGCCCTTTTTCCTGTCTCCACATTTTTTGTGCGTATAAAGCTGCGCCCAAAGCTCCCATCAATTCCGGATGGTCGGTCGAGCTGACTGTCTTTTCCGATAATTGTTCCAACACCCGGTAGACCGCGTCGTTGCGGAACGTGCCGCCCTGCACGACAATATGCTCACCCAATTGGTTCAGGTTGTTTATCTTCAATACCTTATAGAGGCAGTTCTTGACGACGGAATAGGCCAGACCGGCGGCGATATCTCCGAGATCCGCGCTTTCGCGCAAGGCCTGTTTCACCTTAGAGTTCATAAACACCGTGCACCGTGAACCCAGGTCGCTGGGATATTGGGCGCGGCAGGCGGCCTCCGAGAATTCGGGTAACGACAGGTTCATTGTCGCCGCGAAGTTCTGCAGGAAAGAACCGCAACCCGAAGAACAGGCTTCGTTCAGTTCGATATGGCTGATGATGCCGTGATCGATAAAAAGCGATTTGATGTCCTGGCCTCCGATATCCAATACGAAGCTGACTTCGGGGTCGACGTACTGCGCGCCGGAAAGATGTGCCATCGTCTCGACAATGCCATGATCCAGATTGAGTGCCGAACGCACCAGGTCTTCTCCGTATCCGGTGACGGCGGAGCTAAGGAACTCAAAGTCTACCTTTTTCTCCTTTGCCTCTTGATAGAACTGTTCCAGGCCGTCGAGTACTTTTTTCAACGGATTGCCTTCGTTACCCGAATAATAGGTGTAGATGATCTTGCCATCTTCCTTCATTACCAGGATCTTGGTGGTGGTAGAGCCTGAGTCTATGCCCAGAAAACAGCGGACAGCTTTCTCCTTTCCCAACTCTTCCCGATCCAGCTTCTTTATTTTCCGGTTTCTTTTCCAGGCGGCATATTCTTCCGGGCCGCTAAAGAGAGCCGGTAGTGTCTCTTTTTGATGTTTACTGTTTACATTCAATATGTCAATCAGACCGGATAGATCGGTCAAGGCCTTGTTCTCTTCGGTCTGTGTCAACGCGCAACCTAAAGCCGGGAAATATTCTCCGTTCTCGGGAAGGATCAGATCCGATTCGTCGACATGGATCAACGTGCGGAACGCATTGCGCAAGGCGGGGATAAACGTCAATGGGCCACCGATGCAAAGAATCTTCGGCTGAATATCATAGCCCCGGGCAAGCGAGGTGATGCACTGCAAGGCGACTGTATGCAGGATGGATGCCGAGATATCGGCTGTCGGCACGTTCCGGCAGATCAGGTTCTGAATATCCGTCTTGGCAAACACGCCACAGCGGGAGGCTACCGGATAAATCTTTTCGTACGACAAAGCCTGCTGCCCTAATTCTTCGATAGAGATGTGCATCAGGTCAGCCATCTGATCGATAAAAGCGCCTGTTCCACCGGCACAGCTACCGTTCATGCGGATATTGGGTTGCTTGCCGGGTTCGAAAAAGACCATCTTGGCATCTTCACCGCCTAAGTCGATCAGTACGCGCGTTTCCGGATAGAATGTATTGACCACCTCCGTAGCTGATACCACTTCCTGGATAAAAGGAATTCCGGTACGCTCGGCGATGCCCAGACCGGCCGAACCCGTGATTTGAATCTTATATTGCGCGTGTGGAAACGCTTGGGCGATTTGCGTTAATTCTTCCGCTAAGATCGGATGGATATTCGCTTTATGGCGGCGGTAGGTTTTGTAAACAATCCCGTTCTCCTGGTTCAACACAATCAATTTGAGCGTAGTGGAACCTACATCAATACCTATATTATATGTACGACTTTCCATATTGGAGTTGAATTAAACAGTTGTTTAGTTGTATATAAAAAAAAAGAAGAGTTAAGCCTTGATCGCCTGAATTACAAAGCTTTTGACATATTCTTTATGATTCAATAATACCTGATGGTATTCCTCCATCGAGCGCTCAGCCAAGCGAATGGCAAGCGAACTGAACATAAACGGGAACACGCAGAGGGATAGTACATTCAATAGGAAATCCAATGGAGGTGTCTCCCGGATGGTTCCTTTTTTGATCTCCTCTTCAAAACGTCGGGAGATAATCGAGAATACCTTATGCGGTTCATGGCGGCCGAACCGTTCAGTCAGCCGTTCGGGATGCTGGTTGATCTCGTTGAGGATAAAGATGGGGATCTGCGGATACTCCATCAGTGTTTCGTAGTACGAGTCGATCCAGCACTCAATCAATTCGAAAATCGGGCGGTCGGACTGAAGGATCGGAAAGACGCGCTTGATCAAGACATTCAAAGACTCCTCGAATATATACTCGAAGAGGTTGTATTTGGAATGGTAATAATAATTGACCATAGCCACATTCGTGCCGGAAGCCGAAGCGATATCCCGGATGCTCGTGCCATTGTAGCCGTTCTTGATGAACAATTCTCTGGCTACCTGAAGGATACGGCCTTTGACGTCGGTGTAGTCTGTCTCGTTAATCACTTGTTTTAAACATTTGTTTAATCTATAAGCAAAGGAAGCCATTATCCCTCAGCAAACAAATCATTTCGGACTTATTTTCGCTAAAGGTTGTTAATAGATGTTGTTTTTCAATCCCGGAGGCGGATTAGCTTAGGGGTAACGATCGGGTCCACTTCGGTGTGACACAGCTTAGCCACGGCATGGCAAAGCTTTGTCACGGGCATGGCAAAACTTTGTCACTGGCATGGCAAAACTTTATCTCTTGCATGGCAAAACTTTGCCACTGGCATGACAAAAGTCTTTTACAAAAGAAAACGGCTGTGAGAACGGGTGTGAGACGGTGTTGTACGCCGTACAATAAGGATCTATCCACATATTGTCGTAAGTACATTGAGTAAGCTGCAATCTATTAGAGTGTTATAAACATATAAAATTGCATATTTCACTTTGTGGTTAAAGATAAATATATATATTTGTCGACGTTAATAGTGTGTCGGATGAAAAAAGAAGAAACCCATTTGTTTAATCCCCATGTCTCGGTCGACTGTGTACTGATGAGTATCGTGGACCATAAACTCTCGGTTTTATTGGTGGAGCGTTGGGATAAAAGAGGGGAAACCATCGGATTGAAACTGCCCGGCGGATTGATCTATCAGGAGGAAGACCTGGATGACGCGGCTTACCGTATCCTGAATGAAGCCACCGGCATGAAGCGGGTGCAGTTGAAACAGTTCCGTGCTTTCGGCTCGCCCGAGCGTACGCGCAATAAAGAAGATGTGTTGTGGCTGGAGAATGCCTCCAATCAGAAGATCATGCAGGCCTATCAGGAGACGATCCGTATCGTAACGATCGCTTACCTGGCGTTGTGCAAGCCCGACCGGAAGGCTGCCGATACGGAATACGAGAGTATGCACTGGGTGCCGATCGATAACCTGCCGCGCATGCCGTTCGATCACAATCGCATTGTCAACGAGGCGGTGTTTGAGATCCGCGACTGGGCCGACCGCGAGCCTGCCATTGTCTTTTCTTATCTGCCCAAGAAGTTTACCGCTTCGGAACTGCGCTCGACCTACGAGATTATCTTCAACCGGAAGATGGATGTGCGCAACTTCGACAAGCGCATGAAAGCCATGTCGTACGTAATCCCTACGGAGGATGTGAAAGAAGGCCTGGCGCATCGTTCGCCCCGTTATTACCGGTTCGATAAGACGCTTTACAATAAGTTGAAAATAAAACTCAATAAAAACAAATAACGTATGCTATTAGGATGTGATATCGGCAGCTCGTCAATCAAAGCTGCCCTGGTGGATGAGAACACCGGTGAGATCATTGGTTCCGACTTTTACCCGAAAGAAGAGGCCGCGATCCATGCGCCCCGTCCGGGTTGGGCCGAACAGAACCCGGAAGAATGGTGGGATAACCTGAAGATCGCTATCCGCGGTGCCCTGACACAAGCGGGAGCGGATGGCTCGGAAGTGAAAGCGATCGGTATATCCTATCAGATGCATGGCTTGGTGTTGGTCGATCGCCGGATGCAGGTACTGCGTCCTTCGATCATCTGGTGCGACAGCCGGGCCGTGCCCTATGGCGAGCGGGCGTTCAAAGCGATGGGCGAGGAGTATACCCTTTCGCATCTGTTGAATTCACCGGGAAACTTCACCGCCTCCAAATTGGCCTGGGTGAAAGAATATGAACCGCAGGTGTTCGATAATATCTATAAGATCATGCTTCCGGGCGACTATATCGCCATGCGGATGACGGGCGATGCCGTTACCACGGTTTCCGGCCTTTCCGAAGGCATCTTCTGGGACTTCAAGACCAACTCCCTCTCAGCGGATCTGATGAAGTATTATGGTTTTGGGGAAGAGCTTATCGCACCGATCAAGCCAACCTTTGGCTTGCAAGGCGAACTCTTGGGTTCTATCGCTACGGAGCTCGGCTTGAAAAAAGGAACGCCCGTAACCTACCGGGCAGGTGATCAGCCAAACAACGCCCTTTCCCTGAATGTATTGAACCCAGGTGAGGTAGCCGCCACGGCCGGTACCTCCGGCGTGGTCTATGGCGTGAACGGAACGGTCAATTACGATACGCTCTCGCGCGTCAATACCTTTGCCCATGTCAACCATACGGAGCAGCAGACCCGCCTGGGTGTGCTCTTATGTATTAACGGTGTAGGCATTATGAATTCCTGGATTAAGAAAAACATCGCCCCCGAAGGAATCGGTTATGATCAGTTGAATGCATTGGCGGCAACTGTGCCTGTCGGTTCGGAAGGCGTGTCCATCCTGCCGTTTGGCAATGGCGCGGAGCGTATGTTGCAAAACAAAGAGATCGGATGTTCCTTGCATGGTGTCAATTTCAATATCCATCACAAAGCGCATCTGGCCCGTGCCGCGCAGGAAGGCATTGTCTTTTCCTTTAAGTACGGTATGGATATCATGAACGAGATGGGCATTGACATCGATATCATACGCGCCGGCAATGCCAATATGTTCCTGAGTCCGATCTTCCGGGATACATTAGCCGGAGTGACCGGTGCCTTGATCGAACTCTACGATACGAACGGTGCGGTAGGCGCCGCCAAAGGAGCCGGTATCGGCGCCGGTATCTATCAAACACCGGAAGAAGCCTTCGCCTCGCTGAAGAAATTAGAGGTGATCGAGCCCGACGGCCTGAAAGCCGATCAGTATTGCGCCGCCTATGAAACCTGGCGGGAATGTTTAATGACGAAGAATGGGTAAAGATTTCAGGAATGTATGAACTAATAGTATCTAAGCTCCTCTCCTGGCCAGGAGAGGGGGACCGCCGCTTGCGGTGGTGGAGAGGTTGTTTTTCAATATCAATAAAAATGGAAGAGACAACCACTCCACCGCTGCAAGCAGCGGTCCCCCTCGCCTGGCCAGGCAAGGAGCCGAGATAGCACTGGTCGCAAATCTTCTAATATCATATATGCATTAATAATTAACAATTAATAATTAACAATTCACAGTTAAATTTACTATCATGAGCATTTACAAAGGAGAAAAAGAATTCTTTCCGGGCATCGGAAGGATCCAGTTTGAAGGAAAAGAGTCAAAGAACCCGATGGCATTCCATTATTATGACGAAAACCGGGTCGTTATGGGTAAAACCCTGAAAGATCACCTGCGCTTTGCCATGGCGTATTGGCATACGCTCTGTGCCGAAGGAGGCGATCCTTTTGGTGGGGGCACCAAATCGTTCCCCTGGAACAGCGGAATGGATGCCATCTCACGGGCGAAGTACAAGATGGACGCGGCATTTGAATTTATGAGCAAATGTAATATCCCGTACTATTGTTTCCACGATGTGGACGTAGTGGACGAACCGGATACCTTGGCCGAATTCGAGAAACGCCTGCAAACCATGGTGGGTTACGCCAAAGAATTGCAACAGGCCACAGGCAAAAAACTGTTATGGTCGACCGCTAATGTATTCGGTCACAAACGCTATATGAACGGAGCGGCAACAAACCCGAACTTCCCCGTGGTAGCCTGTGCCGCAACGCAGATCAAGAACGCCATCGATGCCTGTATTGAACTGGGTGGCGAGAACTATGTCTTCTGGGGCGGCCGCGAAGGGTATATGAGCCTGTTGAATACGGATATGAAACGCGAGAAAGATCACCTGGCTATGTTGTTGACTATGGCACGCGACTATGGACGCAAGAACGGTTTCAAGGGTACGTTCCTGATCGAACCTAAACCGATGGAACCCACCAAACACCAGTATGATGTGGATGCGGAAACAGTGATCGGCTTCCTGCGCAACTACGGCCTGGACAAAGACTTCGCCTTGAATATCGAAGTGAACCACGCTACCCTGGCAGGCCATACTTTCGAACACGAGCTGCAGGCGGCAGCCGATGCGGGTATGCTTTGCTCGATCGATGCCAACCGGGGTGACTACCAGAACGGATGGGATACCGACCAGTTCCCGATGGATATCTATGAATTAACCCAAGCCTGGCTGGTGATCCTCGAAGGAGGCGGCTTGACAACGGGCGGTACGAACTTCGACGCCAAGACGCGCCGTAACTCAACCGACCTGGATGATATCTTCCTGGCCCATATCGGGGGAATGGATGCTTTTGCCCGCGCGTTGATCATCGCTGCCGATATCCTGGAGAACTCGGATTACCGCAAGATGCGCGCTACCCGTTACGCCAGCTTCGACGGTGGCGACGGTAAAGCTTTCGAAGAGGGTAAACTTACCCTGGAAGACCTGCGCAAGATCGCGCTCAACAGTGCGGAACCGGCGCAGATCAGCGGCAAGCAGGAGTTGTATGAGATGATTATCAACAACCACATCTAAATAGTTGAAAGTTGAAAGTTGAGAGTTGAAAGTTGAAAACTAATCTTTCACTTTCAACTTTCAACTTTCAACTCAAAATAGTTATGAGTAATAATAAGTATAACACCGCCTACGTCTTTGGCATCACCTTGGTCGCTACGATCGGGGGATTGCTTTTTGGCTACGATACGGCGGTGATCTCCGGGGCGGAGAAATCGGTGGAAGCCTACCTGATCCGCCCCCTGGGATTAAGCTCGTTTGTGCATGGGGCGACGGTCTCGAGCGCGTTGATCGGCTGTATCATCGGTGGGGCGCTGTCGGGATTCTTCTCTTCCCGCCTGGGACGTAAGCGGTCGCTGGTATTGGCGGCGGTCTTGTTTTTCCTGTCGGCTTTGGGCTCGGGATTTCCGGAGACCTTGTTCTTTACACGCGGTGAACCGACTATGGGACTCCTGGTTGTCTTCAACCTCTATCGTATCCTGGGTGGGATAGGAGTGGGGTTGGCTTCGGCGGTCTGTCCGATGTATATCGGCGAGATCGCGCCGGCGGAGATCCGTGGACGCCTGGTGTCTTTCAACCAGTTTGCCATTATCTTCGGTATGCTGGTGGTCTACTTTGTGAACTGGGGCATTGCCAACGGGCAGACGATCGAGTGGATCAATAGCCTGGGGTGGCGGTATATGTTCGCTTCCGAAGCGATCCCGGCGGCATTGTTCGGTGTGTTGGTCTTGTTCGTACCGGAGACGCCGCGTTACCTGGCTATGACCCGTCAGGACGAAAAGGCATTTGCCGTATTGAAAAAGATCAATGGCTCGAAAGAAAAAGCCCAATCCATCCTGGAGGATATCAAAGCGACGGTTTCGGAAACCACCCGAGGAAAACTGTTCTCTTATGGTAAAGGGGTGATTATCATCGGTATTCTGTTGTCGGTATTCCAGCAGTTCGTCGGAATCAATGTGGCGTTGTATTACGCCCCCCGTATCTTCGAAAGTATGGGAGCAGCCAAAGATGCCTCTATGTTGCAGACGATTGTGATGGGGCTGGTGAACGTGATCTTCACGGTCGTGGCTATCCTTACCGTAGATAAATGGGGACGTAAACCGCTGTTGATTGTCGGCTCGATCGGCATGGCCGCCGGTATGTTTGCCATCTCCGGCCTGGCGTATTTCAATATCATCGGCATCAGCACATTGGTCTTTATCATTATCTATACGGCTTCTTTCATGATGTCGTGGGGCCCGATCTGCTGGGTGTTGATCGCCGAGATCTTTCCCAATAAGATCCGTGGACAAGCCGTGGCGATTGCCGTTGCCGCCCAGTGGGCAGCCAACTACTTTATCTCATCGACCTATCCGGCGATGATGGAGTTCAGCGGTGCGTTCACCTATGGTTTCTATGGCGTGATGGCCGTATTCTCCGCTTTGTTTGTCTGGAAAATGATTCCCGAAACCAAAGGGAAAACATTGGAACAGATGGAGCAGTATTGGAAGAAGTAAAGGCGTATTTGTGTTCCCTAAATAAAGTATTGCACTTTTGTAACTTAAACATTGCGCTTTGGGTTACAAAAGTGCAATGTTTTTTTTCAGATCAAACCGACCTTGTCTATTGTACGCTCAAAATCCCTGAAGATGCGCCCAGAAGCTCTCAAACGCCAGTTGTGTGTTAGTTTTATGAACATTTATTTGAATGTATTGTTTAAAAGCTGTTAATTTGTTGCAACAAAGTGTAGTGGTGGTTGTGTGCATATCATGTCTTTTAGGGGGCAATTTCTTTCGGATTAGGGTATAAAACCATGAAAGAAACAAATTAACCCCTATTCATTTACATAACTTATCCTTACGTTTGTTTGCATACGTTTACATTTGCTTTGACTTTTAGAAGTCGCTAAAAACATAGTGTTGCAAATATTAATTTTGAGAATAATTACAGTTAAACAACTTAAATCTCTTTTTATGAAAGAAAGGTGTAAAGTATGTTCTTTGCGCGGACTCCCATGGAAGATCGCGCAAACGTTTTTGATCGTAGCCTTCCTGTTTATGCACTGTATGCCCGCTTTGGCGCAGTCTACTGTCAGGATAAAAGGTACTGTTAAATCAGCTATGGATGGAGAACCACTTATCGGTGTGAATGTTATCGAAAGAGGTACCACCAATGGTGTAGTCACTAATTTTGACGGAGAGTATGAACTTTCGGTTCCGGCAGGGGCTGTGGTGGCATTCTCTTATGTTGGCTTTTTGGATTATACGCTGACGGTGACCGCTGGCCAGACGACTTACGATGTGGCCCTGCGGGAAGACTCACAGTCGCTGGAAGAGGTAGTCGTTATCGGTTACGGGGTGCAGAAGAAAAAGCTGCTTACCGGAGCAACCGTGCAGGTGAGCGGTGATGACATCACCAAGATGAGTACGACCAGTGCGTTGACAGCGCTGCAAAGCTCAACGCCCGGGGTTACTATTACCCAACAGAACGGGCAGCCGGGATCCGGCTTTATCGTTAACATTCGTGGTATTGGTACGATCGGTAGCTCGGCTCCGTTGTACGTGATCGACGGCGTTCCCGGTGGAGACCTGAACCATATCAGCCCGGCGGATATCGAATCGATCGACGTATTGAAAGATGCCGCTTCGGCAGCGATCTACGGTTCGCGTGCAGCGAACGGGGTTGTGTTGGTGACCACCAAACAGGGGAAAGCCGGCAAGACTACAATCTCTTACGACGGCTATATCGGTTCACAATATATGTATAAGAAACCGGATATGCTCAACGCACAGCAATATATGCTGATCCAGGACGAGCGCCGCTACAACGAAGGACAGGCCGGTTACAACTGGAGTGGCATGTTGGGCAGCGATCTGTACAACAGCTTTGCCAACGGCAGCAACAAAGGTACCGACTGGGTAGACGAATTCTATAACGAAGGTGCCCTGACGCAGAGCCATGCTGTCAACTTGACCGGTGGTAATGAAACTTCCGTATTCTCTCTGGGGTATTCCTATACCACACAGGACGGGATCTTCGGTCATGACGTACAGTCGAAATACGACCGTAGTACATTCCGTATCAATTCAGACCATGTTCTGTTGAAAGGAAACGGCTACGATATCATCAAGATCGGGGAAACATTAAACTATATGTACCGCGAGAACTCCGGTATCTCACAGGGCAACCAGTATTGGAATGCCTTCTTCAATGTGCTTTCTGCCAACCCGCTGTTGCCGGCTTACAACAAAGACGGTGAACTCTATTCCGCAGCCGATAAAACAGCCGACGGTTGGAACTTCGACGGAAATACGGGTAACCCCATCCTGGCAGTAACTTCCAATACACAAGGGAATAACCTGAGTAAGAATCATAACCTGAACGCCAGTGCTTATGTACAGATCCAGCCGATCAAAGGTTTGATCTTCAAGTCTCAGTTCGGTTATAAGATGAGTGCTTCTTCGTATCGTGACTGGAATAAAATCTTCCAGGCATCGAACAACTCTTTCAGCGCAAACGAAAGTGTAGCACAAAACCAGAGCGTAGGTTATAGCTGGTCATTGGAAAATACCTTGCTTTATCAGCTCCGCAAAGACCTGCATACCGCAGATATCGTATTGGGTCAATCGGCTGAGAAATGGGGTATGGGTGAGAATGTTTCTTCCGGCGCTTCTTTCAATATCTTCGATGGCGATTGGAAATACGCTTGGGTAGACAATATGAAACCGATTGCACTGGATCAGCGTTCGGCTGGTGGTTCTCCCTGGGGTAGTGGCTCTTTGGCTTCTTTCTTCGGTCGTGTGAACTACAACTTCAAAGAAACCTATATGGCTTCGTTTACGCTCCGTGCCGACGGTTCGTCGAACTTCGCACGCGGCAACCGCTGGGGTTACTTCCCTTCCGCTTCTGTGGGTTGGGTGGTGACGAACGAAACGTTTATGGAAAGTGTACAGGACTATATGGACTTCCTGAAATTCCGCGCCAGCTGGGGACAGAACGGTAACTCGAGCATCTCGGCTTTCCAATACTTGTCGACCTTTGCTTTCAATGATTCCGATGCGTATTATTTCGGAAAAGATAAAACGACGTCTTCTACCGGTGCGGTAGCCGATATCCTGAAGAACCCGGATGTAAGCTGGGAAACACAGGAGTCTATCAATATCGGTTTGGACGCTCGCTTCCTGGGTGGACGCCTGGGTATGAACTTCGACTGGTACACCCGTACCACGAAAGACTGGCTGTTGATTGCTCCGATCCTGAGTACCTATGGTTTGAACGCACCGTATGTGAATGGTGGGGACATCCGTAACCAGGGGGTTGAACTGGCATTGAGCTGGAACGACCGTGTTGGCGACTTCACCTATGCCGTAAGCGCGAATATGTCGTACAATAAGAATGAAGTAACACGTATCGCCAATACCGAAAAGATTATCCATGGGGAATCCAATGTGTTGTCACAGGGTACAGGTGAAATGTATCGCGTACAGGAAGGTTATCCTGTCGGTTACTTCTATGGTTACAAGACTGCCGGTATCTTCCAGAACCAGGCTCAGCTGGATGCTACTCCGGCTAAATTAGCGGGTGCACAAGCAGGTGACGTGATCTTTGTGGATACCAATAACGACGGCGTAATCAACGAACTCGACCGTACGATGATCGGTAACCCGCATCCTGACTTCCTGGCCGGTTTGAATATCTCTTTGGGATACAAAGGTTTCGACCTGTCGATCGCGGCTAACGGCGCGTTCGGACAACAGGTGGCTAAATCGTATCGTCGCTTTGCCGACAGCCCATTGCAGAACTATACGACCGATATCTTCGGACGCTGGCACGGGGAAGGCACTTCCAATAAATTGCCTCGCCTGACTTCCGGTTCACATTCGAACTTCCAGTTGGTGTCGGATATCTATGTGGAAAATGCCGACTACGTGAAATTGCAGAACATCACCGTGGGTTACGACTTCAAACGCCTCTTCCCGCGTATGCCTTTAGGACAAGCGCGTCTGTATGTAACGGCTCAGAACCTGTTCACCATCACCGGCTATTCCGGTATGGATCCTGAAATCGGTTATGGCGAATACAATGGTAACCAGGTTTCTTGGGTGAAAGGTATCGACCTGGGTTCTTATCCCAGCGCAAGAACATACTTAGTAGGTGTAAATCTTAAATTCTAAATAATTACGTATGAAAAAGATATTATATATAGTATTAGCGGCATTGATGATCGGTGCAACGGGTTGTGAAGACTTCCTGGATTCGGAAAGCTATACGAAGAAGAACTCGGAGAACTTCCCGGTCAATGCCAGTGATGCCGACCAGTTATTGGTGGGTGTATATGCAACGCTGAACCAGACACAGAACAATACCGCTTGTTCTCCGCTCTTGGTAATGGAACTGGCTTCCGACGACCGCTTCGGTGGTGGTGGAGAAAATGATAAAACATTCCAGGCTTGGAACCAATTGATGGTGGACCAACTGGATGTGCTCAAACCGACTTGGGAAGTACGCTATCGCGGGGTGAACCGTGCCAATATGGCGATCACCTCGATCGAGACGGCCATGGAAGATGGCGATGATAAAAACCAGAAGTTGGGTGAAGCGCTCTACCTGCGTGCTTATTCTTACTTCGATCTGGCACAAATCTTTGGAAATGTTCCCTTGATCGAAGCCGCGCCCGAGAATGTATCGGAAGCCGAAGTGGCTCCCCAACAGAAAGATGCCAAAGAGATCATGCAGTTTGTCTTGACCGACTTGTGGCGTGCGTATGATATTATGCCTTCCGTGAAATGGAATGCCGTTACATCGGGTGTGGTTACCAAATGGGCGGCTGCAGCGATGATGGCCCGTGCTTACTTGTTCTATGACGGTGTACATGGCAACGGCAACTTCGATGCGGTACCTCTGTTGGAAGGATCCGATAAGGCTTCTTTGACCAAAGATGACGTAGTAGCTGCATTGGAAGATCTGAAAAATAACTCCGGACACCAGTTGGTAGCCGACTACCGCTCGATCTGGGCATACAGTAACCTGACAGCAAAGAACGGCGGCCCGGTAACCGTTGGTAGCGACAAGGTACAGCACAATTTGAAGTACGACTATGTGTCTGATGCTGATCCCTGGATCCGCGATGGCGACAATCCTGAAGTGGTGTTTGCTATCAAATGTACCAGCTTGTCGGAATGGATCGGCGACCGCTTGGGTAATACCAACCAGTTGGCCTTGTTCTTCAGTATCCGTAACGGCGGTAATGGTGCCGACCAATACGTGAATACCTTCCCCTTCGGACAAGGATGGGGCGCCGGACCGGTCAACCCGCAACTGTGGGACGAGTGGTCTAACGATGACCCGCGTAAGAAAGCGTCTATCTATAACGTAGCCGACGAAGCAACCGAACTGGAAGGCAGCACGCCGTATCAGTATGGCTTCGACTCGCAATGGGAAGAAACTGGCCTGTGGCAGAAGAAGATCATCGCTGTTACCCGTACGGGTAAAGATTCCGATGGTAACGACGTACTCTGTAACCACTTCGCCTCTTCGAAAGACTATTACGCGGCAACCGACGAATTGCAAGGTGTCGGACGGGATAACTTCCAGGTAGGCTTTGCGACCGACTTGATCATCATCCGCTATGCTGATGTCTTGTTGATGCATTCCGAATTGACCGGTACGGCCAACGGTATGAATGAAGTACGTGCTCGCGTAGGGCTGCCGGCAGTAGGATACAGCCAGGAAGCCTTGCAGAAAGAACGCCGCTACGAGTTGGCTTTCGAAGGTACGCGTTGGTTGGATATCCGTCGCTGGGGCATTGCCGCTTCGCAATTGGAAAAGATGTCGGGCACAACGATCTACAACAGCGCAGTCCGCACCGTACAGAAGAGCCAGGGCGGTGGTTTCGCCAGCCGTTACCAGGCAACCAGTGGTTACTGGCCGATCCCGCAGTCTGAAGTGGATATCTCTAACGGCGCTTTCAAGCAAAACCCAGGTTGGGACGCATCGAATGGTGTTTATGTAAGTTGGGCTAACTAACGAATGTATCATGAATAAACGAAAAGATAATATGAAGAAGATAGGATTATTATTAATCGCGACGGGTTTCCTCTTTGCCTGTGATCCGGTAGAAGAGCGCATGGACATGGGCACGATGACAGTGACGGAAGCCGATCTGGCTAAGGTGACGGCTACCCCCGTGATGAGAGATAGTGAAGAGAACCCGGGCACGCAGGTGCGCTCCAACTATATTCACCTGAACAGTGAAGGCATCGCCGCCCTCTCTTCCTGGTTCTACGGAACGGGGACCTTTACGGGTACGAATGGCGTGGTGCAGGTAGTAGTGCCGGGACGTCAGACGTTGACCTTTACTGCTTTAGGTCCTGACGGTACGAAGCTGACGCGGGATATCGAAATCGAAGTAGACGAGTGCTTTGATGTGGCTCCGCAATGGGGATACCTCTGTGGAACCGGTAGCCGTGTATGGACCTGGAACGAAGACGAGAGTGGTGCCGTTTGGGGTAATGGAGGTTACATTGGTAACACTGCTCCGGGCTGGTGGACTGTCAGCATCGATGATGTAGGCGGTCAGGTCGCCGGCGAAGGTAAAGGCGCAACGATGGAATTTTCTGTCGTAGGTTCTTCCTTTACCAAGACGCGTACCGATGGTTCGCAACAGAACGGTTCGTTCAAATTCTCCTATACCGGCGACGATGTCGTGATGAACGGTGACGCCGTATGGGCAGAAGGAACATTGACGATCAATGGTGCCAGTGTATTGGTGGGAATCAACCCCAATGCCGGCAACGCGCCTTATGATACGTATCATATCCTTCGCCTGAACGATCAATACATGAATTTATGTGCTCCCGAACCGGGTGCCGGTTCCTGGGGAACGGCTTGGTTCTGGCAGTTCAAGGCTAAGTGATAAAAATAAGACTATTGAAACGTAAGTTAATTTGAAGGAAAAGAGGTGAACCTGTCTATGGATCGCCTCTTTTCTGTATTTTTGCCTGTATGAAATGGTTTGTGTTACTTGGCTTATGTGTGTTGATGGGGTGCTCCGGAGGCGACTCTTGTGTGCTTGAGGGACAACTGCCGGCGGGCTCCTATGAAGGGGAGCAGGTCTATCTGGTTCCTTTGCAGGGAGCTACGCAGGAGAATGTGGATTCGGTGGCGGTGGAGCAGGGGACGTTTCGCTTTGTCCGGGAAAGCCCACAGCCGCAGTTGTTTATCTTGCGTATGCGTCCGCAACTGCGGTTGGATATACAGGAGCTGTTGGTGGTGGTCGAAAAGGGAGAAGTGACGGTCCGCCTCGACTCGGTGAGCGTGGCACGTGGCACGCCTCTGAACGATACCTTGCAAGAATGGAAAGAGCAGAAAGCCGAATGGGATGCGACCCAACGCTGGCTGCGTAGTATCTTTCCTTCGGCAAATGCCGAACAACAGGAGGAAATCTCCCGACGGAAAGAAGAAATAATGCAAAAAAGTTCAACATATAATTATACCTTTGTAAAGAATAACAAGGACAATGTGGTAGGGGCATTCGTCTATTCCATGATCAAAGGGTCGTTGAGCCCTGAACAAATCGAAACGCTGGGTATGCCGGAATGAAAATAGACGCGAAGGATATAGTGGTTTCTTTACTGATAGCCATCCTCTTGGTTATGGGCAGCTTCTTGTTCTTTCAGTTCGCACAGCCTTACGCGCTTTTCTTCAAAGAGCAGACACAGCTCTTTCTCTTTACCTCTGAATATTTCCTTTCTTATCTGGATAAACCGGGCACACTCGCGTGTCTGGTGGGCGACTTCCTGACGCAGTTTCTTTACCTGCGTGGGGCAGGGGCGCTGGTGGTTTCTTTATTTCTATTGTTGGAGTGGATTATGGCTTTTGCCGTATTGAAACGCCTGGGTTGTGGTACATTGGCGCCGCTCTGGGCCTTGCTGCCGGTCTTTGCCGAGGGACTGTTTCTGGCGCAACTCTATTATACCCTGGCCATTCCGGTGACTTGGCTCTTGGCGATGGGATCTTTCCTGTGTTATAGCGCGATCCGGCGGCGCTGGCTCGCCCTGTTGGCGGGCATTGTTTCCGTGCCGTTCCTTTATAGTCTGACGGGCGCCGGAATGTTTTTGTTTGTCCTCTTACTCTTCTTATACGAGATCTACCGGCGGCGGGGGCTGGCGGGCGCGGCGTTATTGATCCTTGTGTTTGCGGCGGCCTATCCTTACCTGATCCGTTCGCTCTACCTGTTGACGGCCACGCAGGCTTATCTTTATCCGCTGGCGCAAGGGCGTTATGGTTTATCGGCGGTCGTATTGTTGCTCCTGGCGGTGATTGCTGTGGCGCTATCGTCGCAACGCGATAAGGTGACGGCGCGTACCTTCTCTTTCCATGTCTTATGGATATTGATCCTCGGCATTGCCAGCTTTGTTTTCGCTGTCGATAAGGAGCGGGAAACGAATTTAGCCCTGGCTTCGGAAGCTTATTTCGGTAACTGGGAGCGGGTCTACGATCTGGCGGAGAAAGAGAAACAACCGAACGCCCTGGCGACCTATTACGCCAATATCTCCCTTTCCCGGCGCGGTGAATTGGGCGATCGCCTAATGGAATTCTACCAGCCGGGTGGCGCGGGCCTCTTCCTGCCGGTCAATCCGGAAGCCAACTGGTTCACGATCTTCTTTAGCTCGGACGTACATTATTACCTGGGCGATATGAATATGGCCCAACACTCGGCGATGCTGGGCATGATCTTCTCGCCCCGCCACCGGAGCTCGCGTATGGTGAAACGCCTGGCGGAGATCCATCTGGCGCTTGGCGACTCAGCCGCCGCAGAGAAGTACCTGCGCCTGTTGGACGCCACCTTATACCATAAGAAATGGGCGGCGCGCATGCGTGACGCTTTATATTCGGAGCAGCCGGGCGACTATCCCTGGCTGACGCAGCAAAAGGAACGGTTGACCACGACAGACAGGCTTCGCCGGGCCGCCGACTATCCCGCGGCCCTGGAAGCCTTGCTCGAGAGCAACCCGGAGAACCTTCCCGCCCGGGACTATCTCCTGTCGTACCACCTGTTGACTAAGAATATGCCTGCCTTCAAAGCGGCTTTCGACCGCTACGCCAAAACAAAAGGCGCCTATATCCCCCGAGCGTATAGCGAAGCCTTGTTGATCTATCTGGCGGCGACGAATGCATCGGAGAAGGAGTTCAAAACGTACACCTTCGATGAGGCGGTGGTGAAAGCCTTTGCCGAATATACGGCACTCTACGAAGAGATGAAAGGCCGGTTGGAACCGGTGCGCGAGCGGTTCGAGGGGACGTATTGGATGTATTATCACTTTGCGGAAGTGAATTGAAAATGAAGAATGAAGAATTAAGAATTGGAGCGAAGCGGAAATCGCTTAGCCGAAGGCGTAAAGCAATGAAGAATAAAAGGGGATATATGTTGCTGTTGTTGCTGCTCTGCGGGCTGTTAGCTTGCGGCGGACCGCAGGAGGTGGAGGTGTGCGAGCAGTTCCCGCCGATCTATCCCGACTATACAGAGGTGACGATTCCCAGTAATATCGCTCCGTTGAACTTCCTGTTGCGCAATAAACCCTCACAGGTGGAGGTGTCGATCAAAGGAAAGACTACCGGTCTCCTGTTGCGCAGCGATTATAAGGTGCAGTTCCAGGGCCGGCGCTGGCGTAAGGTGCTGGAGGCCGAGAAAGGCGGAACGCTTCAGGTGCTTGTCAAAGCCAAGGTCGACGGCCGGTGGATTCAATATGCACCATTCTCCTGGCATATTGCCGAAGAGCGGATCGATCCTTACCTGAGTTATCGCCTGATCGAGCCGGGTTATGAAGTATGGAACGCCTTGCAATTGCGCGAGCGGCATCTCGAATCGTTCGCCGAGCGGGTGATTGCCGACAATAACCTGACGGACCGGTCTTGCATGAATTGCCATACGTACACGAAGAACGATCCTTCTTTGTCTTTCTTCCATCTGCGGGGAAAAGATGGGGGCACGATCCTGAACCGCAACGGCGAGTTGCGCAAACTCGACACCCGGGTGGCGGGAATGCTTTCGTCGGCGGTCTATGGCGAACTGCATCCGTCGGGACGCTACGGCATTTTCTCTTCTAATGTGATCATTCCTGAATTTCATACGCTGGCGGAAAAGCGACTGGAGGTCTACGACAACGCTTCGGAAATCTACCTCTACGACTTCGACGCCCGCACGGTGCAAACGGTCGCTTTCCCGGTTAGCGAAGGCGAGAAACTGCGTACTTTCCCGGTCTTCTCTGCCGATGGACGCTCGGTCTATTATTGCGAAGCGCCTTATCTGCCATTGCCCGATAGTATTCAATACCTGAAATACGACTTACACCGGATTGCTTTCGATCCCGACCGGCGCGCGTTCGGCACGGCAGTCGATACGCTCTACTCCGCCAACGCGATGGGCGGCTCCGTCTGCCATCCCAAGGCCTCGCCGGATGGAAACTTCCTTTTGTACACCGTTGCCGACTACGGCACCTTCCCGATCTGGCATCAGGAGACCGATCTTCAGCTGTTCGATCTCCGCACAGGCGAGCGCGACAGCCTGGACCGGGTGAATGCGCCCGGTTCGGATACCTACCACAGCTGGTCGTCGGGCAGCCGCTGGTTTGTATTTGCCAGCAAACGCGACGATGGCATCTACGGCAAGCCTTATTTCGCCTATGTCGATCGCCAGGGACGGGCGCATAAGCCTTTTGTCCTGCCGCAACGCGATCCGGCGCACTACGATTACACGTTGAAATCCTATAATATACCCGAACTATCCACCGGCCCGTTGTCGTTCGACGCCGGTGATATCGAACGTATCTATAGGGCGGGTGAAGCGGAGACGTTCACCCGCGTAGAGGAACCCTAATCATAACGAAACTGACTGTATTTATGAAAAGACGCACACATGCCATCATCGGATGGACTACTACCGTAAGCCTGGGGCTTTTGTTTTGGTTCTTTTTTGCGGTATGTTACCGCCATCACGGGCATTATCAGGAGCAGATGCAGTTGTTCCTGTTCACGCCCGCCTATTTCCTTGAACTGATTGGCCGGCCGGGAGGGCTGGCGATCTATCTGGGGCGTTTCTTCACCCAGTTTTTCTACGATTCGTTCACGGGAGGTTTCCTCGTGGCGCTCTTATTGGTTGCTTTGCAGCGGCTGGTACGCGATGCGGCGAATCAGGTGACGCGTCTTCCTTCGGCACAGTTGCTGACTTGCATTCCTTCTCTATTATATGCCGCAGTTCTTTGCGATGAGAATATGCTTCTCAACGGATTGGTGGCGTTGGTGGGCGCGATGGCGGCCGTGGCGGTCTACAACCGGATCGGCCGGCCGGCAGCTCGGGCGGTTTATTATCTGTTGATGGTCCCTGTTTCGTATTTCCTTTGGGGTGTGGGCGCTTTGGTGTTTGTTTTGTTGCCTCCCTTGACCGAATGCATACGCCGGCGGCGATGGACGTTCTTATTGACGTTGTTATTGCCCGGTATCTTGCTTTTTGCTGCTTTGCCTTTCCTGGCAAAGGCTGTGTATATGCAGTATCCGATCGAACGCTACCTCTTGGCGGGCGATTACTACCGCTTTGTCCATGCCTACCCGGTTGCTTTCCTGTCGGTCTTCCTCTTTACGGCCTTGTTGCCGCTTCTCTATCGCGTATTGCCCCGGCGAAGATACGCGGCGGCGCGGATGCAATATGCCTCGCAGCTCTTGTTGTTGGCTCTCTTGGCTGCCTTGGGCGTATGGAGGGTGGCCGACTGGAAGAAAGAAGAATTGATGGCCTACGACTACTACGCCCGCGTGCAGAAATGGAACAGTATCCTGGCAATGGCGGATAAAAAGGCACCGACCGGTCCCCTGACCGTGGCGATGTTGAACCTGGCACTCAGCCGGACGGATCACCTGCCGGAATATATGTTCACCTATTACCAGAACGGGACCGAGGGGCTGATCCCTTCTTTTGCCAAAGATCACCTGCAGCCGCTGATGGTGGGGGAGATCTACTATTGGTTGGGACTGATCAACACGGCGCAACGCTTCGCCTTCGACGCGATGGAGACGATCCCGGACTATCAGAAGAGCGTGCGGGCGGTGAAGCGCCTGGCGGAGACCAACCTGATCAACGGACGCTACGCCGTGGCTGCCAAGTATCTCTCTCTCTTGGAAAATACCCTTTACTACCGTTCCTGGGCCAAGCAGACGCGGACCTATCTCGCCAACGAAGCGCGCATAAACGCCCATCCCGAGTGGGGAACGTTGCGCAGTTATCGCCCGGGTGAGGATTTCTTCTTTAGCGAGACCGAGAAAGACCAGATGTTCGGGTTACTGTTCCAGCAGAACCCCTCGAACCGGATGGCGTATGAATATCTGCTGGCCTTTACACTGTTGAAAAAAGACTTGCCGGCCTTCTATCGCTATTACCCGCTGGGCGAAGGCACGATCACCTACGGCATGATCCCACGTGCGTACCGCGAAGCATTGGCCTTGATCTGGAGTCAGGTGAATTACGACCCCGCGCGCAAACCCCACGGGCTGAGCGACCGGGCCGTAGGACGATTGGAGAACTACCGCGGGATATTTACCACACAATCCGACCCGGCCTCGGCCCTGAAGCGGACACATGGCGATAGCTACTGGTTTTATTTCCATTTTGGAACAAACTAAAGACGTGTATGATGAGAACGATCAAAGAATATCTGCGCATAGGAATAGCCGCTTTGGCACTTTGTCTATTGACGGCCTGCGCTGAACAACTGAAAGACGTACGGGAGGTGATGGAGCTGCCGGCGATCTATCCCGACTATACCGGAGTGACCATCCCGGCAACCCTGGCTCCATTGAACTTCAGCTACGACGGACCGGCAGAGCGGATCGATGTGGTGATCGAAGGAACCAGAGGCGGCAAGATTCACCTGCAGGGCAAAACCGCGCGCATCCCCGCCGCGAAATGGCAGAGCCTGTTGCAACAGAATAAGGGCGGGCAATTGAATGTCACCGTAGTGGCCAAATTCGACGACGGCTGGCGGCGCTTCGTGCCGTTCCCGATCTATATCAGTGACGCGCCGATCGACTATGGACTGGTCTACCGCCTGGTGGCTCCCGGCTATGAAGTATATAGCCAGATGGGTATATACGAACGCGATCTGTCGTCGTTCAGCCAAAAGCCATTGATCGAGAATACACTCATCGCCAGCAGTTGTGTCAACTGCCATTCGTTCCGCCAAACCGATTCGGAATACGTTAGTCTGCACGTGCGTGGCAAACAAGGCGGAACCGTCCTGAAAACCAATGGCGAGACAGACATCCTCGACCTGAAGACCGCCGAGACCCTCGGACGTGGCGTCTATCCCTACTGGCATCCTTCGGGACGATTCGTGGCTTACTCGCAAAACGATACGCGCCAGGTGTTTCATGCCCGCGATGATAAGCGGGTGGAGGTGTTCGACCTCTCTTCCGACCTGACGGTCTACGATGTGGTGAACAATAAGATCCTGACCAGCCCCCTGTTGTCGACACCCGGCTTCGAAACCTATCCCGCCTTCTCGCCCGACGGCCAGAGCCTCTACTTTTGCCTGGCGGACTTCCAAAACATGCCGGCAGCATACACCGATGTGCAGTATAACCTCTGCCGTATCGCGTTCGATGCCGAAACGGGGCGCTTCGGTGAGCAAGTCGATACGCTGGTCTGCGCCGCCGCGATGGGAAAAAGCGTCTCTTTCCCCCGGCCTTCCTACGATGGCAAATACATCCTGTACACCTTGGCCGACTATGGCAACTTCTCGATCTGGCATAAGGAGGCCGATCTCTGGCTCCTCGACTTGCGGACGGGTGAGAACCGCCCCCTGACCGAAGTGAACAGCGACGATACCGAAAGCTACCACAGTTGGAGCAGCAACAGCCGCTGGTTTGTCTTCAGCAGCCGCCGCGACGATGGCTTGTACACCCGGCTCTATCTGGCGTCGATCGATGCCGACGGCAAGGTGACTAAACCGTTCAAACTGCCGCAGCAAGACGGCCGCCGCCAGGATCCTTCGTTCTATTCCTTCAATATTCCCGAATTCACGGCGGCACCGGTCGAATTGGATCTCCGGGAGATCGAACGCGACCTGCTTTCCGGCAAACGACGCAAAGCGGAATAACCCGGTTCCCACTCCGCTTTTTTCTTTTTTCGCCTGTCTTTTCCCGAAGAGATGGGCGTTTTTTTTTGCTTCTACCCCGCCTTTTGGGTTTAGAGGTACCTCTAAAAATATTTAGACGTACCTCAAAAATAATTATGACGTACCTCAAAACAAATTTAGACGTACCTCAAAAATAATTTTGACGTACCTCATAGTGATTTTAGACGTACCTCAAAACCCAAAAGGCGGGGTAGAAGCAAAAAAAAATGCCCGTCTCTCCGGGAAGAAACGGGCATTGTGCGAAAAAGAGGGTCTATTGTTTTTCTTTTTCAATCTGCTCCTGTACGATGGCGTCCACGACGGCGACAGTCGTCAGGTTAAGAATATCACGGGTTGAGCTTTCGATATCGGTAAAGTGAATCGGTTTGTTCAATCCCATCTGGATCGGGCCGATGGTCTCGGCAATGCCCATCTCCAACAGCAACTTATACGCGCTATTGGCGGAGCTGAGGTTGGGGAAGATCAGGGTATTGACGTCGCGGCCTTTGATTTTGTTGAAAGGATAGGTCTCGTCGCGCAAACGCTTGTCGAGGGCGAAGTTGACCTGCATCTCTCCGTCGATCATCACCTCGGGATGGCGCGCATGAAGGAAATCAATCGCTTCATGTACCTTGCGCGGGCTGCCTTGCTTGTCGGCGCCGAAGTTAGAGTAGGAGAGCATGGCCATCACGGGCTCGTGGGCGAAGAATTGCACGGCATCGTGGGTCAGGCGGGCGACATCGATCAATACTTCGGCCGAAGGGTGGCGGTTGATCAACGTATCGGCGATAAAGAAGGTGCCTTTCTTGCAGGTAATGATGTTCATTGCGCCGAAATGTTTGTACGTTGGGCGGATACCGATGATCTGTTCGGCCAGTTTGGAGATCGTTGTGTAACGGCTGTAGACGCCGGTGATGAAAGCGTCGGCTTCGCCGGTCTCAACCATCATCATACCGAAGGCGTTGCGGTCGACCATCGTCTCGTAGGCGTCGGCAAATGTGATTCCCTCGCGGGCTTTCTTCTCGCTCAGGATACGGGCATAGCGCTCGCGCCGTTCATTTTCACGGTCGTGACGCAGGTTCACAATCTCTATATCTTCGATATTGATATTCTCTTCGGCAGCGATCTTATACAGGCGCTCTTCGTTGCCCAACAGGATCGGCTGGCAAATGCCTTCGGCTTTGGCTTCGACAGCGGCTTTCAGCATATTGGCGTGGTTGGCTTCGGCGAAGACCACCCGTTTCGGATTGGCTTTGGCCATGTCCGTGAACGAACGGATCAGTTTGTTGTCATAGCCCATCATCTCCCGCAGGTGGTTGGCATATCCCTCCCAGTCGGTGATCTGCCGGCGCGCTACACCCGAAGCAATCGCCGCCTGGGCGACAGCCGTCGAGACACGGGTCAACAGCCGGGGATCGAGCGGTTTGGGCAGGATATAATCGCGTCCGAAGGTGGTGCGTTTGAGCTTATAAGCGGCATTGACCACATCGGGCACCGGCTCCTTGGCCAGCTCGGCGATGGCATAGGCGGCGGCGACCTTCATCTCTTCGTTGATCGCCTTGGCATGGGTGTCCAACGCGCCGCGGAAGATATACGGGAAGCCTAATACATTATTAATCTGGTTCGGATAGTCCGAACGGCCGGTGGCAAAGATGATATCGGGGCGCGAAGCCATCGCGTTGGCGTAGGAGATCTCCGGATTGGGGTTGGCCAGGGCGAAAACGATGGGATCGGTGTTCATCGCGCGCACCATCTCGGGCGTCAATACGTCGGCAACCGAAAGACCCAGGAACACATCGGCACCCACCATGGCTTCTTCCAACGTACGGAGCTCACGGGTGGTGGCAAACTCCTTTTTCGAGGCGTTCAGGTCGGTACGCAGGGTCGAAAGCACGCCTTTGCTGTCGCACATAACGATATTTTCTTTGCGCGCGCCCAATCGGACGTAAAGCTTCGTGCATGAGATCGAGGCGGCGCCGGCACCGTTGACCACGATCCGCACCTGGTCGATCTTCTTGCCGATCAATGTCAAGGCATTCAACAAGCCGGCAGCCGAGATGATCGCCGTGCCGTGCTGGTCGTCGTGCATCACCGGGATATCCAATTCTTCTTTCAACCGCCGTTCGATCTCGAAGCATTCCGGCGCCTTGATATCCTCCAGGTTAATGCCGCCGAAAGTGGGGGAGATGGCCTTGACGGTCTGGATAAACTTCTCCGGATCTTTCTCGTCGACCTCGATATCGAACACATCAATCCCGGCGAAGATCTTGAAAAGCAATCCTTTTCCTTCCATCACCGGCTTACCGGCAACCGCGCCGATATCGCCCAGGCCGAGAACGGCCGTACCGTTGGAGATGACGGCCACCAGGTTTCCTTTGGCAGTATATTTATAGGCATCCAGAGGCTCCTGCTCGATAGCCAGGCAGGGCTCCGCCACGCCGGGCGAATAAGCCAGAGATAAATCAGCCTGTGTACTATAGGGCTTGGTGGGAATCACTTCGATCTTTCCCGGTTTCCCTTCGGCATGGTACCGAAGCGCTTCTTCTTTAATTGATTTAGCCATAGTCTTTTTGCTTTAAAGATATTTATGTAATAAAAACCGGCCGCAAAGGTAACAAATTATTACAAGAAAGCCTTCTTTGCTTGAAATTTGTTCTTCCTTCCCCCATCCCTCCCCTGATTCTTAGGACTCCCAGTCCTCCTAATCCCCTAAGCCCCCTAAGCCCCCTAAAGCTCCCAGAACTCCTCGGATTCCTCGGATTCCTAAAGCTCCTAAGGCTCCTAAGCCTCCTAAGCTTCCTCGCCCTCCTCGGATTCCTCGGATTCCTAAAGCTCCTAAGCCTCCTTATCTCCCTTAATCCCCTTAATCCCCTTATCCCCCTCACTCCCCTTAATTCCCTTATCCCCCTTAATCCCCTTATTCTCCTCACTCCCCTTACCCCCTAGTCTCCCCTAAGAAAAAAAATCCCCCCTCCCAAGTTATGCCATTCTCAATAATTATGTATCTTTAAGCCCTTTTTCATTAGGATGACAACTTATGCGTAAACTTTATCTCATAGTTATGCTGGGACTCTTCGTCTCAGGAATCGCTTCAGCACAGTCTCTGGCACTGAAGACGAATCTCTTGTATGATGCCACGACAACGCCCAACTTAGGCGTCGAAGTGTCGATGGGCAAGCATTTCACCTTGGATATTTCCGGTAATTACAACCCTTGGGATCTCTCCACGAACCGCTCCGTAAAGCATTGGTTGGCACAACCCGAGTTGCGCTACTGGCCGGTGGAACGCTTCAACGGACACTTCCTCGGGGTGCATGGCTATTATATGGATTATGTCTTCAAAGACGTTCGCCTGCCCATGGGCATGAAAAGAAACGAAGGCTTTGACGGAACAGCGTATGGCGCAGGGATCGCTTATGGGTATCAACTCTACCTCTCGGCACGCTGGAACCTGGAGTTTACCGCCGGCTTCGGTTATGGTTATTACGAATACGACAAATTCTCCTTAGACAAAGGAGATAATGAGTATTTAGGACTCTATAAGACGGACTACTGGGGAGTGACTAAGATAGGAGTGAGCATTATTTATCTCTTAAAATGAAACATGCCATGAAGATCTCTTTATTATATATAGTAGCCGGGTTGCTTCTCTTCCCCGTTATCCCCAAAGCGCAGGATCCGCAACCTAAGGTGTATACAGGTTCTGTTCATGTGAAGCAGAATGTGGCGGAAGTAAGAAACGACTCGGTCTTTCTGGATATGGATATCACACTTTATGGCGTGCCGGTCCATTCCGATAATACGCTATTGTTGACTCCAGTCCTGCTGACGGAGAAAGATTCGTTGCGGCTTCCTTATATCCGGATTCATGGAACACAAAAGGATCGGATGTACAAAAGAAGCGTCACATTAAGTAAAGGAAAGAAAGAAGATCGATCGGCTTATGTGATCCTGAGGCACGACTCCTTGATCACCCAGGTCGTTTCTTACCGGGATACGCTGGCCTATGAGCCCTGGATGAAGGAGGCAAGCCTATTATTGGAAGGATCTTTCTTGAAATACAACGGGAAACCGAGCGCTATCTACAGAGATATGCTAACCGAAGATCTCTATTTGTCTCCTTTAGATTAATTTCTTCTGAAAAAAGTTCACGAAATATTTGGATCGGATAAAATAAAACCCTTATCTTTGCACCCACGTTCGCTAAAAAGTTAGCACATGAGCGTAAAGTTCTT
>NZ_JAQFIN010000015.1 GCF_029504695.1 Parabacteroides sp. PF5-6
ACTAATCAACCCCTTAAATGGGACTTTTTACGAAAAGATAAGAAAAATTAAAGGATTTATGTTTCACGCTGTGTCACAAACTATTACGCCAGGAAGTCATCTCCACCAGATGTTCGACACCACTTTCCAATAGGACATAGACGTGTCCCTCTTCGTCGATGCCGGAGATCATGCCGATCGTGCCGTTCACCCAGCGGCGTTCCGGGTCGTTATCGATAAAGATAACCTGCGCCTGCTCTTTGATCGACAGGTTTAGTTGGGTCGGCAGGGAGCTTTCCGGGAAATCTCCGTCGATAGCGCCTTGGGAGATGAATTCTTCGCCGGGCAGTTCGGCCAGTTTCTTTTCGTTGATATGGTCTACCTGGTCGCGACGGGTGGCCAGAGTGATGTACATGTCTTCGTTGCGCGGATCAAAACCCGGGAAATGGCGGGCGTTGATGATCTCCAGCTCTTCCTTGCGGATCGCATTGTTGCGGATATGATCCAGGATCTGAATAAAGGTCTGGTCGGTCTGCCGGTACACTTTCTGCAGTTCGATCGGCACCAGGTTGATCTCCCGGAATACCCGGGCGGAGAAAAAGAACGGGCTGGCATAGAACAGGCTGAGTATCTCTTTCTGATCGCTGGGCACGACCGGTTCCAACTGGAAGATATCCCCGACAAACAAGAGTTGTTTGCCGCCGAAAGGCAAGCGGGTATTGCCCGAGAAGACGCGCAGGATGCGGTCGATCGTATCGATCGTATCCGCCCTGACCATGGAGATCTCATCGATAATGATCAGTTCCACCTCTTGCAATAGCTTCCGGTGTTTCTTCTGGTATTTGAAAAACTCAAAGATACGTCCGCCTTTGGTACTCAGGTCGGGGTCGTCGGGCATCATCGGACGGAAAGGAAGCTTGAAGAAGGAATGTAATGTCACCCCTTCGGCATTGATTGCCGCAATGCCCGTAGGGGCCAATACGACATATTTCTTTTTGGTGTGTTTGCAGATGTATTTGAGGAAAGTGGATTTACCCGTACCGGCTTTTCCGGTCAGGAAAACCGATTGCCGGGTATGGGTGATCAGGCGCAAGGCGTCCTGAAACTCTTTATTGTCCGTATCTAATTGGAATTCTAACGCGCCATTCATCTATCTACTGATAAAAAGCCAGGCATCTTTATGTTTCTCGCCTTCCCTTATCACCGATAAATATGTCTCTGCGTCCTGCCGGTTGTCGAACTTGCGGATATACACCCGGTAGCGGTTATCCCGCACGACAAGGCCGCTCTCCCGGTACAGGGATTGGTCTATGCCGGCCATATACTCGTCGGCCTTCTCCTGGTCGGGGAAGCTACCTATAATAATATGGTACATCTTTTGGGAAGTGGCCGGTGGAATAGGAGTCTCTTTCGCGATATCTACTATGGCAACTGTTTCACTCTCCGGTTCGGCGACTGTTGTCGTTTTCGGCAGCAGGATCTCACACGGCAGGATACTGGCGGTATAAGCCGATTGCTTGATGTCTTTGACCGGTGTGGAGATCAGAAAGAACAGGGCTATAGCGGCAGCCGAGGCTACGGCTCCGCGAATGAACCGTTTGTTGACCGGGATATAGAACATATCTTTCTTCCGCTTGAACTCTGCCTCCCGGTCTTCTGAAAAGACAAGAGGCGGGAGCGCCGGGAAATGGAAAGAGGAGAGCCCGTAATAATCGACATCAAACCGGTCGGCTTTCCCTCTATGGAAGATCAGTTGTCCTTCTTCTCCACGGGTAAGGGAGCCGATAGTCCCTAATGCGGCTTTTCCGTATTGCTGTAATGCCGATTGGATCTCGGCAATATCTTCATCTACCATCGCTTGCGCCTTGCGGTAGTCTGCCCCGTAGGTTTGCATATAGGAGCCGGTCAACAGGCTGTCGTTATGTTGTAAGGCGCTATTGAATACAATCTCCTTATGCATGGGGGCGAATGTGTGGTCTTCTTTGCGGTAAACAGACGGAACGGTCTGTAACACAAAGCCACCAATGCCCGGGATGATCACACAGTCGTGGATAAACAATAGTCGTTCTATATGTGTTGTGATGCGAAGCATACGACAAAGATAACGTTTTTTCTTCTCTTACACAAAAAATAAATAGATAAGCGGGATCAGTAATCCGGCCAAAAGGTACCATTTTCCCCGGCCGGCAAGTCCTTTTTTTCCTTTGACCATCACCAGCCCGGAGAGGGCGAAAAAGAGCAAGACTACAGCAAACAGGTCGGCCATAAAGGTCCAGCCTTTCACCTGGTTGTAATGCAGTTTGTTGATGAAATAGACGAAGGGACGTTTGATGTAGAACTCATACGTGAGTTCGCCCGTCGCCGGATGATACTGCGCCGTGCCTCCGTTGGCTAGGATCCTGGCCGGACGGTCGCCGGAGGGGAGAATGCGCTTGATCGCCGGCAGATCGGATTCTTTCGCCCATTCTGCCGTCAGCTCCTTTTCGGTCAGCCCCGGCGCGATCGTTTTACTGCCTTTGACTACCTTATAGGCGGGGTCGCTCCCGCCCATGTGATTCAATAGAATGCCGGAGATGGCATAGATCACGCAAAGCCCTACCATCAGGAACCCCAGGTCCCGATGCAGGATACGCATCCAGCGGGTGAACGTTTTACCGTCAATCGAGCGCTTCATACGACAGGCCGTCTATCCGGTAAATGGTGAACACCTCTTTGTTGTGCTCTTTCATCCACTTGCGCATATCCTCGATGCTGGCACGTTCCGTATCGCATTGTTCTTCTTCCAACGTACCTTCCGTTTGCATGGCTAAGACTTTGTCTTCCTGCGCCTGCAAGTCTTCGGGTGAGAGTTGTTGGGCTTCTTTCACAATGCCTTTCACCTGGATCCGTGAACCGACCAGTTCTTTGTCGAACGTCTCGATCTCGCCGCCGCTCATAATCTGTATCGACACCTTGCCGGTCGCGTCGGTGATGAAACACTTCTTGCCGGAATGTTTGCATACGTGGGTGACAATTCCTTCAACGGATACTTCCTGCTCGACTTTTTGGTCGATCTCCGTCATGAGTGTACTCAGTTCATACGCCACGTTTTCGTTGGCTTGTTCGGCTTTTTTCGATTGGCATGCGGAGAATAAAACGACAACTGCCAGGGTCATCAGGAATGGGAGGTTTTTCATACTGCGATTCTTTTTAGTTTTGTACATATTAGGGACTCAAAAATAAGTAATTACCACAAAAATAGGCAAAAACTATGAAACAAGGTATACATAAACTAAAAAAGGAAAACGACGCTTTGGTTTTTTAAGATTAGGAGTGGTGATTTGGAACAAAACAGTCGCAATATTGACCTTGGAAAATCGTTTTATTCTTGTGATCTTTGAGTGTGGATCACAAAGTATAAATTTAAACTGATATAGAGATGAGGATCGCGTTAGTATTAAAGCAGAAGAAGCAGGATGAAGTCGAGAGACATATCAGTCAGGCAGTCGTTTTCAATGTGGAAGACGGCAGAGTAATGGGAGTAGAGAACGAAACGGTCGATGCCGACAATCTGAATTCTTTATTTCTTTGGGCACTCTCCCGCAAAGTGGGAGAAATCTATATCCCGGAAGTGGCCGATTGGGTCAAAATCCTTTTCCACGCCGTCGGGGTAACCATCAAACGGTATGATGAACTGGAAGACAATAAACTCTTCCAAACGTTTATAGTATGATTTCTTCCTTGATGGTAAGAGAGCACGCAGATGACACAGACTAAAGCGCAGATGACCGCAGATAAATATTAAGTTAACAATAAATTATCTGCGGTCATCTGCGCTTTAGTCTGCGTCATCTGCGTGCCATAATATCAAGGATGAACCTTTCTGTTTCTTTATTTCTTCCCCCCAAAAGCAAACTGGACCGGGATATAAGCCGGAGAGGTGATGGCCTGGTTGCCGATCATAAAGGTCGGGCGGATCTGCAGGGTGACCTGTGATTTCTGGTCGTTGATGCCCGCGATGTTCTTGACGATATTCAGGGCCGCATCTTTGCTTTCTCCCTTCAATAAGGTAGCCAGGTCGAGGCCGATGGAAAGCGGCAGGAGCTGCTTCTCGCCCGATGCGATATTCAACGCCTGATTGATCGTGCCGGTGGTAAACTGCACGTTGTCGATATTCAGGATATATTGTAACCCATGCAACATCGCCGCGGTTGGATTCGGATTGCTCACATCAATGTTCAAGTTGAAATTCAATGGAATAGACGAAGCATTCCCGGTCAGTACCGACGTCAATTGCACCACTTGCAATGCCGAGATACCTTTCGACAGATCCACACCCGCCAGATTCATCGCCGAGATCGAATTGAAATCATATTTACACTGCGTCAGGTTGTATGCGCCACTCACCTGCTTGGCCACATCACACCCGAAAAAGGTCAACATCACGGTTAAAAGAAGAAAAATACATTTAGTTTTCATACGTCATTATTTTATTCAATTAGAGGAAACAAAGATAATGAAAAGATTTTATCCCCCTCTACTTCGCGTTGGGATCGGGGGGAGGAGAAGTGAAAAGTGGCGGGAGTATTTGTTTGTTGATAACCGTCAACACATTTGTTGACAATTGTCAACAGATCTGTTGATAACTATCAACAAATCTGTTGATAATTATCAACAAATAAATGCTCCTTGCAGTAGTTTGATTTTCAGGCTGTTGTAGCTATTGCTTTCGGTGGTGAAAATTTTGGGTGAAAAAGGGGCTGAAAAATGCGGTCTATACAAAAAAAACCGGGGTAGCAACCATATAAGGTTTGCTACCCCGGGCAGTATTTCTAATAGCTATCTTCTAACTACTATCTTCTATCTTCCGTCTTAGCTAATCGCTGCAATTGCCGTTCCGATCAGGTTGGCATTTTCCATCGGTTCGACGTAGACGCGTACTTCCGGATAGCCGAACTCGTTCAACAGGTTCTGCAATTCTTCCATACACATGTCTTTGTAGCTGCGGCCGAAACGCACGGTGCTCCAGAAGAGGCTTCCTTCGGCGGTGAGACATACTTTCTTTACCTTCGGGTTGTGGGCGATCAATACTTTCACCAGACCGGCCAGGGAGGCGGCCACTAACTTAGCCGAACGCACATAGATCCAGTTGGCTACCTGTACGTGATCTTCTTTGTAGATGTCGGGATAGCTGATCATGGTGGTCAGGCGCTCGGCATCGAATTTCTTTTCGAACTCTTCCAATGGGAATACCGCTTTGAGGATCTCACCCAGATACATACCGGAGATCGCTTTCTCGAAACGTTGTCTGCCCCGGTTGTCGGAAAGGGCGTCGACGGTATTGTCGATCGAAGTGAGGTGCGGCGGGCAGAAGTTTCCGGATTCCAGGTTGATCGGCATGGAACCGAAATTCTTCAGGTCGTTATCTAATTTACCTACGTTCTTGGAATCGATAAACGTTGCCATATTCGTTCCCGTACCTACGATCAAGCCGATATAGGCGTCGTATTTCTCTCCGGCATAACCGGCAAAGAGGCTGGCCACCGTGTCGTTGATCACCTTCACACCGGTGAACGGGATCTTCGGGCTCTTCTCGTTGAGGTAGGTCATCAGCGGTTTACCCACGGGTTTGCCTACCATCTCTTCGATATTCACGCCTTTGGTCCAGCGCAACAATACGCCGTCGCCATCGGTCATCGATTCCGCCGGATAAGAGAAGCAATAGCCGATCGGCATTTCTTCTTCGCGTTTGATTTCAAGGATCGGATCCGCCAGTTCGGTAAAGAGGTCTTCCTGGCTGAATCCTTTCGTTTTCATTATCTGTAAGTCTTTCTTCCAACCGTTTTCCGGATGGATCTTCGCTTTGTTTCCGCTAAAGTCAACGGTGGCTACCCGGTAGTTTGTTCCGCCCAGATCCAATACGACGGCTTTGTCGCTTTCTTGCGGTGCTTTGGGGGAGATGTAAGTGGGCAGACATTGAATCTGGCTGTTGGGCGTGTTCAGCCCTTGTTCTACTTCTTTCTGTAACGCGTCGGCAATATCCTTCAATTGCTGCGTACTCAACTCGAATACATTCTTCTTCATAAAGTCTGTGTTTTATTAATATTAGAAAATTCAATTGGTCTAATGGAGCCCAAAGATGTAAAGTATTTTTCAGAAAAACAATTCTGAGCCGGCAAAATCAAAGGAATTCCGGCTGAATTATTTGGAGAATGGGTGTAAGATCACTTTATTTGTCTGTTGAACGAAACACGATAAAAAGGCATTCTTATGACACCGGAAAAGCAGACACCCCAGACGATCGATCAGTATATGGCAGATTTCGAGCCGGAAGTACAGGCCCGGATGGCGAGTGTGCGCCAACTGGTACGCACTTTAGTCCCCGAAGCATTGGAAACCATAAGCTGGGCGATGCCGACCTTCAAGTACCGAAAAAAGAACCTACTCCATTTCGCCGGACACAAAACCCATCTGGGCCTCTACCCCGGCCCGGAAGCGATGGTCGCCTTTGCCGATGAGCTTACCGCCTACAAAACAAGTAAAGGAGCCCTCCAGCTCCCTTACAATCAACCGTTACCAATCGACTTGATCACCCGCATCATCCACTACCGGGTGGCGGCGTTGTCTTGATGTCTTACTGCTCTGTGGACAGATTTGTCCGAATTCGGACAGGCCCTTTTTCTGAAAATGCTTTGTTTTCAGGAGAATAGCTTTTTGGCATATCCCTTGCTTGTATGGATGACGTAGATAAACACTGAAATAAATAATAAATAGCTATGGGAATAATCAAACTGGAAGGTATAACCAAGATATACCGCACGAAAGAGGTCGAGACAGTCGCGCTGGAGAATGTGAACCTCGAGGTGAAAGAGAAGGAGTTTCTTTCCGTTATGGGTCCTTCGGGCTGTGGGAAGAGTACACTGCTCAATCTGATGGGGTTGTTGGACTTGCCCGACGAGGGAGAGATCCGGATCAATGGGATCGATACCACCGGAATGAAAGACGGGCAGATGGCAGACTTCCGGAACGCAACGTTAGGCTTTGTGTTCCAGAGTTTTCATCTAATCAACTCATTAAATGTATTAGATAATGTAGAGCTCCCGTTGCTCTACCGCCCATCGACGGAGAAAGAACGGCGGGAAAAGGCAAAGGCGGTGCTCGAAAAGGTCGGCCTGTCGCATCGGATGCGCCATTTCCCTTCACAGCTCTCGGGTGGGCAGAGTCAGCGCGTTGCCATAGCCCGGGCGATTGTAGGTGGGCCGAAGATTATCCTGGCCGACGAACCGACGGGTAATCTGGACAGTCGCATGGGGCAGGAGATTATGGATCTCTTATTCCAGTTGAATGAAGAAGGCGCCACGATCGTGATGGTCACGCACGATGAACATATCGCCGAATCGACCCAGCGCATTGTGCGGTTCTTTGATGGGAGGAGAGTGGAGTGAATAAAGAACGAAGAATGAAGAATTATGTATAAATTATATTTCAAGCAAGCCATAGCAATGCTGAAACAGAATAAGTTTATCAGCTTGATCGCTATTCTGGGTACGGCATTGGCTATAATGATGATTATGGCGATTATCGTTTCGGATAATATAAAAACCATCAGTATAGGGGCTGAACCAAACAGGTACCGGACTTATTATATACCGACTATGATGGAACGGGATACGGTTCAGAATTCCTGGATGACGGGGACAATCTCTTACGATCGCTACCAGGGTTATCTCTCCGATCTCCAGACTCCGGAATACAGTACAATAATGAGTCGGAGTGAACAACTGGTATGTCGTGAGGGAGAATCGGAGATTCATACTTTAAAAAGGCGTACTACCGGAGAGGATTACTGGAAGATTTATTCTTTCCGGTTTATAGAAGGTGCACCCTGGGGAGAAGAAGAAGTACAATCGGGAGTGAAACATGCGATCCTGTCGGAAAGCGCCACGCGCAAGCTCTTTAAAGGAGAGAAAGCGGTCGGGCAGATGATCCTGATCAATTTTGTGCCTTATCGGGTGACTGGTATCGTGGAAGATATTTCCGAAATATTCAATATGGCTCATGCCGATCTCTGGATTCCTTATACCAGTATTGATAATTATCAATCCTGGGGCGTTGATATGCTGGTGTTGATGGCAAAAAATAATTCCGATCTGCCGGAGATCGACCGGGAAGTGAGGCAGGCGGAAAAGAAGTACGACGCCTCGCATGCCAATAAGGTGCTTTCTTACCGGGGACCGGCCAAACACTCCGATTATCAGCTTTCGGGCTGGGCGTCTACCAATGAAGACGCAGCTGTAAAGATCAGAGTGGCCCGTCGGAAATCTCTGTTTATCTTTCTGGTTCTTCTGTTGGTCCCGGCGATCAATTTATCCGGACTAAGCCTTTCGCGCATGAAAAGGCGCACGGAAGAAATCGGTGTCCGGAAAGCTTTCGGAGCCAAACGGCATGTGATCCTGATTCAGGTGCTTTTCGAAAACCTGATCACCTCCCTATTGGGTGGGGTTGTTGGGCTGTTGTTGTCCTATGGTGTGATCTACCAGATGAAACATTGGCTGCTTGGAGTGCCCGAGGATAGTTATATCCCTTTCAATGCGCTTGTCTCCTGGCCCGTTTTATTATCGGTGGTGCTCGTGTGCGTATTGTTAAATCTCTTATCGGCAGGGATACCCGCCTATCGGGCTTCGTGTATGAATATTGTTAATTCACTTACTCAAAATGATAAATAAAGATGATACGGCATATATTAAAAATTATCTGGAATGAGCGCAAAGCCAATGGCTGGATTATTGTCGAATTTATTGTGGTGTTCTGTGTCTTGTGGTTTTGTTGCGATTATATGAGTTTCATCGTTAAAAGCAATCATGAACCGTTGGGTTTTGATATCGATCACACGTATGAGATAAGAATGTCGAAAAAGACCGGGATGGAACCGAAAGAAGAAGAGGCTATCGATCATTATTCGTTGGTGCAAACTTTTATCAGGCGGGTGAAGCAATATCCCGGAGTCGAAAGTGTGTCTTTTTCGAACTCGGCCGCACCTTATTTGCGGTCTTCATCGAGCGGAACTATGGTGTCGCTGCCCGATTCGATCCATGTGCAAACAAGGATACGGTATGTGTCTTCTGAATTTTTCGATGTGTTTAAGATAAAATTAGAACAGGGGCGTATCTTTAATTGGGAAGATAATGCAGAGAGTAAAAATGTGATAGTCTCCGGAAATCGTAACGGGCATTTTGAATATACCGCTGAAAACAATAAAAATGTGGAAGTCTCCGGGAAAGGAAAGGGGAGTTCGGAGCGCACAGAGGCAGGTGATAAAAAGCAGGAACTGGAATTGTCTAAAATCCGTGCGTTATATAACGATCATATGAAAGAAGAATATCCGATTGTTGGCATTGTGAATCCGACAAAAGAAGACCCGTATGCTCCCTACCTAGGAGGAGTATATTACCCTCTCGGACGAGATCGGACTTCTCTGAATAGTCAGATTGTCGTGCGTATAACCCCTCATGCTGATAAGGATTTTCCCGAACGATTTACCCGCGAAATGCGACAACAGTTAAATCTGGATCCTTATTTCCTGGCCTCTGTCGTTTCATTGCAGAGTCTGAAAAAGGATGTGTTGGCTTATAGTGGGATAACAGGAAATCTGAATAGCATCTATGCGATCACTACTTTTTTGGTGATCAATATCTTCTTAGGCATTATCGGAACCTTCTGGTACCGGGTACAAGCACGCCGGAATGAGATCGGAACACGTATTTCGATGGGGGCCACCCGGAAAGATGTGCAACGTATGTTGTTTGGAGAGACCTTGTTGCTCCTGTTTATCGCCAGTTTTGTCGCTGTAAATATCTGTTTGAACATTGCGCAGACTGATTTCCTGGAAGCTATCGGTTTGCCCAAAGCCAACCGTGAGCAAATAGGGATGGGGATAGAACAAGATGTTATCAATTATTTTGTCACTTACTTCTTCCTTGCGATCATTTCCCTTCTTGCCGTCTGGTACCCCACCCGGCAGGCTTCACGCGTGGCACCGGCGGAGGCGCTGCGGGAGGAGTAATGCTTTGGTAGTTAGCTGAAAAGTATTATCTTTGTTGTAACCTAAAGATATAAAGATATGAGGAAATTAGTGTTGGACATAGATATCGATGATCGTTCGGATGTGAAAAAGATTGTGGACGCATTGAAAATGTTTAAGGGAGTGAAGCGAGTTTCCTTGGAGCGGGATATAATATATCCCCAATTGGATCGGGCGTTGGAAGAGGTACATTCCGGAGAAGTAGTCCGGGTTAAGACTATTGCGGAATTGAGGCAAAGTCTCGATTCTTAACTCTATCGTCATGTATGAGATTGAGTATGCCCCCCACTCGGACTTATTTCGATAAATAAAGCTTTATGATTTTAATCTGCGACGACGACGCGACTGTTCGGACTTCTTTGACGTTGGTCTTGAAGCGGGCAGGGTATGCGGTGGAGGCGGCTTCGACTCCCCGGGAGGTGATTGGCTTTGTGCGGCAGAACTGCCCGGAGTTGATCCTGATGGATATGAATTATTCCAATACCACGACGGGGGAGGAAGGGTTGCAACTCTTGGCCGAGGTGCGGGTGTTTCGTCCCGAGGTGCCGGTGATCCTGATTACCGCCTGGGGTTCGATCGACTTGGCGGTGCGCGGTATCAAAGCCGGAGCCTTCGACTTCGTGACCAAACCCTGGAATAATCTGATGTTGTTGCATACCATCCGGACTGCCATCGAATTGAGTGGACAGGGACAGGAGATAAAGAAGGGTTCGACCGCTATAATACCACAAGGCCGAATTATCGGGCGTTCACCTCTGTTGATGCAGGTGTTGGAAACGGTTAATCGTATCGCCCATACCCATGCTTCTGTTTTGATTACGGGTGAGAGCGGTACGGGCAAGGAACTGATTGCCGAAGCGATCCATGAAGCCAGCCAGCGGCGCGAGAAGCCGTTTGTGAAGGTGAACCTCGGTGGCATCTCCCAGTCGTTGTTCGAAAGTGAGATGTTTGGCCACCGGCAGGGCGCTTTCACCGATGCGCGACACGACCGTGTGGGGCGGTTCGAGATGGCGCATAAAGGAACGATCTTTCTGGATGAGATTGGCGAGTTGGACCTGGTGTGCCAGGTGAAACTTTTGCGGGTGTTGCAGGACCAGACATTTGAAGTCTTAGGCGATAGCCGACCCCGACAGGTCGATACGCGCATCATCAGTGCCACCAACCGGAACCTGGCGGAGATGGTCACCCGGGGCACGTTTCGCGAAGATTTGTTTTACCGCGTCAACCTGATCTCGATCCGTGTGCCCGCCTTGCGTGAGCGGTTGGATGATTTACCACTCTTGGTCGAACATTTTGTTCGTCAGCAGGCACGCCAGAATGGAATCGACGAGGTAGAGATCGCTCCCGATGCCTATACTTTCCTGCGCAAATTGCCTTTCCCGGGAAATATCCGGGAACTGAAGAACCTGGTCGACCGTACCATCCTGGTGTCGGGCAAGAAACGCATCACCGAGCAGGACTTTAAAGACCAGTATGTCGAGATCCCGGTGAATCCCGAACGGGAGCAATATTCGGTCCAGTCTCTTGAACGGGTCGAACGGAATATGATCCGCAAGGCGATCGAACTGTATGGCAGTAACCTCTCGAAGATCGCCACGGCATTGGGTGTGAGCCGGCAAACGCTTTATCGCCGGTTGGAAAAGTACGATATCAAACTACCGGAATAGTATGCGATCGAAGTGGGTGTTTTGGGCTATTGTCGCTTTTATCCTTCTTATTCTGATAGGGGTCGGCTTCCTCTTTTTCCGGGATAAGCCTTTCCCGTTCTGGGTGATCCAGTGCATTGCCTTACTCTCTTTCTTTTTTGCGTTGTTCTTGTATCAGAAGTTGATTCGTCCGTATCACCTCTTATTGAGTGGTATGTCGTTGTTGAAGGAGCAGGACTTCGCGACCCATCTGCGGCCGGTGAATAACAAAGATGCCGACCAGGTGATTGCTGTATTTAACCGGATGATCACCCACCTGCGCAGCGAGCGATTGGTGGTGCGCGAGAAGAACCAATTCCTCGACCTATTGATCAAAGCCTCTCCGCAAGGCATTCTCCTATTGAATTTTGATAAACAAATTGCTGATATAAACCCGGCAGGTCTGAAGATCCTGGGCATTGAGAAGTTGGCGGAAGTCAAAGGAAAGAAACTGAATGAAGTCTCTTTTGCGTTAGCCCCGACACTGGCCGCGTTGAAACCTCAGGACGATATGATCGTGCGTGGAGCGGGTGCTTCGGTCTTCCGTTGTGTGCGTTCCTCTTTTGTGGATCAAGGCTTCGACCATCCTTTTATCTTTATCGAAGAATTGACGCAGGAGTTATTGAAGATCGAGAAGGAGTCGTACGAGCGCATTATCCGTATGATGTCGCACGAGGTGAATAACTCGGTGGGCGCGATCGGCTCGACATTGAATGTCGTCTCTGATATCTTCCGGCAGGAAGGAAATGGAGAGTGGGAGGATGTGTTGGTGGCGGTTGATGCTTCGTACAACCGCTGTGGCAACCTGGCGCATTTTATCGATAACCTCTCCCGTGTGGTGCGTATCCCTGAACCTACCTTGTCGTCTGTCTCTTTGAATGAGCAGGCGCGCGCCGTTGAGGCACTCACGCGGATGGAGTGCCAGCGCCGTCATATCCCGGTGAAACTTTTCTTGGCGGAAGAAGATCAAGAGATTTCGGTCGATGGCATCCAGTTTGAGCAGGTCCTGTTCAATATCCTTAAGAACGCCTACGAAGCGATCGGGGAATATGGGGAGATCCATATCCGCACACTGGCGTCTCCGCTATCAATCACGGTCGAAGACAATGGCCCGGGCATCGATTCCGAAGCCCGGGAAAAACTTTTCACCCCCTTCTTCACCACCAAATCTACCGGGCAGGGCATCGGCTTGATGTTTGTGCGTGACGTCTTGATCAACCACCGCTGCCGCTTCAGCCTCACCTCGTGTGACGGCTGGACACGGTTTGAGATTTTGTTTTGATCTCTACCTTCGCGGTTTTCAAGCCTTTGGCTTTGGCTTCGAACAGGAGGGTGCCTTCTGTTGTGCCGGCCTGTACGATGGCGGTGAGCTGGCCGCTGAAGAGGGGCATCCGGGGCAGATGGAAGAGATCGAGCGAGGTCGGATCTCCATTCGCGGCGGCACGATAGGTGCCGGCTCCTTTCACTGTGAAGTTGACCAGACGGCTGTCGAAAGGACAAAGGTTTCCCTCCTTATCTACCGCGCGTACGGTGAGATAGGCCAGGTCTTTGCCGTCGGCACTGAGTTCGGTCCGGTCGACGATCACTTCCAGGCGATCGGCCTTGCCTGCCGTCCGGAGGGTTTTCTCTTCGGCAGCTTTCCCTTGCGCGTCGTAAGCGACTACTTTTATTTCGCCCGGTTCATACACCACATCCATCCACATCAACCGGTAACGGTGTTGCAGCGTATTGTTGTTTTTCTTTTGCTTTCCCTGGCTTTTTCCATTGACGAAGAGTTCGGCTTCGGGGTAATTGGTGTAGGCAAATACCGGAGTGACTTCGCCTTCGCGTCCTTTCCATGTCCAATGCGGAAGGATATGCAGGGTCGTTTCGTTTTTGTTCCAGAGGCTGCGATACAGGTAATACCGGTCCTTGGGGATACTGGCCAGGTCGATGATCCCGAACAGGGAACTGTGGTTGGGCCAGGCATCTGTATCGTAGGGCGAGGGTTCGCCCAGATAATCAAAGCCGGTCCATACAAACTGCCCGATCGTCCAGGCGTAATCGTCGGCAAGGGCAAAATCATCATCCGGCAGGTTGGCCCAGGAACAATACTCCATATCGTAGGACGACGACTGATGATCGTCGTATTTGGCATCCGGTTTCTTCTCGACAGGGAATTTATAGACGCCGCGGGAGCTGACGGTCGAAGCGGTCTCCGACCCGAGCACGATATTCTGCGGCAGTTTGCCGTAAGCTTCCGTATAACGGTGTGCCCGGTAGTTAAGGCCCGGCACATCGATCATCGCGGCAAACCCATTACTCAACACACAACTCACCTGGTCCATGCCGCAGGTCACCGGGCGTGTCGGGTCTTCCCGGTGGCAGATATCCTGCAGGAAAGAAGCCACCTTGTAGCCTTCCGGGCTGCATTGCGTCGGCACTTCATTGCCAATGCTCCACATCACCACGCAAGGGTTATTCCGGTAGTTATGCAACATATTCACCATATCTTTTTCCGCCCATTCATTGAAATAGCGGTGGTAACCGTTGGCGCATTTGGCAATATCCCATTCATCGAACGGTTCGATCATCATCATGAAACCCATCTCATCGCATAAGGCGACCAGTTCCGGGGCAGGCATGTTATGTGCCGTACGGATCGCGTCGCATCCCATATCTTTCAAGAGGGTCAACTGACGGCGTAAAGCCGCGGTATTGATCGCCGCGCCCAACGGTCCCAGGTCGTGGTGGTTGCAGACGCCCTGAAACTTCCGGTGTTGCCCGTTCAGATAGAAACCTTTGTCGGCAATGATCTCGATATGGCGGATACCGAAACGGGTGGTATAGGTATCGACCTGCTTCTCCTCGACGAAGACCTTGGAAACCGCCTGGTAAAGGGCCGGCGATTCGGGCGACCATAACTGTGGGGCTTCAACCAGGAAATTCTGCTCGAAAGGTTTGCCGTGATTGATTTTCCGGGTATCGTCTTTCTTTGCCACGACTTTCCCTTCGGGCGAAAGGATCTCGGTAAGGATGCGTACTTCCCGGTCGCCCGCGTTTTCGATACGCGTTTGCAGGCGGACGGAAGCCAGATCCGACGATACATGCGGGGTGGTGAGATACGTGCCCCAAACCGGCACATGAACTTCATCGGTAAGGATCAGATGCACGTTGCGATAGAGCCCGGCACCCGGGTACCAGCGCGAGGACTGGGGTTTGTTTTCCAACCGCACAGCCAAAGTTTGCACTTCTTTATCGGTATGCAGGTATTCAGTAATATCACAATGAAACGAGTTGTAACCGAAAGGCCAGAAGCACGCTTCCTGTCCGTTCACATAGACACGGGCTTCGCTCATGGCACCGTCGAAAAGCAGGACGGCGCGTTTGCCTTCCTGCTGTTCGGGCGAAAGCGTCAGTTCGGTGCGGTACCAACCTGTGCCGACATAAGGCAATCCACCGGTACGCCCGGTTTTGACCGAGGCTTGCCGCTCGAAATTCTGGGTGACGGCAACGTTCTGCAGGTCGTTATTCCGGTCGAACGGCCCATAGATCGCCCAGTCATGGGGAATAGTAACCGCCTCCCACCGGGAATCGTTAAAGTGCTCACCGGCTGCCGCCGCCGGATCTTCCCGTGTAAATCGCCATTGTTCGATAAGTGACTGGCTCCGTTGCGCCCAGCCTGTCGCAGCATACATAAACAGATAAAGGAATAGGATAAGTTTTGTAGTTTTCATGTTCTCTGTATTTAAAAAGATATATCACACATTTGTTTCTATGCAAAAATACATAACAAATGTGTGATATACACTGCCCGTCTTCCGGTTTTTTGGAAAAGGACTTGGAAGTTATTCCGTTCGCAGATGCCTGACCGGGTTTTCATTGGCCACTTGCCAGGCACGGAGGGTCACGCAGGTGATGATGCCGGCCAATACCATGACGGCACAGGAGGCAAAAAGGAAAAAGTCGAGCGGGATCTTGACCGCAAACTGTTGCAGCCATTGCGCACCGACGAGATAAGAGAGGGCAAAACCCATCAATAAGGCGGGGATGGCGATATAGACAATGCCTTTGGTGATGGTCGTCAAGACACTCAACACCTGGGCGCCGACAATCTTACGGATCGCGATCTCTTTGCTTCGCCGGCTGATCTCATCCTGGGTGAAACCGATCAGACCCAAAGCAGTGATCAGTAAAAGGAAGAGAGAAGCGCCCAATATAGCGTTGCGGTATAAGAGCGCGTCCTGGTAATTCTGCGCCAACAAGACATCGTAATCGATAAAGAAAGCATTGGGTTTCTCCAATAATTCACGCATCATCACATTGATCTTTGTAACGACCGCTTCATCCGTATCATGCAGTTTCACCATCACCCGCTCCCAGGCGAACAGCCAGTTTTCTTCGCCCATATCCAACGGGAAGAAGGCAACCGGTGGATAGAGATCCTCCAATTCTTTCCCGTTCAAGGAAGAGATCTTGTAGTCGGACATGACGCCGATCACCTGAATCGGCTTGTCTTTCCCGTTCAGCCCCGACAGAAAAGTTTTCCCTACCGGCGAATCTTTCCATCCCATCTGCTTGACAAACGATTCGTTGACGATGGCACGGGTATATCCCTGGCTATTATCGCCTACATTCTCGCCTTGCAGGAGTTTGATTCCCATTGTCGCCAGGTAGTCGCTATCGGCTGCGATCCCCCGACAGGGGATAGTATGCGCATGATCATCGATATCCATCGCGCCCAAGCCTTCCAAGCCCCGGATCGGCAGCGTGGAAGCGACGGAAACGGAGGCCACTTCGGGCATTTGTTCGAGTTCCGCTTTCAACAGGGCCACCTTCGTACGGGGCACGCCCGAGATATTCTCCGAATAATAAAGGTTATGAGTTTGATAGCCCATATCGACATGCAACAACAAGTCGTACTGCTTGACGATGATCACCAAGAGGGTCACCATAAAAGCAGCGCCGGTGAATTGCACAAAGAGCAACATCCGTTTCCAGGCACCTTTATGCGTGGCATAGGTCCGGAACAGGTTCGTCACCGGCACGGCCGAGAAGATCATCGCCGGGATCACCCCCGCCAGGAGCAATAAAACAATCAATACCAGCCCGGCGACCCAAAGGTTGTGTATTGAGAAAATGGCGGAAAGCGGCGTTTGTATGATACTTTCGATCGACGACCGGAAAGCAAAGATGATCAGCAAGGCAAAGACCATGGCGACCAACAGGATCGTGATCGTTTCGTAGAAGAAGATGCGGAAGATATGTTTGTCGGAAGCCCCATTGCATTTATGCACCCCCACCGCTTTGGCACGCTGGGCCAAAGATGAAATCGAGATCAACACATAGTTCATCGCGGCAACAAAAAGCAATGAAAACGCCAGAATGCTCAGAATCATCACCAGACGCCGCACATCGCTCAGCCCACTGTGAAGCTTCGTGACCGGATAGAGATAGAAATCGTGGAAATTCCCTTGGGCATTGGCCGCTTCCACATCGATAAACTTCGGCAATACTTCCTGTATGCGCTTTTCCACCTGTGCCGGTGTGACGTCGGCGGCCAGTTTGATATAGCCGTAGAAAGGATCCGGGTTGTGCCAGCCCAGATGAGCGAAGGCTTTGGTATCCATCGGGATAAACGCGGAATAGAGCAGGTGGCTATTCTCCATATCGGCATAGACTCCGCCGACGGTCAGGCTCTCGCGGTTGCGGCTGACGGTCTGCCCGATCGGATTCTCGTCGCCGAAGAAACGTTTGGCCGTGGAACGGGATAGAAAGATCGTTGTCGGGAGTTGCAACAAGGCCGGATCCCCTTCCAATAATGTGATACCGAACACCTCAAAGAAACGGCTGTCGGCAATCAACACTTTCTCCCGGAAAATCTTCTCGCCAATGTGCAAATAGATATGGCTTGCCTCGCTCATCGTGGTCGTTCCGGTTTCGATCTCCGGCAGTTCGGCTTGCAGGTCGCGCACCACCGGAGCATACAGGCGGGGATTCTGCTCGATCTTCTTGCCGTCGCCCGCTGTTTTCCGAACCAACTGGTAGATCCGGTCGGCATCGGGATAAGCCGTATCGAAAGTCATCTCGAAAGCTACTTTGGAAAAGAGAACCAGGGCAACCACCAGCCCCAGGGTCAATGAAACCACCTTGATCAGGTTATTCCCCCGCCCGTTCAGTAGGTTTTTAAGGGCATAAAAAAACTGTTTCATAACGTACGTACATTTGTGTTCACCCATTGAATAGCAAAAGACATGCCAAAACGAATAACACATTCACTACAAACAGATTAACAAACACGCACGCTTACCCCTTATGTCAAATTATTGGACATCATTGTCCAATAGTTTGACACTGCCGAAGCCTCTTTCCGGCTCGCTTTTCTCCATGCCTTGTGCATTACAGACACTTTTTTGAGGGATAAGAAGGAGTGGTAAGAATCAGAGGGTTAGATCGGCGACGATGGCTTTTACTTCCCGGATCAGATCGGTGGGAGAGAGGCAGAGTTGCAAGCCGCGCTGGCCGGCGCTGACATAGATCTGCTCGAAGAGCTCCGCCGTTTCGTGGATGTAGGTCGGGAAGGACTTTTTCATGCCGATCGGCGAACAGGCGCCCCGGATATAGCCGGTCAATGGCAGGAGTTCTTTCATGGGGATCAGGTCGCACTTCTTGTTGGCGGAGACTTTCGCTGCCTTTTTCAGGTCGAGTTCATCGGCACCGGGGATGATACAGACGAAATAGCCGCTCTTATCGCCCTGCAGGAGCAGGGTCTTGAAGACTTGCTCGACGTCTTCGCCCAGTTGTGCGGCGACGTGGGTGGCGCTGAGATCGCTCTCGTCGACTTCGTAGGGGACGAGGGAGTATGGGATTTTCGCCTGGTCGAGGAGGCGGGCGGCGTTTGTTTTTTGGATTTTTTCTTTTGTCATGTTTTTTTAAAGGGGATTAAGGGGGATAAGGGGATTAAGGGGTACAAGGGGTTTAAGGGGGGGGAGCTTTCCTTAAGCCCATTAAGCCCCTTGTACCCCTTAATCCCCTTAAATCCCTTAAACCCCTTTCATCGAAAGCTGCACCCGCTTCCTTGCCAGATCAACACTCAACACCTTCACCCGCACATGCTGATGAATAGAAACCACCTGCGTCGGGTCCGTGATAAACCGGTCGGCCAGTTCGGAGATATGCACCAATCCGTTCTCTTTGATGCCAACATCGACGAAGCAACCGAAATTCGTCATATTCGTTACGATCCCGGGAAGGATCATTCCTTCGCGCAGGTCTTCTATTGTTTTGATCGTCGGGTCGAAAGCGAAGACCTGAATTGCCTGACGCGGGTCACGCCCGGGTTTATCCAGTTCGTCCATGATATCCCGAAGGGTAGGCATACCGACCTTATCGGTCGTATACTCCTCCAGCCGGAGCTTTTTCTTGAGTTCTTTGTTGGCGATCAGTTCGGCAACGGAGCAGTTCAGGTCCTTGGCCATCCGTTCGACGACGGGATAGCTCTCGGGATGTACCGCCGAATTGTCCAAGGGGTTCTTCCCGTCGGAGATCCGCAGGAAGCCGGCGCTCTGTTCGAACGCCTTCTCGCCCATACGCGGCACTTTCAACAGCTCACGACGGGTAGTAAAAGGGCCATTCTCCGTCCGGTAGTTGACGATGTTCTGTGCCAAAGCCGGCCCCAGGCCGGAGACATAGGTTAAGAGGTGTTTGCTGGCGGTATTCACGTTCACGCCCACGAGATTCACGCAGCTTTCGACCGTCAGGTCCAGGCTCTTCTTCAAAGCCGTCTGGTCGACATCGTGCTGATACTGCCCCACACCGATACTTTTCGCGTCGATCTTCACCAGTTCAGCCAGCGGGTCCATCAGGCGACGGCCGATGCTGACCGCGCCGCGCACCGTCACATCGTATTGCGGAAACTCTTCACGCGCAATCTTCGAAGCAGAATAGATCGATGCGCCATTCTCACTGACCACAAACACCTGTACCTTGCGGTCGTAGCGGATGCCGGTGATAAACTGCTCCGTCTCCCGGCTGGCCGTGCCATTACCGATCGCTATCGCTTGAATATCGTAGGTCTCTACCAGGTGAGCCACCTTGACACCGGCTTTGTTGCGCTCGTTCTGCGGCGGATGCGGGTAGATCGTTTCATTGTGTAAGAGATTGCCCTGGGCATCCAGGCAGACCAACTTACAGCCTGTGCGGTAACCGGGATCGACGCCCAATACCCGCTTCTGTCCCAGGGGTGGAGCCAGAAGCAACTGGCGCAGGTTCTCGGCAAATACCCGGATCGCTTCTTCATCGGCCTTGGCCTTGCTCAGGTTGGCAAATTCGGTCTCGATAGAAGGTTTCAGCAACCGCTTGAAGGCATCGTCGACTGCTTCTTCCACCTGTTCGGAAGAGGCGCCACGGCCCTTCACAAACCGTTTCCGGAGGCGTTCCAGGCTCGATTCTGTATCCGGCGAGATGGTTACGCGCAGGAATCCTTCCGCTTCGCCCCGGCGCAAGGCCAACAGACGATGCGAAGAGGTGCGCTTCAAGGGCTCACTGAAATCAAAATAGTCCTGATACTTCGCGCCTTCCGTCTCTTTTCCCTTGACAACCTTGGAAGAGATCACTGCCGTATGGGTAAACGCGTTACGCACGGCATGACGGGCGCCTTCGTTCTCATTCACCCACTCGGCCATGATATCACGGGCGCCCTGCAGGGCGTCCGCGGCATCCTTCACCTCACCCCGGACAAAGGCAAAAGCGCGAGTCTCCGGATCCGGTTCGTTTTGCAACATCAGGATTTTCGCCAGCGGCTCGAGCCCTTTCTTGCGGGCGATCTCGGCACGGGTGACACGCTTGGGTTTGAATGGCAGGTAGATGTCTTCGATCTCCGTACTGTCCCAGGAGTCTTCGATTCGTTTCCGGAGCTCGGGCGTCAGTTTTTCCTGCTCTTCGATCGATTTCAGGATGGTTTCTTTGCGTTTGACTAGTTCGGTCAGTTTATCCAGCTGGTCTTTGATCCCACCGATCTGCACTTCGTCCAGTCCGCCGGTCACCTCTTTTCGGTAACGGCTGATAAAAGGGATGGTGGCTCCTTCCTGCAAAAGGGCGACGGTCTTTTCCACCTGTCGGGAAGGGATATTGAGAGCGCTTGAAATAAGATTATAGATAATTGAGGTCATCATGATTTACACGTTAGATTGGAGGGCAAAGATAATTCTTTGAACCTGTATTATTCATCTCCGCACCCCCTTTTTTCAAACTACCGGTAGTTTGCGCACCAACTACTAATATTTTGTTGACGAACTACCGGTAGTTTGTCGACAAACTACCGGTAGTTTTCGAGGAAGGTGTTGGTTCTTCACTTTCAGCGGGTTGCAAGATTGGCATTTAGAGTAACCACCGTATCGGCCAGGGAGGAGAGTTCGTCGGCCTGATGGGAGGTAAACAATACGGTTTGCTGCGTTTCTTCCTGCCGTTGGCGGAGATAAATGATCAGCCGTTGGCAAAGCGGGCGGTCGAGTCCCTTGAACGGTTCGTCCATAAACAGGAAAGGGGAGGGGTAGGCCAATGCCCGGGCGATAGCGACCCGTTGCTGCTGGCCGTAACTCAGTTGCGCAGGCAAACTCGAAGCATAATCGTGCAATTCGACATGCCGAAGGAAGATGTCAGCCTTCGCTTCGGCCTCTTCCCGGGAATAATAGGGGGCGATAACCAGGGAAATATTCTCCCGGACCGTCAGGTGCGACAACAAAAGAGGTTCCTGAAAGACCGATGCCACCCCTTCGGAGCGGTCGATGGTCAACGTGCCTTCGACCGGCAGCAAGGTGCCGTTCAATAGATTCAATAACGTGGTCTTTCCTGTGCCCGAAGGGGCGGAGATACCGTAGATTTTCCCGGCGTCAAAGCGATAGGTAAAGCCGGCGACGCCATAGGGGTAGGAGAGGTGATCGGCTTCGATGGGAAGACCGTTTGTGACTTTCATCTCTTCCGCCGGATGTTTCGCCGGCCGGTAAGCCACCCGGATCTCCCGCTTCGACAACCACTGAATGCCTTTGTCCGACAGGTAACTGATCACGACAGCGATCAGCGTCCAGGCCAATAATCCGGGCACATCGATAAAGCTTTGCGCCCATTTCATCTCGCTGCCGATGCCGGTGGCGCACTGTGCCAATACCTCGCCCATGATGATCGCCCGCCAACCGAACCCGGCAGCAGAAGCGACCCCGCTGAACAGAAAGGGTTTCAACTGCGGATAAACAATCTGGGTAAACCGGTTGCGACGACTCAGGCGAAACTGCCGGCCGGCCATGCGCAAACCGGGGTCCAGGCTTTGGAAGCCCCGGGTCAGGTTCTCTGTCAAGAGGGGAAACATGGTTAGGAAACCAATCAACAATGGAATGCCTTCGGTATGCAGAAAGATCAACGCAAGCAAGATAAAAGAGACCACAGGGATCGAGCGCATCAGGATAAACAACGGACGAAACAATTCGTAAAGCCATTCCCAGCGGGCAAAGACACCGGCAAAGAGAAGCGCCAGCGATAAAGACAAACCCATACCCGCCAGCCCGCGCAAGACCGTAGTGCCTACCGAGAGATAAAAAGAAGCGGAGCAAACCAGCTCGATCAGCGTCGTCAACAAACGGGGCAGCGAAGGGAAGATCTCGGGTTGAGCGACAAAGACTGCCGTCAACTGCCACACCAGAAGCAGGGTTGCTATCGATAGAAATACAGTCAGTCTCTTTCCCATATCCGATCAATTATAAAAAGAGTGATCCGGAAGGCGGCCACCGATGGCGCGCGGTTCGTACCGGTTGATGATCTCCAGGAAAGAACGGATCTCCGTATGCGCCTCTGTGGCGGTCAGATACATGATCCGGGACCGTTTTATGCCTTCTGTGCTCAGGAGCCCTTCGGGGAAGATCCGGTGTTTTTCTAAAAGGGCAATCACCTCTTCCGGCTGTTCTTCGGCATAGCGACAGGCTTTTTTCAACAGCCGGTTCAACGCTTCCTTTTCTCCGGATAAAGACTGGCTGAACAGAATCGCCGTCTCGGCAAATCCGGGAGAGGTCGCGGTCGGGTTATTCAGATCGGCCAGTATGCGGATGGAAGAGTCGCGCTGCATCACCATACTAACAAAAGGCTCACCCAGGACGGAGGCTTCCACCTTGCCGGCCAACAGACCACGAACGACTTCGGAGGCAGTGCCCAACGTATAGTTCAAAGTGTACGGGAGTTCATTCTTCTCGATATGGTAGCGCGTGAGGATATCCGGGGTTGTTCCGCTTCCGAACACATACATCTGCCGGGCATCTGCCCTTCCGACCCAATAGAGATTGCCCCAGATCGGGCAACCGGCCAGGCGGTAAGGCAATCCTTTGTTGTATAGGTTTGCCGCGTTGATCATAGGCAATACGGCCATATCTGTTTCCCCTTTGATCAGGGCGGCGACGACCTGATCCGGTGAGTCCGCCACGCGAACATTGATTTTCTTCCCGTCAACAACAGGCGGATTCCCCATCCACTGGGCTAAAGCAATCGCGGAAGGGCCGCGCAAAGCCAGTACCTGTATTTCTTCGGCGTTCTTTTTTGAGCTTTGGCAACCCAACAGGCAAAGACATAGAATAAAAGCGATAATCCTTTTCATTGTAATGCAAAGATACGGTTTTTCTTTTGTATCCTATTGGGGATTTTTATGATCTTGCTCTCGCTTAAATCAATAATAATCTGTAAATTTGCCGACTAAATATCTTTAAAGGAATGAAATATAACACGGAAGAAAAGAAATTGGTCATGCCCGAGTATGGACGTAACATTCAGAACATGGTAGACTACTGCCTGGCCATCGAAGATCGCGAAGAACGTACACGCTGTGCCAATACAATTATAAATATTATGGGGAATATGTTCCCGCACCTGCGCGATGTGAACGACTTCAAGCATATCCTGTGGGATCATCTGGCCATCATGGCCGATTTCAAGCTCGATATCGACTATCCCTACGAGATCATCAAAAAAGAAGATCTGCACAGCCGGCCGCCCCGGATTCCCTATAACAACTCCCGCATCCGCTACAAACATTACGGCAGAACCCTCGAACTGATGATTCAGAAGGCAACTGAACTGGAAGAAGGCGGCAGTGAACGGAACCAACTGATCAACCTGTTGGCCAATCACATGAAGAAATCGTTCCTGACCTGGAACAAAGAATCGGTCGACGACCGGAAGATCTTTAAAGACCTCGACGAACTGTCGGAAGGCGCCATTGTATTGGACGAAGAGAGTCACAAGCTGACGGAAAGCCGGGATATCTTAGCCCGCAACAATACAACGAACAACAACAATAACAACAACAAGAAAAACTATTCACGTAAAGGGCGATGAGTTCATTTGTCATAGAAGGAGGATACCGGCTTTCGGGTGAGATCGTTCCGCAGGGAGCGAAGAACGAAGCGCTTCAGATCATCTGTGCCACGTTGCTTTCGCCGGAGAAGATCACCGTGCGCAATGTGCCGGATATCCTGGATGTCAACAACCTGATCCAGCTCCTGCGGGATATGCGCGTCAAGGTGGAGCATCCGGCCGCCGATACCTATACGTTTCAGGCCGACGATGTCGATCTGGACTATATGTGCAGTGAAGACTTCTTTCGTAAGAGCGCTTCGTTGAGAGGCTCGGTGATGATCGTCGGACCATTGGTCGGCCGTTTCGGCAAAGCGATGATCCCCAAGCCGGGAGGCGACAAGATCGGACGCCGACGTCTGGACACGCACTTTGTCGGGATCCAGAAGTTGGGTGCTTGTTTTCACTACGACAATGAAAGGCAAGTCTACGAGGTAGAAGCCAAAGAGTTGAAAGGCACCTATATGCTATTGGACGAAGCCTCGGTGACGGGAACCGCCAATATCGTGATGGCTGCCGTACGGGCCAAAGGCAGAACGACGATCTACAACGCCGCCTGCGAGCCTTACCTGCAACAACTCTGCGCGTTACTGAACCGGATGGGTGCCCGCATCTCCGGTGTCGGCTCCAATTTACTGACTATTGAAGGCGTTGACGCTTTAGGCGCCGCCGAACATACCATACTTCCCGATATGATCGAGGTCGGCAGCTTCATTGGTATGGCTGCCATGACCGGATCAGACATCCTGATCAAGAATACCGGGTACGATCACCTGGGTATTATCCCCGACTCTTTCCGCCGGCTGGGCATTACCGTCGAGCAGAAAGGGGACGATATCCATGTGCCGACCCACGACTCCTACCAGATCGATACCTTTATCGACGGATCGATCATGACCATTGCCGACGCACCCTGGCCGGGGCTGACTCCCGACCTGTTGAGCGTATTCCTGGTCGTCGCCACGCAGGCGGTAGGCAGTGTCTTGATCCACCAGAAGATGTTCGAGAGCCGCCTTTTCTTTGTGGATAAACTCATCGACATGGGCGCGCAGATCATCCTCTGCGATCCGCACCGGGCAACGGTCATCGGACTGGGTAACCGTTTCCGCCTGCGCGGAGCTTCGATGATCTCTCCCGATATCCGTGCCGGAATAGCCATGCTGATCGCGGCTCTGAGCGCGGAAGGAACCAGCAAGATCGACAATATCGACCAGATCGACCGGGGCTATCAGGACATCGACAAACGACTAAACCAGATCGGAGCCCGTATCACCCGCCTGTAAGCCTTTGCACCATGATAAAAAAAGAAGAGGTATTCAAGATCGGACAATTCGCCAAACCGCATGGGGTGAAAGGGGAGATCTCCCTGTTGACCACCTGCGACCTGTTCGACGAAGCCGAAGAGCCTTACGTGGTCTGCGAGATCGACGGCATACTCGTGCCTTTCTTCGTGGAGGAATACCGCTACAAGAGCGATAACGTCATGTTGATCAAGCTCGAACACGTGGATACGGAAGATGCCGCCCGCGAATTCGTCAACCGCGAAGTGTATTACCCGCTGGAAGGCATGGAAGAAGATACGCTGGTGGGCGATATGACCTGGGACAGCTTCGTCGGTTACACGGTAAAGGACACCCGGGAAGGTCTTTTGGGCCGGATCACCGCCATAGACGAGAGCACGATCAACGTACTCTTGCATATTGATTACAAAGGGAATGAACTATTGTTTCCCGCGGCAGAAGAATTGATAGTTGACGTAAACCATGCCGAAAAGGAGATGACAGTCGCCCTGCCGGACGGTTTATTGGAGATTTAAGGACAATGGCAAAAAAGAAGAAAAAGAAAAACAGGAAATCTTTCTGGCACCAGATACGCTTCAAGTACAAGCTCTCCTTTTTCAACGAGAGCACACTGGAGGAGGTCTGGTCGTTGCGCGTATCCCTGTTTTCGGCGATCACCTCGATCTTGTTCTTCGCCCTTTTCCTGATCACAATCACTTCGGCGATCATCATCATGACGCCGATCCGCAACTACCTGCCGGGCTATCTGGATGTGGAAGTGCGCAAGGTGATCGTGCAGAACGCCCTGCGTGCCGACTCGTTGGAGCGGATGATCGCCATCCAGTCGTTCTACCTCGATAATGTCGCCGGAATCCTGGCGGGTACGACCCCGTTGGACTCCATCCGGACGGTCGATTCCCTGGCGCAGGTCAACCCTCACTACGAAATTCCCCGCTCGGCGCGGGAAGACGAGTTTGTGCGCACCTTCGAAGAAGAAGAGAAATACAACCTGACCAGCCTCAACCCCAACCCGGTACCGACAGACGGCATCTTCTTTGTCAAACCGATCAACGGGGTGATCTCGGCGGCTTACGAGCCGGAGATCAGGCATTATGGCATCGACCTGGTGGCCTCTCCGAACGAGAGTGTCTTGGCTACGCTGGACGGGACGGTGGTCTTTACCGGCTTCGATCCGAACTACGGCAATGTGATCCAGATCCAGCACCGGAATGGCTTTCTTTCCGTCTACAAGCACAATGAGTTATTATTGAAAGAGATCGGCGATCCGGTGGTTGCCGGCGAGGCCATCGCATTGGTCGGCAATACGGGCAAATTATCGACCGGGCCGCATCTGCATTTTGAGTTATGGTACCGCGGAAGCCCGGTCAACCCGGCGGAATACATCGCATTCTAAAGAGATGAAGAGACAATTAGCCATATTGGGATCCACCGGATCCATCGGGACGCAAGCCTTGGAAGTAGTCAGTGAGAACCCTGACCTTTTCGAAGTCTATGCCTTGACGGCCAACAACCAGGTGGATCTGTTGATCAACCAGGCACGCCGTTTCATGCCCGAGGTGGTGGTGATTGCCAACGAGCAGAAGTACCCCGAACTGAAAGAGGCTTTGGAAGACCTGCCGATCAAGGTATGGGCGGGAGCGGATGCCATCGCCCAGGTGGTGCAGTCGGAGCCGATCCAGATGGTGTTGACCGCCATGGTGGGCTATTCCGGCCTGAAGCCGACCATTGCTGCCATCAAAGCGGGCAAGGCTATCGCGTTGGCGAATAAAGAGACATTGGTGGTGGCCGGCGAATTGATCACCGCATTGGCACAGGAATACAAGGTACCCGTATTGCCGGTCGACTCCGAGCATTCGGCTATCTTCCAATGCCTGGTGGGCGCCTGGGAGAACCCGGTGGAGAAGATCCTGTTGACGGCTTCGGGTGGTCCGTTCCGTACGCTGCCGATCGACGAACTGGCGAAGGTCACCAAAGCCCAGGCCTTGCGGCATCCGAACTGGACGATGGGTGCTAAGATCACCATCGACTCCGCTTCGATGATGAACAAAGGATTCGAGATGATCGAAGCCAAATGGCTGTTCGGCCTTGCGCCCGAGCAGATCGAGGTATTGGTGCATCCGCAGTCGATCATTCATTCGATGGTGCAGTTCGAAGACGGTGCGGTAATGGCGCAGTTGGGCATCCCCGATATGAAATTGCCGATCGCTTACGCTTTCTCTTATCCCAAGCGGTTGAAGAGTACAGCGCCCCGGTTGGATTTCCTGCAGCAGCATTCGTTGACGTTCGAAGAACCGGATACGACCCGCTTCCGTAACCTGGCTTTCGCCTACGAAGCGATTCACAAAGGAGGGAATCTGCCTTGCGTGATGAACGCCGCCAACGAGGTGGTGGTCGCCGCCTTTCTGGAAGACCGGATCGGCTTCCTGCAAATGAGCGAGGTGATCGAACAGACCATGGCTAAGGTAACGTTTATCCAAACCCCAACCTACGATAACTATGTTGAAACAGACGCCGAAGCACGGCGCATTGCAAAAACATTATTTTAATAAGTAATACAAAGTTGATGGAAACATTTCTGATTAAGGCTTTACAACTCATTCTGAGTTTATCCATACTGGTGATCGTGCACGAGTTCGGACACTTTATCTTTGCCCGCATCTATGGCGTGCGGGTCGAGAAGTTCTATTTATTCTTCGATGCCTGGTTTGCCCTGTTCCGCTATAAACCGAAGAATAGCGAGACGGAATATGGCATCGGCTGGCTTCCGCTGGGCGGCTATTGTAAGATCTCCGGCATGATCGACGAGAGCATGGACAAAGAACAGATGGCACAGCCGCCACAGCCCTATGAGTTTCGTTCGAAGTCGGCCGGTAAGCGGTTGATGATCATGATTGCCGGGGTATTGTTTAACTTCCTTTTGGCCTTGTTTATCTATTCGATGGTCTTGTATAAATGGGGAGATACCTTCGTTCCGTTGGAAAAGATGAGCAACGGGATGTATTATAGCGAGACCTTCCACAACGTGGGCTTCCAGGATGGTGACGTATTGTTGAAAGCGGATGATCAACCGCTGGAACGCTTCGGCGAGCACAGCTTCCGGGCGGTGGTGAACGCGGCCAACGTAACCGTTTTGCGCAATGGCGTACCTACGGTGATTGCTATGCCGGAAGATATGATGCAACGCGTCTTGCGCGACAAGCAAGGCTTTGCCGATCCGAACCGTACACCGATGGTCGTCAAAGAACTGCCCGACAAGAACGCCCCTGCCGCCCTGGCGGGGATGTTACCCAATGATAGCATCGTCTCAATGAACGGCATCGCGACCCCTTTGGTGGAAGATGCGTTTAAGATCCTCGATGAAAACAAAGACCAGGATATCGAAGTGGGCTATTACCGGAACGGAGAGCTGCGTTCAACGGTGGTACACACCACGATAGACGGCAAGCTCGGCGTTTCCCTCAAGCTCTACCCCGATATCTACGGCACGGTCACCCGCACTTATGGCTTCTTCGAATCTTTCCCGGCGGGAATCCAACTGGGAGTGAATACACTGAAAGGCTATGTGAACGATATGAAGTTTGTCTTCACCAAAGAAGGCGCCAGCAGCCTGGGTGGTTTCGGCACGATTGGCGGCTTGTTCCCGGCAAAATGGAACTGGCGCGTGTTCTGGGAGCGTACCGCTTTCCTATCCATTATCCTGGCGTTTATGAATATCCTGCCGATCCCGGCGTTAGACGGCGGACACGTGATGTTCCTGTGCTACGAAGTGATCGCTCGCCGCAAGCCCAGCGATAAGTTTTTGGAATACGCGCAGATCACCGGTATGTTGATCCTTTTTGCCTTATTGATCTACGCCAATGGCAACGATCTGGTCCGCTTTTTTCTGAAGTAAGGCAGCCGAATGCCTAAAATAGGGAGCTATTATTATTTAGAGGTACCTCAAAACGGATTATGAGGTACGTCAAAACAAATTTAGAGGTACCTCAAAATCAAATTTGAGGTACCTCTAAATTTTTATGCCTGCCGGCTTTTAGTGAAGTGCTGCCGGATGGGCAAAAAGAGCCCGTCCTTCTTCGTACATATTACGGCCCTGACTGTCGATAGCGACGATCACCGGCAGTTCACGCACGACCAGGCGACGCACTGCTTCGGTGCCCAGTTCATCGTAGGCAATCACCTCGGCAGATTCCACACAGCGCCCCATCAGGGCTGCCGCTCCACCGATCGCGGCGAAGTAGACACCCGTATGTTTCCGGATCGCTTCGATCACCTCAGGGCTACGGAAGCCTTTACCGATCATCACCTTCAAGCCTTGTTCGATCAAGCGGGGCGAATAGAGATCCATACGGCCACTGGTGGTCGGTCCCACCGATCCGATGGGTTTGCCCGGCTTCGGCGGGCAGGGACCGGCATAGTAAATGGCAGCACCCTGAAAGTCAAAAGGCATTGCCTTACCTGCATCGAGGTATTCACACATCCGCTTATGAGCGGCATCGCGGGCAGTATAGACCACACCGGAGATATACACCATGTCTCCGGCTTTTAATTCCCGGATCACCTCATCGGTGAAGGGAGGGGTTATTATTTTTTTTGTCATTTCTTTATTTTTTAATATCCTCGTAGGGGCAGCCCTTGTGGCCGCCCGATGGTTGATCACACAAGACTCCTTGTGGCTGCCCGATGGTTGATCACACAAGAGGGCAGCCACAAGGGCTGCCCCTACAGGTTCATATTATATTACAATTTTCCTTCGCTATGCCGTGTCGCATGGCAACCAATATTCACCGCTACCGGCAAGCCGGCGATATGGGTGGCGTAGGTCAGGATGTTCACCGCCAAAGCCGTCGTCGTGCCACCGAAGCCTGCCGGGCCGATGCCCAGTTGGTTGATCGATTGCAGGAGTTCTTCTTCCAGTTCGGCCAAGGCCGGGTCGGGGTTTCGCTCGCCCACGGGGCGCAACAATGCTTTCTTGCTCAACAGGGCACTCTTCTCCATCGTACCACCGATACCCACGCCGACAATGATCGGCGGACAGGGATTAGCGCCTGCGTCGGAGACGGTCCGGATCACAAAGTCCTTCACGCCCGGCAAGCCCTGGCTGGGCTTGAGCATCCGCAGTCCACTCATATTCTCACTGCCGAAGCCTTTGGGCGCAACCGTGATATGCAAACCATCGCCCGGCACGATCTCGTAGTGGATCACCGCCGGCGTATTGTCTTTCGTATTCACCCGGTCCAAGGGATCGCGCACAACCGACTTGCGCAGGTAACCTTTCTCGTAACCCCGGCGCACGCCTTCGTTGATCGCCTCCTCGAGGGAGCCACCCGTGAGGTGTACCTCCTGCCCGAGGGTGACGAACACCACAGTCATACCCGTGTCCTGGCAGATAGGCGCCGTTTCGTCGCGGGCGATCTGTGCATTCTCGACCAGGGTGTTCAAGATATCTTTCCCCAGGGGGGATTGCTCCGTTGCCCGGCAGTTCTTCAGGCAACTGTAGATGTCATCCGTCAGATGACAGTTGGCTTCGATGCAAAGCCGTTCGACAAGATCGGTCACCTTGTCGGTATGTATTTCTCTGATCATCATATCTTTTTTCGTTGAAGGAAGTGGGCGGTGTTCAGGTTGTCGATCACGATGTCTTCGTTGTCGCTCAACACGCCGACGATGCAATACGTATCGGTCTTCGGGTCGGGAACGAACCGTTTGATCAACGTGAAGGCCTCCACCTCCGAGGTATTGAGTACATGCAGGCGCGGGAAGTTACAAGCCACCTTGCGGTCGCCGATCAGGATATGGTCTTCGTCGCAATAGCAGATATCCAAATGCTTATCGATCTCTTCACGGATGCGGGCATTCAGTTGTTCAAAGTCCAGCTCGGGCTGTTCGGTGAGTTTCAGGACAAAGCCGTTGCGCATATCGGAAGGATAGATGATACGCCGGTCGATGCCGAACTCCGTCGTCAGGAGCATGATCGTAATGTCTTCGATCGAGTGCGCCACCCGGCGGTAGTGCAACGAACGCGAGACGATATCGTAGATGCTCTGCGGCTGCGGTCCGAAGATACTCGGACGGGTCACGATAATCTCTTCCCCGATGCCCACCAGGATATCGGCATTGATACCCAAAGCGGGATACAAGAGGTTGAAATGTTCGATGATCACCCGCCGCCCGTGGTCGAGCGCGTTGCGCACAAAGTCGACGATCTCGAACATCTGCGTGAAAGCGATCTGAAACCGCATATCGATATGGTAGGTGCTGGCCTGTTCGACGCTGTCGAAGAGTTCACGCACCTGCATGATCTTCCGCGGGTTCAGCATATCGTCATCGTTCGAGAGCTCCAGCCCGGGAAACATCCCCCGAATCAGGGAGGACTTTCCCGAGCCGGCGTCACCCACGATGCCGATCAGCCGGTCGGTGTATGTCAGATGCCGCTGCGCGATCTGTTCCCCCAGAAACAAAAGCCGTTCCCGCCCATGCGGGGCGAAATACTGGGAGAAGACCGAATATTCCTGTATCGGGCTGCGCAGGTCCATCAGATCTGCACTTTATATCCCAAGAGCGGGGAGTGTTGCTGCGCGCCGTAGACATCCGTTTCTCCCAAAGCGCCGGAAGGGATCGGACGAACGATCGTAATCTTCACCGCTTTGGCAGGATCGAAATACACCAGTTTGATAATATCCGACTGCGGGATATTATACAAGGCCGCGAAGGCAGGCTCATTGATCGCCTTGGCCTCCTTTACTTTGTGGTACGTCTCGAAGTCTTTGAATATCACATCAAAGGTCAATTCGTACGGGCCGGAATTTTTGCTTCGGATAACCGAAGCGATATCTCTTAAGTTATATTCCATAATTCTTTTATTTAAACTCCATATACTCTACTGGGAAGTAAACCGAAGGATCATCGATCTTCATCAGGTGGTAGACATTAAACTCATACACCTCTCCAACCTTACAGTCGGAAGGCGAGAATGGGAACGCCAGGTTGCCCGCCGTAGAGATTCGTCCTTCGTAGCCGAAATGCAACATCGTGCTGCGGGCGAAACCACAGATCGTATTGGCACGTTCCTGCGTGTCGGCTACGGCTTCGATCACGATGCATAGTTCGTGCGCCGTGCGGTCGTCGGCATCGGGGAAGAGTCCCATTACACCGTTGCGGCCATAGATCTTAAAGTCGAGGAAGAAGTCTTTGATGCCGTAAGCTTCGAAGTTATCCTTCACCCGCGCTTTGACGCTGGCTACGATATCGTCGATCTTCTCGATCATTACCGGGTCTTTCACACCGGCTACGGAGATCGTACGGTAACCTACCTTCTTCACGCCTTCGAGTTTGACGAAGTAGTTGTCCGTCGGAACGAACTTACTGCCCGCTACCTTCACCGTATTGTCGGTCAGTTGCGTAAAGGTCGCGTTATACAGGTCGATCGCGCCTCCCGGGCCGGGAAGCATATAGGGGTTGGTCTTCTCGTAGAGCGTATGCGCGGCCACGGAGAGGGTCGTGCACTTACGCAGCGGCGAGAGCGGTTCCAATACGAAATCTTCTTTATGCAGATAGCCGAACATACAGTCGCTACCGCTACCCGGAGTGGCGGCGATCGAAGCACATTCGAGGATCTTTCCCAGGTGGATCGCCAGGCCGCGGTCGAATCCTTCCCGGATGGCCAGAGCGGCAAACACGGAAGGGTCGTACGAGCGTCCCGCCAGGATCACATTCGCTCCTTCATTCAGAGCATTGATAAACGGCTCCTCGCCCATCTGGGCAACGATACGCACACAGTCGTCCACATCGTCGGAAGTGATCTGCTTCGCCGGGAACAACGGTTCGATATCACCGGCTGCCAGTTTTTCTTTGATCAGTTCTTTGTCGAGTTCCGACTGGATGATCGCCAGCTTGAAGTTCAATTTCTTCTCTTCGGCGATCTGTTTGATGATCTCCAGGTTGAAGGCTACGTGAGGACGTCCGCCACAACCGCCAGCCGTACCGATGATCACCGGGATACCTGCTTCCAAAGCCGCAGGAATCATAATCTCCAGGTCGCGCTTGACGGAGTTGAAGTCGGTAAAAGAGATACCCGCGCCCAGATAGTAAGGTCCGGGGTCGGTCGAGCCCGCATCGACAGCAATCACATGCGGTTTGCGTTTCATTCCTTCCACAAACGACTCCATCGGGAACCCATAACCCAGGATGGCAGTCGGAGATAATATTCTTATTTCTTCCATCGTTCTTCTCTTTTTATTATAAAACATTTTTTAAGGCCAGGATGCGTTGCATCTCATTAAAGATAAGCATATAGCCTTCATCGACACCCATACCGGGTTTCGCCAGATATTGTACCGGAGACGTAGCCATGGCCACATGGGCACAGACTTCGGCAGAGCGGTTCGTTTCATTGCAGGTACCTCCCAGGTAAGCGCCGATATGGTTCTCTTTACAGAAGATCACCGCTTCGATGGAGTTGTTGATACCTCCCAGGTCAGGAGTCTTGATCTGGATCATGTGACCGGCTTTGCGGCGGGTGAAGTCCTGAATGTCTTCCAGGGTGTTACACCACTCGTCGGCAACGATCTCCGCCTTCGAGCCTCTCTTCTCGAGTTCTTCGCGGATGATACGCAGGCCTTCGATCTGCGCTTCTTTCTCGCCCATATCCACCGGACCTTCCACACGCAGAGCAAAAGGGGCAGCGATCTTCTCCAAGCCGGCGATATAGTCGGCGATCCGCGCGAAGTCATTATTAAACACCAGACCCAACGTGCCGTACACGTCGATATGGATCACCGGCTGGTAGCTCTCGTAAGGTTTGAACTGCAGGATACGGTTACGCAGCCATTCGATATAGGCTTCGATCTTCTCCCCTTTCAGTCCGGTCTTCTCTTCCACGTGGTTGAACAAAGCATGCGGCAATACCTGAGCGCCTTTCATAATCATCTTATCGGCATTCACGTAACGGTCGTCGCCCGACTGCGTAAAGATCGGAATCATCGTGTCGGACACGGCCGTACCGTATTCTTCGGCAACGACCTGCGCCATCAGTTTGCATTTACTCTTTGCCACGGCATCCAGACACGCCTGGGTTACCCCGTAGCGGATCGCCGTATGGTAGATCTTGCCCGTAGAAGGACTCTTCGTTTTATCCACCAGGTCGGCCAGTTCACGGAAAGAGGTGATCTCGCGACCGATATACATCGGAGCGATTTCTTTTTCGATCAAGGGGATAAAGTCCTTCGCCAGGAACAAAGGATCGCGTCCGGCGGCACCGGAATATTGCACGGCAGCACAGTCGCCATGCGCCACCGCTCCGTTCTCGAGGATAAAGAGTACGGAGATCGATTCGCCCGCCTGACGAACGGCTGTGAAACCTTCGGTCATCGGCTGGCCGATATAGAATGCGCCATCATGCCCGGCGCCGGCTTTGATTGCTTTCTGGTCGTCAAAGAAAAACCCTGTCTTCCCTTGAGCGCATACCACGTTTATGATTTTCATCTTATTACAAAGTTATTTATTTAGTAATCATGTATCTTAGCTCCTTGCCTGGCCAGGCGAGGGGGACCACCTCTCCACCACCGCAAGCGGTGGTCCCCCTCTCCTGGCCAGGAGAGGAGCTTTAGATAGTCTATTCTCTATTTCCCATGCGGACGCCCTACCAGGAAGCCTTTACCGATGGCATAAACATCATCAACCACCATCTGGAAGCTTACCGGACGTTTCTCAACCACGGCACGTTCTTCCAGTTTGGAACGATGCCAGGCTTTCAGTTCGGCAGTCAACGGCAGATTACCGGCATCCAACAGGCGTACCGCTCCGGCGTTGTCACGTGCCGGCATCAGTTTGCCCGCGTTGTACTTGCTCGGTGCGAAAGGAATATCGATCACGCCGGCAGCAAAGGCGGCGATCGTACCTTGTACGTAATCCCCTTTGCCCAGTTCTTCGACCTTACGCAGGATACATTCCACCTCTTCGATGATGACCTCGCTCTCGGCCACCACGGCGGGAATACCGATAAACGACTGGTCTTTCAGCATAGAAGTCAACTGCTTGGTAGCCTTCAAACCGGCTGCGTTAGCTTCTTTGGTAGGTACACCCATTGCTTCGTGTGGCGTCTTAACGATCACCTTGGTAGCCTTCGCTAAGACAGCGGCAGCAGCACCCCAGGAGATCACGGCAAACGATTTGGCTTCGTCTTGCGGGAAACCGCCCATCCACTGATGGAAGACTGTTGTCACCCGAACGTCGTTGAAACCGAACTTATCCAGATACTTCCGCGTCAGGTATTCCAATGAACGGATAGCAGCTACGTCCTGGATCAGGTTACCACATTGTCCATAACCCACCGTCACGTCTTTCACGCCCTGTGTGGCAGCCAATAAGGCTTCGATGATCGCTACCGCATTGGAGATACACGGAGGCACCAGAGTGCCAGTAAGCGGTCCAAACGGCTCGCGGTTGATCGATACGCCAGCTTCTTCGTACAAGCCCACCAGACGGTCGGCATACTGCCAGTACGCGATAGTGCTCTCTAAGGAGTGGCTCTTGGAATACGGAATATTATAAGAGATACCTCCCCCTTCGTAAGAGGTAAAACCACCGGCGATAGTGATCTCCGTCAACAGACGGGCATCGGGCGTACCGTGGCGCACCTGCACCGGGTTTTGCAAGGCGGAAGTCACCGCCCGGCAGATATCCACGCCGTAGTTGACCGCCGGGAAACCGTTCAGCATCGAACGTCCACTCTCTTTGCTCTTCTCGATCCCGATCTCCGCCTCTTTGTAGCGGTTCAGGCGCGTATAGCTATCGATCGTGCTGGGCAAGAGGTCGGCTTCGCCTTCCGTTTCCAGGTATTGCAATAACTTGATGTGTTCGGTGTATAACGCTACACCGGCGCGCGGCTGTATCAAAGTGATGCCTTCAGCTTTGGCTTTCGCCAGTTTCGCACCGAAGCGTTTGTTGGCTGCAATGCCACGTTGATACTCTACGGCTTTCTCGAAGTCTACCCCTTTACCGGTAGGCCATTGTTGAAGTACCTCTTCGCGTTCTTTAAAGAACTCATCGGAAGTAAGCTTTCTGTTCTTAAGTTCCATTTTTTTATGATTTGTGTTGTTTGTGTTTTCCTTATACGATTTCTTTCTTCATGAATTGCAAGGCCAATTCGGGCTCCAACGTATTCAATAGGCCCATGGAGGCGAAGATATATTTCCGGTCGCACAGGTATTGCGGTTCTTTAGGCCGCAACACGAATGGTTCGCGCGGATTGTACATCGCCCCTTTGAGGATATTGGGCGGATGATTGCTGTTGATGATTGCTCCGCCTATACCTATTATATAGGTGATTTCCGAAAGGTCTTTGCCCGTCAGGGTAAAGATCTCGCCCAGCGGGGTATAGGAGCTCTCCATAAAACCGCAATGTCGCCCAACGGCAACCTCTACCGCCCGACGCGCGAAAGCTTCGTCCAGCCGTTGTTCGGCAGGGCTGGAAGCGATCACATCGGGATTGGCCAGGCATTGTTCGATCCAGGCAGTCACCTCAGCAGGTTCCACGCCGAGTTCATCGGCTACCGCTTGGATATCCAGTTCTTCCAAGAGCGAAGTCAGGCTGTAGCGCATCCCCAGATCGCCTTCAACGGTTCGTTTACTGAACGGCTCGGGCAATCCTTTGACCAGTACATTCGTAGCCGACGGCTTACCGTCGGACATCGAATAGATATCCGTCGTCGCTCCGCCCAGATCGATCGCCATAAAGTCGCCGATACCGGGGCTCTTCGCCGTACCTTTGCTTAAGAGTTCACAACCCGCCATCACCGCCAGGGGCGTGGGGATCACATCGGCCGAAGCCATCTGTTGCACGCGGGAGAGTCCTTTGGCATCGATGATCTTCCGGATAAATACGTCGCGGATACTGTTGCGTGCCGGTTCGATATCCAGCATATTGAAGGAAGGCATCACATTGTTTGTGATCACATAATCCCGCCCGGCCGCTTCGAAGATCTCCCGGATCTCGTGCGAGGCACTTTTATTGCCGGCCACGATCACCGTAAAGGCGCGATCGATCGCGCATAAGCGATGGGCATTGGCAAGGATCACTTCTTTGTTACCTCCGTCGGTTCCACCACAGAGCAAAACAATATCCGGATCGATCTGCCGGATCTCTTCCTGCTCGTCACGGGAGATCTCAAAGGCATAGGTCTTCATCACCTTCGCTCCGGCGCTTGAAGCGGCCAGACGTGCCGCCTTAGCGGTCAACTCGGGCACCAGTCCCAGGGCAACCATCTTCAATCCGCCACCGGCACTGCTGCAGCACAACAGGCGGTCGTAGCGGAAGGGTCCGATTTTATCCTCAAGTAAATGCAAAGCGGTAGTAAAGCCATGAATAATATCTGTATCGATGGTAGTGAATGCGCTTGCTGTTCCGAGAATGACAGCGTCAGCAACATCTATGGCTGTGAGTTTGGTATAGGTACTACCAAAATCTACCGTAAGAATGTTCATGGTGAGTGTTTTTACGACAAACCCAATATTTCCTTTAAGTCAGCGATTGTTGTTTCGATTGCGGTTCCGGGCGGATAGACTTTGGTGAAGCCCATATCCATAAATCGTTTTTCTACTTCGGCGAAGTTTTGCTTGCCGACCACTAAGTTTCCACCGGCGAGTAACGGGATGTTCTTCAATCCGGCTTCATCACATTTCTCACGCAGTCCCTGGCAGTCGATCTCGCCATGACCGTAGAGCGAAGAAACTAAAATAACATCCGCGTTGGTTTCTAACGCTGCGTTAATGTACTCTTCCTGGGAGACCATCACGCCGAGATTAACAATCTCGAAACCTGCCTGTTCTAATGCGTAGGTAATAATCTTATTGCCTACGGCATGTACATCTGCACCGATTACACCGGTTACAACTGTCTTCTTTTCCATGTGTTTTTCTATTCTCTTTAGTTAGCTATATCTGAATCTCATTGAAATTCGCTCTATAAACGTCTAAATGGCGTGTGCTTAACAGGGGACAAATGTATCCATTATTTGAATATAAAAAGGGAATTACCGCTTTTTTATTTTCTGACTCATAATAAAAGTGAAAACAAGTTTGTATATCTCTATTTATTACTACTTTTGGAGCATTTTGAAACTAATACATACGAAGACACGTTGTGTCAGGTTCAAAACAACTTAAATCAAAGATTAAATCATTAAAAACACTGACATTATGATCATTGGTATTCCTAAAGAGATTATGCCTGGCGAAGCCCGTGTGGCCGCCAGTCCGGAGATTGTGAAAAAGTATATCGCCAACGGCGCAACAGTCCTGGTTGAACAGAAAGCGGGAGAAGGTTCTTTCTTCTTCGACGATGATTACCGGGCAGCCGGCGCAGAGATTATTGCTTCGGCCGAAGAACTCTTTAACAAAGCGGAACTGATCCTCAAAGTAAAAGAACCGCAATTTAACACCACGTACAACAAACACGAAGTCGACCTGATGCACCCCGGTCAGTATCTGATCACCTTTATCCATCCGGCCTCACCGGCCAACCATGAGATGGTCAAGCAACTGGCAGCCCGTGGCATTATCAGTATGACACTCGACGGAGTGCCTCGTATCTCCCGTGCCCAGACGATGGACGCGTTGACTTCGATGAGTACCTGTGCCGGATACAAAGGATTACTTCTGGCAGCGAACGCGATGTCAAAGTTCGTTCCCCCTATGTTTACCGCAGTCGGTTCTATCCCTCCTGCTAAGGCTTTGATTATCGGCGTAGGCGTAGGTGGCTTACAGGCATTGGCTACGGCCAAACGCTTGGGAGCAATCACATACGCCACCGACATCCGTCCGGCAGCCTTGGAGCAGGCGCAGAGCCTCGGCGCGAAGATTATCGATACAGGTGTACCCGCTGAACTGGCGATTGCCGAAGGGGGTTATGCCAATGAGTTGCCCGAAGAATGGCTGATCAAAGAACGCGCGAAACTGCGCGAGGTGATCAAAGATATGGACATTGTGTTCTTAAGCGCCTTGGTACCGGGTAAGATCGCTCCGGTATTGATCACGGAAGACATGGTGAAAGAAATGCCGAACGGCTCGGTGATCGTGGATATCTCGATCGACCAGGGCGGTAACTGCGACATCACCCCGGCAGGAACAACCGAAGTGAAACACGGCGTGACCCTGATCGGTATCAAGAACATCCCGGGCATGTTGCCAACCAGCTCAACCTTGATGTTCTCGAACAACGTCTACAACCTGGTGTCGTACCTGATGAAAGACGGCAAGATTGTATTAGACCGTACGGACGAGATCGTACAGTCGATCTTAGTCTCTATCGACGGAGAAGTAGTACATACCGGCGCTTTGGAAGCCATGAATAAAAAGTAAGTTGGCATGAATCCGATTTATCTGATACTGATATTTCTGGTATCCTCTTTCGTAGGGTATTTGATAATAAAGAATGTGCCGAGCCTATTGCATACCCCGTTGATGACGGGCATGAATGCATTGGCCGGTGTATGCCTATTGGGCGCGGTGATCACCGTCGGGTACTCGTACCAGGCAGGTGGCACCGGCCTGGTGATCGGGCAGATCTTCGGTGGTCTTGCCGTGGTACTGGCGACGGTGAATGTCGTAGCCGGCTTTGGCGTGACGCACCGGATGCTCAAGATGTTTAACCCCAAGAAAAAGAATACGAAGCAATGATGACAGAAACCATTTATTACATTGTTTGTGTAGTCCTTTCCTTACTCTCCCTGTGGGGCATCTCGATGATGAGCAAGGTCTCCAGCTCGGTGCGGGGTAATCTCTTATTATCATTCTGTCTGTTGGCAGGCACGATTGTTACCTTATTATATTATGGTATAGTAGAGGTCGGCACGATCTACGCCTTTATCCTGGTCGGTAGCCTTATCGGTGCCGTCTTGGCTTATAAGGTACAGATGATACAGATGCCGCAGACGGTCGCCATGCTGAACGGCCTGGGCGGTCTGGCGGGAGCCATCGTAGGGGCTTTGACATTGATCCATATCGGCGTGAAAGAGACCGACTACCCGGTATTTGTCAACGTAACCGCTACACTGGCCGTTGTGGTCGGTATGGTCACCTTCGTAGGCAGTATGGTCGCAGCCGGTAAATTGCATCGCCTGCTCTCGCAGAAACCCATCATCTGGAAGAACCATCAATTGATCACAATCGTGTTGATTATCGGCTCGATCGCTTCGGTAGTATTTGCTTTCCTGATCGGCAAGGACTGGGGACTGTTGTCGGATATCTATTTTATCCTGACTTGTTCTTTTGTATTCGGTTCACTCTTCGGATTAGCCTTTGCCATCCGCGTGGGAGGCGCCGATATGCCGATCACCATCTCCCTGTTGACTTCGCTTGCGGGGATCGCCGCGGCTATTGCCGGTATGGCGATTGGGGATATTTTGGTGGTATCGATCGGGGGTATCGTCGGTTCATCGGGTTTACTCCTGACGCAGATCATGTGTCGGGCCATGAACCGCAGCCTGGCGGTTATCCTGGCCGGAAAAACCTCTGCCGAAGCAGCTCCTATAGCTCCTACAACTCCTTCAGCTTCTTCAGCTCCTTCAGCTCCTGAAATTCCTTCAGCCCCTGAAGCAGCCCCTGAAGCCTCCCTGGCTCATATCCTGCGCGCCGCTAAACGCGCCATCATCGTACCCGGTTATGGCATGGCATTGGCACAGGCACAGCATCAGGTGCGTCAATTGGCCGATAAACTGGAGAGCCAGGGCACGGACGTACGCTACGCGATCCATCCCGTGGCCGGACGTATGCCAGGACATATGAATGTCTTATTGGCAGAAGCCGATGTAGCCTACGACCAACTCTACGAGATCGATAGTATCAACGACGACTTCAAAGAGACCGACCTGGTAGTGGTCATCGGCGCCAACGACGTCTTGAACCCCGCCGCACGCGATGCGGAAGGCACACCGATCCACGGTATGCCGATCCTCAACGTCGACCAGGCACGTCATATCGTGATCTGTAACTTCGACCGCAAGCCGGGTTATGCCGGTGTACCGAACCCGCTCTACGAGATGGAGAAGGTCACCCTACTCTTGGGCGACGCCAAAGAAACGCTTGCCGAGGTGATGCGTGAGATGAATAACAGCACAGCAGCACCGGCTGAGACCTCTTCGGATCCATCCTTTGTCACAGTCGCTCCGGATAACACTACCGACACCTCCGCCATCCTGCGCGAAGCCAAACGTGCCATCATCGTGCCCGGATACGGCATGGCATTGGCACAGGCACAACACCAGGTGCGCCAGTTGGCCGACAGCCTGGAACGCCAGGGCACGGAGGTACGCTACGCCATCCACCCCGTGGCCGGACGTATGCCGGGACATATGAACGTATTATTGGCAGAAGCCGATGTAGCCTACGATCAACTGTATGAAATCGATAGTATCAACGACGACTTCAAAGAGACCGACCTGGTAGTGGTCATCGGTGCTAACGACGTCTTGAACCCCGCCGCACGTGATGCGGAAGGCACACCGATCCACGGTATGCCGATCCTCAACGTCGACCAGGCACGCCATATCGTGATCTGTAACTTCGACCGTAACCCCGGTTACGCCGGAGTGCCCAATCCGCTCTACGATATGGAGAAGGTGACCCTGATGCTGGGTGATGCCAAAGAATCGTTAGCCGAACTGCTGCGAATGCTTAACTAATTCAATAGCGAAGCCCCTGGAATATCACTATTCAGGGGCTTCTATTTCTACCTTTCTAATTCCTTTTTAAGGATCAATTCACAAACAACGTTCGCTTAGCGAAGTGTAAAGCAATTACAATTACCATCATTAACAATTCAGATTTAGTTTTAGCAAGGCATCTTATACTCGATTTCTTTCCGGCCTCGGTCTGCCCGTTTAAGCGTATAAGGGAGAAATCGAGTGCAAGATACAAAGAAATTTGACATAATGTTACTTTTTAATCCTTTTTTCGCAGAAGGAACGGCGGATAAAGGTGGCAAATCGTCAAATCAGCCCGTCGATAATAACATTATGTGTATTCTATAGCCTTTGAAAATCTTAAAGAGTAGAAAAGAAGCCCACTTCTTCCGACTGCTGTAGGGGGAGTGGGTTTAATGTTTTATCTTTGTAGGGTGGGATAGGGGGTATTCCATGAAAAGAGTGGGTTCTCCCCGGAAGAAAGAGTGTAATCATTAAAAGATAGTATTATGGCAATTAAGAATATTGTTTTTGATTTTGGTGGGGTGATTGTGGAGTTGGATACGCAACGGCCGATCGATCGTTTCCGGGAGATTGGGGTGGCGGATGCTGCCGAGTTGTTGGATCCGTACGAGCAGAAGGGGTTGTTCCTTGAGTTCGAACAGGGCAAGGTCGATCTGGAAACTTTCCGCCAGCGGCTGAGTGCGCATGCGGGCAAGGAATTGACGATAGATGATATCTACTACGGCTGGATGGGCTTTATGCGGGATGTGCCGATGTATAAGTTGGAGTATATCCTGGCGTTGCGCGCGCGTTATAAAGTGTATATCCTGAGTAATACGAATCCGGTGATTATGCGGTGGGCGAAGAGTCCGGTGTTCAATCCGACGGGGCTACCGCTGACGGCCTATTGCGAGAAGATCTACGCCTCATACGAGATCGGACTGACGAAGCCCGACCCGGCCATTTTCGAATATATGCTGCGCGATGCGGGGATGGACCCTGCGGAGACGCTTTTCGTGGACGATAGCCGGCGGAATGTCGAGGTAGGGGCTTCGTTAGGCATGAAGACCTACCTGCCGGGGAATGAGGAGGATTGGCGGGAGGCGATAGGGGGGCTCCTGGAGGATTGAGGGGGAATTGGGGACTTAGGAGCTCGGACTTAAGAACTCATAAGAACTCATAAGAACTCATAGGAATTCATAGGAAGGAGCAACAAAGAGCTCGGAGTTAGGAGCTCGGACTTAAGAGCTCGGAGGAGCTCGGACTTAAGAACTCATAAGAACTCATAGGAATTCATAGGAAGGAGCAACAAAGAGCTCGGAGTTAAGAGCTCGGAGTTAAGAGCTCGGACTTAAGAACTCATAAGAGCTCATAAGAGCTCATAGGAAGGAGCAAGGGCTCCTAAGAGAAAGAACTCATAAGAGAGCGTCTGAGAGCCCTCCTATGAGTTCTTATGAGTTCCTATGAGTTCTTATGAGTTCTTAACTCCCTCTCTTAACCAGCCTCTTCTGCCACTCCCAAGCCGACACCAGCGTATCTTCCACCGACTCCTTGGCGGTCCAGCCCAGGACGGTGTTGGCATGATGGGGGTTGGCCCATACTTTTTCGATATCGCCTTCGCGACGGCCCACGATCTTATACGGTACTTTCACGCCTGTTCCTTTCTCGAACGTGCGGATCAATTCCAAGACCGACACACCGATACCGGTGCCCAGGTTGAAGATCTCCAGTTTCTCGGCGGATTTGTTTTCCAGCATCCGGTCCATGGCGATGACATGGGCTTTGGCCAGGTCGACCACGTTGATATAGTCGCGGATGCACGATCCGTCGGGCGTATCGTAGTCGTCGCCGAAGACACTCAGTTCCTTACGCATACCGATAGCCGTCTGGGTGACGAAAGGCACCAGGTTTTGCGGCACGCCGTTGGGCAGTTCGCCGATCTCCGTGCTCGGATGGGCTCCGATGGGGTTGAAATAACGCAGGATAATGCTCTTGATCGGCATATTGGCGTGGATACAATCGCGGATAATCTCTTCGTTGATCTGCTTCGTATTGCCATAAGGCGACATGGCGGGCTTGATGGGTGCATCTTCGGTGACCGGAAGGATATCCGGCTGTCCGTAGACCGTACACGACGAGGAGAACACAATGCCATCGATCCCGTGTTCGGGCATTAGTTCGAGCAGATTGATCAGTGTCACCAGGTTGTTGCGGTAGTAGAGCAACGGTTTATGAACCGATTCGCCCACCGCCTTGCTGGCTGCGAAATGGATAATGCCTTTGATACCCGGATTAGCTTCCAATACGGCTTGCACGCCCGCTTTGTCGTTCAGATCCAGTTCGTAGAATGCCGGACGTATGCCGGTAATCTTCTCAATGCCATCCAATACCTCCACGTTCGAGTTGGAGAGATTGTCGATAATAAGCACTTCGTAGCCTGCGTTCTGCAATTCGACCACGGTATGTGAACCGATATATCCGGTTCCGCCTGTAACTAAGATCTTTTTCATGTAGTTGAAAGTTGAAAGTTGAAAGTTGAAAGTTAAATGTTGTCTGCTATTCGCTTTCAACTTTCAACTTTCAACTTTCAACTGATTTATACTATTCCCGAAAATCCCATAAACGCCATCGCCAACAGGCCGGCAGTGATCAATGCGATCGGTGTGCCTTTGAGTCCTTTGGGGATATGTGTCATTTCCAGTTGTTCTCTTATGCCTGCAAAGATAATCAAAGCCAGTGCAAATCCAATGGCTGTCGATACGGCGTAGACAATGGCTTGCATCAGGTTGTAATCTTTCTGGATCACCAGGATGGCTACCCCGAGGATACAGCAGTTGGTCGTGATCAGCGGCAGGAACACCCCCAACGCCTGATAGAGCGAAGGCGATACTTTCTTGAGGATGATCTCCACAAGCTGCACCAGGGCGGCAATGATCAGGATAAAGCTGATCGTCTGCATATAGCCCAGGCCATAAGCGTCTAAGACGTATTTCTGAATCAGGAAAGTCACCAGCGTAGCAATCGTCAACACAAACGCTACGGCCGCTCCCATCCCGGCTGCCGTCGATACTTTCTTGGAAACCCCAAGGAACGGACAGATACCCAGGAACTGTGCCAATACGACATTGTTCACAAACACAGCGGCGATAAATATCAATATATATTCCATTTCTTACGTTGTTTTAGGGTTAAGCTTTACGCAGTTTGTTTACGATCGCAATCAGGTAGCCCAGGGCAATAAAGGCGCCGGGCGCCAGGACGAAGATCAGTGATCCGTATTCTTCGGGCATGAGCGTGAGGGAGAACAGTTTGCCCGTTCCCAGGAATTCGCGCGTAGCACCCAATAGCGTCAACGCCAGGGTGAATCCCAGGCCGATGCCGATACCGTCGAAGATCGAAGGTAAGACTTTGTTTTTAGCCGCAAACGCTTCGGCCCGTCCCAGCACGATACAGTTGACCACGATCAACGGAATGAACAATCCCAGGCTCGCATACAAGGCCGGCACGAACGCTTCCATACACATCTGCACAACGGTCACAAACGTGGCAATCACCACGATATACGCCGGGATACGCACCTGGTCGGGGATCAGGTTCTTCAACAGCGAGATCACTGCGTTCGAACAGATCAACACAAACATCGTGGCCAGTCCCATACTCATCCCGTTGATGGCCGAGGAGGTCGTTCCCAGGGTCGGACACATCCCCAGTAAGAGTACAAATACCGGGTTCTCCTTTAATATTCCGTTTGTCAATGTCTTCAGATTACTCATTTTCTCCTCCTTTCTCAGTCGATTCGGTCGTTTCGGTGGTTTCGGTGGCCTCTGCGGCCTCCGTTGCTTCGGTCACGGCGTCGGTGGCTGCCGTCGCTCCGGTGCCGGCATCGGTTCCTTTGTAGGCACTGTAGGCCCGGTTGAGCGTTTGCAGGAATGCCCGGCTGGTGATGGTCGATGCCGTGATGGCATCTACGTCGCCTCCGTCTTTGGCTACCGTCAGGTTGCCGGCGGCGAGGCTTCGTCCGATCACACTCTGGCGGTTCTTGTCCGTACGGAACCATTCTTGCATCTTCGAGCCCAGGCCCGGTGTCTCGGCATGCTGCAAAACGGAATAGTTCAGGATCTTTCCTTCCGTATCGAAGCCTACAATCACGCGGATCTCGCCGCTGAAGCCGTTCATCGTGAAGCTCTCGACGGCTACTCCGACGGGCTCTCCGCCTTTCAGGGCGGGATAGATCACCAACGAGTCGCCATCCGACGTTACCGCCCGGTAAGCATCCGCCAGGGGGCTGTTATCGAACTCCGGCGTCACCTCTTTGATTGCATTTTCAAGCGCCGCTGCCTTCGCTGCAGCGATCGGTCCGGCGGTTTGCATATTCACTGTCGCCAGCACTCCGGCCGCAAAGAGGCAGATCAGCGTCAGCGACAGGAGCATATTGGGTAAGGTAGATTTCAATTTCGCCATATTAGTTTCCTCCGAAGTGTTTAGGTTTGATATAACTGTTGATCAGCGGGGTGAATGCATTCATGATAAAGATCGCAAACGACATCCCTTCGGGGTAAGATCCCCAGAGACGGATCACGGACGTCAACAATCCGATCCCAATGCCGTAGACAATCATACCCGCCTTGCTCAATGGCGAAGTCACATAGTCGGTAGCCATAAAGATGGCGCCCAACAACAAACCTCCCGAGAGCAGGTGCACCAACGGATTGGCATACTGCGTCGGATCAACGGCATACATAATGCCGGTGAAGGCAGCTACGGTCGCCAGGATCGACACCGGGATATGCCAGGTGATGATCTTACGCCACAACATGAAAAGAAGTCCCAGAACGAGGGCAATAGCGCCCACCTCCCCGAGGCTTCCCGCCCGGTCGCCCGTCAGCATTTGCACATAAGAAGGCAACTCAGCCCCGGTACCGTCTTTGATCAACGTCAGGATAGTCGCTCCCGTTTCCACATCGGTATAGTTCATCGACATCACTTCGGGCACCGGCCAGGTAGTCATCTGCGCCGGGAAAGAGATCAACAGGAAGATACGTCCGACCAATGCCGGATTGAAAATGTTATTACCCAATCCTCCGAACGACATCTTGCCGATGCCGATCGCCACCAGGGCGCCGATCACGATAATCCATACCGGCAGGTTCGAAGGTAGGTTGAAAGCCAACAGGACTCCCGTCAGGATGGCTGATCCGTCCCAGAGTGTCGGTTCTTTCTTCATCAGGAACTTCTGGATCAGAAACTCAAACAACAGGCAGGAAGCCACCGACACCAACGTGACGACCAGGGCGCCCAACCCAAAGAAGTAGAGAGATACCAGGAACGCCGGAATCAGCGCGATCAGTACTCCGTACATATTCTTACTTATGCTGTCCCCACTGTGTATATGGGGCGAAGGCGATACATATAGATTCATTAGAATTATGAATTATGAATGATGAGATTTGTTCTCAATTATCAATTATCAATTATCAATTATCGATCACGCCTTGCGTGATCGTATGATTCCCATGACTTTTCCTTTTCCCAACCGGATATAATCCAGAAGCGGACGGTTAGCGGGGCAGGTATAGGTGCACGAACCGCACTCGATGCAGTCGGTGATATGGTTTTTCTCCGCCAGTTCCCAGTTGGTGAACTCGGTCGCCGTCATCAGTGTGGTCGGGTTGATCCCCATCGGGCATACATTGACACATTTGGCGCAACGGATACAGTCCATCATCGGCTTGCGGCGGGCTTCCTCTTCGGAGAGGATCAGTACACCTGAGCTTCCTTTGGCCACGGGCACGTCGGTGCTGATCAACGCTTTGCCCATCATCGGTCCGCCACCGATGATCTTACCTGTGCCTTCGGGCAGTCCGCCGGCGGCATCGATCAGTTTCTGGATCGGTGTGCCGATGCGTACGCGGAAGTTGGAGGCATTGGTCACGGCTTTGCCCGTAACGGTCACAATGCGTTCGATCAGGGGTTTGTTTTTCATCACCGCCTCGTAGACAGCAAAGGCAGTCCCGACATTTTGCACCACCGCTCCGACGGAGATCGGTAGGGCTCCGCTCTTGACCTGGCGGCGGATGATCGAATCGATCAGTTGCTTCTCGCCTCCCTGCGGATATTGGGTCTTCAGTGCCATCACTTCGATGCCTTTATAGTTGGCTGCCAACCGTTGCAGGTGGCTGATGGCGTCTTTTTTATTGTTCTCGATACCGATCACCGCCTTGGTCACGTGAATGGCTTTCATCAACAGGCTGGTGCCGGTCAGTACTTCTTCTCCTTTTTCGAGCATCAACGTATGGTCGGCGGTAAGATAGGGCTCACACTCGGCAGCATTGATGATCAATATCTCCGCCTTGCTTCCCGGAGGAGGCGTGAGCTTCACCTGCGTCGGGAAGGTAGCCCCGCCCAAGCCGACGATGCCGGCTTCGGTGATGCGTTGAATGATTTGTTCGGCGGTAACGGCTTTCTCGCGGACGAAGGTCTCCGTCCGGTCGATGGATTCTTCCCATTCGTCGCCCTCTACATCGATAAAGATAGCGGGTCGACGGTAGCCACTGGCATCGAGGGCGTCGTCGATCTTACTGACCTTGCCCGATACGGAGGAGTGGATATTGGCGGAAACAAACCCGTTGGCTTTGCCTACCAGACTGCCTACGCGTACGGGGTCGCCTTTCTTGACGACCGCTGCGGCAGGCGCGCCGATATGTTGGCTGAGCGGGATGATCACCTGCTCGGGCGGAGCCAGCGGCGTGATCTTCTTGCCGGCCGACAGTTTGTTTTCAGGGGGATGTATACCGCCGATGCGAAATGTCTTAAGCATACTATTCTGTTTTATTTGTGTTTTCTGTTGCAGTCTCTACAGCTTTCTCCTTGCGCGGAGGGAAGTTGGTCTCCAGGATGGCTCCTGTCGGACATACCGGGGCGCATTTACGGCACAAGCGGCATTTGTTGTAGTCGATATACGCCAGGTTGTTCTCGATCGTGATGGCGTCGAACGCACACTCCTTGGCACATTTGCCACAGCCGATGCAGGCGTTGGCACAGGCTTTACGGGCTACACCGCCTTTGTCTTTGTTGATGCAGCTGACAAATACCCGGCGCGACTTCGGTCCTTTCTTACGCAGTTCGATGATCTTGCGCGGACAAGCTTTGACGCACAGGCCACACGAGGTGCATTTGTCGTCGTCGACCTCCGGAAGGCCCGTCTGCGGATTGATATGGATCGCATCGAAGGCACAGACGGTCACACAGTCGCCAAAGCCGAAGCAACCATACGAACAACCCGTCTCGCCCATATACAGGCTGGAGGCTACCGAACAGTTGCGTGCTCCGTCGTAACGGTTGGTTTTCGGACGGGCGTCGCAGTTGCCGTTGCAACGGACAACAGCGACCATCGGCTCGGCCGTTCCGGCATCCTTGCCCAGGATGGTCGATACCTGCGCCATCGTAGCAGCGCCTCCAACGGGACAGTTCAAGCCGTCCATCGTGTCGGATTTGACACAAGCCGTCGCGAATCCCGAGCAACCGGGATAGCCACAGGCACCACAATTGGCACCGGGTAATACTTCCTGTACCTGACCGATACGGGGATCTTCATAGACCTCGAACTTCTTTGAAGCGGCATAAAGGAACAAAGCGCCGACAGCGCCTATCACGCCCAGGGAAATAACAGCAATTAATATCATCATAAGTTGTTTTCTTGTTTCTCAAGTGTGAACACGAATTTTCTCTTCAGTCTCTCGCGCATAAGATATACTATTACATAATAAGGGATCAAGCCGATCAAGCCCATTATGGCGCTAACGGGTTCGCTCCATCCCCACGCAATGCCTGTGGCCACCAGGGCAATCACCCACACGATGGGCAGGGCGAAAGCGATCACTACCGCTTGCAGCCCCAAAGCGGTCTGTCCGCAGATGACGACCTCTTCTTTTTCTTTGAACCGTCCCGAATGGTCGGTCACCTCCACCGTCTTGACTTTACTATCCGAAGCCGAACACATCCCACGGGCATGGCACCCGGCGCAGGCCGACTGTTGGAGGATACGGACGTAGACAGTGCCCCCTTCGATGCGCTCAATGATTCCGTTGTGACGTATGTTTTCTTTCATGGTTTGTAAACTCGACATTGCAAAACCAGGGCAAAAGTAAATATTATTTACGGAATATGTACAGATTAACAAAGATTAGTACACAATTTACCACTTATAATTGAAGCCGAAGCTCATCAATTCGTTCACCTGGAAGAAGCTGTCGAAGTCTTCATTCTTGGTCACCCCATCGTCGTAGCGCAGGTGCAGGTAGATCCGGGTCGAGAAAAACCGGCTGATAGCCATCGTCAGTGTATTCTCGAACTCGCCCACCACCCGGTCGTAGCTGGTGAAGTAGTAGAAGCGCGATTGCCAGCTCACGTTGCGGTTGAACTGCACGGTCAGGTCTGTCCGCACCGTCGAACCGATCTGGCTCAGGCGTGTCTTGTACTTGCCGGTCTCCTCATCGATCTTAAACCCGTGGCGTCCCAGGTCGATATCGTCTTTGATACTGTGCATATACGTATAAGAGATCGGCGCCAGGTTGAGCGTCAACTTCAGTTTCTTGTGTTTGTCGGTGAATTTCTTGTCCAACTGGTACTTCATCCCCAAGCCGAGGTTGATGCTGAACGGGGCCAGGAGCGAAGCCTGCACCAACTCGGTATTCTCTTTGTAGTTCTTCATCAATTGGGTCTTAAACTCGCCGTCGAACGTATAATACCATTTGTTGAACGCCTGCAAACCGAAGTTCGAGTGCAATCGCAAGAGGTCGTCCCCGATCTTGTAGTCGTGCAATGTATCCTTGGGCGCGTTGTAGGCGCTGATCTTGAGTTCCATCAGGTTGGTCCACTGCACCTTGTCTTTTTTATAGTCGTATTTGATGGCATGTTTGGTGAACAGGTTCAGGTTACTGCTCCCCCCTTTATGCCAGTTGGGCGATACGTAGTTTTGCGAGAACTGGATCGCACTTTCGAAGGCCGATTGCCAGTAGAGCCGATCGGGGATAAAGCGGATCGGCACGGCTTCGACATCTTCCACCTTCGCTTCGCTCTTGACCACGATCGGTGCCGCTTCGTAGCGTTCGCGGATATCGACCGTAATGGGCACCGGCGCGATGATATCGTCGGGCAGGTCTTTCATCGAGTAGCGGAACAGGGTCGGATGCTGGTCGGCCATATAGCGATAGAGCTCCTGCTCCTGTTGTTTCTTGGCGGCGTAATGGGGCATCACCTCCACGTGTGGCATCAGGCCGTCGAGCGGTCCCTCGGTGAGGTAGAAATCCGGATCGTAATACGGTCCTTCATACCGGTTCTCCCCCTGGAAGATCAATGGCAGGAAGATCGGGTTGACGATCACTGTGTCTTTGAACGTCATGTGGTGGTCGAAATACAAAGAAGCATCCATCGCGGTGCGCACCAAAGCGAGCGCTTCCGCCGGCAGTTCGATCTTGTCTTTGTTGATAAACCGCAGGATCGTGTTCCCGCGCGGTACCGGCCGTGCATACGTCCGGTTCTGTTTCTCGAACTGTGCGCGCAGCCCACCGATGGCATCGAGATCCTCTTCGTCCAGTTGGACCGGCGGGATCGTATCCGGCGCTGTCGCCGATTGCCGGTTGTCGCGCAGGATCGAAAGGGTAGAGGTCTTGTCTTCCTGCGCTTGGGCAACAAAGACTCCTCCTATGCATATCATCGATAATAGCAAAAATAAACGTCTCATCTCTCCTTATTTTTCAATCTCTAAGCTTTGTTAAACGGCAAAATTACCTAAAAAGTATGAAACAAGCCCTATATTTGACAAACCTTTATACAACTTTATGCCCTTCGCCGTCCGGCAGCAATTCCGTTCACCGGACCGGCAGTGATAAGCCCCTCGCGCTTGGAGGTGGAGGAAGAATTCCCCGGGGGGAGGAGATTTACCACCCCTCAGGGGCGGTAAAAAGAGGTGTTTTCCACCCCTCAGGGGCGGAAAAAAGACATCTTCAGGGGCGGAAAAATTACCACCCCTCAGGGGCGGAAAAAAAGAGTAAAAAGTGAGGAAAAATACATGCACCCCGGGGGAAAGTTCCCCGGGGGGGGCGGGGAACTTTTCCCCGGGGAAGCAGAGGAAAAGTTCCCCGGGGGGGTAGGGGAAGATTCCCCGGGTGAGGTAGAAGAAGTTGAATCGGGAACGGACGAAGCCGCAAAGCCATCTACGTCTTCCTTAAGCCCCTTAATCCCCTTTAAAACCTTAATCCCCTTAAAAAATCCCTTACCCCCTTAATCTCCTTACTCTGCCAACCTAGCCACCCCTTTTCCTTACTTCCTTAAAAAAAGGGAGGAAAGAGGAAAATAACCTATAAGAAGTCCCCTTTTTCCCTTTTCCCTCCTATTCTTTAGAAAGTTTATTTTTCGATTGGCAAGGTTGGCATTGGCAAAAACCCTGCCGGCCTTTTCGGAAACTCCGGCGGCCTTTTCGGAAACCCTGCCGGCCTTTTCGGAAACTCCGGCGGCCTTTTCGGAAATCCCTGCCGGCCTTTAGGAAGAAATCCCCTCAAAAACGGACAGAGTGTTCGTTTCCGAACAGTGGATCGAAGGAGGATCGTTCGGGATATCAGGAGGTTAGGTTTGTGGCACGGGTTTTGCCTCGGGAGAGGAAAAATAACAGATGAAGATGAAAAGGATATATCTATTGCTGGCCGTAGGGCTGTTTTTGTGGGGCGAAGGCAAGGCACAGAACGAGACACCGGTGGTCGACCTGTCGTTGCCCGAGGCGATCCGGTTGGCACAGTTGCAGTCGGTGGATGCTGCGGTGGCGCTCAATGAGTTGAAAACGGCTTACTGGGAGTATCGCACCCATCGCGCCGATCAGTTGCCGGAGGTGACCTTCAGCGGCAGCCTGCCCAATTACTACCAGCGGTACAATAAGTACCAGAAGGAAGATGGCTCGTACACGTTCGTGAAGAATAACTCGCTGGAGCTGAACGGGGAGTTGTCGGTCAAACAGAATATCGCGCTGACCGGCGGGCAGATCGCGTTGAACTCCGACCTGTCGTTCACCCGCCAACTGGGTACCGGCGCTTTCAATGAGTATATGAGTGTGCCTATCGGGCTGACGCTGACGCAGCCGATCTTCGGCACGAACCACCAGAAATGGCGTCGTCGGATCGAGCCGGTGCGCTACAAGGAGGCCAAAGCGGCCTATATGGAGAGCGTAGAGGAGGTGACGATCCGCACGATCAACTATTTCTTCAACCTGTTGCAGGCGCAGGAGACCTTGCGCAACGCGGGGCAGAACCTCGAGAACGCCCACAAGCTCTACGATATCGCCATCGCCAAACGGCAGATCGGGCATATCTCGGAGATGGAGCTGATGCGCCTCAAGCAGTCGGCCCTGCAGGCCGAGTCGGCGCATACGGCGGCGCAGTCGAACCTCAACGCCCAGATGTTTCAGCTACGCGCTTTCCTGGGGTTGAGCGAACAGGAGACGATCCAGCCGCTCGTGCCCGAGTTTGCCCCCAGCCTGTCGCTCGATTACAAAGAGGTCTTGGAGATGGCCCTGGAGAATAATGCGTTTGCCAAGAATATCCTGCGCCGGCAGATGGAGGCGGAATACAATGTGGCGACCGCCAAAGGCAATCAGCGCTCGATCGAGCTGTTTGCTTCGATCGGTTACACGGGCAAAGACCAGGCGATGCGGGGGGCTTACCGCGACCTGATGGACAACCAGATCGTCGAGGTGGGCGTCACCATCCCTTTGCTCGACTGGGGCAAACGGAAAGGACAAGTCAAGGTGGCCGAGTCGAACCGCGACGTGGTGCTCTCGCGTATCCGCCAGGAGCAGATGCATTTCAACCAGAACATCTACCTCTGGGTGGAACGTTTCAACAACCAGGCGGAACAGCTTCGCATCGCGGCCGAGGTGGACCAGCTGGCGGAGAAGAGATACCAGACGTCGATCGAGACCTTTATGGTGGGTAAGATCAGTATCCTCGATCTCAACGATGCCCAGAACTCAAAGGATAACGCCCGGGCACAACATATCTCCGAGCTCTACTATTTCTGGAATTACTACTACAATATCCGTAGCCTGACGCTCTACGACTTCTTTAACCGGCGGACACTGGATGCTGATTTTGAAGCGTTGGTACGAAATTAAAGAAAGAAACACGTATATTTGATTCCAAATTGAATCGCTTATGATATTGATTGTCGACGACGATGCGGTGGTGCGTTCCTCGCTCACCTTCCTGTTAAAGCGGGCGGGTTATGCCCCGGAGGCGGTCGGCGGGCCCCGGGAGGCAATGACCGTGGTGCGCCAGACGGCTCCCCAACTGATCCTCTTGGATATGAATTTCACGCTGACGACCACCGGAGAGGAGGGTATTCAGTTGCTCCGACAGATCAAGGTGTTCCGCCCCGAGGTGCCCGTGATCCTGATGACCGCCTGGGGCTCGATCCAGCTGGCGGTGCAGGGCATGCAGGCGGGAGCTTTCGATTTTATCACCAAGCCGTGGAACAACCTCATACTGTTGAACACCATCCGCACGGCGCTCGAATTGTCCGAGCAGCAGAAAGAGGAACAGAAACCGCTCGAGCGGCTGCAAGGCAGTGTGTTTCCCTTCGATAAGATCATCGGACAGAGTCCGGCATTGCTCAACGTATTGGGCACCGTGGCGCGCATCGCTCCCACGAACGCCTCGGTATTGATCACCGGCGAGAGCGGTACGGGCAAAGAACTGATTGCCGAGGCGATCCATACCTATAGCCCGCGCGCGGCCGAAGCGTTCGTCAAGGTCAACCTCGGCGGGCTTTCGCAGAGCCTGTTCGAGAGCGAGATGTTCGGGCATAAGAAAGGAGCTTTTACCGACGCGTATATCGACCGTACAGGGCGTTTCGAGCTGGCCGACAGGGGAACCATCTTCCTCGACGAGATCGGCGATCTGGAGCTCTCCTGTCAGGTCAAACTATTGCGCGTATTGCAAGACCAGACGTTCGAAGTCTTGGGCGATAGCCGCGCGCGTAAGGTGGATGTCCGGGTGGTGAGCGCCACCAATCGCGACCTGCGTGAGCTGGTGGCTCAACGGCTCTTCCGCGAGGACCTGTTCTATCGCATCAACCTGATCACCGTGCATCTGCCCCCGTTGCGCGAGCGACGGGAGGATATCCCGCTCCTGGCACGGCACTTCGCGCAAAAACAATGCGAAGTCAACGGCCTGCCGCGGGTCGAGTTTGCCGCCGACGCGCTGGCGTACCTGCAGAAGCTGCCTTTCCCGGGCAATATCCGCGAATTGAAGAACCTGGTCGAACGCACCCTCTTGGTCTGTGGCAAGCCTGTCTTGCAAGCCTCCGACTTCCGGGCGCAAGCCGAAGAGCGGACCGATCCTTCGCCTTCGCCCCATGCCCCCCTCTCGGGATTGACCCTCGACGAGATCGAACGACAGACGATCCTGCAAGCCCTCGACACCCACAAAGGTAACCTCTCGCATGTCGCCTCCGCCCTGGGCATCAGCCGTGCCGCCCTCTACCGACGACTGGAGAAGTATGGATTGAAGGTAGGAGACAAATTCTAATGATTAATGATTAATGATTAATGATTAATTCAGAAGAGAGAAGAGAGAAGATAGAAGTTCTTATGAGTTCTTATGAGTTCCTATGAATTCCTATGAGTTCCTAAGAATTCCTAAGGCTCCTAAAAAATACACCATGAAGCTAAAATCCCTATTCTGGATCCTGACAGTCCTACTGATGACCGCATTGGGCATATTGACCTACTATGCGTTCTACGCCGCCTCGCCCTATATGTTTTTTGTGGTCGAGGGGCTGTTACTCTTGACGGTCGTCTACCTGGTGGTGTTCTATCACCGCATCGTTAAGCCTTTGCATATCATCGGCAATGGGATGGAACTGCTGCGCGAGCAGGATTTCAGTTCGCGCCTGAGCTTCGTGGGGCAGACCGAAGCCGACAAGGTGGTCGAGGTATTCAACAAGATGATGGAACAGCTCAAGAACGAACGCCTTCACCTGCGCGAGCAGAATCATTTCCTCGATCTGTTGATCAAGGCTTCGCCGATGGGCGTGATCATTCTCGACCTCGACGGTAAGATCCAGTCGGTCAACCAGGCCGCCCGTCAGATGCTCGGCATGGGCGACTACGACGTCACCGACAAGACCTTCGCCCAGATCGACTCGCCACTGACCGCCGAGCTCAACCGCCTGCCGCCCTACGAAGCGCAGACCTTCCGGCTGAGCGATGCCAATATCTACAAATGCACCCATTCATCGTTTGTCGACCGGGGCTTCCACCACTCGTTCTACCTCATCGAATCGCTCACCCGCGAGGTATTCAAAGCCGAAAAGAAAGCATACGAGAAGGTGATCCGCATGATCGCGCACGAGGTCAACAATACCACCGCCGGCATCACTTCGACGCTCGATACGCTCGTCGATGCCTTTGGCGAGATGGGCGATAAGGAAGACTTCAGCGAGGTCTTGCGCATCTCGATCGAACGCTGTTACAGCATGAGCCGGTTTATCACGAACTTCGCCGACGTGGTGCGTATCCCCGAAGCCCAACTCGAACGGCACGAGCTGAACGAGGTCGTCGTCTCCAGCCAGCGCTTTATGGAGAGCCTGTGTCGCAACCGGCAGATCACGATCGTGATGGAGCTGGCTCCGGCATCGCCTGTGGTCTGGCTCGACCGCACGCTCTTCGAGCAGGTATTGCTCAACATCATCAAGAACGCCGCCGAGTCGATCGGCTCCGACGGTAAGATCTACGTACGCACCTCCTCCCATCCCGTCAGCCTCGAGATCGCCGACACCGGACGGGGCATCGACCGGGAAGTCGAAAGCAAGCTCTTCACCCCCTTCTATTCCTCCAAACCCAACGGCCAAGGCATCGGCCTGACCATCATCCGTGAGATCCTGCAAAACCACAACTGCACCTTCTCCCTCCGAACCTACGCCGACGGACTGACCCGGTTTAAGGTGGGGTTTAGTAAGTGAGGAAAGCCTATTAAGAGCGCTATTTAAGAACTTATTGCCCTATTTAAGAGCTCATAGGAATTCATAAGAACTCATTGCCCTATTTAAGAGCTCATAGGAATTCATAAGAACTCATTGCCCTATTTAAGAGCTCATAGGAATTCATAAGAACTCATTGCCCTATTTAAGAGCTCATAGGAATTCATAAGAACTCATAAGAACTCATAGGAAAGGGGCTCCTGAAAAGAAGCCCCCTTCTGCGAACTCTTATGAGTTCTTATGAATTCCTAATGAGCCCCTCCTATGAGCTCTTATGAGTTCCTATGAATTCCTAATGAGCCCCTCCTATGAGCTCTTATGAGTTCTTATGAGTTCTTATGAGTTCCTAATGAGCCCCTCCTATGAGCTCTTATGAGTTCCTATGAGCTCTTATGAGTTCTTATGAGTTCCTATGAGCCCCTCCTATGAGCTCTTATGAGTTCTTATGAGTTCTTATGAGTTCCTAAATACGCTCTTTCAAAGCCACTGCTCCATAAAGTTTATCATTTCCTCGGCATGTTCTTCCAGGCTTTGCAGCAGGCGGTACTGGGCGCGGGTGCGTACCAGGTTGTGCTCGGGGTAATGGATCTTGTAGTAGGTGTCGCCGTTGATGTAATCGGTCAGGAAACGGACGGTTTGCATATATGTCAACAGGCGTCCGCCGTAGGGCAGCATGGAGATCTCCAGGGGCGTGAGGAACGCCTGGGCTTTCTCCATATAGCCGCGCGTATAGGCTTCGAAGATCGGCAGGTTGACGCCTACCTTCTCGAGGTTCGGATCGTCTTCGGCGCCGGTATTGGCTCCCGTGCGGATAAAGTCGCCGATATCCGACAAGACGAATCCGGGCATGACCGTATCCAGGTCGATCACGCAGAGCACCTTGCCCTGTTCGTCGAAAAGGATATTGTTGACCTTCGTATCGCAGTGGTTTACGCGCTTACGCAGTCTGCCGTCGCGGTAGAGTACTTCCTGGATGCACATGTCTTGCGCCCGTTGTTCGATGGCTTCGACCAGGTCGGCGACCTCCGCCAGGCGTCCGGCGCGATCGGCGGCGACGGCTTCGCGAAACTGCTCGAGGCGGAACTCCATATTGTGGAAGTTGGGGATCGTCTCGCCCAACGTGCCTTCGGGGATATCGGCCAGCATCGCCTGAAACTCACCGAAAGCCAGTCCGGCCTCGTACGATTTCTCCGCTGTCACCTCTTCGTAGCTCCGGCTGCGCGGGATCATCAGGCAGACACGCCAGTAGTTCTCGCCATCGAAGTGATACAGCTTACCCGCGCGGGTGGGCAGGAACGTTAATACCTTCCGGTCGATATCCGTTTCGCCTTTCGCTTCGAGCTTGCGGCGGATATGGGTGGTGACCACGTGGATGTTCTGCTGCAGCATATCGACATTGGTAAAGATCTGATGATTGATGCGTTGCAGGATGTACTTCACCTGACCGTCGTCGGTGGTCACTTTCAAGGTGTCGTTGATATGTCCGTTACCAAACGGTTCGGCGGCAACCGCGTTGCCCTCCAGGGGGAACTGGCCAAGGATAGCCAGGAGTTCTTCTTTTGTCTTTGTCATAGTATCTCGAATTATGTATGAAACGACAAACTTAGAGAAAAAAAATGAGACCCTAAAAAAAAAGAGACCCGGGGAATCCCCCAGGTCTCAACTTTCCTCACGATATTTGAGCATTCCGCTGCTCGCTATCGTTTATTTTTTGTTCCGGTTACCGTAGCGGCTCATGAACTTGTCGACACGTCCTGCCGTATCCACCAGTTTAGATTTACCGGTATAGAACGGGTGAGAGGTATTAGAGATTTCAATCTTTACCAGCGGGTAAGTTACGCCGTCGAGTTCGATTGTTTCTTTCGCGTTTATGGTTGAACGCGTGATAAATACATCTTCGTTTGACATGTCCTTGAACACGACCGGACGATAGTTGTCCGGATGAATACCTTTTTTCATTCTTTTATTATCTGTTTTAATTTATATTCTCTTCAAACAGTTAGGAGTAAGTCGTTAGCAATTAGCCGGTTTCCCCGCTTCCCGCTTCCTACTTTCCACTAACACAGTTGGTAACCGGTATTTTGGTTTGCAAAGGTATGGATTCCGCTCGAACTACCAAAGAAAAACAATCTATTTTTTTGTTAGCGGCTGGTTTTGTGTTATTTTAAACGTTATTTCTATGCTATAAGACATATTTTTACAGTGTTTCTTCGTATCTTTGCCAAAGTTTTTCAAATCATTAACATAATAAGATTCAACAATGGTAAGTTACAAAGATTTAGGCCTTGTAAACACGAAAGAAATGTTCAAAAAGGCTATGGAAGGCAAATATGCTATTCCTGCTTTCAACTTCAACAACCTGGAGCAAATGCAAGCGATTGTTCAGGCTGCAGTGGAAACCAACTCTCCGGTGATCCTTCAGGTCTCCAGCGGTGCCCGTAAATACGCGAACCAGACCCTTCTTCGTTTTCTGGCCGAAGGTGCGGTAGCTTATGCCAAAGAGCTGGGCTGCGCTAAGCCGCAAATCTGTCTGCACCTCGACCATGGTGATTCCTTCGAGCTGTGCAAGAGCTGTATCGATACCGGTTTCTCTTCGGTAATGATCGACGGTTCGCATCTGCCTTACGAAGAAAACGTGGCACTGACCAAGAAGGTGGTTGAATACGCGCATGCGCACGACGTGACCGTCGAAGGCGAACTGGGTGTACTGGCCGGTGTGGAAGACGAGGTAAGCTCGGATCATCACACGTATACCGAGCCGGATGATGTGGTCGACTTCGTGACCAAGACCGGTTGCGACTCGCTGGCGATCTCCATCGGTACGTCGCACGGTGCCAATAAGTTTACGCCCGAACAATGTACGCGCGACGCGGAAGGTCACCTGGTGCCTCCTCCTTTACGTTTCGATATCCTCGAAGAGATCGAGAAACGGATCCCCGGCTTCCCGATCGTGTTGCACGGTGCTTCGTCTGTTCCGCAGGAAGAAGTGGCAACGATCAACAAATACGGTGGTGCCCTCAAAGACGCCATCGGTATCCCCGAAGAGCAACTGCGTAAGGCTGCCGCTTCGGCCGTTTGCAAGATCAATATCGACTCCGACAGCCGCCTGGCGATGACTGCCGCTATCCGCGAAACGTTCGCCACCAAACCCGGCGAATTCGACCCGCGCAAATACCTCGGTCCGGCGCGCGAGAACGCTAAGAAGCTCTACAAGCACAAGATCGAGAATGTGCTGGGCTCAGCAGGAAAATGTGAATGTAAAGCATAAAGGCTCAAAGGAATCCTGGGAACCCTAGGAACCTTAGGGCCTCTTAGGCCTCTCAGTTCTCCTATAAAACAAAAAGCCGCGTCTCCCGACGCGGCTTTTCTTTATATTAACCGTTTGTAAATATTGAGGGTGTATTTTTCTTTTCATTTCTCCCGAAAAGAGCAGACAGGACTCACCACTCCTGTACAAGGGTAAAACATCCTTGTAAAAGTTATATTTTGTCAATTTCTTGATCCTTCAAAAAAGAGGGGAAACCACGACTGATCGCGGCAGAGTCCGTTCTCTTTCTGTTCTTAACGCCGATGCAAATGTAAAGACAAGATTAGGTTTTCGTATCATAATGGAGGGCTTTTTTTCAATACTTCTCTTTTTTTAACATTATCGTCAGCGGGTCATTGCGTTTCCTTTATCTTATTTATCTTTGGCAAAGCGAAGATTTTCATCCGATACGGGAAAATGAAATATTGGCTGCCGGCCTTTTCGAAAACCCTGCCGGCCTTTTGGAAAACTCCGGCGGCCTTTTCGGAAACCCTGCCGGCCTTTTGGAAAACTCCGGCGGCCTTTTTTGGGGAGCCTCCAGCTTTCACCCGAAACGCTGATCAATACAGGGATCTGATTGTCGGGTGAAAGGTGGAAGGGGGTGTAAAACTTTTGAAAGGGGGTGTGGCGGGGTTCAAATAGTTTGAGAAGTGAAGATTTGCGACTGTTGCTATCTTGGCTCCTTGCCTGGCCAGGCGAGGGGGACCGCTGCTTGCAGCGGTGGAGTGGTTGTTCCTATTAGTAATTTATTGGTATATAGTCACCTAACAAAGACAACCTCTCCACCACCGCAAGCGGTGGTCCCCCTCTCCTGTCCAGGAGAGGAGCTTAGATACTACTGATTTGTACACAAAACCTAACTCATAATTCATCATTTAATCAGTAGAATCAAAGTTCAGAAATCTTCCAATTTCCTTCGATTGACCGCTTTGCGCCTACCAACTACCAACCACCAACTTCTCCCTTAGCGCCAGGCGTGGAGGGCTTGGAGCAGGTGGTGGTTTTGTGCGGGGGGTTGGGTGGAGAGACGGAAGTAGGATTCGTCGAGGCCGCGGAAGTTGGAGGCGTCGCGGATCAGTATGCCGTGTTGTTGCAAGAGGTAAGTTTTCAGGGCGGAGGCCTTGCCTTGCCTGAGGCGGACGAGGAAGAAGGTGGTGGCTGTCGGTAAGGCTTCGAGCGTGTGCAGGCGGTTGAGCGCAGCGATCAATTCGGTTGTTTCGCGTTGCCACTGCTCAAGGGGCAGGGTGAACTGTTCGGGATGGGTCAGGATGTACGTGCCTGCTTCGATCGCCAGGGCGTTGACCGACCAGGGGATGACGTAGGGTTTTATCTTGTGCACGATCTCGGGCGCGGCGATCAGATAGCCGATGCGCAGCCCCGGCATATCATAGGCTTTGGAGATCGACTGGATCAGTATCAGGTTTTTTAATCGCGCGGTATCCGAAGGCTGCAATAAGGGTTCGGCGGTAAAGGCTACGTACGCCTGATCGACGACAAAGAGGGTTTGCGGATGTTTGGCGATCAGCTCCCACAGTGCCGCGCGGCTCCATAGCTTCCCGTCGGGGTTGTTGGGGTTGCAGATCCAGCAAAAGGTTTGTCCTTCGAGCGCGAGATCCGACAAAGCGGTCGATGTCGGCACGAACGTCAGCCGGTGTCCGTACAAGGCGCAGGCATCTTCGTATTCGGCAAAGGTGGGATACAGGATGGTCGACCGTGCTCCTGCCCACGCCTGAGCGATCAGGTAGAAAGCCGTGATCGATCCATTGGTCACGATCAGGTTTTCTTCGCCGATCGCCGTCTGGTGGGCGATCAGCCGCTTGAGGCTGCCGGCATCCGGTTCGGGGTATCGGGTGACCGCTTCGAAGCGGGCATATAGATGCGCGCGGAGCGGTGCGAGGTTGGCGCCATGCCAGACGTTCGAACTGTAGTTGATCTTTATCTCGTTTGAGGCGTTGTAGAAGTCGTCACCGTGACCGAAGAGCATGGGGTTAATTGTTAATTGTTAATTGTTAATTATTAATTATTAATTCAGCGAGGGAAGCTAATCGCGGAGGAAGGATTTGTAGATGGCATCCTGGATACGGGTGCGGATCTCGAGTGAGAAGAGCTTGGTGTTCGTGCGGCTGGGGTTGACCCGGTTGGTCAGGAAGATATAGATCAATTGATTATCCGGATCCACCCAGAAGCAGGTTCCCGTATAGCCGGTATGTCCGTAGACCGATGCCGGCGCCAGCGTGCCACAGGGAGAGCCTTTGGCTCCTCCGGGCATGGGTTTATCGAACCCCAGTCCCCGGCGGGAGTGAGGCGATTTGCTTTGCGTGAACAGGCGGGTCGTCTCTTTGGTGAGCAGGGTATCCCTTCCGTAGGTGCCCTGGTAGAGAAAGAGTTGCATGACCTTGGCCAGGTCTTGTGCGCTGGAGAAGAGTCCGGCATTGCCCGATACGCCTCCCTGGAAGGCTGCTGCCTCATCGTGCACGTACCCGCACAAGAGTTGGCGGCGGATAAAGCGGTCGTTCTCCGTGGGCACGATCCGTGCGGCATCGAGCTTCCGGAGCGGGTTGTAGGTCGTTGTGCGAGCACCCAGGCGGCGGTAGAACTGTTGGTCGAGCAGTTCATCGAGCGGTTGGCCCATCTGTCGTTCGACCATCATCTTGAGCAGGATAAAGTTGACGCAACTGTAGCGGTAGCGCCCTCGGGTGCCCAGCTTGGAGTCGGCGATCGCCAATAGGATCGAGTCGTTGAACGAATCGTGCAGGTAGAAGCCTTCGGCTACCTGGGTGGTGAATCCCGTTTTGGCGGTTTTCGACACCACCTCGGGCAGGAACGTAAAATCATTGCGTACGAAGGTCTTCGCGTCGAACCGGACCGGGTGGGTCGACTTGCGCACGGCGCTGTAGAGGCTACCGTTATAACTGTCGTTGTCGATTGTCTTGAGGTAGAAATTGATCGTGGGGATCATCCCGGACTGGTGATACAGCATATCGCGGATGACGATGTCTTTCTTGTCCGACGCTTTCAATTCGGGAATGAACGTGGAGATCTTTTGGTTGAGCGTGAATTGCTTTTCATCGTACGCCTTCATCACGGCCAATAACGTGCCCGCCGCCTTGGAGACCGAGGCCAGGTCGTAGACCGACTCGGGGTTTACCTTCCGCTTTTTCTCCGTATCGTAATAACCGAAAGCTTTGTTGTAGACGATCATTCCCTCCTTGGCCACCAATACCTGGCAGCCCGGGAAAGCCTCTTCGTCCAATCCTTCCTGCACGATCGATTCGATCACCTCCAGGCGTGCGGGGTTGATCCCCACCTCCTGCGGCGGATAGAAGCCCAGGCGGCATTTCTCCGTAAAGACGCCTGTGCCTTCAAAGTAAAGGCCGGGGATCGATACCGGCAATTTGCCTTTCGCCGGCACACCACCGAAGATCACCTGGGCGGCATACGCTTGCGCCAGCGGGGTTGCCTCGTAGGCCATCACCGTCGCGCGGGCCTGACCGATCGATGGCGCATAGTTCCGGCAGGCATAAGGTAAGGTGAAGAACGTCAGTACGACCTCTTTCTTCGCCATCAACTGTCGCAGTTCCGCGCTCTCGGGGATCCGCACCGTATGGATCGCGCAGATGATCCGGTCGTACTGCATCAACCGATTGTACACCTGCTGCACCTGTGCCGGTGTCGCATTCCGCCCCAGGCTGAAGCCGTCTACCGTATCGTAGCGGTTTAACATCTGCTGAAAATCATTATCTACCCCATCGCCCAACGACAACAGGGCGGTCTTCTTCTCGCCCGTGCCGCGCAGGGGGAGATAGCCGTCGGTGTTCGTGATCAGGGTGATGGCTTCGGCGTTCAGTTTGGCCACCAGCCATTCGGCGTGAGGTGTATTCAAGCGTTCCGACAGCCCTTTGATCTCAATGGGTTCATACCGATTCAGTCCGACGATATACTTGTACTGAAGGATCTTGATGCACTTCTCTTCGATCGCTTCCAGGCTGATCGTTCCTTTGTCGACTGCCGCTTTGACTGCCGCCAGGTCTTTCGTCAGCGATGCCGGCGCCAGCAGGATATCATTGCCTGCCAGTAAGGCTCTGACCGAAGGATTGTCGGAGGCATTGCCCGTCGCCCCTTTCATCGCCAGCGCATCGGTGAAGCATAATCCCTGAAAGCCCAGTTTCTCTTTCAACAGGCCGGTAACCACCGGGTGCGATAAGGAAGAAGGAAGGTTTGCTGTCCGATCCAAAGCGGGCACATAGAGATGCCCGGTCATCAGCCCGGCAAAGCCTTCGTAGATAAAACGTTTGAAAGGCAATAATTCTACGCTGTCGAGCCGGGCCCGGTCGTGCCGTACGGCCGGCAGCGTATGGTGGGAATCTTCCGCCGTATCCCCATGCCCGGGAAAATGTTTGGCCACCGCCACGACCCCTTTCTTCTCCAGGCCACGGGCGTAGGCAATCCCTTTCTCGGCCACCGCCGCGGGGTTCTCGCCAAACGAGCGGATGCCGATCACCGGGTTCGACATATTACTGTTGACATCCACATCGGGCGCGAAGTTGATATGGATTCCCATCTCATTGCACTGGCGACCGACCTCCTCGCCATAGGCTTCGATCAGCGCGTTGTCTTCGATAGCTCCCAGCATCATATTCTTCGGGAAACGCGTCGTGCCGTCCAGGCGCATCGACAAGCCCCATTCCCCATCCAGCGAGATCAATAACGGGACCCGGGCGGCCCGTTGGGCACGGTTGGTCACCTCCGCCTGTTTCACCGCATTGCCTTTTTGCCACAGGATACCGCCCACCTTCATCTCTTGCACGTAATGCAGCAGCGTTTGCAGGTTCCGGTTGTCGTCGGTCGGGTTCACCACGGGCATAAACAGCTGTCCGATACGCTCATCCAATGTCAACGTATCAAAAACAGAGTCCACCCAATGATTCATTTCCGCTTCATTCACCCGTCGATAAAGTTCCGGCACGGTTTGGCTTTGCACAGAAAGGATACACACACAGCTGGTTATTAATATAAGTAGTTGCCTCATCTTCTCTTTTGTCTTTTGTCCGTCAAAGATAGTGAAGATTCTTTATTCTTCATTTTATTATACTATATTTGAGGCGAACAATCTAATTCTATCCATCCATGAAACGTAGACATTTTGTAAAAGCTGCCGGTGCCCTGGCGTTGCTTTCCTCGGCGAAAGCTTATGCATCCCCTGCTCCGGTATCTTCCCAAGGGAAAGAAATCTATGAATGGCGTATCTATACGCTTAACCAGGAAACGGACACGCTCGACCGGTTCTACCAGGACACGCTGATCCCGGCATACAACCGCAAGCAAATCAAGGTAGCCGCCTTTGCGCCCTACAAACCGGGTGAGAAAGTCATGCGCTACTTCCTGTTTATCTATCCGGATATGGGGACCTATCAGCAAGTGAAACAATCGATCCGGCAGGATCAGACCTTCTGCCGCCAGGCACAGGCGTTTTACGACCAGACGGCTGTTTCGCCGATCTACTCCAACCTGGAGACCTACCTCTGCGAGGCGTTCGACAAGATCCCCACCCACCGCTTGCCCGATCCCACCCGTTCGCTCTTCGAGATCCGCATCTACTGGAGCCCCAACGAAGAGGCCAACCAGCGCAAGGTCGGGATGTTCAACCGCGAAGAGATCGACCTGTTCGATAAGGTCGGCATCCACTCGGTTTGCTACGGCGATATCCTGGCCGGCCCGCGTATGCCTGCCTTGATCTACCTGACGTGGTACAAAGACGAACCTACCCGGGCCGAAGCCTGGAAGAAGTTCGCTTCCCATCCCGACTGGCTCGCCATGAAGGATCGTCCCGAATATGCCCATACCGCCACCAACAATCAAAGCATCTTCCTGACGCCTTTGGCTTATTCGCAGTTGTAAACTTGTATGTTTTTTTCTTTTGTATTCCTTTGATCTGGGAATAATTAACTACTTTTGCGGTTTAAGCGTATTGCTATATATACAATATACAGACCGATCAATGGATTTTAAACTCAATAAAGGAAGCTGCTGCATGGGAGCAAAAGGATGCAGCAAACGACAAGATAATAAACTGAATACATACGACTGGCTTTGCGATATCCCCGATGCGGAACAGGCAACCGACTATGTCGAAGTACAATTCAAGAACACGCGCAAAGGCTATTATGCCAACGTCTCGAAGCTCTCGCTCGAGAAAGGGGATGTCGTAGCCGTCGAAGCCAGTCCGGGACACGATATCGGAACAGTCACCCTCACGGGCAAGCTCGTTCTTTTGCAGATGCAGAAGAACAATGTCCGGATCGAAGGTAACGAGCCGAAGAAGATCTACCGCAAAGCCAAGCAATCCGACCTCGACAAGTACGAAGAGGCCAAGGCCAAAGAACATACCACCATGATCAAGTCGCGTCAGATCGCCGCCGATCTGGGCTTGAACATGAAGATCGGTGATGTCGAATACCAAGGCGACGGCAATAAAGCGATCTTTTATTACATCGCCGACGAACGGGTCGACTTCCGCCAGCTGATCAAGGTGTTGGCCGATAGCTTCCGCGTACGCATCGAGATGAAACAGATCGGTGCCCGCCAGGAAGCCGGACGCATCGGAGGCATTGGCCCTTGTGGACGCGAATTGTGTTGCTCGAGCTGGATGACCAGCTTTGTCTCGGTCGCCACCGGAGCCGCACGCTACCAGGATATCTCGATGAACCCACAGAAGCTCGCCGGACAATGCGCCAAGCTCAAGTGCTGCATCAACTACGAGGTCGACGCCTATGTCGAAGCACAGAAACGCCTGCCCTCGCGCGAGATGGTGCTCGAGACCAAAGACAGTACCTATTACCATTTCAAAACGGAGATATTCAAGCGCGAGATCACCTATTCCACCGACCGCTCTTTCGCGGCCAACCTGGTGACCATCCCCGCCAGCCGCGCGTTCGATGTGATCAATATGAACAAACGCGGTGAACGTCCCGAATCGCTCGAAGGCGAAGCCAAACCGCAACCGCCCAAAAGAGATGCGCAGGATATCCTGGGCCAGGACAGCGTGACCCGCTTCGACCATGTCGGCTCCAAAAAGAAGAAAAAGAAAAAAGGAGGAAGTGGTAACTCTGGCCATAACCCGCCGGCGGCCAACAAACCCCAGGCAGGCTCCAACCCCAATGCCGGCGCGAATCCGAATCACAAGAGAAACCCGCGCAACAACAACAACAACAACAACAACAACAACAACAATCGGCACAACCCGAGAGCGAACCATGGTGGCGACAAAAACAAACCATCCGACAATGCGAAGCCTCATCGTCCGGAGAAACCTGATGCATAACAGGCTCTCCGGCGTGGTTATCCGCCTCTGTTGCTTATGGCTTCTGTGTACTTCCTGCACAGACAGGACTTACTATGAGCAGTATCAGACGATCGACAACAAATGCTGGGCCAAAGACGCGGAGTACTATTTCACGTTCGAGATCACCGATACCTCCGCGGCCTACGACCTGACGGTCGAGATCCGCAACAACGACCGGTATCCCTATCAGAATCTCTGGCTTTTCCATAGCGAGCAACACCCTTCGGGCCCGCTCGTGCGCGATACGACCGAATGCCTGCTGGCCGACGACTACGGCCGATGGCTGGGTACGGGCATCTCCCTTTTCCAGTCGAGCCATACGCTGCGTTCGTCTTACCATTTCAAGGAAGCAGGCAGCTACACCCTCGCCTTCCGCCAGGGCATGCGCAACGAAGCCCTTCCCGGTATCCAGCAGATCGGCTTAAGAATCACCCAAAGGCCTTAGTGCCCGCAAAAAGAAGATAAGTTATTTCAAGTCACACCAAACGACTAAATTATTAAACGCATATGAAACACTTACATTACCCCCTGTTGGTTGCCCTGGCGGCCCTGATCTTGTTGCCCCTGAGGGCGATGGCCGATATCGTGCCGACGAATAAGAATATCTATGTCAAAGCAACTGCTACCGGCAACGGCAACGGTTCCGACTGGAACAACGCCACCGCTTCGCTTAGCGAGGCATTGATCTATACCAATGCCCAGGCCAAGGACCCGATTGAAAGCAAGGCCGATGAACCCCTAACATACACCATCCATATCGCCCAGGGAACCTATTACCCGCAGAGCTTCGAGGGCATAAAGAAGGAAGGAACTTCCGGTCCTGAACCCGGCCCCCGCGACCACACCTTCCTGATCACCTCCGACGTGACGATCCTTGGCGGATACAAAGCCGACGGTTCCGGCTACCGAAATCCGGCAGCATACCCGACGATCCTCAGTGGAGACCTGAGCCAAGGTGGGAAGTTTCCCGACAACGCCCCCGCCTACCATGTGGTGCTGGCGGTAGGGAAAGACATAGACAACCCCATCCACCCCAGTCTCGACGGCGTAACGATCACCGGAGGGAATAGCCTGGAGGTGAAGAATACGGCTGTAAATGTAAACGGCTATGCGATTTACCAAAACAATGGCGCCGGCTTATACAATTACTCTGCCGACATCCATTTGCGGCAGGTGGTGATCACCGGCAATCAATCAGGTCACAATGGCGGTGGGATCCTTAACCAAAGGTGTACCCCCACGCTTACCTCGGTACGGATCACTGCCAACCAGGCAAGTAGCAATGGCGGCGGAATGTATAACACTTTAAGCTCGCCCACGCTGACCTCGGTATGGATCACCGCCAACCAATCAAGCGACAATGGCGGTGGGATCTATAATTCCTCCAGCTCGCCCCAGCTGATCTCGGTTGAGATCACCGGCAATCAGGCGAATGTAGGCAGTGGGATCTACAACGACAACAGCTCACCCACGCTCACCCAGGTTACTCTTGCCGGAAACAAGGCAAATAGCAGTGGCGGTGGGATCTATAACATTTTCTCTTCCCGCCCCAAGCTGCGGAATAGCGTCGTATGGGGCAATACGGCACCGTTCGGTGCGAATGTGTCCAACAACAACAACCCCGCCCCCACCTATACCTATTGCCTGGTGCAAGGGCTCACTCCTGAAGGTGAGGGTAACCTTCCGGGAGATACCCAGCCCGGCTTTGTCGCTCCCATCGTTCCCGGCGATAACTGGACGCCTACCGCCGGAGGCGACTACCGCCTGCAATCGACCAGCCCGCTGATCAATCAGGGAAGTAACGATCTTTACCCCGGTGATGAGGGTTTCGATTTATATACCGACCGCGACGCAGCCGGCAACCCCCGCCTCTACGGCGAACGGATCGATATCGGCGCCTATGAGGATCAAACGCCAGAGCCCACCTATCACAGTCTCACCCTCGACATCGCCCCGGGCATCGACTGCTACGGCCTGACTGCCGGCACGCACCGGGTGGCCGAAGGCGATCACCTCTTCCTGCAGTTCCTGGCGGATGACCCGGCACTCACGGCAGAGGATCTTATGCTTGTGATCGACGGCATCGATACCCCTTTCAATGTGCCCGCCGGCAACGCCTACTACGGCTATATCCTGCCTGTCACCGGTGCGCATACGATCCTGATCGCCCAGCGCTACTATCCCGTCACCCTGCCCAGAGGATTCAACCTGGCGGAAGGAGTACATTCCGTAGCCTATGGCGAGCCTTTCGTCTTCTCTACCTGGGCGATCAACGAAGGCACACTCAAGGTATATGCCAACGGTGAACAACTGCCCTGCTCTGTCGATCAGCATCCGCTACGCACCGATCTGCCCGAAGTCGATCCCGTACAGCTCTTCTACCTGGTAGAGAAAGTTATTGGCCCCGTAATGATCACCACCGAAGGCGAAGCCCAGCAACCCACGGGCCACGCCTCTCTTGCCACCGGCAAGATCCGCGTGGCAATTACGAATTACGAATTACGAATTACGAATGAAATGACCACTGCGGTCGACGTGGCGGTCTACACCGTCACCGGCCAAACCTTCGTGCAACTTCGTGCCCTTAGCGGTTCAAAAACAATCGCCTTACCTGCCGGTGTCTATTTCATCCGGGCAGGAAGCCAGACGTGGAAAATGGTTGTTGATTAGAAGACAGAGGACCCTCCGACGACCAAAAATCCCCATTTCATCGCGTTTTTCCGATGCACTTTTTCCTGATTTGGCAAGTTGTTTTCCTAATTTGGCAAGTCCGACCGAACCTTTCCCCGTAGATTTGTCCCTGAGCAATCAAGGAGGAACAGAGCCCTCTATTTTCAATTTATTCAATAAACAAACAAACAGTATGAAACAGAAATTACACCTTTGGTTAATTGATAATTGATAGAACTTAATAAACACAATTTTTAAAAACAAGACGTATGAAGAGAACAAAACACCTGATCCTGACCCTATGCCTTATAGGGTTAGCCCTTAGTTTGAATGCCTTCGCCGCAGGAGCGGAGACAAAAGTGATTCGAGTGAATGCTGCCGCTACCGGCGGCGATGGCTCCTCCTGGGATAATGCCTATAAGGAATTAAGTGATGCGCTGGCGGAAGCCAAAACACTGGCGGAAGCTGCCGCCGCCGATGCCGACCCTGTCGAGATCTGGGTCGCCCAGGGAACGTATTATCCGAAGTATAAAGTCGGCATTGACACTGACGACCGCGACCGTGCCTTTGTGATCCCGGCGGGCGTCGAAGTCTATGGCGGCTTTGCCGGAGGGGAAGAAAATCTCTCCGACCGCGGCTGGGCAACGAACCCAACGATCCTCTCGGGGGAGATAGGTGAAAATGGGATAGACGACAACTGCTTTCGTGTGGTATACCTTACTGGCGGCACGCTCGATGGATTTCATATCACAGGAGGTTACGGACAGTCCGGTGGCGGAGTCTGTGCCACCGACGGCACCCTGAAAAACAATAGAATCTACGGCAATACAGCCGGATTCGGTGGCGGAGTCTATGCCATCAACGCCACCCTGATCAATAATACGATCTACGGCAATACAGCCAACCAAGGTGGCGGAGTCGATGCCAGAGTCACCACCACCCTGACGGGCAATACGATCTACGGCAATACAGGCATATACGGCGCCGGCGGAGTCATTACCTTCGAAAACACCACCCTGACCAATAATATCCTCTGGGGGAATAAGTACGGGGAGAGTGGTAGTGCTCAGGATCTCTACGTTACAGGCACCTCCACCACCGGCTCCAATAACCTGATCGGCAGCATGGTCAAGGGGGATGGTGCCTCTTATAATGACACCGACGACCTGATCGGCGACCCTTATTTTATCGATCCCGCCAATGGCGACTTCCGCTTAGGGGTCTATAGTGCGGCGATCGGTGCGGGAACTGGCGATGCCAATATAGGCGCCTGGCCGGCTGTGACACTCGTGTCTACCAACAACATCCTCTACGTCAGCCGCACAGTCGATATCACCGTGGCAGATTATCAAGGCGATGGTTCCTCCTGGACTAATGCCATCTCCGACCTGGGCGAGGCATTGGCTTTTGCCGCCGATCCCGACAATAAAGTCGCCCAGATCTGGGTCGCCCAGGGAACCTATTATCCGAAGTATAAAGCCGGTAACGGCACCGACGACCGCGACTGCGCCTTTGTAATCCCTGCGGGCGTCGAAGTCTATGGCGGCTTTGCCGGAGGGGAAACTGAGCGCGATCAGCGCGACTGGGTAAAGAACAGAACGACCCTCTCGGGGGATATAGGTGATCTTAACGATAACACCGACAACTGCTACCACGTGGTGGTTATGGTGTTGAAACGTGCTGATGTCGACACTGGTGCTGACGCTGAGACCGCCACCCTCGACGGCTTCCATATAACCGGCGGAAATGCGAGTGGAGGTAACTCTATAACGGTGGACGGAGTCCCTTATATCTACCGGTACTACGGCGGCGGAGTCTTTGCCTCCGGCGAAGCTTTGATAACGAACAATACAATCTACGGCAATGAAGCCGAAAGCTACGGCGGCGGAGTCTATGCCAACGACGCCACCCTGATCAACAATACGATTTGCGACAATACGGCCAAAAGGCATGGCGGCGGAGTCTTTGCCGACGGCGCCACCCTGACCCACAATAGGATCTACGGCAATAAAGCCACCACCACCGGCGGCGGAGTCAATGCCAACGTCGGCACCACCCTGACGGGCAATACGATCTACGGCAATGAAGCCGGCCACGGCGGCGGCGGCGGAGTCTTTGCCGCCGGCGCCACCCTGATCAACAATACGATCTACGGCAATACAGCAGCCAACTCCGGCGGCGGAGTCCTTGCCTACACCAGCACCATCCTGACGAACAATATCCTCTGGGGAAATAAGCTCGAGGATGGCAGTGGTAAGGATCTCTACGTTAGCAGCGCCTCCGGCTCCCATAACCTGATCGGCAGCATGGCTCCGCAGAAACCGTTTTTTATTGAAGCAAACCCCCTGATTGGTGAAGATATCGACCCCCTCTTCGTCGATGCCGCCAACGGTGACTTCCGCTTGCAGGAAGGTAGCCCGGCAATCGATGCGGGAGATAACGAGGCTTATGAAGACAAAGATTATCCTGACACCGACGCCGCCGGCGATGAGCGTATCCAGAACAATATCATCAATATCGGCGCCTACGAAACGGTAGTGCTGGCCGACCCCGCCGAATACCACACGCTCACCCTCGAAGTGGCACCGGGAATCCTCTTACACGGCCTTAGCGCGGGCGAGCACCTGGTGAGCGACCATCTCTTCCTGCAGTTCCTGCCCGAAGATCCGGCACTCACCGCAGAGGATATTATGCTGGTGATCGATGGCGTCGACACGCCCTTTACCGTGCCTGCCGCCGGAGCTTACTACAGCTATATCCTCAACCCCGTTACGGCCGATCATACGATCCTGATCGCCCAACGGGCGTACGACGTGATCCTGACCCCCACCGAAGGGGTTACCTATAGCGTCGGTGCCGGTACCCACTCCGTGGCCTATGGCGAAGCGTTTAGCTTTGCCGTCACCCTCGACGATGCGATCGATCCGGAAGCGGTACACGTCTATGCCAACGGCCAGGAGATAGGCCCAAGCAACAGCCCCTCCAACCTCCCCCAAGGGGAGGCTCTTCGAAGCGAAGCGACTTCTTTCTCCTCCCCCTTGGGGGGAGGCCGGGAGGGGGCTTCCCTTTCCTACACCATCGACGCCGTCACCGGCCCGGTCACCGTCACACTCGAAGGGTATACCACGGGCCACGCCTCTCTTGCCACCGGCAAGATCCGCCTGGTAATTGACAATGGACAATTGACAATTGACAATGAAATGACCACTGCGGTCGACGTGGCGGTCTACACCGTCACCGGCCAAACCTTCGTGCAACTTCGTGGACTTCGGGGTTCGAAAACAATTGCTTTGCCCGCCGGTATCTATTTTGTTCGGGCAGGACAGCAAACGTGGAAGGTGATGGTTAATGATTAATTATTAATTATTAATTACTAAAGACTTATCACTGATAAAGATATTCACCGGATTAACCCGGCATTTATTCTCCGGCAGCCCCGTTCGCGGGGACTGCCGGTTTTTCAATTCCTCTCCGTTTATCCCTGTCCAAAAAAACATTGCACTTTATTCGGCCAAAGCGCAATGTTTTTTCGGGCAAAGTGCAATGTTTTGGGAAAGGGGGTTCCGGCGGGGGCAAATATTGTGAGATGTGAAGATGCGCGACTGTTGCTATCTTGGCTCCTTGCCTGGCCAGGCGAGGGGGACCGCTGCTTGCAGCGGTGGAGTGGTTGTTCCTATTAGTAATTTATTGGTATATAGTCACCTAACAAAGACAACCTCTCCACCACCGCAAGCGGTGGTCCCCCTCTCCTGTCCAGGAGAGGAGCTTAGATACTACTGATTTGTACACAAAACCTAACTCATAATTCATCATTTAATCAGTAGAATCAGAGTTCAGAAATCTTCCAATCTTCTTCGATTCACCGCTCCGCGCCTACCAACTTCTAACTACCAACTACCAACTACCGAAGAAAATCTTCTGATTTTCTTCAATGCAATTTCTAAGCCATTGAAAATGAGATGTTAATATTCTCTTCGGAAACTACCGGTAGTTTGTTCGCAAACTACCGGTAGTTTGGCGACAAAGTATTAGTAGTTTGCGCGCAACCTACCGGTAGTTTATCACATAAAAGTTTTTACCCCCGTCTTCACCTTTCACCCGTTCGTCAGATCCCTGTGTTGATCAGCGTTTCGGGTGAAAGGTAGAGGATACTTAAATAAACGACAGATCTTGTCGGAAAAGGCTGCCGGCCTTTTGGAAAACTCCGCCGGCCTTTTGGAAAACCCTGCCGGCCTTTTGGAAAACCCTGCCGGCCTTTTGGAAAACTCCGGCGGCCTTTTTCGGGAAGCTTCCATCCTTCGCCAAGTCTTCACCAAGTCTTCACCCGAAACGCTGATCAATACAGGGATCTGGCTGTCGGGTGAAAGGTGGAAGGGGGTGTGAAACTTTTTTTTGCATTTATCTCTCCTTGCGCGAAGCATCCAGTCGGAGGAAGATAAACAGTAAAATGGTGAAGCCCCAGAGGGAAGAGCCTCCGTAGCTAAAGAATGGCAGGGGGATGCCGATCACGGGTGTCAGTCCGATGACCATGCCGATATTGATTGCCAGATGGAAGAAGAAGATTGCCGCCACACTATAGCCATAGACACGGGCAAACGGGCTGCTCTGCCGCTCGGCCAGGACGATCAGGCGCAGGATAAAGGCGGCAAAAAGGATCAGTACGGCGGAAGCGCCCACGAACCCCTGTTCCTCGCCGACGGTGCAGAAGATAAAGTCGGTATCCTGCTCGGGCACGTATTTGAGCTTCGTCTGTGTGCCGTTCAGGAATCCTTTGCCCAGGAAACCTCCCGAGCCGATGGCGATCTTCGACTGGTTCACGTTATAACCCGCGCCGCTCGGATCGTCTTCCAATCCCAGAGAGACCTTGATACGCACCTGCTGATGTGGCTCCAGGATATTGTCGAACACATAGTCGACGGAATAAAGAAAAGCCATCGAGCCCAAGGCGAACATCGTAATCAGCGCATACGACCAGACCCACTTCTTAAGCGAGAGAAACAAGAGATAAAGCGACATCATGCCGATCAGTCCCATCGCCACCCAGGCGAAGTTGACCGGCGTGAAGATCGAAACGATATACGCCCCCAGGAACGTCACCGCAATGGCAGCCAGTAAGACATACGCATTGCGTCGGTCTTTGGCTCCGACGCCCACCAGGGCGGTCGACAAGGCCAAGACGATACTCGAAACAACCAATTCGCCCAATGGCGTGATGCCCAGGATCGACTCGCCAAACTTCATGCCCGTCACAAAATAAACCACCGCACAGACGCCCGCCAGCAGGATATACCCCGACATGCCTTCGCGGTACAATACCAGGAAGAATGCCAGGTAGACCAATGCCGAGCCGGTCTCTTTCTGCAACAGGATACAGACCATTGGCACCAGGATAATCAACAGGGCAATCGTAAAGTTCTTGAACGTCGTCAGTTTGAAGCCATAGCCATTCATAAACTTCGCCAACGCCAGGGCGGTACCGAACTTGGCGAACTCGGCGGGCTGGATGCGTACCGGTCCGAAGACCAGCCAGGAGCGTGATCCCTTGATATCCGGCACAAAAGGAAGATTCGCCACGGCGCCTACGATCGTCAGCAGCAAGACGAGGATCACCGCCCCGTAGATCAGGTAGGCGAAGATATCGTAGAAGTCGCTCTCCAGCATCATCAGGACAAAGATCAATACGACCGAGGTCCCGATCCAGATCAATTGCGAGCCCGGACGCCCCGAAGGATCGAACAGCCCGGTATTGTCGAAATCGTAGCTCGCGCCACAGATGCTGAACCACCCGGCAATGAGCAACAGGGCGAAGAACAGGATCGTGATCCAGTCGACCGTTTGCCAGATGTTAGTTTTCCTGTAGCGCATAACGTTGGTGAATAGTGGATGCTTGTTTCATCTGTTCTTCGATATATTTACTTTCCGCCGAGATCTCTCCCGTCAGATACTTCTCCATCATCAACCGTCCGATAGGCACGCCGTAGTTGGCGCCCCAGCCGCCATTCTCGACATAGACCAGGATGGCTACTTTCGGGTTGTCGTAAGGGGCAAAGCCGATAAAGGCGGAGTGATCCTTTCCGTGGGGGTTTTCAGCCGTTCCCGTCTTGCCGCAGACATCCAGCCCGGGGATATCCGCCCGGCGGCAGGTACCGGCCAATACCGCCTGGCGCATGCCTTCGGCAACCAGGTCGTAGGCTTCGCGGCCGACGGAAGGGAAACGTTTATTCGTATAGGTCGAGTCGAGCGCACCGCCTTCGATTTCTTTCACTACGTGAGGCGTATAGAAATAACCGCGGTTGGCGATCGTCGCCGCCAGGTTGCACATCTGCACGGGCGTAGCCGATACCTCTCCCTGCCCGATGGCGATGGAGATGACTGTGCTCGAGGTCCAACGTTTGCCGTAGACTTTATCGTAGACTGCGCTATTGGGGATGAAACCGCGGATCTCGCCGGGCAGATCGACGCCCAGTTGATAGCCGTAGCCCATCGATACCATGTGGTTCTTCCATACTTCGAAGCCATCCTGCACCGTCGGATAGCGGCGTCGGCTGTCGATCATATCGTGAAGCCCCCAGCAAAAGAAAGAGTTGCAGGAGGTCGCAATAGCCGGCACCAGGTTCAAAGGCGAAGCATGGCCGTGACAGGCCGGTTTACCGCCGCGAAACGTATAGCCGTGGGCGCAGCTGTACATCGTCTGCGGCGTGATCACCCCCTCTTCGAGGAAGATCAGTCCCTGCGAGGGCTTAAAGGTAGATCCCGGCGGGTAAAAGCCCATGATCGACCGGTCGAGTAGGGGACGTAAAGGGTCTTTCTCCAGTAGCGTATGGTTGGCGCCCCGCTGCCGTCCGACCAACAGGCGCGGATCGTAGGTCGGCGAGGAGACCATACAGAGGATCTCACCCGTCGAAGGCTCGATCATCACGATACTGCCCAGTTTGTTTTGCATCAGCTCCTCGCCGTAAGCCTGCAGGTCGATATCGATCGACAAGGTCAGGTTCTTGCCCGAAACGGGAGCCTGGTCCTGCGCTCCGTCTTCGTATTTTCCTTTGATTCGTCCGTGCGCGTCGCGCAAAAGGATCTCGACACCTTTCTCTCCGCGCAATACCTCTTCGTACGAGCGCTCCACGCCCGAGCGTCCCGAGTAGTCGCCTTGCACATAATAGGGATTTTTCTCGATATCTTTCTTATTCACCTGCCCGACATTGCCCAAGAGATGCGCCGCCCGGGGATAGGCATAGTCGCGGATCGTCCGGTTCTGGATATAGAAGCCGGGAAACTGGTAGAGCTTCTCCTGCAATACGCCATACTCCTCGACCGAGAGCTGGTTCATAAACACCTGGGGCACGTAGGAGGAGTAACCGGGATTCATCCGCCGGTCTTTCATCTCGACCAGGCGTCGGTCGAAGACTTCGCGGGTGATGCCCACCGTACGGCAGAAGTCGAGCGTATCGAACGGTTGTACCTCGCGCATGATCACCATCACGTCGTAGGCCGGTTGGTTGAAGACCAGGAGTGTTCCGTTGCGGTCGTAGATCAGCCCGCGGGAGGGATGGATGGTTTTTCTCAGTAAAGCATTGCTATCTGCCGAGGCTTTGTAGCCGTTGTCGATCACCTGGAGCGTAAACAGGCGGATGATGAAGATCAAGACCACCACCACGACAGCTCCGGCAATCACATAACGCCGGTTCTCGAGCGCGTATTTATGGTTTCTCTCCACTTCGTTGCGACTCTACGTTAAACGCTTCTACGGCAAAGACCAATAAAGTCGTCATGCCCACACTCCCTACGATCCGCAGGATCAGGAAGAGTGGATCAAAGAGCGAGAGCGATTCGATCCCGAAGAGCACGAGATGATGAATCGCCACCAACGTCAGGCTATAGCGGAAGAAACCGCCATAACCGAAGCTTCGGAAAGAGGGATAGACCCCTTCGGGCAGATCTTTGCCGGTCAGAAACTGGATCAGGGGCTCACGAATGAAACCCACCAGCGTACAAGCCGCCGCATGCATTCCGGGCGTATTGGTAAAGGCATCGATCGTCAGTCCGGTAAAGAAAGCCAGGAACAACATCCGCGAACGGGCCATCCCGTTGGGTAGCTTCAGGAGGAAATAAAGATAAAGGAACGGAGTGGCCAGACGCAAGAAGTAGATATGATTCAGGAAGAGCACCTGAATCAGGACAAACAAGACAAAGTAAATCAGGTTACGTACAAAATCATTTACCATCTTTCTTCACCTCCTTTTCCAACATCCGCTGTTCGGCCTGTTCTTCGTTGATCAATACGCGCACATAATCCAACGCCTGGAAGTTGGTCGACAGTTCGATCTCCAGGCTGTAAAAGTTATCGTCGTGCTCCCGCCGGTAGTCGGCTACCGTTCCGATGATGATGCCGGTGGGGAAGATGGCGGAGTAACCGCTGGTCACGACCGTATCGCCTTTCTGGAACTCCACATGGCGGGGCAATTCCTTCAACTGCGCGTAGCGGGCATTGCGTCCGTCCCAGACCAGCGAACCGGCATAGTTGCTTCCCAATACCTTACAGCTCAGGCGGAACTTCGGGTTGAGCACCGGCAGGACCACCGAGAAGTGATCGGACACCAACGAAACGATCCCTACCACACCGCCTTCGGACACGACGCCCATCTGCGGCACGATACCGTCTTTCTCCCCTTTGTTGATCGTGATATAGTTGGACAACTGCGTCACACTGTTATTCTTCACCTGCGCCATGATAAAGCGGTAGGGGAAGATCCGTGCCGAGTCGGTCGCCAACCCGTCGAAGGAGACTCCCCGGGCTTGTATCTCTTCGATCCGGCTTTGCAACTGCAAAAGCTTAAGCTCCAGTTCGCCGTTCTTCTCGGCCAGCTCCCGGTTGATTGTTCGCATATTGAAAAAACCCGAGACATTCCCCGACAGCGAAGCGATATGTCCGGTGATCACATTGGTCGTACTGATCAAGACGCTCCGCTGGTAAGTCGAATTCTGGTAGATCAACACCAGGCAGGCAATCTCCAATGCGACAAACAGGAACCAATGCCGTTTACGAACAATAAAGTCGAGAAGCTTACGCACGACTGATTAGCTTTAGCGGATCAGGAAGTTAAACTTATCAATATTCTTCAAGGCAATCCCGGTTCCTTTGGCCACAGCGTGCAACGGATCTTCGGCTACATGAAACTTGATATTCAGTTTATCGGTCAGACGCTTATCCAGTCCGCGCATCAATGCGCCTCCACCGGCCAGGTAGATCCCGTTGCGCACGATATCGGCGTAGAGTTCGGGTGGCGTATGCTCGAGGGCGCTCAGGATAGCGGCTTCCATCTTCGAGATCGATTTCTCCATGCAATGGGCAATCTCCTGATAAGAGACGGGAACCTCCATCGGCAGGGCGGTCATCTGGTTCGGACCGTGCACGATAAAGTCGTCGGGTGGGTTATCGAGGAAGGTAAGGGCTGATCCGACGTTGATCTTGATCTGTTCGGCCGTACGTTCGCCCACTTTGATATTGTGTTGACGCCGCATATACTCCATGATATCGCCCGTCAGGTCATCCCCGGCGATACGGATGGATTTGTTGGAGACGATACCGCCCAGTGAGATCACCGCGATCTCTGTGGTTCCCCCACCGATGTCGACAATCATGTTTCCTTCGGGAGCTTCCACGTCGATACCGATCCCGATCGCCGCAGCCATGGGTTCGTAGATCATGTAGACGTCGCGTCCGCCGGCATGCTCGGCCGAGTCGCGTACGGCACGGATCTCCACCTCGGTACTGCCCGAAGGGATACAGACGACGATGCGCAGGGAGGGGGAGAACCAGCGGTTTTTATTGTTGATCATCTTGATCATGCCGCGGATCATTTGTTCGGCAGCGAAGAAGTCGGCAATCACTCCATCGCGCAGCGGACGCACCGTGCGGATGTTCTCATGTGTCTTCCCGTGCATCTGACGTGCTTTCTCACCGATGGCCAGCACTCTCTCCGTCCGCCGGTCGAGGGCGACGACAGAGGGCTGATCGACCACCACCTTGCCATTACAGATGATAATGGTGTTGGCTGTTCCCAGGTCCATCGCCAGCTCTTGTGTAAAAGAGAATAGTCCCATATCCTATGTTCCTCGTTTTATTAATGTTTAAAATGACGGATGCCCGTCTTTACCATCGCTACGCCCCGTTCGTTGCAAAGATCGACCGAGAGTTGATCGTTGACCGATCCGCCCGGTTGGATCACCGCTTCAACTCCGGCATCTGCCGCTATCTCCACGCAGTCGGGGAAAGGGAAGAAGGCATCGGATGCCATCACGGCTCCTTGCAGGTCGAACCCGAAGGAGCGGGCTTTGTCGATCGCCTGACGAAGGCTGTCGACCCGGGAGGTCTGTCCCAAGCCGCTGGCGCAAAGCTGTTTGTTTTTCACCAGGGTGATGGCGTTTGATTTGCTGTGCTTCACTATCTTGTTGGCAAACAGGAGGTCTTCCGTCTGTTGCTGTGTCGGGGTCTTTTCGGTCAGTGGCGTCAGGTCGGCTTCCGCTTGGATACTCAGGTCTTTCTCCTGTTTCAAGACGCCGTTCAGGAGTGAGCGGAACTGCGTAGCGGGGGTTTCTTTCGGCTTGCGCACCAGGATGATCCGGTTTTTCTTCTGCATCAGGACTTCCAATGCCGCTTCGTCGTAGGCGGGAGCGATCACAACCTCGAAGAAGATCTTATTGATCTCTTCGGCCGCCGCTTGGGTGAGCGTGGTGTTGGTGATCAGGATGCCTCCGAAAGCCGAGACGGGATCGCCGGCCAGGGCGGCTGCCCAGGCTTCTTCGACGGTCGGACGCGAAGCGATGCCGCAGGCGTTATTATGTTTCAGGATGGCGAAGGTCAGGGAGTCGAACTCATCGATCAGGCTGACGGCGGCGTCGATATCCAACAGGTTGTTGTAAGAGATCTCTTTGCCGTGGAGCTGATCGAACATCTGCCCGAAGCGGCCGTAGAACTTCGCCGCCTGGTGGGGGTTCTCCCCGTAGCGCAAGCCCATGGATTCGTCGATGGCCGAGCGGAAGTACGATCCTTCGCCGGCATCGAAGTAGTTGAAGATCGCCGTGTCGTATCCGGAAGAGACGGCAAAGGCTTCTTTGGCGAACCAGCGGCGGTCGTCCAATGTGGAAGCGGCTCCTTTTTCGCTGAGCAGCGTCATCAGCGGCTGATACTGTGCCTTGGATGCCACGATGATGACATCTTTATAGTTCTTCGCCGCCGCGCGGATCAGGGAGATGCCGCCGATATCTATCTTCTCGATGATCGCTTGATCTTCGGCGCCGGAAGCTACGGTCTCCTCGAAAGGATAAAGGTCGACGATCACCAGATCGATCTCCGGGATGTCGTATGCTGCAAGTTGTTCGTTGTCTTGTGGGTTGTCGCGACGGGCCAGGATACCGCCAAACACCTTGGGATGAAGCGTTTTCACGCGTCCGCCGAGGATCGAAGGATAGCCGGTCAGGTCTTCCACCGCCGCGCAGGGGATGCCTAATGATTCGATAAAGGTCTGCGTTCCGCCGGTCGAGACGAACTCAACTCCCTGGCTGTGAAGTTGGCGGATGATTTCGTCTAATCCTTCTTTATAATAAACAGAGACTAATGCTCTTTTGATGGCTTTCGTTGTTATCATGCTCTACGGGATTTGTAAGTTATATGTTTTGAAGCACAAAAGTAGGGATTTTATTTCTAATATCAGAAAGATGATACCTATTAAATAAGGAATAATATCGCCATTTTTCGAGGTAAAGGAAAGAAATTCATAATTTTGGAGTCGATCTCCTGAGATTATCAATATATTTGCGCAACAAAGCTTTATTTATTTTTAAAAGAAAAGACATAATGAAGTCAGAGAGTTCCCCGCTGCAACTGTCGCGGCAACAACAATACGAGGCCAGCCTGGCGAAACTGAAGCTGGCGGTCAACACCGCCAATTCATTCATCTGGGAATACGATGTGAAGCGCGATCGGGTCACTATCGACTACGACCTGTTGGGCTACGAGCGTAGCATTCCGTTGCGCACCTCGGCCAGCCAGCACAACCCGACCAAAGAAGATCACTTCCACCTCACCCATCCCGAAGACCGCGAACGGGTGCTCGAGAAGGTCAATCAGTTGCTCAGCGGAGAGATCCCGGCGTTTACGGAGACCTACCGCCATTTCACCAATAAGAAGTTATGTTGGTACACCACCCACTTCAGTACCTACCTCTACGACGAAGAGAACAAACCGGAGATCATCATCTGCCTCACGCAAGACGTCACCCAACAGCGCAAACGGGAGCTCGAAGCCATCAAAGAGCGGGAAGCCAACCGGATCAAGACCGAGTTTATCGCCAACATCAGCCACGAACTGCGCACGCCGCTCAATGCCGTCCTGGGATTCTCGAGCCTGATCGCCAACAATAACGATACGGAGGGCAACCGCCTCTTTATCGAGATCCTGCAACGCAATAACGAGACACTGTTGAACCTGATCGACAGCATCCTGCATTTCGCCAACCAGGAGTCGGGCTCGATGCTCTACAAGATCGAAGAGGTCGACCTGCGTGAGATCTGCCAGGTGGCTATGGGATTCGAATCGTTCAATGTCAATCCCGACGTCAAGTTTATCTTCGACGAAAACCTGCCATCCGTCCTCCTCAAAACCGATAAGGAGCGCATCATACAGGTCTTGTTCCACCTCTTGGACAACGCTAAGAAATACACCACCGAAGGCCATATCACCCTGTCGTACCACCTCCTTGGCGACCAGGAAGTCAAGGTCGAGATCGCCGACACCGGCATCGGGCTCGACAACCGGGAGATCCAAAAGATCTTCTCCCACTTCTACAAAGCCGACTCCTTCAAGCAAGGCCTGGGCCTGGGCCTGAGCATCGCCAAGAAAACCATCATGGACCTCGGCGGCCACCTGGGTGTCGACTCCACCCCCGGCAAAGGATCCCGCTTCTGGTTCACCCTGCCGCTGGCGGAATAAGGCCCCGGGGGCGATCCTCGAAAAGCTCGGAAGGTAAGGGGATTAAGGGGCTTAAACCCCTTAATCCCCTTGCCCTTTTGCAAAAGGCCGCCGGAGTTTTGGAAAAGGCCGGCAGGGTTTTGCAAAAGGCTGCCGGAGTTTTGGAAAAGGCTGCCGGCCTTTTCCGGAAGGGAGAAGCCGATGTGACCTCTCCTGAAATAGGTTTACAGTTTATGGTTTAATAACTGAATAAAGTTTACACAATTTATCTTATTCCTACGTTAGGTTTACATGGGTTG
>NZ_JAQFIN010000016.1 GCF_029504695.1 Parabacteroides sp. PF5-6
CATATAAAAACGGAGCGCTGAAAGCGCGAAAGCAAATCTTTCGCGCTTTCAGCGCTCCGTTGTGTGTGGGTGTGTTCCCGACCCAGGGTTGCGCAGACCTAACGGCCTATTGACCCTGGGCTGGGCTCTAACGCGCTTTCAGCGCTCACTGTCCTTACAGGACACAAACAAAATACATAAATCCCTGTGGTCCGTGGCTTCAAAAATCCTCAAATATCAAACGATTGGAAAAGGCCGCCGGAGTTTTCGGAAAAGGCCGGCAGGGTTTTCGGAAAGGCTGCCGGAGTTTCGGAAAAGGCTGCCGGAGTTTTCAAAGGGGCGGCAGGTAAGGGGGTTAAGGGGAATAAGGGGTTAATATCCCTTGTACCCCTTAAGCCCCTTAAGCCCCTTGGCCTTTTCGGAAAGGCTGCCGGGGTTTGGGGAAAGTCTGCCAACCATACCAACCGAAAAACAAACTTTCTAAAGAATAGGGGGGAAAGGGGAAAAAGGGGACTTCTTATAGGGTATATTCCTCTTTCCTCCCTTTTTTTAAGGAAGTAAGGAAAAGGGGTGGTTAGGTTGGCAGAGTTTTTTTAAAAGGGGGAAAGGGTTTAAGGGAGAATTAAGGGGTAAAAGGGGTTTAAGGGTTTAAGGAGGACGTAGATGACTTTGCGGCTTCGTCCGTTTCCCGATTCAACTTCTTCTACCTCACCCGGGGAATCTTCCCCTCCCCCCCCGGGGAACTTTTTCCTCTGCTGCCCCGGGGAATCTTCCCCGCCCCCCCCGGGGAACTTTCCCCCCTCTGGGGTCGAATTCCCTCCCCCTGTAGGAACTTCTCCACAAGAATACGGGGTGATCCGTAATGCGTGCGACAGGTTACCAATCGGGCACAAAAAAAATCTCTTACCGACTCCGGGCATTCCCAGAAGGTAAGAGATCCTATATAGTTGTTTTGTTCTATTCCGGTGAAATACAGATTTAGTTTTTCACTATTTCTGTATTCATTTCATCCATCATCCGACGGATCTTTGCGTTCAGTTGCTGGCTCTTAGCACCGTAACCGGCTGCCTGGTATTGGTTAGCCTGATAACGCAACATCTCTAAAACACGAAGGTTTTGCTCATTCTTTCTTATCAACATAATTGCTTAAAATTTAGACGGTCCCTCCGGACCAGTCGGGTTAATAATTGGCGTTCACTTTGTCAAACGCTCTACAAAGATAACCATCTTAGGTCCGAAAATGTTTTAAAACATACGAAACGAAGACGTTTTTGTAGATTATTAACGTACGTACAGATTTATTTCTTTATCTTCGCCCCCAACGTTTGAAGTAGCGAGTGCAGAATCCGTGCTTGCATGGATTATGCCGAGTCACGCCAAACGACTAATTTTATGAACGTTTAAGTCAATCTATGCTGCAAGGAATCATAGCCACTGCTCCGATGTTTGCGTGCGCCTTCTGGTGCATCGCCCTGTTGGCGGATGTGCATCATCGCAACCGGGCGAAGAAGGTGTTCACCTTGTTTATGTTTGCTGCCTTTGTGCTTTATTTCTGTCATGCGGCGTTTTGCAGTTGGGAATACGACCTGGTCAAACATCTCGACAGCTTGTATATCCTGGTACACCTCTCGGTTTACCCGCTTTACTACCTCTATCTGCGCGCGCTGACCGATGAGAAGCCATTGACCTGGCGCGTGATCTGGATGTTTATTCCCGCGTTGGGCATGAGCCTGTATACGTTTGTACTCTACCGGTTGATGTCGGCGGAAGAGCTGATGGCTTTCCTGCTTCAGGTGATGTATAAGCAACCGGGCGATCATGTGTTTTCATTTTATGGCGAATTACAGATATGGAATCAACGCATCATTCCTTTTCTTTTCTTACTGACCATTCTGCCCGTGGCCTGGCAGGGTACCCGGCGGATCGTGCAATACAACAGGAGGCTGGAAGATTATTACTCCAACCAGGAAGGCAAACGGCTGGGACTGATGCGCACCATGCTTACCTTTTTTGTGATCTGCTCGGCGACGTCGGCCATCTTCGGCATCCTGGGAAGGGTTTCTTTTGTGCAATCGCCTCAACTGCTACTTATCCCTTCTGTTCTTTTCAGCACCTTGCTTTTCATGCTCGGGCTGGTTGGGTTCCGGCAAGACTTTACGGTCGACGATTTCAAGCGCGAAGCGAGCCGTTCTTTCTCGCCGGATCAGGAGTCTGCCGAAGACTATGCCGGCAAAGAAAACCGCCAGGAGATGCAAGCCTTACGCGACCGACTGATCGAGCTCTTGGAGAAAGAAGAATTATTTCGCGAGCCCAACCTGCGGATCACCGACCTGGCATCGCGGCTGGGCAGTAACCGGACCTATACCTCACGGGTGATCAACCAGGAATTGAACACCACCTTCTCTACTTTGATAAACAATTACCGCGTAGAATATTCCAAACAGCTCCTGAGCAACTCGGCCGCCAGTCAGCTGACCTTGCAGCAGATTGCCGAGAATGCCGGCTTTGCCAGCGACAGCTCTTTCTACCGGATCTTCCGCGAAGCAACGGGCGAATCACCCAAGAACTGGTACCGGAAAAGCATCGTTTAACCCGCCCGCCCCTTCCCTGCGATCGTATGATTTTTACGATTTGAGAGAGCATTTTTACCGTTTGAGATCCCCTTCCGAAGATTTATCCCCAAGTTTATGGCCACGTTCAAACGTGTATTAGAAACCATAAACAAATCAGAAAAATGAGAAAAGCATTACACCTTTTGAGTTTATTACTCTTTATCGCCTCCGCGCTCTGGGGGCAAAATGAGCAGCCGAATGGCAAGATGATCGTGGAAATCCATCAAGACGGGCAGTATATGCCTGTTGCCACATTCCCCGCCAGCCAGTATCCGCAAACGTTCGAAGCCGATCTGGACGAGAGTTACCGGGGAGATCTCAACGTGCGTATCCGTAAAGAAGGTGGCGGGTTGGGCTTTGCCGACCTGTTATTGATCGACGGGCAGGCAGGAAAAGCCAATGCCTACAAGACAAAGAAACTGGGAAATGACGACCTGGACGTGATCGAAATCACGGCCGATGGGATGGAATTACGTTTTACCGGCGTAACGAAAGGGCGGTTGGTACTCAAAGCGCTGATCGAACCCGAAGTGATCGAAGGCGTTCCTTTTTATAAAGATGTGATTGTAGAGAACGGTGACGTCTCCTGGACGTTGGCGAAATACAAGAAGCAGAACCGGGGCACGATCACGATCGACGGAACGCCCGACCGCTTGGATCCCGCCGATGCGTTCCGCGTGTACGACACCTACCCCTCCACCGGCCATCCGGACAGCAAAGCCTGGATATGGCTCTACAACGACGACCGCTACCTGTATGTCGCCTGCGAATGGGGTTCGGACAATACCTTCGACTACGGTGCGGACTTCTTCCGCTTGTATGTCGATGTAGAAGGCGAGATCAAAGCGTTCACCCAATGGTCCGACCGGGGAGAATACGGCCGGCCGGCTTTTGCCTATACCGATCTATTGCCCTATCAACATATGTGTTATGAAATGAAGATCCCCCTGGCGGAACTGGGCCGGAGCGATGAGCTTTCATTAGGGTTCGGGCTGTATGGGACGGCAGGACATTGGTTTGTGAACGATCCTTCTGAAGTCGTTGCGGGAGAGACGATGAATCCGGTCAGCGTAGCTGCTCCAGCAAGCCAACAAATAGGGCTCATACTTTGTACAACAGAAGGAGTAGAGATAGAGGAGAATTGGTTGACCGGTGGGGAGAGTATAACCCCGGCAGGAAATGATATCATCGGGTATACAGGCTACAAAGAAGCGGTGTTTGACAACTTGAAAATCAGCGAACCCGGAACATACAAGCTCGGATTGCTTATTAATGGAAACTTTTACAACAACGTGAGTTCCCCCTTCACCGTCCTTGGCTCATCCGCCTCCGTTCAAACCCATACCGTCACCCTCGAACTGGCACCGGGTATTCAGGCGAATCACTCTCCCGGCGCGTTGACCGTGATCGATGGCAGCCACCTGCACCTGAGCTTCTATGCGGAAGACCGGACGATCATCGGCAAAGATGTGGTGCTTTTCCTCGACGGACAAGAGACGGCGTTTAAGGACTTCGGTCCGAACTTCTACTTCAGCTATATCCTTAATCCGATCGAAGGCGACCATACGATCCGGATTGCATTGCGCAATTACCCGGTCACCCTGCCCGAAGTAAAAGGAGCGATAACCGATCCGGCAGCAGGTATATACCCGACAGCACTCGATCAGCCCTTCCATTTCAAGCTTACCCTGGAAGAGGGATACGATCAATCGGAAGTCAAGGTCTTCGCCAACGGGCAACTGCTGCAAGCCAACGCCACCCGCTCCACCGACTACAATTATACCCTGCCGAAAGTCAGCGGCCCGATAGAGATCGCAATCGAAGGGGTAGCAAGCAATGACCCGACAGGCAATACCGTATTGCCGCCGGCCATCCGTCTAAATGTAGAAGATGGCAAACTGAAGGTTGTCAGCCAAAAAGCAATGGATATTCGGATTTATGCCCCCACCGGAACGCTAAAAGCCGCAGAACGGATTAATGGCACCCAATGGATCGCCCTGCCCACAGGCGTTTACATCATCCGCATAGGCAATGAAACACATAAGTTATGGATTAACCCCTGATATATCCCCCTTCTATTGTAAGGATTCACTCCCAAGCGGCTGTGTCGGGCGACACAGCCGCTTTTCCAATCAAACACTTCCATTTCTGGATTTATTTCCTTATCTGCGTCCGTACTTAAAGCTCAAATAATATGGCAACAATCATCATAGAAGATAACAATCCACAGGCCCGGCGACTCCTTGAATTCATCCGGACATTGCCTTATGCAACAGTGCTTGAGGAAAAGAAAAGCTCCCGGAGAGCAATCGAAGAATGTCATGCGGTTACGGTAGACGCATTCTTTGATGAATTAGATAACAGAATAGAATCACAACACCCCAAAATGCTTTAACGCCTTATAGATTCCATCGTTGTCGACTGAATCCGTGACGTAGTCGGCCGCTTGTTTTACATCGTCTTCCGCATTGCCCATTGCGACTCCCAAAGCGACATGGCGAAGCATCTGGATATCATTACCGCCATCACCAAAAGCCATGATCTCTTCCAGGGCAATACCGAAATGCTTCCGGATCTTCTCGATACCGACACTTTTACTGCTTCCCTGGGGAACGACATCGGAGAATAAAGGATTCCAACGGGTCGCTTCGCAATGGGGCATGGCGGCCATGATCTGTTCTTCCTGGTGCTCGCGGAAGAAGGCAATGACCTGATAGACGGCTTGATCGGCCACCTCGCGCAAGGGGCGGATCGGTGGTGCGGGGAAGTTGAGCAGGTCGAAGATTTCATCGACCGCCTCGTCGCGGTAGTTCATAAAGATATCCCGATCCTGCACAATCGCGACCGGGAAATCCTGCACGGTCTCCTGATAACGCAACATCCCTTCGATATCTTCTGCCGCGATACGGTGTTTGTAGATCACCTCTTCCCTACCCGCCAGGCAATATCCGCCATTGAGCGTGATATACCCGTCGAATTCCAGATCGCCGAGATTATTAACTGCCTCCAGTCGGCGCCCGGTGGCAATAAACACTTTGATTCCTTTCTCGCGTAATAAACGAATGCTGTCGCGCGTGGATTGCGGGACAGCGTGCGTCTTGAAACTGACGAGCGTCCCGTCAATATCAAAAAAAACTGCTTTTATCATGATAACCTAAAAGACCTAAATTACTTTAAAAGCAAATCAACCTCCTCCTGCTTGCCGTCGTTCGGCGCGGGTTCGAGGTTCAGGAGGTTGCAGATCAATAAGTAAAGGTTGACATTGGGGATGGCGCCTACCCGTTCGCCTTTTTTGAAGGAGGGGCCGGCGGCATAGAAGATGGCTTGCATCTCCGGCGCCAGGTTGTCGTAGCCATGGGTGGCAGCGTAGCGCGGGCGCGATTCTGGACGGAACTGCACATAGGTACCGATATCGGGGATCACCACCAGATTGCCTACCCGGGGATGTTTCCCGTAAATCAGGCGTTCGGGCACTTCTTCTTTCTTATAGGCTTGGATATGCGGTACGGTTTGCAGGATCTCATAAGCCGTCTCACGGTAACTTTCTTTGCAGTAGAGCAAGGTCGGAACGCCATCGAACGAAAAGTCAAAGCTATCGCGCGGCAGGTAATCGTTCAGGTTGACATAGTTTTCCGGGTAGTAGGTCGCCATTCCATGATCGGAAAGCACCACGAAATCGATCTTCTTGAAGATATCGAGTTTACGCACTTCGGCGAAGAAATAGGCCAATAACTGATCCAGTTCCTCCACCACCTGCAAGGTAGCGACGGAATCGGGCGTAGCACGGTGACCGATCGCATCGGGTTCTTCGATATACCACATCAACAGATGCGGGCGGATCTCCTCCGGCAGTTGGAGCCAGGACAATACCGAGTCGGCCCGGTTCTTGAAAGGCACACTGCCGTCGAACTTTTTCCAGATCGAGGGTTGCATACCGTTTACCGCCGTTTCGCTACCTACCCAATAGAATGAAGCGGCCTTGACACCTTGCTTCTGCGCCGTGTTCCAGATCGGCTCTCCGCCATAGAAATCGGGGTTCTCCACCGCCTTGCGGTTGCCTATGGTATAGATCTTATCGAGGTCTTCCGCATAGAAGAAGTTATTCACTAAGCCATGATGATCGGGATGCAAGCCCGTTGCCATCGAGTAATGGTTGGGGAATGTCACACTGGGGAAACAGGGACGGAAATCTGCCCTCACCCCTACCCGCGCCAACGAGTCGAGCGTAGGCGTATGGGCCTTTTCCGGATAGTCGGAACGGAAACCATCTAAGGAGAGTACAACTACATAACGATCGTGACGGGGTCCTTTTGGCGTTGAACAGGAACTGCCTAAGAATGCGAGACAAGCAATCAGGCAGGCTAATGATACTGATATTCTTTTCATACAATTATGTTTTACCTGACAAAGGTAAGGAAAAAGCTTTGATTTAAAGGATTAAACGACAGGCTATGAACTGGAGATAATACATATCCAGCTCATAGCCTGTTATTTAATCATCAGAATCAGAGTTCAGAGATATACCAATCGGCATCCTCCTCCCCAAAGGTAGCCACCCAGTTGGTGAATCGGGGGAATTCCGTATCGATGCGCCGGCTTTCCGTCGCACCGGTAAAGGTATCGTCGCGATACAGGTTGATGGCAAACGGGAAATTATTGTTCGACACATAATAAATGCCATATTCCGGAGCAGACAGGTCGTTGACCGTCCCCAATAAATCCATATTCATCAACGAAGTCGGCGCATAGTTCGTCAGATGCACTTCGCGGGAACGGCCCGTATCGGTGCGAACAACGATAAAGGGGTTATAGGGAGGAACCACATGGGATTCGTCCACGCCGTTCTTGAATTCTGTTGTCACCGCGAATACAGCCTGTTGTTCAAGCGCAACAGACAGGTTATCAAATAAGACAACTGTCGGTTTATCCTGTCCGGGCTCCAACGAAACGCCTTGCATAAAGGAAGAGGTAATACCACTCTCAGACAAGATCGTTACGCTCTTAATATCTTCCTTGGCCACGTTGTCGAATTGATAGCCAAAGCCATTCCTGTAGGAAGCTCCATTGTGAACCGGAATAATCTCATCCACGATTTTTGTCACCCGATTCGATGCGTCCCGGTACACTTTGCTGTTATAACGGACAATCATATCATTCATATCATAATCGCCTTGCGAAGGCCAAAGGTCTTCAAAAGCCAACGTACCGTAATAGTTCACGTAATTATCTTCTTCACTCGGACCTTTCGTATCATCCGGCAAACCAGGCAGACTGGGATCAATCGCATCGCGCTCTTCGATATGGATATAGAAAATAGCATCATTATAGCTCCAGGCCCAACCCGGACCGTCGACATCATATCCTAAATGATCTTCAAAACAAAGGGCAATCATCTGCTCTCCGTCATAAGCGGCAACCGTGCGCTGGTAGTCTTTTTTACCTACACCCGCCAGCTTGTCGTTGTACACCGGATTGGTATAGAATATCGGATCGACAGTATAGGGCAATTGAGTCTCTTCGATAGAATTCCTTCCTTTGATCTCTATATTCCCTTTTGAATAGCAGTTAGCCAGATTCATAAAGCCAATACTAACACCGGCCGGGAACTCCTCTTCGAACTCATTTGTTTCTTCGTTCCAGTACATCAGTTGCACCTGGTCGCCAGGGGTGATCGCACAAGGGAAGTTCTCGTCTTTCGTCCGAATGAAAGGGAAAGAGATGATTTTGTTCTTGATCTGTTCTTTCGATTTCGGAGGATTATTGGTCGGATAAGAATAATAAGCATACGCATTGTAATAAGCAGCACTGGTATAAAGGAAGATCTGATAGACCTTTGTCGGCTTAACAATATGAATATCCATGCTTTTGCCATTGCCCACATAGACCGGGTCTTTCCTTACATTCTTTTTCACGAATGTATTATTCAAGCGGGTCATGAAATCGGAATCCAATTCTCTTTTGCCCAACTGGCTGATATAATCCGCCGATCCGTCCAGGTTCCAATCACCTAAGACTTTATATCCCTCCGGATATTTCCATCCATTTGCTGTAGCTCCACGGGTTGCCACTCCACCTTTGCTCTGCAACGATTGCCAATAGGCATCCTGATTAAAGGAAACCGATTTCGTATCCACATCCAACTGAACCAATTGGCTAACCCCCACATAGTTGGCATACAGGTACACCGTCTTAATATAAGCCGGAAGGGTGATCTCGCCGGTAAAGCGTCCGTTTTTATCTGTTATCGCCCGGTAAAGAGGCTCTTCTTTTGTCTTTTCAAATCCACCCTCCATCGGGATCAGGGGATCTTTATCAAAAAGCTCGAACAAAATGGAATAATCCGACAGACAGTAGTTGATGTCTACCGTAAATTTCTGTGTAGTCGAGAAATCAAAATAATCATCTTTGGAAGGGGTATCCGGTATTTCGGGAATGACCGGCGTTTCCGGCTCGGGTTCATAAACATCCTTATCGGTACAACCCACGGTTACAATCAGAAAAGAAAACAAGCTTAAGCTTAAGGTTTTTAACATGTTCATTTGTCTAAAACGTTTCATTTTGAAGTATTATCTATGTATTAGTTTTCTATTGCTGAGATATAACGTTTTAGAGCAGATTTTGTTCGGCTGATCCATAGGCGAATCAGCTTATTTAATTATTATTAACAACGAAGAGCTTGAAAGATCTGCGCGGCGAACGAGATACCGGTATTTTTCAGGTAAAATACTGGGTCACCCCGAACCGTAGGTCTCTTAGCAAAGCGTAAAGCAAAAGTTATGGATCACCTCTTCTTCGATAGTAAAAAAAGCACGCAGACTAAAGCGCAGATGATCGCAGATAAATATTAAATTCATAATAAATAATCTGCGTAGATCTGCGCTTTAGTCTGCGTCATCTGCGTTCCCTAATATTAGGGACAAATATTTTTTACTTCACCGCCAAAGTGACAATCGATTGAGCCGGAAGGGTTACTTTCAATACGCCTTTTTCGATCTTTGCGTCTTTGAAAGCGGCCGGTTTAACCTTGTCGGGCGCTTCAAAGGTGTTATGATCGTTGATCGAAGGCGAAGTCAGGATCGTTCCGGTTACATTTTTGATCGAAACATGCTGCAGGTCGATCGTAACCGTTTGTTTCTTCTCCAGATCGACATTAGAGAGTGAGAGGTGGATCGTACCCTGCGCGTCGCGGGAAGCGGTAGCGCTAACCATCGGCACCTCGCGGTCGTCGCGCACCTTCACCTTGTCGCAAATCAAGTCTAAAGGCAGGAAGGTAGCATCCTGGTGTACCTTATACATTTCGAACACATAATAGGTCGGCGTCAGGATCATTTTATCACCGTTGGTCAGGATCATCGCCTGAAGCACATTGGCCAACTGCGCGATATTCGCCATCTTCAATCGGTCGGTATACTTATGGAACACATCGAAAGTCAGCGAGGCAACGAAAGCATCACGCATCGTATTCTGCTGATACAGGTGGCCATTGATCGTTCCCGGTTCTTCATCCCACCAGGTTCCCCATTCGTCGAGCATCAAGCCGATGCGTTTGCGCGGATCGTACTTATCCATAATCGCACAATGCTTTTGGATGACCGTTTCGATCTCCAGACACTTACCCATCGTCCAGTAGTAATCTTCCGGTGTAAACTGCGTGGCGGAACCTTTGCTGCCGCTCCAACCGGTCACCGTATAATAATGTAAAGACAACCCGTTCATGCGGCCACCGACCTGCTGCATCAATACTTCGGTCCAGTTATAATCGTAATCACTGGCTCCGCTGGCGATCTTGAACAGGCGTTTGCCGTCGTAATTGCGGCAATAAGTGGCATAACGGCGATACAGATCGGAATAATACTCCGGGCGCATGCTACCGCCACAACCCCAGCTTTCGTTTCCAACGCCCCAGAACTTAACATTCCACGCCTTGTCTCTTCCGTTCTGCCGACGCAGGCGAGCCATCGGGCTGTCGCCTTCCGAATTGACATACTCCACCCATTTGGCCATCTCCTCGACACTGCCGCTCCCGACATTGGCGCTGATATAAGGCTCGGTGCCGATGATCTCACAAAGGTTCAGGAATTCATGGGTTCCGAAACTATTATCTTCAATGGTTCCACCCCAGTTGGTATTGACCATCTTCGGACGCTCCGCCCGCGGTCCGATTCCATCCATCCAATGATATTCGTCGGCAAAGCATCCTCCCGGCCAACGAAGGTTCGGGATCTGCAGGCGCTTCAAAGCCTCTACCACATCCTTGCGGTAACCGTCGGTATTGGGAATATCCGAATCCGGCCCCACCCAAAGGCCGCCATAGATACAGGTACCGAGATGTTCGGCAAACTGTCCGTAAAGATGTTTACTGATCTGTTGCGTTCCCTGGTCGGGATAAATGCGAATCGTCGCGTCTCTCTGAGCCAACGCGGGCAATGCCAACGCAAGACAAACGCCAATCAAAAGTCTTTTCATGATACTTATAATTTAATAGTTGTACTACTCTGAATTTGTCATGAGAGTGAAACACAGATTGGTGTCAAAAATACGTTTTTCTTTTTATCCGACAAACGAATCACGGTCAAAAAGGAAGAATAAGGGATCAAAAAAAAGGCTTTTGGTTTCCCAAAAGCCTTTTCGTATTAAGAAAGCCGCACCCTGGATATGAACAAACTCCGTATGACAGGATTTGAGTGCTTTGCCACCTTTGTAATCCGCTGTGCGATGCATACCCCGAAGGGCGCGGCCCGCCATTGGCGACAAGAGCTTTGTCTCGGAATTGAAATAAACTTGATGAGTTTCCCAATCGATAAGTGCGGCTTAACTCATTTCTTATTTCGTAAGACAAACATAAGGAAAAGGATCGAGATATACAAATAAAAAATGGACTAAATCACTCCCTTTTTCTGTTATCTGTCTTTATTTATCAAACAAAAAAAGAGACCTTTTGGTTTAAAAGATCTCTTCTTCATTCGTTCAAAGTATTTTATTTTACTTTATCTACGATGGCTTTAAAGGCTTCCGGATGGTTCATTGCCAAGTCGGCCAACACTTTACGGTTGATCTCGATTCCTTTGGCGTGTAATGCACCCATCAAACGCGAGTAAGACATTCCTTCCTGACGGGCAGCCGCGTTGATACGTTGGATCCACAAGGCGCGGAACGAACGTTTTTTGTTACGACGGTCGCGGAATGCATACGTCAAACCTTTTTCCCAGGTGTTCTTTGCTACGGTCCAAACGTTCTTACGCGCCCCGTAATAGCCCCTGGTGAGCTTTAAAATCCGTTTTCTCTTTGCTCTTGAAGCAACATGATTTACTGATCTCGGCATAATTCTAATCTGTTTTTGAATGTTAGCGTCATCCGTTGCGGGATGATCTTTCAGGCTAAATACATTCTGTTAATAAAAATCGTTTTTAAACTCGCTGGTAAAAGAAATTTACTTGATGGCAAGCATTTGCTTCACACTGTTCACATCCACACTGGCCACTAAGCCGGTATGCGTAAGATTTCTTTTTGCCTTTTTAGTCTTCTTGGTCAGAATGTGACTTTTAAAAGCGTGTTTTCTTTTGATTTTTCCTGTTCCGGTAAGGGCGAACCTCTTTTTGGCACCGGAATTAGTCTTCATCTTAGGCATTTTGCTGTTTTTATTTAATTATTACTATTTAGAAACCCAACACGGGTGTCTTTCTTTTTTTAGTTTTCTTCGCCCGACTCTTCCTGTTCGGCTTCCGTTTCGGCGGCCGGTTTGGGAGAAACGATCACCTTTTTGGGCGGTTGCACGGGCTGGGGCTTCGGCTTTGCCACATTTTGTTTCTTTGGAGAAAACATAATAATCATACGTTTTCCTTCCAATACAGGCATTTGCTCCACCTTTCCGTAATCTTCCAGATCATTGGCAAAACGAAGCAATAGCACTTCGCCTTGTTCTTTAAAAAGAATCGACCGTCCCTTGAAGAATACATAAGCTTTCACTTTAGCGCCTTCTTCCAGGAAGCTCTTGGCATGTTTCAATTTGAAGTTGTAGTCGTGATCGTCTGTTTGAGGTCCGAACCGAATCTCCTTTACCACCACTTTCACCGCTTTCGCCTTCTGTTCCTTCTGGCGCTTTTTCTGTTGATAGAGGAATTTCTGATAATCGGTAATCCGACAAACGGGGGGCAGGGCATTGGGCGAAATCTCAACCAGATCTAATCCTTTATCTTCCGCCATTTTCAGTGCTTGTGAAAGCGTATATACGCCTTGTTCCACTTCGTCACCTACTAATCGAACTTCCCGAGCACGGATGCGCTCGTTAATCTTGTATAGTTCTTTGGGGTTCTCTCTCCTCATTAAAAAACTTTTTATCTCCTCGTTATTAGTTGTTTACGCTATTATCATTTTGCCAACGATTCATCATTTCCTCCACTTCATCGTTTAAAAGCGCTGCAAATGTAGTAATTTTCATGGAACCTTTATCACCTTCGCCCTGTTTTCTTACAGAAACTTCGTTATTTTCAGCTTCTTTCTCGCCGACAATAAGCATATAAGGGATACGTTTGAGTTCATTATCGCGGATCTTCCGGCCTACCTTCTCGTTCCGGTCGTCGACCACCACACGGATATCCTGATCTTCCAGCTGACGGGAAATCTCCCATGCGTAGTCGTTAAACTTTTCACTGATCGGCAGGATAGCCACCTGATCCGGGGTCAGCCAAAGCGGGAATTTACCGGCAGTATGTTCAATCAATACGGCCACAAAACGTTCCATCGATCCGAACGGTGCACGGTGAATCATCACCGGCCGGTGTTTCTTATTGTCTTCTCCGGTATATTCGAGATCAAACCGTTCCGGCAAACTATAATCCACCTGGATCGTGCCCAACTGCCAACGGCGTCCTAAGGCGTCTTTCACCATAAAGTCGAGCTTCGGACCGTAGAAAGCAGCTTCTCCCAGTTCGACGCGGGCTTTCAAACCGGCTTCCTGGCAGGCTTCAACAATCGCGCTTTCCGCTTTTTCCCAGTTCTCATCCGAACCGATATATTTTTCTTTGTTATTCGGATCACGCAAAGAGATCTGTGCTTCGAAGTTCTCGAAATCCAATGCTTTGAAGATAATGAAGATAATATCCATCACCTTCAGGAATTCCTCTTTCAACTGGTCCGGACGACAGAACAGATGCGCATCATCCTGCGTAAACCCGCGCACACGGGTCAATCCGTGCAACTCACCACTCTGCTCATAGCGATACACCGTACCGAATTCGGCAAAGCGGATCGGCAGGTCTTTGTACGACCGGGGTGTCAACTTATAGATCTCGCAATGGTGCGGGCAGTTCATCGGTTTCAACAGGAACTCTTCACCTTCCTGCGGCGTATGAATCGGTTGGAACGAGTCTTTTCCGTATTTCTCATAGTGTCCCGAAGTAACATACAGGTTCTTGCCTCCGATATGCGGGGTCATCACCTGCTTGTAACCATATTTCTTCTGGATCCGTTTCAGGAAGTCTTCCAACTGCAGGCGCAACTGTGTACCTCTGGGCAACCACAAAGGGAGTCCGGCTCCTACATTCTGAGAGAAAGCGAACAGTTCCAGTTCTTTTCCGATCTTACGATGGTCGCGTTTCTTGGCTTCTTCCAACAGCGTCAGATACTCATCCAACAGTTTCTTCTTCGGGAAAGTAATCCCGTAGAGACGCACCAATTGCTTGCGTTTCTCATCGCCTCTCCAATAAGCGCCGGCGACGCTCAGGATCTTTACCGCCTTGATATAGGAGGTATTCGGCAGGTGAGGTCCACGACAGAGGTCGGTGAAAGCGCCTTGTGTGTATGTAGTAATCGTACCGTCTTCCAGTTCGCTGATCAATTCGGTTTTATATACTTCACCCCGATCACCAAACATCGTCAACGCTTCACTTTTCGCGATATCGGCACGTTTGATTTCTTCTTTCCGGGCAATCAGTTCCATCATCTTGGCTTCGATAGCCGGGAAATCACTTTCTTTAATGGTTATTCCTTCACCCGGATCCACGTCGTAGTAGAATCCGTTCTCAATAGCCGGACCGATACCGAATTTCACGCCCGGATACAGTTCCTGCAAGGCTTCGGCCATCAGGTGAGCGCTCGAATGCCAATAAGCATGTTTGCCTTCATCGTCTTCCCACTTCAATAACTTAACGGTAGAATCGGCATCGATAGGGCGACTCAGATCCCAAGTCTCGCCATTCACCGTAGCCGCCAACACATCCTGAGCCAGACGGGAACTGATACTCTCTGCAATCTGCAGCGCCGTCGTCCCTTTGGCAAATTCTCTTACGGAACCATCCGGAAAAGTAATCTTTATCATATCTTATCTTCTATGTTTCAATAAATAATCGGCAAAGATACATACTAATTGACAATTGACAATGGACAATTGACAATTAAAATTCACCGCTTTGCGCTCATTGTCAATTATCAATTGTCAATTGTCAATTCAATTCGTCATTCTTTTTATGATGCTATACGCATTGATGATGCCCAGTTCGCCGGCTTTGCTCAGGTCGGCGATGCCGCGGTTGACATCGCCTTGCGACAGGCGGGTCAGTCCCCGGTTGAAGTAGGCTTCGGCGAAGTTCGGATCGCGCGCGATCGCCTGGTTGTAGTCTAAGATGGCGGCACGGTAATCGCGCTGGGCACAACGCAGATTGCCCCGGTTGAAGTAAGCAAAGACAAAATCAGGGTTCTGCTGAAGCACCAGATCATAATCTCTGACAATCATCTCATGCGTAAGATTCCGTTTATTATCCCTCAACTGCGCGGAGGCCGGGTCGACCAACTGCGCTTGTGGTTTCTTGCCGGTGTTCAGCGTCATACTCGTCACCGAAAACTCCTCCTCATACGTTGCTTGAGACAAGCTATATTCCAATTGTTTATAGCGAACCACTGCCCGGTTGAAATAAGCCATAGTAAACGTTGGGTCGATAGCAATCACCTGATCATAGTCGCTTATCGCTTCCTGGAAATCCTGCACCAGCATATAATCAATGGCTCGTCCGAAATAAGCGATCGCATTATTCGGATCTTCGGCAATATCGGCCGAAAACTCATCGATCGAAGCAAAGTGAGTCGCAATCTGCCCCTCATCCAATGCCGCTTCCTCATTGGTTATGCGAAGGTAACGGGGCAAAAGCATGCGGTCGTTGAAATCTTCCAGCATCCGGTCGTAGTTCACATTTTTCTTGACGGGATCAGGTTTTTCGTAGTAAGTCAATACGAACTGAGGCTCCAGATCCACGCGCACATTGCGGTCTTGTACCCGTCCGCGCACTTCGCTCTCGTATTTTCTTTTCTGCTCTTCCGCTTTATCGTACACCACCAGGTGGTTGAACTTATTGATATTCTTATCCGACTCTTCGCGTGTATTGTCGTCCGAATCCTCACCGCCGTCGGTTGCCTTATCCGCCGTAGCGGTTCCGGTGCGGCCCGCCGCCCGGTCTTTGCGCATCTGCTCTTCTTTTTCAAAGGCGATCCAATAGTCACGATCGGCACCGGCCTGGTCGTTCAATTGGCGCTTCGCATCCGCCCGGCTGTAATATCCGGGAAGGAAATTGGGGTATTCGGCCAACACGACATCGATATCGTCGATAGAACCTAAATGATCGCCCACTTCAGCCTTCAACAGGGCCCGGTTGTAATAAGCCATATAGTTATCCGGCTCCAGACTGATCACCACATCAAAATCTTCAATCGCCCGATTGCTATCTCCCACCTGGGCACGCAGCAATCCGCGGTTGAAACGGGCAATCAGGTTCTGACTATCCATATGGATCACCTGATCGTAGTCGTCCATCGCCCCGCGCAGGTCGTTCATCTGGTAGCGCACCAGTCCCCGGTTGATGAAATATCCGCTCTGGCGGGTCTCCAACCGGATCGCTTCGTTCAAATCATTTAAAGCGCCTTCGTAATCGTTGGTCTGATAACGCACAATCGCCCGGTTTCCATAACCTGCCGCATAATAAGGATCCATCGAGATCGCCTTATCGTAGTCGGCCAGCGCCAAAGCCGTATCGCCCCGTTCGATATACATCGCCCCACGGGTCAGGTAATTCATCGAATGACGCGGATGTGCCCGCATCAAATCGTCAAACACCTTCTCGGCACCGTCGTAATCCTTCTGTTGAATATAAGCAACAGCCATATTCACCAGCATACCCCGATCTTCCGGCCGATACTCCAGCCCTTTCCGGTAGTCTTCGATCGCTTCACTCAATTTATCCTGACTCTGCCGGGCAATACCGCGGGCATAATAGGCTTGTACCAAAAACTGATTTCGCTCAAGGCATAACGTGCAATCATCCTCCGCTCCTTTGTAATCATCCAGATTGATCTTTGCTACAGCCCGGTAAAAATAGGGTTCGGCCAACCAGGGTTTCGAACGAATCACCTGATTAAAATATTGGATTGAGAGAACATAGTCCTCAAAATACAAGGCATTCCTACCAACTGCCAGTACACGATCGGTATTGATCTGCGCAAACAACGACAGTGAACAGAGCTGCAATGCGATCAGAAATACAATTTTCTTCATTCGTTTGCTTTTCCTTTGTAGCTCAAGTTTAAAATCCGACCAATTTACTATCACTTTAGTCGAACAAAGGGCAAAAATAAGGAAATTATCTTAGGAAACAGGAGGCTAATTCTTAAAAACTAAAAATTAAATACAAAGAGAAGTCAGGCATTATCCATCTCTTCCAGTAAACGGTCTACTTCTTCTTTAAGGTAAGGCAGATCTTTACAGATAATAGACCAGATACGCTCATCGTCAATCCCATCATAAGCATGACTGATTAGATTGCGCAGATTTACAATATTACGTGCATGAGATATGGCAATGTCTGGTTGTTTCGACAAGATACGGTTCATGGCTTCACCAACTATCTCGAGATTACGTTCAATATACAGACGCGTCACGTCGTCATTCTTATAGATAAAGAAATTACGTCGTGGTCCAAGTATATGATTAATGCGGACGATACAGGTTTGTATATCTTCCAACCATACGGGTATTCTATGCGGCATAGACCAGCTGCTTTTGTTTTTCAATATATTGCCGGAAACGGCGGTTACGAATAGAGCTATCATTTACGATATCTACTTTACGACCAAACAACAGTTGCATTTGTTCATGAAAAGCATCCGCATTCCGGATATAGTCAAAATGCTCAAAATCATAGATAATATCTTCATACTCGATCAATAGATCGATATCGCTCGATTCGTTAAACGGATTACCATCAATACCACGGCCGGTAGCGGAGCCAAAGACATAGAGTCTTTTGACGTGATATTCCCGACAAAGCTCCGTGATACGTTCCAGATTATCTACAATGATCGGTTCCATACTTCATTTTTGTTAGCCATACTCCTTTAGCAAAGATAAGGCTTTGGGATAGAAATACAAATTATTACGGCAAAAAAGGAGCTCTTCTCCATTAAGCTTTCACAAGACACTCGTCTTTTGTCAATCTTTTTTTCTTCTATACTTTATCTTCAGATCATTCAGGACGGCAGTTACCCAACTAACATCCAATATATTAAATTCTGAAAGATAAAACATCACCGCCTTTTTCATCTTTCAGCCTACCGTTAGGCCCGGGTATAGAGGCGATTGTTTTTAGGTCCGGCCGCACGGAGAATACCTTCCGCAATGAAGGACTTCAAATCCTTGAGTGCCATATATTTACTACAACAATTAAATTGCACGTAATCGGTAGAAGAAAGAAAACCATGCCGGTCGAGGTAAGACAGAAGCCGGGCACGACGCTCTTCCGGAGTGTACGACCGGACGGAAGACTTCGGGGCACGCACAAAATGCATACGCGCCGAAAGGCGACGGCGCATCTCCTTACACAAACGGAAGTTCACCCGCTTGAAACAAATCGATTGTGCATTGACCATCCGGGCTTCACCCTCATCCTCTGCCTCAGACGATCCAGCCGACTCGTCGCCCTCCGACGGACGGCTGCCGATAGCGACACTAAAAAAGCCTATCCCGTCGAGCTCCACATTGTAACCATCGGCCAGGCTACGTTCCAAAAGCTCGGAGACAAGTTGCAACGAGGCCTTGACATCCGCCGCCGACAACGTAGAATACTCGTGCGCATAACGCTCCATCATATCATTGATACGCACCGTTTCTTTGACCACCAAGACCGGATAAAGACGTTCACTGTCCGGATTACTTTTCAATCCGGGACGTTTCACAAATTGATATTTCGCTTTCATATCTATTCTTTTTAGGCTTATTTTTCTTATATTTGGTATCCTTTTTTACGTTTGCCACCGTCGAACCGCTGTTTGACAGCTGTCAACCAACTGTTCCACAGCTGTCGAACAACTGTCCCACAGCTGTCAAACAATAGAAATCACCTATGAAGATAGTAAATATTAACGGAAAAATCAAATAATCGAATACATTTTAAATAAAAAGGGTGTGTCAATCGCTTTGTTTTGACACACCCTCTTTGAGTTATAGGATATTACTCTGTGATCAGGCTTAGGCTTCTTCCGGCTGAATCTTAACCATTAGATGGTTCTTGCCGATCTTATCGCCGAGCATGACGTGGATGCCGACTACCTTGCCACTCACCGGAGCGACGATGCGGTTGAACATCTTCATGGCTTCGTGGATCAATAAAAGATCGCCCTCTTTCACCGTGTCGCCTTCTTTGACTAACACTTGTATGATCGTGCCCGGCAGGTTTGAAAGCACTTCGCCCGCTACTGGACGCTGCCATACCGACCGGTCTACGAATTTCTTTGTCAACCGGGTCTTATACGTGCCGGCCATTACCCCAAAATCAACATAATCGTTTCTTTTCTTTTCCATACAGAACTTCGTTTAATTCAGCATTAGAACGGAGGCAAACCGTGTTTCTTCGCCGGCCGGAATTCATCCTTCAACACAGAAAGTTTCAATGCATGTAATAAGTTTGAACGGGTTTCTTTCGGTTCGATCACCGTGTCGATAAAGCCTTTCGATGCCGCGACGTACGGATTGGCAAATTTTTCGATATACTCGCGCACCTTCTCCTGACGCATGGCTTCTTTATTTTCCGCATCCATAATCTCTTTGCGGAAGATAATATTGGCAGCCCCTTCCGGTCCCATCACCGCAATCTCGGCTCCCGGCCAAGCAAACATAAAGTCGGCTCCCAGGTGGCGCGAGTTCATCGCGATATAACCACCGCCGTACGCCTTACGCAGGATGACCGTGATCTTCGGCACAGTCGCTTCCGAATAGGCATACAACACTTTCGCCCCGTGACGGATCACCCCGGCATGCTCCTGGTCGACACCCGGCAGATAACCCGGCATATCTTCCAGCGTCACAATCGGAATATTGAAGGAGTCGCAGTAACGGATAAAGCGTGCGGCCTTGTCGGCACTGTCGCAATCCAATACTCCGGCCAGGACCATGGGTTGGTTGGCCACGAAACCGACCGTCTCCCCATCCATACGTCCGAAGCCGATCACGATATTGGCCGCCCAGAGTTCCTGTACTTCCAGGAAGTCGGAATCGTCGACCAGGCACTTGATGATATCGCGCACATCGTACGGCTGCTTCGGATCGGCCGGCACAATCTCGTCGATATTCTTCATCTTCGGCGCGACCGCCTTGACTGCTTTCGGTTTTTCCTGGTTGTTCCAGGAGATAAACTTCAACAGGCGTTTCACCTGCTCGAAGCATTCTTTTTCATTCAAAGCATAGAAATGGGCATTTCCTGTAACTTCCGCATGCACCCGGGCACCACCAAGCTCTTCCATCGAGATATCTTCGCCCAATACGGTCTTGATCACATTCGGACCGGTGATAAACATATTGGAGATCTTCTCGACCACGAAAACAAAGTCGGTCAGCGCCGGTGAGTAAACCGCACCGCCGGCACAAGGTCCCAGGATAAGGGATAACTGCGGAATCACGCCCGAAGCCAATGTATTCCGATAGAATATCTCTCCGTACCCGGCCAACGCGCTGACGCCTTCCTGGATACGAGCACCTCCGGAGTCATTGATTCCGATGACCGGACATTTCATCTTCAACGCTAAATCCATCACTTTGGTGATCTTTCGCGCATGCTGAAGGCCTAATGATCCGCCGGCGACGGTAAAATCCTGCGCATAGATGCACACAGGAGCACCGCCCACGGTACCGGTGCCGGTAACCACACCATCCGCCGGAAATTCTTTCTTATCCATCCCAAAGTCACGACCGTCATGCTTCATGAACATATCATATTCCTGGAATGAATTCTTATCCAAAATGGAATGGATCCGATCACGGGCCGTCAACTTGCCCATGGCTACCTGTTTCTCAATGGCGGCTTCGCCCCCACCCTTCTCTATCACAGCTTTTTTCTCGCGTAACGTGAGAATGTCTTTTGATAAATCTGCCATACTAATCGTTTAATGTTACTTCCCAACAGCCTTCGTCCGATACGAACAACGGGCTGTTCCTTTTATTATATCATTTAGTTTTCCTTTACTTAACTGCTTCCGGATGCCGGAAACGTTATCGATGAACACATGTCCTTCCAGGTGTTCATACTCATGCTGTACCACACGCGCGGCAAAACCGTGGATCTCTTCGTCGTGTGCGACGAAATCGGCATCGTAATACCTGACCTTGATCGAAGCGGCACGGGAGATCTTCTCATGCAAGCCCGGAAAACTAAGACATCCCTCTTCGATGGATACCAGTTCTTCGCTTCGCCAGTAGATATCGGGATTGATCATCGTCCGCTTAAAGCCTTTACACTCCGGGCAATCGTCGCCAACGACATCGGCATCGATCACAAACAGACGCAACGACAGCCCGACCTGAGGTGCAGCCAGCCCGACTCCGTCCGCATTATACATCGTATCATACATATTGTCTACCAGCTTTTTTAACTCCGGATAATCCTGAGGTACGTTCTCTGTCTCTTTCCTCAAAACCGGTTGACCGTATAAGAATATGGGTAATATCATAAATAAATCTTTTGGTATATCATTTCACACTTTCCATATATGCCTGAAGGATGATGACGGCGCTGATCTCGTCCACCAAGGCTTTATCTTGTCTTTTCTTCTTTCTCAAACCACCATCGATCATCGCCTGATGAGCCATAACGGAAGTAAACCGCTCATCATAGTAGGCCACCGGAATATCCGGCAATGCCCGTTTCAAATGCTTCACAAACACTTCGATATACTTCATATTCTCCGAAGGTTGGTTATTCATCTGTTTGGGTAGTCCAACCACGAAAAGATCAATGGATTCGCGGGATACATAGTCTTTCAGATAAGCCACAAGCTCATGGCTGGCAACCGTAGTCAATCCGTTCGCTATCAGTTGAAGCGGATCAGTCACAGCCAAACCCGTGCGCTTCCGTCCATAATCTATAGCTAAAATCCTTCCCATCGGGTGCAAATATAAAACAAAAAAAGAGATTGGTTACACAATTTTACATAAAGTGTGCAACTAAGGTTTAATACGCATTCCGTTCCCCCCGGAACATATTCCACACGGTGACGACTATAATTTTAAGATCCAGGAAGAAAGACCAGTTTTCAATATACCAGACATCCCGTTTCACGCGGCCTTCCATTTGTTCCAGCGTTTTGGTCTCTCCGCGGTAACCGGTTACTTGTGCCCAACCCGTCACACCGGGTTTCACCAGATGACGAACCATATACTTATCGATAATCGCGGAATACTGTTCGGTATGCTTCAGCATGTGCGGGCGCGGCCCGACAACCGACATATCCCCCGCCAGCACATTCATAAATTGCGGAAATTCATCCAGATTCGTCCGACGCAGGAAGTCGCCTACCTTTGTTTTCCGAACATCATCTTTCTGCGCCTGCAGCACATCCGCCTGTTGGTTGACACGCATGGTCCGGAACTTATAACAATTGAACTCCCCCCCGTAGATCCCGGTCCTTTTCTGTTTAAACAAAACAGGCCCCGGCGAGCTGATCTTGATCAGGATGCCGACAATCACATACATCACCGGATAGATCGTCAAGAGAACAGCCAATGAAAAAACAATATCAAAAGTACGCTTCAATGCCCGGTTATACGCTGCCTGCAGAGGCTCTCGGCGAACCGTCAATAAAGGAACGGAATCCATGATCTGCATGATCATACTCTTTTTTACGATCCGGTAGAACTCAGGAACAATATAAAAACGGATCATGTGCTTCTCCGAGAAATTCAACAGCCGCAGCATCTTCTGATCCTGCGTTCCCGGCAGGGTGCAATAGATTTCATCTACATCATGATCCAAAACAAACTGCTCCACTTCGTAGGTCATACCCAGGTAATTAGGCAAAACATCCTTCAACGCCAGATTATCATCAAAAAAGCCCATCACGTTAAAGCCGTAAGCCAATTCATCTTTCATCACCCGGTAGAGCTCCATCCCATTCTTCCCGGCGCCCACGATAATCACCCGCTTAAAGTTATACCCCTTTTTTCGGTACACCTTCAGCGTGATGCGCACAATGATCCGCCACAAAGAAAAAACAACAACCAAAGAGAGGTAATATAAAAGCAGGAATGTGGCCAGCTGATCGCCGATATTCAGGAAGATCAGACAGGTAGCAAAAAGAATAACCAGGAAAGTAACCATCAACAACGCCCGTTGCACGATCTTCTCCAAAAAGACCACGGACTTATGCAGCTGGATGGGAACAAAATAGACAGAAAAGAAATAACAAAAATTCAACAACAGGATCACCTCCCGCAGACTCGACGCAATCGCTTGCGTGTAATAATCTCCCAAGAGATAAAACACCACAAAAAAGAGAGCATTCACCACCAGTAAATCCCCTATTCCGACAAACCATTGTATGAGGTAACCACGTTTTTTGTTTGATTCCATGCAGGAAGTTGCTAAAAACGTACAAAAGTATATATAATAGTTGAGAATACGAAAAAAGGCCACGCCAAAGCGCAGCCTTTTATCTATTTCAATCGACTACAAGAATTAGTCGTTTGCTCTCATGATAACCACACGGTTCCAGTTGTTTTCGCTATACGGTTGTTCGTCTGAACCTCTCCACTCGATAGAAATCTGGTTAGAAGAGATACCGTATTTTTCAACCAGTTGTTTCGCAACCGCTCTGGCGCGTTTTTCTGACAACTGCATATTGTAACCTGAAGAACCTGTTTTCTTGTCGGCATAACCAATCACCTTGATCGGTGTGTTGTTCGACTTCATGAACTCAGAAGTGTTGTAGATATTGATTTCCTGGTTCTTGTCGATCACTGAGCTGTTCAGGCGGAAGTAAACCACATTGTCAATCTTGTTATCGTTAATCACTTGAGTTACAGGATCCGGACAGTCAGGACAAGAAACCGGACGTTTGCTCAATTCGTCGTTAGCCGCACGTAAAGAGTTGATCTGGCTGTTCAGGTCGTTCAATAAAGCGTAATCCATCGGTTCGATCACTTCGAAATCCGTCTTACCCAGTTTGAAAGTCAAACCTACTGTAGCCTGCAGGATGGCATCGGTCAATTTCTTATACTGTACGCGGTTGAATGTTTCGTTCAACAGAGAAGCCTGCGCTTCAATATTCAGGTCAACACGTTTGCTCAAGCGGAAAGCCGTCAAGATACCGGTATTGATAGAAGGAGATTCTGATCTGGAAACACCGTCATCTTCGAAACGTTGTGCATATCCCAAACCGACCCAAGGAATCAAACGGAATACTTTCTTTTCGTTATACGGAGCCCAAAGATTGGTTACGTCCCACAACACATCGGCATGCGCAGCAAAATACGAACTGCTCAACTCAAAGTTAGGATCTTCGTTCGTACCGAAGCTCTTGATCGGACCGCCATTCACCTGTACACGGAAACCGATTGTCGGGCTATACCATTTACCTACAGAGAAAGAAGGAGCGATATTGATGCGATCGCCGAAACTTGCTTCGCCATTATGGTCACCAAACAAAACACTACCACCACCTGCGATAGAAATAAACCAATTATCACCGGCTTTATTCTTTTTGAAATTTGTTTTATAGCCAGCTTCATTACTGTAACCTACCTGCGGTTTATATTCCTGTGCAGCCACAGAGAAAATAAAACCTGACAACAACGCTAAAAGTAACACTTTAGTCTTCATATTAATCAACTTTTTTAATTAAACAATCAATTCCTTTATTTCACAATTAAATATCCACACACCAAATGCGAAGCAAATTTAACGCTTTTTGAGATTATAACAAGCCGTAAACCGATTTTGTTGAAGTTTTATTCGAAATAGTTTAATATTTCATAACCTCCATCCCTCAAATACGACTCTTTTTTCATGATTTTGACATCATTTCGCAGCATATCAATGACTAAAGCGTCTAAAGTATAGAGAGGCTCCCAACCCAACCGGGTACGTGCCTTGGTCGCATCCCCGATAAGCAAATCAACTTCTGTCGGGCGAAAATATTGTGGGTCTACCCCAACGATCTCTTCACCGATCCGCTTCTTTATATTTTCCAGATACGCTTCGCCGACAAATGCGCTAAATTGCTTATCGTCAACAGCATCTAAAAGACCAACTTCATTCATTCCTTCCCCACGAAATTCCACATGAATGCCGACTTTTTCAAAAGCGATGCGCATAAAATCCCGGATTGTGGTCGTAATTCCTGTCGCAATGACATAGTCCGAAGGTTCATCCTGCTGCAAAATCAAATACATCGCTTTAATATAATCCTTCGCATGCCCCCAGTCGCGCTGGGAAGAGAGATTACCCAAATAGGTTTTCTTTTGCATACCCAAAGCAATCCTTGCTGCCGCCCGCGTGATCTTGCGGGTAACAAAAGTCTCGCCCCGCAAGGGGGATTCATGATTGAATAGTATCCCGTTCGAAGCATGCATTCCATAAGCTTCCCGATAATTGACCGTAATCCAGTAAGCATATAATTTAGCTACGCCATAAGGGCTTCGGGGATAAAACGGAGTCGTTTCCGTTTGGGGCACCTCCTGCACCAAACCATACAATTCGGACGTGGAAGCCTGATAGATACGCGTTTTATCGGTCAGATTCAACAGACGCACCGCTTCCAACAGGCGTAAAGTGCCCAAACCATCCGTATTGGCGGTATATTCGGGCGTATCGAAACTAACCTTCACATGGCTCATCGCCCCCAGGTTATAGATCTCATCCGGGACAACCTCGCCGATGATCCGGGTCAGGTTCAGACTGTCCGTCAGATCGCCGTAATGTAAAATCAGATTCCGGTTTTCCACATGAGGATCCTGATACAGATGATCGATCCGGTCGGTATTAAACATAGACGAACGCCGTTTAATACCATGTACTATATACCCCTTTTTGATCAGATACTCCGTCAAATAGGCTCCATCCTGTCCGGTAATCCCGGTAATCAAAGCTACTTTACTCATCGCTTATATCGTTATTTTTTCTGCAATAATCATACCAAAAACGTTTTACGGGAGACGTCAAACGAATACATTCTACGCTTGCAAATACCAGTTATACAACCGTGCCAGTCCTTCTTCCTGCTCCACTTTATGTTGCCAGCCAAGGCTTTGCAAACGGCGGACATCCGTTAGCTTTCGGAATGTACCGTCTGGTTTGGAAGCATCAAATTCAATTCCGCCCTGATAGCCGACAATCGCTTTTACCTGTTGCGCAATTCCCCGGATTGAGGAATCTTTCCCCGTTCCGATATTGATATGGGTATTGCGCACCTCCGTTTTTCCTTCGGTGAGAGCCGCGAAGTCCACCTTTTCCATGAGGTAGGTACAGGCATCCGCCATATCTTCGCTCCAGAGCAATTCGCGCATAGGGTTGCCGGTTCCCCAAAGCATCAAGCGTCCGGCGGATATACCATAGGTAGACAAGAGCTGCGTGATAAGTTCTTCGGAAGCCTCTCCCCCAATCCCTTCGATCGGACGGCGGTCCAGGTCGCGACGCAACAGATCCCAGGATTTATCATACAGGCATTTGGCCAGATGCATCTTACGGATAATCGCCGGAACGACATGGGAAGTTTCCAGATTGAAATTATCGTTAGGTCCGTACAGATTGGTCGGCATGACCGAGATAAAGTTCGTCCCGTATTGCAGGTTATAGCTCTCGCACATCTTTATTCCCGCAATCTTCGCAATGGCATACGGCTCATTGGTATATTCCAATGGGGAGGTCAACAGACAGTCTTCCGGCATGGGCTGCGGAGCGTCTTTCGGATAGATGCAGGTACTGCCCAGAAACAATAATTTTTTCGCGCCGTACCGGTAGGCTGCATGAATCACATTATTCTGGATCATCAGGTTGTTATAAATAAAATCCGCCCGGTAGGTATGGTTCGCCAGGATACCACCGACATGGGCTGCCGCCAGAAAAACATATTCCGGTCTTTCCCGCTCAAAGAAAGAAAGGACGGCCGCCTGATCCGTCAGATCCAGCTCTTTATGGGTTTGAAGCAGAAAAGAACGGTATCCTTTCTGCTTCAAATTATGGAGTATGGCCGAACCGACCAGTCCGGTATGTCCGGCAATATAGATTTTGCTTTCGCTATTCATCCTTCAACACTTTTTATCGGCCTTCAACAGCCGGAGAAGATACTGTCCGTATTCATTCTTCGCCATCGTACGGGCTGTGGCTTTCATCCGGGCGGCATCGATCCAGCCCTGGTTATAGGCAATCTCTTCCAGACAGGCGATCTTCAAGCCCTGCCGTTTCTCGACCACCTCCACAAAGGTAGCCGCTTCCGAAAGCGAGTCGTGCGTACCGGTATCCAGCCAGGAAAAGCCACGTCCCAACAACTGGACGCGTAGCGCGTCTGTTTTGAGAAATTCCTGATTCACCGTGGTGATCTCCAGTTCCCCCCGGGCGGAAGGTTTGATCTGCTTGGCTACCTCGATCACCCGGTTCGGGTAGAAATAGAGTCCGACAACGGCATAATTCGATTTCGGTTCTTTCGGCTTCTCTTCGATCGAAAGCACATTCCCGGCTTCATCAAATTCGGCCACGCCATACCGTTCCGGGTCGTTGACATAGTAACCGAAAACCGTCGCTTTCTGATTCTCCTCCGCATCACGCCGAGCTTCCCGAAGCATTCCCGTGAATCGTTGTCCGTAAAAGATATTATCACCCAGAACCAGACAGGCCGAATCCTCACCGATAAACTCTTCGCCGATCAGGAAGGCTTGCGCCAGCCCATCAGGCGAGGGTTGTTCGGCATAAGTGAACCGTACCCCATAGTCGGATCCATCGCCCAGCAACCGCTGAAAGCCCGGCAGATCCTGCGGAGTAGAGATCACCAGTATCTCCTGTATGCCCGCCAGCATCAGGACGGAGATCGGGTAATAAATCATCGGTTTATCATAGATCGGCAGGAGCTGTTTGGAAACTCCTTTGGTAATCGGATATAAACGGGTACCGGAGCCACCGGCCAAGACTATCCCTTTCATTGTGTCGACAGTTTGAATTACTGGCAGCGAAGATAAGGGTTAATTATGAAAACAACAACTCCCCGCCTTAAAACAAAGCGGGGAGCCCAAAATGAAAATGATGAATTAAAGTAATGAAGGTGAATTACAAGTTGTAACCCACATTTTATTTTACGCTTACTTTGGTTACGGCTTCACCGGCGCGGACGACATAGATGCCGTAAGGCAAAACAACCGACCGGGTGCCACGGAGAGCGCGAAGCTGCCATACCCTTTTGCCGGTAATGGAATAAACTGCCACGTCTACCGCTGTTCCTGTTTCATTCGTAATATGTAGTTCCCCATGATCAACAGTAACATTTACCTGTCCTCCGGCAATACCAAGATTACCTGTCGGATCATTTTTAACGCCTTCAATTTCAATTGTGAGATGCTCGGTAACCTTTTCAACAACAAAGGTCAATGATGAAGATCTAAAGCCATCGCGAGCCAGCTCCTCTCCATTCACAAAGACAGCAACCTCCTCCAGCGAGGTCTGCCCGTCGGCAGTCAGTGTAAAGGAGAACGGCTGTTCATATTCCACCCGGTGTTTGCCGGCTACCGGATCGCTGATAACCCCTTTGATTTTGGGCAGGGTAATCGTATATTCTTTAAGGGCGACCACAATCTCCGCGTCTTTCTCTATAGGATTGAGAATATAAGCAAAACTATTACTGTTCTCTTTCTGAAGAAGCGTCTCTACGCCATCAATCGTAAACAGGATATCGGCAGCCGTCAGTGTCGGATCTTCCGTATAGACTTGCAGGTACAGGTGATCATTCTCCGACAAGATCAATTCGCCTTCTTCTATGTTACAGCGAATATCTCCACCCTGAACCAGACGGACCGTGTAGTATTGCTCTTCCGGATTGCTCGAGTCATCATCCGGATCATCGGTATCGTCGTCCGGGTCGTCGGTATCATCATCCGGGTCTTCGGTATCGTCGTCCGGATCATCGGTATCATCATCCGGATCATCGGTATCGTCGTCCGGGTCTTCGGTATCATCATCCGGATCGTCGGTATCATCATCCGGACTGATAATAGGCCGTATATTTTCGTCCTGCCAAGGGAAATAAGGGGCTGTTTCCTCTTCATCGATGGTCCAGATCCCGCCGTCAAAGTCCCAGTTCTCATAGGTATCTTTTTTTGCCAGACCTTCCGCGTTTTGACCAACTATGCCGGACAATGAACCGGAACCCACTCCTTTCTCATGGATCTCCATATTATAATAAGAGGAAGTTACCATGCCGGCATCGGAAGCTCTTGTTCCAATCAGGCCGCCTACCTTATCTTTAGGAGCTGTCGCCTTTCCCAATGCATAAGAGTGGGTGATCGTACAACCTCTGGCAAGATCTCCGAGCAGACTACCCATGAAAAAGCCCTGCCCGTCATACGTCCCTTTCGGATTGGCCAAAGAAACATTCCCGGTGGCATACGAATCCGTCAGGGAGGCATCCTCCGTCAAATAGCCTGCCAAGCCGCCTGCTCTGGCGATCATTGTACCGCCTGTATGTTCCTCCCCTCTCTCCAATACCTGAACAGGGGTCATGGCGAAACATTCTGTTATCGAACCGCTAAACAAATAACCGACCAATCCTCCGATAGAGTAAAATCCGCTAATCGCTCCACCCGTGGCCGAACACCGGGTTATAACACTTCCAGTGCCTGCGCTTCCGACCAATGCAGCTACGTAGTCCAAACCTTTTATGCCTTTCTTGTCGACCTCGATATGTACGTTCTTTAGGGTTGCCCCATTCGTACCACTAAAAAGAGCGCTATAGTCGCTTTCTGCCCGGTCGATCCAAAGCCCACGAATGGTATTGCCTTGACCGTCAAGGGTGCCACTGAAGTAATCTTGTTTCGCACTACCGATCTCCAGTCCTAACGGCAGCCAGCCTTTACCGTCACGGTAGCCCGCTCCATTTTCAGCAAGATAACCTGCCATTTCGATATCCTGAGTCAGGACAAAATATTTGTCGCTATGCTCCCCTCTCATGTAATTCCGCAGCAGGTCCAGTTGCTCCGCGTTGCTGATCTGCCAAGGCTCGCCTTCCGTGCCCTTACCTCCGGCAAATCCATCCTGTGCCGCTGCCCATTGTGCACTCAAGGCCATCAGGCAGACCATCCCTAAAAAGAATAATTTTCTCATCTTACTTAAATTTCAATTTGCAAAAACAGTTAAATCAAATCAATAACTCCGCTTATCCGGATCAACGAACAACCACCTTGACTGCGCTGTCCGCGGCGCGAACAACATAGACACCGTAAGGCAGCGCAAAGCTTCTGTAACCCTGGAGGGCATGAACGGAAACAACGCGTTTGCCGGTAAGGCTATAAACTTCTACATCTATCGCTTTTGCACTTTCATTATGAATAGTCAATTGACCATTGTCTCCTGAAATTTTGATTTGCGCTTCCGTAAGACCGATAGTACCGGTCTGATCACCAATCCCTTCTATTTCAATTGTGATATGCTCCGTTACCTCATCGATGGTGTAAGTGAACCTTGTCGCTTTCAACTCCATACGCGGCAGTTCGACCCCATTGACCCACACACGGGCCGCATCCAGCATACTGTCGTCGTCGGACATCAGTGTAAAGGTAAACGGCTTACCATAGGCTGCCCGGTGTTTGCCGGCTGCCGGATCGGTAACCACACCTTCCACCTCGGGTAGTGTAATATAATATTCCTTCAGGGCGATCACAACCTCCTGATCTTTGGTAATCGGGTTAAGGATATAAGTAAATTGATTCCCGTTCTTATCCTGTAAAACCGTCTCTACGCCATCAACTGTAAACAGGATATCATCGGCTGTCAATGTCGGATCGACGGTTTGGAATTGCAGGTAGAGATGATCCCCTTCACTCATTGTCAGCTTGCCCGCCGCCTGGTTGCAAAGGATATCCCCTCCCAGATTCAATTGAATGGTATAACTGACCGGTTCGACATAAGGCTTCACCAAAGGCAGGTCTTCTTCTTTCTGCCAGGGGAAAGAGGGTGCTGTCTCGCCATCACGAATCACCCAGGTACCTCCTTCGCCTAAGTCCCAGTCTTCAAAAGTTCCCGGATCTCTCAGCTGCTCTTCGGTTTTACCGACCACACCTGTCTGATCGGCATCGCCTCCCACACCTTTCTCGTTGGCATCTTTATTATAATAAGAAGAGGAGATCTCGGTATCGTCTTCCGAATCTTTCCCGACCAGACCACCGACAGCCCAGTTTTCTTCCTCTTCCCGCTTTTCAGCCACCGTTCCCGCGGCATAACAACGGGTGATAGAGCCTGACGCGAATTCGCCCACTAAGCCTCCCAGATATAGATTCTGTTCTTCATAACTGCCTTCCGGATTGTCCAGAACGATATTCCCGGTAGAGAAACAGTCGCTTATAGCAGAAGCAGAGACCAAGCCGATCAGGCCGCCAAAGGGGGCGTCTACCACCTGATTATCTCCTTCCGCCCGTTCCAATACCTGCAGGTCGACCATCGAGAAATTCATATTTACCGTACTTTCATACGTCGCGCCGATCAAACCGCCCGCATACTGATAGGCCGCCAGGGGTTCGCCGGTAACGGAACAGCCGGTAACGGTCGTATGGCCGGATATGCTTCCCGCCAGTCCACCGACATAGGCGAGGCCGTTTATTCCGCCTTCCGCCAGTTTCACCTGGACACGTTCCAGGGTAGCGCCATGGGTGTGTGCAAACAAACCTACGTGTTCGCCCGCTTCCATATCAATCCGTAATCCACTGATCGTAAATCCTTCTCCTTTTAAGGTGCCGCAAAACGCCTGCTCGGTATCCCCTTCCGCATAAATACCTATCGGTCTCCAGCCTTTGCCACCGTTATAACCGGGCTTACCCCGGGAAAGGTATTCGGTCAGATCGATATCCTGCCCCAGGATAAAGATATTGTCTTTAAACGCCTCGCCCAAATAGTTGCGCAACGCGCTCAGTTGCTCAGGCGTATGGATCTGCCAGGGTTCACCCTCGGTTCCTTTACCGCCCTCGAACGCCCAGTCATTGAAGCTGTCCGGATCGCTCATTTCGTCTCCGGGTTTACCGACCATACCGAGCTCCGACGCGCCTGCGTTACCTCCAACGGGACGAAGCTTGGTATCCGAATTATAATATGAACCGGAAACCTTAACGTCCTTCGACCAGGCTCCGCCAAGCAATCCGCCATAATACCCATCAGGGCGTCGATTGATACCTATCCCTACGTTCCCGGTGGCATAACAACGGGAAATGGTCGTTTCCGCATACGCCCCACCGATCAGACCGCCAAAATTTATGGATTGCTTTTGATATAGCCCACTGGATTTCCCAAAAATCACATCCCCAGTGGCATAACAATCTTTCACTTCCGAATCTGTCACTCTCCCTATCAGGCCGCCAAATTCAGCAACCGGGCGACCCGGCGACTCAAGCACTTCAAAGACACGCAGATCGACCGTAGCCGCACTCGCTTCGACCGTAGAGTCATAAACTTTCCCAACCAGCCCTCCGCCATAATAAGACAAAGCGCTGATTTCCCCACCGGAGACAAAACAATTATGAATAACACTCGACTGGATAGCCGCCCCTGCCAGTCCACCGACAGCACTGTACCCCTTTATTCCGAGCGCATCAATCTCAACCGTAATGTTTTTCAGGGTCGCATTCTGAATTGCACCGAAAAGACCGCTATACTCACCGTCTTCCTCATTCGGTCGGTTGATCCACAAACCCTTAACCGTATATCCATCCCCGTCGAAAACACCACAAAAGGACTTCTGATCCTTATCTTTTATAAACCCTATCGGTTCCCAGCCTTTACCTTCGTTATATCCGTCGCCCGTTTCCTTCAGATAATCTTCCAGATCGATCTCTGCCGTCAGGATAAAATGTTTATCGCTATGTTCTATTCCCAGGTAATCCTTCAAAAGCGCCAATTGCTCGGGGGAACTGATCTGCCAGGGACTGCCTACCGAACCGTTGCCCCCGTCGAAACTGACCGTCTGAGCCATGCTCCATTGTACACTAAAGGCCATCAAACAGGCCACAAAAAATAGGAATTTCTTTTTCATTTTGTTTACACTTCAATTAAGGCTTTATACTGCTGTAGCCTCCTTCGACCGGTACGAGGAGTTAAATCGCTGAATAGTAGCTAAGCCGTTTTAAACTCCGACAAAAATAGAGGGTTCAAAACGGAAAGCTGTAACGATTTTCGACAGTGCGTGTCACACCTTTCGGCAAAGGATGTAACGAATTTCGACAGGCAAGAAAATCAAGTGCCGAGAGAAGAAAAAAAATATTATAAAGCCTGATTGGCCTTGCGGTATTCATCGGGAGTCAGTCCGTAATGTTCGCGAAAAAGACGGTAAAAAGTGTTGCGGCAGCCGAAGCCGGAATCGAAAGCGATGGTTTCGATGGTCGATTCGGAATGGGTCAATAGGTATTTGGCGTAGTTAAGCCGTTGGCGGTTGATATATTCGGAGACGGTCAGTCCGAGGTGTTTCTTCAGGGCGGCGCGTAGCTGGCGTTCGTTCGTTTCTAATAGGTTGATCAGGGTTTTCCAGTTGAACAGCGGATCGATATAGGGCTGGTTATCCTGCATGAAACATCGGATACGGCTATAGAGTTCATCCACGGTCTCGCCGCTTACCGCCTCAGCCGGAGCCGGATCGGACGGATAGGGAGAGAGCCGGCGGATCTCTGCATCCTGCGTATCCAGCTCGGCAACAAGGCGTTCCTGTTCATGGATCTGCCGAACGAGTACGCGGTTTTTGATCCGCATGCGGCGCGACTGCCACCCGACAAGCAATAGGATCGTCATCAACAGTGTGGTGATTACGGCCAGCGCCAGGGAGAGATTCCGGGAGAAACGGATACGCAGGGCGTCTTCGCGTGCCTGGACTTCCATCCGGTCTACTTCGTAGAGTGTCCGCAACTCATTGACCTGCCGGTTATGACGGGCCATATCATTCTCCATCTGCAGCCGGAAAGCTTCGCGGTAGACCGAAACAGCTTCAGCCTGTCGGTCCATCGACGACAACAGGTCGGCTTTGCGGCGAAGCTGGCCGGCGCGTTGGCTGTCGAGCCCGAGAAGCGAGACAAGCGCCAGCAATTCTTCATTCGCCGCATAAGCTTTTTCAGGTTCTCCCCGGGCCTGATAATAGGTGGTGAACGCCTGAAGCCGCAGCACCTCGAACGAACGGGGGTAATCCGGATCATCGAGCAACTGCATATTCTCCAGGGCCGTTTGCGCCCGGTCGAGCTCCCCGCGTTCACTCCATGCTTCTGCCGCCAGGCTTTCGGCGATAAATAAGGATTCGGTATTGTCCGACACCCCATCGGCTTCGGCCCGGGCGATCGAGATCCGCATGGAGTCGACATAGAGCAATACCTCGTCGTAATGCCCCAGATACTGACTGCCAAAAGCCAGCTCCCGGTAATTCTCCAACACCAGAGGCGCTTCCATCCCTTTGTCGCTCAGTTCCATCAGCCGGAGGCTTTCCCGGTGGCATTCCATCGCTTCGTCATAACGCTCCAGGTGCTTATAGAGATTGGCCATGGATGCGACGGCACGGGCACGGTCTTCGTAGCTGCCAAACAGACGGGTATCCTCCAACATCTGACGGGCCTTTTCCAAACCCGTCATAAACTGTCCTTCGTTCGTATACCGCTGGATAAGGGTCTGTTGCACCAAAAACAGGTAGCGATACACCTTGTGCCGGCGGGTAAACTCCTCGGCTTCGCGGGCGGCGATGAAAAGGCTGTCGTTGCCAAACATCGGATAGTAGTATTCCACGACCTTGGCTTTGGCATACGCCTGAAGGTAGATGTTCTTTTGCCGGCGGGCTTCCTGCTCCAAGGCATACACATAGGTCAGCCCCACGGGCGGATCGCTATAGAAATAGGTTTCGATCAGCCCGTATAAACGTTTAATTTCTTCATCCGTATTTTTCTTGCCCGCCCACAAGAGCGGAGAGATTAAACCCCATACTAATCCGAATAAAAACCAAAACTTCATACGCTTTAAAGATACGAAATTATGTCCTCAAAACCAAGCTTTTACCGCAAAAAACCACCGAAAAACCGGCAAGAAAAACAACAACCTTTCAGGCATTTTGAATTTCAAAACCTACATACAGGGAGAAATAAAGAAACAACGAATCCAAAACATTGCACTTTGGCCGAATAAACATTACGCTTTGGCCGAAAAAACATTACGCTTTGGCCGGCCAAAGTGCGATGTTTATTTTGGGCAGTCTACACATAAAAGTCTTCACCCCGGTCTTCACCTTTCACCCGATCGCCAGATCCCTGTATTGATCAGCGTTTCGGATGAAGGCTTGGAGAGGATGGAGTCTTCCTGAAAAAGGCCGGCAGGGTTTTCCAAAAGGCCGCCGGAGTTTCCCAAAAGGCCGGCAGGGTTTTGCAAAAGGCCGCCGGCCTTTTTGGGGAAGCCTTCAGTATTTTTAAGGTATGCTTTTAGCCTTCACCCGAAACGCTGATCAATACAGGGAACTCGGTGAAGGGTGAAAGATGAAGACCGGGGTAAAAACTTTTATGTGGTAAGTGTGTTTTTTTTCGTATTTTTATAGGGTATCCGAGCGGGGAACTGTCTTAAGGATAGAACAGGAATTATTCACAAAAAACTATATGTTATGAAAGCATTCAACAAATCCGTTATCACGCTCTTATGCCTCTTGTTGATCGGTGGGCTGTCGACCCTGAAGGCACAGGATCCGGTGGAAGAGCAGCTCATGGAAATCGACCGGAGCAATGAAAGTGAGAGTTTTATCACGGTCAGTGGCGTGGTGAAAGATCAGAAAACCAAGAAAAAACTGGAGTATGTCAATGTAACCGTTCCCGGCACCAATATCGGTACGGTGACCAATGCCGACGGAGAGTTCTCCCTCAAAGTGATCAAAGCGATCGAGAGAAACACGGTGCAGATCTCGCATATCGGCTACCTCAACACCTTGATCCCGATCAACGGCCGGAATGTCGACGGCTTGGAAGTCATGCTGCGCCCCAATGCCAATCTGTTGGACGAGGTGATCGTACGGGCACGTGATCCGCGCTATATCGTCGAAGAGGCGATCCGGAAGATCCCGGAGAACTACAGTGCGAAGAGTAACCTCTTCACCGGGTTCTACCGCGAAACGGCACAGAAAGGACGCCGGTATATCAATATCTCCGAGGCGATTATCGATGTGTACAAAACACCTTACCGCGATATGAATGTCGACCGCGACCGGGTACAGATCTACAAAGGACGCAAGCTGTTGAGCCAGAAAGCCAGCGACACATTGGTGGTCAAACTACTGGGCGGTCCCAACCTGTCGGTCTTTGTCGATATCGTGAAAAACCCCGATATCTTCCTCGATCGGGAGATGCTGCCGTATTACGCGTTCAAGATGGAAGAGAGTGTTATGCTCGACGATCGCCACCACTACGTGATCAGCTTTATGCCGCAAGCCGTTCTGCCTTATGCGCTCTATGAAGGCAAACTGTATATCGACCGGGAAAGACTATCGTTCACCCGCGCGGAGTTCAACCTCAATATGGACGATCAGAACAAAGCGACGCAGGCGATCTTGAAAAAGAAACCTTTCGGACTGCGGTTCCGCCCGCTGGAAGTCTCCTTCCTGGTGACCTACAAAGAGGTCGACGGACTGAGTTACCTGAGTTACATCCGCAACGAAGTGCGTTTCCGGTGCGACTGGAAGCGACGACTCTTTGCCACCAGCTACACGATCAATTCCGAAATGGTGATCACCGACGGTAAAGTGGCCGAAACGACAATCCCCTACAAGATGTCGTTCAAGCAATCGCAATCGCTCTCCGACAAAGTCACCGACTTCGCCGACGATGCCTTCTGGGGCAACTACAATATCATCGAACCGACCGAGTCGTTGGAGTCGGCCGTCGGCAAACTGCGCAAGCAACAGAAATAATGCGTACCTTAGAGGCGGCTATCGGAGGAGAGAGAAGATAGAAGATAGAAGATAGAAGATAGAAGTTAGGAGATAAGAGATAGGAGATAGGAGCGCGCAATGTTGAACGATTTGCTGACACTGGCTAAGATCAAAAAAGGGGATATTAAGGCTTTTGAAAAGGTTTTCAAGCTTTATTACTCCCCGCTTTGCCGGTATGCGGCAAGCCTGACCGGGCGTATGGATGCGGCGGAGGAGATCGTTCAGGAGTTGTTTTACGTCTTCTGGAAAGAGAAGGAAAATATCGATTTACTGCATTCGCTGAAAAGCTACCTGTACACCGCTGTCCGAAACCGCTCGCTGCTCTATCTCGAACACCTGGAAGTACGCAACCGTTACCGGGAAAACGTATTATCGGAAGAGGCCAAAGGGCCGGTATCTCCGCAGGAGCAATTGGAATACGAAGAATTGCAAAAGCTGGTCGACCGGACGATCCGAAGCCTGCCCGACCGCCGGCAGCGAATATTCCGGATGCATCGCTTCCAAGGCATGAAATATGCCGAAATAGCCTCTGCCCTCTCCTTATCGGTGAAAACGGTAGAAGCCGAAATGAGCAAAGCGCTTAAGACGCTGCGGGAAGAAGTTATGAATTATGAATTATGAGATAAGAAACAAGTGAAAGAAACAGATATGCATAAAATAAAAACAGACCGGGCGTGGGAGCAAGTGTACGCCCGACTGGAACAAGACGGGTTATTGACCGATATCCGCCCCGCGCGGTCGTCGGCCGGTAGCCGGAAACAGATCGTTAGCTGGGTTGCGGCCGCGGCTGCCTTGTGTATTTCCCTGATCTCCGTGTTCCATCTGGTGTGGCCCAAGGAGGCTGAGCGTGCGTTGCTGACGATGCAAAACACCGAAGACGCCACCACCCTGATCACCACCCTCGAAGACGGATCGATCGTATACCTGGCAGAAGATGCGGCCTTACATTATCCGGAACATTTCGAAGCCGACAAACGGGAAGTCGTGCTCGAAGGAAATGCCCAGTTCGATATCAGCGGAAACAAAACACGCCCGTTCTATATCGATACGCGGGAGGTACAGGTCGAAGTATTGGGCACCTCGTTCCAGATCCGCAACGAAGGGGATATGCCATTCGAATTGGTGGTCACCCGCGGAGAAGTCAAAGTCACCGCCAAAGACAACCGCGAGAGCTGCCTGGTCAAGGCGGGCGAGAAAGTACAGCTCTTGCCCGACGGCTTATGGGTTAGCTTTGTCGACAACGACGAGCAGCCCCGGGATGCGTCGCGCTATATCCGCTTCAAAGACGAGAAATTGGGCGATGTCCTGCACGTACTGAACAAGAGCCTGCCGGATACGTCTTTAGCCGTCGACCCGTCGCTTGCCGATAAGGTCTTTACGGTAACCTTCGAGAGCCATACCTCGCCCGAAGAGATCGCCGAAGTGATCTGTGCCGGCCTGGGCTTGCGCCACGTAAAAGAGAACGATACCATTCGGCTGATGAATTAAACAATACAACTGCCATCCGCTAAAAAAGAAGCTTTATGAATACAACATACAGATCATTCCTTTGTTTCCTGTGGGTGATACTGTATGCCGTATGCCCGATACAAGCCGATGACGAGATCCTGAATCGGAGAATCCAACTGCCCAAGACGAAAGGAACAATCTACAAACTACTGGCGCAGGTCTCCGACCGTTCGGGCTTTCTTTTTATCTACGACAGCCAGGTGGTCGATAACGACCGGGAGAGTCGGATCAAAGGCGGAGAGTACACCCTCGGCGAAGCGGTGGCGGAAATCACCGGAGATCGGGAGTTAAAATTCAGGGTGATCGGTAGCCATATCCTGATCTACCGGCCGGAGAAAGAAGAACGTCCGCCCGAAGTAGCCATCGCCATCAGCTCGCCACCCGAAGCCTACCTGACGGTCGAAGGTAAGATCCTCGATAAATACAACGACCAGCCGATCCCCTTTGCCACCGTAGGCATCCCGGAGGCGGCGATCGGTACGGTAACCAACCAAAACGGCGAATTCCGCTTTCGCTTTCCCGACTCCCTGCGGCAGGCGACATTACGCTTTACGCATATCGGCTACCTCTCTCACGAGGTGGAAGCCGGATTGCTCGCCGGCAAACACCAACGCCTGGCGCTCGAACCCAAAGTGATCTCCCTGCAGGAAGTGGTGGTCCGGGTGGTCAATCCGGAAAGGGTGTTGGACGATATGCTGTTCAACCGCTACCGGAACTATGCCGATAAACCGGTCTACCAAACGGCATTCTACCGGGAAGGGGTCGGACATAAGAAAGAAATAGTGAACCTGACCGAAGCCGTCTTCCGGATCTACAAAACCCCGTTCGACCAGACCTTCTCGTCCGACCAGGTCCGACTACTCAAGATGCGCCATATCCTCAACCGGCACGAGAAAGATACGGTTATCACCAAATTCAAATCCGGCATCGAAGCCTGCCTGATGCTCGATCTCGTCAAATACCTGCCCGATTTTCTCCACAAGGATGATCGCGTGCTCTACAACTATGCCCATACGGATATCCGGGTGATCGACAACAGACTGGTCAACGTGATCGCTTTCGAACAGAAAAAAGGGATCAAGACCCCGCTTTACAAAGGCGAGCTCTATATCGATACGGAAAACAGCGCTTTGCTTGGCGGCAGCTTCCAGATCCACCCCCACTTCGTCAAGGCAGCCGCCTCGATGTTCGTCGAGAAGAAAAGCAGAAACCTCACGATCACCCCCGAAGAGGTGCGTTATACCGTTTCGTACAAAGAAAACAACGGAATCTATTCGATCAATCATGTGCGGGGAGACTTGCAATTCCGGATCCGGAAGAAAAAGAAACTCTTCAGTACGACTGCTTACACCTGGTTCGAGATGGTGATCTGCAAAACAGAAACCGAACACGCCCAACCGTTTGAAAGGAGTCAACGCCTACCGACCCGCACGGTCTTTGCGGATACACATTTTGAGTACGACAGGGACTTTTGGGAAAATTTTAACATCATCCTTCCCGAAGAAAATCTGAACGATGCGATGAGTAAAATATCTTCGATCATCGAAGAGACCCATTTCTAAAAATCATAAAGCGGGCCTTTATCTCAAAGGCCCGCTTTATAGGTTTTTAATAGGTATTAGTCTTTAAGGCAAAAAGATTGTTTAGGTTATCTGCATGCAAAGATGAACCAATAAAAAATGCCGGACAAGAAAAAAAACATATTATAAAACACATTTTTAAGATTCTCGATACTTATTTGCAGTTTGTGCCTCTTTTTAACATTTCAGACTACAAACTCCAGTAGGCCATTCGGGTAATTCGTCCCCGATATATACCCTTTACATCCCCAAAAACAGCCGTTTCGTTGATTTTGTCCAAAAACCACGATTCGTCTAATTTTAAATAATCTTTATGAGCGACGGCCACAATGACGGCGTCGTAACCGGTCCCGGGTTCCGCTTTTAGGGTGAATCCGTACTCCCGTTCGACCTCCTGTGCAGAGGCATACGGATCGGTCACATCCACCTCCATCCCGTAGTCTTTCAATTCACGGATAATATCCACCACTTTGGAGTTGCGGATATCAGACACATTCTCTTTAAACGTCAATCCCATCACCAGCGCCCGGGCGCCCAGGATATTCTTGCCCTGAGCGATCATCTTCTTGACGATCTTCTTGCCGATATACCCGCCCATGGAGTCGTTGACAAAACGTCCGGAATTGATCATCTTCGGATGGTAATTCAATTCGCGGGCTTTATAGACCAGGTAATAGGGATCAACCCCGATGCAATGCCCCCCCACCAGTCCGGGCGAGAAGGGTTGGAAATTCCATTTCGTGCCCGCTGCCGTCAACACATCAAAGGTATTGATCTGCATCCGGTCGAAGATGATCGACAACTCATTCATCAGGGCGATATTGACATCCCGCTGGGTATTCTCGATAATCTTTGCCGCCTCGGCCACCTTGATCGCAGGGGCACGATGCAGGCCGGCCTCGACAATCAAGGCATACACCTGATCCAGCGTATCCAATGCTTCGGCATCACCGGCAGAGATGATCTTGACCGTATTCTGCAATGTATGTTCTTTATCGCCCGGGTTAATGCGTTCGGGCGAGTAACCGATCTTAAAGTCCTTCCCCGCTTTCATGCCGGAAATACGTTCCAAGAGCGGGAGGCAATCCTCTTCGGTACAACCCGGATAGACCGTCGATTCGTACACCACATAGTCGCCCGGCTGCAACAGGGCGGCAACCATACGGGTAGCATCCAACAACGCTTTCAGATCGGGCTGGTGGTGCCGGTCGATCGGCGTGGGCACCGCTATAATATAAAAAGAAGCTTCTCTCAGCGTTTCGACGGAAGAGGTGAAAACAATATCTTTATCTTGGAAAGCTTCGCCATCCAGTTCATTGCCGGGATCGATGCCTTTCTTCAACAGGGCCAGGCGCTCTTCATTGATATCGTATCCGACGACAGCCAGGTGGCGGGCAAAAGCCAGCGCCAACGGCAGGCCGACATACCCCAATCCGATAACGGCCAGTTTCTTTTCTTTATTCAGTAATGCGTGATACACGTTATAATGATTAATGATTAATGATTAATTGTTAATTCGCAAGCGGGAAAAGCCCGAAGCGGGTTGAACTCACTTCGGGGTCATTTAAACCAAAATTTCAAATCAACCGTTCGCTCCATCTCTCGCTCCTCTTTATCGGGAAGAAGCGGGAAGAAATCAATGCCCGTCACCGCCTCGACACTATCGATCGGCAGGGCAGTTGCCTGCAGTTTCGTGCCTTTATACTCCCGGTTCTCTAATAAGAACGCAATGCCTTGGTATTTGTTATCCGAGACCGTACAAATAACCTTATAAAATTGCTCGGGGATCGCCACCCGGTTCTTGCCCAGGCGCCGCAGTTTCGGATGAATGACCGGGCCGCTCACAATATAAAGCACACCTTTATCCGAAGCCCACGTCCGGCATTTCTGCTCCAGCGTATTCCAGATCCCGCCATTCATCTTCCGGTCTTGCGGACAGATATTACTGAAATAGAAGGATTCACGCATCGCTTTATGCGACCATTTCACGTCCGCAACCGGCACCATATGGCCCCGATCGAAGCCGGATCCCCGGTAATCCTCATCGTAGGCGGTCGCCCATTCACTCACGTCCGGGTCGGGCACAAACTGATCGTAACGGGAAGCCCGATTGTTCTCCAGTTTCTCTTGGGTCAATACCCAGGCGACCCAGTTCGGGATCCGGTATTCCGGGTTATACGAAAGCGTATGCCCTTCGCGGTACAGGATCTGCTGCTTGGCATCCGTCAACACACGGGGTTGCTCGATGCCCTTGGGAAGAGTCAGCGGGGTAAAGGCCGTTTCAGCCGACTGCTCATTCCGGAGTTTCACATAAGCGGATTCCGCCTCTTCCGGATAAGCATAATCATACACAAACAACAAACCGATCGATAAAACCGTCCCACCCAGAACCACGCCCAGGAAACGCTTCAAAGAAGCCAGAAAAGGCGATCCCTTTTTCCCGGCTTTCCGTTTCTTCACCCGCTTTTTGGGCTTCACACCTGTTTTTTTCTTTGCCATCAACTACTAATTATTCAGGGACAAAGATAGTGAAAGCCGAAGACAGAGGCAAGCTTGCTTGACTATGTTGAGGCGCATCCTATCTTCGATTCGTTAGAATCAAAGATAGTGAAAGCCGAGCGGTAAAAGCCAAGCTTGCTTGAGATTTTACCCGAGGCGCATCGGATAACACGGATTTATGCATTTTGTTTGTGGCCTGTGTCCTGTAAGGACAGTGAGCGCTGAAAGCGCGTTAGAGCCCAGCCCAGGGTAAATAGGCCGTTAGGTCTGCGCAACCCTGGGTCGGATACACCCACACACAACGGAGCGCTGAAAGTGCGAAAGCAAATCTTTCGCGCTTTCAGCGCTCATTGTCCTTTCAGGATTTCAAATAGGTTAAGATTGGAAGATTTGCGACTGGTAGTATCTTGGTTCCCCTTCTTGGTTAAGAAGGGGGGGACCGCTGCAAGCAGCGGTGGGGCAGTTTGAATTCTTGATGAATGATAAATACCTATTTTATATACGATTAGGATCAAACTGCTCCACCACCGGCTATGCCGGCGGTCCCCCTCTTCTTGTCCAAGAAGAGGAGCCAGGAATGTCCATTTGATATTCTCCTGTATCTTCAAATTTTCTCCCATGCGAATGGACTTTGCAGATTTGTAAACCATTGAAAACGAAGCGTTAATATTTCCCTCAGAAACTACCGGTAGTTTGCGAACAAAATACCGGTAGTTTGTCGACAAAATATTAGTAGTTTGCGCGCAAAGTACTGGTAGTTTGAAAAAGGGAGCTGTGGGCTTACATTCCTTCGTGTTTTTTCGTATCTTTACACTATCATTTATTAACCTAAAAACAAAGCCATGCGACGAGACCTTATATCCTACAGTTTGAAGTTCCCTACCCTTCTGTTATTTTGTTGCCTCGTTTTAAGCGGTTGCGGCAAAAGCGATAAAGAAGACGGGCTTTCGTTTTCTTTTCAGGTCAAAGTACTGAATCTGCAGGGTAAGGATATCACACCTGCCTGCGAAGTGGAAGAGATCAGGCTTTACTTCTTCGATGAGAACGACAAATTATTCGACAAACAAATCCTGGATGAGAGTTCCATTACACAGGAGTTTCTTCATGCGTACGTTTACGAGGGAGTGAATCGGACGACGATCGTAGCCTGGGGCAATACGGCAGGTAATAAAGCGGTAAGCCTGGTTGAACCGGAGATGGGCGCACCGCTCTCGGATCTGTACCTGCAACTGACTTTCGCTTCCCATCCCATCTATTCATCTCCTATGATCTATTACGGCAAACAAACGATCACTGCCGGCAAGCTCTCGCCCATCGTTATTGAGATGAAGCTACTTTTAGGCGATCTCAAGGTTGGTTTTTATGCGGATGCCGGAGAAGGGGAGAACTATACCTGCCAGGTATCCGGCCTTTACGATCGCATCAATAACGACGGGGAGCCCGACGGCGAAGCGTTCAACTGTACGCTTCCCCTGCATTATTCTTCCGGCAAGTGGGAATCTGAAAAGGTTTACCTGCCATCCGGCCAGATCAAAGTGGACTTATATCAGGATGATGAATTGATCCGGTCCATGTCTGAAGACACGGATACAGGCCGCCCCTTTATGATCGAAACGGGACATGAGACGATCATTGTGTTTCCCTAAGAAACGAAATGAATCAGAGATAAAACAGATCAACTGCCGGTTACCTCGTGGTGGCCGGCAGTTAGTTTGCGCTGGCGGCCGGAAGGGAATTCGACGGTAGCTGTCGTGCCTTCGGGCACGGTGACTTTCAGGTGCAGGCGTTTACCTTTCTTTTCGATCTGCACTTCGATAAAACCGTGATGGGTATCGACCTTGGCCTGCGCGGCTTCGAGCATTCCCATCTGCGGGCTGATCCGGAAAGTGGCAAAGCCGGGAGAGGTAGGATGGATACCACATACCTTCTGGCTCAACAGGGTCAGGGGTCCTCCGCTCCAGGCATGGTTGATCGTTCCGCCGCCAAAGCCTTCATCGCCGATGCCCCAGCCTTCGAACAGGGTGGTATAGGGATAGGTCATCATCTTCCGGTAACGTTCTTTCATCCGCTCCAGGGCGAAGTCGGCATACCCCATTTCAAACAAGGCTTCCAAGACATATTTCTCCATATAAGGGCTGGCATGATACTCTTTCCGGAAGACTTTCAACAGGGCGGGGTACTGCGTTTGGGGCGCTAGGCCGGAAAGCACAGCCATCGCCTGGGCGCGGTCGTCGGTTTCTCCCTTATAACCCGGAGAACGGTAGGCCGTGCCGGTCCAGAACTTCGTACGGAAACATTTTTCAATGCTATACATCATCTGCTCGATCTGCCGGACATCTTCGGCTTTTCCCAATTGGGTGGCAAATGCCTTCTCGGCTTTCAACGCCAGGTAGTACCAGCAATTGGTCAATACGCCCATATCCACGTTCTCTCCCCAGTCGCCCCAGCTCCAGGCGCCGGGCCGTTCGATCACCAGGCCGCTCTTATCGACCTGCCATACCATGTGCAGGTAATGCCGCAGGCGGTCGTAGATCACCGGCACAAAGCTACTGTCGGCACTATAATAATACTGGGTATAGAAACCATACCAGCCCACGGAGGCGAGCATCTGCAAAGGCAGTTCTTTATCCCAGTTGCCTGCGGGCATCGGGGAAAACAAGACACCGTCCGGCTTTTGCCAGTTCATCAGTTCATGGATCCCTTTCACGGCCAACGAATGGCTCGAAGGCGAAAGGGCATAAAAGGCTTCGCCCAGCTCATTCACTTCGTCGCCCCACCACTGCGCCCGTTCGCGGTCGGGACAATCCATATACGTATCGCGCATCGTCACATAGAGCGTACGCGCCGAGCGTTTCCATAGTTCGTTGTAGAACGGATCATCGCAGGAGAAGGCTCCGGTAAACTCCGTATTAAAACCGGTCTCCCGGTATTTGAGATCGACCACCGTTACCCCTTCGGGGATGATATACCGGACCTCATGCCCGTTCATCCAGCCGAGGCTCTCGTACACCTGCCGTCCTTCGCGGGTGATATATTCGGCACGGACATTGGGCGAAGCGCCTCCCATGTAGTTGTCTGTCAGAATATGAATGGTCTTTCCCGCCGGAGCTTCGATCTCCAGGTAGGGCGTGACATGGCAATTATAAGGCAAGCGGCAGAAGAGGGTGTCCTGCGTGGCCGACTTCCGGATCTCTTCGTACGGGCGCAATCCGTAATCTTTCCATAAAGGCACAGGGCGCTCGACCAATTCCCCCAGCGGACCTTTGCCGGCCGCGTCAAAAGCCATCGCCGGAGGCAGATGCACCGGGAAACCGTTCCGGTTCCACCCTTCGATCGCCCGGCGGGCATCGAAACGGATATTACTCTCCGGCAAGCGATAATTGGGATAAGGAGCTCCGGTACTTTGGTAAGCATCATAGACCGAACACGACCAACTGCCATCGGATAGAATCTCCACCTGTGGCGAACGGGCAGCGAACAACAGCCACGCCTTGCCGCTATTGTAGTGCGAGAAGCCATCCTGGCCGAAATGCCACAACAGGATCGCGATCGTATTCTCGCCCTTTTGCAGATAGGGTGCGATCTCCACCGGGTCATAATAGGTACCCGTACGGGAAGGACCCCGCTTGAGCCCACCTTCGAACACCACCAGTTCGTCATTGATCCACATCCAGTATTTGCTATCGCCGGCGATATTGGCGAGAAGCGTCGTGGGTACCTCTGTCAGCTCCACGGTCTTGCGGTAGATCAGCCAGGTGTTGGTCGCGCTCTGGTTGGCTTCCGTCGCGATCCACCGGGCTTTGCCGAAGACAGGATGCTCCGAAGCAACGGTTTCCATACTAAAAGACAAGAGTAAAAGGCATACCCAAAACAGGTTTTTATACAATGAACTGAACGGTGGTTGTTTCATGGCAGATAACGATTTAATAGATAAATGTATGTGTTCCCGAAGATACGGTTTCTTTTTGATTTCCAACGGTAATCGTAGCCCGGCAATCGGCAGGTACGGTTACCGTCAGTTCCACTTTGCCGTCTTTCCGCTTCCACTCGCTGCGGATCAGACCACGCACGGATTTGTATTCGCCCCGCGCCCAGTCGAGATCATCAACGAAATGGGGCGTGATGCGTATATGACGGAAGCCGGGATCGGCCGGATCGTGATTGATCCCGGCAAGCTGGTTCATCATCCAGGCCGAGACATCACCCATAAAGACATGGTTGAGCGAGGCATCGCGAAACTCCGGACTCAACGTCCAGGTCTCCGGCAACGTACTGTAACCCATGGTCTCTACCCAATAGCCCCAGGAGGGCGCTTCGGTTTTCTTCAACATCTTCATGGCGTCTTCCACGTAGCCGTAGCGGGTCAACATCGCCGGTACGGTCTTACTGCCCAACAGGCCAAAGTCCAGGAAGTGATTATTGCCGGCCACAACCGCACGCAGTTGATCGGCGACCAATTGTTCTTTCCCCTCAGGCACCAAGCCCAGATATAGGGCTAACGCTTGTGCGGTCTGTGTCCCTTCGGCATAGATGCCGGTCTGGCTATCAAAGAAACGTTGGTTGATCAGGTCTTTCAGGTGCACCGCTTTCTTGCGGTACGGCGCCGGATCCTTACCCAATAAAGAAGCGAAGCGAGCCATCAGGCAGTTATCCAGGTAATAGTAGGCGGTAGAGGTATAGGTATTATCGGTGGTTGCTTTCCAATACACCCAATCGCCCAGGCCAAAGGGCAATAAGCCGTTCAGTTTCTCTTTCTTCCGCAGGTACTCCATATAGGTCTGCATCGTCGGGTAAAGATTTTCAATGCAGCGGGTATCACCATAGTATTCATACAGGGCATTGGGGATGATAAACATCGCCGCGTCCCATACCGGTCCGGGCCATTCGCCGAAGCCCCATCCGCTGGAAGGGATAATGCCGGAGATCATGCCGTTCTCGCGCTGGTTGTCGATAAAGTCGTTCAGCCATTTCTCGTACACCGTAATGCCATCGAAGCCCAACAGCGCCAGGTCGATCGCTATATGCGCATCGGCCGTCCATCCGTTTTTCTCGCGTTGCGGACAGTCGGTCGGGATACTGTGCAGGTTGCTCCGATACGCCAGCATCGTAGCATCCCAGATCTTATTCAACAAAGGATCGGAGCAACTGAATTGCCCGACCGCTTCCACATCGGAATGCATAAACAAGGCAGTCAGGCTATTTTCCGTCAAAGCGACCGGCTGGGAGCTTTCCACCTCGACGTACTGGAAGCCATGATAGGCAAAAGAAGGCATAAAGACTTCCTCTTCGCTCGTTCCTTTCAGGGTAAAGACATCCATCTGGAACACCTCGTAGGGTTTGACCGGATGATAATACACATTGATATTGCCTTGCTCCAGGCGTCCGTCTTTCTTCAGTAATTCACCGTGTTTGATCGTGATGCGGGTGCCCGGTGCCCCTTTGACCTTCAGGCGAGGCATGCCGGCGATATTCTTTTCGAAGGAATAGACATAGAGGCGGTCGCCGAACGCTTTCATCGCCGTCGGTTTCAGTTCTTCCGTGATCCGTATGCCCGGCATCTGCTGGGCGGTAAGGATAGGCGCCGGGGCTTCGGTCAATAAAGCCGGTTTCCACCGGGCATCATCGAACGAAGCGGTCTTCCATCCTTCTTCTTCCAGGCGGGCGTCGTACATATCGCCGCTATAGAGGTTGTTATACGTATAAGGACCGGTAGCCGTGCGCCAGTTCTCATCCGTGGCGACGGTTTCCACACTGCCATCGGTATAGGTCAGGCGCAGTTCGGCCAACATCCGGGGGCGGTTGCGCCAACCGGCAGTTTCGAAGTTCCAGACGGCTTTCGACTGGATATTGTACCAGCCATTGCCCAGGACGGCAGCCACCACGTTCTGTCCGTCTTTGATCTGCGAGGTCACCTCGTGCGTCACATACAAGATACGTTTATCGAAATGCGTATACCCCGGATCGAGGTAGTTATCCCCTACCCGCTCGCCATTGAGGAATACTTCATGATACCCTGCCGAAGCGATATAAAGGCGGGCATCGGCAATCTCTTTACTGACGGCAAAGGTCTTCCGAAAGAGCGGAGCCGGCTCGTACTCTTTGTCTTGCTCATCGGTGATCCAGCGGCCGGTCCAGTCCTGTGCCGTCAACTTCCCGGTTTCGAAAAAGGCCAGGTCGGAAGGGGGGCATCGCTTACCATCCTGATCCCAGACCGTCACCTGCCAGTAGTAACGGGTATGTGGCGCCAAAGCGGTTTCCGCCGGATAGGGCTTGAGGTTCGTTCGATCCGTTCCCACGCGTATTTCCGTACGGGAGACGGCAAAGCCATCCGTTTCTCCTTCGTACTCCCAGGTGAAACGGGGGGAAGGAGTATCCAGTCCGATCGGGTTATTTAGGTATTCACACCGCAGGTTCGTCAGGCGAACCTTCTCATTCGTTCCCCCGCAAGAGGTCAACAGAAGAAGGATCAGTAGGCTGATCGATAATAACATTGCTTTTTTGTTCATCTACAGTAGGTTTATTTGTTTTGTTTTAATACGTGATACGGATAGGCCTGCAGTTCGACCGGGCCCAACAGGCCGGAAGACTGCAAAGGCGACTCGGCCGTCCAGGGGTTGACCGGCGTCCAGGTCGGGCGCTGATCGGCAGGCAGTTGCTGGTCGCCAATCAATCGGTTCTGCCAGTTATTGACCACAATGACCTGGAGAAGATTATCTCCTGTCCGCACGTAGTCCGTCACATTCAAGCGGTAAGGCGGAGTCCATACCCCACCGATCGTTCGTCCGTTCAAGATGACTTTAGCCATTACCATCACATTGCCCAGATCGAGGTAGATCTCACCGGCAGGAATTTCCTTCAAGGTCAGCGTATTGGTGTAAATCGCTTCGCCGGAGTAATATTTTATTCGTTCATCATAGACATCCTTCCAGTCGTATAACTCCTCAAAGAAAATAGGACCTCCCGGTGCGCCATTGCCGCTTACAAAAGAGATCGTCCAGGGTGTAGAGACCGTATAGAACACCTCTTTGGCCGGGAAATTCATTTTCCCTTTCGAAGCTTTGCCTTTCTTGCGGAAGACGATAAACGCACTCTCGAAAGCCTCCAGTTCCAAAGGAACCGTAGTCACCCGTCCGTCACTATCGAATTCAGGCAAGAGGCGGATCTCTCCGGTCAAAGGGTTCCAAAGTTCCGGCTGATAGCCGGTGATGCGGAAACGAGGTGCGATAGAGATCTTCTCGTTCGTTTGGTTGGAGACGAAATAGAAATCGCCATCTCCTGTTGTGCGATGGATAAACAAGACCTCAGGGGAAGAGACTTCGAAGTCGGGAACCACCTTCAACTCTTCGAAGACCTGCTTTATCGTATATCCTTCGGGGAAGACCTTTCCTTTGCCATAGATAGCCGGACTACCCCCTGCGTTCCATACGGCAGCAGCTTTGGCTTGTACCGCTGCATCGGCTTCCGGGTAGTTTGCCAGGCTGGGTGAACGCTTAGGCGCAGGGCCTAAAACAACCAGGCCGGCCTCGACCAATTCCGAGATCTTATCTAAAACCTCCGGCCGCATGGTTTCCAGTTTGGGCAAGACCAACAGGCGATACGCCATACCATCGGCCAATACCAGACGCCCCTCTTTGACCGAAGCCCGCGTCAATAGTACTTCCGCATTGATATAATCGAACGAATAGCCTTGCGGCAACTCCGGATCGCAGACGCCGGTCATCTTCGGCGCATCTTCTCCGATAAAGTAGGCCACATCGGCCACATAGCGTCCCTGTTGCAACATAAAGTTGGCCCGACGCAGATACGTAGAGAAGACATCCATCTGGCTGAACCAGATGTTCTTGCGATGGAAGTCATTACCGAACCAGGCGCTCATACCCGGGTTACGGTCTTCGTAGGGTTGGTGTATATATAAATGTAAGAGGGTGGCATTGATGCCTTCGGTAAAGAAACGGTCGCCCCGTTGTTTCATCGTTGCCGGGTAACGACCGAAGTTCGGTCCGCCACTGGTGAACGATTCCGCCCATACTTTCCGTTTGCCGTAGATATGGGCACAGGAAGAAGCCGCCCGATTCTCGATATCCCCCAGATCGCCTTCGCTCCAGAACTCGCCGGAGACCTCATCCGACTGCCCGCCGTATTGCAGGAACTCACCGGGGAAACCCCAATGGCCGTAGTTCTCGAGCCAGGTCGTCAGGCCGTGTTGATGGGAGACGTCAGCCAGTCCACCGACGTAGTCGTAAGACACCCGGTCGGCAATCAGGCGACGCAGGTCCCAGAGAAAACGATCGGAGATCTCCGTGCTCCCCACCACGGTACCGTTCAATACCGGAAGGTAAGGCACCGGGTCGTAATCATATCTTGCTTTGAACTTCTCGATCATATCGTCCGTCCAGTTCTGTCCGCCCGTCTCGTAGCTATCCTGTACCACTACCTTAAAGCAACGGCGATCGGCTTCGGGGATACGACGCAGGATCTCTCCGACAAAAGCATCGAAGTGAGTCGCTACATGCTTCCGACTCATCTTATCGATCTCCAGGCCGGTGGCTTCGGGGCTGGCGGGGCTGTTGGTGACTCCGGTGGTCAGCATGGCGTAACGGGAGATGACCCAGTTGCCTTCGGGTACGTTCCATTCCAACGTGCCGTCTGCCGAGAGCGAAGAAGAGAGATCGATCACCCGGTCTTTATCGACCAGCAATTCCGAAGCGGTAACAGCCGGTTGCGCTTCCCAGAGATAGTCATGCCAAAGAGGAAGAGGGGTCTGAAACATCTTGGCCAGCGTCTTTTCGGGATAACGCTCGACCACAGGTTTGGCCGAGAGCGTCACCTCCAGTTCACCACTTCCTTCGGGAGACAATTCCAAAACAAGCGTATTCGCCTGCGTTTCCGGCAAGGCGACAACCACCGGCGCATAAGGAATAAAGCCGACATTCAACGCAGGATTGCTTCGGTCGACTTCAAATGTGCGCAACAGGGTTCGGTTCGTTCCCTTTTTCGCATAAAGACTTGCGATAAACTTCATGGGGGTTTGCGCCTTCAAAGCAATATGGCGGATGGTCTCTTCGCGGGCTAAGGTCAGTTCTTTCACCAGCGGTTGGCCGTTTTCTTTCCTGATCTTCCAGGTTTGTTCAAACAGTCCATTCGCCAGATCCGGCCAGGCGAGCAGTTTCACATCCTGCGCATCCTTTCCTACGGAAGGCAAAGATAGCTTCAGGCTTTGCGGCCCTTTGACTTTGATCTCGGAAGAAGCCAGATAGCGCATGCTCTCTTCGGGTCGGACCCAGGGACCGCCCGACTGGCTCCATCCGGGGCTATTGAAGATGCCCACTTCGATATCCAGTTCCGTTGCTTTACGCAATGCGGCATGCAGGATCTCCCACCAGGCGGGGGATAAAACCTTATGTTCGCCCCACTCCATACCTTCCAATCCGATGTTGCCGATAAAGACACGGGTGATGCCCGCCGCTTTCATCGCTTCCAGGTCTTTCTCTACGCCTTCTTTCGAGATATGATCGGAGATCCAATACCAGTAAGCCGCCAGGCGAACACTATCGGGTGGTTGACGAAAGCCCGTTTCGATCCGGTCGAAAGAGACATCCGACGATTTGGGGGCACAGCCCGTTACACACACATACAGACAAAGACAGAGAACGATAAATAAAGATGCTTTTTTCATATGTTTATTGTAATAGTTGTATTTCCTTTGGTGCGTCAATCTTGCTTATCACTTTGCCGTCGGCCCCTTTCTCGTGCCGTACTTTGATCAGGCCATAAGGGGTGGGGAATGTACCTTCGACCCATTGCAGATCACCCAGATGGGGTTCGATGCGCACGACCCGGCAACCGGGTTCGATCACTTTCACGCCCAATACGTTTTCACTCAGCCAGGCGGTCGGTCCGGAAGCCCAACCGTGGCAAAGGCTGTGGCGAAACTTCTCGTAACAGTAGGCACCGTAATCGCCATGAATATCTTTCTTACCTTCCGGCACGATATTGTCTATCGGGGCGGCATTGGGTAGCCAGTCCAGGTTGAAGTCTTCCCAGAAGGTAGTCGCGCCCAAGTCGAGCATCGCGCCCCAATACTGGCGGATCACCTCCATCGCACCCGTATAGTTGCCGGCCAAAGCCATAGCCCGCAACATATAATAACCGTAGAAGGTAGAGAAACCATGTCCTCCGTTGACCGACAGGTATTTCTCATCGGCTTCTTTCGGATCCATAATATCCGTCAAAGCCATCAAGGCAGCGCCTTGCTTGGAGCCCGGCGCATCGGGAGCGATACCGGCAGAAAGGAATGCCTTCTTCACCGCCGGAGAGGCTTTCTTGCTTTTTGTTTTGATATACATCTCACGGCAGGCCGTAGCCAGTTCCGTATCACCCAGAGTCGTACAAAGCGTTTCACCCATCTGCAGGGTCATCACCATCAGGGATTGCAAGCCGGCATCGATCGCTTTGGGGTTCTCGCTCGAAGGCCAGTCGAGAAAGCGGTTGCCATCGAGTTGTTCTTTTCCGTTTGTATCGAATTTGGTCAGGATATGTCGCAAGAGCTGCGTGAGGTAAGGCTGTTGCTCTTTCAGATACACCAAATCACCATGATAGAGATACCAGTCGTGTTGGATAATCACCCACCAGAGGGAATAGGAACTAATCCCATTCATCCATTGGGGAACAGGGGTCAGGTCACGGATCAGGTCGAGGCTTTTGGGCACTACTTCATTTTGTCCGAAGACGGCATTGACGGTCATCACCTCCGGATGCAGGTCGCCCAGCCAGACCAAGCGGTCGCGTTTGATCCCATCCCAAAGGTATTCCTGCATATTCAAATGAACCGTATAAGCACCGGTCTGCCAGACTTGGTTTAACCGCTCGTCGTTACTGCGGAAAGACCCCAGGTAAGGGATATCACGGAAGGTAGAGATGGCGCGCACCTCTTCCAGATGTACCTCCCGTCCTTCGTCGATCAGGTCGATCCGGGCAAAGCGGAAGCCGGAGTTCCCCACTTCCATCACCCCCAGCCAGGGCAGGGAGACTTCGAAATCACGCATCGCATGATCGTTGCCGGCACCATTCTGCCCATCGATCTCCGCCATCGCTTCCGAAGCCGATTCGCCAAAGCGGACACGGATACGCACAGGCTTCTGCGGAGAGAATATGCCGGTGACGATCTGGATACCGCCTTGCAATTCTTTACCGAAATCCAATAAGATCGCCGGTTGCTGCCCGTCATTGTTTTTCATCACACAACGGGGCACATCCCCCAGTTCGGACTGTCCGTTGCCCGGCTTCAACAGGTTTTCTATGCCGGTGATCAACTCGCCATGCTGTTGCCAGACGATACGTGTCGGCGGAAGATATTCTCTGACACGGCTATCTCGTTGCTGAGCCATGCCAATTAAAGGAAGAAAAAGGAACAAAAATAAGATGCGGATTTTCATACACAAAAGTATTTATTAGCGTAATAAGGAACTCGCCACAGTCGCTTTTTCAAACTACCAGTAGTTTGCGAATAAACTACCAGTAGTTTGTCGACAAAGTATTAGTAGTTTGATTGCGAAATACCGGTAGTTTGAAAACAAGGCCTTTTTAAGCTCAGTGATCCAGCCCGAAAGCCGGCACCAGATCGTCCAGTTGCTGATCGGTCATGCCTTCAGGTTCAAAGCCTGCCATGCGTGCATTGAGGTAGATCTGCGCGGATTTACTCAAGGTGTCGATCGCATCGAAACACTCGATTATATCTTCGCCGACAGCCAGGATACCATGTTTCTCCCAGAAAACTACATCGTGATGCGCCAGTTGCTTGATCGTCGCATGCGCCAGATCCAACGAGCCGGGAATCTCATACGGCACAATGCCAATTCCCCGAGGCACAACAATCCGGCATTCGGGGATCATGCTCCAGAGCGTACGGGTCAGCTTCTCTGAATCGAGGAAAGGACGGCAATGCGTCAGGCCGATAAGGTCGGTCGGATGGGTATGTAAGACCACCCGGTTGTTACGTCCATTCGCCAACAGGTAGTTGTGCATCAAAAGATGAGAAGGCAACTCGGATGTCGGAGCGATCGGTTGTTCGGCGATCATATCGTACGAACGGCCATCCGTAGCCACCCGAATAAGCGCGCCATGAGCAAAAGGATCCTGCGCGACATAACGCATCCGGCGGCCTGTCCCGGTCACATAAAAGATCTGCCCACCCAGGCTATTCATCGTATCTTGCAAAGGAACGGCATCAGTCAATGCCGGCAGATTCCGTTCTTCCTCAGTCATCAATGCGGTAACATTCACGGAGATATTGCCTCCGTTGCGTTCGGCCCAGCCTTTGGTCCATAGATAGCCTGCCACTTCGGCAATACGTTCGATCTCTGCCATCAGGCAAGCATTCTTTCTTATACTCATTTTATTCTATTTTTAGTTATATCGGTTTATATTCATCTCGTCTGAGCGACAAGGAACTTGTAAAATTAACAAGAATATACGGACAAGCGAAATGTTTATTCAATTAACGCCTTAACCTCTCAGACTAAGTTGGGGAATAAGAGGGAGAAGATCAGGATCCCCATCCCAACGACCAGAACCATGATCGTTTTCCGGCTGACGCCTTTCCATTCTTTCAGAACGATACCCCAGAAATTGCTGAACAATACATTCAACGACATCAGGATACTCCACGAGAAAGCCAACATCACGGATCCTTCCGCGAAGTAGCTCTTGCCCATACCCAGGCCGAAGAACTGCGAATACCACAATAATCCCGCCAACGCACAGAACAGCAGGTTATTGACCATCACCTCTTTCTTGCCATAGTCGCCGAAGGTCTTATTCTTTCCGTTTTGATACAAGCAGTAGATCGCATTGGTCAGGAAACCACCACAGGTAACCATCAATGTAGCCGGCAATGTCTTGAACAACTCACTGGCTCCATCCACCACCAACGGCGCTCCGGCATCCAATCCCAAAGCAAAGCAGGCACTCATCACCCCGGATAAGAGGGCGACCAATAAGCCTTTCGACAACGCGAAATCTTTTACCGCCGCTTTACGTTCTTCTTCCGTCATATTCTGTGCCCGCAAACCACCGGCATAACCGATCACGGCAATGCCCGCCAGCGTAATGCAGACGCCCAACAGCAAGATCAAGCCTGCGCCTTGAAAGAGATCCGTTCCAACCATCAAGGCCGGGATCAAGGTACCGAAGGCCGCACAGGTCCCCAACGCGATAGACTGTCCCAATGCCACACCCAGGTAGCGCATACTCAAGCCGAAAGTCAACCCACCAACGCCCCAAAGCACACCATAAGCCATCGCTTTCAATGCCGCAGCCGGATCGACCGACAAGATCTGCCACAGGCTACCTCCTGCCGGAACAGCCAATAGCGCCCCCAGAAGCGGAAAGACAAGCCAGGCAAAGACGCCCTGCGTCAGCCAGAAGCTTTCCCAGCTCCATTCCTTTACTTTGCGGATCGGCACATACGAGCTGCTCTGCCCGAAGCTGCCGATCGCGATTATTAGTAAACCGATTAATATTTCCATCGCCTTATCGTTTACTGGTTACTTCTCTCTCGTACGCCTGAATGCCGGCGATAAAGTCTTCACCTACCGGCACATCATTCTGTAGGCAATACATATCGAATACCGCATTCCAGGGCAGACTCTTGGCTTCTTCCTGCAGGGCAAGGCGTTCGAAGTATTTGCCTTCCGTTTCGTACTGTTCCAACAAAGCCGCGGGCTCGAGCAACGCCTGTAAGAAGGCTTTCTGCGTCGCACGGCAACCGATCACGTATGCTCCGATCCGGTTGATCGTCGCATCGAAATAATCCAAACCGATATGTACCCGGTCTAAGGCGTCACAACGGATAATTTCACGCGTCAGGTCGGCCAGGTCATCGTTCATAATCACCACATGGTCGCTGTCCCAACGGATCGGGCGGCTGACATGCAGCATAATCTCCGGCGTAAACAACAACAAAGAAGAGACCTTATCGGCCACACTCTCCGTCAGATGGAAATGGCCGGTGTCGAGGGTAACAATCTTTCCTTTCTTCGCGCCATAACCCAGGTAGAAGTCGTACGAACCGACGGTATAGCTCTCCAGCCCGATGCCAAACAGTTTGGCTTCGATGCAATCTTTCATATTCTTATATTCCGTTGCGAAGATCTCGTCGAGCGATTGCTCCAGGATGCGGCGGTATTTCAAACGGTTTGCCGGAACTTCTTTGCTTCCGTCGTGTACCCACAGGTTCATCATACACGGATCATGCTGGAACTTACCCATTTCCTCACTGATCCAACGGCAGCGCTTGGTATGCTCGATCCAGAAGTCACGGATACCTTTATCGGGATTAGCCAAGGTCAGATCACCACTCTTCGGGTGTGAGAACGAGGTACTGTTGAAATCCAGTTTCATACCGTTTGCTTTCGCCCACTCCATCCAGCTTTGGAAATGTGCAGGTTCAACCTCATCACGGTCGACCACCTTTCCCTGGAAGTCGCCATAGATCTCATGCAAGCTCAGGCGATGCGAGCCGGCGATATACGAAGTGGCTTTCAGGATATCCGCCCGAAGCTCTTCGATATTGCGGGCACGGCCGGGATAGTTGCCCGTCACCTGTATGCCTCCGGAAAGAGCGGCGTCCTGGTTTTCAAATCCGGTCACATCATCCGCCTGCCAGCAATGCAGGGAAAGGGATATTTTCTTCATGGCGGCGAGCGCCTGATCGACATCGACTCCGATAGCGGCATAGCGCTCTTTGGCGATCTCAAATGCGGATTGGGTTGTTTTTTCTTTTGTCATGGTATTTAATTTTTAATTGTGAATTGTTAATTATTAATTGTTTCCGGCAGGAAGGTCTCCAACGGGAACGACTCGGCGATGATGCGCCGCATCTCCCAGCGGTCCTTCACCAGTCCGGCAGCCTGGGCCTGGATCATGCAGTTCCCGATGGCGGTAGCCTCCGACGGACCGGCAATAACAGGCATACCGATGGCATTGGCCGTGAACTGGTTCAACAGATCGTTCTTCGATCCACCACCGATCACATGTAATTTCTTGATAGGGAAAGGTGCCATCTCCGACAACAGGCCGATCATCTCTTTGTAGCGGTTCGCCAGGCTATGGAATATACAATAGATATACTCGGCATCCGTTTGCGGCACCGGCTGATCCGTATTCTTGCAGTACGCAGCAATCGCCTCCGGCATACTGGGCGGATTGGCAAAGCTGGGATCATCCGGATTAATGACCGACGGGAACAAAGCCGCCTCTTTCGCCATCGCGACAATCTGCGGATAGGTATAGGTCTTGCCTTCGCGCTCCCACTCTTTCCGGCATTGCTCCAAGAGCCACATACCGGTGATATTCTTCAGGAAACGGGTCGTACCTTCTATCCCACCTTCGTTGGTGAAGTTGTTCGCGTAAGACGCCGGCGTGATAATCGGTTCTTCGGTTTCGATACCCAACAGGCTCCAGGTGCCACTGCTCAGATAGGCGAAATGCGGATCAACTGCCGGCACCGCCACAATCGCCGAGGCGGTATCATGCCCGGCTACGGCGATCACCGGTACTTTCCCTACACCTGTTTCCTTCGCCAGCGCATCGGTCAGTGTACCCACCACCGTTCCGGGATGCACAAAAAACTGCCCGGCTTCTTCAAAATCCCTGCCGGCCTTTTCCAAAACCCTGCCGGCCTTTTCCAAAACCCTGCCGGCCTTTTCAAAATCCCTGCCGGCCTTTTCGAAATTCTTCCCTCCTTTTTTGAAAAAGTGCCCTTCCTTTTCAGACAGGCCGATAACTTCCAATAGGGACGGCTCGATTCGTTTCGTTACGGGGTTGAGAATCTGCGACGTAGAAGCGATGGTATATTCGCAAACTTTCTTGCCGGTCAACAGGTAACTCAATAGATCCGGCATAAAAAGAATATCTTCGGCTGCTTCCAGGGGAGCGAATCCTTCCTTTTTCGCACTATAAAGTTGGAACAAGCTATTGAAGTTCATAATCTGGATACCGGTCAACCGATAGACTTCTTCCCGGGGGATATGTTTGAAGTATTCCTCCGGAGCGCCTTCGGTATACGGATCACGGTAGGCACGGGGTAAACCCAGGAGCGTACCGTCTTTGGCGATATAACCAAAGTCGACCCCCCAGGTATCAATGCCTATCGAATCCAAAGCGATACCCTGGCGGGCACAGCATTTGAGGCACTCTTTCAAGGCATCGTACAACTGATAGACGTCCCAATAGTATTTGCCATGCACTTCCAGGATGGCATTGGGGAAACGATAAATCTCGTGCATTTCAAATTTGACACCGGTCAGGCTGCCGACCACTCCGCGTCCGCTGGTCGCACCGATATCAATGGCTAAAAAATTCTTTTTCTTCATGGTATTAATCATATACGGGCAATATTTACACGTACGGAAGCAAAAGTAGCAGTTCTTTTTCCTACCTTTGCTTCATAAATTGATAATAAACCTTACAATTCTGACATGAATAAACAGCAATCCGATATGCTCCGCTACCTGACCATCAGCACGGCGGATGAAGAATGGGGTATAGTGGTCACCACTGTGGGCTATCAATTTATCCCGCCCAAAGGCAACTATCCGCTGTCGCGCCATCCGGAAGATTACAACTTTCAGCCGCAGACCGGACGGATACTCAATGAATATCAACTGGTTTACATCACCAAAGGAAGCGGTTATTTCGCTTCGCAATCGGGCAAAAAGCAAAAGATCCAATCGGGCACGATGATCTTGCTCTTCCCCGGCGAGTGGCATAGCTACTATCCCGATCCGGATACCGGCTGGGATGAATATTGGGTGGGCTTCCGGGGCGTGCATATCGACCGGAGGGTTGAAAAACGGTTCTTCAACAAAGAAGAACCTTTGTTTAATATCGGGCTGAGTGCGACGATCGTAGGGCTTTATGAAGATATTATGAAGTTTGCCTCGCAGGAGAAATCGGGCTACCAGCAGATGATTTCCAGTATCGTACTGCATATCCTCGGTTCCGTCTTTTATAAGCAACGCAACAAGGCGTTCACCAACAACTATGTGATCGACAAGATCAACGAAGCGCGTATCCTGATGAAGGAGAATATTGAAAATCCACTCTCGCCCGAAGAGATTGCGGCACACCTCGGCCTGGGCTATTCCTGGTTTCGCCGTATGTTTAAAGAATATACCGGCGTATCGCCCGCGCAGTACCAGATGCAACTCAAACTGATGCGTGCCAAGGAGCTGTTGACTGCTTCGTCGTTGAATATCTCGGAGATCGCCTACCAGCTTCGGTTTGAGAATGCCGGACAGTTCTCGACCTTCTTCCGCAAGAAAGAGGGTGTCACGCCTTCGCAGTTCCGGGAAAGGGCACACTGAGCCGTCCCTGTCAGGAGCGGCTCACCTGCAATCCGCGGGTCGAAAGATTCATTTCCACAAAACGGGCATTCGCATTGGGCGCTTCGCGGGTCAGGATATTCCGGATGTGCGTTGCTGCTTCGGGATCTTTGGCTACCATATAGAGATAGCCACCCCCACCGGCACCGGGCAGTTTATATCCCAGGCAATAGTCGTGTATCCGGCGGATGATCTGCTCCACTTCCGGGGGATTCGTACCCTGATCCAATTGTTTGTTCTGTGCCCAGGTCTTACCCACTAACTGTCCGTACTGATGGAAGTCGCCACTCTGGATGGTCTTGTACATTTCCTGCGCGTGGTTCTTCATTTCGTTCAATAGACTCAGGTGCTCCTGGCTATTAAGAAACATACCCTGCACGATCTCCGCCAGGATATCTTTGGCCGTCCGCGTGATGCCGGTATAATAAAGCAGATGGCAGGGCTGATAGGTCGTATCGGTAAATAAATAGTCGGGCAACCAGCGCACCAAAGGCGTTTGCTGGAAGCCTTCGCCCGTTTGCAGAAGCTTCAGGCCATGCAACAGGCCGCCATAGGGATCCTGCCAGCCACCTCCGGTTGTCAATAACTGTTCCAGAATCAATGTCCGGTTACCAATCTCTTGCCTATCCCACCCCAGGCCGCAAAAATCGGAGAGCGCGCCCAGGACCGTTGCCGCCAGGATCGAGCTGGTGCCCAAGCCGGAACCCGCCGGGATGGCAGCCAACAACGTAATTTCTATGCCGCAGCCCAAATGCCGCAATTGTTCTTCCAGCGAACCGAACACTTCGGTCGAAAACGCCGGAGCAAAGCCGGCCAGCGACAGGGCTGCCTTCGGGATAGAGAAAGGCGAACCGATACGGCTGTAATCCAGAAGTTCTTCCCAGGTCGAGACAATCTCCATCTGCCCCATATCAATCGATCGAAGCACGATCTGAGGGGTTGGCGACGGCTTGACGTAAACCTGCAACGGCGGCTGCCCGTTGAGTTCGATCGCCAGATTAACCACCGCGCCACCGGCATAAAGACAGAAAGGCGGCGTATCAGTCCATCCGCCCGCCAGGTCGATACGCACCGGGCTGCGCCCCCATACGATCTGATCCGGGAAAACGGAGAGTTGCGGTGTTTGTCGTTTATCTTTCAACGCTTCAACCATTCCCTCCTGCAGGAATCGGAAGGCATCGCTTTGTTCCTTCCGGTAGTCAAGGCCTTTCAGTTTCAATACCCGTGCCCGAAACATAGCGTCGCTCATCTGCTTGATCAACGGCGTATCCGGCGCCAGGGGAGGCGGCAACGGTATCTCTTGTTTGACAAAACACGAAGCAGCATCCGCCAGATCCAACTGATAGAACACGCTCCGTTCATGGTTCTTGGCAAGCAATGGCCAGCCGTTACGCTGAAAAGCTTTGCGCTGGCTGATCAGACGCACCAGGTTGGCCTGGTCGGTCAATGCATTGGCAGAGAGCTTGGACGCCCGCTCCCAGATGGCTTTGCCTTCGGTGCGGTGGGGTTCCGAGATCATCCAGCGCATGACTTCGCCCAGTTCTTCGATCGAATCGCAAACGGGGAATAACGCTGCCTGCTGGATATCCGGGCAATCCGCCAAAGTGATGCCCCGAACCTCTGCCCAGGCGCGCACCGGCTGGCCCAGAAAAAGCGTCGTGGGATCGAACAGACTTCCTTTGAACAGATCGTGATAACCATACGGACGAGCCACCCAGGCAGCATCGCCCAGCGGAACCACATCGATGCAAATGCCCGAAGGCACGGTCAGCTTCCAATCGTTCGCCGGCACACCGGTAATCAGGTGTTTGTCGTGCAGCTTCCAACGGTCGCCCACATAACTGTTCTCGATCCAAAGCTCCGAATTATCTGCCGTAAGCGTATAATGCACCTCGGCGTTCTGTACGAACATCGCCGGATGGGGTTTCACCTTGCGGTGCATGATCAATCGCTGATCGTTGATCCGGTTCTGTATGGCCAGGGTCGAAGAGATCAGTTCCCGGTTCGTACCGAAATGATAGAACTCGCCTCCGCCCAACGGCAGAATGGCAACCGTCAGGTCTTCAAAATCTTTATCTTTAATCTTCGGATCCACACCCAGGGAAAGACCAAACTGCCCATAGAGATCGTAGTCGAGGATTCCCCCTTCTTCTCCGGCAGACTTCTTCAACAAGAGACGCACCGCCTTGTCGCTCAACAGCCAGACGCCGATATCCATCAGGAAGAAATGCGTGCTCATCCAATCAGCCAACTCCTCCAGGGAAGGTTTCTGCAACATACAATCGAGCACCTCCGGAGAGTCGCGCCGGGAAAGGAAGACACCGTGATTCACCGCCTGCGAAGGATCGGCCCAGAGGCCGTAACACACCACATCTGCCTCGGGAATCTCCGCCAGCGGCTGCTCATTGCGGATATAGACATCCCCACTGGCAATCAAGGTATGTAAGGAATCAGGGGCTTTCTGCATGATCTGCTCGTAGAGTGGCAGTTGCAAAGAGAGAAGATTTTGGGATAGTTTCTGCCCACGCGCCCAGCGAAAGACGGGCACCGGCGTAAGCACTTTACCCGAAGGCGCATAGGCCGGCAGGCGACGGCTCTGTCCCGCGGCATGCAACAAGATGCGTTTCTCGCGACCGATCCAGTCTCCCAGGGCAAGGGTTGATTTCTCGGCCTGCCGGCAACTCTCCAACAACCAGACCGTGCCCCCGCCCGAACCCAGGCGGGCGCCTATCGGATCCGAGGTACAGAACCATTCTTCACGACTCACCTCCTCCAGTTCGTGAAAAGAAGACACCAGGTTCGGAGGCAAAGAAAGTAGTTTTTTCATCCCATGTATTATATTTATCCGAAATGAGGCGGACGCAGGCTCTGCCGACGCTCGACAATCTCTTTGATCAGGGCCACCGTCTCATCGATCCCCAGGACAGAGACATCCAACGAATAATGGTAGGCACAAGCCGCTCCCCAGGTCTTGTTTGTATAATAATTGTAGTAGGCGGCACGCGACTTATCGGTCTTCACCATTAGTTCCTTGGCCTGTTCCTCATTGATCTCCTGGTTGCGGTATTCCATAATCCGCTGAATGCGGTTCTCTTTCGTGTTATGTATAAAGAAACTCAACAGCCCCGGATGCTCCCGAAGGATATAATCGGCACAACGCCCAACCAGGATAAACGATTCGTTCTCCGCCAATTTACGGATCGCATCGCTTTGCAACTGAAACAAGCCGTCGTTCGACAGGAAATCCGTATACGGCATATACATCCCCATATACGAATAGCCGGTCGTCAAGGCATACGACAAGCCACTTGCCGTCTGCTCGTCCGCCTTCTCAAAGACATCCTCACTCAAACCGCTCTCTTGGGCCGCCACACGCAGAATCTCTTTATCGTAATAACGAATGCCTAAAGCCTTAGCCAGCTTCTGCCCCACTTCCCGGCCTCCGCTGCCAAACTGACGCCCTATGGTGATAATCATGTTGTTCTTCATATGCATATCTAATCTTTGTATCTTCGGTCTTCTTTGAAGAAGTCAAAGATAAAGATAAAATACGAAAAAGGCAGAAAGCATAGCACAATAAACAATAATTTATTATCTTTGTTCCAAATCAAAATCGAACAACTATGATTAATGAATTGGACAAAGAAAAACTAAGAGCTTATATAGAGCACGAGAAAAGAAATCTTTTGTTTTATGCTTCGTTTTATGATCACCTTACAGAGGGATTATCTAAAGCAGGAGTTGAGAAACGAATAGATTTTCATTTAGATAGATTAAGCGATATGCTAAAGAAACTGAAAGACAACAACTAAAGAGAATTACAATGAATACAAGAATAGAAATAGAACAGTTAAAAGAAGCCTTTGTCGCACTTGAGACAGATCAGGAAAGGGCTGAGTTCATGAAGCAGATGAAACTGAGTTTCGATAACAAAACAGATTCAGAACAAGGAATGTTTATCATCGCGTTCGAGCAAAGTGCGAAAGAAGCGTGCGAAAGAGCTGATACCGTCATTCAAGATATAGAAATCAAGATAAAGCTATCTGGAATTCTCGATATCATATCCATGTCTTACATTGCAAAGAAGTATTTTAACAAGACAAAATCCTGGTTTTCTCAGCGTCTGAATGGACATTTAGTCAATGGTGTTCCTGCTTCGTTTTCAGCTGAAGAACTCAAGATTTTATCTTTTGCACTTGAGGATATCAGTCAACAACTAAGTAAAACAGCTCGCTCCATAGCCTGACTCTACTTTAGAAAGGGGTGGTTACCTGCTTAAACCTCTTGAATTGCCGCATCAATACAAACCAGGTGAGGACCGAGGCGGAGACATCGGCAAAAGGGATACTGATCCATACGCCCAGCGTGCCCCAGAAATACGGCAATACGATAAGGAAAGGCACCAGAAAGATCAACTGACGGGTCAGCGACAGGAAGATTGACTTCTTGGGCATACCGATGGAAAGGAAGAAGTTGGTGGCTACCATCTGGAACCCGACAACGGGGAACAGCATAAAAACAACACGCAAACCTTTCACCGCGATAGCAATCAATTCCGGGTCGGTCGTAAAGATCTTCACCAGCGTGGTCGGGAAGAACTGCGCCAAGAGGAAGCCGACGGTAGAGATCGCGATGCCGATCCGCAGGGTCAGTTTGGTCACATCCATCACGCGGGGATACAAACGCGCACCGTAGTTATAGCCCGCAATGGGTTGCATGCCCTGGTTCAATCCCATGATCACCATCACAAACAAAGACGCCAGGCGGTTCACGATCCCATACGCCCCAATCGCCAAGTCACCTCCATGTTCCTTCAGTCCCCGATTGATCAGGATCACCACCAGGCTACCACATAGATTCATCAGGAAAGGCGAAAGACCGATGGCAAAGATGCCTTTGACCAGTTCGGAACGCAAGCGGTAAATGCCGCGCTGGAAACGGATCAATTGATCTTTCTTGGCAAAATGCAGGAGTTGATAGACCAGAGAAATCAACTGAGAGATGACCGTCGCCCAGGCCGAACCGGCAATGCCCCACTCGAAGCCAAAGATAAAGATCGGATTGAGGATGCAGTTGATGATCACCGAGGCCAGGGTGGCATACATCGACATACGGGGAAAGCCCGCCGAACGCAGGACCGCGTTCAAGCCCAGATACATATGCGTCACCACATTCCCCATCAGGATTATCTCCATATACTCGCGGGCATAACCGATCGTCTGCTCGCTGGCGCCAAAGAAATAGAGCACCGGATCGAGCACAATCAGGCAGACCACGGTAAAGAGAATACCTATAATCGCATTCAACACCAACACATTGCCTAATACCCGGTTCGCTCCCTCGTAATCCTTTTGTCCCAGTTTGAGCGACAGCAAAGTTGCCGCACCGGCTCCAACCAGCGAACCAAACGCAGCCGCCATATTCATGATCGGAAAAGTCAACGCCAAGCCCGAGATAGCCAAAGCCCCTACCCCATGACCGATAAAAATACTATCGGCAATGTTGTACAACGAGGCAGCCGTCATCGCCACAATCGCCGGAATAGCATATTGCGTCAATAACTTCCCTGTCTTCTCAGTTCCTAATAAAATCGGTGAATTCTTTTGTGCCATATCAAAAACATTTCAGGCTGGTAACGGTCCAGGCTAAGCGCATGCAAAGATACGAATTATGTTTGTTTTTGTAGGGAAAAGAGGTATCTTTGTTGTGAAAACATAATCAATACGACTATGACTGCGATAGAGTTAGAAGATGAAAAAGAGGACTTTTATTACTCGCCCGAGGCCTTGCGTGAAGCTGTATTAGAATCGGAAGAGGATATTCGATCCGGAAGAATCCATACCCTTGAGGAGATAAGAGCCTTACACCCACGCTTATGAAACTCCATTTTACCGCCAAAGCCTGGTTGCTGTTTTCGATTGTCGTCAGTCGCCAAGTAAACTAATCAAGTTAATCAGAAAAATAAAAAGATAAAAACAAAATGGCAGAAGAACTACAAATCAAAGGGAGTACTAAAAAAGAGAAGTACGAGGAATTACTGCCTCAGATCGAGGCATTGATTGGAGGCGAGAAGGATGTGATCGCCAATATGGCCAATGTGGCGGCGGCATTGAAGCAGACATTCGGTTTCTTCTGGGTCGGCTTTTACCGGGTGATCGACGACGAGTTGGTCTTAGCCCCTTTCCAGGGCCCGATTGCCTGTACCCGGATCCGCAAAGGCAGAGGGGTCTGCGGCAGTGTCTGGCAGGAAGCCCGCACACTGATCGTGCCCGATGTCGAACAATTCCCCGGACATATCGCCTGCAACTCCGCCTCCCGTTCGGAGATTGTCGTGCCTTTGATCCATAACGGCGAAGTCTCCGCCGTATTGGATATCGACAGCGACACACTCGACAGCTTCGACGAAACAGACCGGCATTACCTTGAGTTGATTTGCAAACAACTATAAATCCAGATTATATTTTTCTGCCCATTCCTTCTTTTGCCGTTGAACAGTATCATGAATATCCTGAAACAACAAATGATGTGCCTCTTCGCTTTTTTCTTTCGCCACTTTTGCCACTTTTTGCATTATTGCAGTAAGTTGTTCATCCGTCGGCTCCTCCAAGCTTGTCAAACGATAGGATTTTAATTCTTTTGCAGTCATAACCATCTCCCTTTAGTTAAGACAAAGATAGGCATTTATACCATTCCTGATTCCATCAACCCAGTAATAACAAAAAACTTGCCGGATAACTTCGCAGTTACCCGGCAAGCGGAGTTTTTTTCAATCTTTCAGATCTTTTTTATTCCTAACTATCTTATAGTTTCTAACAATCTTGAATTAGTTGGAAGTCGGGTTCTGGGTTAACGTACCGGCATACGAGTTGATCGCGTTCTGCGGGATATAATAAACCACGCGATAGTCGGTCGGTTTTACTTCTTCCATCGCATTGTGCGGACCCGGATAAGCACGTGTCAGTGAACGGCCATTACGGTATACGTCGTAGCTGCGTTCAGCCTGATACGCCAACTCCAAGGTACGTTCTTTCTCTATACGTGTTTCGGCGTTGGTAGCATCCAATGAAGCATAGCCTTCACCCGGAAGTGAACGTTCGCGAACAATATTCAACGCTTCGCGTGCTGTACCATAATCGCCTGCTTTCGCTGCACCTTCGGCTTTGTTCAGGTACATTTCAGCCAAACGGGTGATGATCGGTGAATGCAACTGAGACTCTTCGCCTTCACGCGCGCATTTCACAATATAGAACATCGGGTTTGCCCGGTTCAAACGGATATACTGATCCAGGTAACCGGTATACGTCTTACCATCTTTATAGTTGATGGAGTAAATACCTTGTTCCGCATCGATTGCAGTCAACGTATAAACGGTAGGATCTTCCCCTTCCGTACAAGTCACCGTATTTCCATTTTGTTTCGTATCCGCTTGTACATAGACATAACCGGTCTGCACTCCGGCATCATTCTTCACGTCTTTGATGAAACGGAATACCGGTTTCTCGTCCGCTTGGAATGCCGGTTCAATAAAGGCAGCACGCGCGTCAACGATCTTACCCTTATACCAGTCGTTACGTCCGGTCTCATCCAAGAGGTTGATATACTTTTCACTGGCATACATTTCACCCCAACCCATACCACCGATCGTGGAATACATTCCGGGGAAAGTATAATAATGGTCGTAACCGGAGAATTCGGAAGCCACACGTTTCACGGCAAAGATCGTTTCTTTGTTCTGCTCCGGAGTCATCGTATTGTACTTCATAAAGTCTTCCCGTGAAAGCATATTGTATTTACCGGAGTTGATTACCTTATCCGCATACTCAACCGACAGGCGCGCATATTCTGTATTGGGATTATCCCAAGTACCACTCATATACAGGTACACGCGTGACAACAAAGCGTAAGCCGCTTCTCTTGAAGCATAGATCGAACCATTATTGATGGTCATCATCTCCGCTCCCTTCTTCAGGTCGCTGATCGCCTGCTCATACGTTTCTTTTACGGTTGAGCGGTCGGGCAATTCCATATTTAAGACATCATCCGGTGTGCCGTTTACGATGGGTACCCCCAGATTGGTTTCCGGATTCTGATAATACGGACGTCCATAGGCACGACAGAGGTAGAAATACATCATACCGCGCATAAAGTAACATTCACCCAGTTTGTTATCCACTTCCGCGTTTTGTCCTTCGTCGATCATCTTGATGATATTCGAAGTCTGCGCGATCGCTTTATAACTATTATCCCAGAAGCCCTGCAAACGGTAGTTATTGGGCGTACGGGAATACGAGATAAACTCATAGAACGCATCGGTAGAAGATCCACGGATGGTAATATTATCTCCGGCATACTCACCGCAACGGTGCATTACATCCGACCAGCTTTTCATTTGGGCATACGAACCGTCCAACAATGCTTCCAAAGAACCATCCGGGTCGGAAACAATGCTTTCGGCGGCCAAGCTTGAATTCGGTAGTCTTTCTATATCACAGGCTGTAAAGGTACAGGCTGTTGCAATGGCAATTGCTAATATCTTTTTCATATCCTAATTCTTTCTTATAATGTGAAATTAATACCAAACATAAACTTACGAACGATCGGATAGTTTGATGCTCCGGTTACACCGGTTACTTTTCCTTCGTTAACAGGGATTTCAGGATCCGTACCGGAATAGCCTGTCAAGGTGAACAGGTTTTCAGCGGTGAATGACAAGCGCAGAGTCGGGATCTTGAACTGCGGCAATTGCAGGTTATAACCGATAGACAAACTACGCAGTTTCAGGTAGTCGCCATCTTCCAGGAAACGGGAAGAAACGTTATTGGCTTGCGATTTATTTTCATAAACAGCTACCGGGTGCGTTGCGTTATCACCGGGTTTCTGCCAGCGGCTCCAGCTATCCAACAGTTTCATTTGGTTACGGTCGGTATAGGTACCATCCGAATCATATTCCGTACGAGAATAGTTGTAGATCTTACCGCCTACAGAGAAACCGAAGACAGCATTCAAATCGAATTGCTTCCATTGCAGGTTGGTTGAGAAACCACCATAGAAATCAGGCGTATATTCACCACAGATTACTTCGTCGGCTTCCGAATACTTTTCAGTCAGGACACGGTTTCCGTTCTCATCGGTCTTATACCATTGCGGTGCGCCGTTTTCCGGATTTACCCCTGCCCATTCGCGAGAGTAGTATGTATCACTGCTATAACCCGGTTTCAACAGACGGCTGATCGAGCCGGCAGGACCACCGAAGTTCTGATTAACAATCTCGTCAACGCCTTCATAAAGTTTCTTCACCTCATTGGTGTTCTTACCCAGGTTCACGTCAATCGACCAGAACCAGTCTTTCGTTTGAACGATATCCGCTCCTAAGGTCAATTCAAAACCACGGTTTTCAATCTCACCGATATTCTGCCAGATAGAAGTTACCCCCGTCAAACCGGAGATAGGCACGTTGAACAATACATTGTCGGTAAACTTATTGTAATAGTCGGCTGTTACGCGGAAGCGTTCCATAAAGCTGAAGTCTACCCCCACACCAAAGGTGGCTGTTTCTTCCCACGTCAGGTCTTTATTACCAATCTGTGAGATCAGCGTACCTGCGTTTTCTTTGTAGCTGGCACTTACCGAGTAGAGGTCGTATTGCGGATACAAAGAGCTCGGGCGGTTACCGGTCGTACCATAATTGACACGCAGTTTCAACTGATCGATCCAGGTAGCGTTCTGCAAGAACTCTTCCCGATGGATATTCCAACCGGCACTGACAGAGAAGAAATTACCATACTTGGCATTGTCTCCGAAGTTAGACGCTCCGTCGCGACGAATAGAGAATTGAGCCATATATTTATTATCATACACGTAGTTCGCATTCAGGAAGTAAGACTGTGTTGCATATTCGTTGATATAACCGGCTGTCTTTTCCGGTACAGAAGTGACATCCAATACGGAGAAACCGGGAACAAAACCAGTACCGATTGTCTGCACTTTTTTGAATTTATAATCCGTAAACTCATAAGCCAGAATACCGTTCACGTTATGCTTACCAAAAGATTTATTGAAGCGCAATAACTGGTTGGTGTACCGACGAGTAGTCCATTCAGAAACTTCTTCCAAACGTCCGTTCACCCCACTACCCACATTGGAACGCGGGTCGGTCAGGTATTGGTAAGCATAGTTGCTCCAGTTGAAGTTGTTGACAGAAGAGAAAGTCAACCAATCGGTAATGCGAACATCAAAGTCCAGGTTTCCAAAGAAGGTATAGCGGTCGTATTCACCACCATTCCATTGCAGGTCGTACAGGAAGTTCGTTGAGTTACTGTTTACCCAGTTCGGATTATAATGCGAAGCAATGGTACCGTCTTCATTATAGGGGTTATCCCAAGGCAGGTTCACGTACATCGCAGTAGTCGAATATTCTTTACTTACCTGATGGCGTTTCGTTCCGGAGATAGTCGGCTTAATGGTCAACCATTCCAAGGGTTTGTATTCCGCACGGAAACGGGCACTGAACTGATCAAAGTCCAATCCTTTCACTGTTCCCTGCTCATCCAGGTAACCCACAGAGAAATAAGATTTCACCTTATCGCTACCGCCTGAAATAGAAACGTTATAATCTTGCACAAAACCACTGCGGGTAGCAAAATCCCACCAGTCGAAGTTTGAATTACGCAGGTTTTCGTTCCAACGCGGGAAAGTGATCGATTCCTGGTTATTGAATGATTTGAAATAGTCGTACAATTCCGCACCGTTCATCATTTCCAGGTTACCGTTATAGGCGTCGTTCACCCCTACCTTTGCACTAAAGTTTACCGCTACTTTATCTGTAGCTCTTTTGGTCGTAATGACCACTACGCCATTCGCTCCTTGCGAACCATAGATCGCTGTTGAAGCCGCGTCTTTAAGGATGGTCATCGTTTCGATATCCGTCGGGTTCACCGCGTAACCGGAGTTGTTACCGACAATCACACCATCGACTACCCAAAGCGGGTCAGTATTCCCGTTGATAGACGCTTTACCACGGATCAGGATATTTCCTTTGGATCCCGGACGGCCATCACCCGGTGCAACGAATACACCCGGAGCCTTACCCGACAACAGTCCTTCCACGTTGGCAGAGGTCTGGGTCAACAGCTTCTCATTCTTCAGTGTATTCAATGATCCCGTTAAACTTTCCCGGCGTTGCGTGCTATACCCTACCACCACTACCTCTTCCAGCGCTTGCGTATCTTCGCGCAGGCGGATGGTCATGTTGGCCGTAGCCACGACTTCGAGGTTGACATAACCGATATAAGAGACCACCAAAGTGGCGCCTGCCGGCACTTCGAGCGAGAAGTTTCCGTCGTAATCGGTGCTCGTACCGGTAGTGGTGCCTTTCACCATTACGTTGGCACCGATAACCGCTTCACCGGTGGTCTGGTCGACCACCACACCCGTGATGCGCTGTGTCTGCTGAGCGACCGGAGCGGTAGCTGCCTGACGCGGGCTATTGCTCTTGTAAACCACAATACGGCCGTCGCTTACGGTGAATGTTGCTTGTTGATTTTTTAAGGCGTAATTCAGAATTTCTTCCACCGAGCGATCGCTCATATCTATCGAGATACGTTCGTTCAGATCGATGTCGTTGTTCCGGATAAGGAAGGTGTAGTCGAACTTTTCTTCAATCAGATCAAAGAGTTCCTTGAGCGTTGTGCTTTCATTTTGCACAGTCATAATGTGTGTCTGTAGTTCAGATGCCGAGACTTTCGCTGTAGTCATCAGCATACCGCCAAACAGACATGCGGCAACAATCCATTTGCCGGCCTTCTTTAGGTAGTTCATTTCTTTGAATTTTAGATTTAACGAATAATAATTTGATAACTGTTTAAATAATGTTTATCCCCGGTCGGGGACGTTTGGCATTTGTTTAGTTTTTCGTCATAGTGTCACTCTTTTAATTAGTATTTAAATGTTACTGTTTTATTTGTCCCGAATAATCACTTCATCTTTGCGCGTGGTCCAGGTGTAGCGTCGTTCCACATCGACTTCGCGCAGGATCTGATCCAGAGAATAGTTGGAGGAGAAACTCCCCGAGAAAATATCATCCCGTAAACGCTCGCTTTCGATACGGATCTGCACGTTGAACTTCCGTTCCAGGTCTTTGGCGATTTGGGTAAACGGCTGATTGTCGAATGTCAGCTCTCCGATGGTCCAGGCCACCACATCGCGCTTGCGAAAAGCACCGATCTCGACACTGTTCGACTCTTTATCGAACGTAAGCATCCGGTCGGGCGTCAGCATAAAGTCCATCGCTTCTTTTTCCTGCTGATTCACCTTCACATTGACCGATCCGGAGACCAGGGCGATTTTCACCTGTTCGTCGTTGGCATAAGATTTCACATTGAAGCGGGTACCCAATACTTTAATATCCAGGTTGTTCGACTTGACCACAAAAGGGTGTTCCTTATCCGGTGCCACATCGAAATAGGCTTCGCCTTCGAGCTGTACTTCGCGTATGCCGCGGGCATAGTTGTAGGTATAGGTCAGGCAGGATCCGGCATTCAGCCAGGCACGCGAGCCGTCGGGCAACTGCACTTTGGAGGTTGCTCCCAGGGGCGTAGCCACTTCCGAACAGACCTGCTGCGCAGCCATAAACGCCGTGAGTTCTCCCCGGCTCTCGCCTTTGCCCAAGGCATAGGCGAATGCGCCTACCATCACCAGCGCTACGAACACCGCCGCCACGTTGCGAAAGAACGTAAAGTTGAACATCCGTGATTTACTTCCCGGATGATCCACCTGGTCTTGCTGACCAAAAAAACCATCGAGAGCCGCTCGTCTGTTCGCCATAAAGAGAGGGACATGGGCCGTCGCCCAGCCGTCGGACATCCTTGAAAAGATTGCCCGGTGAGCCGGATCAGCCTGAAGCCAACGGAGCAATTCCTCTTCCTGACTTGCCGTCAGCTCCTGCGCGAAATAACCCAGGATAAGGTCTTCTATGTATTTTTCATCGTATTTTTCCATATACAAATGTCATCGTCTTTATAATAAATACACCGAATGGGGCGGTAGTGTTTATAAAGAATTAAACTAATTTTCGTTTTTTATGCAAAAAAAGCAAGGAAGACTGTCGAAAAGGCCGGCAGCCTTTTGGAAAAGGCCGGCAGGGTTTTGAAAAAGGCCGGCAGGGTTTTAGAAAAGGCCGGCAGGGTTTTGGAAAAGGCCGGCAGCCTTTTGGATCGATCAGCGCTAATGGATCGGATCGTAAAAAAAGAGCAAAAGAAATAACGGATAGTAATCGCCCATCGTTTCTTTGATGCGGGCCAGGCCGAGTTTGACCTGCACGCGCACGGTACTGGTGGCGATCTGGTTTTCGCGGGCTATTTCTTCGTACGACATATTCTGGTAGAGATACTGCTCGAAGACCAATCGGCAGCGGGGCGGCAAGGTTTTGACGGCTTCATAGATCAAGGCTTCGAACTCTTTATTCTCCAAATAAGCCAACGGATGTTCATCGCGCCCGACTTCTTCTTCGCGAATGGCCAGGAGCTGCTCCTGCACGTCGGTGAGCGAGACTTCGGTGGTTTTCTGGCGGGTGAGGTGATTGATACACCGGTTTTTCACCGCACGGATCAGGTAAGGACCGACCGTAGCGGTTAGTTCCACCCGGTTTTTCCAGATATTAAGAAACACATCGTTGACAATCTCTTCGGCGGCATCCGGGCGGTAAACGTATTTGGTCGCTATGGCACAGAGGTAGACATAATACGCCGAGTAAAACTCGCCGAAAGCTTTCGCGTCTCCCTGGTTGATTTTGTTGATTATGTCCTCTTTGAGTATAATCATATTCCTATTACCCGTATATCCGTTTTGCAAACATACGCACTTTTTTTTATAAAACGAGAAAAGGCGGGCCTGAAACAGACCCGCCTTCTATCTGGATTGAAAAACAATTCGTTTATTGCTTCACCGGCACAGAGCTTACGACTTCGAATGCGCTCTTCTCTTCGTTGTACATAAAGGCTTGCATATAATTGCCGGTGCCCCGTCCGTTGTACACATAATAGACAATCTGATAGCTCAAGCCCGGATCCGGCGTAGAAACGATCTCCGGCAAGATCACCTTGATGATACCTTCAGCCATACGTTCGTCCATAATCTCCTGGATCTGGTCGTTAGACAAACCGTCGTACTGCCCGTTCACATTATAATAGTTCTTCCAGGTGTTGTACGCGTTATTGATATTGAAATACTTGCCGGAAGAACCGAAGTAGAACTCCTCGACATCGCTCTGGGTGCTCATATAAGCCGGTTTGTTCACCTTTACCCAGTCGACCAACTTGCCGTAATCGGCTTCGGCCAGCGTATATTTCATCGCACCACCCAACAGGCGGTTCAATGTCCAGTCCGTACCGTTGAATACCATCTCGGCGATCTTCGTGGTCACCTCAACGGTTGCCGCATACGGATCGTAAGCACTCCAACGGATGCCGTCGAATTGATAGAAACGGGAAGGAGAGGTAGTCGCGCTGTTCGCATAATACTTATAAGTCACCTGTGCTGTTGTATTCGCGGCGGCGTACACATATTTCTGACCGAGCATCACTGAGATATAATGATCGATATCCATATTGGCATCGAAATTATCGTAACGTCCCGGCTTACCTGATTCGGTTCCCATCGCGTCGTAATCTTCCGTCACCATCTCATACGTGAGATCGGCGGCGAAAGCATTCAGTTCGATCTTGTGCCAGCCGTTCGCTTGCAACTGATAGCTGTCGACTTTCGTACCTTCTTTATAAAACTCATACGAGATGCTCACGATCTTGCCTTGTGCAAGCGAAGCGTACTTCTTTCCGATGAAATCGATCAGGTAACCGTCGACATCCATCTTCGAATCGAAGTTATTGTACTTACCCGGTTGTCCACTCTCTTCTCCCATGGAGTCATAATCGTCGGTTGTCAGCGTATATGCCACATCGGCGGCAGAGAATCCCGGCGTGATATCACCGAACAATACGGAGATCTTCGCTTCCGAATTCTTATCGATATACTTGAACGTATCTTTCAGCATCTTATCGATCGCCGTGGTCATAGCCGCCCGATCGGTGAAGTAACCGTCGTCCGGATAGCTTCCGGCAAAAACACCTTCGTACTGTACGAGGTCAGTAATCTTAGCACTGTCGTAGCCGGGGAAATTATCTTCGTTATAATCACATCCGGCAAACACCAACAGCGCCAGAAGAAGCGTGAATATATTTATCTTTTTCATAATGTTACGTCTTTTGAGGGATTAAAAATTAATACGAATTCGCGCAGACATCTCACGTCCCAGAGCATAGAACACACGGTAAGCCGTCTGCCAGTCGTTGTCCGCCCCATTATAGGCACTCTCAATGTAGGTTTGATTGAATACATTGCTCATATTGAGATAGAACGTAGAAGGCAGTGTGCCGATCTTGAAGGAATAGCTGGCGAAAGCGTCAAAGCTGTTTCCTTTCGGGATACGCCAGGGCGAAGCAAATTCTTTCACGCCACCGGGCGAGAGGTCGTTCGTACTAAAGGTCCAGTCCGCGTAGTTGCGGGCAGACATATTCCAATCCATACCGAAGCGCAGGTCTTTCGTCGGTTTGAAGGTGGCCGAGATATTCAGCGTCGTCTGAGCCGATCCCCCTACTTTGATACCGTCGAGTTTGAAGTCTGTCTTCGCATGATCCGAAGCGCCTACGCCGGAAGCCACACCCCAGCTCTCAGTCAACGGCTGACCGCTTGAGTTATAGAAATAACCCGTCGGGTCGTTCGCCCATTGGTAATCACCAATGGTCAAGGCTGCCTGCATATCCAACCAATGGAACGGATGAGCCGTTACATCGAGCTCGATCCCCTGGTGAACAGCGTTCACACCGGTCATATTTACGGAATAACGGTCGGTCACGCCATCCAACGTGTAGTCGCCCGAACGCGCCATCGTCTTATCGTTCCAATGCGTACGGTACACATTCAGGTTGGCCGAAAGGAAAGAAGAACGGAAGCCATAACCCAACTCAAAGCTGAGGATCTTTTCGTTCACCGCGTCACTATTCTTTTCATGACTGGTAGTCGATTGCAGGAAAGCGCCTCCCGAGAAGTGCGGACGACGGCTGATATAACCAACATTAGCAAATACATTATGGTAGTCGTTCAAGTTGTAGTTGGCACCACCCTTGACTGAGAAACCAAACTTATTCACAGCATCCGATTTACGGTTGTCACCGCTATAGTAGAAACGGTCGTAACGCCATTGGCTGGTATAGTTACCGGTGGCCGAAACAAACGCGGTCAACTGTTCCGTGCTGTATTCCGCCTGTCCGAAAAGACCACCTTCGAGGACGTGGCCGTCGTAGTCGCGATACACCACATCACCCACAGAAAGTTTCTTGTTCTTGAAAGCATCGGTGCCCGCGCCGGAATAGTTTGCCGATTTCACGTTGGCCCGGTTACGGTCGATATAATATTCCCCGTTATACAGGTCGATGATCTCGTTTGTATGCGTACCGATGTAGTAACGTCCGTCGAAACCGCCGGTGATATCGATATTCTCGGTCAATTTACGGGTATAGGTTGAAAGCAAACCGTACCACATGTGCTGGTTTTTAGAAACCGACATCACCATCTGTGATCCGTTCTTGCTGTTTTCGTTCAGGTCCTGGATCTGGTCGTAAGCAAACGTACCGTCCGGGTTACGGAAGTCCATATTCAACACACCATTGGTCGAGCCATACCATTTGCTGGAATAGGCAGAGGTACCCTGGCCGCTATAACCCCAACCGTCGCCGATCGACACATAGGCAGCCGTACTTAAAGAGGAGATATCGTCGATCTGCCACATATGGTTCAACGAGATCTGCGGTTTGTGGTATTTGTTCTTCGCTGAAGTCTTGCGTTCGCCGTTCTTGCCGAAGCCGTACGTAGCGTTGTATTTGTATTCGTCACCCGGCTCCATGTACTTTTTCACATCCTGCCAGCCTTCGATAGTCAAACCGTCGTAGCTACCGCGTTGGTTGTGCACCTGAGGTGCTCCGAAAGCGGTCAACGAAAGGTGATGCTTATCGTTGAAGCGTTTAGAGATATTCAGGAAGTAATTGTAGGCTTCGAACTCTGTTCCCTGAACATATCCGTTACCCCAGTCTTTACCTCCCATAAGGGTGAAAGCCCAACCTGTCGGGCTAAGACCGGTAGATACTTTGAAAAGCAGCTTATTACGCCCGTTGCTACCGATCAGGTAACTGGCAAAACCACCTTTCTTCACGTCGATCGTATTGGTTACAATATTAATAGATCCCCCGACCGAAGGCGAAGAGACCTTAGAAGCACCCAAACCGCGTTGTACCTGCATCGAGCGGGTCACATCCGACAGCCCGGCCCAGTTACTCCAGTAAAGACCACCCCATTCCATATCGTTCATCGGTACCCCGTTGACCATAACGGCCACGTTCTCCGACTTAAATCCGCGCAGATTCAGGTTCGAGTCGCCAAAACCTCCCCCTTGACGGATGACGTGCACCCCGGGAGTGACTTTCAATATCTCGGGGAACTCCTTCACACCCAGACGGGCATCAATAATTTCCGGACTTACCGTAGCCAATGCTACCGGTGTCTTCCGGTCGATCGCAATAGACGAGGTGATCGTCACGTCGGCCAACCCGATCGCATCGATCGCCAAGCCAATAGTGCCTAAATCGACTTGGGCCGATCCCGAAACCGCACGGGTTGCTTCTTTGTATCCCAAAGAGCGAAAAACCAATGTCGAACCCGGAGATACCTTGATTTCAAAGTTTCCGTCGATATCGGTCACAACACCTTGTGTTGTCCCACGCTGCATGACCGCTGCTCCAATCAACGGCTCATCGTTTTCAGCATCAACCACCTTTCCTTTCACAGTTGTTTGCGCACTGAGGGTGCCTGCACAACAGATTGTCATAAAAACCACTAAAAAGAAATGGATTACATGTTCCTTCATAACTGTGTGTACTTATCTTGTTAATATTTACGAAATTCCCTATGTTTTATTTTTGTTTAACAAATGACAAAGATAATACTCTATTTTAATTCACACATAAGGGTTGGTGTTAATTTGTAAATATTTAATCCTCAAACTTCAATTCCAACTGTATGGGGCCACCCCATTGGCCTCCGTCGTACATGTTGCTTACCGACAGGCCTAAGAGGCGGATTTTCTTCTGCGAAGTATCTACCTGACTGAGCATTTCTTTCGAGAGCGTAAGGAAATAATGAAATTTATCGATCTTTCCCGGCAGGGTTCGGCTACGGGTGATTATCTCGAAATCGACGTATTTCACCTTCAGGGTGACAGTCCGTCCGTAAAGGCCTTTTTCTTCGATCCGTTCCCATACGCGGCGGGCGATATGGTAGAGTTCGATCGTCAGCCGCATGGAAGTGCCCAGGTCTTCATCGAACGTATTCTCCGCCCCGATGGATTTGCGTATCCTCTCCGCCTCCACCGGACGGTGATCGATCGCGCGGGCGTTCTGGTAGAAAAAGCTTCCCGCCTTGCCGAAAAGACGGGTCAGTTCCGCTTCCGACCGGCGCTTCAGATCCGATCCGGTAAAGATCCCCACACTATGCATCTTCTCGGCCGTCACCTTGCCGACACCGAAAAAGCGCTCGACTTCGAGTTTCTCCACAAACGCCTCCGCCTGTTCCGGTGGGATCACAAAGAGCCCGTCGGGTTTGTCATAATCGGAAGCGATCTTAGCCAGAAACTTATTATAGGATACCCCGGCGGAAGCAGTCAGGCCGGTGACTTCCCGGATCCGTTTTTTGATCTCCCGGGCGATCAGCGTAGCCGAAGGCATATTTTTATGGTTGACGGTCACATCCAGAAACGCCTCATCGAGCGACAAGGGTTCGACCAAATCCGTATAGTCCTGAAAGATCTCATGAATCTGATGGGAAACTGCTTCGTAGACCTCAAAGCGAGGGCGGACAAAGATCAGCTGCGGACACTTACGCAACGCCGTCACCGACGCCATCGCCGAACGCACGCCATACCTGCGCGCCTCATAACTGGCAGCCGCCACCACCCCACGCGCTTCAGGCGAGCCCACCGCCAGCGGTTTGCCCCGATACGCCGGGAAATCCCGCTGCTCAATCGAAGCATAAAAAGCATCCATATCAATATGAATAATCTTCCGGTTCACCCAACTCAAGCCACCCGTATGCCCGATTGCTTTATCTCAGCAAGAAATCCGGAGACATCTTCATCGTCTTCCAGGAGCACCGGTTCTATACGGTCATCGATTTCTGTTCGTAACCGCCACAACAAAGGGCGAGTAGCAAAAAAATCGCCCGTAATTTCTTTAACAACAACAGCTACATCGATATCACTATTTTCCCGTCCGATTCCTTTGGCATAAGAACCGAAAAGATAAATACTTCCGTCAGGGAAATACTTTTTCACCAAACGGGCATAAGCACTTACTTTTTCTAAAGCTTCTCTTCGATCCATTGTTTCAGTTGTTTGGTTTCCTTCAAAATGATTCGGCATTTCTCATCTGAAAGGCTTTTTAGCAATTGTTCCTTATAAGAAGGATAACGAGCTTCTATATTGAGCGGTTCCAAAGTAAAAATAAGTCGTTTCTGTTCTTCTGAGAAGTGATCAAAGAAGCCGCCCTGACGTGCCAGATGCGACAGGTTATGTGTATAAGGAGCTGTCTGTTGACACAATTTACTATAGTAAGCCTTAAATATTTTCTCAATCACCTGATGGCACATAAAGCCGACATAGAGGTAACGCTTATTTTGAAGCATCACCTCGGCTGTCTCCATGTCATAATCAGACAAGTCTTTCCAGTAATTGATCTTCTTTTCCATACGACAACAAAGATAGTCTTTAATTCGTCATTTGCAACTTCTTCTGCTTCGCAGTCTTCACTAACGTCACCGCCACTGCCGCCAGCAGCAGGAAAACGCCGCCGGTCAAGAGGGCGTACATCGGATGGCCGTTGTAGATATGGCGTACGATCCAGCCGTGCACGATGCCGTTGGTGATCTGCGGAAGGGTGATAAAGAAATTGAAGATGCCCATATACGTACCCATCTTGGCAGCCGGCAGACTGTCGGACAAGATCGCGTAAGGCATCGCCAGGATACTCGCCCAGGCAATGCCCACCCCGATCATCGAGAGGATCATCCAGTTGGCATCGGTCAGGAAATAAAGCGACATCAGTCCCAATCCGCCCAAGGTGAGGCAGACCGAATGGGTGGCTTTGCGTCCGATGCGCTTGGCGATCGGGATCAATAAAAGGGCAAAGACCATCGCCACGAAATTGTAGACACTGAACAACTCCCCTACCTTATCGCCCGCCGCGGCATAACCTGCCGAATGGGGATCGGGCGAAGCGTACACATGCTCGGCCAAGGCCGGTGTGGTATATACCCACATGGAATACAAGGCAAACCAGGCAAAGAACTGGCAGATCCCCAACTGCCACATCACCCGAGGCATGTGCGCGATATCGTGTAGGATCTCCATCAAACCGTTGCGTTTCTTCTCCGGTGCCTGCGGTGGGTTGCCGCTAAACTCCGCCAGTTGACGGGGAGAGTATTCCTTTGTGGTTACAATCGTCCACATCACACAGAAAAACAAGACGCCGGCACCCACATAAAAGGCATACTTCACATTATCGGCCACCTCGCCCATGCCCGCCATATTCGAGAAGCCAAAGGCATTGTGCATGATCGAAGGCATCAATGAGCCGACCACCGCACCGATCCCGATCAGGAAGGTCTGCACCGAAAAGCCCACCGTATGTTGTTCGGCCGGCAGCATATCGCCCACCAGCGCGCGGAACGGTTCCATCGTGATATTGATCGAAGCATCCATGATCATCAGCATACCGGCGCCGATCAGTACCGGGGAAAGAATCGCATGCGCCGTCTCGGGCGAGATGAAAAGCCCGGCATTGGGCATCAGGATCAGGGCTATGGCCGTCAGGATGGCGCCGACCAGGAAGAAAGGGCGCCGACGTCCCAGCCGTCCCCACGTCCGGTCCGAATAATGGCCGACGATCGGCTGAATGATCATGCCCGTCAGCGGAGCCGCCAACCAGAACAACGACAGATGTTCCACATCCGCCCCGTAGATCTGCAGGATACGGCTCGAATTGGCATTCTGCAGGGCGAACCCAAACTGGATCCCCAGGAACCCGAAGGTCATATTCAGGATCTGCCAGAAACTCAAAAAAGGCTTAGTTTTCATGATATTCTTTACTTTAAGGAAAACAAATTTACATATTATTTCTACATTTGCCTGCCTATACGGGAAGATTCTACATCTTTCTCATGCAAACGTTTCAGTAAAATAATAATCTATCATGCAAAAACTATTTTATCTCTTTTTATTGCCCTTGTTCGTGGCTTGCCAGAGTGGGCCGGTCGAATTGAATGTGATGAGTTTCAATATCCGGATGGATAATCCGGGAGATAGTCTCGACAGTTGGCCGTATCGTAAGGACGTGGCGGCACAAATCATCCTGCAGAAAGATATCGATCTATTCGGGACGCAGGAAGTATTATCCCATCAATTGAAAGATATGAAAGACCGCTTGCCCGGATATGTCGCCCTGGGTGTGGGACGGGCCGACGGCAAAGAAGCGGGCGAGTACAGTGCGATCTTCTATAAGGCGGATCGTTTCGACGCGTTACGTTCGGGTACGTTCTGGTTGAGCGAGACACCCGAAGTGGCCGGATCCAAAGGGTGGGACGGCGCCTGCGAACGGGTAGCCACCTGGGCGGTCTTGAAAGAGAAAGCGTCAGGCAAACAACTCTTCTTCATCAATACCCACCTCGACCATGTCGGCAAGGTAGCCCGCCAGCAAGGCGTCACCTTATTGATGGAGAGAGCCAAAGAATACGGGGCGGGAATGCCGATTATCATCACCGGCGACTTCAATGCCAACCCCGAATCGACCGTGATCGCCCATGTGTTGGAGAGCGGTGACTTCCGCGACAGCTTTGTATTGGCACCCGAGAAGAAAGGCAACGAAGGTACGTTCCACGGCTTCGGACGCATCCCGGTCGAACGCCGCAACCGCATCGATTATATCTTCACTACCGCGCCGATCGAAGTGCGCACCTACGAAGCCATCCCCGACAAACTCGACGGCATCCATATCTCCGACCACGCCCCGATCATGACGCAGATCACGTTGCCGTAAGGGGTAGCAAGGGCTTCCGGCTGTTCCGGGAAAAGAGCCCTGTATTGATCGGCGTTTCGGGTGAAGGATAGGCGAAGAGCTGGCTCCTTCACTGAAAAGGCCGCCGGAGTTTGCCAAAAGTGTCTTCTACTGAAAAAAGTTTACAGTTTGCAAAACTTAAAAAAGATGCGAACAGTAAAAGGAATGGATGACTCTCTTCGCTTACAAATCATCGA
>NZ_JAQFIN010000017.1 GCF_029504695.1 Parabacteroides sp. PF5-6
ATTGAATGCCGTCTCCACGCCATCGATCAGGAAGAGGATATCGGCTGCTGTCAGTGAGGCCTCTTCGGGGAAGAAGGAGAGGAAGAGGTGGTCGCTCTCGGCAATCGTATATTCACCCGTCAGGTAGTCGCAATGGATGCCTTCGGCAATGGTGAGGCTGATGGTGTGGTAGGCAACGTTTTCATCCGCCGATTGATACTCATAGGCGCCTATATCGATCGTACCCCCTTTGACGCGGGCATTGCCGGCGGCATCGGTCGTGGGATAGGTCGATAGATAAGCCGCGTTACCGCCTTTGTTGATCGCCGGGCTGGTTGCCAACAGGCTGAAATCTTTCTCTTCGGCATTTGTAAAGCCGGGGGCGTATGCCGAACCGATCAGGTTGGTGGTTTCGTCGAGGGTGTAGTTAACCGCACTATTAATCTGATAATTATCAATCAGATTATGGCTGAGAGCCTTAGGATAATCCATGACATATAGAGATTCACCTTCATTCCCATTTTCCCAGATAATATTGTTCGTTAGGCAGGCCTCGCGATAAAGATGGACTCCATCACTTCTGTCCGCGGTATTTCCATAGATTGTATTATTGGTCAGGGAAGTCCAGCCGGCATATACCCCACCACCAATTTTCCGCGCATCGTTTTCGTAGATCACATTGTTGGTCAGGGTGCAATCGATATTTTTTTCTTCGCTGTCCAAAGAATAGCCTGCAAACACACCGCCACCATCTCCAGCGGTATTATTCTTATAGATGATATTCGCATTCAACGTGCAGCCACGAATAGCGACACCCCCACCATCACTACCATAATCACCTGCGGTCGTATTGTCGTGGATGATATTTTGGGTCAAGATTGTATTATCCGCGTTCACGCCCCCACCAGAGGTAGCCGTATTGTTGCAGATGGTATTTAGGTTCAGGACGATCGGGGCCGCTTCACCCGAATAAAAGGCATAGACTCCACCGCCGTTTTGAGCATGATTGTCTTCGATTGTATTCTTGTTTACTGTCAGGTTGGAACCTTTAATAGAGATGCCACCACCGGAATTTCGATCGAACTCTTGCTCATTTACTATTATATATTCACCCCACTCTCCATTCGCGTTTCCTCCTGTAACCGTAAACCCATCGAGTACGGCAGTGTTCATATCTCCTGCGGCGATTACCACATGGTAGCAGTTGTCGTCGGTTGTGTCTGTATCACCAATTTCTCCCGAAAGGATGGTTTCGTTTTCCTCCGGATCACGCGCATCCAACGACTCTTCCCCTCCGGCAAAGCCGCCATAGACTGCGACGCCCGCAGGGATCACAAAGGCTTTGTCGCGGTCGGTGACTTCTATATCTTGATACTGCGTCTCATCCAATTCATCATCATACACTTGTTTCTTTGCGGTTGCTGCCGCTTTATACTTCGGCAGATAGGTTCCTTTGGCCACCCAGATCTCTTTGACGCCTTCGGCCAACAGGGCATCGGCCAATTCTGTCTTGGCATCGGCCCAGCTGGAGCCGTCGCCGGTTTCGTTCTCTTCGTTTTGTTTCACATAGATTTTGCTGAGATAAGCACCCATATCTACACCGTCTTTTCCCGCACCGATAGCCGGGCTGCCAGTTTGCAGGGCGAGGCTGAAGGAGCTTTCAGCAGTACTGACAAAGCGTGGATCTTCCCCGATCTTATTGCCTTCGCCTGTTGTGTAACCCTCAGATCCGTTGATCGCACCAATCAGGTTATAAGAGGTGGTGTTCGCTCCATCTATATATAGATCTTGAGGTGTGGTAGAGTAGTCTATATTTCCCCAAATGATATTATTGCTCAGGATGCTATTTCCTTTGGCATAGACTCCACCTCCGAGATTATAATCATTTTTGAAGTATTTATTCTCATAGATTGTATTATGGATCAGTGTGGCGTTATTCGCATAGACACCGCCACCAGAACCACCCCGGGCATAATTGCCGTAAATTGTATTATATTTCAGGATAGTACCCTCTTCGACATAGACTCCCGCGCCTCCCGCCATCGATACTGAGTTATTGTAGATCTTGTTGTAAGACAGCTTGACATTGCCGGTGGCGTAGACACCGCCGGCTCTACCATCAGCACTATTGTCGTGGATTATATTATGTTCCAACGTAACGCCATTCGCGGCATAGACAGCCGCGCCCCAGCCACCGGCTCCGGCATAATTGTTGTGGATCGTATTGTGGATCAGTCTGGCATTGCCGGAGGCATAGACTCCTCCGCCGTCTCTCGATTGAATCTCGATTGTATTAACGGTAATTTTCGTGGACTCTACAGCAGCTCCCCGGGTAATGGTAAAGCCATCGAGAGTCGCTGTTTCTTCGCCTGTAAGGGCTATGATAACGACATGGTAGCAATCATCATAATTATCATTATTTATATCCCCCGAAAGAATCGTTTCATTTCCGATCCAATCGCGCTGATCGCGTTGGGTTTCCGTTCCGGCAAAGCCACCATAGACATGCACGCCCGCAGGGATCACAAAGGCTTTGTAACGCTCGGTGGTCTCGCCTCCATCTTTATTCGTTTCTGCCGCTTTATACTTCGGCATATAGGTTTCTGCGGCCACCCAGATCTCATTGCCGCTTGCGGCACCTTTCAAGGCATCCGAAAGATTGGCGGCAGCCTCCCAATTGGAGCCATCACCGTCTCCGTCTGCTTTCACATAGATAATCCCGTTCCCGTCGGGGTTGATTACAACATCTGCCATCGTCCGGCCCACGACCAGCGCCAGTAGCGCCATGGTCAAAAGTAAAATACGCTTCATCATACTTCTTTTTTTTTTAGATTGTTAATTATACTTGTAAATACTCGCTTTATTTGTTCGTCGTTAAGTCGTATCGAAACTCCTCCAACAAATTCGTCCCGCAGGCATTGTAGTGGCCGATAAAGCGGGTGATATTTTCTGCCGAGAGGTTCTCGAGGTAGAGTTTATGTGCTACGCCGTCGACCGGATGGGGAAACTGACGGTAGTAGAGCAACGCTTTGCCCCGGCTGCCGGCCAACATCCGCGGTAACGAGGGGCTATAGCCGATCTGTATCGCCGCTTCACTCTCCTTTACTATATATACCCAGCAGAATGTGTTGCCGGATCTTTCGTCTGTTTGCATAACTTCTTTTTTATATAAGCCTCGTCTCACGCGCAAAAACGGATCGCCTTGGCTTATGCTTCCGGTGCAAATCTACGGGTGCGCTGCCGCAACGACCTCTCAAATCTGGAAAAAAACCTCTCAAATCTGGAAAAACTGCCCTAAAAGTGTTAACAAAAGCAAACGACAGGGGTGAACCTATCAAAGAGGGAGTGATAGATTTAACATTTACTGCCGACAGGCAAAGAAAGAATAAGGGCAGCTTTTTACAATTAATTTCTTACCTTCGTCCCCAGATAGAGTAATGTCGGGGATCTTGATCTCACTAAATAGAAAAGACTTATGAAAGATTTTTTGCGCGTACTGCGGCGGTTTGTGCCTCCGTATAAGAAATATCTCTCCTGGAATATCTTCTTTAATATCCTGTCGGCGATCCTGAACCTCTTCTCTTTCGCACTGATCATCCCGATCCTGAATATCCTTTTTAAGTTGCAGGATACCACATACACCTATATGCCGTGGCGTTTTGAACCGCTCTCGTGGGAGTTCTGGAAAGGCAGCCTCGAACTGATAAAGAATAATTTCTTCTGGATGGTGAGCAATCTGATCGAGACGCGGGGCGGAACCTATACCTTGATTATCCTGGGGCTCTTCCTGATTGTGATGACTTTCCTGAAAGTGACTTCCATGTATATGGCGTTCTTTACGATGATCCCCATCCGCACGGGAGTGGTGCGCGATATCCGCAACCAGATCAACCGCAAGATCACACAACTGCCTCTGGGCTTTTTCTCCGAAGAGCGCAAAGGGGATATCATTGCCCGCGTTTCGGGTGATGTGAACGAGATCGAGACCTCGATCATGAGCTCCCTGGATATGCTGTTCAAGAACCCGATCCTGATCGTGATCTACCTGACGGGTATGATTGTGATCAGTTGGCAGTTGACGCTCTTTGTCCTGGTCTTGCTCCCGCTGGCGGGCTACCTGATGGGAAAGGTGGGCAAGAGCCTGAAGCGCAAGTCGCTGGATGCGCAGGACCAATGGGGGCTGTTGATGAGTCAGATCGAAGAGACCCTGAGCGGCTTGCGTATTATCAAGGCTTTCAACGCGGAATTTAAGATCCAGGAACGTTTCGAGAAGAGCAACGAACGTTTTCGCCGGACCACCAACCGCATCTACCGGCGGCAGCAGATGGCGCATCCGATGAGTGAGTTTTTGGGAACGATCACGATCGTGATCGTACTCTGGTATGGCGGCTCGTTGATCCTTTCGCAATCGGGGGCGATCGACGCGTCTACCTTTATCTATTACCTGGTGATCTTCTATAGTATCATCAACCCGGCGAAGGACCTGACGAAGGCATCGTATGCCATCCAGAAAGGGCTGGCGTCGATGGAGCGGGTAGACCGGATCCTCGAGGCGCAGTCGGATATCAACGATCCGGAATGTCCCGAATCGATCGCGCTGACGGAGAAGATTGCGTATATGGATGTCTGGTTCAAGTACCAGTCGGAATGGGTCTTGAAAGGCATTAACCTGGAGATCCCGCGCGGCAAGACCGTGGCCTTGGTGGGACAGTCGGGCTCGGGCAAGAGCACCCTGGTCGATCTGTTGCCCCGCTTCTATGAGGCGACCAAAGGGGCGGTCTATATCGACGGAACGGATATCCGCAATGCGACCCTGTACGATCTGCGCCATCTGATGGGTAATGTCAATCAGGAGGCGATCCTGTTCAATGATACCTTCTTTAATAATATCGCTTTCGGGGTAGAGAATGCCACCCTGGAGCAGGTACAGGAGGCGGCGCGTATCGCCAACGCGCATGAGTTTATCCTGGCGACGGAACAGGGCTACGACACGACGATCGGCGACCGGGGCGGTAAGCTCTCCGGCGGACAACGCCAACGGTTGAGCATTGCCCGTGCCATCCTGAAGAACCCGCCGATCCTGATCCTCGACGAGGCGACCTCGGCTTTGGATACCGAGTCGGAACGTCTCGTGCAGGAAGCGTTGGAGAACCTGATGCGCAACCGCACCACGATCGTGATTGCCCACCGGCTGTCGACGATCCGCAACGCGGACCTGATCTGTGTGATGCACGAAGGAGAGATCGTCGAGCGCGGCAAGCACGAAGAACTATTGCTGCGCGACGGCTATTACAAAAGACTTTGCGATATGCAGAGCTTTTAGGAAGGAAGTAAGAAGTAAGAAGTCCCTCACCCTTAAACCCCTTAAACCCCTTGGGAAGATAAGGGCCTTAAGGGCCTTAAGGGGCCTAAGGGCCTTAAGGACCTTAATATTATAATATCATGAGAAAAAAAACTATTCTATTGTGTATTGGCGTTTTGGGCCTGGTCGTTTTATCCGGTTGCGACCGGCAGCAGCAGGCATCGCTCACCTATTTCTTTGATCAGCCGGCTTCCATCTGGGAGGAGTCGTTCCCTTTGGGCAACGGGCGGATCGGCTTGATGCCCGATGGCGGGCTGGAAAAGGAAAATATCGTATTGAATGAGATCACCATGTGGTCGGGCAGTCCGCAGGATGCGGATAACCCCGAGGCGTATCATTCATTGGCACGGATCCGCCAACTGCTTTTCGAAGGGCGCAACGATGAGGCGCAACAGCTGATGTACGAGACCTTTGTCTGCAAAGGTACCGGTAGCAATTACGGCGATGGGGCGGATGCGCCCTATGGCAGTTACCAGATCCTGGGCAATATGACGCTCGACTATCGGTATCCGGGAAATACCGGAGCGATAGCCGACTACCACCGGGAACTAAACCTGGAAGAAGCCATTACCACCCTTACCTATCAAAAGGGAGAGGTGAAATACACGCGGGAGGCTTTTACCTCGTTTACCCGGGATATCGGACTGATCCGTTTGACCGCCGATAAAGAAAAAGCGCTTCATCTCACCTTAGGCCTTAACCGGCCGGAACATTATACGTTTGCTACCCAGGGCCGCGATCTGATCATGCACGGCCAACTGCCCACCGGCACCGAAGCGGCTGATGCCCCTACGACCGGCACCCGATACCTCTCGCGCATCCGTGTGGTGTTGCCCCAAGGCGGCACGGTGATGCCGGGCGATAGTACATTGACCATTGCCGATGCGACGGAAGTGATCCTTTTGACCGGGCTGGCGACCGACTATTTCGATAAAGCCGGTTTCGAAGCCTCTCTTATTTCCCTTTTGGATAAAGCCGAACAAACTAACTATCAAACTCTAAAAGAAGAGCATATCGATGCCTACCGGGCATTGTACGCAAGAGTAGACCTCGACCTGGGCAGCTCGGGCAGGGAGACGATGCCGATCGACGAACGCCTGCGCGCTTTTGCCCGGGATAAAAACGATCCGTCATTGGCCACGCTTTATTTTCAGTTCGGACGTTATCTGTTGATCTCGTCGACCCGCCCGGGACTCTTGCCTCCCAACCTGCAAGGATTGTGGTGCCGGACGATCCATACCCCGTGGAATGGGGATTACCATTTGAATATCAACTTGCAGATGAACCTATGGCCGGCGGAGGTCGGTAACCTTTCGGAACTGCACCTGCCGCTGATCGAATGGACCAAGCAGCAGGTGAAGAGCGGCGAGAAGACTGCCCGTGCCTTTTACCGCGCGCGGGGATGGGTGACGCATATCCTGGGCAATGTGTGGGAGTTTACCGCGCCGGGCGAGCATCCGTCGTGGGGCGCGACCAATACCTCGGCGGCCTGGCTCTGCGAACATCTCTATCATCACTATCTGTTTACCAAAGACAAAACTTACCTTGCCGATGTCTATCCGACGATGAAAGGGGCGGCACTCTTTTTTGTGGATATGCTGGTGGAAGATCCGCGTACGGGTTATCTGGTGACCGCGCCGACCACCTCGCCGGAGAATGCTTATCTGTTGAACGACAGTGTGATTGTGCATGTCTGCGCCGGCTCGACGATGGATAATCAGATCGTACGCGAATTGTTTACCTATACGATGGAAGCCTCTTCCATCCTGGGGGTGGATGACGATTTTGCCCGCCTGTTGGAAGAGAAACGTGCCCGTCTGATGCCGACCACTATCGGTCCCGACGGACGTATAATGGAATGGCTCGAGCCGTATAAGGAGGCGGAGCCGCGCCATCGCCACGTCTCCCATCTCTACGGCTTGCATCCGGGCAATGAGATCTCGGTGGAGTTGACGCCCGAGCTGGCGGAGGCCGCGCGTAAGACATTGGAAGCCCGCGGCGATGAGAGCACAGGCTGGTCGATGGCGTGGAAGATCAACTTCTGGGCACGCCTGCACGATGGCGATCATGCCTTCAAACTCCTGGGCGATCTCTTACGTCCCGGCGTGGAGAAAGGTGGTGACCAGATGAACGACGGTGGCAGCTATCCGAACCTGTTCTGCGGCCATCCGCCTTTCCAGATCGATGGCAACTTCGGTGGTTGCGCGGGCATCGCCGAGATGCTCGTGCAGAGCCAGACGGGACGCATCGAGTTCTTGCCGGCCCTTCCTTCGGCATGGCCGGATGGTAGCTTCAAGGGATTGAAAGTCAGAGGAGGCGGAGAGGTATCCGTGCGCTGGGCTGCCGGCAAACTGACAGAGGCGACGGTGAAGGCAACCGTGGATGAGACGTTTGTGATTCAATTGCCGGAAGGGGCAGAGAACCTGAAGGTGAAGAAAAACGGCAAAGCCGTTTCGCTGCCGGTGAAGGAAGGCACGATAGTGGTGGAGCTGAAGGCTGGGGAGGAGGTTGGCTTGAGGGTTTCTAACTAAGGGAGTTAAGAACTCATAAGAATTCATAAGAGCTCATAGGAACTCATAGGAAGGCTTTCTTCTTATGAATTCTTATGAGCTCTTATGAATTCTTATGAGTTCTTATGAGCTCTTATGAGCTCTTATGAGTTCTTAAATACCCCTTCTTCCTCACCTCAAAAACAACAGTTCCCTATACTTCGGCAGTGGCCACATCTGATTATCCACCATCAGCTCCAGGTCGTCGATATGGTCACGGATCTCATCCAGGTAAGGCAATACGGTATCGTGGTAGGCAATGGCTTTCTCGCGGTAGTCGGTGAGGCGGTTGGCCACTTTCCGGGCTTCGATCATCTCTTCGACCATCTTCGTCACCGCGCAGATATGCGTGGCGATCTTGCGCGTCAGGCGCTTGGGTTCGAACGAAAGCTCTTCGTATTCTTCGGCACTGAAGGTTTCTTTCAGGCGGGCGATGTTTTCCAATAATGCGGTCTGGTAGCGGATCACCACCGGGATGATATGGTTCAACGAAAGATCACCCAATACACGGGCTTCGATCTGTACCTTTTTGATATACATCTCCCATTTCACTTCGTTGCGTGCCTCGAGCTCTTTCTGGCTCAGTACGCCGGTGGCACCGAACATACACACGACCTCGGGGCGCAGGTAGGCGTCGTATTGCAAGGGCACGCTGGTCTCGCAGTCGAGCCCGCGCTTGGCCGCCTCTTCTTTCCACTCCTCGCTATAGCCGTTGCCATCGAAACGGACGGGTTTGGATTCTTTGATATAGGCTTTCAGGACTTCGAAGATCGCCGCTTCTTTGCTCTTGCCTTCCGCGCGTTTATTCTCTACATCCTTTTTGAATTGCATCAACTGATAGGCCACGGCGGAGTTCAGAGCCAGCATGGGCGAACCGCAATTGGCCGACGAGCCGGGCGCGCGAAACTCAAAGCGATTACCGGTAAAGGCAAAAGGCGAGGTGCGGTTGCGGTCGGTATTGTCTAACAAGAGTTCGGGGATCTGTCCGAAGCCCAGGTAGAGGCGTTTCTTGGCATCCACCTCGATGGCGTCTTCGATGGAGCTGTTCTCGAACTTATCGAGGATCTCGGATATCTGCTTACCCAGGAAAGAGGAGATGATCGCCGGCGGGGCTTCGTTGGCGCCCAGGCGGAAAGCGTTGGTTGCCGAGGCGATGCTGGCTTTCAGGAGCCCGTTGTATTTGTAGACCGCCATCAATGTATTGACCACGAAAGTGATAAAGCGCAGGTTGTCTTCCCGGTCTTTGCCCGGCGAGAACAGGTTGATACCCGTATCCGTGCCCATCGACCAGTTGCAATGCTTGCCCGATCCGTTCACGCCCATAAAAGGTTTTTCGTGCAACAGGATCCGGAAGTTATGGTGGCGGGCGACGCGTTTCATGATCGAGAGTAATAACTGGTTATGATCGTTTGCCAGGTTACACTCTTCGTAGATGGGCGCCAATTCGAACTGGTTGGGAGCCACCTCGTTGTGGCGCGTCTTGACAGGGATGCCCAGGATGTAACATTCTTCTTCCAGGTCTTTCATAAACTCCTGGACGCGGGTGGGGATCGAACCGAAGTAGTGGTCGTCCAATTGTTGGTTCTTCGCGCTCTCATGGCCCAAGAGGGTGCGTTCGGTCAACATCAGGTCGGGGCGGGCGGCATAGAGCGCTTCGTCGACCAGGAAATATTCCTGTTCCCAACCCAGGTAGGTGATCACCTTATTCACCTCTTCGTCGAAATAATGGCAGACATCGACGGCTGCTTTGTTCAACGCTTCGATGGAGCGGATCAGGGGAGTCTTATAATCGAGCGCCTCACCGGTGTACGCGATAAAGACGGTCGGGATACACAAGGTATCGTCGACGATAAAAGCAGGCGATGAAGGGTCCCAGGCGGAATAGCCGCGCGCCTCGAACGTATTGCGCAAGCCGCCGCTGGGGAAGCTTGAGGCATCGGGCTCCTGCTGTACCAAGATCTTTCCGCTGAAGGCTTCAATCATACCGCCGTTGCCGTCGAGCTCGACAAAGGCGTCGTGCTTCTCGGCCGTGCCGTCGGTGAGCGGCTGAAACCAGTGTGTATAATGTGTCACGCCTTTCTCCAATGCCCACATACGCATACCGGCGGCCACATGGTTGGCAATCTCCCGGTCGATAGGCGTGCCCTGGTCGATGGCGCGGGTCAACGCACCATAAGTCTCTTTCGACAGGTACTTCTTCTGCGTCTTGCGGGTGAAAACATGGATACCGAAATAATCAGATACTTTAGTCGCGGGGATCGTAGCGGCTACAGGTTTCCGGTTGGAAGCCTTCTCAACGGCATGGAAACGGGAAATTGACATAAGACTTGAATTGATGTTGTTTTGGACAACAAAGAAACACATTTCTGGCGAATTATGAATTATGAATGATGAATTATGAGAAGGGAAAATTATAACTAAACACTTGTTAACGTTCGGCTTGGTTCTCATAATTCATAATTCATCATTCATAATTACAAAGAAAGTTGTTTCTTTGCATCATGGAAGAAGAAGTAAAAATGGTGCTTCGCACGGAAGACCTGGTAAAGAAATATAGAACCCGTACCGTGGTGAACCATGTGTCGATCAATGTACAACAGGGTGAGATTGTCGGATTGCTGGGGCCTAACGGAGCCGGGAAGACGACTACGTTTTATATGGCTGTAGGCTTGGTCACGCCCAATGAAGGGCGGATTTTCCTCAATGATATGGAGATCACGAAGTTCCCGGTCTTTAAAAGAGCCCGCAACGGGATCGGCTACCTGGCACAAGAAGCTTCTATCTTCCGCAAGATGACCGTCGAAGATAATATCCGTTCGGTCCTGGAAATGACCGATAAACCGCTTGACTATCAAAAAGAGAAACTGGAAAGCCTGATCGCGGAGTTCGGCTTGCATAAGGTGCGCCGCAACCTGGGCGACCAGCTCTCGGGAGGGGAACGCCGCCGGGCGGAGATTGCCCGTTGCCTGGCGATCGACCCGAAGTTTATCATGCTCGACGAACCGTTCGCCGGGGTCGACCCCATTGCCGTACAGGATATCCAGACCATCGTTGCCCGCCTGAAGCATAAGAATATCGGTATCCTGATTACCGACCACAACGTGTACGAAACCTTGAGTATCTGCGACCGTGCCTATCTGTTGTTCGAAGGGAAGGTGCTCTTTCAGGGCACTGCCGAGCAGTTGGCCGAGAACGAGATCGTGCGCGAGAAATACCTCGGAAAAGACTTCGTCCTGCGGAAGAAAGATTTATAAATCAAATTCCGATCGTAAGCGTCGGATCACCGGGATCAGTAACAGAAGGGCAATTGCTGAGACGATCGCATAAAAGATCAGGTGTCCCGGATTTAATTCCCCATTGAAATATTCCATCTCTTTCAGGTCGCTGTTCGACAAGCCGATCACCGCTACGGCGTTGTTCAGGAAGTGTGCGATGACCGGTACCCAGATGTTCCGGCTCCAAAATAATAGATATCCCAGATAAGCTCCGATCAACAGGCGGGGGATAAACCCGTAGAACTGCAGGTGGATGGCACTGAACAAGATGGCGGTCACCCAGATCACCGCGTGTGGGTTAGGCATCCAACGACCCAGTATGCGCTGTACCGCCCCGCGGAAAAAGAACTCTTCGGCTACGGCAGCGGTAACGGCAATCACCAACAGGTTGGCCAGGAGGGTCAGCGGGGCACCGTCGCCTATCAATGCCAGCGTGAGACGTTCGGCCGCCTCTTCCTGTGCCCGCATCCAGTCTTCGATGGGGCGCATGAATTCGGGCAATGCCATCTGCATATTCAGATACTGCGTGAGGCTCATCACCGGCGTCAACAAGATATAAATCAGAAAAAGATACCACAAGACCTTGCCTTTGGGCATCTGCCCGAGTGAGAGGTATATACGCGGATTCTCGCTACACAGCCAGGCAATGATCAGGGCGGGCAGGAGAAAAGTGCCAACGGAAGAAAGAAACTGAACCAGGCGAAACAAGCCGGGATGGGCCGCCGGATCGACATTCGTCCCTTGCGTGCCCATCAATAGGAGCATACCCAGAAAGGTGGAGAGAAACATGCCGGCCAGTACGAGTAAGACCAGCTTCACCAACTGGCTGGATGCCGACTGCCCGGCGAAAATGCCTTTGAGATTTTTCACTGTTTTACACCTTTGGCCGCGCTTCTTTCACGACCATTTGACGTCCTTGAAATTCTGCCTGATCCAATTCTTCAATCGCTTTTTGGGCTTCCGCATCGTTTGGCATTTCGACGAATGCAAACCCTTTGGCCCTGCCGGTATCCCGGTCTTTAATGATCTTTGCGGAGCTTACTTCTCCATACTCTTCAAAAACTTGTTTCAAATCTTCTTCCCGAACCTTGTAGTTCAGGTTACCAATGTAAATATTCATACATATAAAATTAAAGTGAATGAGAGGCTTATCCTCTAACTAAATAACAAAGAAAGTCAAATATATTCAATTAACGATTCTTCCTGTTTATATTTTTCAACAGACGCCGGAGAAGGAATGCCGATCGGGGCGACTCACCCCTCTTTCTGCCGGGAGTATTTGTTTGTTGATAACCATCAACACATTTGTTGATAACTATCAACAGATCTGTTGACAATTATCAACAAATCTGTTGACAATTATCAACAAGTGAATACTCCTGCCGGAAGTTGCGTGAATAGGGTCTTAATCCGGTATTTCATCGCATATATCCGTTTGTTTTTCAACGCAACCTCCTATCTTTGCAAAGATGAACATACAGGAACGGCTCTCCAGTCGCATTCATATCGGCGATATCCATGAAATCCGGTTTTATGCCGAAGGGGACGACACGCGAAAAGAGGAATTATACGCATTGATCTATCACGAAGAAGAGATGATGGCGTATCAGGCGTTGTGGGTACTGACGCATTTCAGCCGGCAGGCGAATGAATGGTTATATAGTCGGCAAGATGAATTGATCGATGGCGTCTTGCGTGAGACGCATCCGGGCAAGCGGCGTCTGTTTCTGAATCTATTAGTAAAACAACCCCTGCCTGATTCTCCGCGGGTGGATTTCTTGGATTTCTGCTTCGAGCGTATGCTCTCGAAAGAGGAATTGCCCGGCGTGCAATCCCTTTGCATCAAACTGGCCTATAATCAATGTCGCGCTATCCCCGAACTCCTGCAGGAGCTGCGTGCCATCTTGGAATTAATGGAGCCCGACCTATTGGTTCCTGCTATCCGGTCGGTCCGAAAGAATGTGTTGAAAAGGATGTAAGCCTTACCCCTCCTGCTCGAACTGTTCCAGTTCCTTCAGGTTCTGCTGGATATCGCGTACATGGCGGAAGAAGCGGAACCAGAGGATCACGAAGAGCAATACCAACGCGACCAGCAAGTAAATAATGTAAAACTCTTTGGTATAGGTTTCCGCCATACGGGGATCCATCACGGAGATATAAAAATAAAGCCACCCACCCAGGTAGATCGGCATCAGGATCGCCGCCCCGACGGTATGCCGTACCAGGTAGGTTTTGTATTTCAGGATATAGCGGGAGACCTCCGTCACCTTCATCCGGCTCATATCGATCTTATTCAGGAAACCGCAAAGCCAGTACGACCAATACCACAACAACGCACCGATCGGCAACATGGCTAACACCCAGATCCGGGCCAACATACTACCGTGAACCATAATCGAAGCGCTCAGAAAAACAAAAGCGACCGAGCAGATAGGGACAATGCGCAACGCCTCTTTTTCATACTTCTTAATGCGTTCAAAGGCTCCTTTATTCTTATTGGATATCATCTCTTTGATCATACTCTCTTTGACTTCTTTCTGAAATGCCTCGTTCTTCTGCCATTCTTTTTTTAATACGTCCAAGTCCATAATTGTTGTGTATTAATCGTTTGACATCTTTTTTAATTTCTCTTTGATGCGATTGATCTTCGTCGACACATTGGTTGGCGTAATCCCCAGGATATCAGCGATCTCCTTATAGGGTCTATCCTCGAGATAGAGGAAGATAAGCGCGCGCTCCAATTTATTCAGCTGGTTGATCAAGGCATAGAGTTCATTCACGTAAAAGCTATTATCTTCGGTGGCGACCCGCAGATCGGGCGAGAGTTCCACATACATGGGTTTGCGACTGCTCTTGCGAAAGAACGAGATACAGGTGTTCAGGGCGATCCGGTAGATCCAGGTCGAATAAGCACTCTCGTTACGGAAGGTGGGGAACGATTTCCATAGGTTCAATACCACCTCCTGGTACAAATCGTCCAGAACGTTCTCTTTATCAGCATAAATCGAGGCCACCTTATAGATAATCCCGTTATGTTCACGAATCATGCGTAAGAATTCTTTTTCCACTACACTATTGCTTTTACTTCATACTCCATTAGTCGCCCGCCCACTTAAAACGTCACAAAAGGCTTCTCTTTTTTTCAAAAAGGCTATCTTTACAAGACTTTTGGATTTAATCTTGTGACAATATATGAAATTTAGTTTATGACAATAGATGATCTGCATTTAATCTTGTCCAGAAGGCTATAGTTCGAGGTGGAGTTGGGACCCAAAAAGGGTGGAGTTGAAAAATTCCAGAATCAAGATAAACAGCGAATTACAGAATACACCTTCTTTTAAGGGGTGGAGTTGGAGTCTAAAAGAGGTTAAGTATATTACATCTGAAAAAGGTAAAAGGTTTTTGGGTGGTTTTGAAGTGTAAAACAAGAAAACAAGTGCTGTGCCAAACAATAAAAACAAAATGTTTCAACAATTTGCCGAAACGCATCAGGCCTATCTTTCGCAATGGTATCTGCAGACTCCGGTGGTGGTGACGGCCGAAAGGTATAAGGAGCTGCAAGGGGTGCAAGAGTTGTTGATGCGGGCGATCGGTTATTTTATCAGGCATTATGCTGATTATCAATATATCTTTCTCTTGACGGAAAATATACGGCGGATCATGGAGATCTGTCGTCCCTACCCTTATCGGATAGGGACCTATCGTCCGGACTTTCTGATCGAAGCGGATGGGCAGCTCCGGATCTGTGAGATCGGGGCGCGGTTTCCGTTGAACGGCTATTTCCTGTCGGGCATTGCCGAATATATCGGGCAATGCCGTTTCCCTTATCAATCGTATCTGGAGCAGCCGGAGTACAACCGATTCCTGGACTATCTATTGGCCTACTGGGGAAATCCGAGACACTTATACGTATTGAAAGGCAATGACCGGCCGTGTGATATCAAATACTATATTCCGTTCTTTGAGGCGTGGGGCATAAAGACCGTGGTGGTGACGCCCGAACAGGTTGCCGACCTGCCTGACCTGGCAGGTGCCTGTGTGGTGAACGAACTGAACCAGATGGAGATGGAGCGGATGGACAACAATACCTTAGAGAATATCGCCGCCGCCAACGCCTTGAACGATATGCGCACGATCTTCCTGATCCACGACAAACGTTTTCTGGCCGTACTCTCTGATCCCGCTTTCCTCGCGCATTGCCTGACGAAAGAGGAGATTGCCCGGTTAACGCCTTTTCTGATCCCTACCTATACCGCTATTCAGGCGCCTGACGTCTGGGAGGAGGCTCGAAAGAACAAAGAAGAATGGGTGTTGAAACATGCATTGCTCGGCAAAAGCGAGCAGGTCTATACCGGGCGGACATGCGACCGGGAGGAGTGGGAAGCGTTGTTCGCGCCTTCGGTGCGGGAGGCGATGGTCTTGCAGCCGTTTATCCACCAAAAACGTATCCGTTCGACGATCGGCGGACAGGCATATCACGACTACGTGGTGGGCACGCTCTTATGTTTCGACCACTATTTCTTCGGCACCGGCCTGTTCCGCGCATCCTCATTTGAAATAACCAACCGGACAGACGACCGCAAGATGGCGCCTTGTTTTACGGACGACTATGCCGGTTATCACAATCCTTTTATTTTATAGAATATGACAGCGTTCCAATTACTATACGAAGAAAAACCTTGTTACGAGTCACCCGGTTTCAAACCGTTTGACGTCGATCGCGAGGTGTTGAAGAACCTGGGGATCGACTACCCCATCAGTTCAAAGGTGAACGATGAACTGCTTGCCGGTTCGGCATGGTATAACAGTTTGTTTTCCCGCCGGACATTAAACCCGGAAAACAGATACAAAGAAGAACTGACCGATATCGACGAAGAGCTGGAAGTCCATAACTATACCGGCTTATGCCCGACCCATGTATTGGAGATCTCCCCTTCGGCCGGCTCCTGTGCCGCCGGATGCCAGTACTGCCTGGTCACCGACGGAAAACACATCCAGCCCATCCGGGTCTTCACGAACTATGCCGAGAAGCTCGCCCGTTCCCTGGAGCGCAATCGGGAGAAGCCGCTTTTCTATTACTTCTCGCCGAAGACGGAAGCCTTCTCCGAGCCTCATCTTTACAATGGCTTGGCACATCAGATACTGAAAACGTTCCTTACGCATTACGAGCAATACCCCGACTCCGGCGTGCGCCTGTTTATCGCCACAAAAGCCGGGATGCAACACCTGAATATCCGCCATGCCGGGAACTCCGTCTTCGAGTTATTGAAGGAACTGGCAGGTAAGGTGCAGGTCAACGGAAGCATCGGCATCATGCCCGCTTACCTGCGGCATATCCTCGAGCCCCATGTGGCAAGTATTGAAGAACGCCTGGAAGTATTGTGTCAATGTCGCGAAGCCGGGATCTGGGCGGAGTCCGTACTCTGCCAGCCCCTTTTCATTCCGTACCTGACGGAGGAGGTGATCACCCACTATATGCGCCAACTTTCGGCTGCCGGCGTACGCAATATCAAGCCGGAGTTCTTCACCGCCGAGATCCGCAACCTGGTATTGGTGGCGCAGTATATCCACCACTACGACCCGGAGAAAGTCGGGGAGTTCTTCGCACCCTACCTGCGCGAAAGCAATCAGGGGCATATCAAACAACGGAGCCGCCTGGCGCCGGAGAAGAAGATCTGCGCAGAGAAGTTAGCCCTGATCCGCGATATTGCCGGCGCATACGGCATTACGATCAGCCTGTGCAACTGGGTGAAAAAACAATTAAAAGAAGAAGCACCTTTTATCCGGGAGATAGACAAAGAATCCGCGGCGCAAGGCTATCGCTGCCTGGGCTATCAAACGCGCCTTTTCAAGTGAAAGACAAGGAAAACATCAAAGTGAGTGTTTGCTGTGTGACCTACAATCACCAAGCGTATCTGCGTCAATGCCTGGACAGCCTGTTGACGCAGGAGACCTCTTTCGCCTATGAAATCCTGGTGCACGACGATGCCTCGACCGACGGAACCACCGAGATCGTGCGGACGTATGCCGCCTTGTATCCGGACCGGATACGCCCGGTCATACAAACTCAGAATCAATATACCACCACAACCAGGGCGATCATCACCACCATCCTCCTACCCCTTGCCCGGGGAGAATACATCGCGCTGTGTGAAGGAGATGATTTCTGGACCGACCCAGCGAAGCTGCAAAAGCAGGCGGACATCCTGGACCGTGATCCGGAGGTTACGCTCTGTCTCCATCCCGCGATGACCCGGGACCATAAAGGCAAAGGCAAGGTCTATCGCCAATACACTAAAAGCCAGGAAGCCCGCTTCACGGATATCATTCGCTGGAAACAAGTCTGTTGGCCGACGGCTTCGTTTATGTACCGGAAAATACGGATGAAAGACTACCCGGACTTCTGCCTGCGTTGCCATATCGGCGACGCGCCTTTGGCTCATTTTCTGGCGACACAGGGAAAGGTGTATTACCTGAATGAAGTCCTGTCGGTCTACCGCAAACGTGTGCCCGGCTCGCATACCGACCGCTACCGGAAGATGTCGGATGCCGCCCGCCGGGAGATGACCCGGACGGAGTTCGAGATGCTCGACGGCTTCGATGCCTTGACGCATTACCGCTATCACAAACATTTTATCGAAAGGAAACTACATGTGCAAGCCGGCTTGCTTAGTAAAAGAAAGAGCTACCGGCCGGTCCTGACCTACGAAGGGTTTGAGGCGGACCTGCGGCAAGTCTCTCTCCGCCGAAAGTGCGCGATATGGATCAAGATATACCTTTTGCCCATAGTCAAAGGGCAGATTTTCATACAAACGATAACACGATGGAAAAAGAACAGATAAACGTAACCACCCCGCTGATGCCTCCCCTGGAAGAGCTGACGCCTTACCTGGAGGAGATATGGAAAAGCCGACACATCACCAACGAAGGAGTGTATCATGCCGCGTTGGAAGAAGCGCTGCGCGCCTATCTGGATGTGCCGTACCTCTCGCTGTTCACCAACGGCACAACGGCGTTGGCTTGCGCTTTGAACGTATTGGGCATCACCGGCGAGGTGATCACTACCCCGTATAGCTTTGTGGCGACCACCCACGCGTTGTGGATGAATGGCCTGCGACCGGTGTTCGCGGATATACACCCTGCCGACCAGAACCTCGATCCGGCAAAGATCGAACAGGCGATCACACCCGAAACAAATGCGATACTGCCCGTGCATGTCTATGGTCATGCCTGCGCGACGGAAGAGATCCGGGAGATTGCCCGGCGCCACCAGCTGAAAGTGATTTACGACGCGGCGCATGCCTTCGGTGTAAAACAGGGAAGCCGCTCCCTGCTGTTGGCCGGTGATCTCTCCGTATTGAGCTTTAACGCCACCAAAGTGTATAATACCGTAGAGGGAGGCGCCATTATCAGCCATGATCTGGATACGAAGAAACGGATCGACCGCATCCGCAGCTTTGGTTTTGAGACCGAGACGAATATACCCCATCCCGGAACAAACGGCAAACTGGACGAGATCCGCGCGGCCTACGGCTTGGTCGGGCTCCGCCATGTCGACGAAGCTATCCGCGCCCGCCAGCGGGTGGCCGCGTACTACCGCCAACACCTCGACGCCGTCGAAGGGCTGACTCTACCTGATACGAAAGAGGGATATACATCGAACTACGCCTATTTCCCGATATTTATCGATGCAGAGGCGTTCGGCATCAGTCGGGATCAATTGAATGAGAAGATGAAGAAAGAGAAGATCCTGTGCCGGCGTTACTTCTATCCGCTGATCACGGCCTTCGCGCCTTACCGGGAGATCGTTTCCGCCGATCCGGCCAACCTGCCTGTTGCCCATCGCATGGCGAACGGCGTGCTCTGTCTTCCGATCCATCATCTGTTGACGGAGAAAGACCTGGAGCGCGTCGTACATACGATCGTTTCTAAATAAGCGTGTAACAGTGGAGTAGTCTTTTCGTCTCCTCCACGCCGTAACGAAACAGGACATCGAGGATCGACAGCTCGGGCATCGGCACGTTGTCCGGCTCTTGCCGCATATACTTATCGGACTGAAGAAAGAACAGTTCGACCCCCTGCTCTGCGAAAATAGCTTTGGAATAAAGCTTTTGCCCACCGATGGCATTGACAAACGTATCCGCCTTTTCCTGCCGGCAGATCCATAACGGGCGCTGGCTCTTCTTTTCCAAAGGATAGTTTTCGGTTTCCAAGCGCTCTTCGATCGCTTGATATAAGGTATGATCCCATACGATCTCCGTAGGGATGTCCAACAGTCGGGCGATAGCGGTCAGGCTCTTGTAATTGAATGCCGACAGCCGGTCGCAGGGTTGCATCAACAAGTCTTCTACCCAGGGGAAAAGCTGCTGGAAGAAAGGAGCTTTCCCGTAACAACTCCGCAACTGTCCGGCGACTTTCTGCTGCCAGTCTTCATGATGACTGATAACAAGTTCATTGATCCGCCTGTTCGAGCTCTTCTTCTCGATGGGGATATACATGTAAAAGGTATGCCCATCGGGCGACATGATCCGGTTCCGGGCGATCCACCCTCCATCGATATAATGCAGATAGTCGTAAAGGATAAACTTATCCACGGCCTGCATCAGTTGGAAGTAGCCGATATACGGAAAGAAATAGGATTGGTAGATCGCCAGTCTCATGTCGTGCCGGATCAGCCTTCAGGTTACCACACCAGGACAATATGGAAAGTCTCCGCCTCCGGTGCGATTTGGGTGTTGAAGTCCGAATAGGTAATATAGAAACGGACCATGCCCGGCGAGTAATCAAAATCATACGTCTGCGTCCAGAGAAACTCCTGTCCATTCCCTTCCTCGCCCATGTGCAGGACAAAAGGCAAACCGTTCTTCACATCCACATCGGTCTGGATATAACCGAGCACCAGTCCCTCGTCGAAAACAAAATCACTCAACTGCGGGATCTGCTTATCGGCGTAATAATACGTATTCAACGCCCCAGGCTGACCACTCAATATCCAATCCGACTTTTTGATCACAAAAGAGGTCGTATACCATTCCGTTCCATAACCGTCCTGTCCGTCTTTACCATCTCTACCAGCAGGCCCCATCGGTCCCTCACAAGCGATTAATAGAATCGCCGCTAATACAATAAATGCAATTTTTCTCATGACTCTCTATTTTTATTCCATCAGATCCACACGGCATACCTTATCCGCATCCCGCTGAACGTACAAATATAAGCGATTAAAACAAGAACCCTTCTCAAATCCGTCTATTCTGTATGGACATAGTCCTTAGATTCAGCAGCCAAAGTAGTGATCGTTTATAATAATTTCTCTACCTTTGTAGAAGATAGGATGCGCCTCAGCATATCTCAAGCAAGCTTGGATCTGCATTCGGCTTTCACTATCTTTGTAAAGTAACCCAATGAGTATAAAGGAGGAACGTCGAATGAAAGCAGGAAAGAAGAAAGACATAACCAATGAGCTGCCCGATGAATATCAATCCATCGCCAACGAACCTCAGGCCGTCTACGAACGTATAACCCCGAATGACACAGCAGAAAAAAGAAAAAAGGAAATACTGGAAGACATCCGCCAGGCCTTGTTGGAAGTAAAGCTGGCTCGCGAAGGGAAAATACAATTACAATCAGCACGCGACATTCTTGATGAACTACGAGATTAAATCAAGTCGACGGTTTAAGAAGGAAATTAAACGGCTGACTAAAAAGTACCGTAACATCGGCAAGGATTACGAAGCCCTTCTTGATAAACTCGAACAAAACCCAGCTATCGGCATCGACCTGGGAGGCGGTGTTCGGAAAATCCGTATGCCTATCTCCGATAAAGGCAAAGGTAAAAGCCACGGAGCACGGGTCATTACCTATACGGTAATCATCAATGAAGAAAATGGAGTCATCACCTTACTCACTATTTACGACAAAGCCGAACAAGTCACCATCACCCCACAGGAAATCGCCCGATTATTGAAGAATATTGAACGTTTGAAGTAGCGAGTGTAGAATCCGTGCTTGCATGGATTATGCCGAGTCACGACAAACGACTAATTTTAATGAAGAATAAAAACAATTATTTATTCAAAACCCGCTCGGAAACGGGAGATTGGGTATCTAATGCGGTGCCGGTCAGTTCGACATATTCGACTTTCAGGGAGTTGTTTTCTTTGGCTTTCACGTAGAGGCGGTTGAGTACGGCTTGTTTGCCGTTTATTTCCAGGGTGCAGACATATTTGCCGTGCAGCAGGCGGAGCGTCAACACACGGCCCGGATAAGCCTGCAGGGTGATCTGGCAGGTGTTCGCGTCGCGGGAAACTTGCTTGTATCCATAGGCCATTCGTTTCTGTATCGCCGACAAACCTTTCTTCTGCCCGGGCGATTCTTCCCGATTGATCCAATACACGTTCAGCGGTTCCTTTTCATCCGGTCGGCCATCAACCAGATTGACGTCGTAACAAACCATATTCTTGTTTTTGCTTCGTTCGATATGGAAGAGCCTTTCTTTCGTGGGATAGGTATTCTCCTGAGAGAAAGCATCTGCGGATAATACCAGGCAGATCAAAAGGAATAGTAAAGATTGATATTTCATTTTTTCAGGATTTCTTGTTTGATAAAGATACGAAAAGCCTATTCTTCTTTCAATAAATCGTACCGATAAAATACTTTCCCCTCGGGAGTCGTTCCGGTTTCTGTCTTTTTCATTCCGGCTTTTTCACTGAGCGAAACCGACCCCAGATTATCCGCATACATACGGGCTACGACTTTTTCTATGCCCAACCGGTCGAAAGCATATTGGATCAAGGCCTCACTGATCTCATGCCCGAAGCCTTTGCGCCAGTAGTTCTGATCGACAATGTAGCCGAGTTCCAGGGTGGCCGGATCATCAAAAGAATCAAATAAGCCGGCTTCTCCGATAATCGTATGATCGTCTTTCTTTTCCGCCACAAAGATGCCGTAACCTTTCCGATAATCTTTATTCATCCGGTTATATTTACTTTTCAGTTCCTCCATGGTCCAGTCGAACTTCCCGCTTGAGATATATTCCATATTTTTCCGGCAGGTATAAATGGCTAAGAGGTAGGGGAAATCTTCTTCTGAGACTTCCCGGATAATTAGTCTTGTCGTTTCGAACGTTATCATGTATGTATAATCTAGGGTTGCACACTTTTATTCTATCAGCCGACAAACTTACATAAAATATTTACCACATAAAAGTTTCGCACCCCCCTTTCACCTTTCACCCGGTCGCCAGACCCCTGTATTGATCAGCGTTTCGGGTGAAGGCTTGGAGAAGGACGGAGGCTTCCCGGAAAAGGCCGCCGGAGTTTCCGAAAAGGCCGCCGGAGTTTTCCAAAAGGCCGGCAGGGTTTTCCAAAAGGCCGGCAGCCTTTTTCGGGAAGCCTCCAGCTCCTGTCGTCTTTTTAAGATATTCCTTTATCCTTTCACCCGAAACGCTGATCAATACAGGGATCTGGCGACTGGTTGAAAGGTGAAGACCGGGGTAAAACTTTTATGTGGTAAAACTACCGGAAGTTTGCGCGCAAACTACTAATATTTTGTCGCCAAACTACCGGTAGTTGCTGAGCAAACTACCGGTAGTTTTTGAAGAGGATATTTAATGTCTTATTTTCAGCGGAAACGTTTGCCCAGTTCATCCTCGGTAAGGATCGTAAGGATCGTTTTGCCATCCGGGGTCAGATGGGAGTCGGTCGCGGAGAAGAGCGAAGCGATCAGATGGTCGCGCTCTTCCGGGGAAAGTGATTTCCCGACAGGGATAGCGGCGGCTTTGGCCAGGGATAACGAAAGGGCATGCGCGATCTCTTCGACTACTTCGCAACCCGTATCGATACTGCGGGTCACCATCTCTTTCAACAGATTCACCGGGTTCAGGCCCTCGATGCCCGGCGGCACGCCGTTGACCGCATAACTTCCTTGTCCCAAATCGCTCAAATCAAAACCGATATAATGCAAATCGTCCAGAAGGACAGGAACGACACTGGCTTCGGCCGGCGTAAACTCCACGATCTCGGGGAAAAGCAACTGCTGGGAGACACCCTGCCGCTGACGGGTCCGTTCCATATACTGATCGTAGAGGACCCGGACATGCGCCCGATGCTGATCGATAATGACCAGGCCTGACTTCAGGGAGGTGATGATGTATTGATCTTTATACGGATAGGAAGAGACCGACTTTTCATCGAAGAACTTCTCCGGTTGTATCGTGTCCGTTATGGTTCCCAAATCAAACAGGTCATGCTCCGGAATGGCCGGTTCCACCGGTGTTTCGCTCTCAAATCCTTTATAAAGCTGCGACCAGTCCATTTCCTGCCGTTTGTAATTGCTGCTTGCGGTCGAGCGGAAAGGGTTATAATTGCGGTCGACCTGGACGGTCGGAGGTGTAATCCTTGTTTCTTCTCTCTCGATCGGGTTGTAAACCGGGATATCGATGGCATCTTCGCGATTGAAATCGATGGTAGGGATGGCGCTCGACTTCGCCAGCGCTTCGCGGGTGGCCGACATCAGGATCTGCCAAATCGGTTGTTCGTTCTCAAACTTGATCTCGGTTTTCGTCGGATGGATATTCACGTCGATCGAAGCCGGATTAAGCGTGAAATAGATGAAATAAGAAGGCATCTCCCCGGTCGGAATCAATTGATCATACGCTTGCATGATCGCTTTATGGAAATAGGGATGGCGCATATAGCGGCCATTGACAAAGAAATACTGCAACGCCCCCCTTTTTCGGGCCGAATCCGGCCGGCCGACAAAGCCGGAGATCGTGGCCAGGGAACTTTGCGCTTCGATCGTCAGTAACTTCTCGTTCAAACCTTTCCCGAAGATATGGATGATGCGCTGGCGCAAGCCGGAGATCGGCAGATTCAGAATCTCCGTATCCTGATGATAAAGCGACAGGGCTACATGCGCGTTGACAAGTGCTATACGCTCAAACTCCTGTACGATATTGCGGAATTCGGTCTCATTGGATTTAAGGAATTTCCGGCGGGCGGGCACATTGAAAAAGAGGTTTTTGACAGAGAAAATACTGCCTTCGCCGCACGCATCACAGGTGGATTCTTCCACTGTGGAACCCACGATCGTCAGCCGTGCACCCAACTCACTTCCTCTCAGCCGGGTACGCAACTCGACATGCGCCACGGCAGCAATCGAAGCCAATGCTTCCCCGCGAAAACCCATCGTGGTCAGCGAGAAAAGATCGTCCGCCGAAGAGATCTTAGAGGTCGCGTGCCGTTCGAACGCCATGCGGGCATCCGTCTCCGACATGCCTTTGCCATCATCGATCACTTGAATCAACGTGCGCCCGGCGTCTTTGATATTCACCCGGATCTGCGTCGCTCCGGCGTCCACCGCGTTCTCGACCAGTTCCTTAACAACAGAGGCCGGACGTTGAATAACCTCGCCGGCCGCTATCTGATTCGCGATACTATCGGGTAAAAGATGTATTATATCACTCATTTAAAGAAGAACAAAATCCAAAAAATAAAAGCCAATACGACCAACCACAGAGCCAGCTTGAAATTCTTATATTTACGGGAACGAGCATCCTCTCCCCGGTTGTAGCTGCGCTTGAGGTGAGAAGTGCCTTCCACAAATTTACCTTTGATCTGCGGTTTATAATCTTCCAACGACTCTTCCATGCCTAACTCCCGACGGATACGGCGCTCCCGCTCTTCCATATCTTCTCTGCGCGGGTCCCAGTAGATGGGCTTGTGATCGAATTGGCGTGGCTTACGCATTTTATAAAAGGAGAAAATTGACATAATTCAACGTTTTATTTACACTGCTAATGTACGAATTTATTACTTCTCCGGGGAACCGCTTCGACATTTCTTTTCCGAAGGTCAAAGATGTCGTCTTTATCCCGGGGGCGGATGTAGTCGAACCAGTTAAAATCTTTCAACTTCTTCTGCTCTTCGCGGATATCCGGTATCGGTGTCAATACCCCTTTCGAAGCAGGGGTCAGGAGTAGTTTCTCAAACGTATTATCCTTGAACCACATGGACAGGAAACCGCTTTGTGTTTCGTTCAGACCGATCATCGTTCCGTCTTTCTCCAACGGATAAAAGATCGATTCGGCATTACCGGCTACTTCAATCTGGCTGATTGCCCCATCGATAAAGAAGGCTTTGAGGTCGTTCCCTTTCAACTGATTGTAATACGAGGAGTCGGCCTCCTGGATGGCAAAGGCAAATTGCTTGATATGCGCACGGTCGATCGTACTGTCGTTCATATAGACCAGAATCGTATCTCCGTTCAGTTGATATTCTTCATTCCATAAGATCGGATCGTCGAACATATAGAGGATCGAGTCGCGGGTATTGAACTGCATCGAATCGCAGACGCCTTGCAGGTCTACCCGGAAGAAACGTACGCCGTAATATGCTTTGATCTCCCGGAAATCCTCGTCGACAGTCATCATCTGCAACGTATCCGCATGCAAGTAGAGCGTATCCCCCTGGCTGTATTCAAGGAAGCGGGCGCTATCGGTTGCCAGGCCGAAACCAATCTGCTCGTCATAATAGCCGTATTGCCCTTCCAGGATCACCTGATTGGTCGTATCCTGCAAAAACATATTGCCAAAAACCTCACCGAAGCCAACGCCCTGATCGTAGAGGATGGAGTCCCCGATCAGAATCTTGTCGGTCGTCTCCACCCGGGAACGATCCAATAACAAAGAGGTTTGATCAACCGTATCGTACCAGCCCCGCGAGGTGTAGATGGTTCCGCTATCGGCCAAGATGACGGAAGGGCCCAGTATAACGGCGATTTTGGAGTCGGTATAATAATGTAAGGTATCGGAGTAAAGCACAAAATCCGGATTGTTTAGCTGCACACTGTCATTGAAGATCGCCAATTTGGTCGTAGGCGAATATTGTCCGTAATAAGAAGATAACTCATTGTCTTCATCTACGATCAAACCGCCGTCGAAGTAGTAACCGATATCCGCATTCCGGTCATAATTCAAGCTGTCTGTGAACAAAGTCACCTGATTGTTCTCCATGCGCACATTCTCACGCAGGTTCCCGATCCGGGTATTCCCGTCGTAATACAGATATTGCCCGTAAACGAAAAGCGTATCTCCCTGTTCCATCCGGACATTGCTGAAGGCTTCCAGGGAGTTGGATGTTTCATAGAAATAGGCGCTGTCACAATACATATAAGAGCTGTCGTGCCGGAAGACCACATCGCCATACAATATCTGGGCATCCGGATTCATCACCTCATTAAAGGCCAAAGAATCAGCTCGTTCCAGGTATAGCCGGGTCGGCGTTTTGTTTTCAGGAGAGGATAGTGAAGTCTGGGTTTGCGCCTGTACACAAACAAAAAGCAAAAAGAAACAACTGATCTTTAAAAACAACCTGTCTATTTTCATTCTTTTACCCAGCCCGGGAACTGAAAGTCGCAATTCCGCCAGCCTTCACTGATACGCACGTATGTCGACTTTTGCTTTTTCAGTATCCAATCTTTTAATAGCTCTTCTCTTTTCTGGTTTTCTACCATGGATTTCAATACCTGATAGTCGTCCGACATATTTGCCTTATGCTGCAAAGTTCTGGACTTCAGCTTGACGATTGCAACCACTTCTTTCTGGCGGTCGGTGATCATGGTAAAGGGTTTCGAGATCTCTCCTACCTCCAGGTCATTGATTACCCGCCCGATTTCCGGAGCCAGTTCCTGCATCTCGAATTTAGGCGTGCCATAGTTATTACTCTCTTTCTTATTCACCATCAAGCCTTTGTTATTCTTTGAATCCTTATCATAAGAAAGATAGAGTGCCGCTTCTTCAAACGAGAATTTCTCCGCTTTGATATCCGCGTAGAGCGAGTCCATCTTTACCGTCGCCTCATTCAACTCCTTTTCCGACACCTTCGGGCGCAACAGGATATGGCGCACATTGATACGGTCGCCCCGCTTTTCGATCAGTTGAATAATATGATAGCCGTATTCGGTCTGCACAATCTGTGAAACCCGGCTCGGGTCCGTCAGGTTAAAAGCGACATTGGCAAATTCGGGCAACAGGTTCCCTTTGCTGACATATCCCATGTCCCCTCCCTGCATGGCAGAACCGGGGTCTTCCGAATAAAGACGTGCCAACAGGGAAAAAGATCTTTTCCCGCTATAAATATCTTCCGTATATTCCCGGAGTCGGGCTTTGATCGCATCGATCTCTTCCAGAGGAATCGTGGGTTCGAGGGTAATGATCTGCACCTCGACGGTCGTCGGGATCGTAGGCAAGCTATCCTGAGGCAGTTGATTGTAAAACTTCCGGACTTCGGATGGCGTCAGTTTAACCTCGCCGACCAACTGGCTTTGCATCTGCCGGATGATCGCTCCTTCGCGTTCGGTCTCTTTTCTTTCTTCTTTGATCTGGGAATATTTTCTGCCGAAATACTCTTCCATCTTTTCGCGGGAACCAAACTGGTTTTGTACCTGGTTCATCCAGTAATCCACTTGCTGAATGATATTCGCCTCATTCACCTCGATACTGTCGATCTTAGCCTGATTCAGATACAATTTCTGCACGGCTATTTGTTCCGGAATGAAACAATAAGGATCTCCTTCCAGACGAACCCCTTCACTCTGCATCATTAAGCGCTGATTCTCCACATCCGAAAGTAGAATCGCATCATCACCAACCACCCATACGATTTCATCAATCACATTACTTTGACTTTGCGCCATCGCGAAATGCACACACGACACAAACAGTAACAGGTAAAAAATCTTTTTCATCATGTTTTATTCTTTAGTAAAACTACTCACGGTTCGGAAACTACTTTTGCTTTTCCTTTCCGAATAGCATCATTATATAACTCTTCCTCAAAATTTCGCACAAAATCCATTTTCCGTTGATTGATCAGCATCTCGATGATCCGGGCATGCGCATAATCATAGGGCGCAACGCTTCCCGAAGGGAGATATTCGCTGATATTCAACAGATAATGGTAGCTGCTATCGGCCACTTCCACGAACTTATTCGCCTTCAAAAAGGCATTCGGATCGGCTATCCGCAAGGGGATATTTTCCATGATCGCATCGAAGTCGACCCAGCGGTCGTAAAAATAGTCATAAAGTGTGGCATTTTGCACACTATATTTCTCAATTTTCTCTAAAGCATCAACATTCGTCTGTTTATACCAGCTTTTTACATCGGAAAGCCCCGGGGCATCCGCCGGGATTTTCAGGAATAATCCTTTGATCAGACTTTTGTCGAGTATAAATTTCTTTTGATTTTCTTCGTAATAATTCAACTTATCACTTTCGCGAAGGTCGGCCGTCAGTCTTTCCCGCAACAAGCGTTCCTGATAGCGGTAACGCACCAGAGATTCCCGGTAGTCTTCAACCAATTTATTGATTTCTGTCTTTTCATCCCCCAGGTTATTCAATGCCACTTCGTAGACCAAAGCATCTTTCACCCATTTTTTGATGAAACTTTCGGCCATAAACAAACTATCCGAAGAGGAAATCCCCTTCGGAATAATGGCAGTGACATCCGACCGTTTCAATATCTTTTCGCCGACTGTGGCGAGTACTTCCGTATTCCCATCATTCTGTCCTCCTTTACAAGCACACAACAAGAACAGAAAAGGTATGAACAGGAATTTCTTTTGCATACGCACGCATTAATTTTTCAGTCGCTTCAACGCTTTTTTATTAATCACTACGGGGTACTTCTGTTTCAGCTCCTTTAGCCATGCAGCCTCAAGAGCCGGTTGCTCTTCTACCGGTTTGCTCCAGACCTTATCGTTCGATATCTCAAACAACAATATACCATCCCGATACTCCTGCAATAAAAATTTATATTCCGGATATTTCTCTTCTATCTTTGCGCGTTCGGCATTGGTGGTCAACTCGCGGATAAACAGGTCGAAGATCTCCTGCATAAAGTCAGGCCCGTATGTCTTTGTCGAGAAAGGCTGGGTAGCCATATAGTAAGCGAATTCACCCTGAGCGAATTTTTCATCCTCCAGCGTAAATAAGGTCTTATGCATCTCTTTTGCTTTTTCATAAAACTGCGGATCGGCCGGGAAATATTCGCCCGTCAACGCCACGAGTTCCTGATAAGCCTCGGGATAAAAAACAAAGGAATACGCCTGGCGCATCCGATCGTCGAAGGCTTGATAAAGTTCAAAATTGTATTCGCCTTTACTCATCACCTCCATCAGCCCTCTCTTTTCCGATTCATAAGAAGGTCGGGGTTGTTTCTCAATCAATTTGATGATATGATATCCGAAGCGCGATTCGATCAAACCGGATAATTCGCCCGGTGTCTGCAAAGCGAAAGAGGCTTTTTCGAACGGAAGAACCATCTCTCCCGGACCAAAAGCTTTCAACTCTCCGCCATTGATTTTGCTTCCCGGATCATCGGAATATTCTTTGGCCAATGTTGCGAAATCAGCGCCGCCCTGCAGTTTCTCGTAAACACCCTGTATCTTGACCAAAGCCTCGGCTTTCGCCTGCTCGGTGGTATCCTGGAAGGCAACCAGGATATGAGCGACACGGACTTTCCCGGGGTTGGGTACCCGTTTATGAATCTGGGCCACATAATAGCCTCTGCCCGTTCTGATCGGAGCAGATATCTCGCCTGTCGGCAAAGAATAAAGCCCGTTTTCCAACGCCTTTGAAGCTGTCAGCGGCAATAATACCGGTACATATTCATACTGAACGGCTGCCGGATTTTCTCCTGCCAATTGTTTTCCCAGTACATCCAGATTTTCTCCTTTGCGGAGGCGGTCGCACACTGCTATCGCCGATTGGTAAGGAGCGATCGTGTCGTTCAATAAGGCTTGTCCCGGAGGCATCTTAAACAGGATATAGCTCAATTCGAGCACCTCATTACCCCGGTCATAAATCAAGCGCATCGCTTTGTCTTCCCCTTCTTTATCCGACAGGTAGCTCCCGATCAATTGCCCTTTATACATGGCCAATTCGGAAGAGAATGCCCGCGTTTTGTCCAGCCCTTTGGCTTCGGCATCGGCCACTTTCAGTTTGAAATTCGTGAAAAGCTCCGCATATTCTTCAAGTGATTTCATACTCGAAAAATCGGCTTCGCCATTCTTTTGTGCTATAAAAATAAACTCAGATAAAGGCACCTCTTTTCCGGCAACGGTCATAATGACCGAATCCGGTAAATTCTTCGCTTTACCGGTAAAGAAGAGACACAAACAAAGTAATAATACGATGTTCTTTCTCAGTATTTTTCCTTTCATACAGCCAATGTACTTTTTAAATCAACATTATACTAACGGTGAATCTCCGGGAAAATTATACCATTCGCTTAATTTAGTATTTTTTATAGCCTCTCGTGCCTTTATTTCTATGGCTTCATAAACCGATCAATTCGCCATTTCCGAAAGGAACTTGATGCGAACCAGGCGAATTTCTTCTTCCGTATAATCACCGCCCAACTCATCGATAGCCTCTTCCAGATCATCCGTTTCCGAGTCTTTAAAATATTCGTATATATCTTCGATATGATCTTCGTCCATGACATCGTTCACAAAGTAGTCGATATTGATGCGTGTGCCGGAATAGACTATGGCTTCCAGTTCATCCAATAATTCATTGAATTCCAGTCCGTTTGTGAGCGCAATCTCATCCAGCGCCACCTTGCGGTCGATCCGTTGGATAATAGACACTTTCAGTTTCGATTTATTCGCCACAGTACGGACGCGTAAATCTTCCGGTCGCTCGATCTCATTCTCTTCCACATGGCGGCGGATCAGCTCGACAAACTCTTTCCCGTAGCGCTTGGCTTTTCCCGCTCCGACACCGGGGATATTCTGCAACTCATCCAGCGTCACCGGATAGGTCGTTGCCATAGCCTCCAAAGAAGGATCCTGGAAGATCACAAACGGAGGTACCTCCAGTTTCTTCGACATTTTTTTCCGCAGATCCTTCATCATCGAATAAAGGATAGGGTCGACCGCACAAGAGGCGCCACCGCGTACCGGCACTTCCTCTTCCTCTTCATCAAACTCATTATCTTTCGTGATCTTGAAAGAGACCGGATTTTCCAGAAAATCCCGGCCTTGCTGCGTCATTTTCAGCAACCCGTAATTTTCTATATCCTTCGTAAGGTATCCGGCAATCAGCGCCTGGCGGATAACCGAATTCCAGGTCTTTTCATCTTCGTCCTGTCCCGAACCGAAGACTTCCAGTTCATTATGTTTATACGATTGGATTTCCGATGTCTCATTCCCGACTAAGATATGTATAATATATTCTGTTTTAAATTTTTCTTTCAATGCAACCACTGCTTCCAGCACGGCACTTAGTAAATCTTTCGCTTCCACTTGTTTCTTGGGGTTCAAACAATTATCACAACTTCCGCAATTATCTTCCTGGTGTCCTTCACCAAAATAATGCAATAACACAACTCTTCTACACACTGCCGTCTCAGCATACGCCGCTGTTTCCAACAGTAATTGTTTGCCGATCTCCTGTTCGGCCACAGGTTTGCCCTGCATAAATTTTTCCAGTTTCTGCAGGTCTTTGTAAGCATAGAATGCGATACAACGCCCTTCGCCGCCATCACGCCCGGCACGCCCGGTTTCCTGATAGTATCCTTCCAGGCTTTTGGGCATATCGTAATGGATCACATAACGCACATCCGGCTTGTCGATACCCATGCCGAAAGCAATCGTTGCCACAATCACATCCGCTTCTTCCATCAGGAAAGCATCCTGATTGGATGAACGCTGATGCGAATCCATTCCGGCATGATACGGCAAAGCTTTGATGCCGTTTGCTTTCAGGATATCGGCGAATTCTTCTACTTTTTTCCGGCTCAGACAATAGACAATACCCGACTTCCCTTCGTGCGACTTGATATACTTGATGATATCGCGATCCACATTCGTGCCTTTGGCGCGCACTTCATAGTATAAATTCGCGCGGTTGAAGGACGATTTAAATACCGTGGCATCGATCATGCCCAGGTTTTTCTGGATATCATGCTGCACCTTGGGCGTAGCTGTGGCTGTCAATGCGATCAATGGGCGTTTGCCTATCTCATTTATGATCGGACGGATCCGCCGGTATTCCGGCCGGAAGTCATGCCCCCATTCCGAGATACAATGCGCTTCGTCTACCGCATAGAACGAGATCTTTACCTGGCGCAGGAATTCAACATTCTCTTCTTTCGTCAACGACTCGGGCGCTACATATAACAACTTCGTACGACCTTTTAGGATATCGTCCTTGACCTGGTCTATCGCTGCTTTATTCAGGGATGAGTTCAAGAAATGAGCCACCCCGTCTTCCGTACTGAAGGTACGCATCGCATCCACCTGGTTTTTCATCAAAGCGATCAAAGGGGAAATAACAATAGCCGTGCCTTCCATCAGTAAAGAGGGCAACTGATAACAGAGAGATTTTCCGCCACCGGTAGGCATCAACACAAAGGTGTCATTGCCTGCCAATACATTCTCTATGATAGCTTTCTGATTCCCTTTAAACGAATCAAAGCCAAAATTTAGCTTCAGTTCTTCTGCTAAATGGTCTTTCTTAGCCATACTTTGTAGTTTTTATAATAGCATTCAAGCAATCTGCAAACGTCTCACATCGGACTTCTCAAACTTTTCTTCCGCATAGTCTATCGTGACATGCAATGTCTTTTCGTTGGTCGACGGCATACTGTACATGGCATCCGTCATGATGCCTTCGACGATCGAACGCAAGCCGCGGGCGCCCAGTTTAAATTCCAGCGCTTTATCCACAATGTATTCATATACGGATTCATCAAAACTCAGTTTGATGTCATCCATCTCAAACAACTTCATGTATTGTTTGATGATCGAGTTCTTAGGCTCGGTAAGGATGCTGCGCAGCGTTTTTCTGTCCAGCGGATTCAGATAGGTCAGGATCGGCAAGCGACCGATGATCTCCGGAATCAGGCCAAAAGACTTCAGGTCGGTCGGCGTGACATACTGCAAGAGATTATCCCGGTCGACACCCGCCGTATTCCGCAACGAGGCATATCCGACAACTCGCGTGTTCAGCCGTTGGGCGATCTTCTTTTCGATACCATCGAACGCGCCTCCGCAAATAAACAAAATATTTTTCGTATCCACCGGTATCATTTTCTGTTCCGGGTGTTTGCGTCCGCCCTGCGGCGGCACGTTTACGACAGAGCCTTCCAGCAATTTCAACAAACCCTGCTGTACGCCTTCCCCACTCACATCACGCGTGATCGAGGGGTTATCACTCTTGCGGGCAATCTTATCGATTTCATCGATAAAAACAATGCCCCGCTGGGCTTCATCCACATCGTAATCCGCCGCCTGAAGCAAGCGCGTCAGGATGCTTTCAATATCTTCACCCACATATCCGGCTTCCGTCAAGACGGTCGCATCGACAATGGTAAAGGGGACATGAAGCATTTTGGCAATGGTCCGGGCCAGGAGGGTTTTCCCCGTACCCGTAGCGCCCACCATGATGATATTGGATTTCTCGATCTCCACATCATCGGTGGTTACTTTCTGAAGTAAACGTTTGTAGTGATTGTAAACGGAAACCGAAAGGCGTCGCTTTGCATCGTCTTGCCCGATCACATACTGATCCAGGAAGGCTTTAATGTCCTCCGGTTTGGGCAACTCCTGTTTCTTCATCCGGGAAAAAGCGGAGTCGCTTTTAGATGGCATTTGTTCTTTTACTATGTCATATGCCTGTTGTGCGCATTCGTCGCAAATAGCTCCGGAAATCCCGTTAATCAAGAGACTGACATCCCGGCTTCCCCGCCCACAAAAGGTACATATATCGCCTGTTTTGGCCATAAAATTTTAATTAGGTTTAATATTTAGGTTTACTATCGTATTCTTACCGACTTATTTTCGCAATAAAATATCATCAATCATTCCGTATTCCTTCGCTTCGGCTGCTGTCATCCAATAGTCGCGGTCGCTGTCGCGCTCGACCTGTTCGATCGATTTGCCCGAATGATCGGCAATGATGGTGTACAGTTCCTGTTTCACTTTCAGGATCTCTTTCACCGTGATCTCCATATCCGATGCCTGTCCCTGCATGCCACCCATGGGCTGATGGATCATCACCCGGGAGTGTTTCAGGGCAAAACGTTTGCCTTTCTGTCCGGCCACCAGCAGAACCGAAGCCATAGAAGCGGCGATTCCCGTACAGATGGTCGATACTTCGCTGCCGATAAACTGCATCGTATCGTAAATTCCATAACCGGCATATACGGATCCACCGGGCGAATTGATATAGATCGAAATATCCTTTCCCGGATCACTCGAATCCAAATATAATAATTGTGCCTGAATGACATTCGCAGTATAATCATCTATTTGTGTTCCTAAGAATATGATACGGTCCATCATCAGGCGGGAGAACACATCCATTTGCGCTACGTTTAACTGACGTTCTTCTATGATAGTCGGTGATATATAGCTGCTGGTTATATTCATATAACCGTCAAGAGCCGTACCACTCATACCCAAATGCTTTGTAGCATATTTTCTAAAATCTTTCATATTTCAAATTTAATGTTTTTATCTCTATAAAACACAGAAAAGAGGTTCCCCTCCTTTTTTTACGGAATAGCAAAGTTATAAATAAATTTCTGAAAGAAACAAATATATTTACTATCCCGGTAGATATTTTTCGGAGAGAAACCTCTTGTTGTATTTATCGGATGCTTTTCTGTCTGAAAGCCAGTCTTTTATTCGTCAAAAAGCTTGTTGAATTCATCCATAGACACCTCTTTGGTATCCAGTTTGACATGCTCTTTCAACCAACCGACCAATTTATCTTCCAACGCGCGATCGATCAGATTCTGGAATGTTTCTTTGTTCTTGAACATATCCTGCGCATAGTTATCCAGGATATCATCGGGAACAGTCAGCATGCCGTATTGTGCGAACTGTGCTTTGGCGACTTTGCGTGCCAATGCCTTCACATCTTCCTCTTCGACCTTGAGGTCGTTCTTGGCGATCAGGTTTTCTTTGACCAGATGGTATTTCAGGTCGTCGACGATCTGTGGGAATTCATCTTCGATCTTTTCCGGTGTATTCTTTTCGTTAGCCGCCAACAGCCAGCGTTTCAACAGGTCGTCGGCAAACTTCAGGTCGCCGGCTTTCTTAATCAGCATTTCCCGCGCGTCTTTCAGGAATTTGTAATCCACCTGCGGAGCGAATTGCTCGGCCAGGATCTCGCGGATCTTCGTGCGGAACTCATCGGCAGTGGCTACTGCGCCTTCGCCGAATACCTTGTCGAACAATTCCGTGTTCAGTTCGCTTTCTTTGTAACGAGTGATTTCTTTGATCTCAAAGCTGAAGTCGCCGTTTGTTTCGGCCACCTGGTCTTTTTCGATCTTCAGGAAAGCGGCGATCTCGGCTTCTGCTCCTTCGTAAGCTTTGAAAGGATTGAATACCACTACGGAATTTACCGTGGCGCTCATGAATTTCGCTTTTTCCTCTTCATCTTTGATATACATCGGCATGATCGTGGCTTCTTCCGTCTGGATTCCGCCTTCTTTGGGCAGGTCGCCGTCTAACTGGGCCACCACACCTTTGATCATATCTTTTTCTTCCACATCGTTTGCCGGCTCGTATGTGCCGAAGTTCGCCCGGTAGCTGTCGATCTGCTTTTCGACCATCTCGTCGTCGATCGAAACGGCATAATAAGGCACTTTCGTTTTCTTATTCAGTTCAATCTGGATCTCGGGAGCCAGCGCTACATCAAAGACGAATTCGAACGTCTCGTCGGTATCGAAATTGATTTCTTTCTGTTCCGTTTCGTTGGGCAAGGGCTCGCCTAAGATATTCAGCTTCTCTTCACGGATATATTTGTATAAGCTTTCGGAAAGCAATTTGTTGACTTCGTCTGCCAATACCGATTTGCCATACAGTTTCTTAATCATTCCCATCGGTACCATTCCTTTGCGGAATCCCGGGACATTGGCTTTCTGACGGAAGTTACGTAAACTCTTCTCTACCGGTCCGGCGTAGTCTTCTTTTCCGATTTCCATTTTAATAATACCACGCGTGGTATCATCGCTTTTTGCAAGTGAAATATTCATGCTGAATCTTTTATTTAATTAGTTTATAGTCTTTTCCAAATTCAGGCTGCAAAATTAGAGTTAATCTTTCAATCTCGCAAATGCTACGCCTGGAAAGTTGATTAAAATAAGTCAATTACATCAGCCGTCGGATGCGGATCGGCTTGAAAAAACAGCCCCGGATTCGACTAATCCGAAGCCCCGGGGTAAACGAAAGAGTTCCAGCCTATTGCACCTATTCCCGGCAGGAGTATTCACTTGTTGATAATTATCAACAAACAAATACTCTCGCCAAAAACCGAACAAACACATTCAGATTCCTCCGATTTGTCTTGGGTTTTGATTATCCGTGGTTGTAGGGTTTTATTCCTGGGATCGCCTGTCCGGACGGTGTTTTCTTTGAATAAGTTGTGGACTTTTGCTACGGCTTTATACGTTCGTTTTTCGTATCTTTGTGGGTATGAACGCCAAAAGGATTGTATTGTTGATGGGGTGTCTGACCGTTTTTACCCTGTGGGCCGGTGATACGACCGGCGAAGAAAATCAAGAGATAAAACGGCTATTTGCCTTGATCGAAGAGCATTTTTATACCTGCCCGGATCAAGGTATCCAATATGTGTATGAATTGGAGGCAGAGGCCGGCCGGCAGGGGGATGCGCACTGGCAGGCCTACGCGAAAGCCAAGCGGGTGGAGTATTACTATCCGATGTTCGATCACGACAGTATATTTGCCGCGGCGCGCGACGCCGAGGAGTTTGCCCGACGGCATAAGGAATACCATTACCTGTTTCTGGTGCAGCAAACCCTGATCCAGCGCTATACCAACGAAGGGCGGTTCGCGCTGGGGCTCGATAAGGCGCGCACGATGCTCGGTGAGAGCCGGACGTTAGGCAGCCAAGAAGATCATGCCCGCGCCGTAGCGGCGATGGCGAACCTCTACAAGCACCTGGGACGTTACGCGGAGGCGATCGAAGGACACCGCGAGAGCCTGCGTCTGTTGGCCGCTGCCGGCAAGGGACCGGAAGAGCCGTTGGCGCTCGAGAACTACCGTGAGGTGGCGATGGCCTGTCTGTGCCTTCACCAATACGACCAGGCCTTATTGTATGCCGACTCCATGCGGATCGCGATTGCCCGGATGGAAGCCGACGGGATATCCGACGATTCCGAATCCTTGTTTATCGCCGAATACCTCACCACCGAAGCCCATACCGCGCAGGGCGACCTCGACAGTGCCGCCTTGGCCCTTGTCCGGATGGATCGCCTTTATTCGCCCGGTTATCCCCAGTCGTTCCTGTTTCTGCAGCTCCAGGCACGCGCGAACTTCCTCCGTGCCAAAGGGGAGTATGCCGGGGCCTATGCTGCGAACGAGGAATTATTGGCCTTGGCCGATCGTTTGAAAATCACTAAAGAGATCCCTCAACTCCTGCGCGATAAAGCCGGGATCTTGCGCCTGTTGGGACGGACGGCTGAAGCACTGCCTTTCCTCGAAGAAGCGTTCGACCGGCAAAAGGCAAACGACACGGCGACCCACAACCGCCAGCTCGACGAATTACATACCCTCTACCATGTCGATCAGATCGAAACGCGGGCGCGCGAAGATGCCCTGCGGTTGCGTTTCTCGCGGAAGCTGGCGTTGGCGTTGGGCTTGATTCTGGCGCTGTCGCTGGTGATCCTCTGCCTGATCGTCTGGCAGGTACGCCGTATCCGTGCCAAAAACCAAGGGCTGGTGCGCCGTATCCGCCAACAGGAACGGCTTATGACGGAGCTTGAAGCCTGTCAGGCGGAGATCCGCCGGCTGCGTGTACAGCTTGCTGCGCACGAACCGGAACCGCCGATCGACGAGGCCGGCGCGCTTTATGCACGCCTCCGGCAACTAATGGCCGACAGTCAGCCGTATACCGACCCGGCATTCAACTGGAAAGGCTTGGTTGCCCTCTTGGATAGCAACGAACGTGCCCTGCGCAACGCCCTGAAAACTCACCTGGACCTGACCGTCTCCGAATACCTTACGCTGTTACGCCTCGACCACGCCCAACGCCTATTGACGGATACCGACTATACGATCGAAGCCATTGGTGCCGATTCCGGTTTCGGCTCCCGCAATACCTTCTACCGTCTTTTCCGCGAATACTACGGGCTGACACCGTATGAATTCCGGAAAACAAAGGGGGTGATGAATGATTGATTTTTAGCCTTTCTGCCGAGATTTGTGACCTTTACAACATCTTTGGCGTTAGAGTCGATGATAAGAAGTCCCGTATATAAATATGAAATATTATAATCATATCTATAATATTCCGCGGAAAATGTTCTTTTTGAAGTTATAACTTAAGTTTTTTCTGCTCTGATAGGTGGATCGTTTGGAGAATTACAACTGATTGAAATACTCTATTATATTAGCTCTTATATCATCTGTAATGTCAATGCAGGATTTCCAGAACCCTTAGGACTCATACTTATTTAGCTTCTTTGCCGAAGTTTGACACATTCTTGCCGAAGAATGAGACATCGTTTGGCGGAAGGGGACGTACTTTTGCGCCTGATATTTTATCTATTCACGTCAAAACAAGTAGAATGAAGAAACGATTACTTTATGTGTTGGCTCTGTGTGTGAGCCTGAGTGTGCAATGGGCGACGGCCCAAATCAGCTTCGCCGGTGGCGATGGAACGGCAGAGGATCCCTGGCAAATCAGTAATGCCGAACAATTAAACTTATTGCGTAACTATTTGGGTGACGTACATGGTGACAAATATTTTATCCTGACGACCCATATCGACCTGAGCACTTTTCTTTCCGAAGGCAATCCCGGCTATAACAATGGCAAAGGGTGGGAGTCAATCGGAACGTATACCAATAACTTTTATGGAAACCTCGATGGCCAGGGATATACCATCAGCGGACTCTGGGCCGATCGGGGAGTGGAAACAGATGAAGAAGAATATATTGCTCTTTTCGGGGGGATTGAAGAGGCTACCTTACAGCATATATGTATAGAGATCGCCGCCGAAGGCATCAAAGGCTATGGATATGTCGGAGGATTGGTAGGGTACGCTTTCAAAAGCTCTATTTCCGGTTGTTCCGTTGTCGGTCAGGGGATAATAAGTGGTATTGCTGGTGTTGGAGGGCTGGCAGGATATACCTCTAAGAGTAGCGTGAGTCAATGTTTTGCTACGGTGGACATTGAAATACTGGAGAGAAAAGACCGAAGCAGTCTCCTTGTGGCTGCCTTTGGAGGGCTGATAGGGAAATCCGGCGATGATATCTCCCTGTCGGACTCATATGCTACCGGAGATATTTCTCTGGCAAATGCCGGAGGGGAATATACGAGTCAATTGCTTTATTTAGGCGGTTTAACCGGTTCTTTCAGTTCCGATATAATGACGCGTTGTTATGCCACGGGTAAAGTAGAAGCCTCTACATCAGACCCCACTAAAGTATTAGCTGGTGGCCTGATCGGATATAACTGGACCAAAGAGGAGGACACGATTACTTTTTCCTTTTTCAATGTGGAGGTAAATGGGAAAGGCATTGGTGAAAATCATGCGAGTAATGCGACTGTTCCCGGCAAAACCCTTGCGGAGTTACAGCTGGCAGACACCTATACGGATTGGGCAGATTTCTCTTCCACCTGGTATTTCCCTGTAACCGGAGGCACGCCTAATTTGCAAGTCTTTCTGTTTGCCGGCGGAGATGGCTCCGAAGGCGATCCGTTCCGGATCTGTACCGCGGCGCAACTGGCAGAACTCAATCGCTATCTGGGTGAAGCTCATAATGGCAAACACTTTATCCTTGCGGCTGATATCGATATGGCGACCTACCTGTCCGAAGGCAATCCCGGCTATAACGAGGGCAAAGGATGGACGCCGATAGGGAGTGAAATGTACGATAATGTCTTTCAGGCAACTCTCGATGGCCGGATGAAAACCATTCGCGGCTTGTGGATTAATGAGGAATATAAAAAGAATTATAATGATGTAGCCCTTTTCGGAGCGATAGGATATCAAGGAGAGATCAGCAACCTGAGTGTGGAAATCGCGGAGAGAGGGATTTTTGGGAACTCGGATGCTGCTGGTTTTGCAGCCACTAATTATGGTTCTATCACCTCTTGTTCGGTGACCGGGGAGGTAAAGGCGGATGCTTACGAAAGTGTTATTGGCGGTTTGGTGGGCATTAATTATGGCTCTGTCACCTCTTGTTTTATGATAGGAAATGTTTCTGCAATAGGTGGTAATACCAATCATCTCGGCGGTTTGGTTGGGGCTAATGGAGGAGAAATCACTTCTTGTTATGCCGTCGCAAGTGTAAAGATAGAAGAAGATGAAGAAGGGAAAAGTGGCGGATCTCATTATGTTGGCGGTTTGGTCGGCACAAATGAGGGACAGATTACTTCTTGTTATGCCGCCGGTGAGGTGGAGATTGAAGGAGGAGAAGGAATGAGTCTGGCCGGCGGTTTGGTTGGAGGCAATATGGGAATACTCAGTGCTTCTTATTCCATCGCAACTGTAAAGGCAAGTGGCGAGATGGCTTTAGCCGGTGGTCTGGTTGGACTGACCACAATCATGGCGCCTGTACCTACCGATTGTTTCTACCTCAAAGAAGCGGGGCACAATGAAGAACTGTTTGGTTTGGGCCTATTGGTCTCGGGAGCGGGTTTTGTCCCCTGCACCAGTGAATATGACGGTATCTCACCACAGGATGCCGTTGGCATGACCACGAAAGCCACTTTCGCGGCCTGGGACTTCACGCCCTGGACAATCCGGGAGCGCAAAACCGCCCCTTACTTCCCCTGGCAACCCGAACCCTATCCGGAACTGGAGGTGGAAGAAGCGTTTCCCAGTATCTATCACACGCTCACCCTCTCCGTAGGGGAAGGAATTGTACTTTATGGCCTGACAGCGGGCGAACATACCCTTGCCGAAGGCGACCACCTCTACCTGCAATTCTTGCCCGAAGATATTTCGCTCACAGCCGAAGATATTCTCTTCCGGGTGGATGGCGTAGAGACTGCGTTCAACGACTTCGGTGCCGGTCATTATTACTCTTACCTGCTGAATCCCATCACCGCGGATCATACGATCGAGATCAGTCTGAAAGAAAATAAACCGGATCCCAACCCCGATACGACGGGTCAAATGGATCTTTCCTTCGGACAGATCCATTTGACAATGGACAATGGACAATTGACAATTGACAATGAAATGGCCAATGCGGTCGACGTCGCCATCTACAGCGTCACCGGCCAAAACGTCGTGTCGCTTCGTGCCCTTCGCGGTTCAAAAACCTTCGCGTTGCCCAGCGGTATTTATGTGGTCCACGCCGGAAAACAGACGTGGAAGGTCATGGTTAATGATTAATGCCGGACGTCCCGGAAAAAAAGCCGCCGGCCTTTTCCAAAAGGCCGGCAGAGTTTTGCAAAAGGCCGGCGGCTTTTTTGAAAAGGCCGGCGGCTTTTTGAGGCTCTCAAAATGTTTTGTTTTTAAAGCTTCGTATTTCGGTATGTTTTAAGCGTTTGTATTATTGAACGGGTGTTTTGTCGCTATCCGCCCTTTACCCGATGGGGGGGGTGGGTAAAGGGGCGGTGCGACATGGAACACTGAGGGGACAGTTTTCCTAACATGGAATGTATAAATGTATATATAGAAGGGGTTAATATTGCTGAAAGTCTTCTTTCAAGTCGCGCATCTCCGGATTGAACCGGCGGATGGTATGGCGAAGCAGCTCTTTATCCATATTTTCGAGGACTAACTTATAGCCCAGCCCGTCGTTCAGATAGGGAAACTGGCGGTAGAAAAGCAGAAACCGGTCTCCGAGCTCATGCAACATCCGGGGCACTTCATCGGCATAACGTATGCGCGGTTTCAAATCCGTCGGCTCCATATAGATATAGATCCAACAAAGGTCGTTTAAAGGGTATTTTTGTGTCGTATGCATCTTTTATTATTGTTTTAACTTGTTCGAATGACAAAGCTGAAGAAACTCTTCCTTCAGGTCCTGTATGACGGGATTCATGCCCCGGATGGTCTGCCATAGGGTTTCTTTTTCCACATGGGCGAGAAACAATTTGTGACTGATTCCGTCTACCGTTGTACCGAATTGCCGGTAATACAGGCACCCGCAAGACCTTCACCCGCCTCTTCCGCGAACGCTACGGCATGAGTCCGTCGGAGTTTCGCCGTATTGCTGCGGAAGAAAAGGTGAAATCTTAACCTTATACCCCATAAGGGAGGGTAGAGGGTGCATGACTTAATTAACTATGACCTTCGTTGTCGTTGTGCCGGCCTGTACGATGTAGATCCCGCTGGGTAACGTAATGGTTTTTGAACCCCGAAGCCCGCGAAGTCGCGCGAAGTTTTTACCCGTAATACTGTAGACTGCGACATCTACGGCACTTCCGGAATTGATAATGGATAATTGACCCTTGATCGTTGAGAGGCTGATTTTACCTTCGGCAATCTCCGTATTGTTTGTTGATAAATCCATTGCCTGCCACCAAAGCCGGGGGGTGGTCTGGCCTTCGTCGATCATCCAGGGGGTTGACGGGGGATTGTCAAGGCTGTATTGCTCGTTTGACGACAGGAAAGTCCAGCCGGTAAAAGCGGATGCTTTTTTCAGGTTGCTTTCGGAGAGGGGGGTAGGGGTGCCAACGATGCTGCCTTCGTTGAACGTTACAGCGTCTATTCCTTTCAGATAGAAACAGTCGGTAAAAGTGAGCTTTGTATCGCGATACAGGGATGCTACCAGCTGGGCGATGTATCTGCCCTCCCCGGTAACTTTCCCGGAAGCGTAACACTCCTGGATAACTATATTTTCTCCGCATGCCGCTCCGACAAATCCTCCGGCATTATACTTTCCGGCTACCTCTCCGGTGGCATAACACTGCAGGATTGTACCTTCATCAACAAAACCAATCAAGCCGCCGATTTCACCGCTACTGTCGTCTAAGGCTATGACTTTCCCTTTGCAATAGGATTGAAAAATAGTTCCGGTTGACTGATATCCGATCAGACCGCCGAAACGGCTACCGTGCGATCCCACTTGTACTTCAGAAGAACAGTAGGACACGTTCCATAGGGACATCCCTACCAGCCCACCGGCTATCTCGGCTTTGCTGCTGACCATTCCTTCTCCCCGGACATGGCAATTGGATAGCTCAGAGGAGGATTGTCCAGCCAGTCCACCAACAAAAGCATCTCCCTTTACTCCTGCTGCCGCGATCTCTACCGTCAGGTTTTTTATTGTGTTTAAGGACGTATAACCGAAAAATCCAACCACTGATTGCTCTTCCCGATTGATCCATAGCCCGGAAATCGTATGGTGCCCACCGTCGAAATCACCGTAGAAGCCCCAGATCTGATCATTTTTAACCCATCCGATAGGGAACCAGCCCTGTGTGTTCTCATTGTTTCCCCGGTCTTTCGATAGCCAGGTGGTCAGATCGATATCCTTTACCAGTTTGAAATACTTGTCGTAATAATTCTCCCCCAGGTAATTGTTCAACGCCGCCAGTTCTTCCGCGGTCGTAATCTGCCAGGGATCATTTGCGGTACCTGTGCCTGCGGCGAACTCACTGCCGTTCTGTGCCTGTAAAGTCATACTCCCGACAAGAAGGACTGCCCAAAGAATAAGTAGTTTTTGTTTCATGATGAATAGGTATTAAAATGTTTATTTCTTTAATTCTTGTTTGCAAAAATGAGAAAATCCGCCTGAAGAGATGTCCCAAATCTGCAAAAAGAAGTCTCAAATCTGCAAAAAGGGCATATTAAATTCTAACTTTGCATTTGTTATTATGTAAGCAAAACGAATAAACAATACTTGTATGTCTATTTCCCAATTTGTTGAAGAGGTCAGAAAGCTAATGAGCCGTGAAGAGATCGCGCGGAGAAATTATTTATAATAACTTGGGATGTACTATCCTATCCCAATCCTCAGCGCATGTTGATTTTATTGTTGCTTCCGATGGGGCAGAGATCTATCTGAAGGAGGATGTCTATTTCTTTATTATCAATTACGAAACTGTTTTGCGAGATAGCCAGGCGATAAACAAGGCCGGTTTTGATTTTCTTATATTGGATGAAGCCCAGAAGATAAAAAATTATGAAACAAAAACAGCTTCGGCGGTCAAGAGAATCCAGGCATCGCATAAACTGGTGATTACCGGGACACCGATTGAAAATAGACTGATTGACATTTATTCAGTGGTCAATGCGATTGATCCCTATTTCTTTGGCCCACTCTGGGAGTTTTCCTATCAGCATTGTGAGTTTGATACGGAAAAGCCCAATAAAATCAATGGGTATTACAACCTGAAGCAACTGAACGAACAGCTTTCGGACATATTGATACGTCGGGAGAAAAGTACGGTATTAAGCCAGTTGCCGGATGTGCAACAAATAGATATTCCATGTGAGCTCAGCCCTCTACAAGAGGAATATCATGCAAGCTATATGATGGGGGTGGCATCGATTATCCGGAAGAAGTACCTGACGCCGTACGACCTGCAACGATTGAATCTATTTCTGAATTGCGCCCGCATGGTGTGCGATTCTACTTTTCTAATCGACGAGGAGACCAACGATTCGCCCAAACTGGCTGAATTGGAGGATATCCTGTTTGAGAAACTGGATATTCAAAACACCAACCGCAAGATCATTATCTTTTCGGAATGGATCAAGGTGCACAGCCTGATCGGGCAACTGCTGCGCAAACGAAATATTGGCTTTGTTGAATTGAACGGCAAGGTTCCGGTGAAGCTACGTGGCAACCTTATTAAGAAGTTTGAATCGACACCTGATTGTAAAATTTTCCTTTCCACCGAAGCCGGGGGCGCGGGACTGAACCTTCAGATGGCAGATATACTGATCAATTTTGAACTGCCATGGAATCCAGCAAAGAAAAACCAGCGTATCGGACGGATTGACCGCTTGGGACAGAAAAGTAATAAATTGACCATATACAATTTCATTACGCGCGACTCCATTGAACAACAGATTGCTGCGGGTTTGCTGGTGAAACAGAATCTTTTTGATAGTGTATTGTCCGAAAGTAACACAACCAATTATGTGGACTTCTCGACCAAAGGACGCTCTCAGTTTATCCAGCAAATAGAAGCATTTATCGACCAACAGGAACAGGAAGTACAAAAAGAAATGCTGGAGGAAGAAATATTGCCGAAGATAGAAACCGCCGATCCGGTGGAGGCAAACCAATTGCCCTTGTTTGAAGATGAAGCATTTGATGAAGAACCGGTAAATGAAAACAAAGAGGTGGCTACCGAAACCATCAACCGCGCCACAGAAGAGTTGGAGCAGGTGATGAACAACGGTATGCAATTCCTATCTGGGTTATTTAAAATGTCGACCGGCAAAGAATTGGGAATCGAAAACCAAAAAATAGAAATAGATCCAGCAACCGGCGAAGTCGTTATGCGCTTTAAGATGAAGTTCTGAAAAAGACTTTATTATTTATCCGAATAATACCATTATCCACCTAATAATTCACACAAATATGAAACCAATTGATGAAGTAAAACGAGACCTCACGTTGATACTGCTCTATTTAAACTCATGGGAAGAGCAAGCTCACACCCCTTACAGAAGAAGCTGGAAAGGATATGACTTTGATGACATCGACAAACTGATCGAACAAGAATTCATCGCCGGCAAACACACCTCCAAATCCATCTCTTTTTATGAAGAAGGTATCGCAAAAGCGAAGGAATTAATAAAAGAGTACGGGATAGAGATGTAAGAACTCCGGCATAGATAAAGGCTATTGGAGGAGGGAGGTGGATACAGGATATGTATTTCATATTATCAGCTAAATAGCATTTTGAGCGGTATAAAGTCTAAAAAACAAGTGTATAGAATGTATGAGGTCAGACTTTCACTTCCCAAAAACCATTTCGTTTACCGTTTTTACGCTCAATAATACCTTTAGATTCTAGGTTAATAGTTAGCCGTTTTACTGTGGCAATAGACTTACCTATTTGTTCAACGATCTCCTGTTGTTTTATCTGTGGGTTCTTACGAATACAGTCAAGCAGTGCTTTCTCTTCTAAAGTGCAATTCAAAGTATCAATTTGAGACTTTGAAATTTCAGGAATGATACTTTGGACTTCATTTCCCATATGCATAGAACGATTTCTTAATTCGTTCTTTTCTCCCATCAACAAATTGCAGAAGAAGCGCTCCAAGTATTCAGGATTCCGTTTAATCCCTTTCTGCACGTTCTGATAGTTCGCTCTGACCAAAGCATTTCGGAAATACCATGAATGCTTCGCAAAAAGATCATTTTCCACATTAAAGCCGATAGAACGGAGGTATTGAATCGTAAAGACAGCAACAGCTCGGGTATTGCCTTCTCCAAACGGATGTATCTGCTATAAACCGGATATGAATTTAGTGATATGCTTTACGATTTGTTCCAAACTTAAGCCTGTTGATGACATCTGTTAAGCTATTCCAAGCAGCTCAATCTCGAATATAAGTGTTGATCCTCCAGGTATACCGGGTTGTGAGAATTTTCCGTATCCCATTTCGGCAGGAAGGTATAACTCCCATTTATCCCCGACACACATTTGTTGCATCGCTATACCCCATCCTTCAATCAGTTCGTTCAATCTGAATGCAATTGGCGTGCCTCCACGGCTGCTGTCGAACTTTTTACCATTGATAGTCCATCCGGTATAGTGGGCGGTAATAATACTTCTCGGTGTCGGATGGTTCCCGTCATTTTTCCCTTCGTTTATTACCTTGTAATATATTCCTTTCGGGAGAGGCTTGACATCCTCTTCCTTTGATTTTATCTCCAGCCAGTCTCTATTGGCTTGTATGTAATCTCGTTTACTCATAATGGTTTACATTAAATATTATTGTTTCGTATTTTCTCAGATTCTGACAACTCAAACAAGGCACTTGAAGCTATTGCAATGAATCGTTTACTATTGATCTTATATGTCATAATTATATACTAGAAATATCTTACCGCTTTAACATCTCTACCAAACAATTCTGCTATTTGTTTTTGCGAGAGCTACGCCGTACTTACTTTCCGATACAAAAATTCGCAAAAATATTCCCCAGTATCTCATCATCGCTGATTTGGCCGGTGATTTGGCCGAGGTGGTGGAGGCATTCGCGGAGGTCTTGGCTGAGGAAGTCGCCGGAGAGGGAGGTGGAGAGGCCTTCGGAGACGCGGCGGATGGCGGTTAGGGCGTGGGTGAGGGCTTCGTAGTGGCGGATGTTGGTGACGATGGTGTCGTTTGGGGTGAGGTCGGGCAGGGCGGCGGCTTGGAGGAGCTGCTGTTGGAGGGATTCGGTGTTGATCTGTTGCTTGGCGGAGATGTAGATGCGGGGGGCAGGGATATTGTTAAGAAGCTGTTGCTTGTCTTTTAATTCTTCCGGGGATAGGAGGTCGGATTTGTTGAATACCAACATTAGGTGTTTGTCTTCGCTACGGGGCATGATTTGTTGGGCTAATGATTCTATTTCAGTAGCCGGAGTAGTCAGATCGATGACCCAGAGGACGATGGTGGCCTGATCCAATTTCTGGAAGGTACGCTCGATGCCCATCGATTCGATGGTATCGGTTGTTTCACGGATACCGGCCGTGTCGATGAAGCGGAAGGTGATGCCGGAGATATTGATGGTGTCTTCAATCACATCGCGGGTCGTACCATGAATATCGGAGACGATGGCGCGTTCTTCACCGACCAGCAGGTTCAGTAAGGTGGATTTGCCCGCGTTGGTCTCTCCGATGATAGCAACGGGGATACCGTTTTTGATGGCGTTACCGACACTGAATGAGTTGGCCAGCTTCTCTATTACGCGTTCGATGTGTGTAGCCAGGCTTTTCAGGTGCGAGCGGTCGGCAAACTCGACATCTTCTTCCGTAAAATCAAGCTCGAGTTCGATCAATGAAGTGAAATCGAGCAATTGGGTGCGCAGCCGGATCAATTCGTTGCTGAAGCCCCCACGCATTTGACTGAGCGCCAGACGGTGTTGCCCGGCAGAGGTCGAGGCGATCAGGTCGGCTACCGCTTCGGCCTGGCTGAGGTCCATTTTCCCATTCAGAAAAGCCCGTTGGGTGAACTCGCCGGGCAATGCGGAACGGGCGCCTTTGTCGATCAATAATTGCAGGATTTGTTGCTGGATATAGATCGAGCCGTGGCAGGTGATCTCCACCGTATCTTCCCCTGTGTAGGAGTGTGGCGCGCGAAATAGGCTGACCAGGACTTCGTCGATCGTTTGTTCTCCATTACTTATCTCGCCGAAATGTACCGTATTGGGCGCACAGTCGGAAAGCTTCTTGCCCGAAGGAGTCGTGAATACTTTCTCTGCGATCTCAATGGATCCTTTACCGGATAAGCGGATGACAGCGATACCTCCTGAACCCGGAGGAGTAGAAATGGCACAAATAACGGATTGATCGATCATAGTCCTGTTGTATTTTGTGCAAAGATAGTGAAAGCCGAACACAGAGGCAAGCTTGCTTGACTATGTTGAGGTGCATCCTATCTTGGATTTCATTTATGGAATCAAAGATACGAAAAAACAGGCGTTTGTGGTAAAAGAATTCCGGCACACTGATGACACAGATTGGACAGATGACCGCAGATAATATAATTTAATCTGTGGTCATCCGTCCAATCTGTGTTATCTGTGTGCCAGTTTAGCTATCGAGCAACTTCCAGTTCGATCGTAAAGTGGCGCATGATCGGCAGTTCCTTGGTGATATGGTAACCGCGGGTGATCTCCTGATTGCGATCGGCCACGTTTTTCAATGCGGCGGCGATCACGTCCATATGGTTGTTCGTGTAGGTACGGCGGGGGATTGCCAGGCGGAAGAGCTCCAATGCCGGATAGCGGTTTTCGCGGGTGACGGGATCACGGTCGGCCAGGATGGCGCCTACTTCCACGCCACGGATACCGGCTTCCAAGTAAAGCTCGATGCCTAATGTCTGGGCAATAAACTCTTCTTTGGGCACGTTGGGCAGAACCTTTTTAGCATCCACAAAGATCGCATGTCCACCGGCCGGCCGCTGGTAGGCAATACCGTATTCATCCAGCTTCGCCCCCAGATAAGCCACCTGACGGATACGTGTGTCCAGATAATCAAACTCCGTACCTTCGTCCAGCCCCTGTGCCAGGGCGTTCATATCCCGTCCCGACATGCCGCCGTAGGTGATAAATCCTTCGTTCATAATACAGAACATCTGTGCCTTTTGCCAGAGTGATTCTTCTTTGAACGCCACAAAGCCGCCCATATTGACGATCGCGTCTTTCTTGGACGACATCGTCATCATATCGGCATACGAGAACATCTCGCGTACAATCTCTTTGATTGTCTTGTCGGCATATCCTTCTTCGCGCATTTTGATAAAATAGGCATTCTCGGCAAAACGGGCGGAGTCGATCAACAGGCGCACGCCGTACTTTTGGCATAAGGCGGATACCTCGCGGATGTTCCGCATCGAAACGGGTTGTCCGCCAGCCGTATTATTGGTTACGGTCAATACCACACACGGGATCTTCTCCACCGGATACTGCTGTAATGCCTTCTCCAGTTTCTCCGGATCGACATTGCCTTTGAACGGGATCTCCAGCTGCGTATCGGCTGCTTCGTCGATCGTGCAGTCCAGCGCCGTTGCCTTGCGGAATTCGATATGTCCTTTGGTCGTGTCAAAATGGGAGTTTCCCGGCAGGATATCCCCTTCTTTGATCAGGGTAGAGAAGAGCACGTTTTCGGCGGCGCGTCCCTGGTGTGTCGGTAGGAAGTAGTCGAAGCCAAGAATATTCTTGATGGCCTCTTTCATTACATAATAGGAGCGGGCGCCGGCATAACTTTCATCGCCGAGCATCATTGCCGACCATTGTTTGTCGCTCATGGCCCCGGTGCCCGAGTCGGTGATCAGGTCGATAAACACCTGGTCGCTCTTGAGGTTGAACAGGTTGAACTTCGCCTCCTTGATCCATTGTTGGCGTTCTTCACGCGTACTGCGGCGGATCGTTTCCACCATCTTAATCTTGTACGATTCTGCAAATGGTAATTCCATGATAAATAAGTTTTTATAAATGTTTTAGCGTGTAATATAAATATCACATAGGGTTGAATCCGCTTCGGGGTTCAATAAGAGGAATGATCTTATAGGCGTATGGAGCTTAGGGTACTTTTAAGTCAGCCCAAGCTATAAGAACATTCAAATAAGTTTACGGATAGGGGAGATCAACGCGTCTCAGGAAAGAAATTCATCGCGTTTCTTGATGTTCAGGAATAACCTGACGGAGGATATGTCATTGTTTGATCTCATGCGAAGCAAATATAAGCATTTAATAGTAAAAAAGCTTTCGAATGGGTAAGATTTCTTAAAGCAAGGCTTTCCCGCGTGTTAAAATTGCTTTATACGAAAATAGGGCTTAGCTTTGCCGCTTTTATACGCGCCATGAAAATTGATGTTTGTAAGAAAGAAATCAGAGATATTCAGGATACGCCGATCGTGCAGCAGACCGCGTTCTGGTCGGAGGTAAAGACTTGCCAGGGTTTGGAGACCATGGCTTTTGATTTTAAGGTGAGAAACAGGGACATCTACAGCCAGGTGGGCGGATTTGCCTGCACGGATGCCGACTTTCTCGTGTTGCAACAGCCGTTGAACGCGCGGCAGAGCCTGGCATACCTGCCTTATGGCCCGGAGATCGAGCCGTCGGGCGAGAACCAGGGTGCTTTCCTGGAAGAGCTTTCCGAAATTATGCGTTCCTATTTGCCCAAAGGTTGTATCGGTATCCGTTACGATCTGAACTGGCGTTCGCATTGGTGTGATGCCGATCACTTCGATGAAAAAGGCATTTGGAACGGCGCTCCCGATAAGCAATATCAGGAGTTTCAGTTGAATTATAATACGATCAACTGGAACCTGCGGAAGAGTAATATGGATATTCTTCCCTCGACAACCATTTTCCTCGATCTTTCCCTGAGCGAAGAGGAACTATTGAAACAGATGAAACCCAAGACCCGCTACAATATCCTCCTGGCGGAACGGAAAGGGGTGCGGGTTTACCGTACGGGGATTGATAAGATCGACGTCTGGTATCAGTTGTACCGGGAGACAGCACGCCGAAATGGCTTGTTTGTGAATAAAGCGGACTATTTCCTCTCCGTCCTTTCCGCCCGTGCCGACGATACGGCCTCACCGGCAACGGTGGAACTCCTGGTCGCCGAACACGACGGTGAACCGTTGGCTGCCATGTTCCTGGTGATGACCGGCCATCGGGGCACCTACCTCTATGGCGCCTCCTCGTCCGAAAAAAGAAACTATATGCCGACCTACGCCATGCAATGGGAGGCGATTAAGATCTCGAAAGCTTACGGATGCACCGAATATGATATGTTCGGCGTCTCGCCCGGTCCCGACACTTCCCATCCGATGTACGGCCTCTACCGTTTCAAAACCGGCTTCGGCGGCGAGCTCTTCCATCACCTGGGCTGCTGGGACTATCCCCTGGATAAGGATAGTTATGCCCTTTTTCAGGCCAGTGAGATGGGGGCGCAAGGCTATTATAAATGAAATTACGAATTAAAAATTACGAATTACGAATGGGCGCAAGCGGTATTTTATTCGTAATTTTTAATTCGTAATTGGATTATACGTTAATCCACCTGGATTAACGTATAATCCTGCGTTCCCAGCCCGATCTTTTCGGCATATTCCAAGCCTTTCTTCCATTCGGTATTCGGATGGATCAGGCAGAACTTATCGGTTCCTTCGTGGTGATCGTGGGAGTGATGATCGGTGATTTTGTTGTTCTGAAGCACCGGCGCTGCCGTCACCAGGTCGGCGCAAGCCTTATCCAATGCCACGGGATCGAAAGAGGCAGCGATACCCAGATCGGGAATGATTGCTGCGTCGTTATGATTCCAGCAGTCGCATTCGGGCGATACGTTCATGATAAAGCTGACGTGGAAGTTGGGTTTGTCTTTCAATACCGCTTTGGTGTATTCCGCAATCTTGTAATTCAGCCGTTCGGAGGTATCGTCTTCACCCAATACGGCCGCGTTGTACTGGCAGAGGGCTACGCATTGTCCGCAGCCGACACAACGGTCGTAGTTGATCTCCGCCTTCCGGTCGACCAGGTGAATGGCATCGTGTGCGCAATGTTTCACGCAGATATTACAGCCGATGCAATTCTTTTGGATGACGATCGGCTGCGACGCCGAATGCAGTTCCAGTTTGCCGCCCACACTGGCACAGCCCATACCGAGGTTTTTCAACGCCCCACCAAATCCGGTCTGTTCGTGCCCTTTGAAGTGATTCATCGAGAGGATGATATCCGCATCGGCAATAGCGGCACCGATTTTCGGCGCTTTGCAGTATTCACCGTCGATAGGGATCTCCCGGTAGTCGGTTCCTTTCAAGCCATCGGCGATAATGATATCGCATTGTGCCGAGATGGGATTGTAACCGTTCTCCATCGCGCTTTTCAGGTGATCGACCGCATTCGATCGTCCGCCGGAATACAAGGTGTTGCTATCGGTCAGAAACGGCTTGCCGCCCAGCGAGCGCAACAGATTTGCCATCCGTGCCGCGTAATTGGGGCGGAGATACGCCAGGTTGCCCGGCTCTCCGAAATGGATCTTGATCGCCACGAACTGTTTCTTGAAGTCAATATTCTCAATGCCTGCTGCTTTCACCAGACGCTCCATCTTCGTCAATAGGTTACGGGATGGAGAAGTACGTAAATTCGTAAAATAAACGTTGGATTTACTCATAATCTAAACTTAGTATAATTGCATTTGCAGACAAAGATAGTGAAGATTTTACAAAGCTCTGAAGTACCCACACATAACTTTTTCCCCTGATTGATCTTCCGATCTTTCAAGATGTATAACGTGGCTTTTTTGTCTGACGCAAGAACTTAAAACAGCCGTTCGATATCGGACAAACAACAAACAGCCGGCAAGACACACCTTTTACCTGGGACGCCGATCAATACCGGGATCTGCCTTCAAGGGGTTTTCGCCCGTCCCGGAATGCTCTTTTCCGCATTTTCCGTAGGCGAAGATAGAGGTATGAGCCGTAGATCAATAAGAGGGAAACGAGGTGTATGTATTGTTTCGTTTGCGCGCTGGGTTTGAAGTCGGCGAATCCTTTGGTGGGTGTACGTCCGCTGTTAGCCGGCTTGGCAGCCTGAGAGGTTTGTCTATTGCTGTTCGCGTTTGCCGGGCGAGCGTTTTCACTGCCGCGCTGGCCACGTCCTTCGGCACGTTCTTCAACGTTTGCCGTTACTTCAACGGCGGGTTTGGCTGCGGCATGTCCACCGCGGGGATTCAAGATGCCTCCGATCTGGATACCCATCGCGTGGATAAACAGGGTGGCATAGAGCACGTACGACCACTTCTGCCATTTCTTCCATCGGGCGTTGCCCATACGTTTGCGTACGGCATCGAAGGAAGTGACCCAAAGCGGAATAAAGATAATCAGCATCAGAATACCCAAAAGGAAACTAAAACTGCTGAATCCGGCACCCACCGTACTGACCACGCGGGTACTTGCCAGATAGCCCTCGTTATCGGCAAAGAACCGGAACGCACCGGGTACGCTGCCCATCACCCGGATCAGTGAATGGGCGAATACGGCAAAGCCCACGATGATCGACATCTCCTTGCGGATCGACATCAGTCGCTTAACGGGGGTGTGACGAACATTGAGCGCACCGATATACATAATGATAATCAATAACGGGTGCCCGAACGTCCCCATATGGATATAATCCCGGATAATCTCCCCGAGAAACGGGACGCGTACAAAGCCGGCGATCTCTATACCGAATAGCCTCCCGACTGTCGGCAGTGCCACCAAGACAAACGGGATGGCGAAGAGCGTATAATACCACCCGGGATGTTTGTGTATCGACTTGGCCAGTAAGACAAAGAACAGGGTGAGAACGGCCAACGAGACAAATAGTGGCGCGCATTCCCGCAGATAACTCAATAGGTCTATAAATAGTTTAACCATAAAACTTTTTTTTAATTGTGAATTATAAATTGTAAATTATGAGAGTGTGGCTGTTTCTCCTTTTTTATAATTTACAATTAATAATTCATAATTTATCATTGATACGTCAGTTTGCCTACCCCGCCGATCTGGGTTGTCTCTACCGTCAGTCCTTTGGTAGCTACCGCCGTTTCGGGGTTGATACAGTAGATGGCCGGCTGCTCGTCGGTGATGGTGACGGCTACGTAGGCCGTGCCGTCTTCCACATACGGCGTGTTGCCGAAGCCGGTCACAGCAGATGGCATGCCTGTGACATTCGTCAGTTTGCCTGTCGAGCCTTTGAAGATCGCCAACTGATTGGCCGTATAGCCCGCTTCGGAGAATGGGCGGTCGTACATCAACAACAGGAAGTAATCGTCGGTCAGGTGCCAGGAGCGAACAAACGATTTGCCACCGCTTTGTTCTTCGATATTACTATAATAGCTGGCGTCGAACGTGCTGGCACCCGCTTTGATCCGTACCACGCCGGCAGGCAGGGTGGTGCGTTGTACCTCTGCCGTCATCACCTTGGCGTAGCTCGGCGAGAAGACATATACGTCACCGTTGTCGGCCGCCCAGATCATCTGGTAATACTGTGAGCGGTTGCGTCCGCAGGCATAGCTGATCTTATCGGTCCGGAGCAGGGTCGGGTTTTCGAATTTCTCGTCTGCGTAGATCGCTACCCAGGCTTCGTCGGGGTATTGTGTCCATTGCAGTTCGCCCTCCACGTATGCTCCGCTACCGCTACCGCCGGCTTCAGTCTTGACCAGTTCGGGATATTTCACCCACTCGCCGTTATTGGCTTTCACGCCATACTGGCTCAGCCCCATAGGCACTGGCGCGGAGAAGATGCGGTCGCCTACCTGCAGGATACCCGCCAGGGTGACGTATTCGCCATTGCCCAGATAGTTCTCCACCTCGATAGCCTCCGAGTTTCGGATCGTCTCTTTCTCTACATCCAGATAGGAGAACATAAAACCTTTGGCGGCAAAGCCATTGGCATCCGTTTGATTCATATCCCCGGCAGACGAGGTGATGATATAGTTGTCGTACGTGCCATACGAGGTGAAGCGTTTGGTCTCGAACGTCACGTCGCGCTCTTCCACTTTGCCCTCCTGCGTGAGGATATACGAAGAGCCGACACCGGCATTCCCCTGGTTGTAGACCAGGCGGTAGAGGTATTTATCCTGGAAATACACCCAGTAGGTGCCGCTTTCCGTTGTCAGTCCGTTGTTTTTGGTGGTGACCGTGCCTTCGTTCAGGCTTTCGGCCGTTACCAGGATCCCGTTCTCACCGGTCGAAGCGGCAATAATATAGTGAGATACCTCTTCCGTCGGTTCGGGATTAGGATCGGGATTGGGGTCGGGGATAATCTCATTATTATCATCCCCACAAGCCGTCAATAGGCTGCATGCCACCATCAGGGCAGCCAATCCTTTCAGTAGATCGTTCTTTTTCATGTTGTTTTAAATTATATAGTTTATTGATATAATAAAGAATTCGAATTGTTTGTGATCAAACTGCCCCACCGCTGCAAGCAGCGGTCCCCCCCTTCTTAACCAAGAAGGAGAGCCGAGATAGTACTAGTCTCTATTTTCCAATATTTCCACATCAATTCCCCAAGTACACCCTCAGCTTCGCATAGAACGCCCGTCCGGCTTTCTGCAGGCTGAAGTTATCGTATAATTTCTCATCCGTGAAGTTCCGGCATTCGAACGAGAGGTTGTAACGCCCGTTCTTCAGGCTGTACGACAAAGTCAGGTTATGCGAGAACTGGCTGGGGATCACAAACTTCGTCTCACTGCCCAATGCCTCGGAATAGAGCGGGAAGCTATGCATATAGAGGTTGTCGTAGGTGAGGGTCAAGAGATTGCCTTTCTGTCCCAGGTCGCGCCAGTAGAAAGAGACATCCGAGTTGGCGAACCGGTAGGGCAGGTTCGGCATACGGGCACCGTACGTCAGGCTCTCCTGTGCCGTGCCTCCGGCGATGGTACGCACATTGTCGCGCACGTTCATCTGCGTATAATTACCTCCCACACTCACCCAATCATCAAAGCCGTAGCGGGCGGAGAGGGTATATCCTTTGGTCTCCACCTTGCCGTGGTTCTCGTAGGCAGCGCCCGACTTCCCACCACTGAGGTCAACCAGCTTGCGTTGGATATAGTCTTTCGTATCGCGATAGACCAGTCCCCCTTCGAGGTAGACGGTATGCGCGCCGAACCGCTCGTTATAACTCAGGTTCAGGTTGTAGTTGTCGCTATTCTCGGGCTGGATCGCCAGATCGCCCGTCTCCAGGTCTTCGTCGCCGAACATCTCTTCGTTGGTCGGCAGGCGGTACGCCTTTTCGTACGAGAGTTTTGCCTGCAGGCTCTTCCGAATAAAATAGGTGCCTGCCGCCCCGTAGCCCAGGCTGTTGAGCGAATGGGATGTACGGGTATATTGATCCTGTGCCGATGAGGTGGCAATGGGGCCGGCCACATACTGATCGTAATACTTGGCGAAAGCCGACAGGTTCCAGCGCTCCGACGGCATCAGGCGGTACGACAGCCCGGTGATGTTCTTGCGTGTCTCTTTGGCAATGGCTTCCGCACCGGTATTCTCATTCAAGAGCGACCGGTTGGAGCGTTTGAACTGGTTCAATACATGGTTGAGGGTAAACAGATGCGCTTGTCCGATGCGGTAGTTCGCCGTCAGTGTGCCGTTCCAGTTGTTATTGTCCGAGCGGGTATGCTGGTACGACTGCTCGCCCGGCATACGTAAGGGGCGCATCTCCCCGCGCCAGTTAAATTCATACGCCGAGGTATCCACATTGTGCGTGATGTTCTTGTTGTAGTTGGCCGTCAGGGTAACGTCCAGCCCTTGGACGAAGAGGTTACTTTTGCGGTATTCCAAGGCCGGCATCAGCGAATGTCCTTTGCGGTATTTCGCGCCATAGACTACCTCCTGGCGCACACCGGTCTGTATGTCCTTGTGCATATTCGAATAGGTGAAACTCAACATCAGCCGGTCGGCCCACGCTTTATCCACCATACCGATCTTGCCGACCACCGCTTCGTTATGGTAGGTGTCGTGAAAGCGCTTCACCCGTTCGATATTTTTCTTATTGATCGCCCCCGTCTCGAAGTCCTTGACCGGCGTATCAACGGAATAGTCATTGTCGGAATAGTTCTGGAAGGCGTTGATCTCGTAAGTCAACCCGCTCTGGGAGGTTTGCCCGAAGTTGACGTACGACTTATGCGTATTGAACGAGCCATAGGAATAGGAAGCATCGAGAAACCACCGGTTGCGGTTCTTTTTGGTCACGATATTGATCACCCCGCCGATGGCATCCGTGCCGAAGCCCACCGGCACGACGCCTTTGTACACTTCGATCCGCTCGGCGTAGTTCACCGGTATATTATTCAATCCAAAGGAGCTGCCTACCCCTTCCTGTGGCACACCGTCGATAAAGATCTTGATATGCTTGCCGCTGAAGCCGTCCATCATCAGCTGCATCTCCGAGCCGACGCCACCCGATTCGCGCAGCTTCATGCCCGGCGCCTGCGTCAAGGCCTGGCTGAGGTTCTGCGTGGAGTTCTGCATCGCCCGCGTATCGATCGCCACGGCATTGAATGCCGAGCGTTTCATGCGGCTCAGTCCGTTGGAGACCACAACGACCTCTTCCAGTTCGGTAGTCGACGGACTGAGAATGATCTCTTGCCTTGTCTGTTTCCCGACGATGACATCGATCGCTTTCTCCACCGTGTGATACCCGATCGCCGAGACTACCAGCGTATATTTGCCCGCGGGTGCCTCCAGGCGGTAAAGCCCTTCGCCGTCGGTCGCGCTGCCGTAGCTGCTGTTCTTCAGGTATACCGTGGCGAAGTCGACCACCTCTTTGCCGGACGAGACCACCCGGCCGGAGATTATGCCTTTCTGCTGGGCGTAAGCGGAAGTCAAATGCAAGAGGAGTAAGAAGAGAATAATGGCGTTTGCGCGAGTCTTTGTTTTCAATTCCATAAACTTTTGTCGTCTGTTTTATTCTTGAAATGCGCTGCAAAGTTCCGCAAAAGGATGGACGTGCGTAATCCCCCGTTTTAGGTAATTTGGCGGGAGGAAATACCTATATATAGTCAGTCCCACGCTTGTAGAGTAGGTTCTAAGTCGTATCTTTGTAGAAGAAATAAAGAAAAGACACAATGTTAATAGAAAGTATGAAAAACAGACGGAGCATCCGTCAGTACACCGAACAGGAGATCCCCGCCTCGTTATTGAATGAACTGTTTGAAGTGGCGTCGCGTGCGTCGAACACCGGAAATATGCAGTTGTATAGTGTGATTGTCACCCGCGATGCCGCAGCCAAAGCGCGGCAGGCACCTTTCCATTTCAACCAGAAGATGGCCACGGAAGCGCCCGTCGTATTAACCTTCTGCGCCGATGCCAACCGCTTCGTGCGTTGGGCGGAGAACCGCAAGGCAGAGGCCGGTTTCGATAACCTGCAGACCTTCCTGGCGGCAACCATCGACGCCATGCTCTTCGCCCAGGCCTTCTGCGATGCAGCCGAAGCGCGCGGCTTGGGCATCTGCTACCTGGGGACGACCGCTTACAATGCCGATAAGTTTATCGCCGAGTATAAATTGCCCCGCCTGGTTGTGCCCATCGTCACGGTCACCGTCGGTTATCCCGCCGAACCCTTACCCGTTCAGCCCGAACGCCTGCCGGTCGAAGCCATTATTCACAATGAAGTCTATACCGACTATACCCCGGCTTCCATCGATACCTTATATAAAGCCAAAGAAGAATTGGAGGCCAACCGCGAATATACCCGTATCAACAACAAAGAAACCCTGGCACAGGTGTTTACCGATATCCGCTATACGCGGAAGAACAACGAGTACTTCTCGGAGGTGCTGTTGAAGGTCTTAAAGGATCAGGGATTTCTGAATTAATTATTAATTATTAATTATGAATTGAAGATTGGCCTTAGCCAATTGTGAGATATAAATATAAAAAAGAAGTTCTATGAAAATCAACCTGGCATATTTCAGTGCCACCTACACCACCCAACGCATCATCCGGCAGGTCGCTGCCCAGTTCGGCACAGATGCGATCCGCGAATACGATATCACCCAGCAACTGCCCACGGAAGAGATCCGACTGGGCAAAGACGAACTATTGATCCTCGGTGCTCCGGTCTATTCCGGCCGTATCCCCGAACGGGCACAGGAAGCTTTCCGCTACCTGAAAGGGGAGGGGACGCCCGTTGTGGTGATTGCTGTATATGGAAACCGGGAGTACGAAGATGCGTTGGTCGAGATGAAAGACCTCATCGAAGCAAACGGTTTCCGGCTGATTTCCGCCGCCGCCTTTGTCGCCCAGCACTCTATCTTCTCTCATGTTGCCACGGGCCGTCCCGATGCCAAAGATATGCGCCTGGCCGCCGAATACGGCAAACAGCTCGCTGCGTTATTGGATAACGCCGAAGCTATCGAAGCCTTACCGCTTCCGGCGATCAAAGGCAACCGTCCGTACCGCGACATCGGCCCCTCGCATCCCATGCCTATCCGGGTAGAGGAGGAATGCAATGCCTGCGGAACCTGTGTCGAGCTCTGTCCCTACCAGGCGATCAGCGCCGCCGATCCCCGGGTGACGGACGTGGCTCAGTGTCGCTCCTGTGGCCGTTGTATCGTGGTTTGCCCCTTGCAGGTACGTCGTTTCAGTGGAGAGTTCTTCGATATGGTCGGACAGAAGTTTGCCGTAGCCCTGGCCGCCCGCAAGGAGCCGGAACTGTTTTTCTAAACCGTATAAGCAAGATCCGATCTCACCCTATTTGATTTCTGAACTCTGATTCTACTGATTAAATGATGAACTATGAACTATGAACCTGAATATATCTCACTTGCAAACTCATAGACTATCATTTAATCAGTATAATCTAAGTTCAGACAATCTTCACATCTCAAAATACTTGATCCTAAAGAACAAAAACCCTCAAAATACCCTCCGAACAGAGTTTTTCGTTTTTTTACTTACATCATACAGGATTTTCTTTCGCCTCTGTATATCAATCATATAGCTGTTTTATATAATAAAAAGAGCAGTGAAAATCCTGTAAGTAACTTTCTGATACCTGTTGGAGCGCTCCAATAGTGATCGGTTTAACATTGTCGCCTGTCCCGGCTGTATGATGGTAGTAAAAAAACGAAAAACTCTGTTCGGAATGATCGGTTTACCACTATTTGTCGTTTACATTAGTTAACATCTGCCGTTCGACTACCAAGCCGCCTCTTTCACCGAAAAGGCCGGCAGGGTTTCCCCAAAAGCCGGCGGAGTTTGGCCAAAGGCCGGCAGGGATTTTGTGGGACTATTCATTTGTTCATTAAGATTAGTCGTTTGGCGTGACTCGGCATAATCCATGCAAGCACGGATTCTGCGCTCGCTACTTCAAACGTTGATAATTATCAACAAATAGCTACTCCTTGTTTTCGCTGCCGCAATCCCCCTTTTTCAAACTACCGGTAGTTTGCGAACAAAGTATTAGTAGTTTGCGAACAAACTACCGGTAGTTCGTGCGCAAACTACCGGTAGTTTCTGAGGAGGGTGTTTGTGTTTCATTTTCAATGGTTTAGAAATCGCATTGAAGAAAATCAGAAGATTTTCTTCAGTAGTTAGTAGTGGGTAGTTAGTAGTTGGTAGGCGCGGAGCGGTGAATCGAAGGAAATGTGAAGATGCAGAATAATAGCAAGTGGACTATCTCGGCTCTCCTCCTTTGAAAAGGAGGAGTACCCGAACGAAGAGAGGGGGAGGTGGTTAGATCTTTTAAGTGACTATTAATTAGCAATATAAGAATCTAACCACCTCCCGGTTCGTACCTCGCCGTAGGGGTTGACTCAAAAGTATCAGATATACGAACTAAGTGTCCCCGCCTGGTCAGGCGGGGGGGACCGCTGCTTGTAGCGGTGGGGTGGTTGTCTTTTCTGTCAAGAATCTGTACTTCAGTACGGTATGTGTGTAAACAACCACTCCACCATCGCAAGCGATGGCCCCCCTCGCCTGACCAGGCGAGGACACAGAGATAGTATATCTTATACTTTTGGGTCAGCCCCAGCCAAGAATGTCCATCTGCTACCCCGGAAAAACCTTCACTTCTCACGATATTTGACCCGCCAAAACCCCCTTTTCCAAAACATCGCACTTTGGGTGAAAAAACATTGCACTTTGCGCGAAAAAACATTGCGCTTTGATCGAATAAAGTGCAATGTTTTTTTGGGGAGGGATAAACGTGAGGAATTGAAAAACCGGCAGTCCCCGCGAACGGGGCTGCCGGAGGATAATAATGCCGGGTTAGTCTGGTGAATATCTTTGTCTGTGATAAGTCGTAAGTGATTAATAATTAATAATTAACAATTAACAATTAATCATTAACCATCACCTTCCACGTCTGTGTTCCGGCGCGGACCACATAAACGCCGGCGGACAAAGCAACTGTTTTTGAACCGCGAAGGGCGCGAAGCGACACGACGTTTTGGCCGGTGACGCTGTAGATAGCGATGTCGACCGCATTGGCCATTTCATTGTCAATTGTCAATTGTCCATTGTCCATTGCCACGCGGATCTTGCCGGTGGCAAGAGAGGCGTGGCCCGTGGTATACCCTTCGAGGGTGATGACGATCGGTCCTTCCACCTTAGCGATGGTATATGTATACGATTCGGCACGCAGGGCGTTGGCTGTCAGTTCCTCTCCATTGACAAATACCTTCATTGCCGACAGATCGAGTGTCGAGCTACTGATCGTAAAGGTAAATGGCTGGCCGTAGATTGCTTTCCCGCTGGCGGTGATAGTCAGTCCTTCGATCTCCGGCAGGGTCACCGGATATTCGCGCAGGGCGATCACCACATCCAGGTCTTTCTCGATCGGGTTGAGGATATAACTGCCACCGCGTCCGTCGACAGATGCATTGAATGCCGTCTCCACGCCATCCACCAGGAAGAGAATATCTTCGGCAGTCATCCCACTTGTTTCGGGGAAGAAGCTCAGGAAGAGATGATCCCCTTCGGCAATGGTATGGCTACCGGTAGCGTAGTCACAGGTGATACCATCGGTAACAGTGAGCGTCAGGGTATGGGAGATTATATCTACCGGCTCCTCATAAGTGCCGCTCTTGATAAACATCTCGTTACTATCATCCCATACATATAACCCTTCAGACAAACCATTAGCGGTAGGTACGGCAGTGGCGGCGCCTACTGTAATATCGTTTTCACCCGTAAAGTCTATCCCCTGATCCTTGAATTTGCCAGGCATCCGATAGACTTCTGAACCTTCCGCCAGGTAAATTGCACCACCGTTTTCCGCGGTCAGTGTGCCTCCGCGATATGCTATTTCAGCTTCACCGTTGTTTTTAATTCCGTAGTTATTTCCGTTTCCTTTTTTTATTGTTAACGTACCACCTTCTATACTTAATACTCCTTCGTTATGGATACCCGTATCGGAAAAGTTCTCGATCGTAAGCTCAGCATCGGTATAAAGTGATAGTTTTTTTCCTTTTGCAATCGATAATAAGTTTGTTCCCGTGGCGGAGTTCAGGATGATCTTTGCATTGGCTCTTATTTTGATGTCGTCATTGATATTCAATCCCCCTCTTTCGGTGTTCTTTAGGTTGACCGTGATATGATTAAAGGTAGTATTCCCGTTGCTGCCATTACCATAGATACCATCCTTGTCGGTGTTTTCAATACTGATTACCCCTCCGCCGTTGATAGTTATGGCGTTCCCATTACAATCAATTGAACCACCATTCGTAAGGGTCAGTGTTTTTCCATTGGTATAGATTGCGTGATCTGCACCCATTTTGACATCTTGGGTTAGGTCGAAGCTTTTGCCTAAGATAATGGGGTCGGAAGCATCGGTATTTCTCAGGGCAGCAATAAATGTATCTTCGGACGAGATCTTATCTGGGGCAGAGTTGCCGTTCAACGTTCCATCGATGTGGTAGATCTTGCCGTTGGTTATCATATCTTTGGCATTGGCATCCACGCCGGCAACAGTCTGTGTGCTTACTGCTCCATCATTGATTATCAAGTTATTATTGATCTTTCCTTTGAACGCCACACTGCCACTCTCAACGGTGGTGATGCAGTTTGTTGCATTACCATTTGTTGTATTATCTTCATTAGCGGCAATGGTAAGGGTTGCGTTAGCGATTGAGAGGTTTTTCGCCCCATTGGTAGGATTGCATCCAATGGCACAAACAGTTCCTGTCGTTTGGGTATTGATATTAATTTCACCAGTGGCATCGATGGTTGCGTCGCCAGTTAGCTCTATGCCATAGCTTTTAGTCCCGGTAATATCCAATTTGCCGGTTGTATTCATTGTGCCGGTGATATTTAGCTTACCCACTGCTATCATTTCTATACCATAATAGCCCGATACCGTTAATATACCCGCCATATCTGTAAGGTCTATTGTCAGGTCATTTCCCGAGCGGATGCCACTATACCTCATGGTGTTGGTACTTTCAAAGGTACAATCCGCACTTGTACTAATCGTTATATTGCCATTCGTCATATTAAGTCCTGCTGATTCGTTAGCAATTGACGATAGTTGGGCATCGCCGGATACCGTGAGGTTACCCTTTCCCATTAAGATACCGGTAGCCGATACCGTTCCACTTTCGATAATCAGATCGCCAACCCTAATATATAGAGCGTTGTTTTGATCGGCATTACTAAAGGTTAATGTCCCGCTGGAACCATTAATCGTCAGGGAACCACCTTCAAATTGAAGGGCGCTCTTATAGCTCTCATTGATTGTTACATTGCCGCTATAGGTCAACTTGACATTAGCTTCTTCGTTCAAGTAAAATTCAATTGAACCGCCACTGTAAGTGCTTTCCAGCGTTAGCGTTTTGGTTGTTTTATTCCAGCTCCATCCGGTACCAGACATATCGGATGCTGTTGGATTAAAATCCATACCACCAACCACGATTGATTCCGTAGCAACCTGCGCCTGCAGGTGCAAACAAATTGTCATAAAGAACAATGGCAATAAGACTCGATTAAAAAGAGATTTTTGTTTCATGTTTGTAAATGTTTTAATGGCTTTACGCTTTAGTAAGCGATCTGCGTTGTTAATTATGAATGGTAATTTATAAATTGAAATTCCTCCAATAGATTCGATCCGTCGGCATTATAGTAACTCACGAAATGCATCAGGCTTTCCGCCGAGAGGTTTTGCAGATAGAGCTTATGTGCCACGCCATCGACCGGATGGGAAAACTGGCGGTAGTACGTCAGGTGTTTCCCCCGACAAATAGCCAACATACGCGGCAAGGACGGACTATATCCGATCTCTTCCGTTTCTTTATTCTCCTTTACGATATATACCCAGCAGAACGAATCGCGGGACAAAACCTTTGTTTGCATCTCTATATTATTAATGTAAGGCATAAAGTACTCTCTCTTTGAGGTGTTTCTTGTTAGCCTTTGTAACTCATACTTTCGGTGCAAATCTACGGGTGCGCTGCCGCAACGACCTCTCAAATCTGAAAAAAAACCTCTCAAATCTGAAAAAACGGCCCTAAAAGAGTTAATAAAGATTAACGACGGTGGCAAAGCTATCAATAATGGGGTGATAGTTTTGCCACCGTTTATAAGCTATGGGCGTGGAAATCGCTTGCTTCTGTGTTCGGCTTTTCGTATATTTGTAAAAGAATTGTTTCTCCTCAAATAAATACATTACAATGAAAAAAGCACTACTGTCTATCTGTTGTTTATTGCATATCTCTTACGTTGCTTTGGCTCAAAACCGGGCGGATCAGCAAGAACTGACCGATCCGAACTCTTTCTCTATGATCCTATTGGGTGATCCACAGGGTTATATGAAGTATGATATCAACCAGCCGTTGTTCGAACTGTGTACGGCATGGATCTCAGACCATATCGATCAACTGAATATCAAAGCGGTATTGTGCACGGGGGATATTGTTGAGCAGAATGAGAATATCGTGCGCAACCGCAAGATGGTGAACCAGACCAGTCGGGAGATGTGGGAAGCCGCCTCGCGTGCTTTCGAGCGGTTGGATAATAAGGTTCCTTATATCATCTCTGCCGGGAATCATGAGTATGGATACCGCAGCGCGGAGAATGGGAATACGAAGTTCCCGGAGTATTTCCCCTTCGAACGGAATAGGGCCTGGCGGGATATCTGTGTCAGTGTGTTTCCTAACCGTAGCGGTGTGGAGTCGTTGGAGAATTCAGCGTATGAGTTTGTTGAACCGAACTGGGGAAAACTATTGGTGATCACTTCCGAGTTCGCGCCGCGTGACGAGGTGCTTCACTGGGCGAAAGAATTAGCCGCCAAACCGGAATACAAAGAACATAAAGTCATCTTTATGACTCACTCTTTCTTGCGTCAACGGACAGCCGAACGGACCGATAACGAGAACTATCGTATCACTCCACGCAACTGGGGCGTTGGTGTTTGGGAAAAACTGATCGAGCCCTCCAGTAATATCCGTATGGTTCTTTGCGGTCATACCGGCAAACCGGGCGATTTCGAAGATTCGGTCGCTTACCGTGTCGATAAGAACAAAGCCGGAAAGGATGTACATCAGATGATGTTCAACGTACAGATCCTTGGTGGCGGCTGGGAAGGCAATGGGGGCGACGGCTGGCTGCGCATCCTGGAGTTTATGCCCGACGGCAAGACCATCAAGGTGAGAACCTACTCTCCCCTGTTCGGTATCTCACCCTCGACGAAGCATCTGGCGCACCGGACGGAAGCCTTCGATCAGTTTGAGATGATCATGGAGTGAAAAAGAATAGCCACGGATAAAATCTTATCCGTGGCTATTCTTTTACTTCGTTTCAAATGTAAGCTCAAGCGGTTTGAGCCAGGGGGAGGAGAAATGTATGCGTACTTCCCCGGCTTCGCCCGTCGCTTCGAGGTAGGCGAGGAGCTTGCCGTTGAAAGCGCGCTGGCGGTTGTCGGTATAATCACCCATATCGGAGTTGTTGCTCGCTTCGAGTCCCAACAGGCGGGCAGGGCCTTTGACGCGGCAGGTGATCTCATCGTCGGACAGCATCACGGGAATGCCTTTTTCATCAACCACCTGCAATACGATCTGGATCAATCCCCGGTCTTTACAGATCTCTTTATCGACAATCTCCGCGGTGATCGCTGCCGGACGTCCGGACGACTGGATGGCGTAGCGGGTCGTCTCTTTGCCAGTGGCATCCATGCCGACGACTTCAAGTTTGCCGGCTTTGAACGGGATATCCCAATAGATAATACCCACTTTCTCGTCGTAATTCTTTTCGGCACCAACGATCGAACCGTTGAGCTCCAGTCGGGCTTTGGCGGCGTTGGTGTAGCAGACCACGCGGATCGAACGGCCTTCTTCGTAGTTCCAAACCGACCAGGCATCCATCGACGGGAAACGTTCCATGCGGGAGCCTTCGGTCTGCGACCATACATCGGCCATCTGGTTGCCACCGCCTTGTCCCGGCGTCGGGTAAGTGCCCAGGTAAGACACCGGACGATCTGCCCAAAGCGACTGACGGAAGTAACCTCTCGGCTTGATAAAGCCACCGAAATCCAACAAGCCCGAATAGAACCCGCGGGAAGGCCAGCGGCCCGACTCACCCAGGTAGTCGATACCGGTCCACAGGAATTGGCCGAAGATAAACTCACGCTCGGTCACTGCCTGCCAGGCACTCAGTTCGTGGCGGTTCTCACTACCGTAGATGATGCGGTTGGGGTATTTCTGATGGTCGGCGTCGTACATGCTTTCCGTATAGTTATAGCCGGCGATATCCAAAGCGCCCGGGTATTCCGTTTCGTTCGACATGGCAACACCGGCCAGGCCGGCAGTGGTCGGACGGTTCGGGTCGTATTCTTTTACTACCTTAACCAAACGTTTGGCAATCGCTCCCAGGCGCATGGCGTCGGGCGCGTCTTTCTTGTAGCCACCGAAGATCGGTTGGGTAAAGCCGGTATCTCTGCCACCGTCGAGCACGGGGTGGGAGTAGGGGTCGTTTGGATAGTCCACCTCATTGCCGATGCTCCAGGCAAAGACGGAGATATGGTTGCGGTCGCGGCAGACCATATCCGCCAGGTCTTTCTCGCCCCATTCTTCAAAGAAATCATAGTTGCCCTGGAAACCGGGCGTGCCCACGTTCCAGCCTTCGAGCCATTTGCGCTTGGGGAATTCCCATTCGTCGTAGGCTTCGTTCAATACCAACATACCCAGTTCGTCGCAGAGCGCGTACAGGTCGGGTGCCTGCGGGTTGTGGCTGGTGCGGATCGCGTTACAACCAATCTCTTTCAGAGTCAGGATCCTTCTTTTCCATACGTCGCGGGGAACGGCTGAACCCAGTACGCCGGCATCGTGATGGATACAGACGCCTTTCATCTTCATGGCCTGGCCATTGAGTGCAAAACCTTTGTTCGGATCGAACGCGAAGTGGCGGAAGCCGGTCTTCGTCTGCGTTTCATCGATCACTTTTCCGTTGCGCATCACCGTGGTATGCAAGGTATAAAGCGAAGGATTGTCCAGGTCCCAGAGTGCGGGTTTGTTGACTTTCAGCTCTGCCTGGATCTTGCCTTCCTGGTTGGCGGCGATGGAGAGCTTGCGGGTATTCTTGCCGACGCTCTTTCCGGCGGGGTCGATCAGTTCGTTGACGATGGAAAGGGTGGCGGCGGAAGCGTCGTCGTTCTGCACCGTCACCTCCACCTGCAAGACGCCCTGGCGGGCATTGGCTACCTTGGGGAAGGCATAAACGCCCCATTGCGCGATATGCACGGGATCGGCATAGACCAGCCAGACATTGCGGTAGATACCCGAGCCGGTGTACCAGCGTGAGTCGGCGCTCTGGCTATGATCTACGCGAACGGCCAAGGTGTTTGTCTTCCCATATTCGACGAACGGCGTCGCGTCGTAGAGGAAAGAGACATACCCGTTCGGGCGTTTGCCCAAGAGCTTGCCGTTGAGGTAGACTTCACTCCGGTTGTAGACCCCTTCGAAGTAGAGGTAAACCTTTTCGCCCTGTTTATCCTGCGGGATATCGAGGGTCTTGCGATACCAAGCGATACCGCCGGGAAGATAACCGGTGGCGCTGGCCAGGGTAGGGCTCAACTGACCTTTGACGGTCCAGTCGTGCGGCAGGTCGACTGCTTTCCATTTCGAATCGTCGAAAGCAGTGGCTTGCGCGTGGGTTTCATCACTGAGGATAAACTTCCAGTCGTTGTTGATCATCGCGGATCGACCGAAAGAGACCTGCGCCTGCAGGCTCATGGCGATGCATAAAAGCAAAGCGGAGAAGAAAACTTTGGTGTAATTCATGTTTTACTATATTATATATGTATTCAGATGTTTCAGATTAATGGGGTGACTCAGAATTATAAGCGTTCTTTTAACACCCCAATGCTGCAAAAATAGCGCTTTTCGGTATACGGGAGGTTAAGAAATCATTCAATAATGGCGTAATTATCATTCGGATGACCTGATTTTGTGGAATATTCCTTATCTTTGCCCCCGAATTGACGTGGACAGATTTGTATTGCTTGCAACCACAGGAAAAAATGCTAAAAACAAACTCCGCTTTTTGCCGTTCGGCAATATACTTCTTCACGGGTCAGTTCGTTAGAATGTATTATCTTAAAAGAAAATAGTCAAAATGGGTTATCTATTTACCTCCGAATCGGTGTCTGAAGGGCACCCCGATAAAGTAGCCGATCAGATATCGGATGCTTTGCTTGATGAGTTCCTGGCGCATGATGCCAACTCGAAAGTAGCTTGCGAAACATTAGTAACCACCGGACAGGTTGTTGTGGCCGGAGAAGTAAAATCGAGTGCGTATGTCGATGTGCAGGACGTGGTGCGTTCGGTGATCGAACGTATCGGGTATACCCAAAGCGAATATCAGTTTGAAGCCAAATCGTGCGGCGTCTTGTCGGCGATCCATGAGCAGAGTGGCGATATCAACCGGGGTGTCGAGCGCGAAGATCCGATGAATCAGGGGGCGGGCGACCAAGGTATGATGTTCGGTTATGCCACGATCGAGACGGAGAACTTTATGCCGCTGGCGTTGGATCTCTCGCATAGCCTGTTGAAAGAGCTGGCACATATCCGCAAACATGAACTGCACCTGATGCCTTACCTGCGTCCCGACGCCAAAGCACAGGTGACGATCGAATACGAAGATAACGGAGCGCCGCTGCGTGTGGATACGATCGTGGTCTCCACCCAGCACGATGAGTTTATCGGTGCCTTGGGCATTACGCAGGCGGAAGCCGACAGCGCGATGCAGAAACGCATTGCCGACGACGTGCGCCGGATCCTGATCCCCCGCGTGATGGAGCAATACCCCGTTCATGTGCAAGCCTTGTTCAACGATGATATCAAATACCATATCAACCCCACGGGTAAGTTCGTGATCGGTGGCCCGCATGGCGATACCGGTCTGACGGGACGGAAGATCATTGTGGATACGTACGGCGGAAAAGCTTCCCATGGGGGAGGCGCTTTCTCGGGCAAAGACCCTTCGAAGGTCGACCGCTCGGCGGCTTATGCTGCTCGCCATATCGCCAAGAACCTGGTGGCTGCCGGGGTGGCCGATGAATTGCTGGTGCAGGTATCGTATGCCATTGGCGTGGCTTATCCGATGAATATCTTCGTCAATACCTACGGCCGTGCCAATGTGGATATGACCGACGGTGAGATCGCCCGCCTGATTCAGGATATCTTCGATATGCGTCCCAAAGCCATCGAAGAACGGCTCAACCTGCGCAACCCGATCTACCTGGAAACCGCCGCCTACGGACACATGGGGCGCCGCCCGGAAACAGTGACCAAGGTATTTACTTCCCGTTATCTGCCCGAGCCCATCATCCGGGAAGTGGAACTCTTCACCTGGGAAAAGCTCGATCATGTCGAAGTAATCAAAAAAGTTTTCTGCTTATAAAGCACCCTCCCCCCCCCCCTTAATCCCCTTAATCCCCTTAAACCCCTTAATCCTTAAAGCCCTTAAGGCTTTTAAGGCCCTTAAGGGCTTTAAGGCTTTTTGGCCAACTCAGTTGAAAAAACCTGAACCTCTTACCTTTCTATAAAAATAAAGCATATATTTGGGGCGTAATCCCTAATACTAATTCTATGCGCAATTCTCTATTCTTATTCACGTTGGCTGTATTTATGGGAATATTTACAGCTTGCCAGGAGACGTCGCCGTATCCCTACGAGACTGTCCCCAACGATCCGATGAAAGCCCGTATCTATACCCTGGACAACGGACTGAAAGTGTACATGACTGTCAATAAGGAAACGCCACGTATCCAAACCTACATCGCCGTCCGGGTAGGCGGTAAAAACGACCCGGCTGAAACGACAGGCTTGGCTCACTACTTCGAGCACCTGATGTTTAAAGGAACCCAACAGTTCGGTACCCAGAACTACGCACAGGAAAAGCCTTTACTGGATGAGATCGAAAGGCTCTTCGAAGTGTATCGCCAGACCACGGACGACGCTCAGCGCAAAGCGATCTATCAGCAGATCGACAGCGTATCGTACGAAGCTTCGAAGCTCTCGATCCCCAACGAGTATGATAAGTTGATGTCGGCTATCGGCGCGAATGGAACCAATGCATACACTTCTTTCGACCAAACGGTCTATCAGGAAGATATCCCTTCGAACCAGATCGAGAACTGGGCGAAGATCCAAGCCGACCGCTTCAAAAACAATGTGATCCGTGGCTTCCATACCGAATTGGAAACGGTGTATGAAGAGAAGAATATGTCGCTGACCAGCGACGGACGTAAGGTGAGCGAGACGCTATTGTCGATGCTCTTCCCCGATCACCCGTATGGCTCGCAGACCGTACTGGGTACGCAGGAGCATCTGAAGAATCCTTCGATCACCAACATCAAGAACTACTATAAAACCTGGTATGTGCCTAACAATATGGCGGTCTGTCTTTCCGGCGATTTCGATCCGGAAGAGATGATCCGGGTGATCGATCAGTATTTCGGCGATATGCAACCCAACCCGAACCTGCCGCAGCCGCCGGCAGTACACGAATCGCCGCTCAAGAGCGTGACCGAGAAAGAGGTATTGGGATTGGAAGCCGCGAATATCAATATCGGCTGGCGTGTGCCCGGTGCCGGAAGTCCGGATAACGACCTGATGACCCTGGCCCGCAGTATCCTGAACAACGGCAAGGCCGGTTTGTTGGATGTCAACCTGAACCAGCAACAGAAGGTATTGAGCTCGTATGCCGGCGGCTGGACGATGGCCGATCATACGATGTTTATGATGAATGGCCGTCCGAAACAGGGACAAACCCTGGATGAGGTGAAAGAGCTGTTGTTGGGCGAAGTGGCCAAATTACGCAACGGAGAGTTCGATGAAGAGCTGTTGGAAGCAACGATCAACAATTTCAAACTGTCGGAAGTGTCGCGTATGGAGTATAACTACGTGCGTGCCAGTATGTTTATCAATTCCTTTATCAACGGAACACCCTGGAAGAACGAGGTGGAACGGATGGATCGCCTGAGCCGGGTAAATAAACAGCAGATCGTAGACTTCGCCAATAAATACCTGGGCGATACCTACGCGGTGGTCTACAAACGGGAAGGCAAAGACCCGAATGAGCTGAAGATCGAGAAACCGGCGATCACGCCGATCGAAACGAACCGCGACAAGAGTAGCACGTTCCTGACGGAGATCCAGGCTTCGGAAGTGCAACCGATCGAACCGGTCTTTATCGATTTCGAGAAAGATATGCAGCGTGCCCAGACGAAGAACGGCATCGAAGTGCTCTACAAACAGAACGTGACAAACGGCATCTTCTCCCTTTTGTATGTCTTTGATATGGGGAATAACCATGACAAAGCGTTGGGTACGGCTTTTGAATACATGAAATACCTGGGTACTTCGACGAAGAGCCTGCAGCAGATCAACGAAGAATTCTATAAACTGGCTTGTTACTTCGGTGTGTATCCGGGAAGCGACCGCACGTATGTCACGCTGGAAGGGCTGGCGGAAAAGATGCCCGAAGCGATGGCGCTGTTTGAAGAGTTATTGGCGGATGCGCAGGTGAATAAAGAAACCTATGCCAACCTGACGGGTGATATCCTGAAGAAACGGGCGGATGCCAAATTGAATCAGATGCAGAACTTCAGCGCGCTGGTGCAATATGCGATCTGGGGACCGAACTCGCCGACGACTCATGTGTTGTCTACCGAAGAACTGCAGACGATGGATCCCGCGCAATTGGTCGACCGTATCCATAAGATCAATTCGTACAAGCATAAGGTATTGTATTATGGCCCGGAAAAACTGAATGACTTGGTGGCCACGATCGAGAAGTACCACAAAACACCGGATACCCTATTGCCTGTGCCGGAAGAGAAAGAATTCAAGCGGGCGGAAACGACGGAGAACCAGGTGTTGTTGGCACAGTATGATGCGAAACAGATCTATTTCTCTTCCGTATCCAACCGGGGCGAGCGCTACGATGCCGCGATGCAACCGACCGCAGAGATGTATAATGAGTATTTCGGTGGCGGGATGAATGCGATTGTCTTCCAAGAGATGCGCGAAGCCCGTGGACTGGCGTATTCGGCCAGCGCTTACCTGATCTCTCCTTCGAAGCTGAAAGATCCGTATGTCTACCGCACGTTTATCGCTACGCAGAACGATAAGATGATCGACGCCATGAAAGCTTTCGATGATATTATCAACAATATGCCGGAGTCTGAACGTGCCTTTGCCCTGGCTAAGGAAGGTTTGATCACCCGGATGCGTACCGAGCGGATCACGAAAGCGAATGTGCTTTGGTCGTACCTCTATGCCCAGGATCTGGGACTGGATAACGACGGGCGCAAGCAGTTGTTCGACGAAGTGCAGACTATGACCTTGCCGCAGATTGTCGACTTCCAGCAGAAGTGGGTCAAAGACCGGAAATATACCTATTGTGTCCTGGGCGATGCGAATGATCTGGATCTGAAGGCACTCGGTGAATATGGCCCGGTGAAAAAGTTAACTAAGGAAGAGATTTTCGGTTATTAACCTGTTGGGCGCTGAAAGCGCGTTAGACTCAGCCCAGGGTGACCAGCGGGAACCCTGGGAAACTATCAAATATATTATCTCGGTGTCCCCGCCTGGTCAGGCGGGGGGGACCGCTGCTTGCAGCGGTGGGGTGGTTGTCTTTGTTTACAATATAGGAACCACCACTCCACCATCGCAAGCGATGGTCCCCCTCGCCTGACCAGGCGAGGACACCGAGATAGTATATATGATATTTTTGATTACCCTTCCTCCTGATGCATCTCTACTTCCTTGACCTTTCGGAATAAATCGGATGCAAAGATAAAATCATTCAGTGCCTTATTGGTGGAGGTCATGATCTCGTCTTTATGGCCGCGCCATTCCATGTTGCCTTCTTTGATGAAGATGATGTTGTCGCCGATATTCATGACCGAGTTCATGTCGTGGGTGTTGATGATCGTGGTCATATTGTAGTCGGTGGTGATGTCGTGGATCAGATCGTCGATGATCAGGGAGGTTTTGGGGTCGAGTCCGGAATTGGGCTCGTCGCAAAAGAGATATTTGGGTTGCAAAGCGATGGCGCGGGCGATAGCGGCACGTTTCATCATACCCCCGCTGATCTCCGAAGGGAAGAGGTGACCGGCATCCTGCAGGTTGACCCGTTCGAGGCAGAACTCTGCCCGGCTTCTCCGCTCTTTGGATGAGTCTTTGGAGAACATATCCAACGGGAACATCACATTCTCCAATACCGTCATGCTGTCGAACAATGCCGATCCCTGGAAAAGCATACCCATCTCACGCCGCAGATGCTTGGTCTCTTTCTTGGTCATGGCCGTCAGGTCGCGCCCATCGTATAAGATCGCGCCGGAGTCGGGAAGCATCAGGCCAATGATATTCTTGATCAATACCGTCTTTCCTGATCCGCTTCGGCCGATGATCAGATTGGTTTTCCCATCTTCGAATACCGCGTTGATATCGTTCAGGACCACGCGTCCGTCGAACGATTTGATAATATGTTTTACTTCAACCATCTTATGTCAATAATAATTGCGTTAGAATAACGTCGGCCAGCAAGATCATGATGCTGCTCATAACGACCGAATTGGTACTGGCTTTGCCCACTTCCAAGGCTCCGCCTTTCACGTAATAGCCGAAATAGGAGGCGATGGAAGCGATGATAAAGGCGTATACCACGGATTTGATGATGGAGTACCAGATGTAAAAGGAATTATACCAGTATTGCAGGCCGTATTCAAAATCAGTGGACGACATTCCTTCCACAAAGTAACTGGCAAACACCCCGCCGATGATGCCGGTGAACATACTGAAGATAACCAAAACGGGAATGAATAGCATCAATCCGACGATCTTCGGCAGGATCAGGTAGTTGGCCGAGTTGACACCCATAATCTCCATGGCGTCGATCTGCTCGGTGACGCGCATCGTGCCGATCTCCGACGCGATATTACTGCCTACCTTACCCGCCAGGATCAAGGCCATGATGGAGGAGGAGAACTCCAATAGGATAATCTCACGGGTCATATACCCGATGGTAAACTTCGGAATCAATGGCGATTGTATATTCAGGGATACCTGGATGGCGATAACCGTACCGATAAAAACCGAGATGATAATCACGATCCACAAGGAATCGACTCCCAGTTTGTATATTTCTTTTACCAGTTGTTTGAAAAACATATTCCATCGGTCAGGGATGGAGATGCTTTTCTTCATCAGAAGGCTGTATTCGCCTAACTGGTGCAATGCTTTGTTCATTCTTTTTGCGCTCTAAAATTTTAAACCAGAGAGCAAAGATAAGGAAATACCGGTATTTCCTTATCTTTGCATCTTCTAAATATAAAAGTAAAGTAGCAGTATGCAGAAACCATCTATCCCAAAAGGAACCAGAGACTTCTCGCCGGAGGAAATGGCGAAACGTAATTATATCTTCAATACGATCCGCGAGGTATTTCATCTTTACGGCTTTCAACAGATCGAAACGCCGGCGATGGAAAACCTGTCTACCCTGATGGGTAAATATGGCGAAGAAGGGGATAAGTTATTGTTCAAGATCCTGAATTCAGGGGATTACTTTTCGGGCATCTCAGATGAAGAATTGCAAGAGAAGAATACAGCCCGCCTGGCTTCCCGCCTGTGTGAGAAAGGATTACGTTACGACCTGACGGTTCCTTTTGCCCGTTACGTGGTGCAACATCGTCATGAGATCAATTTTCCTTTCAAACGTTATCAGATTCAACCGGTATGGCGTGCCGACCGTCCGCAGAAAGGACGTTATAGGGAGTTTTACCAGTGTGACGTAGATGTGGTCGGTTCCGATTCATTGATCAATGAGGTGGAGCTGATCCAGATTATTGATGAGGTATTCGATCGCCTGGGCATCCGGGTAGCCATCAAAATGAATAACCGGAAGATCCTGACCGGCATCGCCGAGATCATCGGGGAAGCCGATAAGATTGTGGATATAACCGTAGCGATCGACAAATTGGATAAGATCGGTTTGGAGAAAGTGAACGAAGAACTGCGCGGTAAAGGCCTCTCGGAAGAGGCGATCGAGCGCTTGCAACCGATTATCCGTCTGGAAGGAACCAACGTAGAGAAGATCCATATCCTGGAACAAACACTTCAGGAGTCGGAGATCGGCATCAAAGGGGTGGAAGAGATGGATCTTATCCTGGATAAACTGCATCACATACCGATCCGTGCCCAACTGGATCTGGACCTGACATTGGCCAGAGGATTGAATTATTATACCGGTGCGATCTTCGAAGTGAAAGCGTTGGATGTCGAGATCGGAAGTATCACCGGTGGCGGACGATACGATAACCTGACGGGTGTGTTTGGCTTGCAAGGCGTATCGGGAGTCGGAATATCTTTTGGTGCCGACCGGATCTTCGATGTGTTGAACCAGTTGAATCTCTATCCGGAAGGTTCATTACAGACTACCCAGGTCTTGTTTGTCAATTTTGGCGAAGCGGAAGAAACTTACCTGTTGCCGATCGTCTCTCAGGTGCGTGCGGCAGGTATCCGGGCGGAACTCTATCCCGAACCGGCCAAGATGAAAAAACAAATGAGCTATGCCGATGCCAAGAAGATCCCGTATGTGGCGATCGTCGGTGAGAACGAGATGGAGGCAGGCAAGATCAATCTGAAAAATATGCTTACGGGCGAACAGCAACTTATCGCAACAGATGAACTCGTTCATCTGCTGCGATAAGTCAATTAAAAATTAAAAATTACGAATTACGAATTACGAATGGACGCAAAGCGATATCCTATTCATTTTTAATTCGTAATTTGTAATTTTTAATTCCCGAATGACAGGCAAGGCCTGTCATTCGGTATGATTGTCAGTCAAAGAAGACAAGGTGTCAGTTTTCTCCTTGTCTTCTTTTTTTGGCACAAAATTCGCTAATGCTTAGGCAAAACAATGCAAATAACTTATATAAAGTATTAACTAAAAAAAATAGCAAGAGATGAACATTAAACCATTAGCAGACAGAGTGCTGGTAAAGCCGGCTGCAGCAGAAGAGAAGACAGTAGGCGGAATTATTATTCCCGATTCGGCAAAAGAAAAACCGCTGAAAGGTGAAGTGGTAGCTACAGGTAACGGAACGAAAGAGGAAGATATGGTCGTGAAACCGGGCGATAGCGTATTGTATGGCAAGTATGCCGGTACGGAAATCGAACTGGAAGGCGAACAATACCTGATCATGCGTCAGTCTGATATTTTGGCGATTATCTAAGGCCTTAAGAGAAAGAATAAATAAGAAAATAATACAATAATACAATAAAGCAATAACCCCATGCCTCGCTACGGGTTCTCCCCTTTTGGGGGAGTTAGAGGGGGCTGTTAAAACAATGGCAAAAGAGATCAAATATGAAATGGAAGCCCGCGACCTTTTGAAGAAAGGTGTGGATGAATTGGCGAATGCCGTGAAGGTAACCCTGGGCCCGAAAGGACGTAACGTGATTATCGAGAAGAAATTCGGTGCTCCGCATATCACCAAGGACGGTGTGACGGTAGCGAAAGAAATCGATTTGAACTGCCCGTTCGAAAATATGGGTGCGCAGTTGGTGAAAGAAGTGGCTTCTAAAACAAACGACAATGCCGGTGACGGTACGACTACTGCTACGATCCTGGCACAGTCGATCATCACGGTCGGTCTGAAGAACGTGACTGCCGGAGCCAATCCGATGGACCTCAAACGCGGTATCGACAAAGCCGTCGCTAAAGTGGTTGAAAGCCTGGCTTCTCAAGCTGAGGCGGTAGGTGACGACCTGGGTAAGATCGAAAACGTAGCCAAGATCTCGGCGAATGGCGACGAAAGCATCGGTAAACTGATTGCCGAAGCGATGCAGAAAGTAAAAACCGAAGGCGTGATCACGGTTGAAGAAGCCAAAGGAACGGAAACGACTGTCGATGTGGTAGAAGGGATGCAATTCGACCGCGGATATATCTCTCCGTACTTCGTGACCGATACGGAAAAGATGGAAGCCCAGATGGAGAATCCTTTTATCCTGATCTACGACAAAAAGATCTCTGTGTTGAAAGAACTGCTTCCTATCCTGGAACAAACCGTACAGACCGGCCGTCCGCTGTTGATCATCGCCGAAGATATCGATAGCGAAGCGTTGGCAACGCTGGTGGTTAACCGCCTGCGTGGTTCGTTGAAGATCTGTGCCGTGAAAGCGCCGGGCTTTGGCGACCGTCGGAAAGCCATGTTGGAAGATATCGCGATCCTGACCGGTGGAACGGTCATCTCTGAAGAGACCGGATTGAAACTGGAAGGTGCAACGATGGATATGTTGGGAACAACCGAAAAGGTTGTCGTGAATAAAGACAATACCACGATCGTGAACGGTGCCGGCGACAAAGACGCTATCCAGGCACGTATCGCTCAGATCAAAGCCCAGATGGAGACAACGACCTCCGACTACGACAAAGAAAAACTGCAGGAACGCCTGGCTAAGATGGCCGGTGGGGTAGCTGTTCTTTATGTCGGTGCGGCTTCTGAAGTGGAGATGAAAGAAAAGAAAGACCGTGTGGATGATGCCCTGAGCGCAACGCGTGCAGCGATTGAAGAAGGAACCGTTCCCGGTGGTGGTGTCGCTTACATCCGTGCCATCGAAGTATTGGAAGGCCTGAAAGGCGAAAACGAAGACGAAACAACAGGTATCGAGATCGTTAAACGGGCGATCGAAGAACCGCTTCGTCAGATCGTGGCCAATGCCGGTAAAGAAGGTGCCGTAGTGGTACAGAAAGTCAGAGAAGGCAAAGGTGACTTCGGTTACAATGCCCGTACCGATGTGTACGAAAACCTCTGCGCAACGGGTGTGATCGACCCGGCGAAGGTGACGCGTGTCGCTTTGGAAAATGCCGCTTCTATCGCCGGTATGTTCCTGACTACCGAATGCGTGATCGCCGAAAAGAAAGAAGAAGCTCCCGCTATGCCGATGAACCCGGCAGGTATGGGCGGCGGTATGGGTGGCATGATGTAATTCATCCCGCACCGCAAAACAAAGAAGAGGATGTACTGGAAAGTGCATCCTCTTTTGTTTTGCCTCGGTGACCGCAAAAAAAAGACCGGCATCATCTGATACCAGTCTTCGAGTAGTCGGGATGAGAAGACTCGAACTTCCGACCTCCACGTCCCGAACGTGGCGCGCTAGCCAACTGTGCTACATCCCGATTTTTCAATACGGATGCAAAGGTACGAATATTTTTGAACCGTCAAATAGTTTGAAGGATTTTTTCTTTCCTTTTTCTTTTCAATTTATTTGGCATCTTTAAAAGTTTCCCTAACTTTGCACCCGTATTGGAAAAGGTACCATAGCTCAGTTGGTAGAGCAAAGGACTGAAAATCCTTGTGTCCCCGGTTCGATTCCTGGTGGTACCACTTTTAAAAAGAGAAACTCCTGAATTTCAAATGAAGTTCAGGAGTTTTTTTATCTAAATTAGGACGCCTGCACATCAAAGTTCGACTCCACAACTTTTGCTTTATGCTTCGCTAAGCGACCTTCGGTTCGGGGTGATCCTTTGAAAGCGCGTCACGCGCTGCGCGCGCAGTTTACGAATGGAAATCCCAAAAATACCCTCCGAACAAAGTTTTTCGTTTTTTTACTTACATCATACAGGATTTTCTTTTGCATCTGTATATCAACTGTATAGCGATTCCGAATAGCCGAAAAAACACCAAAATTCCTGTAAGTAACTTTCTGGTACCTGTTGGCGAGCCTCGGCTGTGATCGGTTTAACACTGTTGCCTGTCCCGGCTGTATGATGGTAGTAAAAAAACGAAAAACGCTGTGCGGAATGATCGGTTTACCGCTATTTGTCGCTTACATTTATTAACATCTGCCATTCGACTACCAAGCCGCCTCCTTTACCGAAAAAGCCGGCAGGGTTTCCCGAAAGGCCGCCGGAGTTTGGCCAAAGGCCGGCAGGGATTTTGTGGGACTATTCATTTGTTCATTAAGATTAGTCGTTTGGCGTGACTCGGCATAATCCATGCAAGCACGGATTATGCGCTCGCTACTTCAAACGTTGATAATTATCAACAAATGTGTTGACGGTTGTCAACAAATATCTACTCCTTGTTTTCGTTGCCGCAATCCCCCTTTTTCAAACTACCGGTAGTTTGCGAACAAAGTATTAGTAGTTTGCGAACAAACTACCGGTAGTTCGCGAACAAACTACCGGTAGTTTCTGGGGAGGGTGTTTGTATTTCATTTTCAATGGTTTAGAGATCGCATTGAAGAAAATCTTCCGATTTTCTTCAGTAGTTGGTAGTTAGTAGTTAGTAGGCGCGGAGCGGTAAATAGAAGAAAATGTGAAGATGCAGAATAATAGCAAGTGGACTATCTCGGCTCTCCTCCTTTGAAAAGGAGGAGTACCCGAACGAAGAGAGGGGGAGGTGGTTAGATCTTTTAAGTGACTATTAATTAGCAATATAAGAATCT
>NZ_JAQFIN010000018.1 GCF_029504695.1 Parabacteroides sp. PF5-6
ACTAATCAACCCCTTAAATGGGACTTTTTACGAAAAGATAAGAAAAATTAAAGGATTTATGTTTCACGCTGTGTCACAAACTATTACGCCAGGAACCTCTGGATATGTTGAAGGAATAGATCTTTTTCTATTCCTTCTTTTTTTATTTATATCCAATCCTTTCATAATTTGTATTATCTTTACTGTTTATGGAAATATATCGCGGAGGATATTGCCCAATTGAACATTCTGAAATAATCAAGGGGAAATATGGAAGAGAATTTAGTTAAAATGATGTTGCCTTTTAAGATACAGCAACTACTTGAAACGATAATAGAAAATAATGCTTTGAGTGTCAAAGATGCAATACAATATCTCTATTCGTCTAAGTTGTATAAACAGATGTCTGACGAAGATTCGTATCTATGGCAGTTAAGTACGGCAAATCTATACGATATGCTCTATATGGGAAAAAGCGAAATAAAGCTGCATGAGAACAAATCTGCTCCTGTATTGCTGTTGCAAGGGAAAGAGTATATCATGAGAGAAATAGATGAGTATATAAACAACAGAAAACAATAATATGTACACCATATTCAATAAAGAACAACAAGAAAAAGCAGCTTTCATATTGCAAAGTCCCTTAGTTAAATTGTCAGAGCTTTATTCTAATGAAATTAAAGACTTGGCGGTTGTATGGTGTTATTATTCAGGAAAAATAGAAGGTAACACTTATACATACGTTGAAACAGAAGCTTTATTGAAAGACGGTATTACCTCCGAGAAGCGATATGAAGATGCTAAGATGCTTAAAAACCTCTATAATGCATTCATTTCAGAGCTTGAATACATAAACAAAGGGGAAAACCAAGAAGTAATCAATGAACGTACGCTTTTCAGGGTACATCAATCTATTTCAACCGGATTGGTTTCTAATGAAGAATCGGGTGCGTTAAGAACACGTGCTGTTCGTATAAGTGGGACGGAGTATACTCCCCCTAAAAGCTTACAGGAAATAAAAAGCGGATTAAATGAGATTCTGTTTAATCAGGAGCAATATAATACCAACCCATTAGAGAAAGCTGTATATCTGCATTGTAACCTTGCACGTTTACAGCCTTTTATTGACGGGAATAAGCGAACAGCCCGCATGATGGAAAGCATTGCCTTGATGAATGCAGATATAATCCCGGTTTATTCAGCCAAAGATGCTGATATCCTAAACTACAGAAAAGGATTGATAGCATTTTACGAAACGAAAGACTATACGATATACTCCGATTATTTTCTGAATAGGCAGATTGAACGGGTTAAAGAAATAGAATAGTATAATCCTTTATTGGCGGAAACAATCGCAGGAGTATATAGAGAGTAATGCACCGTTATAGTCCCGATGTGTTTATTGTTTTCGCACTGCGTAAAAATACGCACTCCACTGCGCAAAATGTAAACTCATCTACAAAAGGGCAGAATATCAAACAATTAAAAACCTATTTGAAGAGCCACGAAGATTCATTCAGATAGTATAATGCTCGTTAGACAGGCAAATTGACTGTAGGCTTTCATGAAGCTCATTTAATGACTTTGCGGAGAAAAAATACCTTATTCCCATTATATTTGCGGAGAATAAGCCGTATATTTGCCGCAAACAAAGACAGAGATGCCGAAATGCATTTATCAATACGAAAATTGGCCTCGTTTTACTTGGAATGAAAAGGAGATACAGGTAACACTTGGCAAGGTGCGTTATTTGCAAGGGAAACTCCTCGGTCAGATGAGCGTTTTGGGCTTTTCTTTGAAAGAAGAGACAATGCTAACTACCTTGACACTTGATGTTTTGAAGTCATCCGAAATCGAAGGTGAAAACTTAAACTACGAACAAGTTCGTTCTTCAATAGCAAGGAAACTGGGCATAGAGTATGCCGGAATGGTTTACTCTAATCGGGATGTGGAAGGTATTGTAGAAATGATGTTGGATGCAACACAGAATTATAATACCCCCATAGATGATGAACGTTTATTTGGTTGGCATGCGGCTTTATTTCCAACAGGAAGAAGTGGAATGTTCAAAATAGATGTCGGTTGTTACCGGAATGGAGAAATGCAAGTCGTGTCAGGAGCAATGGGAAAAGAGAAAGTGCATTATGAGGCTCTATCTCCTGATAAAGTTAAAAGTGAGATGGGGACATTCTTGGAGTGGATAAATAAAGATGCAACGACAGACCCTGTTCTCAAATCCGCTATTGCCCATTTGTGGTTTATTATCATTCATCCGTTTGACGATGGGAATGGGCGTATTGCCAGGGCTATTTCAGATTTGCTACTAGCGCGTTCTGATGATACAGCCCAACGGTTTTACAGTTTGTCCAGCCAAATATTATTGGAGAAGAAAACCTATTATGAAACCCTAAAGAGGGTACAACATAGTAGCGGGGATATAACAGAATGGCTCGATTGGTTCTTAAATTGTCTGTATCGCAGTTTGTTAGTGACAGAAGAAACGTTACAGAAAGTGTTATATAAAGCCGATTTTTGGGATAGACATAAAAATACGGATTTTAATGCGCGTCAGCGATTGATGTTAAATAAGCTCTTGGACGGTTTTGAAGGGAAGCTTCAAACGTCTAAATGGGCTAAAATAACAAAATCATCGCCTGATACTGCTTTAAGAGATATCAAAGATTTAATAGAAAAAGGAGTCTTAAAGCAAGAAGAATCAGGAGGACGAAGTACGAATTATGAGTTAGTTAAAGTCTATTAAATCCGTGTGATCCGGGGCTAAATAATCTTCAAGTTTCACCCGATTTGAAACCCGCCAAAGCACCCTTTTTCAAACTACCAGTACTTTGCGCGCAAACTACTAATATTTTGTCGACAAACTACCGGTACTTTGTGCGCAAACTACCGGTACTTTTTGGAGAGAATATTAACATCTCATTTTCAGCGATTTAGAAGTTAGGCATTATTCGTTACTTCGTAGGTCGTTGACCTTTGCGAAATCAATCCCAAACGAGGTCCTCCACAATAATACGGGGTGCCCCCTTATCAATCACTTTGTCAGAATGACATAAAACCGTATCTTTGTACATCAGCATAGTTGTTATTTGTTAGAAAATAAGCTATTTATGGAATTTTTTCACGGTGGATATTGTCCCATTACGAGTCCTGAAATCAGGGAAGGAAAGTATGCCAAAGATTTTGGTACAGGCTTTTATTGTACTGAACTAAAAGAACAGGCTGTGCGATGGGCAAAGCGATATAATACACCAGTCATAAGTATCTATGCTTTTGAACAGAACGACAAACTGAATGTCCTTCATTTTACGGAAATGACAGAAGAATGGTTGGACTTCATTGTGGACTGTCGCAATGGGATTTCTCATAATTACGATATTGTTATTGGAGCGATGGCTAACGACCAAATATACAACTACATCTCGGATTATGTTAGCGGTGTAATTACTCGTGAACAGTTTTGGGTACTTGCCAAATTTAAACATCCAACACATCAGATAAACTTCTGTACTCCGGCTGCATTGAAATGTTTAATCTTTAAAAGAAGCGAGGAGGTAGGAAAATGACAGGAAGAGAAAAGAAAGAACAGAATGACCTTTTCTTTGTTTGCAGCCTGATAGAGTATATCGGACGTCAAACAAAGAATCACCGGAATGTAGTCGTTAATGCGATAGGCAAAGAGAGACTGCAACATCTATATGATTTAGCAGATGTATACCATAGCGAGAATATAGATAAGTTGAGTGATGAATTAATCACACAATACGCTATAGAAGAAGGAGACTTCGATAATGTTGCTGCCGGGAAATACGCTATACCCACTCATTGGGATATTGGCAAGGTGTACAAACGCTTAATTGTTGATGTTGCCGAGAAACAAAACAAAGAGCCGATTGAAGCCCTTATGGAAGTGTACGACTCGTGGCTATCCCCTAAAATAGAAGATTTTAACAGTAGCCTTTACTACGAAAGCCCCGGTTACTTATACGAGTCATACAGCAAAGGTGAAGTGCTGTAAATCTAAAATATCACCACGGTTATAATCGCGGCTGTTATTTTCGAACAGGAGAATATTAATCTAGGTTCTAAGTTATGGAGAAAAACCTGGTCAGAGAAATGCTTCCGTACAAATTACAACAACTGCTTGAAGCGATTATAGAGGAAAAGGAGTTGACTGTTAATGATGCAATACAATATCTGTATTCTTCTGATTTGTATAAGCAAATGTCTTTAGAAGATTCATATTTGTGGCAGTTGAGCAAGGCAAATTTATACGATATGCTCCAAACCGAAAAGAATGAAAAGAGACTGAAAGAAGACAATTCAGGCGATATACTGCTTTTTTTATCCTTTTGCATAGAGAATTACAAAGGACACAAGAGCCTTAGTGAAGAAGAAGTCTTATTTTTGTTTAGCAAATATGATGTACTTAACTTTTTAGGAGATGTTTATGACACTCTGCACACACAAGGTAAAGACTATATTATGAGCGAAATTGATGAATATATAGATAACCGGAAATGAATTTAGAGAAGAATAAAATCCGCCAAGCAACCCTGTATGATATTCCAAAGCTAAAAAAGTTATATCAGGATACTATTCTGACTGTAAACCGAAAAGATTATACAGTCGAAGAAGTGGAAGACTGGGCTTCGTGTGTAGATGATACCAAACATTTAGTTGAGCATTTTGAAGAACAGCATTACGTAGTAGCAGAAGATGAAAGCGGAGTAATTGTGGGTTTTGCTTCTGTTAATGATACAGGTTATATACACACGTTATTTGTTCACAAAGATTATCAGCATCAAGGTATTGCAACATCTTTGTATAAGTTCATAGAAACCTATGCAAAAGCGAGAGGTGTAGAAATATTAACATCGGAGGTTAGCATCACGGCAAAACCATTTTTCGAAAAACAAGGTTTTCAAGTTGATGAAGAGCAAAAACGGAAAGCAAATCAATTGTATCTCACTAATTTCAAGATGAGTAAGACACTTTTTTAATTTGAAGAACAAAATGAACACAGATTACAAAGTTGGTGATTTGATTTATGATGCAAATATTTATGATGGATTAAATACCTTTCTGTCTGATTTGCAATTTTACAAAAAGTGGCTACCGAAAAATAAGGATGCAAAAATACTTGAACTTTGCTGTGGTACAGGAAGGCTCACCATTCCCATTGCACAAGATGGATACACTATTTGCGGAGTAGATTATACCCCATCTATGCTTGAACAAGCAAAGACAAAAGCATCTGACGCTGGATTAGAGATTAATTTCATTGAAGCTGATATTCGGACATTAAATTTGCAAGAGAAGTTCGACCTTATTTTCATACCATTTAATTCCATCCATCATTTATATACGAATGAAGATCTGTTTAAGGCACTCCGCACCGTTAAAAACCATCTCAAAGATGGAGGTTTGTTTCTATTAGATTGCTTTAATCCTAATATTCAATACGTCGTTGAAGCAGAGAAAGAACAGAAGGAAATTGCTGCATATACTACTATTGATGGAAGAGAAGTCTTGATAAAACAAACCATGCGATATGAGAATAAGACTCAGATAAATCGCATAGAATGGCATTATTTTATTAATGGCCAGTTCCATTCAATCCAAAATTTGGATATGAGACTGTTTTTCCCGCAAGAATTAGATTCATATCTGGAATGGGCCGGATTTAGTACGATGCACAAGTTTGGAGGTTTTAATGAAGAGGCTTTTGAGGATAAGTCGGAAAAACAGATATATGTATTAAGATCATTGAAGGATTAGAGATTTTCTGTCAAATATGAAAACTATTCTCTTAGGGATATAAAAATTTAGATCCTTTCTGGCATTCCCACAACAATAGGTAATGGCATTTGTTATTTAAGTATAGCGTTGATTTTCTATTCTTTATAGGGTGGATCAATATTGGGCGCTATGGGTTTGTTATGTCATAATCTAAAATAAAAAAAATGAAAACGATTACATCTGAAAAACTAACAATTGTTGGAGCTGCCGGGATGATTGGCTCCAATATGGCGCAATCTGCCATCTTAATGGGTTTGTCTTCAAATATTTGCCTGTACGATCCTTATGCCAAAGGGCTGGAAGGGGTGGCCGAAGAGTTGTTGCAATGTGGATTCCGTGGGGTGACGATTACCTATACCAGTGATATCGCTGAGGCGTTGCGCGACAGCAAATATGTGATTACCTCAGGTGGAGCGGCCCGCAAAGAAGGGATGACACGGGAAGACCTGTTGAAAGGAAACGCGGAAATAGCCATACAGTTCGGGAAAGATATCCGGACGTACTGCCCGGATGTGAAACATGTTGTGGTCATCTTCAATCCTGCCGATATCACGGGTTTGCTGGTCTTGTTGTATTCCGGATTGAAACCTTCGCAAGTCTCTACCCTCGCTGCTCTGGACAGTACACGGCTGCGCAATGAGTTGGCCAAACACTTTCATATTCATCCGGATAAGGTGACGAACTGCCGAACCTACGGGGGACATGGCGAGCAGATGGCGGTATTCTCTTCTACGGCAAGTGTTGACGGCAAACCGCTGAATGAGTTGATCGGTACGCCTCAGCTTACAAACGAGAAGTGGCAAGCGATCAAAGAGAAGGTGGTGCAGGGCGGAAAACGGATTATCGAACTGAGGGGACGTTCTTCGTTTCAGAGCCCGTCTTATCTGTCATTGGAGATGATACAGGCGGTGATGGGTGGCGATCCGTTCGATTGGCCGGTAGGGGTGTATGTGGACAATGATGCTTTCTCGCATATTATGATGGCTATGGAAACCAAGCTGGATAAAGATGGCGTGCATTCTCATCCGGTAAAAGGGACTCAAGAAGAACGTGAGGCTTTGCAGCAAAGTTACCAGCATCTGTGCCATCTCCGGGATGAACTGATCGGCTCGGGTATTATTCCGGCAGTCGACAAGTGGAATTCTATAAATCCAAACCTTTAAAGCAAGCCGATCTCCTTGTTTTCAGCGTAAAAATCACTTACTTTGCGTCTCAAAACAAGGTAACGTATGCAATTTACAGAATTGGAGATCCCCGGGGTCTGGACTATTGAACCGAAAGTCTTTCGGGATGAGCGTGGATATTTCATGGAAAGCTTCAAGCAAGCTGAATTTGAAAAACATATAGGAAAGATAGATTTTATCCAGGAGAACGAATCCTGCTCGGGCAAAGGCGTCTTGCGCGGTTTGCATTATCAGTTGCCTCCCTATGCGCAGGCGAAGCTGGTGCGGGTAATAGAAGGCGATGTCCTGGATGTGGCTGTAGATCTGCGACCCGGTTCGCCGACATTCGGAAAGTATGTGGCCGTCTTATTATCGGGCGAAAACAAGAAACAATTGTTTATCCCCCGTGGTTTCGCGCATGGTTTTAAGGTGATTAGCGATCGCGCTTTGTTCCAATACAAGGTGGATAATGTCTATAAACCGGACCATGAAGCCGGTGTCCTGTATAACGATCCGGCTATTGGTGTGGCCTGGAATATCGAACCGGATGAACCGGTTATTCTGTCGGAGAAGGATAAATTACTACCTTTGTTAAGTGAAGCCAAACTGAATATCGGTTAATTAATAATACAGAAACATGAAAACTTACCTGGTGACCGGTGCAGCCGGATTTATTGGTGCGAATTTTATTAAATATATGTTGGCCAATCCTGCTGAAATACGATTGGTAGTTTTGGATTTATTGACTTATGCCGGTAATCTGGGAACGATTGCTGATGATATTGATGATGAAAGATGTTTCTTTGTTAAAGGTGATATTGGTGACCGGGAGTTGACGAACCGTCTTTTCGAAGCATACGCCTTTGATTATGTCGTAAACTTCGCCGCGGAAAGCCATGTAGACCGAAGTATTGAAAATCCGCAACTGTTTCTGATCACCAATATACTGGGCACACAAAACCTGTTGGATACCGCTCGCCGTTACTGGGTGACGGGGAAAGATGCGCAGGGTTATCCCCTCTGGCGTGAAGGCGTTCGCTTTCATCAGGTATCGACCGATGAGGTCTATGGCAGCCTGGGCGCGGAAGGCTATTTCCACGAGACGACTCCTTTAGATCCGCGTAGCCCGTACAGCGCTTCGAAAACAAGTGCGGATCTTTTTGTAAAGGCTTATTTCGATACCTATAAGATGCCGGTCACGATCACCCGCTGTTCCAATAATTACGGTCCGTATCATTTCCCGGAAAAACTCATTCCGTTGATTATCAAAAATATTCTGGAAGGAAAATCTTTGCCTGTCTATGGCGACGGATCGAATGTGCGCGACTGGCTGTATGTGGAAGATCATTGCAAAGCGATTGATGCCGTATTGCACCGGGGACGCGAAGGTGAAGTCTATAACGTAGGCGGACATAATGAAAAACAGAACATAGAAATCGTAAAACTGACGATTCAAACCATTCGGCAGATCCTTACCGAAGAGCCGGAATACCGCCAGGTGTTGAAGAAAAAAGAGATCGGCGCCGATGGAGAAATCTCGATCGCTTGGATCAATAACGACTTAATCACTTTTGTGAAAGACCGGCTGGGACACGACCAGCGCTACGCCATCGACCCGACGAAGATCGCACAAGAATTAGGTTGGACGCCTGAAACGCCATTCGAAAAAGGAATTGTCAAAACCATCCGTTGGTATCTCGATCACCAGGATTGGGTAGAAGAAATCACCGGTGGCGACTACCTGAAGTATTACGAACAAATGTATGCCAATAGGGGGTAATATCAATTAATTCCCTAACTTTGCCTTCTCTTAATTCGCTAAGTTTGATAAAGGAAAGATGACTTCGAAGACAACAAAAATCATACTGATTTCCGCATGGGGGCTATTCGTTGTAGCCTTATTGTTGATTGCATTTATATTTTCTGCCATAGCAAAAGGTTCGATCGGTTATATGCCGAAGGTGGAACAACTTGAAAATCCGATTGATAAATACGCCTCACAAATCGTTTCCGCAGACGGGAAAGTCTTGGGTGTCTATGCGCATAGCATGGAAAACCGTATCCACGTCAATTACGAAGATCTTTCGCCCGATTTGGTCAAGGCGCTGATCGCAACCGAGGATATCCGTTTCGCCCGGCATAGTGGGATTGATGCCACCGGTCTTTTTCGCGCTTTTGTGAAAAGAGGAATCCTGATGCAGAAAAGCGGAGGAGGAGGCAGCACAATCACCCAGCAGTTGGCCAAACAGCTTTACTCTCCGAATGCCGAGAATGTCTTGGAGCGGGTATTGCAGAAACCGATCGAGTGGGTCATTGCCGTGCAGCTGGAACGTTTCTATACCAAAGAGGAAATCATTAATATGTATTTGAATAAATTTGATTTTCTCTATAATGCCGTAGGGATACAGTCGGCGGCACGGGTCTATTTCGGCAAAACACCTCAGACGTTGAAAATCGAAGAATCGGCAACGCTGATCGGCATGTGTAAGAATCCTTCGTATTATAATCCCGTACGTCAGAATGAACGTACGCGCGGCCGTCGTAATGTCGTGTTGGAGCAGATGTATAAGGCCGATTACCTGTCGAGAACCGATTGCGATTCGTTGAAAGCCTTGCCTCTCACCCTTTATTTCACGCGGATGGACCATAAAGAAGGCTTGGCTCCTTATTACCGCGAGCACCTGCGGATGGTTCTGACGGCGAAGAAACCGGATAAGAAAAACTATCGCGGCTGGCAGATGCAGAAGTTCAAAGAAGACTCGGTCGCCTGGGAAACCGATCCGCTTTACGGTTGGTGTAATAAGAATAAGAAAGCAGACGGATCGAATTACAATATCTATACGGATGGTTTGAAGATCTACTCGACCATCGACTCCCGTATGCAACAGTATGCCGAAGAAGCCGTCAAAGAACATATTGGCGGTCACTTGCAGAACGAATTCTTTAAAGAGAAAAAAGGACGCAGCTATGCGCCGTTCTCGCGGGATTTACGTGCCGGACAGGTCGATACGATTATGATCCGCGCCATGCAACAGTCCGATCGTTACCGCGGATTGAAAGGCTCCGGCATGAAAGAAGAGGATATCCGGAAAGATTTTCAGACGCCGGTGGATATGCGGGTGTTTAGCTGGGCCGGTCCTGTGGATACGGTCATGGCACCGATCGATTCGATCCGTTATCATAAGAGTTTCCTGCGTACGGCGTTTATGTCGATGGATGCCCGCACCGGCCATGTGAAAGCGTATGTGGGCGGTATCGATTATAATTACTTCCAGTACGATATGGTCAATGGGGGCCGCCGTCAGGTGGGCTCTACGATCAAACCTTATCTGTATTCACTGGCTATGCTCGAAGGCATCAGTCCGTGTGAACAGATGTTGCATGTCGAACAAACCCTCCGCGATGAAAACGGAATAGCCTGGACGCCCAAGAACTCGAGTCCGAAGAATGTCGGCGAGCGGGTCACGATCAAGTGGGGACTGCAAAACTCTTCCAACTGGGTCACTGCCTATCTGATGAGCCGGTTATCTCCGTATACTTTCGTACGTCTGTTGCACTCTTTCGGATTGCAGAACGAAATGGATCCGGTAGTCTCTATCTGTCTGGGTACGCCGGATGTATCGGTCGGCGAGATGGTGACCGGTTACTCTGTCTTTGCCAATAGAGGGCTCCGGGTAGATCCGGTCTATGTCACGCAGATAGAAGACAGCTACGGCAATACGGTGGCAACCTTCACGCCGAAGATGGATGATATCCTGACGGAAGATGCCGCTTTCAAGATGCTTTATATGTTGCGCAGTGTGATCAATGGCGGAACCGGCGGACGCATCCGTGCCCGTTATGGGATACAGGCGGATATGGGCGGCAAGACCGGGACGACGCAGAATCATTCCGACGGTTGGTTTATGGCCTTTACGCCCAGCCTGGTCGGTGGCTGCTGGGTGGGTGGCGAAGATCGCTCGATCCGTTTCGACCGGATGACGGAAGGACAGGGAGCCAGTATGGCCTTGCCGATCTACGGATTGTTCATGCAAAAGGTTTATGCCGATAAAACATTAGGCTATTCCGAAGACGAGAAATTTGATATTCCCGAAGAATATATCGATCCGTGTAACCATACCGAAGTAGCGAATCCGGAGAACCGGGTCACCTCACCCGATCTGGGTGGTATCGACCGGATGTTCGAATAGTTAATCCAGATAAACCCCTTTTGCCGGATCTCTCCGATATTCGTCGACCAGGCGGATCTGATCCGGCAGGATCCGTTCCAGAGACAGGGGCGGAAGATCATTTAGTGGGAAGAATCCTTTATCCAGAATATCGAAGACTTCAGTAAATACCCCCCCTCCTATCCGGCAGAGGATAAAAAATTTATAGACATAAAAAGGGATAGGCGGGTGCGCGTGTTTGCGCATATCCATAACAGCCAACAAACGTTCGGCCTGAACCTCCAGGCCGGTCTCTTCTTTCACCTCTTTCACGGCGACTTCCGACGGGCTGCATCCGACATCCGCCCAGCCTCCCGGCAAAGACCACAACCCGTCGGCCTTTTCTCTGACCAGCAAGATCTCTTCTTTATCATTAAAAACAACGGCGCGGATATCCACCTTGGGCGTAATATATTCTTTCATCGGAAGGAAAAGCGATTGGATCGTTTCTTTGTCGAGTCCGCTCACGCAAGAAACCAACGCATCGCTGATCTCCAGTAGCTCAGTGTATCTTTCTGTGTCGTAGTTGCTTAACGCATAGTGCAGACCATTTTGTGAAATTGCCCTGATCCGTTGAGCGAACAAAAGTATTGCTTTTTCTGTTTTCATGTCGTTGAAGCTTATTTGAGCGAATCGATTAACCGTATGTAAACAAAACGAAGCGGGATACGTGTTTATTATATTTTCTGCGCATGAAGATTTTACTGTAACACTTATCTTTCGTACATTTGAAGTAGCGAATGCTGAAGCCGTACGTATATGGATTAGTCGAGTCACGCCAAATGACTAATGCGGATAAACTATTAAAAGAGGATAATGTATAAACAAAAACCTGTAGAACAGCATATTTTCGATATGAAGTCACTCGTACACCGGTCGCTTGAGGGCGAATCGGAAGCGGAGATGTTGAAGCTGTTGGACTTTATCGAAGAAGAAATCGTGCGAAACCGGCAAGAGCTGGAGCAGTTGAAAGAGGCGGAACGCTCGAAAACCGCTTTTATCCAGAATATGAGTCATGAGATCCGTACGCCTTTGAATGCGATTGTCGGCTTCTCTTCGGTTATTGCCGAAACCGAAGACCCCGACGAGCGCAAGCATTACCTGAAGATCGTGGAGAAGAACAACTACCAGCTCCTTCAGCTCTTCTCTGACATGATCGATTTCTCGGATATCGAAGCGGGAACGTTTGATTATGAATACTCGAATGTCAATCTGAAAGACTTATGCATCGCTGTTTCCAAGAAACTTCTCGGGCATCCGCTGGAGAATGTCTCTTTTATTTTCCAACCCGACAGGCATCCGGATATCCCTTTGTACACGGATGAAGAGCGCGTAAAGCAAGTGATACAAAATCTGATCCTGAACGCGTATAAGTTCACCAACGAAGGCAGTGTCGTACTGTCTTACCGGGTGGTCGACGACCGGGTGCGGATCTCCATCTCGGATACGGGAATCGGGATTGCGCCGGAATATCAGGAGGAGATCTTCAAGCGCTTTGTCAAGGTCGACGATTTCACGCAAGGCACCGGCCTGGGCTTGCCTATCTGCAAGACCATCGTAGAAGACCTGCGCGGACAGATCGGCTTGAACTCCCTACCCGGCCGGGGATCAACTTTCTGGTTTACATTGCCAATAAAGTAATTTCTTCTATCTTCTATCTTCCGCATTCGGCGTTCTGCGCCGAATGCTTACATTGCTTTGGGATCGCGATACAACGGCAGTTTAAAACGGAAGGTCGAGCCTTCGCCGACTTTGGAGGTCGCCGAGATCTCTCCCCCCAGTTTGGTGACCAATCCTTTACAGATCGCAAGCCCCAAGCCAATCCCCTGCTTGGCTCCTTTCAATTGCACGAAGCGGGAGAAGATCTGATCCAGTTTCTCTTCCGGGATGCCGGCACCGGTATCGGAGACAAAGAATTCAATATCCGTACCGATCAGTTGATAACCAAAACGGATACTGCCTTCTGCCGTATGCTTGATCGCATTGGTGATCAGGTTGATCAGGATCTGCGACAACCGGCTCCGGTCGGTCAACAGTACGATATCCGGGCAAGGCTCCAGGATCAGCATGACGTTGTCGGGCATCCGCAACCGCAATGTCCCGTATATATCTTTCATAAACAGCGGCACATTGACACTCATATACGAGAAAGTCATCATATCCGCCTCGATCTTCGAGATATCCAGAATGTCATTGATCAGGCGCACCAATAGATCATTATTCATTTTTATAAGGTTCATGTACTCCTCCCTTACCTCCTGATCCTCTTCGGTGTTCAACAGATCGGTGAACCCCACGATCGCATGGAGCGGCGAGCGGATCTCGTGAGTCATATTGGCTAAGAACGTCGACTTCAGCTGATCGGCTGTTTCCGCCTTTTCTTTGGCTTCGATCAATGAAGCTTCGTATTCCAGGCGTTCCTGATCGTCAATGATCAAGCCGATAATCAACCGTGGGAATCCTTCCTCATCATATTCCTGTGTCTTGCCGGTCACTTCATAACTGCGGTATATGCCATCGTCGTTTTTCATCCGGAAAACCACTTTCTCCTCTTTCAGTTTGTGGTCGCGCATCTCTTTGAAAAGGAAAAAGAAATCGTTCCGGTCGTCCGGATGGCGCAGGGTTGTCAGTGCCCGGCAGATGTATTTATTCTTTAATAATAACTCGTTGGCTGCGCCATGAAACTGGAAACAACGTTGGCAATTGACCCGGTCACATTGGTTGAACAGATCAAAATTGAAAGAGTAAGTCGCTATTTTACTGTTTTGTAACGCCAGCTCCATCATCATCCGGCTTTCGGATAAGCGTTCAGAGAGTTGTTGATTTTCTTTCTCTTTCTCAATGATGTCTGTTATATTCCGGATGTATACGACGATATGTTTTCTTTGCATGGGGACGGCACGGATTTTAAGGTGGGTCAACGATTGGCTGTTTGTTCGCGGCAGAGAGAGGTCCATAAGCATTACCCGCTCTTCTTCCAGGCAGGTATGCGCCGTCTCTTTGAACCGGGCTATAATCTCCTCCGAAAAGAGATATCCCGGAATATCATATAATTTGCCATTGATCGTAGCCGGAGTGATCCGGGTCTCCGAGGCAACGGCAATGATGCGTTCTACTATCAAATGTTTATTGACCAAAAGAATCGTGTCGGGGATGGATTCGGTAATCTTCTCCGAAAGATCCAGTAGATCCCGACTCAACCGTTCATGGCGGATAGCAATATCGGATATGGGAGAGTCGGTCAGTAAAAGGGTGTACCCCATTATGTTTCCATTTTTTTCCAATGCAGGAACAACGGAAAATGAAATGACCGACATATCTTTAACCATACTGCCATGGCGCAAATGATCTTTCTGCAGATCACTGAGCAGAGACGTTGTGAAAAGATTATTAATTAAGAAATCCGCTTTATCATTAATCCCATATTTCGTATAAATAGCCCGGTTGACATCGATAATTTCACCATTCTTATTATACAAAGCTATGCCTATCGGATAATAGATAAAAGAGTCTTCCAATAATTGGTTTTTGAGTCTAATAGTATCCATTTGGGTAGGGATTGAGGTTACACTTGTAACAAAGAAAACAATTATAGTTTTAGATTGTTCGCCTTTGAAGAAATAAATTTACAATATGACATAATTTGATTGGAAAAAGAATGAATCTATTCCAAGGACAGCATTCGTTCGTCCGCTGTTTTTATCCGGCGGGCTTGAACATAATGCTGATTTTTCTCTGTAGCGCTTTGAAAATGTTTATATTTGCACCCATACACTTAAACAAATATCTATAAACGAAAACATGAAGAATAAACTGTCCTTAGTATGGCTCGCGTGCCTTCTTGCCGTGGGCGTCTGTGCGCAAGATACCTTTGATACGCATTTCGAGCGGAAGAGTTTGCGCGTTGATTTTGCCTTGAGTGGAAATGCGACCTATCAGGCGGCTGCCATTCAGCAGTTGCGCGAAGAACCCGTCTGGGCCGGTCCGCGAAAGAATCTGATTGATGAGTTCAATTACGGCGGCTACCACGTCTATGTGTACGATAAAACGACGAATGAACTGCTCTATTCCCGCAGTTTCAATACCCTGTTCGAAGAATGGATGACCACGGATCAGGCGAAGACCGAGGTACAGTCGTGGACCAACACGGTCTCCATCCCTTTCCCCAAAAAGACGGTCGTACTCGAAATTGCCGCCCGCGATAAGAAAGATATGCTTTTCCATCCCTTATTGAAGATGGATATCGATCCGACAAGTATCTTTATCGACCGGGGCAGTCTGAAGAATAATCAGATCACACAGATTCAATACAAAGGGGAGTCGTCGGAGAAAGTCGACCTGGTGTTCCTCGCCGAAGGGTATACCGCCGACGAGCAGGATAAGTTCGTGGCCGATGCCCGTCGCTTTACCGAACTGCTTTTCCAGACCGCCCCTTATACCGATCATCGCGACGATTTCAATGTCTGGTCGGTCAGCCTGGTCTCTGAAGAAAAAGGAACGGATATCTCCGGCAAGGGGATTTTCCGCAATACGGCGTTGAACTCGGGGTATTATACCTTCGGTGTCGATCGTTACCTGACCACGCCGGATATGAAATCCATCCGCGACGCGGTATGGAACGTGGCCTGCGACGCGATCTTTATCCTGGTGAATACCGATACCTATGGCGGTGGCGGAATGTACAACTTCTATGCCATCGGTACGGCCGATAACCCCCGTACGCCGGTGGTCTTCGTGCATGAGTTCGGGCATAGCTTTGGCGGACTGGCCGATGAGTATTTCTCGTCCGAGGTGGCCTATAATGATTTTTATAACCTGGAGAAAGAGCCGTGGGAGCCCAATATCACCACATTGGTCGACTTCGATAAGAAGTGGAAAGACCTCTTACCTGCCGGCCTGCCGGTTCCCACGCCGTTGAATGAGAAGTATAAAAATGATCTGGGTGTATTCGAGGGAGGAGGATACCTGTCCAAAGGCATCTACCGTCCGATGGATCATTGTATGATGCGCGACTATGCCCCGTTCTGTCCGGCTTGTAGCCGCGCGATCGTTAAGATGATTGATTTCTATTGCGATAGGGAGTACTGAAAGAGTTGAAAGTTAAAAGATGAAAGTTGAAAGTGACGCAAGCAATAGCCCGTTCGCTTTCAACTTTCAACTTTTAACTTTCAACTAAAATTTGAAATGCAATTTCAAATTTTCTGTGCTGCATTCTTGCTATGTTCGATAGACTGCAGCGCAAGGTATTTGTCGCCGAAGTTGCGCATATTGTCGATCTCCGTATCGAAATGGTCCTGATGATCTTCTTCTTCGAGCAGGATATTTTCGAATAATTTCTTTGTTGTCGCATCCGATTCGTCGGAGCAGATCTTCGCGTAGTTGTTGTAGTCGATGATCGTCTGCATCTCCAACCCTTCCGCGTATTTGAGCATCTCTTTCACATCGTGGATCTTTTCTACCTTCTTGGCATATTCCATCTCCACCTCTCCTTTGAGGAACAGGATACGTTCGGCAAACTTCTCGACGTGGATCATCTCGGCGATAGCCGTACGTTTGAAGTACGCCGCCAGATAATCATAACCCATATCTTCCAACAGGAAGTGAAAATACATGTACTGGTTCAGTGCAGTCATTTCCCCAGCGATCGCTTTGTTCAATAATTCAATGCTTTTTTCTCTTTTGATCATAATGGTAACTATTTAGTATGGTTGCTTCTATACTATTGAAACAAGCCGGTGTGAGGATTTGTTCTTGAAAGGCTGTATATTTTGTGTATCTTTACCCCCGATAAAGCTTATTAATTAGATTACACATGAAAAAAACGATTTATCTGGCAATCTGCGCCTTATTTGCCTGTTGTTTCTGGGCTTGTCTTTCTTCTTCGTCAAACGACTCCGCCCCAGTCGAAAACTTACCCAAACATGTGATCCTCGTCGGGTTCGACGGTTGGAGCGCATACAGTGTGAATAACGGTGCCGATATGCCTACCGTGCGCCGCCTGATGGCCGAAGGATCGACCGACCTGAAGAGCCGTTCGGTATTGCCTTCGTCGAGCGCCGTCAACTGGGCGTCGATGTTTATGGGTGCCGGTCCCGAATTGCATGGTTATACCGAATGGGGCTCGCGCGTGCCCGAACTGCCTTCGCGTACGATCGGCAACTATGAGATCTTCCCCAATATCTTCGGGCTCTACCGCCAGCAGGCACCGCAGGCCGAGATCGGACTGGTCTATGAGTGGATCGGTATCAAATTTCTGGTCGATACCCTGGCGATGGACTATGTGCAGCAGGCTGCCATGAACGTGGAAAACCCCGACGGCTGTACGCCTTTTGCCGTGAACTATATCAAAGAGAAGAAGCCTAACTTCCTGGCTGTCATCTACGATCAGCCCGACGGCACCGGACACGGACAGGGCTGGGAGTCGCCCGAATACTTCGCGAAGATCAATCACCTCGACCAATGCCTGGCACAGATCATTCAGGCCACCGAAGAAGCCGGCATCCTGGATGAGACCGTCTTTATCGTCACCTCCGACCACGGCGGCATCGACAAAGGCCATGGCGGCAAAACGATGAAAGAGATGGAGCGCCCCCTGATCTTCTGGGGCAAAGGCATCAAACAAGGCCATACCATCGAAGAAAGCACCATGATCTACGATATCGCCTCCACCATCGCTTATCTATTGGGCGTCGAACAACCGCAGGTCTGGACCGGCCGCCCGGTGATTTCGGTTTTTGAATAAAACATTGCACTTTGTTCGAAAAAACATTGCACTTTGGCCGACAAAACATTGCGCTTTGGTCGACCAAAGTGCGATGTTTTTTTTGGGAAGGCCTACACATAAAAATTTCGCGTCCCCTTTCAGCTTTCACCCTTTACCGAGATCCCTGTATTGATCAGCGTTTTGGGTGAAAGGTAGAAGCTTCCCGAAAAAGGCCGGCAGGGTTTTCCAAAAGGCCGCCGGAGTTTTGCAAAAGGCCGGCAGGGTTTTCTAAAAGGCCGACGGCCTTTTTTCGGGAAGATCTGTTGTTCTTTTAAGGTATGCCTTTACCTTTCACCCAAAATGCTGATCAATACAGGAATCTCGATAAAGGGTGAAAGGTGAAGACCGGGGTAAAAATACCTGATGCCGGAATGCGCCTTTTCAGGTGGCGAAGCGTTCAAAGTCAACAAATGCTCAAAAATGCTAAAAGTGTGCATATTATGTTTTTTCGTGTTTTGATTTCAAGAATGTTTGATTACTTTTGCAGCCGACTAAATGAGTTTGAAGAACTACTACAAACAAGAATAATATGAGTTTAAAAATTATTGTACTTGCGAAACAGGTTCCGGACACACGCAATGTGGGGAAAGATGCGATGAAGGCGGATGGTACGGTGAACCGTGCGGCGTTGCCTGCGATCTTTAATCCGGAAGACCTCAATGCGTTGGAGCAGGCCTTGCGCCTGAAAGATGCGTATCCCGGCACAACGATCACGCTGTTGACCATGGGTCCGGGACGTGCCGCCGAAATTATCCGCGAAGGTTTGTACCGCGGGGCTGACGGCGGTTATTTGTTGACCGACCGCGCGTTTGCCGGAGCTGATACATTGGCCACTTCGTATGCTATTTCCATGGCGATCCGCCAGATCAAGGAATACGACCTGATCATCTGTGGACGTCAGGCAATCGACGGCGACACCGCTCAGGTAGGGCCGCAGGTGGCAGAGAAACTGGGGCTGACACAGATTACTTATGCAGAAGAGATACAGAAAGTTGAAGGGGGTAAGATCACAATCAAACGCCGCCTGGAACGGGGTGTGGAGGTTGTCGAAGGAAAGTTGCCCTTGGTGGTGACTGTGAACGGCTCGGCTCCCGACTGCCGTCCGCGTAACGCGAAGTTCGTACAACAGTACAAACATGCGAAAACGATAACCGAGAAGCAGGAAGCCGACGCGGATTATCTGAACCTCTACGACAGCCGTCCGTATCTGAACCTCACGGAATGGAGCGTAGCCGATGTGGATGCGGATGTAAAACTCTGCGGTCTTTCGGGCTCGCCGACAAAAGTAAAGAAGATCGAGAACGTTATCTTCCAGGCCAAAGAAAACATGACCTTGGAACCAACCGACGAAGCGATCGATACGTTGATGAGAGAATTAATTTTGAACCACACGATTGGTTAGTAAAAAAGTAGTGAGTAGTTGGTAGTTAGTAGTGAGTAGTCGCATGCGATATTTCCACTCAACGACTAACTACTAACTACCAACTACTAACTACCATAAATTATGAATACAATGAATAATTTATTTGTATACTGTGAAATAGAAGACGGCCAGGTGGCCGATGTAAGTTTGGAATTATTGACCAAAGGACGTGGTTTGGCAAATACACTGGGATGCAAGCTCGAAGCCGTAGCCGCAGGTCATAACCTGGAGGGGATCGGCGCGCAGGTATTCCCATACGGCGTAGACGCATTGCATCTTTTCGATGATGCCCGCCTGGCGCCTTACACATCCTTGCCGCATACTTCGGTATTGGTCAAACTTTTCGAAGAAGAAAAACCGCAGATCGCCTTGATGGGGGCTACCTCGATCGGTCGCGACCTGGGTCCGCGTGTATCTTCCGCATTGGGTAGCGGATTGACGGCCGACTGTACGTCGCTCGAGATCGGCCCGCACGAAGAGAAAAAAGAGAATAAAGTATATGAGAATCTGCTTTATCAGATCCGTCCGGCTTTCGGAGGGAATATCGTGGCTACGATTATCAACCCGGAATGTCGCCCGCAGATGGCTACCGTTCGCGAAGGGGTGATGAAGAAAGAGATCGTCAGTGCCGATTATAAAGGAGAAGTGATCCGTCATGAGGTCAATAAATACGTGAGCGATACCGATTTTGTAGTCGCTGTGATCGATCGTCAGATGGAGAAGAGCAAAACCAATATCAAAGGCTCGCCTATCATCGTGGCCGGCGGTTATGGTGTGGGTTCGAAAGAGAACTTCCAACTGTTGCACGACCTGGCAGCAACGATCGGTGGCGAAGTGGGCGCTTCACGTGCCGCTGTCGATGCCGGATATTCAGAACACGAACGTCAGATCGGTCAAACGGGTGTTACCGTTCGTCCGAAACTCTATATTGCCTGTGGTATCTCCGGACAGATCCAGCACATTGCAGGTATGCAGGAAAGCTCGATCATCATTTCCGTGAATAATGATCCGAACGCACCGATCAATACGATTGCCGATTATGTGATCACCGGTACGGTAGAAGAGGTTCTTCCCAAAATGATTAAATACTACAAGAAAAATACGAAATAGTTATGGCTAATTACTTTTTAGACACTCCCGGTTATAAGCACCACCTTCATCACCCGTTAATGAAACGGATTGTAGAATTGAAGGAACGCAACTATACCGACAAAGATAAATTCGATTACGCGCCTTTTGATTTCGAAGATGCAATGGACAGCTACGAAAAAGTACTGGAGATTGTCGGAGAGATCTGCGACGAGATCGTTGCACCCAATGCCGAAGGGGTCGACCACGAAGGACCGACCGTAAAAGACGGACGGGTGACCTACGCTTCGGGCACACAGGTAAACCTCGACGCCGTACGCAAAGCCGGCCTAATGGGAATGGCTATGCCGCGCCGTTATGGTGGTTTGAACTTCCCGATCGTTCCGTATATCATGGCGGCCGATATGGTATCGCGTGCCGATGCGGGCTTTGAGAACCTTTGGGGATTGCAGGACTGCGCCGAGACCTTGTATGAGTTCGGTAACGAAGACCAGCGCGAACGTTATATCCCCCGTATCTGCGGTGGCGAGACAATGTCGATGGACTTGACCGAGCCGGATGCGGGAAGCGACCTTCAGTCGGTGATGTTGAAAGCGACCTATAGCGAGAAAGACGGCTGTTGGTATCTGAACGGTGTGAAACGTTTTATCACCAACGGTGATGCCGACGTGCATCTGGTATTGGCGCGTTCCGAAGAAGGAACCCGCGACGGCCGTGGTCTTTCGATGTTTATCTACGACAAACGCAACGGTGGCGTGAACGTGCGCCGCATCGAGAATAAGATGGGTATCAAAGGATCGCCCACTTGCGAATTGGTTTACAAGAACGCGAAAGCCGAACTTTGCGGCGACCGCAAATTGGGATTGATCAAATACGTGATGGCGTTGATGAACGGTGCCCGTCTGGGTATCATGGCGCAGTCGGTAGGTCTTTGCGAAGCCGCTTACCGGGAAGGTTACAGCTATGCAACCGAACGCCGGCAGTTTGGCAAAGCGATCATCGAATTCCCCGCCGTGTATGAAATGGTCGCATTGATGCGTGCCAAGACCGATGCTTCCCGCGCGATGTTGTACGAAACAGCCCGTTTCGTTGACATCTATAAAGCGTTGGAAGATATCGCCCGCGAGCGTAAACTGGAACCGGAAGAACGTCAGGAGCAGAAGAAATTCAGCCGTTTGGCCGATGCCTTCACGCCGATGGGTAAAGGAATGACTTCGGAATATGCCAATCAGAACGCTTACGACGCGATCCAGATCCACGGGGGTTCCGGTTTTATGAAAGATTACGCTTGCGAACGCCTTTATCGCGACGCGCGTATCACCAATATCTACGAAGGAACGACACAGTTGCAGGTCGTAGCGGCTATCCGCCACGTCACCACCGGTACGTACCTCGGTCAGATCCGCGAGTACGAAGCGTTGGAATACAAACCCGAACTGGAACTGATGCGTCAGAAACTGATCGAAATGACCAACAAATACGAAGAGTTGGTACAGATCGTTACCGACCGTAAAGATCAGGAGATATTGGATTTCCATGCCCGCCGCCTGGTTGAATCAGCCGCGCATTGCGTGATGGGATACCTGTTGTTGCAGGATGCGAATAAAGACGAAACGTTCCGTCGTTCGGCTGAAGTGTATATCACTTACGGACAATCGGAAGTGAACAAGCACTATTCGTATATCACGAACTTCGATTGTGGCAGTCTGGGATACTTCAAACCGACAACAACTGCCTGAGATCAGAATCAGGATGATCAGGATTTAACACATTGACAGGATGTTCCTGTCAACAAAAAAAGAGAAGGCTCAACGCCTTCTCTTTTTTTATCTCCTTAAACCCCTTAAGCCCCTTAATCCCCTTAAGCTCCTCAATTCACCAATACCCCTCCCCCATAATCTCCCGCATCCGCGAAGAATCCGCATCCGTATCCCCCACTTCCCGGCGAAGCTGCCACAATTGTTTTTTCATCTCACCGATCACCCGGGCATACGCCGGATTATCGTATTGGTTCTTATCTTCATACGGGTCGACCATCAGGTCGTAGAACTCCCACGTCGGAGCTGTAACTACATCGTCGGAGCCTTGCGTATCGAGTTTATCGCCATAGAGGAACATCAGTTTGTAGCGGTGATCACGAATCCCCAGGTGTGCGGGGCGGATCCGATGCTGTGTCCAGTAACGGTAATACATGGCCTCGCGCCAGTCTGCCGGCGTCTCTCCTTTCAGGTTCGGGCGGAAGCTACGTCCCTGCGAATGTTCGGGCAGGCCGACCTGGGCATAATCAGCCAGCATCGCGGCAAAGTCCACATTCAGAATCATATCGTTATTGCGCGTTCCCGCCGGGATCTCTTTCGGATAGCGGATGACAAAAGGCATACGCAGCGACTCTTCCAACATCATGCGTTTATCGAAGAAGCCATGCTCGCCCAGGAAATAGCCCTGGTCGGAGACATAGACCACGATCGTGTTCTCGCGCAGTCCCGCTTCATCCAGATAGTCCAACAGGCGCCCGATATTATCGTCGATCGCCGCGCCACAACGCAGATAGTCCTTGATCATCTTCTGGTAGATCGCTTTCCGGGCAGCAATACTGTCCATACCCTGCGTCGAGAAGGGCAGTTCAGGATAGCGGCACCACCAGGCATCGGGGTCCTTCGAGGCCGTCTCCCAACGCCAGCCCATATTCTCCAGTTGCTGGCCGGGGAAGGTACGTCCCGACGCTGCAGGACCGAATTCCATCATGTTCTCCGGTTCAGGAAACTCCACATCATCATAGAGATGTCGCAGCCGCTCGGGGAAATCCCAGGGCTCGTGTGTCGCTTTGAAATGACAGAGCATCATAAAAGGGCGGTCTTTGTCGCGGTTGCGCATCCAATCGATGGTCATATCCGTCACGATATCCGTCGAGAAGCCGGGAATGGTATCGCCTTGCTTGCGCACATCATCGTCGGCCCAGTTCGTTTCATTCTTCATGATAGGGTCGTGGTATTCGCCTTGATCGTGAAAGACATAGAAGTTGTCGAAACCCGCGGGTTTCTTCTTCAAATGCCATTTACCGAACAATGCGGTCTGATAACCTCCCGCCTGCATCTGCTTGGCGATATTGTCCGCCTCCGGATACAAGGCATCCGAGAGCGTATAGACACCGTTCACATGACTATAAGCGCCCGTCAGGATCGCCGCGCGGCTGGGTACGGAGATCGAATTGGTACAAAAGCAGTTATTCAATACACAGCCCTCATCCGCCAGGCGACGGATATTCTCGTTCTTCACGTAGTTAGCCAAGACTCCGCCATAGATCCCCCACGACTGCGAGGTATGATCGTCAGACAAGATGAAGAGGATATTGGGGCGTTCCGTAGTGGCTTCTTTCGCTTCTGTCTGCTCGAAAAGGGCCAAAGGAGCAATAGCTAATCCTAAGGAGAAAGTTAGTTTATGCATGTTGTGATTATTAATAAGCCAGACGTCTGTTACTTCCCGGGTTTCCAGTCAAGTCGTCACCCAGATCCCGGCGTGCCTCTTCGGCTATCTTTTCCAGTTCTTTCACAACGGTCGGGTTGGCAAACTTCACATTGTAGCGCTCTCCCGGATCACGGCGCAGGTCATAGAGTCCACCTTCATGGTTGAAGTTCTCGTTGGCTCCGCCCGGGCGTCCGTCATTACCCGGTGAAAATCCCTCGTAGGTGCGTCCCGGATGGGCAAATACCAGCTTCCATTCGCCGTTGGTAACCGCCTCGAGGTTGTTTTTGCGGTAATAGAAATAGAACGACTCACGGGGTGTAGCCTCCATATCTCCCATCATTAACGGCAAAACACTTACTCCATCGATCCGCTTTTCCGGCAGGGGGGCTTCGGCAATTGCTGCCAGTGTAGGGAGAATATCCATTCCTGCTATCAGTTTATTGCAGGCAATCCCTTCGGGGATAGTACCTTTCCAGCGCATCAGGCAGGGAACGCGTTGTCCTCCTTCGTAGGTGGTGCCTTTCCCTTCGCGCAGTCCACCGGTGCTTCCGGCATGGTTGCCATAGTTGATCCACGGGCCGTTGTCGGAGGTAAAGATGATTAATGTGTTTTCCGCAAGGCCTGCTTTATCGACTGCTTGCAGTATCTGTCCAACGCTCCAGTCTATTTCCATCATCACATCTCCGTACATACCTTCCTCCGACTTGCCTTTGAACCTGTCGGATACTCCCAAAGGAACATGGGGCAGAGGGTGAGGCAGGTAGAGAAAGAAGGGGTTCTCTTGGTTTTGTTCGATGAATTGAACTGCTCTTTCGGTGAATCGTGCCGTAAACAGGTTATGATCCGGCATAGTCTCAATCACCTTTTCTCCTTCGTAAAGCGGTAGTGGCGGATAATAGTTCTTTGTGGTCGGATGGTTGGGCCACATATCATGTGAATAAGGAATGCCAAAAAACTCATCGAAACCGTTTTGCAACGGCATATATTCCGGCACACAGCCCAGATGCCATTTACCAAAGGCTGCGGTTTTATAATTCTTTTTCTTCAATACCGTGCCGATCGTCTCTTCTTTATTGCTTAATCCGTAAGTAGAAGAATGGTCGATAGCCCCGGCAAAACCGATACGGTTCGGATAACAACCGGTCATCAACCCGCAGCGGGAGGCACTACTTACCGCCTGCGGCGAATAATAATGCGTAAAGAACATCCCTTCGGATGCCATACGGTCGATATTGGGTGTTTGATAACCGGTTGCCCCGGTAATACTCAAATCACCATATCCCATATCATCCAGATAGATAACGATAAAATTGGTATGATCGGCAGCCAGGGCGCCCAGAGCGATCGAGCCGAGTACCGGGAGTAATACGTGTTTTCTATTCATCTTTCATTCCGATTTAATTCTGAATCCAAAGATAATAAAAAAAGTATTTAGAATTTATACCCGAAAGTAAGCGCCACCCGTGTACGATTGGTTTTTAAGGAGGCGGGTTGAGCTTTGATAACATAAGACAGCTGATTAGCGTCTGTGTTTTCTATTATACTTGAAAACGCATACGCATCCTCCTTGTACGAAGTCAACACACAGGCCAGGTCGGTATAAAACTGCGGCGTAAAGCGATAACCGAAACCAATGGTATAACTTGAAGAACCTTTATCCACCGTATAATGCGGAACGGTACCTACGGTATAAACCGTGATCTCGTTATTCTTAAAAGGATCTTTGACCGGGCTATCCGTAAAACTTCCACCGGCACGTACGGAGAACTGAGGCGTCACCCGTACCTCCGCACCCAAACGGATGGTATTACCCATTTTGAAGTTATTGCTGATATCACCATTTACATCACTGTAATAAGGTGTTTCCTCACCGTAAAGATCATACATCTTCATGTTCTTGTAATTGGTCATCTCGTAATCCAGGCTGATCAAAGCCGATTGTCCGATAATACCGGCAATACTGAAGATCCATTTATCCGGCGAACGGAACTCATAATCGGTATAAGGTTTGTTTGTCGGCGTCTCTCCTTCCCAGTCTCTTTCATGTTGCCCTTCACTGTCGTTCCAGGTCAGATACGCTCCGGCATTCGCATAATAATAGTCGGTCATCTTATACCAGGTCGGAGAATTATAAGCCACTCCTAAACGCAGGAAGTCCGTCGGTCGCACGATCGCTCCTACATTAAAGCTGTATCCGCTACCATCCGTACTCAAGCCATTGTCCAGATAAAGATAGTTATCATTCGAAAAAAGCTCATCATAAGAAGAACTCATATCGTAATTGATGTCCGTCACTGAGAATGTACCGCCAAGCAATACGATATCCGAGATATTCAAACCGAACGAGAGATCATATTTATCTATCGCCCCCGACTCGTACACATTCAACAACGCATCGTCGATACCATAGGGTGCTCCCGGGCCATTCGGTCCTCTATCGTTGAAAGAGCTGTAATACGATTCCGGATCATTGCTGTAAGCATCCATAAATCCGGCCTCATAACCTAAAACCGAAAGCCAGTCCGACACCGAATTATAAGGATTATAAGTGGTCGTTTCCAACAGGTCATTCTTATGATTGCCATAAGCGCGGGCGGCCATATAATCACTCAGGGAAGTATCCAGGTTGCCTCCGGAACGCATCGAATAGTTTCGATGGAAGCTTTTCACGCGATTATAAGCAAAGCCGGCATTCCATCCGATCACGCCTTCATCGCGTCCGGTGGGGAAATAGCCTACATACGCGATATTATCGAAGTTGAACCGGGTTTTCGTCTTATCCATACTGACACCCAGCCAATCGGTTTTAGCCTGAGCAGAGGTCACGCTCATCGTTGTGACCACCTCCGATGTCCGGTACACGGCCAATCCGGCGGGGTTCTTACTCATGGCCGAGATATCTCCGCCTAAAGCGCCAAAGGCTCCACCCATACTCATATAACGGGCAGTCCCGTGCAAGTCTGTTTGCCCAAAGCGATACGCTTCCAGCATACCTTGCGAAAAAGCAACGCTGCCACAAAGTGTCAGCGCTACTAATATTATTCCAAATCGTTTCATCATTGTTTATAGATTTAATCAACCAACACACATATTCACACACTCTCTCCATGCATTAGCGACGACCGCCACCGCTTGAGCGGCCTCCGCCACCGCCACCACCACTGGAAGAAGAAGCTCCACCGCTTGAACGGCCGCCTCCGCCACCGGAGCTATACGAACCGGAAGAAGAGCTACTGCTTCTGGATTGAGCCGGTGCGCTATAGGATCTACTCTGTGAAGAGGAAGAAGAACGTCCGGAGTACGTTCCGCTGTTCGATGAACTTCTGCCCGAGGAGGAAGTCACCGCCTGACGGGTAGAGCTGGAACGGTTGTTGCTGCCGGCTACCCGTGTACGGGATGAGCTGGACTGTGCTTCACGTGTTCCAACGGTTGATGTACTCTGACGGCTTGCATTCGTAGTGCTCTGGCGGGTGGTTACCCCACTCTGGCGGGTGGTTGAGCGGGAACCGGCTCCGGAATTCACCGCAGCGTCCCGGCGTGACATACGCTCCGTAGAGGTCGTGCCCACACTGCTGCCGCGGGATCCGCTTGTCGTCGTTCCGCTTCTCAACGAGGAAGCTGAAGAGCGTCCGTTATTGTTTGCGACATTCGCATTTGTCGTTGTGCCTGAATTATGTCTCCCCCGCAAAGAGGAAGAGCGTCCGTTGGCATAATGACGTCCTCCGCCATAATAGCCTGATGAATAATAGTCGTGATGATGATGATGTCCCCAGTATCCACCGTAGTATCCACCCCATCCGCCGTAATAATGCGGGTAGTAGCCGGCGTAGAATCCGCCCCAGCCCCAGCCGAAGCCCCAGCCGTAACTCCAGTAGGGATTATAATGCCAGGAAGTGTGCCACCAGGGGTTATATCCCCAACCGCCGTAATGCCAGGGATCGTACCAGGAATTATATCCCCAGCCTCCCCAGCTGTTACCAATATTGATATTGAAGCTTACGTTGGCTCCTCCGTCCGAATAGTCCGTATCATATCCGTACCCGTAATAGCCGTCGCTCAGATAGAGATCAACCTGATCTGCTCCGACAATGGATATCTTACTGGGGGAATGATAGCGGATGATACGTTCGGAATATTCCATGTCCGAACGGCGTTCAGCCTTTGTGACCACCTCTGTGTCTTCGGGATAATAATCACCGTCTTCATAATAGGTTTCTTCTGCCTCTGCTCCACTATAACGACGGTTGTATTCATCGATATCCCGGTCGGCACTTGCAGTCCGGGAAGTAGTGCTGCCGGCAGCAGCCACATAGACCACTTCTTCTTTGGGTTGTATCACTTTTTTCTCTTCTACCGCAGTACTCTTTTTGTTTTTTCCGGAAGAGAAATATACATCATCGAAGAACTCCTGCGCCGAGCTGCTGAATGCAACAAGGAGCATCAAAAGCATAGATGTTAATTTCATTCGTTTCATAACCTGTTTCTCCTCTTTTAAAATATATATACTATCTGTTTTTTCTTAGACTTCGTTCCGATAAATTGGTTTAATGCCTTGTACGCACTAAATATAGATCTGTTCATCCTATTCACAAATATAATGAAATAACAATAGGTCCGACCTATATATATCTTTTTTAACGTTAGGGCGCGTACACAAAAACATTTATTATAAATAGATGCGAAGAAACAGTGAAATGCTGCACGGTTTTACCGCAGCCGGTTCAATGAGCGCACCAATGCCTCATCTGCCCCGATATTACGGATAGCCAGATAATTCAGGATCATGCCGACAAAAGGGAAAGAGAGCGCGAACTTCACACTCAGGGAGGCGTTTTCCATATCGCCTTTCAGGTTGTATATAAAGAAGATAAACAATCCGTAGAAGCCGATCATCAACAGCATATTAAAAATACAGAAGCGGATTTGCAACATCCGGTTCCGAAACAGGAAAATAGTCACAAACGCCACCAGGGAAATGATCGCCACCAATCCGAACAGCCCCCAGGTAGGGTAGATCAGTTGCATCTCGCCCGTCATGGCAGTCAGCCCCGTGGCATCAAAACGAAATAACTCGACGCCGGACTGCAATACAGCCAAAGGCATAAAAAGAGTAGCCACAAACAGGGCTACTATAATCAGAAGATATACGGTTTGTATTCTTTGTAACATTACTTTATCAGTTGAAAGTTGAAAGTTGAAAATTGAAAGTTGAAAATGAAAGAGAATACTCCTCCGTTTTCAACTTTCAACTTTCAACTTTCAACTAAATTAGAAGTTATTTTTTTCTTTCGCCGGGTTCTTGAAGTAAACCTTTCCTTCCAGGTATTCCTGGGTTGCGATCAGCGTTGACTTGGGAAGTTTTTCGTAATAACGTGAGATTTCAATCTGTTCCCTGTTTTCAAAAACCTCCTCCAGGTTATCATTGTAAGAAGCAAATTCCTGTAATTTCTTTTCCAGGTCGCCTTTCATTTCCACACTGATCTGGTTGGCACGCTTCGAAATGATCTTTACCGTTTCGTAAATGTTACCCGTATCAGCCGACAGCTGAATCATGTCACGGGTCACCGTATTGGCAGGAGCATTTGATTTTCTGTAATCCATATTCTTATTCTTGTTAATTAAATTTCATCAATAAGTATCTGTAATCCGCTTGCTGGCGTAGTCGTAATAGCGTTGCACCTGGCGGAGATATTTCCCTTCGGGATATTCATTTACATAATTATAATATTCATCTACCACATCCCGGTAGCGGCCCTGCAGTCTTTCTTCGATACTGATCAGTGCCTGCTCGTACTTGGAACGGATCACATAATACATAAACTCTTCCCGGTATTTGCTATACGGATAGTTTTTCAACGCATTCTGTGCCGTAATGATACTGGACAGGTAGTTATTTCCCATATAGGTCCCCAGGTTGTAATACAATTCCGTTACCCGCAATTCTTTATAGGCCAGCTTCTCCTGCAATTCGAACAGGATATTCTGCGCTTCGGCAGCCCGTTCGCTTTGCGGATAATATTCCATATAAATCTGCAATTGCTCGATCGCTTTATAGGTCTGTGCCTGGTCTAAACGGGGATCCGGCGAATCCAGGTACAAGCCGTATCCGGAATAGAAACGAGCCAATTCGGTGTACTCCCCTTTCTGGTAAGTCGTGTAATACGTTTCGAAATATTGGGCGGCCGTCTGGTAATCCTTCTGGCCGTAATAACTTTGCGCCAATAGATAAAGAGATTCTTCCGCATAAGCCGATCCCCGGAAAATCGGGTACAACTCTTCCAGCAAAGTGGCTGATTTAGAGTATTGCTTTGCGTTAAAATACTTTTTCGCATACGAATACTTATATTCGTAATCCGTACTCTTCAACACCCGGTTATATTCTCCGCACGAGGAAAACAACACGGTCATCATCATCAAAAAAAACAGACTCTTCTTCATTCGGATACTTTTAGCCGGCAAAGTTAGTGTAATCCCGGCAATAAACGAAACACTAAACGTTAAAATATTTACAACTTGTAGAGATCGCTGGCGCCTAACAATTCCACCTTATTGTCCTGCAACACCTGGATACACTTCTCCAGATTGTCCGGACGGATCACTACATTGGCCGTTTCTCCTTCCGAAAAAGCATACATATATTCCACAAAAATACCATTCGCCGTGATTATCTCCATCGCTTTGGCCAACGATCCCGCCACATTGGGACAACGCAGACAGACCACATCCGTCACGCTGACGCCATACAATTTATCGCGCAACACCCGGATCGCCTCTTCCGTATCCGACACGATCAGGCGAAGGATCCCGAAATCCGAATTCTCCGACACCGTAAACGCCGTCATATTGATACCGGCATCCCCCAATATCCGGGCCACTTCCGTAAAGCGCCCTTTTTTATTCTCCAGAAAAATTGATAATTGTTTTGCTATCATATCTTCTTAATTATTAATACAGTTTCCTATTATCCTGAACATGCTTGGCTTTCCCCATGCTGCGCTCGATGCTGCGGGGCTCGACGATCTTGATATCCGGCTGGATGCCGATCACACTCTGCATCCGGGCGGCAATCTTTTTCTTCAACGCCAGCATTTTATTCATTCCATCCGAATAGAATTCCGGACGCAGTTCGACCTGCACCTGGAAGGTATCCGTATTGTTCACCCGATCGACCACAATAAAATAATGCGGCTCGAACTCGGGCAATTCCAGAATCACCGACTCGACCTGCGACGGGAACACATTCACACCGCGGATGATCAGCATATCGTCGCTACGGCCCAGAATACGACCCATGCGCACGGTCGTCCGCCCGCAGGCGCACTTTTCGTAATTCAACGAAGTCAAATCGCGTGTCCGGTAGCGCAACATCGGCATACCCTCTTTGGTCAGGGTCGTGAACACCAATTCCCCCTGCTCGCCCGGTGCGACCGGTTGCAGCGTGACCGGATCTACAATCTCCGGAAAGAAATGGTCTTCCCACAGGTGGGTACCGTTCTGACATTCGCACTCGCCCCCTACTCCCGGACCGCAAATCTCTGTCAGACCATATATATCATAAGCTTTTATATTCAGTTTTTCTTCCAGCTCCTTGCGCATATTCTCCGTCCAGGGCTCGGCGCCAAAAACGCCGATCCGCAGCTTGAACTCTTCCAAGGGGATATCCGACGCATGGATCGTTTCCGCCAGATACAGGGCGTACGACGGTGTGCAGCACAGGATATTCGCCCCGAAGTCGTGCATCAGCTGGATCTGCTTCTCCGTATTCCCGCTACTGATCGGGATCACCGTACCGCCCAAGGCTTCCATGCCCGAATGGGCACCCAAGCCGCCGGTAAACAGGCCATAGCCGTAAGAGATCTGGGCGATATCATTTTTCGTGGCACCGTAAGCACAGAGGCAGCGGGCAACCACTTCCGACCACATCGACAGGTCTTTGCGGGTGTAGCCCACAACGATCGGTTTGCCGGTCGTGCCCGAAGAGGCATGCAAGCGTACGATCTCCGACATCGGAGAAGCCATCAGCCCGAAAGGATAATTATCGCGAAGGTCCTGCTTGACAGTAAAAGGTAATTTAACAATATCATCAATCGATTGAATATCATCCGGAGTAATATCCATTTCTTGCATCTTCCGGCGATAAAAAGTCGAGTTATGATACGCATGTTCAACCACGCGTTTCAGTCTGTGACTCTGCAATTTATGCATATCTGCGCGACTCATCGTTTCGATCATCTCATTCCACATCATTCCATTCCAATATTTAGTCGTTTTACAAATCCTTCTATTCGGGCACAAAGTAACTACTTTTTCTCATCCATTCACCCAAAATCCTTTATCTTTATTCGTAAAATAGCCTTTTCACTTACAATTCCACAATTTCAAACATAAATATCGAAAGCATTTTCATTCCACTCCATTCCATTCTTATGGTTTATTAATCATTACTCAACATTATTTAATACAAATAGTTAGCCCACGTATTCAACAACCCTTATCTTTGCATCGTGGTTTTTTCATAATAGTATTAGATTTAAGGTTAACAAAGTTGGTTAGGGGTTGTCGGGAGACAGCCTTTAATTTTTTTATAGAGGGGCTATTGCGGCTCCTTTTTTCGGATCATCCCTTCTTTTTTTCCATAAGGCCAACGGCCTACGAAATAACGATTTATAGCAGATTTCTAATTCCCTGAAAATGAAACATTAATATCCCCTTCCGAAACTACCGGTAGTTTGTGCACAAAATACCGGTAGTTTATCGACAAAATATTAGTAGTTTGTGCACAAAATACTGGTTTGAAAAAGAGGGTTGCGGAGGGAAAAATCGGGCACGCTCATTTTGTTAAATTATCAACGTTTTCAGCCTTAAAATAAGAAGATAAAACAGGAAGGCAGCTTGAAATAACAATGTCTTTTTAAAGGATTCCTTTTCGTGACAATCCATCAGGGAGGCTGAAGGTCAGAATAATCAAAGTGTAAATAAATTACACCAGAAATGCGTATATTTAGGATTTAAATCTTATATTTGTTTCAGAAAAACACATCTAAACAAACATTATGTTATGATCAATCAAGGATTAATCAACCCGCAAAGCATCATCGTAGTTGGTGCTTCGAACAACGTACACAAACCGGGCGGCCGCCTGATGCGAAACCTATTGGATGGGAAATACAAAGGAACGCTTTACGCGGTAAACGCTAAAGAATCTGATGTACAAGGTATTAAATCGTACGCCAGCGTCAACGACGTGCCCGAAGCCGATTTGGCCATCATCGCCATCCCTGCCGCTGCCTGTCCGGAGGTAATTGATATTCTGGCGAATAAGAAAAATGTCAAAGCGTTCATTCTCGTCTCTGCCGGCTTCGGCGAAGAGACTAAAGAAGGGGCAGTATTGGAAAACAAGATCTTAGAGACGGTAAACAATGCCGGTGCCTCATTGATCGGGCCGAACTGTATCGGGGTGATGAACACGAACTACCACGGGGTATTCACCCGTCCGGTACCGGAATTTCATCCCGAAGGGGTCGATTTCATCTCCAGCTCCGGAGGGACGGCACTCTTTATCATGGAGTCGGCGTTGACCAAGGGATTGCGCTTTTCTTCCGTTTGGACAGTCGGCAACTCGAAACAAATCGGCGTAGAGGATGTATTGGAACACATGGACCGCAACTTCGATCCGGTATTCGACTCACGCATCAAGATGTTGTATATCGAACAGATCAAAGATCCGGACAAACTCCTGTTCCACGCTTCTTCCCTGATCAAGAAAGGCTGTAAGATCGCCGCGATCAAATCGGGCAGTACCGATTCGGGACAGCGTGCCGCTTCCTCACATACGGGAGCCATCGCCAGCTCGGACTCTGCTGTGGAAGCTTTGTTCCGCAAAGCGGGTATCGTGCGCTGCTTCAGCCGCGAGGAATTGACGACCGTAGCCAGTATCTTCACCCTCAAAGAGGTGAAAGGCAAAAACTGCGCCATCATCACCCATGCCGGCGGACCGGCGGTGATGCTTGCCGACGCCCTGTCGAAAGGTAACCTGAACGTACCGGCATTGGAAGGTCCGTTGGCTGCCGAATTGAAATCGAAACTGATCCCGGGCGCCGCCGTGGGCAACCCGATCGATATTGTGGGTACGGGAACACCCGAGCACCTGGCGACAGCGATCGATTACTGCGAGAACAAATTCGACAATATCGACCTGATGATGGTGATCTTCGGTAATCCGGGACTGGTACAGGTGTACGATGCCTACGAGACACTGCATAAAAAGATGGAAGAATGCCAGAAACCGATCTTCCCCGTATTGCCGTCGATCGTTACGGCAGGGCCGGAAACCAAAGCGTTCGTTAAGAAAGGCCATGTCAACTTCTCGGACGAGGTAACCCTGGGAGCGGCACTTTCACGCATCATCAACACACCCAAACCGGCATCGACCGATATACAATTATATAATGTAGACGTGCCCAAGATCCGGCGCATCATCGACGAACTGCCCAGTAGCGGCTACCTGAGTCCGGAGAACGTACGGATCCTGTTGGGCGCTGCCCAGATTCCGATGGCGGAAGAGATCACCTCGGCCGACAAAAAAGAACTCTTGGCCTTTGCCAAACGGGTGGGTTATCCGGTGGTGGCCAAAGTGGTCGGACCGGTACATAAGAGTGATATCGGCGGGGTAGCCTTGAATATCCGCACGGAAGACCATCTGTTGTTGGAGATCGAGCGCATGATGAAACTGCCGGAAGTAACCGGCATCCTGGTGCAGCCGATGTTGAGCGGACAGGAATTGTTCCTGGGCGCGAAATACGAAGAGCGCTTCGGACATGTGGTCTTATGCGGCTTGGGCGGTATCTTTGTGGAGGTATTGAAAGACGTATCCTACGGTCTGGCGCCTCTCTCCTACGAAGAGTCCACTTCGATGATCCAAGCCTTACGCGGCTATAAGATCATTCAGGGCACACGCGGACAGAAAGGCATCGACCAGCAACAATATGCCGATATTATCGTGCGGTTGTCATTGATGCTGCGCTTCGCCACGGAGATCAAAGAGATGGATATCAATCCGTTGATCTCAACCGACCGCGGACTGTTTGCGGTGGATGCGCGGATAAGGATTGAGAAATAAGGGGCTTAAGGAAGCTAAAAGGCCTAAGGGGCTTAAGGGGTCCAAGAGGCTTAAGGGGCTTAAGGGGCCTAAGGAAGCTAAAAAACACAAGAAAGAAGGGATAACCACTAAGCGGTTATCCCTTCTCCTTTTTTAAGAAATCCCTTAAGGCCCTTGGCTCCCTTAGACTCCTTAGACTCCTTGGATCCCTTAAGCCCCTTGGACCCCTTAAGCCCCTTAATCTCCTTAATCCCCTTAATCCCCTTAATCTCCTTATTGCTTAATAAAAGGCAACCCCAGCTCCAGCTCCTGCGCCATAGGCAGTGCCTGAAGGAGTTGAGCAAAGCCTTGCATTTCTTCGGGCAGACTACCAACCAAAGCCGGACCAGCCAATTCCAAGACAGCCAATAACTGCTCTTTGGCCAGCTTAAAGGTAATGATACCATCCGCCTCGACATAAGCGATCGGCAATCCGTAATAGCCACCCATATCAGTCAACAGCGCCAGGATTTGCTCTACGTTGATACCGTATTGCTCCAACGCACCACCCAATATTCCAACCATTGCCACGATTGATTTATCCAATGCGACATAGATCACACCGTCTTTAGCTGTGTAGTAGATATTAGTAAGCTGAGCGACAAATTCCGGCATTCCGGTCGGTTCAGTCTCACCCAGTTTGGTCCAGTTCACATTGAATACACCTTCGGGGCTCAATGTTGCATTCACCGCGCTCACCTTTCCGGCGATCAGTCCACCCAACATCGGGCCAACAGTTTCCAAGGCTGCATCCGTTGCCGGATCACCCGTAACCGCATGCCAGTACACCGGCACATAAGGCATCATCACGCCCGGCGCCTGCTCGGGATAGAGTTCCGCTTCGGTAACCAAAAGTGCCAGATTACCGGTCACCGCAGAAGAAAGGGTACGCGTAATAGCCAGCGTCATCTTCTTTGAGGCGTCGATCTCACCGCTGATCACGATCTTGCAATCGTCAACAGTCGCATTTCCATTGACCGAATAGGTTTCACCCGATTTGGCCAACGTAGCCGAGATGGATACCTCCGCTGCATCAGGCACAACATTCTTCAGGGAAACCGAAGCCGCTGTAGCCGAAGTAGCAGCAACCACGACTTCCTTTTCAGCGCTCGTCAAAGCAACTCCTGTCAAAGTTATACTATGCTCAGCAACCTTATACGTCTTTGAAAGATCTTTCCAGCTTTCATCAACAACCGGCACTTCAGGTTCTTCCGGTGTGGGGATCACAGGATCATCATCGTCATCACTACAAGCCACAAACAATCCCAAACTACACAATAAGGTGAATAAATACAATAGATTCCTCTTCATAATTCTATTCTTTAGTTATACATAAAACATCGAAAAAACGAGGCTAAGGTAATATTTTTCGTTCATATTATCTCTTCTCAACTATGAATTCATTGGTTATAATATAAGATCACCTCATTTTCCGATCATAATATCCAAGACAAGCCTATCGGTCGCTTCCATTCCTTTCGAGCCGATAACGGTCAGGTTGGCCACCGATTTATCCACGTCTTCATCGATTATGCCTTCGACACAGGACACCACCTTATCCTCCATCGCCATCAGGGCGGAGAGCATGGCCGTCGACACGCCACTGGACACTTTCATGGCGCAACTGGGCTTGGCGCCGTCGCAGATCATGCCCGTCAGGTTACCGATCATATTCTTTATCGCATAGATAATTTGTTCGCGGCTGCCACCCATCAGGTAGGTGATGCCGCAACTGGCGCCCGTTGCCGCCACCACACAGCCGCAGAGCGCCGACAACCGGCCCAGGCTTTGTTTCATATAGATCACCATCAGGTGGCTTAACATCATCGCGCGGACCAATTCTTCTTCCCCGCATTGGATATCTTCGGCAAAAGAGAGTACCGGAAGCGTTGCCGCCAGGCCCTGGTTGCCGCTTCCCGAATTGCTCATCACGGGGATCATCGCCCCATCCATACGGGCATCGCAGGCAGCAGCTGTCATCGCCAGCATCCGGGTGTACGAGGAATCACCCAGCCATTTCCGACCGTTCGGACCGGCCACGATCTTACCTACCGTATGCCCGAAGTTGTTATGCATCGATTCTTCGGCGGCTTTGCGGTTCAGATCGGCAGCTTGCATGATAAAGCGGATCTCGTCCAGGGGAGTCTCGGTAGCAAAGGTATATACCTGGTCGAATGTCAGCGTCAGGTCTTGTTCTTCTTCTGGCTCCTCTGTAAGCGAACAGTCTTTTTTCCGTTTGTCTTTAACCACCTCACCGTCTTTCTCTTCGTAGACAATATCCGTATGGCAACAAGCGATAATGGCGCATGAGTCGGCACCCGCGGCTTTAGCCCGGACTTCGATATAGAGTTTATCCACTCCCTCTTTCAGGTGGATCGTGATACAACGGCTATCGACCATCGCCCGGCCTTGCTCCAGCGCTTCGGGTGTCAGGTCGCGCAAGACCTCCAATCCATAGGCGGACTTGCCGATCAGCGTGCCCAATGCAATGGCAATCGGCAGGCCGACCATACCGGTTCCCGGAATGCCTACGCCCATCGCATTCTTCAACACATTGGCCGAGAGCCAGACTTCGATTTGTTGGGGAGTTTCTGTTAATAGCTCGGCAGCGCGGGCGGCTGCTAAAGCAACGGCTACAGGTTCCGTACAGCCAATTGCCGGTATTACTTCCCTCTTAATCAGGGAAATTATCTGATCTTTAGTTTGTGCGTTCATAAATTGTTTAAGCTTCTATATTAGATTCGTACGGGCAAAGATATAAAAAAAGAGGATGAACACAGGGTTGTTCATCCTCTTTGTTTTTCTAATTGTCATACAACGTTCGCTTAGCGAAGCGCAAAGCAATTGTCAATTGTCAATTGTCAATTGTCAATTATCAATTATTATTTAAGTCCTCTATTCTTCAACAGCGGTTCCGTATTCGGTTCTTTGCCGCGGAAGTTGACATACATCACCATGGCGTCGTCGATTCCACCCGGTGTCAGTACATAGTTGCGGAACTTACGAGCCGTCTCGGGATCGAAGATATCACCGGTTTCGACAAATGCCTGATAAGCATCGGAATCCAATACTTCCGACCAGATATAGCTGTAGTAACCAGCCGTATACCCACCACCCATCGTATGATTGAAGTAGGTCGTACGATAGCGGGAAGGGATTTGTTTCAACAGGCCGCGATCGCCCAATACTTTACTTTCGAAAGCCACCACATCGAAGTTCGCCGGTACCTCTTTCAACACATGGAAATCCATATCCAACAAAGAAGCCGCCAGGTATTCGGTCGTAGCGAAACCCTGTCCGTACTTGCCGCTCTTATCCAATTTCTCAATCAGTTCAGCCGGGATCACTTCGCCCGTTTCATAATGCTTGGCATATACTTTCAATACTTCCGGTTCGAACACCCAATGCTCCATGATCTGTGAAGGAAGCTCCACAAAGTCACGAGGCACACCGCCGATACCATAATAATGTACATCGCGGAACAAGCCATGCAAGCCGTGTCCGAATTCATGGAATAAGGTATTGGCTTCGTCGGCGCTCAACAAAGCGGGCTGACCGGCTGCCGGCTGGCTGAAATTACATACGATCGTCACCAGGGGAACAACACGTTTGCCTTTCTCGTCATAGGTCTGTGAACGGTAGCTGCCACACCAGGCACCGCCCTTTTTGCTTTCCCGTGGGAAGAAGTCCCAATACAATAGGCCTAAAAGCGTACCGTCTTTGTCTTTACATTCGAACACCGTGGCATCCGGGTGAGGCAGAGGCATATTATCCAACTGCGTGAAGGTGATGCCATACAGTTTATTGGCTACATAATAAGCCCCGTCGCGCACGTTTTCCAGTTTCAGATACGGGCGTACCTGGTTTTCATCCAGATCGAACTTCGCTTTCTTTGCTTTCTCGAAATAATAACGCCAGTCCCAACCTTCGGCGGTAAAATTTTTACCTTCTTTGGCGATCTCTGCCTGAATATCTTTCAGTTCGTCTTTCGCTTTATTCAAAGCCGGCGTCCAGAGTTCGTTCAAGAGGTTAAATACATTCTTTTCGTTCTTCGCCATCCGTTCTTCCAGCGTGAAGTCGGCATAGGTATCATAACCCATCAGACGGGCTTTTTCCAGGCGCTTCTCAACTAATTGTTTAACGACCTCTTTGTTATCGTTTGCATTGTTGTTATTGCCGCGCATGGTGTATCCTTTGAAGATCTTTTCGCGCAGCTCACGATTCTCAGCATATTGCAGGAAAGGCATCACACTGGGGTTATGCAAGGTAAACGCCCATTTGCCTTCGTGTCCTTTGGCCTTAGCCGTTGCTGCCGCATTGGCGATCAGGGCAGGAGTCAGTCCGGCCAGGTCTTCTTCTTTATCGATAAGCAACAGGAAGTCATTGGTTTCTTTCAGCATATTCTGACCGAAAGTAAGCTGAAGCATAGAGAGTTCGCTGTTCAACTCACGCAGTTTATCCTGCTTGTCGGCCGGCAGGTCAGCGCCACCGCGCACAAAGCTCTTATAGGTTTCTTCCAGGAGTTTAGCCTGTTCTTTATCGAGTCCCAACTGGTCTTTCTTTTCATAAACCGCTTTGACACGGGCAAACAACTTCGGATTCAGGCGGATATCATCGCTATGTTTGGAGAACAAAGGAGACATCTCGCGGCTCAGGGCTTCCAGTTCATCCGTTGAGTTCACGCTGCTCTGTCCACCGAACACGATACGTACCTTGCTGAACAGTTCGCCGGCCTGGTCCATCGCCACGATGGTATTCTCGAAAGTAGGCGCTTCCGTATTGTTACAGATCGCTTCAATCTCGGCCATATGCTCTTCCATTCCCTGGAGGAAAGCCGGTTTGTAATGTTCCAGTTTGATTTCCTCAAAAGGAGGCACACCAAAAGGAGTAGTATATTCGGAAAGGAATGGGTTTCCTCCCGTTGCTTTCTCTACCTTCTTCTCCGTACAGGCAGAGGCACACACTAAAAGCGCTAAACTGACAGCCATAAATCCTTGTTTCATCTTGTTTTAATTTTTAGAATTGGTATTCAAATTAGTACGTGCAAATATAGTAAAATAATCAAAAGGTAAAAAAGTCTGAGCGGGATATAAGAAAAGTCGGTAAAAAGCCGTTCTTTTGTACTTTATAAAAGATAAAAACAAGTTCTATGCGTACTTCTTTTCTACAGAGTCTTTACCTGCAAAGGCCCGTAACCCTTATGATTCTCCTTTGCGCGCTAACCGTATTGCCCTGGATCGGTTTGGGGGAATTTTCTACCAAAGGAGAACCCCGAGAAGCAGCCGTAGCCATCTCCATGATGGAGACAGGGAATTATATCTTACCCAAGACGTATGCCGAGGAATTTGCCTACAAGCCTCCCATGGCGCATTGGCTGATGGCCGTATTCTCGCTGCCGCAGGGACACGTATCGGAATTCACCGCGCGCCTGCCTTCCGCTTTAGCTTTTATCACGATGATCGGATTTATCCTGGGCTTCTTCGGCAAGCGGATAGAGAAGTTTCAGATCCCCATCATAGCCGCTTTCCTGTTGATCACCTGTATCGAGATCCACCGGGCGGCCATGACCACCCGGGTCGATATGCTGTTGACCTCTTTTATGGTTATCGGGCTGATCCAGCTTTTCCGGTGGGAAGAGATGCTGGAATTAAAGGGCTTGCCTATCGCCATCCCGATCCTTCTGGGATGCGCCGTACTGACCAAAGGGCCCGTGGGGCTTATCCTTCCCCTGTTTGTGTTCTTCGTTTACCTGTTGATCCTGGGCAAGTATCGTTTCTGGCGAATCGTGAAAGCTTTATTTTATATCACGATCTCTTCGCTGTTCCTGCCGATGATCTGGTACGTAGCGGCCTGGCAGCAAGGAGGGGAAGACTTCCTCGAAGTGGTCTTAGCCGAGAACTTCGGCCGCTTCTTTAGCATGGATACGCCGGATATCCATTACGAATTGGGGCATGAAAGACCAATTTATTACAACTTCACCACCTTGATTGCCGGATTTATCCCCTGGACCTTTATCGTATTCTTTTCGCTCTTCGGCCTAAAGATCCGTAAACCGGAGAAGTCGTTCAAGCAGATCCTGGCAGATTGCTGGCAGAAGATACGTTCGATGGAAAAGGTCTATCTTTTCAGCCTGGCGGTCGTAGTCTGTGTCCTGTTCTTTTACTCCATCCCGGCCAGCAAACGAAGCGTGTACCTGATGCCCGCTTACCCGTTTATCGCTCTTTTCCTGGCGCAGTATATCTTGTATCTGGCCGAATACCGGACGAAAGTGACCCGGATCTTCGCCGCTTTCATGGCTTCGGTCACCGCTATTGCACTGGTCGCATTGCTATTGACCGCCTTTGGCGTGATCGATCCGGTAGCCCTCACCGCCCGGTTCACCCCAAGAACAGATATACATCATACCGTCAGTACGATTGCCGGCCTGTTCACTTCGCCCGACCTATTGACTATCGTCATCCTTCTGAGTGTTGCCACCTCACTGGGCGTTGTCTGTTACCAGATGTTCCGGAAGATCAACCTCAAGATCCTTTATGCGACCATCGGTTTGATGATCTGCATCCACTTTATGATCGACGGTATCATCATGCGTGGAGAACGCATGAGCAATTCCTCTCGCCCTTTTGCCGAGAAGATCATGAACGAGTTCCCATTGAATAAAAAGAATATCTACGTCACAAACGACCTGCGTGAATACACCAACCTCTATGGAATGAACTTCTATATGGGTAATATCTTCCATAACTTCGAGACCGTACAACCCGGCGCCGGTTATTTTCTCTCCACCGAAAGTGATTTGAAAAAGATCGAACTCAAATACGGAGACACCTATGTATTCCAACCCCTGGCAATCACTCCGGACAGGAACAAGGAGGTTCGTCGCAAGATTGTATTGAGCAGTTTTGAGAGGAGATAGGATCTTAGGTCTTTTAGGTCTTTTAGGTCTTTTAAGCCTTCCCGCTGACCTAAAAGACCTAAAAGACTTAAAATCCTCAAAACTGAAACACCTTCCCCCCAGCCAACACTTCCTGGCGGGCCTCGTCGAAGGTCGCCTTTTCGCCGGTGCGCAAGGCGGCGGTACACATGATATTGGCGATCGAATGGTTATAGCCGGCTTCGACCGGGGCGTTCGGTTGTTTGCGGCTGCGTACACATTCCATCCAGTTGCGCATATGCAGATTGGTCATCGGGTCGGAGCCGGTATTCGAGTCGGTTGCGACCTGGATGGACGGTAGGTCGAACGGTTCGATCAGGTTGGCTTCCATTCCCATCGCTTGGGCAAAGCGCTGCGTCAAGCCGCCTTCCGGCGTGACCTTATTCGTATCCAGATTCAATGTGCCGCCGTTCGAGAAATAAAGTTCCTTCACGTCGCCGGCGCTATTGTGCATGCGGGAGGAATAGACCACTTGAAAAGCATTCGAGCCGTCGTCATTGCCATAATCGAAGACTGCCGTCATCGTATCGTAATTGCTTCGCCCGTCTTTCCATTGATAGATGCCTCCGTTTGCTCCGACACTGCGGGGATGGGCATGGCCGGTAAACCAATGGACCGTATCGATCTGATGCGCCATCCACTGTCCGGGTATGCCGGAAGAATAGGGCCAGAACAAGCGGTACTCCAAGTATTTGCGGGGATCCCACGCCTCGAAAGGGCGATTCATCAGGTAGCGTTTCCAGTCCGTATCCTTCTCGAAACACTCTGCCACCAGGGCCGGACGGCGCCAGCGTCCCGGCTGGTTGACGTTCCAGGTCATTTCGACCATCGTCACCTGCCCGAACTTTCCGGAACGGATGAAATCGTTTGCCGCATGATAGTTGGGTGCCGAACGGCGTTGCGAACCGACCTGCACGATCTTGCCCGTTTCCTGCACAGCTTTACGCGCCACGCGGGCATCGGCCATGGTTTCGGCAAAAGGTTTCTCCACGTACACGTCGCAACCCGCCCGGACAGCCTCCGCACAATGAAGCGCATGCTGAAAGTCGGCCGTGGCGATAATCACCGCGTCACAGATCTTGGCGTCATACAGTTCTTCATTGTTGCGGAATGTCTGGATTGTTTTCCCATATTTCTCCTTGAAGAATTGAGCTGCCTCTTCCCGGCGGCGGCTCCAAAGGTCGGATACCGCCACGATCTCGAAGCCCAGCTCATCAGCATACGCCTGAAAAGAAGGGATCAATGAATGCCGGCTACGGTCGGAGAAACCGACAATCCCAACCCGTACCTTCTCATTCGCCCCGACGATGCGGGCATAACTTTCGCGGCTGAAGGTCAGCCCGCCAAGGGTCAGCCCAGCCGTTCCGATCAGGCTCTGCTTCAAAAAGTTTCTTCGTGTTGTCATGGGAATATTTCTTTATTTATTTCAGTTCTTTGATTTTTATACTGCGGAAAGCCACTTCGTCGCCATGATCCTGCAGGAGGATATGCCCGGATTCCGCTTCGCCGAAACGACCGAATTCATTATAAGCCGGAGCGGCATATTTGCTGCCTTTCACCGCTTCACGGAATTCATCCGAACCGCGCACAAACTCTAACGTCTTGAAGCCATTCAACCAATATTCCACCCGTTTGTCGGGGAATGCCTTCAATACCGCCTGGTTCCAGATTCCCACGCCGCTGAAACGTTTGTTCTTGCCCGGCATCATATCGTACAGGCTGGCCAGCGTACGGCTTCCCGGAACCGAAGTATAAAGCTTGGCATCCGGATGCAGTTTGTCGTCCAGGAGCTGATATTCCAAGCCAAAGGCCGAACCGCTTGATTTTTCTTTTTCCGTTACATAGTATTTGATACCGCTATTGGCTCCCGGGGTAATCTTGAACTCGATTGAAAGTTCAAAAGCGCTAAATTCATCCACCGTCACGATATCGCCACCATTGGTCGATTCGCCGCCACCGGATTTCAATACGATCAGTTCGCCATTCTCGATTTTCCAACCGTGACCGGGGAAAGCGTCTTTATGCGCGCCGCGCCATCCGTTGGTTGTTTTTCCGTCGAAAAGCAATTTCCAGCCTTCCGCCTTTTCCTGGTCACTCAAGGTATTCGGCACGCGGTTCACTTCCGCCACCAATTGTCCCGTCAGACGGCTGGCTTCCAGGTCTTCCGTTTTGATGCGGATATTGCGCCATTTGATTTCTTTGCCTTCCTGTTCTTTATTATTGCCAATGCCATGCACCTGGAAAGCAATCAGGCCTTCCGGATACTGGCTATCTGTCAGATTAGCGGTATTCACACCGTTCAGCCAGATACGGATATTATGGCCGATCGCTTCGATCCGGAACTGATTCCAGTCGCTGCGTTTGTAAGCGGCCTGCCCGGCAGGATTATCCGTTAGCGTAACCAACCATCCGCGGTTTGCTTCATCGTAAATGCCTCCGCTCCAGGCTCTGTCCGACGGGTCCATCTCGCATTGGTAGCCGTGCACACGCCCATTCTGATACTCCGGATAACTCTGGCTGCGGAACTGAACACCCGAATTCAAACTCGGATCGCACCAGGCTTCAAACTCCAGGATAAAATCGCCATAGTTACGATCAGTCGCCAGGAAACTGTTCGGCTGGCCGGACACCGAAGTCCCCACGATACAACCATCCTCCACCCGGTAAGGGGCTTCCCCGTTTAACTGAACAAAACCGGTGAGGTCTTTCCCGTTGAATAGTTTTTGCCAACCGTCATTCGGCTGGCAACTGCAGAACAGTAACACTGCAATCACTGATAAATTAAAAAGCTTTTTCATGTTTCATTATATTATATATGTAAAAGATTCTGAGATTGTGTTCGCACACAAAGATATAGTATTTGGAATTACAAAGGCTATGAGAAGACATAAAAATGCTAAAAAACAGGAATAAACAGAGAATAAGGGCTAACTTCGCGCCCGAATTCAAAGCAAACAACAATGGCAAACTTTAAAACCGCATTATTTGATTTTGATGGTGTGATCGTAGATACGGAGCCGATCTACGATATTTTCTGGAATGCAGCAGGCGAACGTTACGGACTGGGTATCCCCGACTTCGCCGACCGGATCAAAGGCACGACCATGCCGAATATCATGGAGACTTATTTTTCCGCTCACACGAAAGAATTCCAACAAAAAGTCTGGGACGAAGCCGATGCCTATGAAAGCACCATGCCGCTCCCGTTGATGCCCGGCTCGTTGGAATTCCTGAAACTGCTCCGGTCCGAAGGAGTAAAAATGGGCTTAGTCACCAGCTCGGATCAACGGAAGATCGACCGTGCCTTCGAGATGTACGACATGAAAGACCTGTTCGACACGATCGTCACCGCCGACCGGATCACCCAGGGAAAGCCCAACCCGATGTGCTACCGACTGGCTGCCTCGGATTTGGATGTCGCTCCCGCCGAATGCCTGGTCTTCGAAGACTCTTTCGCCGGGATACAAGCCGGCAACTCGGCCGGCATGCGCGTGATCGGCCTCTCCACCACCAATCCCGCCGAAACATTGAAAGACAAAGTACACGACGTTATCCCCAATTTCGAAGGCATGACTTTTGCGGATTACCTGCAGTGGTAATTTGGCATTTACAACCCTACGAAAAACAAGGTAAAAAAAGCCCGTTTACTGCAGCTTCGGCACAGTTGGATATTGTTCGGGGGAAAGACAGACGGTCAGAAGCCGTTCATCGAGAGCAACACCGTAGGAATCAACAATATAGCACCCAGGAGGGTCAGGACGAGAATAAATTTCCAGGCCCAACGAAACCATTTGTCGTAAGGGATGCGGCTCACGCCCAAAACAGCGATCAATACGCCGGAAGTCGGGGTGATCATATTGGTAAAGCCGTCGCCAAACTGGAAAGCCATGACCGTAGCCTGCTTCGAGAGCCCGATCAGTTCGGAGAAAGGAGCCATGATCGGCATCGTCAACGCTGCCTTGGCGCTACCCGAAGGGATCACCAGGTTGATCAATGTCTGAATTCCATACATCACTTCGACCGTAGCCACATCACCCAGCCCTTCCATGCCACCGGCCAAACGGTGTAATATCGTATCGATCACCATGCCGTTGCGCAGGATCACAATGATGCCACCCGCCAGGCCGACTACCATCGCCGCGCTCAGGATATCTTTGCAACCGTCGAGAAAAAGTTTGACCAGTTCATTCGGCGAACGACCTGCCGCCAGGCCCGCTGCCAGGCCCAAAGCGAAGAAGAGCGTAGCGATCTCCATGATATACCAGCCATATCCCATCACACCCACGATCAGGAAAAAGATAGTGAAGAACAATAGATTCAGGATATAATAATGAACGGTCCGGCGCAGACAGCAAACAGAAACGCCCACAAAAAGTACCGAAAGGACAGGCACCAGCGGCAGATCGCTGAAGACCGTATTGCCGATCCGGATATCCGTCGAAGGATAAAAAACGGAGAAGAATAACAAAATCACAGCCACCAGGAGCAGACTCACCCAGGCCACCCGCGGCGTATGCCCCGCCTCTTCCGGCGAAGCCGCCCCATGCAGATCGCGCCAGTACTGATCTTCTTCATATACCGGCGACAAACGGGGATTTTTCTTTACCTTATTCGCATACGTCAGGATCCAGGCAAAGCCGACCGCATTGATCACCAGCCAGCAAACGATCCGATACTCGATGCCGGAAAACAAAGGCAGTCCCGCCAACCCCTGGGCAATCCCGATCGTGAACGGGTTGAGGATCGCGCCGGCAAAACCCAGGCCGGCCGCAACAAAAACCATACACACCCCGGTGATCGAGTCGTAGCCCATCGAGATGGCCAGGGGGACCAACACCAAGCAGAAGGCAATGGTCTCTTCGCTCATCCCGAAAACCGCACCGAAAAGGCTAAACAACAGCATAATGCAGACCAGCAACACATTCTCGATGCCCAGTCGGCGTATCAGGCGATTGCTCTCCAACCGCCGCGCCCGCCTCAGGAAACCGGCAATACCGATATCAAAAGCCTTGCTGTCGTTGATAATCCAAAAGGCTCCGCCGATGATCAGGATAAAAACAATGATATCCGCCCGCTCGACGAATCCGTCAAAAAGCGCGGCAAAGACCTGCCAGCTCTGCGGCACACTCTCGACCGTTTCATAGACCATCACCTTGTTTCCGGCCGGATCGACAGTCTCCTGGTAACGCCCGCCCGGGATGAACCAGGTCAGCAACGCACAAAACAAAATGATATAGAATACGATTACATACGTATGGGGGATTTGACGCTTTTTCATTTTCACTTCTATTTGGGCGCAAATATAGAGTTTGCAACCCCTTTCCGGGATTAAAATTTGTTAAAACAACAAGCTTTAACTACCATCCTTTTGTATAATTCGAACATTATCGATATGTTTGCATCGAGGTAGAAGCAGTATTAATGCTGCCATACCGATTAATAAGAAATTATTGTTTTTCATTGGTTAAAGTTAAGGGTTAGTGTAGAAGGTCGTCGGATGTGAATCTCGCGACCTTTGTTTTTGTTACGACGTCAGAAAGAGGAAAACATGAATAAAAAGATACTTCAGTTAGCACTTCCAGCCATTATCTCCAATATCACCGTGCCCCTGTTGGGCCTGATCGACGTGGCGATAGCCGGACACCTGGGCTCGGCTTCCTTTATCGGGGCCATTGCAATTGGCGGGATGCTGTTCAATATCATATACTGGCTGTTTGGTTTCCTGCGGATGGGGACCAGCGGATTCACCTCGCAGGCTTACGGGAGGCATGATCTGCAGGAGGTGATGCGTCTCTTATTGCGTGCGGTCGGCGTCGGGCTGCTGATTGCCGCCACCCTGATCGTGTTGCAATATCCGATCCGGAAGATCGCTTTCTTCCTGCTCCAAACGAGCGATGAAATCGCCTATTGGGCCGACCTTTATTTCCGGATCTGTATCTGGGGAGCGCCGGCGGTATTGGGGTTATATGGCTTCTCGGGCTGGTTTATCGGCATGCAGAACGCCCGTTTCCCCATGCTTATTGCCATCACCCAGAACCTTGTGAATATCCTTGCCAGCCTGATCTTTGTGTTTGGGTTGGGCATGAAAGTCGAAGGCATAGCCTGGGGAACGCTGATCGCGCAGTACAGTGGCTTCTTTATGGCTGTCGGCCTGTGGTTTCATGCTTACGGTCGCCTGAAGGTGTATGCCCGGTGGAAAGAAGTATGGGACAGGAAAGAAATGAAACGTTTCTTCAGCCTGAACAGTGATATCTTCCTGCGCACGTTGTGCCTGGTTGCCGTCACAACGTTTTTCACCTCCTTCGGTGCCCGGCAGGGCGATGTGATACTGGCCGTAAACACGCTATTGATGCAGCTTTTCACCTTATTCTCCTATTTCATGGATGGCTTTGCGTATGCCGGCGAGGCGTTGACGGGGCTTTATATCGGCGGGCGCAACCCGAAAGCCTTACAGCGCATGATTCGTTACCTTTTCATCTGGGGCATCAGCCTGGCTTTGTTCTTTACCTTATTATATAGTATAGGGGGACAGCAATTCCTAGGGCTACTGACCAACGACACGTCGGTGATCGAGGCCTCTGCGGCTTATTACTATTGGGTATTGGCCATTCCTTTGGCCGGATTTGCGGCGTTCCTCTGGGATGGGATCCTGATCGGGGCGACTGCCTCCCGCTTGATGTTATATGCCATGCTGATCTCCTCGGCCACGTTCTTTATCCTTTTCTATAGCTTCTACGACCGGATGGGAAACCATGCCTTATGGCTGGCCTTCCTGACTTATCTGATCTTAAGAGGGGTTATTCAAACCGTTCTTTGGAGAAGAGAGGCGGCAATCACCGAATAATAATATCATCAATCACCTCGGCGCCGGCCTGTTCGTTCAGACTTTTGACCAGGCGCTCACGGGAGAGGCTCAACTCACTGCGGAGAACCGACGAAGAGAGGGAAACATAGAGGATCCGGTTCTTCACATAGATATTCCGGGTATAACGCATCACCATATCGCCCAGCACTTCCGTCCAGGCGCGTTCCACACGGCTTTCATAGATCTTTTCGCGCAACGCCCGGTTTTCTTCCAGGAAATCACGGATGACTTCGCCCAGTGTTTGTGCATTTTTCCGTTTCATGTGGTCTGGTCTAAGGGGGTAACAACTCCTTGTTCTACTTCGAATAAGGCATAATCGTGATGCATCGCTGCCAGGATCTCATCCAGGTATTTCCGGTTGGTATCCGTGATAAAGATCTGTCCGAAACGATTACCGCTCACCAACTGAATGATCTGCTCCACCCGGTTAGCATCCAGCTTATCGAAGATATCATCCAACAACAGGATCGGCGTGGTCGTGCCTTTCTCGGCCAGGAAAGCGAACTGCGCCAGCTTCAGGGCGATCAGATAGGTCTTGTTCTGTCCCTGCGAACCGATACGGCGGATCAAACTATGGCCCAGAGTCATCTCCAATTCGTCTTTGTGGATGCCATTGCTCGTATAACCCAGGATACGGTCGCGCTCCCGGTTCTCGCGCAACAAAGTGGGCAGGTCGCCTGTCGCAAGCTTGGAGAGATAAGCCAGTTCGACCTGCTCGGCCGGCCCGGAGATCGCCTGGTAATAGGAATTAAACAGGGGAGTAAACTCTTCAATCAACTGCTGGCGCTTGGCGTAGATCGCGGTTCCGTAGAGATCGAGTTGCATCTCCAGGATATCGTACAAGGCATCGTCGTGCGACTGCTCTTTCAACAGGGAGTTGCGCTGAAGCAACGCTTTATTGTAACAGATCAAAGCCTGCAGATACGACTTATCGTGCTGGGAGATGATCAGATCCATAAAGCGGCGACGCTCTTCGCTCCCCCCCTGGATCAATACCGCATCGGCCGGCGAAACCATCACCAACGGCAACAGCCCGATATGCTCCGACAACTTATCGTATTCCTTCTTATTCCGCTTAAACTGCTTGCGCTGACGTCGACGGATGGCGCAGAAGATATCCTCCAGACGCTCATCATACAGATACTCCCCCTGTATGACACAGTATTCCTGTTCATTATGGATAATCTGACTGTCAGTCGTATGCAGATGACTCTTGGAGAAAGAAAGGTAATAGATCACATCCAATAGATTGGTCTTCCCCATCCCGTTATTGCCGAAGAAGCAATTCATCTTGGGAGAAAAGGAGATTTCCGCCTGGAGTATATTCTTGTAATTAAGAATGGAAAGCTTATTTAGTATCATCTATACCGCGATTAGACGTACAAAATTAAAAAATATACTTCGTATGTGTAGATTATTCGGTAAAAAAAACTACTTTTGCGCTTTGAATTGCCCAGCGCATTCCGAAGAAGAAAAAAATAAAAACAAAAACTATAAATAAACGTATGGCTACGAATAAAAAGAAAGGCACACAAGCAGAAGCGGAAGTGGGAGAAATTGTTTCCAGATCGGAACAGTTTATTGAAAAACATTCAAAACACATCCTGTATGTTATCCTGGGTATTGCGGCAGTTATCGCTCTTTTCATGGGCGTACGGCACGGCTATCTTATGCCGCGCGAAAAGAAAGCGACAAGCGCCCTGTTTAAAGGAGAACAGTACTTTGCCCGTGACTCTTTTGCCTTGGCATTGAATGGAAACGGAGCCGATTATGAAGGTTTCGAAGCGATCATCAAAGAATACGGAAATACAAAAGCCGGTAACCTGGCTAAAGCATACGCAGGCATCTGCCATTTCAGACTGGGCGAACTCGATCAGGCCATGAAAAACCTGAAAGCATTCAAAGGAAAGGACCAGATGATCTCTCCGGCCGTTATCGGACTGATTGGCGACTGCTACGTGAATATGGGTCAGGCCAAAGACGCCATCTCTTATTTTGAGAAAGCAGCCAAAGCGGCAAACAACACCGTTGTCAGCCCCTCTTTCCTGAAAAAAGCAGGTATCGCGCACGAAAGCCTGGGACAATTCCAGGAAGCCGAGAAAGCGTACACCACGATCAAGGAAAAGTACAGTACCTCCATGGAAGCCGCGGATATCGATAAGTATATCACCCGCGCGAAGCTATCGGCAAAATAAAAGAACAAAACAACAACTCATTATAAAAAGACACGGAGACACCCAAATGCCTCCGTGTTTTTTAGCCTAAAAACCCATACAATATGGCAACAGCTTATCAGAATCTATCCGCTTACGACTTCAACAGCGTTCCCGACGCATCGGAAATGAATATAGGCATTGTGGTAGCGGAGTGGAACAAGACCATCACAGAGAAGCTACTGGAAGGTGCGTGTAACACGTTAGAACGGCACGGGGTCAGCGAAAAAAATATCGTGATCGGACGGGTACCCGGTAGCGTCGAACTGGTATTCGGTGCCAAACGCCTTGCCGAAAGCAAAGAGCTGGATGCCATCATCGTTTTGGGCTGCGTCGTGAGAGGCGATACACCACATTTTGATTACGTATGCGACAGTGTGACCCAAGGCATCACCGAACTCAATCTGATGTATGATATCCCATTCATTTTCGGTCTCTTAACCACCGACAACATGCAGCAGGCCGAGGATCGAGCCGGTGGCAAATACGGAAACAAAGGCGACGAAGCAGCAATTACTGCAATAAAAATGATCGATTTTTCTTGCAAATTAAGAAATTAATCCTACCTTTGCACTCGAATTAATTGGCAGTTGACAATTGGCAATTGACAATGAATAAAACAACGACAATAACCGACAGCGGTCGGGGTGTTTTTTGAAAGAATGACGAACGATTAATTGTCAATTAGAATAGGGGCAGTTACCAGAGTGGCCAAATGGGGCTGACTGTAACTCAGCTGTCTTTCGACTTCGGTGGTTCGAATCCATCACTGCCCACCTGAGCGAGCTTGCTCGCTCAAATTGACAATGGAAAATTGACAATTGACAATGAAATGTTTTATTTCATATTAATAATTGTCAATTGTCAATTAACATGCGGAAGTAGCTCAGTTGATAGAGCATTAGCCTTCCAAGCTGAGGGTCGCGGGTTTGAGCCCCGTCTTCCGCTCTCATGAAAAGAGATCTGAATTTCAGGTCTCTTTTTTTGTTTATACAACTCCCAACAGTCGAAACTCGGAGCACCCCAGAAAGCTGTGGGCGAAATCCGTATTTTAGTCTGCGTCATCTGCGGCCCTGTTATCATTAAGGATGGAATCCCCACCATAATACGGGGGGGGATTTCTTTTCCGGGGAGATTCCAAAAAGGAGAAAGAGGTCTTCTAATTTTGTTATGAGGTACGTCAAAAACGATTATGAGGTACGTCAAAAACAATTATGAGGTACCTCATAATCGTTTTAGAGGTACCTCATACTATTTTTTCCTGCCAGCCTTACCGGAATCCGAAGGAGACTCCCGGAAATCGCAGGCAGAAGATTGCGGATCTAAGCGCTTACTCTTTCTTCTTCGGATTGCGCGGGAACCAGCCTTTCTTTACACGTTCTTCCTGCTCGAAGATCTCTTTTATGCTCCAGAAAGAAGAGAAAGCGAACACCCCGCATAATGCCGACCAGAAGATATCCGCGATCAACAGGGCGGCTATCAAGCCGGCAATGCCCATGAGAAGAAACAACCACCACGACTTTGTTCCCCAATAATACTCTGCTTTCACCACTACGGGGTGAAACAATCCGATGATCAGGAAGGTGGCGATACCAATCAGCAGGCCTTTGAAATGTATATCCATTGTTTTTATTTATCGGTTCAGAAACTCATCCATCGACAGGGTTAATCTCTCGGCGGATCCGACATGGCAGTTCTCGATCACCAGCGCGTCGGCTTGCGGCTGCCGGAAAGCGATCGTTTTGCCCGCCGGCACGATGAAAAGCTGTCCACCCGCCGTCATCCGGTAGTTGATATCGGACACATTCATGACTTCATACGCGCCCTCATGGATCTTGCGGACCTGCAACGAGGCTTTCACCAGCGGACGAAGGTATTCTGCCAGGCCGGCCAACTCATGATTGAAACAGGCAGCCGTACGACCGGCAAACAACGCCTCTTTTATCGCCTCCGCACTCTTTTCGCGGGCAAAGACCAGGGTCATCGGACGCATACCCGTGCCGTAATCGTCATTGATCAATCCATGGATATCCGAATTCGCCATAAAAGACAGGTTCATATCCCGGGCCCAGTTGAAACAGACCGGATAATACTCCATACTGTTGAACACCTCCAAGCCGTGGATCTTCTTCTCCCGGATCAATTGCTCATGCACCGGATATAAGGTCGACCGATCATCGGGCCATCCCGGATGGTTCCACATCACAAACGCGCCCTGAGCGATTGCCGCATCGATCGCTTTCAAGGGATCCTCTACATCCAATGGCAAAGAATCGTCCAGAAACAAGGCATTCAGGTGCCCCAACGGTTTGCTGCGGGTAATCTCCATGCCTTTGATCACAATAAAGCCGATCGCATCGCCTCTTTTCTTCGCAAGGATATAGGATTGGTTCAGATCGCCCAGTACCACTTCTTTGTTCGGCCGGTATTCGATATGATCGGTGATAGCCACCGCATCCAATCCCTGCCGCCAGGCTTCGCCCACCCGGATATCCGGCCAGACCTGTCCATCGGAGAACACCGTGTGGGTATGAAAATCACATTTCAGCGTTTGCCAGCCGTCAAAGCCGGGAATACGCACTTCGGTACGAACCGCCGAGCGGTTCATTTCCGTCACCTCATACACCTCCTCATTCCGGAGTTGCGCCTGCAGGCTCACCGCTGCCATCAGGCCAAACAAAACACAAAAGCATTTCTTTCTCATACGTTCTCTTTTAATGGATTATTTGGTAAATATAAAAAAGTTCTACTTCCTATCAAAAAAAAAGACACCCCAGGATTGCCCCAGCGTGTCTCTTCGTTTTATCTTTTATACGGACTTATTCGCCTTCCGTCTCTTCTACCGGAGCAACGGGCTGTTGCGCCGTACCGAAGTCGGGAGCCACAATGTTCGGGTCGATCACCACCGCATCGTTTACCTGCTGACGGATTTCCGATTGTTGCGTTTGTTGTCCACGCGGGATAAAAGCAGTGATCAGGATACTCAGTACAATCACCGTACCGGCCAATCCCCAGGTTGCTTTTTCCAAAAAGTCAGTCGTCTTCCGTACCCCCATGATCTGGTTTGAAGAAGAGAATCCTGATGCTAAACCTCCGCCTTTGGAGTTCTGAATCAACACAATCAAGATCAACAGGATTGCGGCAATCAGGATTAAGATAGCAATAAATACGTACATCTTTAGTCTTATTTTTTAGTGTTAATAATCAACTTTTCCAAAAATCTGATTTGGTCTGCAAAGTAAATACTTTTTTCCGGATAATTCAAGCTTAAGTTTTTAATAATTTGCAAAGCCTTGTCATATCTTTTCTGTTTGACATAAATACCGGCCAGTGTTTCCGTGAAATACGAATCGTCCAATGCCTCTTCTTCCCCCTCATCCGGCGCTTTATCCGGCGTAATTTCGGGGGCTTCCGCCGGCAGTTCTTCGAGGCCGAAGCGCACGTTGCCGGCAGGCCTTTCTTTCTCTTCGCGGATAAATTGGTCGATCAGGTCCTGATGCTTCAGGGGAACATCCGCTGCCTGGGCTTGCTCAGTTTCGGCTTCCTCTTTATTCGTCATCGTCCAGTAGATATAATCCGAAGAGACGGAGGAATGGATCAGCAGCGACTCGCCGGATTCTTTTTCTTTTTCGTAAGTCGAAAGGAAGGTATCGATCAGGGAGAAGGTATTGTCTTCCTGCGGTTGAGCGGGCTCTTCCGCCCGGACGGGAACGGTCAAACCATATTTCTCCCCTTCCAACAACAGGAACAATTTTCGGCGATCCGGAACGGATACCGCCATCTTACGCAGTTCGGAGGGGAAACGGATGTCTTCCGTCGCAATCAGGTTCTTCAGGTAAAGGATGCGGGCAGCCTGAAACCAGGGATATTCATCGACTATCTCCTTCAAAACCGGAAGTGTTGTTTCCGTAAGTTCCGAAGAGTCCTTCATCAGTCGATAAAAATCATCCGTTTTCATTTTACCAGTTGGCTACTGTCGCATTAAATATCTGGTCGGCTATTTCTTCCGAGATTTCTTGTATCAATTCGTCCTGTACATCGGTCAGCATCCGGCTGGCGTCGAATTCGCGGTAAGCGGAGAACGACTGCTCGAAGTCTTTATCGTCTTCTTTCCGGTTTGTATAGCGCACCCGCACAGTGATATTCAAGCGGGTCTGCGAAGCCCAGGCATCTTCTTTGACCGCCGTGGGTGTCAGGTCGTATCCCGTGATCTCGCCTTCCAGTTCCAGGTCGCCGTTCTGGTTCACCTGCTGCAGGCGGGTCTTCCGGTTGTACAGGTCTTTCATATTCTCCGTAAACACCTGCGCCAACGGAGGATAGACCATCGCTGCCTGATTGGGGAAGTTATTGATCGTGATCGTCGAGATCTTCGTATAGTCGATCGAGGCGGCATTGAACTTATACGAGATCGTACAAGCCGTTGCCAGACACAGTATGACCAGCGAAAGGACGCCGGCCAACCGTTTCTTCGGTATATTATTCCAATTCATATTCTTTTATTTTCCGGTATAAGGTGCGCTCGGAGATCTTCAGGTCGGCGGCGGCATTCTTCCTCCGTCCGTTATGTCTTTCCAGGGCTTTGCGAATCATTTCTTTCTCCACATCTTCCAATGAAAGGGTTTCTTCCACCACATCCTCCGCTTCCTGGATATGCGGCTCCATCGGCATCGGACGGGCATTGATCGGATGCGAATAGCCCGGATCTTCTTCCGGCACCAACGGATGGCTTCCGGTCATGATATCGTGTACCAGCTTCTTGAGTTCAGTCACATCCTTCTTCATATCGAAAAGCACCTGATAAAGGATCTCCCGTTCGCTGTTAAAGATCTTCTGATCGGGGTCTTGCCTGACCAATACGGGCAACTTCTCCATATTCAGGTCGGGCAGGTACTGCCGCAATACCGGTCCCGTCAGGTCCCGGTCTTCTTCGATCACCGAGATGCGTTCGGTCAGGTTCTTCAGTTCGCGCACATTGCCCGGCCAACGATAAGCGACCAATAGGTTTTTCGCCTCATCGTCCAGGCGGATCGCCGGCATCCGGTACTTCTCCGCGCAGTCGCCGGCGAATTTCCGAAACAACAACAGGATATCTTCCGCCCCCCGCTCGCGCAAAGGAGGAATCTGGATAGGCACGGTATTCAGGCGGTAATACAAGTCTTCGCGAAACTTCCCTTCGCCCACGGCCTGCACCAGGTTGACATTCGTTGCCGCCACAATACGCACATTGGTCTTCAACACTTTCGAAGAGCCTACCTTGATAAACTCCCCGCTCTCCAACACACGCAACAAGCGCGCCTGCGTCGGGATGGGCAATTCGCCTACCTCATCGAGGAAGATCGTACCGCCGTCGGCCACTTCGAAATACCCTTTCCGGTCGGCCAAGGCGCCGGTAAACGAGCCTTTCTCGTGCCCGAACAGTTCCGAATCGATCGTGCCTTCGGGGATCGCGCCGCAGTTCACGGCGATATATTGTCCATGCTTGCGCGCACTGTTCTGGTGGATGATCTGCGGGAAAGTCTCCTTCCCTACTCCACTCTCTCCGGTGATCAAAACCGACAGATCGGTAGGCGCCACCTGCAGAGCCACATCGATCGCCCGGTCTAAATTCGGATTATGACCGATAATGCCAAAACGCTGTTTGATTTGTTGTACGTCTGTTTTTACCATGAAACGCGTTACTTTCTTTGCAACTGCAATTATTTCCGTTTTACCTGACAAAATTACAAATCTTCTCCGAAAAAACAAAGGTAATCAGAGAGGACTCGTGAGAGGAGAGTGATTACTTTTTTAATGCGTAAGTCCGCCGGTTAAGGAATTCCGCCAGCGCTTCATCCGTCAGCGCTTCAATCTCTTCGGGCATAACGGGCTGACCGATATACACATCGACCGTACGGCCACGTTTGTTGAAGGCTTCCCAGGGCATACGCAGCGAGCGGATCCGCCAATCGATCGTGCCCAGGAAATAGAAAAAGCGGGTATTGTAAAAGTCGAAAAGAACCGGATAGATCGGCACCCTTGCTTTGCGGGCCAGGCGCACTACGCTATGCGTCCAGGGCAGATCGGTCACGATGCGGCGTTCTTTATTATACATCGAGACGGCCCCTGCCGGGAAGAATCCCATCGGATGCCCCTCTTTCAGGCGTTGCAGGGAAAGGCGCACCCCGTTGATATTCGTCGAAGGCAAGGCGTCGGGATCGGTCTTGGTCGCTTCGGGCACCACGGAGATAAAATTATCCGCCATCGCCCCGATATTCGTCAGGAAGCCATTCACCATCACTTTGAAGTCCGGACGCCGGCGAGCAAAGATATCAATCAGGATAATGCCGTCGAGCGATCCGATCGGATGGTTCGACACCGTGACGAACGCCCCTTCGGGCAGCGTATCAAGAATCTCTTCATTATGAATCCGGTAGTTGAGGTCGATCAATGGATCGCTCAGTAAGCCCGAGGTAAAGTCAGCCCCGCGCAGATGGCAACTGTTCTCATGCACCCGGTTCACCCGGTCGATCCGGAACCATCGGATAGCCAGTTTTCCCAGGAACGTCCCGAAGCGGGTGCGGAAGAAAGGTGACATTCCTTGAAGGTCGTTTATGTCAATAACCGTTTTTTTCATCGTTCATTCAGCAGCGTAGCACACATCTTCTCGTGTTTACGTACCGAGATCGCCAGTACGACATTCAACACGACTATTTCATATACAAAATAGGCCCACACCTGCCCGGTCAATACAATGATAAACATAACGATCGTACGGCCGTTGAAGGTCATCAGGTCTATATATTTCTTCATGAGTTGGCAGCTCTGCCGGCGGAATTTCAGCCGGATCTCTTCGGGCATCTCGTCGCCGTAGCGCTCCTGCAGGGTCTGCAACAACTGCTGCAAGCGGGGAGTGGTATGCATCTGCAACTCGGTGTACCAACGGTATGCCCGGATAAAGAACCGGTTGATGCCCGGTTTCATCTCTTTGTATTGCGCCCGGATCTGGTCGGCGGTCTGCAGCTCTTTGCCTTTCTCTTTGCTGATAAAGTAAAGATGCACCGTCTTGTAGTAATCGGTGATATTCGCCTGAAACAGATGGGAAAAGCCCGATAGAAAAGCCGGAACAAACAGCCAATAGGTCCCGTATTGCTCCGAAAGGATCAGGGCGAAGCTGACATAGACGCAGGTAAACCAGATATCACCCGCCACCCCGTCGAGGATGCGGCCGATCTCCGATTTGATGCCCGTCAGGCGTGCCAACTGTCCGTCGACACAATCCAGGATATTGGCCAGGATCAGGCTCAGAATACCACAAATCGTCAATATAAGGGTTTGCCGGTAGAAAAGAAAACCCGCTGCCGCGCCGACAAAGATAGAGAAGATCGTCACCATATTCGGTGTGATCCCTGTATTCCGCAAGGCACGGGCAATACGAAAACCAATGGGCCGGTAGAAGATCCGGTCGATCAGGTTTTCTGTTTCTATAGATTTTAAAGAGGCTTCGTATTCTTTGTTTAATTCACTCATCGGTATTTATTTATAGGAGTATCCTCCGTCAACCACCACTACCTCGCCGTTGATATAGTCGTTTTCGATCAACATCCGGTACACCCGGGCCAACTCTTCCGGTTCGCAGAAGCGTCCCAGCGCAATCTTATTCTCGATATTCCGGCGGATCTCGGCCGGTTTATTCTTCTGCCATTCGGTATCGACAAAACCCGGGGCGACTCCGTTCACACGGATCCGGTAGGGCACCAGGCTTTTCACCAGGTTACGTACCAACGCATGCACCGCGCTCTTGCTCACCCCGTACGAAACGGAAACGGCATGCGGCTGAATGCCCATCAACGAACCGGTGAACACCACACTTCCCCCCTCCCTGATCTGTCCAACGATCCGCTGAAGCAGGAATACCGGGAAATGCACATTGGCAAAAAAGACCTTTTCCCAGTCGGCCAGCGTCATCTCTTCGAAGGAATCCCGGCAGGTGATGCCCGCATTGAAAACAACGGAATCCAATGTGATCGATTCTTTTTCCAGATAGGCGTATATCTTTTCGATGGAAGCCCGGTCGGTACTATCCGCCTGCACGACATGCACGTCCACGCCATACTTCTCGGTAAGCTCCGCTTTCGCCCGGCAAGCCCTCTCGTGGTCCGACACATACGTCAGCAATAAAGCATAACCCGCTTCGCCCAGGCAGTCGGCAACCGCTTTTCCGATCCCTCTCGTACCTCCGGTGATCAATACATAGTTGTCCATAGGGAAATGTTATTTTTCAGGGAATCCTTTGACCATCTCAGGTTTGGCCTGTCGCTGACTGTCGAGCGTTGCCTGATAAGAGTCATGGATCGTTTTCTTCAGGTTCGACGAGGAAACACCCGTGCCGTAAGGGAAGTAAAACACCTGTACGTTCACGTCTTTGAGGTAGTCGTATTTCCCGTACCAGTCGTCGCCTACCACAAACGCATCGATATTCAGCTTCTTCACGATCTCCGTATGATCCAGCGTATGCTGGGGGATCACGATATCCGGCGTTTTCAGGGCTTCGATAATCTGCAACCGTTCATTGAACGGAATGATCGGAGGCGCCTTATAGGAAGAAACCAATTCGTCCGTACTCACCCCTACGATCAGGATATCGGCCAATGCACGCGCATAGTTGATCATCCGCAGGTGATTGTAATGGAACATATCGAACGTGCCCGAAGTGTAGACTATCGTTTTATCTTTAAACATCGCTTTCCTTTTATTTTTAAGTTGCAAACATACGCAAATTCTTCTGATCGGGAAAAGAAACCGATGAAAAAGACCATCATCCGATTGGTCGTAACCCCGACAAAACTGTTCTATAACTCATATAGCAGGGGGAGAAGGGAGAAGGGAGAAGGGAGAAGAGAGAAGAGAGAAGATAGGAGATGGAAGGGAGAAGATGGAAGTTAGAAGTTAGAAGAATACGCAGTGGACTATCTCGGCTCCCCGCCTGGTCAGGCGGGGGGGACCGCTGCTTGCAGCGGTGGGGCGGTTGTTCCTAAAATAACTAAAGACAACCTCTCCACCCCCGCAAGCGGCGGTCCCCCTCTCCTGTCCAGGAGAGGAGCCAAGATAGCTCACTGCGCAAAGCGCTGAAGGCGCAGAAGTGCTGAAGGCACGAAAGCCACCAGCCCAGGGTGAATAGGCCGGAGGTCTATGAAACCCTGGGGTTGTGGATGAATAATCAACGGAGCGCTGAAGGCGCGAAAGCCGCATAGCGGCGATCCTGTGTACAGCCCCGTGCGGAAGCGCGGGGTTGAGCGTATATAAAAAGAGGAAGCGCCACGTAGTGGTGCTATGTATCTGTTGTCTATTTACATAGCACCACTACGTGGCGCTTCTGATTGGGTGAGGGCATTCATAACCCCGCGCTTCCGCACGGGGCTGTGTACAGATCGCCGCTACGCGGCTTAGGAACTGCTATCTTCTAATCAACAATCACCTTCCACGTTTCTTCTCCTGCCCGCACAATATAGACCCCGGCAGGTAACGCGAGGGTACGTGAACCACGAAGGGCACGAAGTTGCACGAAGGTTTGGCCGGTGATATTATAAATGGCGACATCTACGGCAGAGCCGGAATTGATAATGGATAATTGAGAATTGATAATGAAAAGGGTGATATCGCTTGTGGCGATATCCATATTGCCCGTGGTATAGCCTTCGATGGTAATCTCCACCGGGCCGATTACGCGGTCGAGGGTGTAGGTCAGGGTGGTGGTACGCAGGGCTTCGGATTGGATCTCGATGCCGTTGTTGTAAACATGGAGCTGCTCGGGATCGAACGTGCCACTGAGGGTGAAGGTGAACGCTTCGCCGTAGGGGACGCGGTGCGCACCGGCGCCGGGGGTGAAGGTGATGCCTTCCGTTTCGGGCAGGGTGACGGTATATTCACGCAAGGCAACGAGGATCGTATGGTTCGCGGTGATCGGGTTGAGGATATAGCCGTAGTAGCTACCGGCAGCGGGCACGGTGAAAGGCGTATCGACACCATCGATCAATAGCATCACGTCGTCAGGCCCTACTGTCCGGTCGTCGGGCAGAAACTGCAGGTGCAGGTGATCGCCATCGGCAATCTGGTACGTGCCGGCGGTGAGGCCGTAACAGTCGATACCCGGGGCGATCTCGAGGGTAAGGGTATGGAAGGTGGCATTTTCGGCCGGCACTACCGTTTCGTAGGCACCGATATTGATCTTATCCTGGATGCGGAGATCGCCTGCGGCGTCGGTCATGGGATATTTTCCTGGGAAATCCTCATTCTCATACACCTCCGTATTTCCCGCATCGATAGCCGGGCTTCCTTCCTGCAGGCGGAAGTCGTAGGCGGCGGGATTGACAAAGCGGGGGTCGGCGTTGGTCAAGACACCATCAAAAGCATCTCCCCCGATCTCACCGATCAGGTTATGGGAACCGTTGGTGAAGTGGGAGGTGGCGTCAACGAAGAGATCCTTACCACTGTTACCCTTATTTCCCCAAAGGATATTATTGTTTAGGGTGACACCTTTGGAATAGACTCCGCCGCCGTTGGTGGCTTCATTATCGTAGATCGTATTGTTGATCAGGGGGGCGCTGTTGTCGGCATAGATTCCGCCGCCATTGGTGGCTGTATTGCCGTAGATCGTATTGTTGGTCAGAGTGGCTAAGTGGGCAGAGACTCCGCCGCCGTCGGTGGCTGTATTGCCGTAGATCGTATTGTGGGTCAGGGTGATGTTGCCGCGGGCATAGACTCCGCCGCCATAGGGGGCGCCGTTACCTCCGGTGATATGAAATCCATCGAGCGTGGCGGTCTCGATGTCCCCCAACCCCATATTAACCACACGGAAGCAGTTGTCGGCATAAGGTTCTTCTTCTTCTTCTTCTTCCGTTTTATCATTTCCTTCGATATCCCCCGAGAGGATCGTTGGGTTTGTTACCCAGTCACGGTCGGCGAATGTCTCTCCTTCCGTTCCGGCAAAGCCGCCGTAGACTTTGACGCCTGCAGGGATGGAGAAGGTGCGGTCGCGCGGGTTGTTGCTCTCGACGGATGAGTATTTCGGTATATACGTGCCTTTGGCCACATAGATCTGGGAAACTGCTCCGGCATTTTCTTTGGCAAAAGCCAATGCCTCGCCCAGGTCGGAGAGGGCATCGCTCCAGGAGGAGCCGTTGCCTTGATAACCTACCCCGTTGATATCGACGGTGCGATTGATATAGAGGATGCCTCCAGTGGGCTTGAATGTCACAGTGGGCCAGGCGCCCGGATTTTCACCATCTTTTCCTGCAGCGATTGCCTCGCTTTGGATGCCCAGGCGGAAGTCGCCGTTGGCGGGGTCGATAAAGTAAGGGTTGCCGGTCAGGTGGTTGTTGCCAGCAGGAGAACCTCCCTCGGGCAAGCTGCCGATCAAGTTATGGGATCCAGTGGTGGAGGAAGCGTAGAGATCCTTACCATTAGCGCCCTTATTTCCCCAGAGGATATTATTGGTCAGGGCGCCGTTGAAGGCATTGACTCCGCCACCGTCGGTGGCTTCATTGCCGTAGATCGTATTGTTGGTCAGAGTGGCTAAGCCGGCATAGACTCCGCCACCGTTGCTGCTGGCTTCATTGCTGTAGATCGTATTGTGGGTCAGGGTGGCGCCGTCGGCATAGACTCCGCCGCCGTAGGCGGCTGTATTGCCGTAGATCGTATTGTTGGTCAGAGTGGCTAAGCCGGCATAGACTCCGCCGCCGTAGGTACCACCGTTACCTCCGGTGATATGAAATCCATCGAGCGTGCTGTTAGTGATCCTGACTACAGTGAGGCAGTTGTCTGCATAAGGGTCTTCTACTCCTTCCGTTTTATCATTTCCATAGATATCGCCCGAGAGGATCGTTTGGTTTGCTACCCAGTCGCGGCTGTCGCGATTGGTTTCCCCTCCGGCAAAGCCGCCGTAGACGTTGACGCCTGCGGGGATGGAAAAGGTGTAGTCGCGCGGGTCGTCGCTTTCGACGAGTGGGTATTTCGGCATATACGTATTCGCGGCCACCCAGATCTCATCGCTTAAGGTGGCAGCTCTCAACGCATCCGCCAATTCTTTATAAGCGGTATTCCAAGTATTGCCATCGCCGCTGGTGGTTACTGATTTATTCACATAGATTGTTCTTGCCCCCGCGTCAAATGCATTCAAACTCAGGGCTGCTCCAAGCAAGAATAGAGTAAGTACCAGATGTAATTTCTTTGTCATAATGGTTTGTTTTTATGGATTTTAAGGACTTAACAGTTGGGAAAGGAAAATGTTCATGAAAATTAGGCGTTAATATTCTCTTCAGAAACTACCGGTAGTTTCCCACATAAAAGTTTTTACCCCCGTCTTCACCTTTCACCCGTTCACCAGATCCCTGTGTTGATCGGCGTTTCGGGTGAAAGGTAGAGGATTACTTAAAAAAACGACAAACCTTCCCGGAAAAGTGTCTTCTACTGAAAAAAGTTTACAGTTTGCAAAACTTAAAAAAGATGCGAACAGTAAAAGGAATGGATGACTCTCTTCGCTTACAAATC
>NZ_JAQFIN010000019.1 GCF_029504695.1 Parabacteroides sp. PF5-6
TGTAAGGATGCAAAGCTACGGTCAATTCAAATCAAAAAATCAAAGAACGCTTGTATCTTATATATAATCAACCTGTTACGGTTGAAATTAAAAAAATAACGCATCAGTAGTAATCTGACTTCATTAAACGCCGCTATACGTGTCGCATTGGAAGTGCATAACAATACACCATTCTCCGGCCGTGATTATAGCCGTCGTGAGCAATTTGAGGAGATAGAGCGGATGTATCTTAGCGGACTTAATCCCATCCGTTATGAACTTAAAAAACAATCCCAGGTAACTGTCATGAAGAACGGGCATATCCGTTTAAGCGAAGATGCCCATTATTATAGCGTGCCGAGTAAATATATAGGAAAGAAGGTTAAGTTGCTCTATACCTCTTTCCTTGTGGAAGTTTATTATAAATACGAGAAGATTGCCGAGCACCCTCGTGATCCGTCCCGTTACCGATATACAACCCATGTGGACCATCTGGCATCTCATCACAGGTTCCAAACTGATTGGAGTGCAGAGAAGTTTATCCAGGAAGCCGCTGTAATCCATCCTGACGTAGCCACATACATAGGCAAAGTCATAGAATCTAAAGCGCATCCGGAGCAGGCTTATAAGTCTTGTAGCGGAATCTTAAGCTTCGTTCGCCGTGTTGGAGCCAAGCGGTTAATTAATGCCTGTCGCTGGGCTGAAAGCTACGGTTTGTATAACTATCCGGCCATAGAAAGGATACTTAGTAACCGGCAAGATGAACTACCGTTGGAGAATGAAGCTGATATAAACAAAGATATACCTTCTCATGAGAATATCCGGGGAAAAGAGTATTACCAATAAAAAGAAAAAACAATATAAAAGAACAAAAAATGGAAATGAATAAAGAAACTCTTGATAAGATGACTCAAATGCGTCTTCAGGGAATGTATTATGCTTTTAAAACTTCGTTGGAATCGCTGCACAAAGAAAGCATGACTATCGATCAGTTTGTATCCTGGCTTATCATCTCAGAGTGGGATGACCGTCGTAATCGCAACATCCAGCGGGCTATCAGGCAGGCCTGCTTTCGTAATAAAGCTTCGGTGGAAGAAATAGACTTTTCCATAGAACGGGGATTAGACCGTAACCAGGTTCAGCGTTTAGCTGAGCTTGGTTTTGTGGCAGAGCATAAAGACCTGTTTATAACCGGAAGTACAGGGACAGGGAAAAGCTACCTGGCTTCGGCTCTTGGATATCAAGCCTGCCTGAAAGGATACAAAGTATTATATTCTAATACTTCCCGGTTGATGGGAACACTTAAAGCGGCAAAAGCTAAAGGAACGATATTGACCGATCTAAGAAAAATAGAAAGAATGGATATGTTGATATTGGATGACTTTGGATTACATCCATTTGACGCAACAGCCAGAATGAACCTTCTGGATGTAATAGAAGACCGATATGGAAAGAAATCTACCGTTATTACATCACAAATACCGGTAGGAGATTGGCATGATATGATTGGAGACAAAACAGTCGCCGATGCAATACTGGACCGCATTGTCCATCAGGCCATCCGAATAGAACTGTACGGAGAATCTCTCAGGAAAAAGAAAGTCCAAAATAAATGACTATTTTTGTAAAATTATTTAAAATGTAACCCCGGCTAAAAAGAATGTTTGCCAACCTCAAAAACAACTACAAAAATGACCTCGTTGTGAAACACAACTTTAGGGGGTCACTTTGAATTGGCCGAAGGGGGTCACTTTCGATGGAATTTCCAGAGTTATTTGAGTTATGAAAAATGAGCGGTCTGCTATCAATGAGCCAAGCGTAGAAGTTATTTCGATACGAATCGCTCAGATTTGCACAATCAGTTATATTCCAACTTAATAGATAGCATTTTGCCGTATTCTGCACCACCCAAAACAGGTAATGACTTGGTAACGGAAAGGCAACGAAAACAACTGTTTTTTGCGTTTTTCAGGTTAAGACAGTTTCGGACAACCTCTGCCTATAAGACTAAATATCAACGGGTTCATCCTTTTTCGCATTTAATCACTTTTTTGCAGAATTATGCCTACAAAGGTAATAATTGAGCAGAAGAGTTGAGGCGTTTGCAACCAGGTTTTCGGACTGACCCCTTTTATGTGTAGGCTGCCCTAAATAAAAAAAAGGATTGGCTGTCGCCGATCCTCTTTCAAACAAAAAAAGGATTGGCTGTCGCCGATCCTTCTTTTTTGAGCCTCTTGTCGGATTCGAACCAACGACCCCGAGATTACAAATCACGTGCTCTGGCCAACTGAGCTAAAGAGGCAGGTGGGTAAGCTGACTACATCGCGCCGCTACAACCAAGTACCCTTGCTGCGGTCAAGCCCTGGGGGAGTTCCGAGGGAGCATGCCGTGTAGGACTTACCCGGGCGCAAAAGTAGATGTTTTTTTCGATATAGCAAGCACTTTTCGGCTCTTTCCCCGTACTTCGCTCTTAATCGCTTGATATTCTTCGAAATCAAAAGTGTTAAAAAATGTATGGCAAAAAAAGAAAGGCTGCCTCTTTGGGGGAGACAGCCTTTTGCAAGTGAGAAAAAATATTTAGTCAGTTAGTTCTTGGTTTTCTTGTTTTCTCGAGCCGATAAAACGCAAGGCAACCATGGCTACGGTTATCGCACCCAATAGGATCATGATGGTATGCTGGGTCGTTTCGCTGTCGAATTCCGACGTGCCGACCAATACCAGGCAGATGAATGACATCATCATCACGGCATCTACCAAATCTTTATTTATTTTCATTGTTATCTGTTTTACATTTTACTTCTATTCTTCCGTATGGGCTTCTCCGGGATTGCTTAATCCTTTCATGATGCCTACGACACCGATACATAGGGCGGCCAAAACGATGATCAGTTTCAGATAATCGTTGGTGATGATGGAACTGCATGCTAAGACGCATCCGGCAATTGTCAGCAGTACAAACAGATATATGCGGACTTTTCCTGAATTCTTTTTTGACATGATTACAATATGATTAGTCTCTGTCCATAGGGTAGTGACACCTCCTGGAAGAGTTGTTAATAAATTGATTAAGAAAAATAAGGGAAGTAGTACGACACTACTTTAACTACGCGGTGAACGGCTAAATAATGATTTTCCGCAAGGCATATATCCGATATCCCAAGCGGCTGAGAAGGATAGAATAGTTAGTGGTTTGACATAGGGTAACCTGTTCGGAAACCCGTTGAAGTTGGCTGGCTTCTTTCAGGCGAATATCCTGAATAATGCGCACGGCATGGCGGACGACCCGCAGGGGAACCGGGCTATAATTGGTCTGTACATGCCGGCGGGGCGTGAGGCAATTGCTGTTTCGCATATCTTTCCCGATCTGCTCGAAACGTTTTTGGGTATCGGCAGCCGCATGCTGCTCTTTGATACTGTGTTCGTATTCAGTCAAAGAATCATTTGCCTCATCTCTTTCCGTTTCGGAAGAAATATGCAGCAAAAGTGCCAAAAAAAGCCCCAGTATGAAAAGAAACTTTTTCATGGAGCAAAGATAGCACTTTTATCACTCGAAGCTATTATTCGGGGTTTTTTGTTTTACTTTGTAGCCTGAAATATGACAACAAACAAAAATACCTTTATTGCCTGGGTCGAAGCGGCCCGGCCGAAAACATTATTTGCTTCATTGAGCCCGGTTGTGGTCGGGTCGGCCATTGCCTGGCGGGAGGGGGCTTTCCAACTTATCCCGGCCTTGCTCTGCGTGGCGGTGGCTTTGTTGGCGCAGATCGCCAGTAATTTTGCCAATGATTATTTCGATTATAAGAAAGGTGCCGACCGGGACGACCGTCTGGGGCCGGCCCGGGCGGTCGCTTCGGGTTGGATCCGTCCGAAAGCGATGCTGAACGGGACGTTGGTCGCGTTGATCCTTTCCTGCATTTGCGGCTGTTTCCTGTTGTTCTACGGGGGATGGATCCTGTTGCCGGTCGGCATAGGCATGGCAGTTTGTGTACTGGCTTATTCCGCCGGGCCTTATCCTTTGGCTTATAAGGGGTGGGGCGATGTGTGCGTATTGTTGTTCTATGGGATCGTTCCGGTTTGTTTCACTTATTATGTGCAGGCGAATGGGTTCTCTTTACTGGCCTTTTTGCTCTCGCTGGCGATGGGTTTCCTTTCGATTAATATTCTGGTGGTCAATAATTACCGCGACTACGAGCAGGATAAGATATCGAATAAGCGCACCACGATCGTCTTGTTCGGGAAGAGGTATGGGCGTATCATCTATCTGGTGAACGGGTTATTGGCACTTGTTATTGTGCTCCCTTTTCTGTTGTGGGAGAAGGTGTGGCTGGATGTCCTTTTTGCCCTGTATTTTGCTTTGTTTGTGATGACCTGGACGAAGTTTAAGCGGTTGGAAGGCCGGGCGCTGAATCAGATCCTGGGGCAGACTTCGCTTTTGGTTTTTCTTTTTGCGGGGATTGTGACGGTGGCGCTTGTGATCTAAGAGTTTAAGGTCTTTTAGGTCTTTTAGGTCTTTTAAGTCTTACCACCGACCTAAAAGACTTAAAAGACCTAAAAGACCTTAAACTCTTTAAACCAACAACCCCTCAGCCACCTCATCCGCTATAGCCTTGCCTTGCAGCGCTTCGACTATCGCCAGGCCGAAATGGAAGACCAGGCCGGGTCCTTTGCCGGTGATCACGTTGCCGTCGGTTTCTACGGCTTCACCTGTGGCTATGGCGCTTTCCAATGTGGGTTCGAAGCTGGGATAACACGTGGCTTTCCGTCCTTTCAGGAAGCCTAAGCCGCCCAGAACCAATGGAGCAGCACATATCGCAGCCACCCATTTCCCAGCATCGTATTGTTTCTTTAAAAGCGCTTTCAACGGTTCGAAAGCATTCAGGTTATTGCTGCCGGGCATACCTCCGGGCAGAACCAATGCGTCAGCCTCCGAGAAATCCACCTCGTCAAACAGGGCATCCGCTACCACATCCAGGTTGTGCGCTCCTTTTACAGTCCGTTCCGCAGTGATCGAAACGACAGTCGTTTCAATACCGCCACGACGCAATACGTCGATGGTACCCACCGCTTCCGTTTCTTCGAAGCCGGTTGCTAAGAATACAAATGCTTTTTTCATATCATGCCTTTTTTAAAGTAGTTTATATACATAGGTGATTGTTCCGCTCTGGTTGTTGGTCCCGTTGATGCTGTTGAACTTCGCCTTACGCGCCGCTTCGATCGCGCTTTTACGCATCGATTCGTTGGTGATATTCGTACCCCGGCCGATCTCGGTAAAGATGACGTTTCCTCTGGGGTCGACCGTGATATTGATCACGATACGTCCTTCTTCCTGTATGGTATAGGCCGGACGCGGGAGTCCTCCCGATCCGATCGAACGTCCGTTCAGGTTGAAGGTACCATATCCGCCGACACCTTCGTTCTCGCCCTGATCCGAATTACCGAAGGGACTACCCTGATTTCCTTCTCCTTCGGTGGCATCACCCTGGCTTGTCCCGTCGGTATTGCCCATGCCAAAAGCTCCGGCCACCCGGTTGGTGATCTCTTCTTCCCGCTTGCGTTGTTCTTCAACCAGGCGTTGACGTTCAGCTTCTTCGCGGCGCAATCGTTCCCGTTCGATTTCTTCCTGACGGCGCTTTTCCTCTTCTCGCTTCAGCTCTTCTTTCTTCTTGGCATCGGCCAGCGATATGCTTTCTTCGATATCCTGAGTGACCAATTCTTCCTGTTGGGTCTGCGTGGAAGGCGAGGAGGGAGGCGGAGGTGTCGTGGGCTGTGAAACGGTCTCACCCGTATAACGAGGCTCAAAGCTTCCTGCCGCAGCATTCAGATTCCCAAAGTTCACCAATACCCCTTCATCTTCTTCGGGCACCACCGTTTTCAATACGGTGAACCAAAGTATCAGGAAGATCACCAGATGGAAAAGCAGCGTGCCGACTAAGCTGTATATGTCGTCTTTCTTCAGATTCATAAATTATTTCTTTGGTCTGGTAGCCAGTACCATCCGGAAATTATTCTCGTTCGCAATATTGAGTATTCTCACTATTTCTTTATAGGGTACCGTCTCATCCGCATAGAGGGCGACATACATATCCGGTTCCTGAATGGCCATCTCCTGAAGGAAAGGCGTGATCTCTTCAAAGGATACTTGTCTTTCCCGCTGGCTGCCGAAGGCGACGTAGTAGTTCTGACGCGAATCAATCGTTACCCGGGTCAACGGCTTGGCTGCCGTCTGCTTCTGCGATTGGGGTAAGGTTACCTTTATCGCATTGGGCACGACCATCGTCGAGGTAATCATAAAGAAGATCAACAGCAGGAAGATAACGTCAGTCATCGAAGCCATGCTGAAGCCGGGATCTATTTTTGTTCTTCTCTTTAAAGCCATGTCAGTTAGCCGGTTCATTTAATAAGTCCATAAATTCCATGGTGTTGGCTTCCATCTTGTTGACTACGTTGTCGACCTGTGAAACCAGGTAGTTGTAAGCAAACAAAGCGATGATCCCCACAACGAGACCACCGACGGTAGTCACCAACGCTTCATAAATACCTCCGGAAAGCAACGTGATATCGACATTAGAGCCTGCGTTTGCCATATCGAAGAAGGCGCGCACCATACCGGTTACCGTACCGAGGAAACCGATCATCGGTCCGCCGGCAGCCGTGGTCGCGATCACGGGAAATCCTTTTTCCAGTTTCGCCACTTCCAGGTTCCCTACGTTCTCGATGGCCACCAGTACGTCGTTCATCGGGCGTCCCAGGCGGGTGATTCCTTTTTCAATCATTCGCGCAGAGGGAGTATTTGTGCTTCTACACAGGTTCAGGGCCGAGTCTACCTTCCCTTCATGGATATAATCCTTGATCCGGTTCATGAAGTTCACATCCTCTTTGCCGGCGCGGCGGATAACGATCAGCCGTTGGATAAAGATATAGATCGCCAGTAACGACATCAATAACAAAACGATCATGATCCAGCCACCCTTAAAGGCGAGGTCGATAATGTTGATCTCTGCTTCCGTGGGGACGGTGACCGATGTGAATTCCGGCATCTGGTCTGTTGCTTGTGCCCCTAAGGCCTGTAATAACAGTAAAATACTCATTGTTTTTATTTATTAATTATTCATTAAAAATAGTCGTTTGGCGTGACTCGGCATAATCCAAACAAGTTTGGCTTCTGCACTCGCTACTTCAAACGTTAGCCTATTAATTGTTTCTTATACTGCGCGATGGTCTCCTGCAATCCCAGGTAAAGCGCGTCGCAGATCAGGGCATGGCCGATCGATACTTCTTTGAGCCAGGGGATCTGCTGATGGATATACGCCAGGTTCTCCAGGCTCAGGTCGTGTCCGGCATTGACGCCCATACCCAGGTCGCGGGCCAAGCGTGCCGCTTCGATAAACGGTGCCACGGCGGTCTGCCTGTCGGCAGCGTAGGCCGCGGCATAGGGCTCGGTATACAGTTCGATCCGGTCGGTACCCGTTTTAGCCGCCCATTCGATCGTAGAGAGATCGGTTCCGACAAAGATGGAGGTGCGGATCCCTTCCGTCTTGAACCGGTCGATCAACTCTTTTAACCCGTCGAAATGCGTCTGCACATCCCAGCCGGCATTCGACGTAATGGCATCCGGCGCATCGGGAACAAGGGTCACCTGTTCCGGTTTCACTCTCAACACCAGCTCGATAAACTCTTTGGCGGGATATCCTTCGATATTGAATTCTGTCTTTACCAGCGGTTTCAGGGCATACACATCACTGTAGCGGATATGTCTTTCATCCGGGCGGGGATGAACCGTGATTCCCTGGGCGCCGAAGGCTTCACAATCCAGCGCTACTTTTACTACATCAGGAGCATTGCCGCCACGCGCATTTCGGAGCGTCGCGACCTTATTTATATTTACACTTAAATTTGTCATTCTATAGGGTTATATCCTGTTTCTTTCATTACATTTGCTTCCATAAATAGAGTGTTTGCAGTAATGTATCGGCAAATTTAGCAGTATTTTAGTATATAACAGAATAATGTGGATGAAAGATTTCATAACAAAAGAAATTCCGGTGTTAAAAAGTTTTGACACAGCGGAGTATGCGCTGGCATTGATGGAAGACTTTAAAACGGCACACCTGCCTTTGGTGAACGAGAATATTTACCAAAGCCTTGTGGCAGAGAAAGATCTATTGCTCATGCCGCGACTCTCCGAACCGATAGGCGAACCTATCCCTTTCGCGCCGGCCATACGGAAAAATACCAGTTTGCATGTCGCTTTGAACCTGATGACCCGCTACCGGCTTCACCTCTTGCCTGTTGTCGATGCCGAAGGGCAGTATCTGGGAGCGATCACCCGGGAAAAAATGCTGGATGCCCTGGCCGAATTTTGTAGTGCGGACGCGGCCGGTAGTGTGATCGTATTGGAGATGTTTCCGCAAGACTATACCTTATCCGATATCGCCCGGATCGTCGAGTCGAACAATGCACACATCCTCAATCTGCTTTCTTTAACCGATAAAGATACGGGGCGTCTGTCCATCACCCTGAAGATCGATCTGGAAGATGCTTCTCCGGTGATCCGTAGTTTTGAGCGTTTCAACTATACGGTATTATTTCATTATATGGAAGAAGGTATAGTGGATGAGATTCTGCAACACCGGATGGAAGAGCTATTATATTATATGAATATGTAAACCATCAGTAAAGAATATGAAAGTCGGGATATTTGGCAGTGAGTACCAGGTAGGCAAGTTAAGCCTGATCAGGCATTTGTTTGAAAAACTTTATGCCCTGGAAGCAAAAGTGTATGTGGATATTACTTTTTATACGTTCCTGGCCGAGCAGTTACAGTATGCCCCGCCTGTGGAAGGATTGCTGACGGAAACCGAACCCTTAGACCTGGATATCGCGTTGAGTGTCGGAGGCGACGGCACATTCCTCCGCACAGCCGCACGTATCAACAAACAACGGATTCCTATCTTGGGAATCAATACCGGAAGGCTCGGCTTCCTGGCCGATATCAACAGCAGCGAGATCGAAAATACGCTGGAAGAGATCAGTAAAAACTATTTCAAGACCGAAGAACGTTCCCTGCTTCACCTGCATACGGGAAATGAGGCGGCGGATAATCATTCTTATGCTTTGAATGAGATCGCCATCATGAAACGCGATTCCTCTTCCATGATCACGATCCATACTTTTTTAGACGAAAAATACCTGACTTCGTATCAGTCGGACGGCCTGGTGGTGGCTACGCCGACCGGCTCGACCGCCTACTCCCTGAGTGTGAATGGCCCGATCCTTGTCCCGCAGAGCCGGAGCTTTGTGTTGAGCCCGATCGCGCCTCACTCCCTGAATGTGCGTCCGCTGGTTATTCCCGATTCGATCGATATCCGTTTGCAGGTCGAGAGCCGGAGTGATACGTTTCTGGTTGCCCTCGATGGCCGATCGGAGGTGTATTCGGCCGGAACAGAGCTCCGGATCAGCCGTGCCGAACATACGACCCAAGTGATCAAACGCCACAATCACACCTTCTACGAAACACTCCGCGAGAAGCTTATGTGGGGCGCCGATGTGCGCAAACATACAAGCCAGTAAATGAACCCATTGGCGGGACTATTCATTTGTTGATAATTATCAACAAATGTGTTGACGGTTATCAACAACCAACTCCTCCCCCGAAAATGACAATATACTCCCGGCGGTAGGATGAAATATTCCACGGCGGTTCGGATTCTTTTCTTCTGACTAAAATCTTAAAGCATTTGACAGATTATTGAAAAGGGAAAGTCGGCAAATAGTTTTCCTTTGCCGGTGTTCAATTCATGTATAATCCTATATTTAAGATTGAGAGCCATGCGAATCCTGTTTTTATCACCCATTTTTTTCTTTTTTCTTTCCCTGGTTTGTTCGGGAGCCCATGCGACGATTGGCGAAGAGGCGGAAGATCCGAGCCTTTATCTTGCCGACCCGACGATTTTTTATGCTGACGGTATATATTACTTGTATGGCACGGGTGGAGGGGCGCATGCGAATGCCGACCAGGGCTTTTTGGTGTATACCTCGACCGACTTGAAGGAATGGACCGGTCCGCATGGCGCTTCGGATGGCTATGCGTTGAAGAAAGGGGATAGCTTTGGCACGAAAGGTTTTTGGGCGCCCCAGATCTTTACCTATAATAATAAGTATTATATGGCCTATACGGCCGATGAGTTTATCGCGATAGCTTCGTCGGATAGTCCGTTAGGCCCTTTCCGACAAGAGCAGATCGAAAAGTTACCGGCAACGATCAGGCAGATCGACCCGTATGTTTTTTTCGATACGGATGGGAAAATCTATCTGTATCATGTGCGGCTGACGGAGGGAAACCGTTTGTTTGTCGCCGAGTTGAATCCGGATCTTCGTTCGATCAAAGCGGAAACCCTGACAGAATGTATTTCGGCCCAAGAGAAGTGGGAGAATACACAAAACGTCGAATGGCCTGTGGCGGAAGGACCTACCATTATCAAAGAGGACGATCGTTACTATTTCTTTTATTCGACGAACGATTTCCGGAATATCGACTATGCGGTAGGGTATGCCATCGCGGACTCTCCCTACGGACCGTGGAAAAAATATGCGGGCAATCCGATCATCGACCGTCATCTGTTGGGTTTCAACGGAACCGGACATGGCGACCTGTTCTGCGACAAAGACAATCAGTTGCATTATGTCTTGCATACCCATTATTCAAACGAAAAGGTATCCCCAAGAAGGACGGCGTTGGTAACGTTGGAAGCTTCGGGGAAAAAGGGGGAAACACTGGTGTTTAAGGTTGTGCCCGGTACATTCAGTTTTCCATCTTTGAAATAAATCACTACTTGGAAGCAAATGCTGCTTTTTGACGTTCTTTTGCATGAAGCCATACACAAAAACTTTTATGAAAAATTTAGTATTCTCACTATCGTATGGGATAGTGTGTTGCGGACAAACAAATAACTCTACTTTTTCCCGTTTTTATCGGGGATTTTTGATGTGTAAATGTGTATCTACTTAAATGTCAGCGGTGTGTCCTGAGTTGGCAAACCTGTCAATGAATAAATAGTGAAAGTATTTGAACGATTATTGAAGAGCATAGTGAAGTGAAAACACTTCTTTTGTATCGTTGAAAGACGTTAACGAGTGTAATACTATTTAAGAAAATAAGAAGAATATTTTCAAGAGAAAAGCGCGGTTGAGGATCAACGTTTTTTTCTATACAAAGTAAAAAGACACAACGTAAAGCCATAGCAAGTAAAACAAACGGATGAATAGAAATAGCCATTATATGAAACTGAATCTCGGTATAGTGATCTTTTGGATCGCTGTATTTGTCGGTTTATTTCTGTTCTTCCAGTGGAAGTATTCGTATTACTTCTACTATATCGAACAATTGCAATTATTCCTTTATACGCCGCAGTTTGCCCGGGAAACGATCTTACAACCCGGTGGTTTGGCTTTGTATATCTCGCTCTTTTGTGTTCAACTCTATATATATCCAGGCGTGGGAGCCTTGATTACAGCGTTTTTATTGACAGGTATTGGTGTTTTGTTACAGGCAAATTTGAGAAGGTTGGCTCCCGTTTCCCTGACCTGTTTATTAAGTATTTTACCGGTCGTAGCCCTCTTGACTGTTCATGTGGATATGAACTATAAGGTGCAGGGCACGATCGGCCTTTTATTTATGTTGGGAGGTTTATTAGTTTTCACAGGCATTAAAGATGTTATCAGAAGGCTGGTGGCAGGAGTAGTACTGGTTCCGGTACTATTCCTGTTGGCCGGTCCGGTCGCTTTCCTGTTTGCTTTGGTCGCCCTGTTAGGGGAGGGCTTGACAGCCCCCCGGAAATCTTATTGGTTTGTGATCCTTCCGTTGGAAATGCTCTTGATCGCTTACCTGTCTATGCGGATGGGGTGGCAGGGAGAGTACCGGATGCTTTTATTCCCCGACTTTTATTTTGAACATCTGCTTCATGAGAAGAAACTATATTATGCCTGGTGGGCGATGGCAGGAAGTTTGGTTTTGGCACGTCTGATAAAGAACATGAAAGAGCCGAAAAAGCAGACGGCAATCTTGTCTTATGGTTTGCAGCTGTTGCCGTTCTGTGTCGTTCTGTATGTGATGGCCGAGCGCGATACGCGGGTGATATTGGATAATATGGAACAGGATTATTACGTGCGTCATGAACAATGGGATCAGGTGATTCAGACCTTTCCCCGGGAAAAATATAATAACCATACGATCAATCTGTTGAATCTGGCGTTAGCAAAAAAAGGAGAGTTGGGCAATCGCCTGTTCGAGTATGACCAACGGGGATCGCAAACGCTGATTTCGGATTGGGACAGTACTTTCCCGCATGCGATCGCGCTCTGTGAGGTTTATTATCAGATCGGAGATATCGGTGCGGCACAGAAATTGGCCTTCGAAGGGTGTCTCAGCTCGCAATATACCGGAAACGTGCGCCTGATGCAACGTCTGGTCGAAACCAATCTGATCTATGGCGCTTACGGGGTGGCCGAGAAATATATCAACATCCTGGAGCACACCCTGGCTTATAAGGATTGGGCCAAAGAACATCGTCGTTATCTGTACGACGAAGAGGCTTTGGCGCAAAATAAGACATTACTGGCAAAAAGAAAAAGTTTGGTTAAGGACGGAATCTATGTGAAATCGGGTAATACCCCCGTTGTATTTGAACAGCTGGCGGTCAATAACCCGGCGAATCCGCTGCCGATGCAGTATCTGGTATCCATGTATCTGGCACGCAAAGACCTGAAGAACTTCCAACGTTTATTGGAAACCTATGCTAAAACGGAAGTCTGGCCCACGATGGCGATCAGCCAGCAGGAGGCAGTCATTGTATTGAATCAGAAAAATCCTTTTTTCTGGATACAGAATGGGGTGACCACCAAGGTGGAAAAGCGGTTTCGCGCCTTTGACGATCTGATGAATCAATCTCGTATCCGACCTGATTTCGCGACGAAGATGCAGGCCGATCATGGCGCTTCTTTCTGGCATTATCTGGTGTTTAAAAAAGTATAGATAACAAAGTGACTTATATGCGTAGCAAACTTTACTTGTATGTATTTCTTATGTTCTCTTTCCTGTCGTGTACAGGAGAGAGAACTTTCTCGGATTCATTGTCCGGGCAGCCGGAAATATATCCCGACTACGCGAATGTGACGATCCCTCAGAATATAGCGCCGTTGAATTTTTCCCTGGTAAACGAAAAGAATGCGGTGGCCCTGTTTAAAGGGAAAAACTATCTTTTCGAAGTGGCAGCTTCCGACGGACATTTTGTGATTCCCGAAAAGAAATGGAAGACGCTGTTAGCCGAAAACGGTGGACAGGATATTGAAATCGTCGTGGGAGTGGAAGAAAATGGCAACTGGAGTGCTTACGAACCCTTCCGGATGACGGTCGTTACCGATCCGGTAGACAGTTATATCGCCTATCGCCTGATTGAACCCGGATATGCCTTGTGGAACAAGATGGGAATTTACCAGCGTGAGCTGGCGAGCTACCGGCAAAGCGTGGTCTACGAAAGTAAAATGACCGGATATAATTGTGTGAACTGCCATTCATTCTGCGCGCAGGATCCTGATAAGATGTTGTTCCACATGCGGGCAAAATTCCCCGGCACGGTGATGATCGACGGTGACCAGATCGTATTTCTGGATACCAAGACCGAACAGACCATCGGTTCCCTGGTGTACCCCTCGTGGCATCCTTCGGGCAAATACGTGGCATTCTCCATCAATAATACCACACAGGATTTCCATGCCACGCAACGCACGGAGGTGTTCGATACCGCTTCGGATGTGGCTGTCTATGATGTGGAGAATAAAACCATCCTGACCACTCCGGTGATCGCCTCCAAAGGAGCATTCGAAACTTTCCCCACCTTCTCGCCCGACGGGCAGACGCTTTATTTCTGTAGCGCCGTGGCACGTAAGATGCCGGAAGAGGTGGATAGCCTGAAATATAACTTATGCAGCATTTCTTTTGATCCGCAGAACGGCACGTTCGGAAATAAAGTGGACACCTTGATCCATGCGATAGAGGAAAACCGGAGCGTTTCTTTTCCGCGCATCTCGCCCGACGGACGTTGGCTGATGTGTACCCTCTCATCCTATGCCACCTTCCCGATCTGGCATCGGGATGCTGATTTGTTTATGATTGATTTGCAGACAAACGAAACATCTGATTTGACCAACGTCAACAGTCAGGAAGCCGACAGCTATCATTCCTGGTCGTCCAACAGTCGTTGGGTGGTTTTCAGCAGCCGTCGATTGGATGGACTTTACACCCGTCCGCATCTGGTCTACGTCGATCCGGAAGGAAAGACCGGTAAACCTTTCGTTTTGCCACAGAAAGACACTTCCTATTATGCTTCGTTATTGTTTTCTTACAATATCCCCGAGTTTGTGACCGGAAAAATCAAAAACCGTTCCTACCCGATCATGAAGAAAGCCAAAGATCCGGCGCAGATCGAAAAAGTACGGTTTACCCTGCGAAACGATACTGAGTAATAAAATAGATTATTAACAATAAAACTAATATGCCTATGATGTAAACCTGAAAAAGAAACCTGTCAGAATTATTTATTTATCATTTAATTAACAATTCTTATAATTACAAATCTTGCTTAAAGATTATGAAGAAACAAATGTATGATTATTCGAGTGGGAGCAAAATACGAAGACTCCCACTATTTGCAGTTGCTTTTCTTTTGATTACTACGATGTTTAGCATAAGTAAAGCAGAAGAAAATACAGTGACCAAACAAAGTGCAAGCGGGACTCCCATATCCCAGCAACAAAAAATGACCATAAAAGGTACAGTAATCGACACTTACAAAGAACCGGTTATTGGCGCCAATGTGGTAGAAAAAGGGACTACCAATGGTACCGTTACAAATATTGATGGAGAATTCTCATTAAGTGTAACCCCAGGAACGACATTGGAAATCTCTTTTATCGGTTACATCACTCAGAATGTAGCGGTAAGAGGTGAAGTGATCAATGTGGTTTTAGTGGAAGATACCCAAACGCTGGACGAAGTCGTTGTAACCGGTTTCGGTATGTCGCAGAAGAAAGCGACGTTGACCGGGGCTATCTCAATGATTGGCAATGATGACATCAGTCGTTCGTCTGCCTCTACAGCATCGGGGGCGTTAGTGGGTAAGATCGCCGGTTTGAATAGCCGTCAGGTGGATGGACGTCCGGGTGCAACAACAGCATTGGAAATCCGTAACATGGGTTCTCCTTTGTATGTAATCGATGGGGTTCAGTCAGATGCAGGTCAGTTTAATAACCTGGACTTCAATGATATTGAATCCTTATCTATCCTGAAAGATGCGTCGGCCTCTATCTATGGGGTACGGGCTGCCAATGGGGTTGTGGTTATAAACACAAAGAAAGGGCGATTGAATACGAAGAATACGGTATCAATCAATACGTATTACGGATGGCAAAGTCCTTCCAGTTTTCCTGAACCGGCAGATGCTTTGACTTATATCAAAAATTATATTCAGTCAGAAACTTTGCAAGGTAAAACCGGCTCTGCTTATACCTATTCCAAAGAAGATTTGGCTAAATGGCAGGCAGGAACAGAAAAAGGATACCAATCATTCGACTGGTATGATTATATCTTTGAAACGGCTCCTCAATATTATCTGAATGCGAATATTTCCGGAGGATCTGATAAAACAAATTATTATTTCTCTGTGGGGCACCTGAATCAGGATGCGATGATTGTAAATTATGGTGGATTCACTCGTACCAATGTACAGATGAATATCTCCACTCAAATCAATGATCGTTTACGTATTGGCGCCGGTATGAAGGGATATATAGAAGAGCGTGAGAATCCGGGTGTGCCGGGTGGTGACGACTATTGGTTGCCACGTTTCGGTACTTACAGAAACTTGCCTACTAAACGTCCTTATGCCAATGATAATCCCAATTATCCGACAATGACTTCTTCCAGTTCAGAAACAAACTTTGCCTGGTTGAATTATGAACTGTCGGGGAGATATAAGGAAACATGGCGTGTGATGCGTTTGAATGCCGATGTGGAATATGATATTTGGGGAGGATTAAAAGCCAAAGCATTGTTCGGATATAATTTGGCTTATCAAAACCTCAATAATCATGAGTATACCTATAAATTGTATGGATACGATGAAGCAACGGATACTTACCCGGTTATCTTTGAAAATAATAACCCTTGGCGTGAACGCCGTGTTGGGCATAATGAAGAAATGACAGCTAATATTCAGTTGTCTTATGACAAAACTTTCGGGGATCATTCTATTTCTGCAATCGCAGGTTTTGAGGCTATAAAGTTAGATAAACCAACTTCTTGGTTGCACTCTATTCCTACAGCCAACTCATTGTCATTGATCGATTACGAAACAATGGATACGTATAACGATGACGGTAATCGTACGGAAGCACGTATGGGATGGATCGGACGTATTAACTACAACTATGCGAGTAAGTATCTGTTGGAAGCTTCTGCTCGTTACGACGGATCATGGAAATTTCCTCCGGGAGATCGTTGGGGATTCTTCCCTTCTGCCTCTGTGGGATGGAGAATCTCGGAAGAAGCATTCTGGCAAAATTCTAAACTATCTAATATATTCAGTGACTTGAAACTGAGAGGGTCGTATGGTCTTTTAGGAGATGACGACTTAGGGAAAAATCCGAATAACAATAATAATCCTTATTATAATGCATTCGACTATATGGCCGGTTACGACTATAAGAAGGGTGGAGCAGTTATTGACGGTAAATATACAATCGGATCTCAACCCCGTGGATTACCGGTAAGAACATTATCCTGGATTGAAGCGACTATCTTGGACGTTGGTTTCGACGCAACCTTCCTGAATAACCGTTTGACGAGTCAGTTCGACTTCTTCCGTCGTAAACGCGAAGGTTTACCCGATCGTCGTTATGACGTGTTGATCCCGAAAGAAACAGGTTTTGACCTTCCCTATGAGAATCTGAAATCAGATGTTCACATGGGTTGGGAAGCTGCCGTACGCTGGTCAGATAAAATCGATGAACTGTCTTACTCTATTGGAGCTAATATTACTTACTCTCGGTATTATGAATGGGATCAGTACAAACCTCGTTATAGCAACTCCTGGGATGAGTATCGTAACTCAAAAGAACATCGTTTCGGACGTGTGAACTGGGGATTGGAAGCCGACGGACAGTTTAAGAGCTGGGAAGAAATTGCTTCATGGCCTATCGACAACGACCGTCAGGGTAATAAGACGCTTCGTCCGGGTGATATCAAGTACAAAGATATCAATGGTGATGGTGTGATCAATGGTATGGACGAACGTCCAATTGGTTACGATCAGGATGGTTTGACTCCTATTTTGAACTTCGGTTTGAACTTCTCGTTCGGATGGAAAGGCTTTGATTTGGCATTCGATGTCACAGGAGGATCTATGGCAAGCTGGTTCCAGGAATGGGAACAACGTAATCCGTTCCATGACGGAGGTAATAATCCACAATATTATATGGATGATACCTGGCATTTAGCTGATATCTGGGATGCCAACAGTGAATTGATCCCGGGTAAATATCCGACTTTGCTGATTGGAAATAGCAGCCATAGTAACTACTGGGCAAGTACATTCTGGAAACACAATGTTTGGTATACCAAATTACGCAATTTTGAATTGGGTTACACCTTGCCAAAGCATATAACCTCTAAAGCTATGATCTCCGACCTGCGTCTGTATGTAGCCGGTACAAACTTGTTTACATTGACCAATGTGAAAGGTATCGACCCGGAGACAAAAGAATCAAATGGTTTGGCTTATCCAACCATGCGTGTGATAAACATCGGTTTAAATCTTAAATTTTAAACAGTATGAAAAAGAATTATATATTTTTAGCGTTCACCGCTTTTTTACTGACAGCTATTACAAGCTGTAGTGGCTTCTTGGACCAGGATCCGGATAAAATCATGACGGATGATCAGATTTTTTCTGATGCTGTAATGATTAAGTCGGTTTTGGCAAACTATTATGGCCGTATTGATGGCAAAGAATGGGGTATGAATATCAATAATGGTGATCAGATCTACAATCAATCGGTTATTGATGATGTGGCTAAGTTTGACGGAGGCCCTGACCAACGTTCTACTTTTGAAGATGATCGTTTCCGTACGTACGATTATACGTATATCCGTAATATTAATGAATTCCTTCGTGGCTTGCGTGCGACGACTGTGCTTACGGATGCGGAAAAAAGACCTTTAGAAGGTGAGGCTCGTTTCTTGCGTGCCTGGGCTTATTTTAATATGTGTCGCGCTATGGGGGGAATGCCTATTGTGGGAGACGAGGTGTTCGAATACGAATCGGGTATGGATATCACCACGTTACAGAAACCGCGTGCAACAGAAGCGGAGATGTATGACTACATTATCAGTGAATGTAGCGCGATCGCAGAATTACTTCCGGTAGACAAACAAACCAATAGTGCTCGTGCTAACAAATGGACGGCTAAAATGTTGGAAGCACGTGCTTCTTTGTATGCTGCTTCATTAGCTAATTACAACAATAAGATGTCTAACCCGGTGAAAACCGCAGGGGGGGAAGTTGGTATTTCTGCTGATAAAGCACAGAGTTATTATACAAAAGCATTAGCAGCGGCAGAAGAAGTGATCAGAAGCGGTGTTTATACGCTTCAGGATGCTAAACCGGACAATAAGGCACGTAATTTCTACGAAGCAACTTCTGTCAAAGAAAACAATACGGAAGTCATTTGGGCACGCGATTATAAATATCCGGGTCAGACCGTTGAGTTTACGAAGATTAATATTCCTCGTTCACATGCGGAAGATATTGACAACAGTGCTTACGGACCCACCTTGAACCTGGTTGAAGAGTTTGAATTGATTGATGCCGCTACTCCGGGGCAAAGACAAAAATTTGTCACAGAAGAAAACGGCACATACAAATTCTACGAATCCGCTTCAGCTCCGTTTGCAGAACGTGATCCACGCCTGTGGGGTTCGGTTATTTATCCGGGAGCAGAGTTTAAAGGTGCAGAAGTGGTCTTGCAAACCGGTCAGTTAGTGAAAGAGAACGGCCAATGGGTTACTGTCGTGGGTGATTTGGACTCTAAAGATGATAATGGTAATCTGCTTACTTCGTTTAATGGTCCGAAAGAATCCAATGAACAGTATATCAATAAGAGTGGTTTCTATTTCCGTAAATATATGGATGAAACCGGCTTGGCATCTACTCGTGGACGTGGTTCTGAAATGTGGTGGCCTCGTTTCCGTATCTCAGAAGCTTATATGATAGCCGCAGAATCTTCTTTCGAATTGGGTAATGGAAGAGCTGCCGAGTTTATCAATGCTGTACGTGCCCGTGCCGGTGTGAAACCTCTGGCAACCGTTACTTTCGAGAATATCGTACATGAATGTCGTGTTGAGTTCGCTTTCGAAGATCATCGTTTCTGGGATATGAAACGCTGGCGTTTGGCTGACAAAGTATGGAACGGTAATAATAACGACGAACAAGCGCGTCATCGCCGTCTATGGCCATACCGCGTCGTTGCTCCTGGTGATCCGAATGATGGGAAATGGGTGTTTGTGGAAGACTTCTTGTTTATGTCTCCTAACGCTCGTTACTTCCAGATGAAGAATTATTACAACTTCCTCAATATGGATTGGATAAATGCGAATCCGAACATGGTGAAGAATCCATATCAATAATTTCTAAATATGAAGAAAATGAAAATAATATCAAGAATTATACCGGTAGTGATGCTGCTTGCTATTCTGAGCAGTTGCGGATTTGATAATTTTGATGCTCCGACTTCAACCCTTGTAGGTAAAGTAACTTATAATGGAAGCCCACTAAATGTGCGTGGAACTGGTGAAGCCATACGCCTTCAGCTTTTCCAAGACGGGTTTGATAAACGAGATGCTATTGAACTATTTGTCGGGCAAGACGGCGCTTTTTCCGCTAAATTGTTTGACGGACAATACAAAATGGTGACACGTGATGGTAACGGACCTTGGGTTAACAGTCGGGATACTACCATCGTGAATGTGAAAGGAACAACGGAAGTAAGTTTGGATGTAACTCCTTATTTTCTCATTTCCGGAGAAAATATTTCTGTGTCGGGTTCTACAATGAACGCTTCGTTTACAGTTAATCAGATTGTTTCTACAGCAGGAATTGACAGAGCGATGTTGATTCTGAGTAAAACACAGTTTGCGGATGATGTAAATAACATCTTCCGTCAGGATTTCTCGGACGTATCAGCCGGTTCGGTTAGTTTATCAGCCGATATCAGTGGTAACAATGACGTGGCCAATGCCAAAGCATTGTATGGTCGGGTAGGTGTTTATGCCAAAGGTGCCGACCAGGCGATTTATTCACCGGTAGTCAAATTGAAATAAATACATTTCGATACGAAGTAAGAAGAGTGGGCTCCCTAAGGGCTCACTCTTTTTTATGTCATTGTACCCGATCATCCCCCCTTCCCCCTTTTCACCTCACCATCTGCCGAGATCCCTGTATGCAAAAACCCTGCCGGCCTTTTACAAAACTCCGGCAGCCCTTTGGCAAACTCCGGCGGCCCTTTGGCAAACTCCGGCGGCCTTTTCAGTGGAGGAGGCAGCTTTTGTAGTCAAATGGATAATGTTAACAAATATAAATTGCCAATGGTGGTAAACCTATCATCCCGAACAGTGTTTTTCGTTTTTTTACTACCATCATACAGCCGGAACAGGCAACCCTGTTAAACGGATCACGGACGGGGCTCTCCCCATAGGTGTCGGGGGTTACTTACAGGAAATTTACTGCTTTTTTTGCTGCTTGGAATAGTTATCTGGTTGATATACAGCGGTGTGAAAAAATCCTGTATGATGTAAGTAAAAAAACGAAAAACACTGTTCGGAGGTTATTTTGGGGGTTCGCGAGAAGATTATTAGTGGCTTGCCCCTCCATCTTTCATCTCCCGGATAAATTCCGAGGGGGATTTACCGTATTGTTTCTGGAAACAGGTGGAGAAGTAAGCGGGGGAAGAGAATCCTACCTGGTAGGCGATTTCGCTTACTTGTTTTTCACCGGATTGCATCATCTGCACGGCTTTTTTCAGGCGGGCGATACGGATAAAATCGATGGGAGAGAGGTCGGACAGGCCTTTTACTTTGCGGTAGAGGCTGGAGTTACTCATGCCCACTTCGTTGGCGATCATTTCTACGTTCAACGACTGGTTGGTCAGGTTCTCTTCGATGTACGTGTTCAGTTTTTGCAGAAAAAGATCATCGACAGGCGACATGGCTAATGTCGTTGGCGGGGTATAGGGCTTTTCGAGGTACGACTTATAGAGAGTCTTCCGGTTTTTGAACAGGTTTTCTATCTGGGCAGCCAGGTGATCGAGGGAGAAAGGTTTCTCCATATAGGCGTCGGCACCCTGATTGAGGCCTTTCAAGCGCGATTGCAGGTTGTGCTGCGCGGTCAATAAGATCAGGGGGATATGTGAGTACTGGACGTTGTTTTTCACTTCGTTGCAGAGTTCATACCCATCCATCACCGGCATCACGATGTCACTGATGATCAGGTTGACCGTATGACTTTCCAATATCTCGAGTGCTATTTTCCCGTTTTCAGCTTCCAATAGGTCGTATCTGTCGACCAATTCGTCCAGGATAAACTGGCGCATATCTTTCTGATCTTCTACGATCAAGACCACCGGCTTGCCACTATTCGTTGGCGGGGCGACTACCTCGATCGCCATATCTTCCAGGCTCTCGGTAGCTGTTTCGAAACAATGTTCTTCCTGTTCGGTGGGTAAAGCGAGTGTGAACTGATTGAGCCCTTCGGTACTATACTGATAATGCAGTGTCCCTTTGTGGAATTCCGTTAGGGAAAGGCATAAAGAGAGCCCGATACCACTTCCCGGTTTTGTTTCGTTTTCACCCGCCCGATAGAACGGGGTGAATATATGGTCTTTTTCGTCTTCCGGGATCAATGGGCCGTCGTTGGTGATCACCACGGAGAAGCGTTTTTCACTATCCACAGGAGGATTCAGGGTGATAGAGATATCCTTATGGGAATATTTCATGGCATTGGTCAATAGGTTACTCAGGATCTTGACGAATGCTTCCCGGTCGATATAGGCCAGGAAATGCGTGTTCGGAATATGGATATTCACATTTTTGCCTTCCTGGGTATAAACAGGAGCGAAACGTTGCAGGGTGGTTTCCATCCACAAGGCCACATCGGTCTGCACGAAGTTTAACCGGAAGCCTTTGCTTTCTGTTTTCCGGAAATCGAGTAACTGATTACTCAGATCGAGCAGGCGGTACGTGTTTTTCTGGATGATCTGTAGGTTCTTTTTGGTTTGCTCCGTTCCGTCTTCCGAACGGATGATCCGTTCCAGAGGAGCGCTGATCAGCGTCAGCGGGGTGCGTATCTCGTGGGTGATAAAGGTAAAGAACTGTATTTTCGCATTGTAGAGTTCTTTCTCTTTTTCCGTTTCAAAGATATGCTGGTTGTGCTGTTGCCTTCTGATCAATTGACGTTTTTTGTATTTGTAAAAAACGATAGCGAGTGAGATCAATAACAATAGGTAGAACAGATAAGCCCAGATCGTCAGCCACCAGGGAGGGGTGATGATGATCTGCATCCGTTGTTCATTGTCCTGCCATACCTGGCTGCTGTTGGTGGAACGTACCCGGAAGGTATAATTGCCGGGCGACAGATTGGCAAAAGTAACCTCTTTGGTAGTGCCCATCTCTACCCAGTCTTTATCGAAGCCTTCCAGCATATACGAGTAGCGGATGGATTGCGGGGAGGTGAAGCTGGGCGCAATGTAAGAAAGGGCGAAGGTCGGTGTATTATAAGGTAATTTCAGTGTATAGGTTGTATCCGTGGTGGAAGCCTGGATATGCATATTCTTTTGGGGATTGTCGGGCACATACACCCGGGTGATATAGAGTGGGGGAGAGTAGGTGTCTTCCTTGAATGTGCGCGGATTGAACGATATCATCCCGTCGATGGTTCCCATATAGATCGTACCGTCTTCGGCTTTGTAGGACGAACTGTAGTTGAACTGCGATTCGTGCAGCCCGTCTTTATGCGTGAAGGTTCGTATTTGGTGGGTTTCCGGATTGAATTTTACCAATCCGTTCGCCGTGGATATCCAGAAGTTCGAATGATCATCTTCTACGATGCGGTAGACAAAGTTGCTCGGCAGTCCGTTTTGTGTGGTGATCCGGTTGAACGAGTCGGTATGTTCGTTATATAAAGAAAGCCCATAAGCTGTTGTTACCCATACTCTTCCTTTGGAGTCTTCGAATACAGAAGTGGTATTGTTACTACCCAAGCCATTCGTGGCGGAGATCTCTGTCGCACCGTAATAGGTGATAGGATCTTTTTTTGACGGATCGTATTTGCGCAATCCGATATTGGTTGCCACCCAGACCCGTTTCTGTGAGTCTTCGAATATTTGCCGGACCATTCCGTCCACATCATGCCAGCTGGTAAAATTATCTTTTTTCGGATCGTATATCCGTACACCGACAGAAGTGCCGATCAGAAACTCATTACGGGATGTCTCGGCAAAGCAGAGTATAAAGTTATTGATGCCTCCGTGGGTACTTGTCTGATCGTATCGTTTGATTAGTTTCCCGGTGGGAATATGTAATAAGTCGATCCCGGTATTAAATGTCCCGACCCAAAGTGTGTCGCCTTTGGGATAAATACCGTGGATATTGGTGGCCGATAGTTTCCGCAGAGGGTTGTTAGCCGAGAAGTTGACCATCTCACCCGTGTGAGGATTGAAGCGATTGATGCCATTGTCTTCTGTCGCTAACCACAGGTTGCCGTATTTATCACGGTGGATTTCCCTGACGGTATTACCCAACATTTCGGGATGAGTACGGCCACCGATATAATGCTTGAAGTTTTGTTGATTGCTCGGCAGATAGTCGATCCCTCCAAAGAAAGTACCCAGCCATACACCGCCCTCCCGGTCTTGCGTCAGCGAATACACGGCATTGTCGGAAATGGTATATTCGTTGGTAAGCGATTTACGCAGGTTGGTAATGGTCTTATCAATCATATTATAGATGTAAAGACCCGACTCGGTTGCAATCCAGTAAATATTCGTCCGGTACTGCATAATGTTCCTTACATGCACATCGGGAATGATGGTTTCTATTTTACCGTTGCGCTGATAATACATTTTCAATCCGACACGGTCGGTGCCGATCAGGTACCCGCCATGTTCGACCACCTGAATTTTCTGAATATGGCAATCCGATACTCTCTCTTCTTCCGTGAGGATAGGGATGACCGTGAAGTTATCCGCGTCCGGATTGTATTGATAAATGTCGTATACGGTGGCAAAAGCCGGAGAACCATCTTCGCTAATGGTTACTGATATGGGGTTGAACGACAGGTAGTTGTTCATTTCATGGGTTTCTATATTGTATCTGAATACTCTTGTATAATTGGAAAACCAGAGGTTTTTTCGATTGTCTTCGATGACCCGGTCAAAGTACTCCTCCGAAGACCCTCCGGTTAATAAGCGCAGGGAATAGAATGTATTGGTTTCATAATCATAATAGCAGGTTCCCGCTTCCGTACAGATCCAGATCCGACCCGTTGAATCTTCGAAGAGTGAAAGGATATGATCGTGCAACAGACCGTCGTTATCCTGCAACCATGAATTATTCCGGTAGACGGTGAAAGCCTGCCCGTCGAAGCGGTTCAGCCCGTCGTCGGTGGCAAACCACATAAATCCTCTCCGATCCTGGATCGAATGATAAACGGTATTGTGCGATAATCCGTCTTTATTCGTATAGTGCCTGAAGTTGAAACTTTCTGAACTTTGGGCTATACTGTTCGCCGGAAAGAGGAAAAACAGGGAGATAAGTAGAGTGTGAAATTTCATGGATGACTATGTAAAAGTAAGTACAAAGAGCAAAACTATAAAATAACCCTTATAGATGCGATAAAAAAATAGAAAATGTTTATGGCAACTTCTAACTTCTGTGAATAGGAGGGTTACATAGTAGCACTCCTATTTAGTCTGCATGATTCATGAAAGTATTTGAACGATTATTGAATGTATCTCTATACGCAGGGTGTTTACTTTGTTAACATAAAAATCTACGGATATGAAAACACATGTTTTACTAATCATCTCTTGTTTGTCAGTTTGGGGTATCTTAACTGGATGTGGGCCGAAAGGAGATCTTTTTTCTCCGGCGGCAGAAAATAACTTACGTGCTCCGGCATACCCTTTGGTTACTATCGACCCTTATACCTGTGCCTGGTCGTTTACCGATCAATTGAATGAAGATCCGGTCCGGCATTGGACGGGTAAACCTCATCAGCTGGTTGGTGCTTTGCGAGTCGATGGCAAGGTGTATCGCTTTATGGGCGTTGAAGATATTCCTTTGACGACCTTCCTGCCTACGGCTGCTGCCGAGAAATGGGATGCGGCATATACGGAGAAGTCTCCTGTCGGCAATTGGATAGGTCTTGATTTTAATGAATCAGCCTGGGAAAAGGGAAAGGCGGCATTTGGTACGCCTGAGATGAAAAACCTGTCGACTATATGGAAGAGTAAAGATATCTGGGTGCGCCGCACTTTCGAATTGATGGAAGATTATTCGAAAGAAAAGGTCTATCTGGAATATTCACATGATGATATCTTTGAACTCTATGTCAATGGTGTGCAGGTGGTGGCTACGGATTACTGCTGGAATGACAATGTCTTATTGGAACTTTCGGATGAAGCCAAAGCAACCCTGAAACCTGGAAAGAATATCATCGCGGCGCATTGTCATAACCGGACCGGTGGCGGTTTGGTGGATTTTGGTTTGTTTAAGAAAGAAAATATAGGCGATGTGTTCACAACGAAAGCCGTTCAGAAATCGGCCACGGTGATGCCAACACAAACCTATTATACCTTTGAATGTGGACCGGTGGAGCTGGATCTGGTATTTACCTCTCCTTTATTGATGGATGATTTGGAATTGATGTCTACTCCGATCAATTATATCTCTTACCAAGTACGGATGACTGACGGAAAGGCACATGACATACAAATGTATATGGATGCCACGCCGCAATGGGCGCAACATACAGCGGATCAGGAAATGGAGGATACCAGCTACTTGGGAGGCGGCCCGAGCAAAATCGCTTACAGCCGTACCGGAACGGTCGAACAACCTGTATTGAAGAAAAAAGGAGATGATATACGAATCGATTGGGGGTATTTTTATATAGCTGCCGAAAAAACGAATCAGGTAGATGTCAGTAGCGGGAATTATTTCAGAAAGAAGAAACAATTCCTGGAAGACGGAACAGTGTCGATGCTCGGTGTCCCTGTTCAGAAAGAAAACCTGGGTGGCAATGTGTTGGCATTCAGTGAAAATCTGGGTAAAGTATCTTCTTCGGCTGCCGGTTTTATGATGATCGGTTATGACGATCTCTATGCGATCCAGTATTTCGGTGACGACCGGATGGCTTATTGGAAGCAGGACGGCAAGGTGGATATGGTCCAGGCATTGGAAAAGGCGAATGCGAACTATGCCAACGTGATGGAGCGTTGCCGGAAGTTCGACGCGCAATTGATGCGAGATGCCGAGAAGGCCGGGAATAAACAATATGCCGAACTTTGCGCTTTGGCCTATCGCCAGTCGGTTGCTGCCCATAAACTGGTGACCGATAAGAACGGGAATCTTCTGTTCCTGTCGAAAGAAAATTTCAGTAACGGTTCGATCGGAACGGTAGATATTACCTATCCTTCGTCTCCTTTGTACTTGATCTATAATCCCGAATTACTGAAAGGAATGATGAATCCTATCTTCTATTACAGTGAAAGCGGAAAATGGAACAAACCTTTCGCGGCACACGATGTGGGTACCTATCCCCAGGCGAACGGGCAGACCTACGGTGGTGATATGCCGGTGGAAGAGTCAGGTAATATGTTGATCCTGACTACGATCCTGGCGATGCGGGAAGGAAATGCCAATTATGCGAAGAAACATTGGGAGGTATTGACTACCTGGGCAAATTACCTCGTGAAAGAAGGATTGGATCCGGAGAATCAGTTGTGTACGGATGACTTTGCCGGCCATTTCGCGCATAACACCAACCTGTCGATCAAAGCGATCATGGGGATTGCCGGTTATGGAAAGCTCGCGGAGATGTTGGGCGATCAGGGAACAGCCAATAAATATATGAATGAGGCCAAAGAGATGGCTCGCAAATGGGTATTGATGGCAAATGCGTGGGATCATTACCGTCTGACATTCGATCAGCCGAATACCTGGAGCCAGAAATACAACCTGATCTGGGATAAGTTTTTCGGATTGGGCATCTTCCCGCCGGAAGTGGCTCAGAAAGAAATGGCTTATTACCTGACCCATCAGAACAAATATGGCCTGCCATTGGATAGCCGGAAGACTTATACCAAATCCGATTGGATCATGTGGTCGGCTTGCCTGACGGATGATCTGACGGAGTTCGATCAACTGGTTTCACTCATTTATAAATATGCCAACGAAACAACTACCCGTATGCCGCTGAGCGACTGGCATGAAACGACGAATGGCAATTCGGTTGGGTTCCGGGCGCGTTCCGTAGTCGGTGGATATTTTATGAAGATGTTGGAAGACAAGATGAAGCCGAAGAAAGCGATGAGTGCTCCTCGTCTGGCAGATGTGGAACAGCCGTTACAGACGAGCAAGTTGTTTGTGGAACTGCCCGATTATTGCCCGACCCCCGACGGAATGGCGATTGCACCGAATGGCGATTTGGTGGTTGCCTGTCCGAACTTTGCCGATATCTCCCAGCCGGCTTGTCTGATACGCATCAATAAAGAAGGAAAAGTAACGAAATGGACGGAAGTGCCTGTGTTGCCGGAAACAGGTTGGGCTTCCCCGATGGGAATTGCTTTCCATGAAAATGGCGATTTATATATCTGCGACAACCAGGGATGGAGCGGCGCGGAGAAAGCACAGAATAAAGGACGTGTTTTACGTCTGAGATTTGAGAATGACAGGTTGACAGAAACCATTGTGGTTGCTTCAGGCATGGAGCATCCCAATGGTATTCGTATCCGTGAGGGTAAATTGTATGTGACGCAAAGCTCACTGTCGAAGATCAAGGATCCTTCCGGACTTTTGGTGAGCGGTGTGTATTGTTTCGATGCGAACGATCGGAATATCAAAGTGAATAATACGTTGGAAGATAAAAACCTGTTGACTACGGTGATCACTAAAAACAAAGATGTGCAATACGGCCTGGACGGGATTGTTTTCGATCCGCAAGGCAATTTATATGTCGGTAACTTCGGTGACGGTGCTTTGCATAAGATGGTGATGGACGCTTCCGGTAAAGTGATCTCCAGCGAAGTTTGGGCACAAGACCCGACACAGTTGCGTACGACCGACGGGATCTGTATCGACGACGACGGAAATATCTGGATTGCCGATTTCTCAGAAAACGCGGTTGCCAAAGTCGACAAGCAAGGTAAGATCCAACGGATTGCCCAAAGTCCCGACTGCGACGGAAGTAACGGTGGCCTCGATCAGCCAGGTGAACCGATTGTCTGGAACGGCAAACTGATTGTCACCTGTTTCGATATCGTCACCGGCCCGGACAAAACGAATACGGGACATGACAAGCCTTTTACGATAGCACAGATAGAATTATAAATTATCAATTGTAATCAGAGACGATCGTGTTATGTGTTTTATAATTAATAATTTACAATTAACAATTATATGAAAAAGTATTTATCGACATTCGCCGGGTCCGCCATCTGTGGAGGCGCTGCCTTTGGGATCTGGCCTGAATTATGGAAAAGCTACGGCTTGATGGGCGGTTGGTTGGCCGCGACATTGATCATTGGGATCATGTGGTATCTGAATCATTACAACGGAGCGATCCGAAACCCGGAAGGGAAAGTTTGGCTCGACCAGGGATGGTGTATCGGCGCTGCCGGGATTGCCTGGGGCATCGTGCGGTTTCAGGGGGATATCTCTGCTTTCTTTTTAGCGGCTCCCACGCTGATCTGCTGTATGATCGGTGGGGCATTGGCCGGAGTTACCGTGTGGGTTATTCGTTCTTGTCAAACCCGTTTAGATAAGGAGGAGAGTAAAATATGAGTGAATGGTTACAAACATACAATGAGTTATGGGGCATGTATAATGCCGGGATTATAACCAGCATCTTCGGCGCTTTTGCCGTGACGTTTACCGTGTTGATGTGCTGGCCTAAATTAGTAAAAGACTTCGGGCCGATCGGTGGTTTTATTGCTGCCGCGCTTATTATTGGTACTTTCTGGGTGATCAATCATAAACTGCCGGGATATGGTTTCTCAACAGGATTGCTGTTGGATGCCGAGAATCTGCCGATGCAATTCAGCCTGATCCATCAGGGAGCGCGTGGCTCCGCACCTTGGGTCGATATGGGATTTGCCATTGCTACGGGATTTGTATTTGCCGACCTATTGTGTGCCCCGAAAGGAACACGCTGGGCATTGACGAAAGAGGCATTTCCTCGCTGGGTGGTGATTGTTATCGGAGGTATTGTCGGTGGTGTATTGGTCGGGCTGACCGGCTATACGAATGCCGCCTTGTAAAAACATTAGTCTTTTGCAAATAACACACTGGTCTTTTGTTGAAAAGGATTTAGTAAGAAATAAAGTAATAGTCCAAAAATGAAATATATAATTGCTCACGATCTGGGCACGAGTGGCAACAAAGCAACCCTTTTTGATGAAGAAGGCCGGTTGGTCTGTTCGCATGTGGCGGCCTACGATACGGTATATAAGGAGGGCAATCGGGCCGAACAGGATCCGCACGATTGGTGGCGCGCCATTGTGGAGACCACCCAGTCGCTTTTGCGTATTGTTTCTCCGAATGATATCGCGGGAATTGCCCTGAGCGGGCAGATGATGGGGTGCCTTTGTGTAGATAAAGAAGGGAATCCTCTTCGTCCGCATATGCTCTATTGCGACCAGCGTTCGGTAAAGCAGGAAGCGGAGATGGCTGCGAAGATCGATCCGTTGCGCTTTTATGAGATTACCGGACACCGAATCAGTGCTTCCTATTCGATCGAGAAATTGATGTGGATCAAAGAAAACGAACCGGATATTTTCCGAAAAACCTATAAGATGCTCAACGCCAAGGATTATATCAATTATCGTTTGTGTGGTGTGATGGCTACCGATCCTTCGGATGCGTCGGGCACGAATGCCTACGATCTGAATCGCTGGCAATGGAGTGAAGAAATTATCGAACAGGCGGGTTTAGACCTGTCATTATTTCCCGAAGTACGCTCTTCGATCGACGTGATTGGAGAGGTAGGAGCCGGGGCGGCTAAAGAGACCGGGTTGAAAGTCGGTACGCCTGTGATTTGTGGAGGAGGTGACGGTAGTTGTGCCGGTGTGGGTGTCGGTTGTGTCTCTCCGGGTAGTTCTTATAATTACCTGGGTTCTTCGTCTTGGGTGGCATTGACAGTGGAAAAACCCATTGTCGACGAACAACGACGCACGATGAACTGGGCGCATGTGGTGCCCGGGATGTTACATCCCTCGGGTACGATGCAAACGGCAGGTGCTTCCTACAACTGGATGGTAAACCAGCTCTGCGCCTTCGAGCAACAACAGGCGAAAACCATCGGATTGGATGTGTATGAAGTGATCGACGAGCAAATCCGGAAGTCTCCTTTGGGTGCTAATAAGTTAGTATTTCTTCCTTATTTATTAGGTGAACGTACGCCACGCTGGAATGTGGATGCGAAAGGTGCTTTTGTCGGTCTGACACTGGGACATACCCATGGCGATATGTTACGGGCGGTGATGGAAGGCATCACGATGAACCTGGGGCTTATCGTAAACATCTTCCGTAACCATGTGCCGATCGATACAATGACGGTGATTGGTGGTGGTGCGAAGAATCCGATCTGGCAGCAGATGATGGCGGATATCTATCAGTCAGAAATCCTGATCCCTAATTATCTGGAGGAAGCCACTTCGATGGGTGCTGCTGTATTGGCAGGCATTGGCTCCGGCCTATTTAAGGACTTCAGCGTGATCGACCGCTTTATCCATATCCAAAAGCGAGTGACGCCTATTGCGGAAAACGTAGAGAAATACAAATGGCTGATGCCGGTCTTCGATCAAACCTATCAGGCACTGACAGGCGTTTATACAGAGCTTGCTGCTCTTAAATTATGAATAATGAATTATGAAATAAAATGAAAACTGTAATTGTAACAACCCCCGGCCATATAGAAATCCAGGAAGTCGCTATTCCTGAAATATCCCCTTACCAGGCATTGGTAAAGACCGAGATGGTCGCTTTCTGTAATGCCACTGACAGCAAATTGATCGCCGGTAAATTCCCCGGTGAAGAAACCTATCCGATGGCATTGGGCCATGAAAATGTAGGCATTGTCGAAAAAATAGGCAGTAAAGTGAAAAACTTCGCCGTGGGCGACCGTGTGATCGGTGGCCTTATCTCCTCGTTTGGTGAAAACGGGCCGCATAGTGCCTGGGGTGGCTTCAGCGAGTATGTCGTGGTGAACGACTTTGAGGTCTTGAAAGAAGAAGGTTTGGCAACACCCGAGCAGGGCTGTTGGGATAGCTTCGAAATCCAGAATCGGATTCCTGCCGATATCCCTGCCGAAGAAGGCGTGATTGCCTGTACATGGCGTGAGGTATTGGGTGCTTTCAAGGATTTCCGCCTGGAACCGGGAAAGAAGGTGTTAATTTTTGGCTCCGGCCCTGTGGGACTTAGTTTTGTGAAGTTAGGCAAGCTCTTTGGATTAGGGCAGGTCGATATTGTTGATATGTTGCCCGAGAAGTTGGCCATAGCCAAGCGGATGGGAGCCGATAATACCTATACACCCGATCAGGTGGCAAGTGCTGAATTTATAGCCGCTACCAATCGTTCGTATGATGCGGTGATCGATGCCGTCGGGTTGGAATCGATTGTCAATAGCGGATTGGCATTATTGAAGATGGCGGGCGATCTGTGTGTCTATGGTGTGATGACTAAAAGCCCGTTGATCGACTTGACGAAAGCACCTTTGAACTTTGAATTACATATCCATCAATGGCCAACTCGCTCGGAAGAGAAGGCTGCAATGACGACTCTCTCCCAATGGATCCGGGAAGGTAAATTATCCGCATCCGAATTTATCTCCCATCGGTTTAAGATGGAGCAGATTCTGGATGCGTTCGACGCGATTAAAAGAGGTGAAGTAATCAAAACTGTAATGACATTTTAAAAAGAAAACAACATGGAACAAGTAGTAGCAAATTTATCAGTAAAAGATTTAGCCGGAATGATCGACCATACCTTTCTGAAACCGTATGGTACGGCTGCCGACATTGAAAAACTATGCGCCGAAGCCGATCAGTATGGTTTCGCTATGGTCGCTATCAATCCGGCTGAAGTAACCACTTGTGCTTCTCTATTGAAGAGTTCTGCTGTCCGGGTGGGAGCCGCTATTGGTTTCCCCTTAGGGCAGACAACGACCGAATGTAAAGCGTTCGAAACACGCGATTCCATTGAAAAAGGGGCTACAGAGATTGATACTGTTATCAATATCCGTGCCTTGCAGAAAGGACAATTGGATATTGTGAAAAGAGAAATTGAAGATATGGTTTCTATCTGCCGGCCGGCCGGTGTGATCTGTAAAGTGATCCTTGAAACCTGTTACCTGACAGATGAAGAGAAAGAAACAGTTTGCCGCATCGCTAAAGAGGCAGGAGTCGATTTCGTGAAAACATCAACCGGCTTCGGTACAAGCGGTGCAACAGTGCACGATATCGCATTGATGCGCCGGGTTGTCGGCCCGGATCTTGGAGTAAAAGCCTCCGGTGGCGTACGCGACCTGGAATCGGCATTGGCGATGATTAAAGCGGGAGCTACCCGTATCGGTACCTCCAGTGGGGTAGCTATTGTGGAAGCATATATGAAAATGAAAGAAGGGAAATAAGAATGTTCAGACACTGTTTAATACCATGTATAAGTCTGCTTCTTCTCTTACTGGCTGGTTGTCAGTCGACAGATGAACCGGAAAAGAAACAACACCAGCCACCCGAAGTGGCGGGTTTTGTACAAGAAATGTGGGAGACTCATATTTCGGTACAACAAACGGGAGATTCATTGAAAATCCTGTTGGATAGGATGTCGCAACCTCGGGGAAGAATGCGGCGTAATGAATGGATGGAAAAACTTCGGGCAGCCCATCTGAATCTGTTGGACAATTATCCGGTCTATTACGACTGGTGGTTGCAGGATGGCGATGAGGCTCATTGGTTTGCTGGCGATTTCAACGAGGAACTGATTAAGCGGTTACAAAAATTGAATCTTACCATCGAGTTGACCGACTCGCCGGAAAGTCGGCTTAAAGCGTTTCAGGCTTATATCGATGCTTGTACACAACGGCGGGAGCAACGATTGGCTGCATTTATAAAAGACAGACCGGAGATTGCTTTTACCAAGTTTGATGTGCTTCAACCTTCTTTCTTCGCTTATACGGAAGGACTGTCGGATGCCCGGGCGGAATGTAATTTCTTTGCCGGAGGTGCTTTGTCGCTCATTCGTATGAACGGTATCTGGGCGGAAGAGGAGACTTTGATCGACACACCGGAAGGCGTGATCCGTGATCCGGATGTGCATTTCGATGGGAAGCATCTGTTGTTCTCCTGGAAGAAATCCTTAAAAGAAGATGATTTCCACCTTTATGAGATGGAGATGCCTTCGCGTAAGGTGAAACAAATAACCGATCAATTGGGATTTGCCGATATCGAAGGCATTTACCTGCCCGATGAGAATATTTTATTCAACTCGACTCGTAACGGGAATGCGGTGGATTGTCATACGACAGAAGTGAGTAACCTGTTCCTCTGCGACCGCGACGGACGATATATGCGTCAGGTCGGTTACGACCAGGTGCATACCGTAAACCCGACATTACTCGACGACGGGCGGGTCGTTTATACCCGCTGGGAATACAACGACCGGGCCCAGGTATTCACTCAACCATTATTCCAGATGAACCCTGACGGTACGGGACAGGCCGAATACTATGGATTGAACAGTTTCTTCCCGACTACCGTCACCCATGCGCGCCAGATCCCCGGTACACGAAAGATCATGGCAACCATCCTGGGACATCATACCCCCCAACATGGGAAATTAGGAATTATCGACCCTGAAGCCGGACGCGATGAGAACGATGGTGTCACGATGTTGGCGCCTATGCGCAAAGCGGAAGCGGTGAAGATCGATGCCTACGGACAGTATGGCGATCAGTTTCAACACCCTTATCCGCTGTCGGAAGAGGAATTCCTGATCTCTTATTCCCCGTTGGGATATCATATCGGCCGGCCGATCCGTTTTGGAATCTATTGGATGACGGCCAATGGCGAACGTGAATTGTTGGCTTCCGATCCCTCGAACTCCTGCAACCAGCCGGTGATGCTGGTCGAGCGGGAACGTCCATTCCAACGAGCCAATATGGTGGATTACACAAAGAACGAAGGCGTCTATTATATGCAGAATATCTATGAAGGGGGAGGACTGGAAGGAATTGAACCCGGAACGGTGAAGAAACTGCGCATTGTAGAGATCATCTACCGCGTAGCCAGTATCGGAGCGGCTTATGGCTGGGACGATGGTGGTGGTGGACATGCCAATACCCCTGTCGGTGTGGGCAATACCAGCTGGGATGTGAAACGCATACTCGGAACAGTCGATGTGCAACCCGACGGATCGGCATTTTTTACTGTGCCTTCGCGTACGCCGGTTTACTTCCAGGCATTGGACGAAAACAACCGGGTAGTACAGACCATGCGTAGCTGGTCGACACTTCAGCCGGGCGAGACGCAAAGCTGTGTCGGCTGTCACGAACATAAAAATACGGTGCCGGTGTACGGCCATCCGGTTTCGATGGCGGTGGATACCGGAGTGCAGCGAATCAAACCCGAAGGAATCGGAGTGCGTAACTTCAGCTATATAGCGGAAGTGCAACCGATCTGGGATGCGAATTGTATCTCTTGTCACGATGGAGTAAAACACAAGATGAGCCTGAAAGGCGATCTGAAGGTGGTTGATCAACAAACGAAACGTAAATTTTCAGACTCTTATCTGAACCTGACTCATGCAAAGAAGTTGACCGATGGGAATGATTCCTGGCAGGGAAATGCGCATCATCCGGAAGTGAACTGGATTAGTGCTTTGTCGACACCGAACCTCTTACCGCCTTATTTTGCCGGTTCAGCAACCAGTAACCTGATCAAACGTTTGGAAAAGGGGCATGGCGGTGTGAAACTGTCGAAAGATGAAATCGAAACAGTTGCTTTATGGATCGACCTGTTGGTGCCTTTTATCGGTGATTACCGGGAAGCAAACAACTGGACGGAAGAAGAAAAGAAGTACTATACCTATTACGAGGAAAAACGGGAACGGGCGCTCCGGCAGAACGAAGAGAATATCCGGTTGTATGTCGAATCGCTTCAGAGTAAAGCAAAATGAGGAATGAAATGATGAAGATGAATAAGATAGGAATTCTCTATATAACGATGTTTTGCCTATTCTTGACCGGTTGCGATCTGTCAACAGGAACCTTTGCTCCTGACCGGGTGTTTCAACCCGATGCGTCGGGGCGTATCTGGGTGAATAATCGCAGTGAGAACACGCTGATGCTCTTTCAACCGGATCTGAAAAATATCGAAAAGAAGGTGACGTTCGAACAACCGGTAAACGATATCGAAGTGACAGCCGACCGTCTTTGGGTGGTCTGCGACGGCTCGAACGGCTCTTTATATGAATTGAATGCGAATGATCTTTCCATTTTGTCGGAGACGGAGATGGGAGCTTGCCCTTCTGCTGTGGTTTATAATCCGGCGAGCCAATCCTTGTGGGTGACTCAACGATTTCATAATGCATTATGGGAAGTCGATCCCCAATCGAAACAGGTACTTACCCGACTGGAAATAGGACGGGAACCTGTTGATTTGGTGACATTCAATCAGGGAAAACATCTGTTGGTGGTGAACAACCTGCCGGAAATGGCTTCGACCGATTTCCCGGTAACGGCTTTGCTCACGGTGGTTGATACGGAAGCGAAAACTGTTGTCAAACGAATCTATCTACCGAATGGCTCGACCGATGTCAAAGCGGTCGCTTTATCGGCCGATCAGAAATATGCGTATGTAACTCATCTGATTGCCCGTTATCAATTGCCTACCAACCAGGTCGATCGCGGATGGATGAGTACGAATGCTCTGTCGATCATCGACCTCGATACGCAGGACAGATTGACTACCGTATTGCTCGATACCCCTCAGAAAGGAGCGGCAAACCCTTGGGGAGTGGTTGTAACACCGGATGATAAACAAATCCTGGCTGTTGCTTCCGGAACTCATGAGATTGTTTGCATCGATCGTGAAGGCATGCATGAACGTATTCAAAAGGTCATGCGTGGAGAGAAAACAGTTCCGTCGACTCATCGGCCGGAAGATATACCGAATGACGCCGGATTCCTTTACGGCCTGGTCTCTTTTATCGGGACCGATGGAAAAGGTCCGCGTGAAATAGTGATCGGTGGTAACAAAGCTTATACGGCAAACTATTATACCGGTGAACTGATCGCGTTGGATTGGAAAACCCAGGAGAAAACCCGGGTTCCTTCCTCGGCAAACTCACTGACGGCAACGATCGAAGGACGGGGCGAAATGTATTTCTATGACGCTTCCTTGTGTTTTCAAGGCTGGCAAAGCTGTATCTCTTGTCATCCGAACGATGCCCGTATGGATGGTTTGAACTGGGATCAAAAGAACGATGGCTTGGGGAATCCAAAGAATACCAAGTCGTTATTGCTTTCTCATGAAACACCTCCTTCGATGGTGACCGGTATCCGGAAGAATGCGGAAACTGCCGTTCGTGCCGGATACAAACATATCCTTTTCGCAGCCGATAATGAAGAAATTACCCATGCGATGGACGTTTGGTTGCGATCGTTACGGCCGCTTCCCAGTCCTTATCTGGTGAATGGCGAATTGTCGGAAACGGCTAAGCGAGGGAAGGAGGTTTTCGCGAAGAATTGTGCGGACTGCCACTCCGGTCCGAACTATACGGATATGAAACAATATTATGTGTCTTGGGCGACAGAAGGCGAAAAAGAGGTGAAGATGGATGTGCCAACCCTGATTGAAGTGTGGCGAACCGCTCCGTATCTCTACGATGGCCGTGTTTATTCCATGCGGGAGATGCTGGATATTCATGGCGCGACCACCGATCTGTCGACCAAAGAATTGGATGATCTGACGGAGTATGTATTATCCTTATAAACGGAATGGTAAATGTATAAATACTTGTTTTATCTAAGTGTAACGGTCCTTTGCCTGTGGGTGTCCAGCCTGCAGGCACAGGGCTTTTCTTTTGCGGGATGTGACTATTCGCAAGGCATTGTTTTTGTGATGGAGAATGATGAGCTTGTTTGGCAGCATCCGGCGAAAGAAACCAACGATATCTGGGTGTTGGAGAATGGGAATATTCTTTTTACAACCGGCCGGGGCGTATTGGAAATGACCCGACAAAATGATACGGTGTTTCATTATCAGTCAGAAAGTCCTATCTTTGCTTGTCAACGGTTGAAAAACAATGGCAATACCTTTATTGGGGAGTGTCGTTCCGGGCGTTTGCTCGAAGTGGCACCCGATGGGAAGATTGTTAAAGAAGTCTCCATTTTGCCGGAAGGAACCGCTGATGCCGGTTTCCCTTTTATGCGTAATGCGCGCCGGTTGGACAACGGGAATTATTTAGTAGCCCATTATGGCGGGCAAACAGTGAAGGAATATGATCCGGCAGGAAAGGTCGTCTGGAGTGCCGATGTGTCGGGCGGGCCTCATTCGGTGATCCGTTTGTCAAATGGGAATACACTGGTTGCCGTAGCCGATATCACTCGTGATCCGCGCATTGTCGAGTTGGATAAAGAAGGGAATGTCGTTTGGCAATTCTCTAATCGGGATATCGAAGGTGCTCCGTTGAAATTTCTTGGAGGAATGCATTTGTTGCCCGATGGAAACCTGTTGTTCGCCAATTGGGTCGGCCACGAAAAGGAACCGGATAAAAGAGTCCATCTGTTGATGATTAATAAAGAAAAAGAAGTGGTTTATACCTTGAAAGACCATCCGGCTTTGCAAACGATGTCGTCTGTGTATTGTACAGGATATAAAGAAAGAGTAACAAAGGAAAACTCTTTCCATTAATAAAATAAATATATGAGAATAACAAGTCTATTATTATCCGCTATCATTCTCTTTTCGTGCAGCACGACGAATGCTGCCGAAGAACCACTCCCCCCAATTGTGGAGCAACCGGAAGGAACCTATAAGAACCCGGTGATTGCTTATAGTCTACCCGATCCTACGATTATCAAGGCACAAGATGGTTACTTTTATCTTTATGCTACCGAAGATATCCGTAATACGCCCATTCATCGTTCGAAGAATTTGGTCGATTGGGAGGAGATCGGTACGGCTTTTACGGCTGAGACACGCCCCACCTTCGAACCCAAAGGAGGGCTTTGGGCGCCCGATATCAATTATATCAATGGGAAATATGTGTTGTACTATTCCATGTCGGTCTGGGGAGGGGAGTGGACTTGCGGTATCGGTGTCGCCGTTGCCGATCAACCCGAAGGGCCTTTTACGGATCAGGGTAAGCTTTTCCGAAGCAATGAGATCGATGTGCAAAACTCAATCGACCAGTATTATATCGAAGAGGACGGAAAGAAATATCTTTTTTGGGGTAGCTTCCGCGGACTTTATGCGATCGAGCTGTCGGATGATGGTTTGTCGATCCGGGAAGGTGCTGCGAAGCTCCAGGTAGCCGGCACGGCTTACGAAGGGGTATATATCCATCGCCACGGTGATTTCTATTATATGTTTGCTTCGATCGGCTCTTGTTGTGAAGGAGCCAAAAGTACCTATACCACCGTTGTTGGTCGATCGGATAACCTCTTTGGCCCTTACCTGGATAAGGCGGGCCGTTCGATGATGGAAAACCACCACGAGATCCTGATCGGGAAGAATGAGCGCTTTGTGGGAACGGGGCATAACTCGGAGATCGTGACCGACGATGAAGGCAACGATTGGATTTTCTATCATGCTGTGGATTTATATAACCCCACTGGACGTGTCCTGTTGATGGATCATGTACGCTGGGAACAGGACTGGCCGGTAGTTAAAGGATCGACTCCTTCGCTCAGAGCAAAAGCTCCAATATTTAAATTATGAATTATGAATTATATATTTATCATTTTAATTAATTACTATCATGAGAAAAAAGTTTTTGATGTGCTGCGCCCTGATCGCAGCGGTAAGTGTGCAGGCGCAGTGGCAGCCTGTGGGTGATAAGCTCAAAACCAAGTGGGCGACTGAGATCAATCCGGAGAATGTATTGCCGGAATATCCGCGTCCGCAGATGGAACGTAAAGACTGGGTGAACCTGAACGGGCTTTGGGATTATGCCATCAAACCCCAAGGGCAGATCGAGCCGACCGCTTTCGACGGCAAGATCCTGGTTCCTTTTGCTATCGAGTCTGCTCTTTCGGGTGTACAGAAAGAGGTAGGCGATCAGAACGAATTGTGGTACAAACGTGAGTTCACTGTTCCTGCAAATTGGAAAAACAAAGACGTCGTCTTGAACTTCGGTGCGGTAGACTGGAAGGCCGACGTGTTTATCAATGATATTATGATCGGTTCGCACCAAGGGGGCTACACGCCGTTCTCTTTCAATATCACTCCGTACCTGGCGGGAAAGACAAAGCATAAACTGGTGGTGCGTGTTTGGGACCCGACAGACAAAGGTTATCAGCCACGCGGAAAACAGGTGAACCGTCCGAACGGTATCTGGTACACACCGGTGACCGGTATCTGGCAGACGGTATGGATCGAGCCGGTAGCGACCGAACATATCACGCATATCAAGGCTATTCCTGATATCGACAATGGCGCGCTTACGGTAACGGTTGATGCTACTTGCGCTTGCCCGACGAATATCATCGAAGTGAAACTGATGGACAAAGGCCGCGTCGTGGCTACTGCCAAAGGTATAGTAGGTAAAGAAATCCGCCTGGGTGTTCAGAACCCGACGCTTTGGGATACGGAGAATCCTTATCTGTATGATATGCAGGTATCGCTGGCCAAAGCCGGTAAAGTATTGGACGATGTGAAGTCGTACACCGCTTTCCGTAAGATCTCGATGAAGAAAGACGATAACGGCATCTGGCGTATGCAATTGAATAACAAGAACCTGTTCCACTATGGTCCGTTGGATCAAGGTTGGTGGCCTGACGGATTGTACACCGCTCCGACCGACGAAGCGTTGTTGTACGACGTAGTGAAAACCAAAGAATGGGGCTTCAATATGATCCGCAAGCATGTGAAGGTGGAACCTGCACGTTGGTACTACCATTGCGACCGCGAAGGTATGCTCGTTTGGCAGGATATGCCGAGCGGCGATATGGGCAACCAATGGCAACCGCATACCTACAACGGCGGAACAGACAAGAAACGTACACCGGCTTCTATCGCCAACTACGACCAGGAGTGGAAAGAGATTATGGACCTTTGCGTTTCCAACCCGTCGGTTGTCGTTTGGGTGCCTTTCAATGAGGCGTGGGGACAGTTCGATACCGAACGCGTATCCGACTGGACCAAAGCGTACGATCCTTCCCGTCTGGTGAACCCCGCCAGTGGAGGTAACCACCGCGCGACAGGCGATATCCTCGACCTGCATAACTATCCCGGACCGAGTATGTTCCTCTACGATGCTGCCCGCGTGAATGTATTGGGCGAGTATGGCGGTATCGGTCTTCCGTTGCAAAACCACTTGTGGCAAACCGACCGTAACTGGGGATATATCCAGTTCAAGAATGCCGACGAGGTAACGGCTGAATACGTGAAGTACGCCAAAGAACTGCAAGGCATGGTCGACCGTGGCTTCTCCGCTGCTGTCTATACCCAGACCACCGATGTGGAAGGTGAAGTGAACGGTTTGATGACTTACGACCGCAAGGAGATCAAGATCAACGAAGCGGCTGTGCGCAAAGCCAATCAGGAGGTGATTAAAGCGTTAAAGTAAGTATGAGGAAAACCTCATACTTACAGTAGTTAGTAGTTGGAAGTTAGTAGTTAGTAGAAAATACTGCATTGCGACTACCAACTACCAACTACCAACTACCAACTACCAACTACCAACTACTAATATATATATTATGAAACAAATAACTTTAGTATTAGTCTCCCTGTTGTTGGGTGTGGCGACCTTATCGGCTGTGCCCCGCGCGGAGTATCCCCGTCCGCAGTTTCAGCGGGCGGCATGGGTCAACCTCAATGGAGAATGGACCTGTTCTTTCGACTTCAGCGGTACCGGGTTGGAGCGTGAGTTTTTCAAATCGACCGGTTTCAAAGATAAGATCACGGTACCTTTCTGCCCCGAGAGCGAGCTGTCGGGCATCGGATACAAAGATTTTATCGAACACTTCTGGTATCACCGTACCCTCGATATTCCGCAGGAGTGGGACGGAAAGAACATCCTATTGAACTTTGGCGCCGTTTATTATCAATCGGAGATCTATATCGACGGTGTACTGGCCGGTCGTCATTTCGGGGGTACCTCTTCGTTCTCCGTGGATATTACTTCGCTGGTGAAAGCCGGTGGTAGCCATAACCTGGTGGTTTATGCCGAAAGCGACCTGCGCAGCGGGCAACAAGCCGGTGGCAAGCAGAACCTGCAGTTCGAATCGTATGCCTGTAACTATACCCGTACGACCGGTATCTGGCAGACGGTATGGATGGAAGCGGTTCATCCGGAAGGCTTACATTCCGCTCAGGTGATTACCGATATCGATCAGCAGCAGGTGATTGTCCGTCCCCGCTTCTATAAAGAATTGGGCGGAAAACTACAAGTCACGCTGAAGGATAACGGCAAGGTGGTGGCGCAACAGACCATTCCCGCCAACGCCCATGCGACGGCTGTCTTGCCCGTCAAGAAGATGAAGACCTGGAGCCCGGAAAGTCCTTTCCTCTACGATGTGGAGTATAAGGTATTGGATAAAAATGGGAAAGAAGTCGATCGGATCGATGCCTACCTGGGTATGCGTAAGATCCATATCGAAGGCAATAAGATCTACCTGAACAATCAGCCGTATTACCAACGCCTGGTACTGGATCAGGGTTTCTATCCCGATGGCATCTGGACCGCACCGAGCGATGAAGCTTTGAAACGCGATATCGAACTCTCGATGGCTGCCGGTTTCAACGGTGCCCGCCTGCATCAGAAGGTTTTTGAAGAACGGTTCTATTATTGGGCTGACAAAATGGGGTATCTCACCTGGGGCGAAGCTTCGAGCTGGGGGATGGACTGTAACGATCCGATCGTGGCGCGCAACTTCATCACCGAATGGTGTGAGATCGTTGAACGCGACCGCAACCATCCTTCGTTATTGATCTGGACGCCGACCAACGAAGAGTTCTGGCCCGACCGCACGCAGTATCCCCGATTTATGACCGATCTGTATAAGCTCACCAAGATGATCGACCCGACCCGTCCGTTCCACGGCGCCAGCGGCGGTACGCATATCGCGACCGATATCTGGACCGTACACGACTACGAACAGGATCCCGCGAAACTGAAAGAGAAGCTTTACAACGGAGGCAAACTGGCCGGCACACCGATCTGGACGATCGAACTGGCTCCCCGCAATATCGGTTTCAACGGATTGAAATACACCAACCAGTATAAATTCCCAGAGTACAAAAAGGATATGCCTTATCTGGTGGATGAATTCGGTGGTATCAAGTGGAATCCGGCCCAACAGTTGGAAAGTGCGCAGAATACTTCCTGGGGGTACGGTGAACCGCCCCGTTCGTTGGAAGAATTCTATAAGCGTCTGGAAGGCCAGGTCGATGTCGTTCTTTCTTTATCGGCTGATATCTGGGGCTATTGCTACACCCAATTGACCGATGTCGAGCAGGAACAAAACGGTATCTACTATTACGACCGCAGTTCGAAGTTTGATATGGAACGGATCCGCGCGATCTTCAGTAAAACACCGGAAAAGTAAATGATAAACGATTAAAAGGGAAAATCCCGGTACTGCCTCAAGGCGGTTACCGGGATTTTTTTTGGATTAGAAGGGATCTCGAGTTTTATTTCTTCGGATCGAAGAGAATTTGAAGATTTCCGAACTCAGATTCTACTGATTAAATGATTTACTATGAGTCAGGATTTGTGTACGATCGTCCTGAAAGGACAATGAGCGCTGAAAGCGCGTAATACATCAGCCC
>NZ_JAQFIN010000020.1 GCF_029504695.1 Parabacteroides sp. PF5-6
GAGGACGTAGATGACTTTGCGGCTTCGTCCGTTTCCCGATTCAACTTCTTCTACCTCACCCGGGGAATCTTCCCCTCCCCCCCCGGGGAACTTTTCCTCTGCTGCCCCGGGGAAAAGTTCCCCGCCCCCCCCGGGGAACTTTCCCCCCTCTGGGGCCGAATCTTCCGCCTCTTCCCCCCTTTTTCAAACTACCGGTACTTTGTGCGCAAACTACTAATATTTTGTCGCCAAACTACCGGTAGTTAGTGCGCAAACTACCGGTAGTTTCTGAAGAGAATATTAAGTTCTCATTTTCAATGGTTTATAAATCCGTGAAGTTCGCATCGAAGAAAATGGGAAGATTTTCTTCGGTAGTTGGTAGTGGGTAGTTAGTAGTTGGTAGGCGCGGAGCGGCAAATAGAAGAAAATGGGAAGATTTTCTTCGGTAGTTGGTAGTGGGTAGTTAGTAGTTGGTAGGCGCGGAGCGGTAAATCGAAGAAAATCTGAAGATCTTCCGGTGATAGCAAATGGACATTCCTGGCTCTCCTCCTTTGAAAAGGAGGAGTACCCGAACGAAGAGAGGGGGAGGTGGTTAGATCTTTTAAGTGACTATTAATTAGCAATATAAGAATCTAACCACCTCCCGGCTCGTACCTCGCCGTACTCCTCCTTTTCAAAGGAGGAGAGCCGAGAATGTCCACTTGCTACCCCGGAAAACCTTCACTTCTCACAAGATTTGAATGCGCGACACTGAACGCCGCAAGCGTTCAATGTTCGTAACCGCGGGTGTAGCGAAGCAAACCCGTGGTGAAAGAAGTATCATACCAACCAACCCCGAAGCGGGTTGAACAACCTTAAAGAGATCCCAAAAACGTTCATTTACATTAGTCGTTTGGCGTGACTCGGCATAATCCAAGTAAACTTGGCTTCTGCACTCGCTACTTCAAACGTTCATTTACATTAGTCGTTTGGCGTGACTCGGCATAATCCAAGTAAACTTGGCTTCTGCACTCGCTACTTCAAACGTTCCACCCCTCTTTTTTTGTGGAACAAAAGTTTCACCTCGTTCCACATAAGTGGAACTTTTGGAACAGAGTTTCATGCTTATTCTGTTTACTCACTTCCCAATTCCCGGATAAACTCGGTAGGCGTCTTGCCGTATTGCTTCTGGAAGCAGGTGGAGAAGTAGGTCGGGGAGGAGAAGCCGACGCGGAACGCGATGTCGTTGATACGGGTCTCGCCGGCCTGGATCAGTTGCACGGCTTTTTTGAGGCGCGACACGCGGATGAAGTCGTTGGGCGACAGGCCCGACAGCCCTTTGACCTTGCGGTAAAGGCTCGAGGTACTCATGCCCATCTCGGCGGCAAGCGACTCGACACTCATCGTATCGCTGGTCAGGTTCTTATCGAGATAGACATTGAATTTGTTCAGGAAGATATCATCCAATGGAGAGACGGCCAGGGTCTGGGTAGGCATAAGCGGTTTCTCGAGATAGGCCTTGCTCAGCATCTCCCGGCTTTTTAACAGGTTGACCACCTGGGCCTGCAGCAACTCCATAGAGAACGGTTTCTCCATATAGGCGTCGGCGCCTTTGTTCAATCCTTCGAGGCGCGACTGCAGGTTGTGCTGCGCCGTAAGGATGATAAAGGGGATATGGCTATAGTGTACGTTGTTTTTCACTTTGTTGCAGAGTTCGAATCCATCCATCACCGGCATCATGATATCACTGATAATCAGGTTGATACTGTTGTTCTCGAGCACGGTCAGCGCTTCTTCACCGTTCTCGGCTTCGAGCACATGGTACTTCTCTTTGAGGTCTTCGACGATAAACTGGCGCATATCTTTTTGGTCTTCTACCACCAGGATGGCCTGTTTCAACGTCGGTGAGGGTACGGTTGCTTCTTTGGCCTCGGTCGGCGTTTCGTCGTCGGGCGTATTGACCAGGTAATGATCTTTTTGCTTGGTCGGTACTTCGAGGATGAACTGGTTGAGGTGTTCATTCGTATGCTGATAGTTCAATGTGCCGGAATGAAATTCGGCCAACGTGCGCGAGAGAGACAAGCCGATACCGCTACCTTCGGTGTTCTCGTTCTCTTTCATGCGGTAGAACGGTTTGAATATCTCTTCTTTCTCCGACAAGGGGATCAAAGCGCCGTCGTTGGTGATAATGATCTGAAGCGTATCGCGCTCTTCGTCGATCGTCGCCTGCAGGGTGACGGTTTTCTGCGAATATTTAAACGCGTTGGATATCAGGTTGCTGACGATCTTCGAGAAGGCTTCCCGGTCGATCGAGGCATACAACTGCTTATTGGGATAGAGGATATGGAAGCTCTTCCCTTCGCGTTCGAACATCGGCAGGAAGGTCTGTATGATCGAATCGGTCAATGACCAAACATCCGTACGTACGAAGTTGAGCTTGAAGCCCCGGCTTTCCGTTTTGCGGAAGTCCAGTAGCTGGTTGCTCAGGTTCAACAGGCGGAGGGTGTTCTTTTCGATGATTTCGAGGTTATGCAAGACCGGTGCATAGTCTTTGCTCAGCCGTATGGCCTTTTCCAGGGGCGCTTTGATCAGGGTCAAAGGGGTTCGGATCTCATGGGTGATAAAAGTAAAGAACTGGATCTTGGCATTGTAGATCTCTTTCTCTTTTTCATTCTCATAGATCTCCTGTGCCCGCAGGTGTTTGCGTTCGAACTGACGCTTCTTGAGGTTGTAGAGCCAGTAGATAAAGGCCATCAGGAGCAGTACATAGAAGAGAATAGCCCAGGTGCTCCACCAGAAAGGCGGGGTGATGATGATCGATAGCGTCCGTTCGTTCTCTTGCCACACCTCACTGCTGTTTGTCGATTTGACCCGGAACACATATTCACCGGGAGAGAGGTAGGCGAAATTGACTTCGCGTTTGTACCCGATATCGAGCCAGTCTTTATCGAGGCCTTCGAGCATATACGTGTAGTGCACGGCATGCGGGGAGGTATAGTTCAATGCCGTGTAAGAGATTGTGAAAGAAGAAGAGTGATAGGGCAGTTTCAACGTGAAAGGAGTCTCGCCCGATAATTGCCCCAGTTCGTAGTTCTGCATTTGCTCGTTGGGCAAAGAGACGTTGGTGATGTAGACCGGTGGCGAATAGCTGTCGGTCTGGAACAGGCGGGGACTGAAAGAAAGCATCCCGTTGATAGTCCCGAAATAGATCGTTCCGTTAGGCGCTTTGTAGGAAGAATTGTAGTTGAACTGCGTTTCATGCAATCCTTCGGCACTGGAGAAAACATGCATGATATTGGTTTCCGGATTGAACTTCACCAGGCCATTCGCCGTGGTGATCCAGAAGTCGCCGTCGTCGTCTTCGACAATCCGGTAGACGATGTTACTGGGCAAGCCGTTCTCGGTGGTTATCCGGTTGAAAGAGTCGGTTTCTTCGTTGTACAAAGAGAAACCATACATGGTGGTTACCCATATCTGCCCTTTGGAGTCTTCGAAGACGGAAGTGATACTGTTGCTTCCCAGGCTGAGCCTTTTATCGGAAGGTTGGTAGTGATTCAGGCGGTCGTCGTCGGGCAGATAGCGGTAGACCCCTGTTCGTGTGGCTACCCAGATGGTGCCTTTCGAGTCTTCCATAATCTGTCTGACATGGGTCCGGATGTATTGCCAGGGGGCAAAGCTGTCGCTTTCTTCTTTATATATAAGGAGTCCGGCGCTGGTTCCGATCAGGATCTCTCCGGCGGAAGTCTTATAAAAGCAGACCACATGGTCGGAGAAAAGCTTCTGATTCGTACTCGATTGCGAATATTGCTTGATCACTTTGCCGGTGTTGATATCCAGGATGTCTATTCCCCGGTTGAGTGAACCGATCCAGAGCTTGTCGCCGTCGACCATCAATCCCTGGATATTTATCGCCGAGATCTTATTGACCGGATGGTTGGCCGAGAAGTTGATCATCTCCCGGGTCGTCGGATTGTAGCGGTTGATGCCGTTGTCTTCGGTACCTAACCAGAGGTAGCCTTGCTTGTCGGGCACTATTTCGCGAACCGCGTTCCCCAACATATCTTTATGGGTCTTACCGGCAATGTAATATTCGAAAGGTGTGTACTGCTGCGGCAGGTAATTGATCCCGCCAAAGAACGTGCCGACCCACATGCCGCCTTCCGAGTCTCGGGTGATGTTATATATCGCGTTGTCGGAAAGGGTAAACTCGTTGGTGAAGATTTTAGTCAGGCGATTGACCGACTTATCGATCAGGTTGTAGATATAAAGCCCTGTTTCGCTGGCGACCCAAAAGGTATTATTGTTATACCCTTCGACCGCCCGCACGTAGATCTCGGGAATCAATGTCTCTACCTGTTGGGATTGGGTGTAGAACAGTTTGAGCCCGGCTTTGCTTGTACCGACGAATATGCCGACATCGGGTAAAACATCCAGCGAAGTGATATGGGTCTTGTCTTCTATCTCTTCTTCCGTCAGGACCGAAAAGGGCACAAAACGCTCGGTCTCTTTCCGGTAGATAAACAATTGCGTTTGATTGGCAAATATAGGTGTTCCGTTCTCAAGCACACTCATGGCATGGGGGTAGAAATATTCCGTGGCCGGATAGATACGAAACTCTTTATTGGCCGGACTGTAACGAACCAACTTATCACTCGACATGAACCAGAGGTTTTTCTGGTTGTCTTCGCATACTTTGCGATAGACCTCATCTACTAACTCCCCGGGGATATATTCCAATGGATAGAAAGCATTGGATTCATAGTCGTAATAGCAGGTTCCGCCATTGGTGCACACCCATATCTTACCCGTAGAGTCTTCCAGAAGATCATAGATACAATCGTTGGGAAGCCCTTCGCCAAAAGGAAGCGAAGAGTTATGGCGATAGGTAATGAAGTTGTATCCGTCGAAGCGGTTCAAGCCATCCTCTGTTCCGAACCACATAAATCCCCGTTTATCCTGCAAAGAGCAATACACCGAGTTGTGCGATAACCCTTGCCGGTTGGTATAATGACGAAAATAGTAATCGCATCCGGGATCAGCATTTACCTGAAAAGAACCCCATAGGAGTGAAAAGAGTAGAAAGTAGATAAATCTCATGGTATGGACAGGTGTCTAAAACTAAATACTGCACAAAACTAATAAAATACCGCCAATCTCTCTTGGGTCTGGCATAAATAATCGTTCATTCCTTAACTTATCGTTCAGGGAAAAGGACTTTGAACGATTTGTTAAGCTTTTTGATCGATGCTTTAACCCTTGTTTGAACGGAAAAGCGTTTATTTGTAATGAAAAACTAACTTAATCCATCTATCTGTAGTATCAACATTGTTTTGCCGGAATGCAAGTGCGTATGATCTCGCACTTTCATTTCGGCAAATTTCTTTTACCCAAGTCTTTTTGCAGTCAATGTACGTCAAGTTGTTAAAAAAGCATTTTTTCTCTTTTCCGTCAAGGGTATTTCTCCTTTGAACTGTCTTATGCATATAGGCGACATTTTAGAGTGTGTTAAATGAAAAGGTTAAAACTGTTTATATATACAAAAGGTTGGTAGTGCATTTTTGATCTGCGCAGGCAGATTGGGTAACAAAACTTTTATTTACGTTTGTGACTTTAGCTGAATACGGGATGTATTTGGCTAAAGTTTTTTATATTCGTACTTTTGTGTGCATATATTGAAACAGAAGAATTAAGTACCTAACAGGCAAAGAAGATGAAGAATCCCATCCAAATGATCAAACAATGCTTTGAAAAAGAAGAACCTTATTTTGTGTTGCGCGGACAGGATCTCTGTGCCCTGGCTGCCATCGAAGCGTATTATGAAGCGGTAAAGACCCAGGTGAGTGATCCTTATTTTATTGAAGAGATCGAAGAGATCATGAAGGACTTCCGGGCTTACCGGGAAGAGGTCAGTAAAACAAAAATCCCCGATTAATACGTGTTTTTATGATCAACGATAGCTATAAGACCGTAAAGGAATTAGCCGAAGGTTTTTATTCGGAGAAAAGAAGCCGTTTTATCTCTTATATTATTCCGGTACGAACGGTGGAAGAGGTCAAAGCGGAGATTGATAAATATCGCAAACAATATTATGATGCCCGTCATGTGTGTTGGGCGTATATGCTGGGAGCGGATCGTACGACCTTCCGGGCGAACGACGATGGTGAACCTTCTTCTACAGCCGGCAAACCGATTCTGGGGCAGATCAATTCGAATGAACTGACCGATGTGCTTATCGTTGTCATCCGTTACTTCGGAGGGATCGAGTTAGGCACGAGCGGTTTGATTGTTGCTTACCGTTCGGCTGCTGCCGACGCGATCGCCCATGCCGAGATCGAAGAACGCACGGTCGACGAAGAGATCACTGTCGCTTTCGAATATCCTTACCTGAATGGTATCATGCGAATCGTAAAAGAAGATAACCCGACCATCATTTCCCAGCAATTCGAGATGGACTGCGAAATGACATTACGCATACGCAAAGGAGAAGCCGAACGCCTGAAGAACCGGTTATTGAAAGTCGAGACCGCCCGGCTTCTGTAAGCTGTCCGCCAACAAGTCAAAAAAAACTCCGGCAGCCTTTTTCGCAACACCACATAAAAGTTTTTACCCCGGTCTTCACCTTTCACCCGGTCGCCTGATCCCTGTATTGATCAGCGTTTCGGATGAAAGCTTGATAAAGAACTTCCCAAAGTGTATCGTTCTAAAAAAAGTGAACTGTTTTAGTTCCCAAAAGGCCGCCGGAGTTTCCCAAAAGGCCGGCAGGGTTTTCCCAAAGGCCGGCGGCCTTTTTCGGGAAACCGCCAGGTTTGTCGTTTTTTTAAAGGTATTCCTTTATCTTTCACCCGAAACGCTGATCAATACAGGGATCTCCTCTTGGGGTGAAAGGTGAAGGGTAGGGTTTAACTTTTTATGTGGGATGTGTTTGTTTCAGAAGTCGATCGATAGAAGGCGTAAAACGGAAAAAGCCGCTAATCCGGTGCAGGAGTAGCGGCTTTGTATCATGGATTGTTTTACTTAATCTTCCTGATTCAATGCTTTGAGCGAGAAGAAGAAGGTGGTTCCTTTGTTTTCTTCCGATTCGAACCAGAGTTTACCTTCGTGAAGCTCCACAAAGTCTTTGGTCAGCATCAAGCCCAAGCCCGAACCTTTCTCATTGCTGGTTCCGTAGGTGGTGAAGTGGGTATTTTGTTTCAATAACTTATCCTGGTCTTCTTTCTTGATTCCTTTACCCGTATCTTTCACGCTGATGATTACATAATCGCCGTCGGTTTTGGAACTTAAAGTAATCGTTCCGCCTTCGAAACTAAACTTAAGTGCATTCGACATCAGGTTACGGATAATGGTTTTCAGCATATCGATATCAACCGATCCGGTAAGTTTACTGTCCAGGCCTTCCAAGGTCAGCGAGACGCCTTTTTGTTTGGCCATGGTATCGTAGATGTCGGCCGTACTGGCGATAATGCTGTTTATATCGATTTGCTGGCGGTATATATTCTGCCGGTTCAGGCGGTTCTTTGCCCATTTCAACAGGTTGTCCAGAAGCAGGAAGATCTCTTCGGATGTTTTGTTGATCATCTGCAGCATTTCGAATACTTCTTCTCCGACGCTTTTCTTGTCGACCATCAAAAGGACCGCATTGATCATCATCTTCAATGAACCCAACGGGGAACGAAGGTCGTGTGCAATAACCGAATAGAGTGTATCGCGCGACTCGATGGTGTTTTCAAGTTCCTGCTTGATCCGCTTGATGCTGAACAGTTCATAGCGGTGGGCTACACGTTTCAATAACTCTTCCCGTTGGAAAGGTTTAGTCACATATTCTATGGCACCTAACTGATAGCCCTTCACAATGCTTTGCATATCACTTAAGGCGGACATGATGATTACCGGAATATCGTTTGTCTCGGGGTTGCTTTTCAGATGTTGCAAAACCTCGTATCCATCCATTTCCGGCATCATAATATCTAATAAGATAAGGTGGGGATGCTGTTCTTGCGCTATGTTCAGTGCTTTAGGCCCATTATCACACGTAAGAATCGTATAACCTTCTTTTTTTAGAATGGCTTGAACCAACATAACGTTTGTTGGGACATCATCAACCACTAAGACTTTGTAATCTGATGCTAATTTATCCATTAGGCAAAATAATGTGCTTTTCTATTTTGAGTTACAAATGTATTAATAAAGTTGCAATCAAGGAAGTTTTCAAACAAAAATATTCCTTTCAGGCGTTACTCCTTTTCGCTTTTTCCCAAGCGCCGGTACCTTTATTCTTCTTTAAGTAGAAAAAACCCCTTATTACATTCACATTCATAAAGACAAAATAGTACGGAATAAATAATAATTTATTGCGTATATGTTTTTGTTCCATTTTATAGCCCCAATAAGCGGCTACGTAAAATATTGTCTGTAGTATTAACAAGATAAGATAGAAAATGTTCCCTGTCCAGGCTAAAAAAACATTCAAGGGAAACAAAAGGAACAACACCAGCGGGGTGATCGTCCAGCGCAATACGCGATGGCTGGTGTATTGGAAGCTCAGTGTGCCGTACTTGAACGGATTCAACAGGCTACGCAGGCGCCAGATCGATTGCAGGCCACCGGCGGCGATGCGCACTTTGCGTTTCTCTTCTTCTTTCATATTCAATGAAGCACCTTCCACGGCATAGGCTTCTTTGCAATAGGCAATCTTATATCCTTTTTGGGCGATGCGAAGGGAGAGGATGAAGTCGTCGAGCAAGGTGTCGTTCGGCATCTTTTCGAACAAAGCCGTGCGGACAGAAAACAATTCACCGGCAGCACCAACGGCGGAATAAAGACGGTCGTCCCATTCTTTCAGCTTGGATTCGTATTTCCAATATAAGCCTTCTCCGGCAGTAGCGCCTTGTTCGACGGCGATCTCTACCCGTTTCTCGCCGGCCACACAACCCACTTTCGGATCGGAGAACTTACGGACGATCTCCGTAATGGCTTCCGGGTTGAGCATCGTATTGGCATCGGTATAAATCACTATGGGTGTTTCGACAAAATCAATGCCCCGGTTCAATGCCGCGGTTTTGCCTTTCCGTTCCGGACTAAACAAGACGGTTACCTCCGGATATTCGGCTAATAACTCATTGGTCCGGTCGTTTGATCCATCAGTAATCCAGAAGATCTTAAGCTTGTCGGCAGGGTAGGAGAGGGTATGGCAGTTGGCCATCTTCTCATGTACGATAGCTTCCTCATTGTAAGCCGCGATAAAGAGCGTGACTTCCGGAAGCGGATCCGGCAACCCATATATGATGGGTTTGACGAAGAACTCTTTAATTTTCACTAAGACGAAGAGCAGAATCCCATACCCCAAATAAGTATAAAAAACCAGGAAGACCCCGATCCAGAACAATAAAGCACTCATATTTTTACACTTTATAACTTTACGCAAAGAAACAATTTTTCTTTTGATTTCTGAAATCAAAGAGTCAAAAATTAGGGTGGGGAAGGATATTTACGATATTCTACGTTGTTCATAGTCAGGTAGGACTGATCTTCGCCTGATGTACTCAAATAAAAGCTTAATGTTTTGTCGACAAAACATTAAGCTTTTGCCGACAAAACATTAGTGTTTTATGTGCAAAACATTAGGCTTTTAAAAAGTAAAGCGGAATAGATGTCTTTGAACAGTGAATTAAGCCAGGTAAAAGTGGGCTTTGAAAGAACATTTTTAACAAAATCCTGTTATGTATAGAGAATTTTGGAGTTCGATGAATGTGAATTCTCAGTGATTTGTTTCTGCTCTCGTCACTTGAAATGCCGAAAATCATACAATATAGAGTAGGCGATAGTGCGAAGTATGAAAGAAAAAAGTATTTTTGTGACAAATATGTAGAAGATATGGTTGTATTGCAAGCGCTTGATATCATTTTGTATTCTCTCCTCTCCTTGATGGTTTTATACCTTTTGGTTTTTGGCTTGAGCTCATTGCTTAAAAAGCCTCAAGTGCTGTTGGGCGGAAGTAAGATTAATAAGATAGCAGTTCTTTTTCCTGCCTACAATGAAGACCGTGTGATCATTTCAAGTGTCTCTTCTTTTTCGATGCAAAACTATCCTGCTGACTGTTATGATATTATTGTGATCTCTGATCATATGACAGAAGAAACCAACGAACGATTACGGCAACAGCGGAATGTGGAAGTACTGGTCGCGACGTATGAGAATAGCACCAAAGCGAAGGCATTGAATTTGGCAATGGATCATATCGAAGGCAAAGATTATGATCTGGTGGTTGTTATGGATGCCGATAATATTGCGGATACTGATTTCTTACACCAACTCAATACTGCTTATCAATCCGGATTAAAGGTTATTCAGACCCATCGAATAGCCAAGAACTTGAATACGGATGTGGCCATGTTGGACGCGGTGAGCGAAGAAATTAATAATGCGTTTTTTCGCTTGGGAACATATAACCTGGGACTGTCGGCCAGCTTGATAGGTTCAGGGATTGCCTTTGACTTTGAATGGTTCAAAAAGAACGTGCGGAAATTGCATACGGCAGGTGAAGACCGTGAATTTGAAGTGTTATTGTTGAGAGACCGTATTCGTATCGGTTACCTGCCGAGTGTGTATGTATACGATGAAAAGACACAAAACCTGAAGAATTTCAAGAACCAAAGAAAACGTTGGCAGGCCGTTCAATACCAGTCGTTGAATCGATCCATTCTGGATTTGCCCCATGCCTTATCACAGGGAAATATAGATTACGCGAATAAGATTCTGCAATGGATGCTATTGCCCCGTTCTATCTTATTGATGCTTCTTCCGTTGATCAGCTTGATATTCACTTTGTTTTTTAAGGCATTGTCTTTGAAATGGTGGGTGCTGACACTGGTGTTCTATGGCATTATCTTTGCGGTTATTCCTCCCTCCTTAAAAAATAAACGCTTACTCAAAGCCATGAGTAAGATTCCGGTTATGGCTGTGCTTATGTGTGTGAACTTTCTTAAGCTGAAAGAAGGCAGTAAAAAGTTTATACATACGGAACATGATGTAAACTAAACAGATATGGTTTCAATTATTACTGTAAATTTTAATGGATATAAGGATACTTGTGAGTTGATAGACTCTTTACAGCAGTATGAAACTTATCCGTATGAAGTTGTTGTGGTTGATAATGCCTCTCGGAATGAGGAAGGAAAACGATTGCAGGCCTGTGGATTCGATAAAGTAACTGTTGTTTGCAGCGATCAAAACCTGGGCTTTGCCGGTGGAAATAATCTGGGGTTCCAATACGCGAAGGGAGATTATATTCTTTATATGAATAATGATATGCTGATCGACAGACCTTTTTTGGAAGTGCTGATCGATCGGCTAAATTCATCAAGCAATATAGGCGCTGTTTCTCCAAAGTTGCTCTATGTCGCACCTGCTCATACCATTCAATATGCGGGTTTTACCCCGCTTTCTCCCATCCTTTTGCGCAATGAAACCATTGGCATTGGCGAGAAAGATGAAGGACAACGCGACCAGGCGCGAGAAACAGCTTTCTTACACGGTGCTTGTATGCTGACTTCACGTAAGGTACTGGAGGATGCCGGCCAGATGACGGAAGTCTATTTCCTCTTTTATGAAGAGTTCGACTGGTCGATGCAGCTGAAAAGAGCCGGCTATTCGTTATGGTATGAACCAGCCGCGGCAGTCTATCATAAAGAAAGCATGAGTATTCCCAAAGCAACCCCCCTGCGACAATACTATATGACCCGAAGCCGGTTGCTTTTCGCGCGCCGGAATCTGAAAGGGATGGATTGTATGCTTTCTTGTTTGTATCAAATGGGGGTGGTGATGCCTAAAAATGTGTTGACTTATATGTTGAAAGGCAGATGGCAAATGGTTTGTGCCAGTTGGAAAGGAATGGTCAAAGGAATATCCGATAAAACGCAATAAAGTAGAAAGCCATGAACCAATTGAAAGCAGGAGCTATATTATCCTATCTTTCTATAGGGTTGAGCAATTTGATTGCGTTGCTCTATACGCCTTTTATGCTTCGCATGATGGGACAATCCGAGTATGGGCTTTACTCACTGGTCGCCTCAATAGTATCTTATTTGACAATATTGGATTTTGGGTTTGGGAACGCGATTGTTAGGTATACGGCAAAATATCGGGCAGAAGGAAAGACTACGGAACTCTATGAAATGTTTGGTTTGTTTTTATTGCTTTATTCCGGGATTGGTGTCATTGCGTTAGGGGTAGGCGGTGTTTTATATTGGAATGTAGAAGGACTTTTTGGCGAAACGATGGGAAATGAAGAGTTGAGAAAAGTTCGTGTCATGTTACTGCTTACGATTTTTAATATTGCCATTACTTTTCCTTTTAGTTTATTTACATCTATCATAACGGCGTACGAGAGGTTTGTATTCCAGAAGCTTATCAATATTATCCGTATTGTTTTAAATGCGTTGGTGATGATTGCTATGTTGTTGTTGGGATACAGGGCTATCGGAATGGTAGTGGTTACGGTTGCGTTTAATGTCATTACACTATTAATCAATTGGTGGTATTGTCATTATAAGTTACACATACAGATCCGTTTTGGCCGTTTCAAATGGGATTTTGTACGGGAAGTTTCCATTTATTCATTTTGGATATTTCTGAACACGATAATGGATCGGATTTACTGGAGTACCGGACAGTTTATCTTAGGTGTCTATAAAGGAGCGGTCTCGGTGGCTATTTATGCTTTAGCCATGCAGGTGGTTCATATTTATATAAATTTTTCAACAGCTATACAAGGCGTGTTTTTGCCCCGAATAACCTCCATGGTGACGCGGGATAATAATCCGAAAGCAATTTCAGATATCTTTATTCGGGTAGGAAGGATACAGTATATTGTTATGGTCTTTATTCTGACCGGTTTTATTGTATTTGGCCGTCAATTTATAAGGTTATGGGCAGGAGCGGATTATGATGTGGCCTATATTATTATTGTACTTCTTTTTGTGCCTTTATTGATTCCTTTGATCCAAAACTTAGGAATTTCGATATTGCAAGCGCGTAATCAAATGAAATTCCGGTCCGTTTGTTATGTCACTTTGGCGGTGTTGAGTTTGGCTCTTTCTATTCCTTTGGCACAGAAATATGATGGAATCGGGTGTGCTATAGGTACGGCTATATCCTTAATTTTAGGACAAGTCCTGATTATGAATGTGTATTACTGGAAAAAAACACAGATTGATATCCCTCGTTTTTGGCGAGAAATATTAAGTATGTCTAAAACTCCCCTCTTGATAGGAAGTGTCAGTTATTTTATCGTGCGTTTCTTTCCGATCTCAGATCTGGGAGGTTTGTTAATCGGTATAGTATTGTTTAGTGCGCTTTATTTGCCCTTATTCTGGTTTTTTGATATGAACGGGTATGAACGTAACCTATTGGGAGAACCTTTTCGTAAAATGTTTGTTAAGTTAAGAAAGTAAGCCTTTTAATGCATCATACATGATACAACTGAAAGACAAGAAAGATTGTTGCGGATGTTATGCCTGTGTGCAGAAATGTCCGGTACAGTGTATTGTCATGGAAGAGGATGAAGAAGGGTTCTTCTATCCTACAATTGATCTAAAACAGTGCATTGATTGTGGTCTTTGTGAAAAGGTATGTCCGGTCATACATCAGGGAAAGGAAAGGAGGCCGGATATTATCTATGCGGCGAAAAATAGAGATAATTCTATTCGGGAAGAAAGTTCTTCCGGAGGTGTCTTTACATTGCTTGCCAAAGCGGTTATTTCACAAGGTGGTGTTGTTTTTGGGGTTCGTTTTGATGAACAATGGAAAGTGCGGCATGACTGGATTGATAATGAGGAAGATATTGCATTCTTTAGAGGATCGAAGTATGTACAAAGTGATGTCAGTGATCATTTTAGACAAGCAGAACAGTTTTTGAAACAAGGTAGGCAAGTTCTTTTTTCAGGTACACCGTGTCAGATTTCCGGGTTAAAACTGTATCTAAGGAAGGAGTATGAAAACTTATTGGCAATTGATTTCATTTGTCATGGTGTTCCTTCTCCTAAAGTTTGGGAACAATATTTGCATGAGTTTTTGAAAAAAAGAGGGATCTCAAAAAAAAATGTGTATTCAGTCTTATTTCGTGACAAGATTTTTGGGTGGAAAACATACAGTTTTACGTGTAAATATGCAAAAACACCAAGAGGATATGAGAGGAGGGTTTCCGAACCTTTTTATAAAAATTCTTTCATCAAAGGTTTTTTAGCCGATCTGTATTTACGTCCTTCCTGTTATGATTGCCCCAGTAAGTGTTTTAAGAGCGGGAGTGACATGACTATTGCTGATTATTGGGGAATAGACGATGTTTTACCGGAGTTTAATGATGATAGAGGTGTCAGTTTGCTTTTTATTCATAATCCAGATACGACATTCCTCTTGAAAGAGGAATACTTGGAGTTGAAATCTACGACATACGAACAAGCTGTGCGAAAAAACAGGAGCACGGAGAAACCGGCAGCTCTACCTTCCGAGCGGGATGCTTTTTTTTCCATGCTGAAGAATAGATCAGCAATGGAAACGATTGATCATTTTACCCGTATCCCCTTTGGGAAAAGAGTGAAATCGAAGATAAAGAGTTTGTTTCGTTTAATCCTTAAGCAATAAGAATATGAAAATAGGCATCTTAACACTTCCGTTGCATATCAATTATGGAGGCATATTACAGGCATATGCCCTTCAAACAGTATTGACTCAAATGGGGCATGAAGCAACTCTGATTGATTTGCAGGAAGTTAATATATCCAAACGCCCATTCTGGTGGATGCTTTTGGCTTATGGGAAAAGGGCTGTACGTAAATATGTGCTCCGAAGAAAAGATGTTGTTATCTTCCGAGAGAGAAAGTGGAAAAAGGAACTGCCAGTAATTGGGCGGGATATTCATCGGTTCGTGGAGCAAAACATTCATCCGCATCTGAAGATAACTTCTTTATATTCCATTCAGCCGGATGACTTTGATGCTTTTGTTGTCGGCAGTGATCAGATCTGGCGACCGAAATACTTCCCTTACATTGAAGAGGCCTATTTGCAATTTGCTGCCGGTTGGCCGGTGAAAAGAATAGCCTATGCACCCTCTTTTGGAGTGAGCCAATGGGAATATACCGAACAGCAGACAGGAGTGTGTGGCGCTTTATTGAAGCGATTTGATGCCGTTTCCGTGCGTGAAGATTCGGCTGTTGCTTTGTGTGATAAACACTTCCAGGTAAGTGCGACTCATGTGTTGGATCCTACGATGTTACTCCCTATTTCCCATTACCAGGAACTGATAGCAAAAGGAGATACCCATCCCAGCGATGGGCAGATGTTGACCTATATCTTAGATGGATCAGACCAACGTGAAGAAAAAAATAAAATAGTTAGTTACTTATCTCAAACATTAGGATACAAGGCATATACAGTTGATCATGTGCGCTATAATCAACCGAATGCACCTTTAGAACAGTGTATTTCCCCTTCTGTCGAACAGTGGTTGCGTGGATTTGAGGATGCTCAATTGGTGATAACGGATTCCTTTCATGCTTGTGTGTTCTCTATCCTTTTTCATAAACCTTTTGTCGTGTTTGCTAATAAAAACAGAGGAGTGGCTCGCTTAGAGTCTCTGTTGAAAATCTTTTCATTGACTGACCGAATCGTTACTTCATCGCAAGAATTGATTGACAAGAGAGATTTGTTTTCTATCCCTTGGCAGGAAGTGGATCGTATACATGATCAATGGAAGCAACAGTCTATTCGTTTTCTCCAATCATCCCTTTAGTCTTTCTGCTTTTCAAGAACTAAGGTTTTACCCATTCTTTCAGATCAAAGTCATATCGGCGAATAACTTTTGCCGGATTTCCACCAACAACAGTATAAGGAGGCACAGATTTGGTAACAACGCTTCCTGCAGCGATTAATGAATGCGTTCCAATTCGAATACCTTGGATAATACAACTATTTCCTCCAATCCAGACATCATCCTCTATAACTGTAAGCGTCGGAGTAACGCCTTGTTGGTTGATCGGGCGTGTGACATCTTTATAGTTATGAGTTAGACCTGTTATTTGAGAGTCTCCACCCATTATTACGTTATTACCAATTATAACAGGACCTACAATTTTCCCTCGCGTGTTTATGTATGAATTATCTCCAATGATAATATCTCCCATTTGATTGTTAAGCAGTGCATAGTCTTCAATGATGCTTCTGTTACCCAATACAAGTTTTTTGGAAGGAATAAGGTCTAGTCTAGCCGAGCGTCTGATAATGGAGCCTTTCCCTCTTTTTATTCCAAAAGGAATTACAAAAATACGTGCCCATAACCGTGGTCGGGATGCATAGGGATGGATGATCAAACGATGCAAAAAAAGTTTGAATTTGGGGTGATTCTCTAACATGGACAATCTTATGAATTGTTGTTTTTGTTTGTTTGAAACTGGTCAATAATCTTATATATCTTTTCAACACTATGTCCCCAGCTATGTGTATGGGCAAAATCAATGCGATTATTTCTCTTTACTTCATCTTTGACTTCTGTTAGTGCCTCATCTATATGATACAGATACTCTTCGAGGGTATTGGCTAAGAATACATGACGACTGAAAATGTCTCTCATCGTATGTGTGCTAGTGGCCACTGTAGGTTTCCCCATTGCTAAATATTCATCAATTTTCAATGGATAGTTTCCGTCTGTAATTTCATTTACTTTTTGGGGATTAATACATACATCAAAGCCTGTAATATATGCAGGTAATGTTTCCATCGGCTTTTTACCTAAGAAGTATACGTTTTTTAATTGATGTAAAGGAAGTTGTGTGAATTTTTCGTCTTCTGGACCTACAAATACAAAGTTGTAGTTGGGCCGTTCTTGCGCCATTTTATATAGGAGCTCCCCGTCCAGACGTGAAGACGCTAATGCTCCCACATAACCAATGATTGGATGTGGTATCGATGCTAAATCTTCAGGAATTGCCCATGGCTTACTGGAGTCATATAATACTAAATTTACCCCTGTTTCAATAGGGTAGGTATGAGGATTATAATGGGAGAAATGCTCGGCAAAATAAGTTGAGTTGGTGATGACAATATCCGATTTTGCGGCCAATAAAGGCTCTAAGCGGCGACCATGTCTTTTCCAATAAGGATTATTCAATACAAAATCACGACAGTAGTATATGGAAACGGATGGTTTGATGAGTTCTTTCAGGTAGAAACTACGGTAGATATCCGTATCGATAATATGAATACAATCACTGAATCCCAATTCTGTAATAGCAGCTAATATCCGATTGGCTATTTTTTTGTTATTTATTTCATTAAAAACATTAAATAGCCATGCGGGAAGTTGATTTACTGAAAACACAGAGAAAGGACAATCTACGATCCACAGATTTTTATTGACCTGTCTTAGAGCAGAAGTACGTCCTTTTATGACATCCAGTCGATGTCGATAGGAGTAATTATCTTCTCCTTTTAATAGGGAAATATGATCTAAAGGGGTATTCAAATAGAGAACCCTATTGTTTTTTGAGAGTTCCAAAGTCGTGTTGTTAATTGTACTCCCAATCTCAATGTCCCAGTTTTGTTGACTGGTTATGATGAAATCTCTCTTAATCATAGTTTTTTATTTTGAAGATACTACCTCTTTATAAATCGCTAAGGTGTTGATCGCTGTCTGTTCCCAAGAGAACTTCTTTACCCGATCCAGACCATAAGCGACCTGCTCATTATATAAGGCTTGATCATTCTCTAATCGGAGGATGGCTTCGGATATGGCTTCCGGTTTAAACGGATCGACCAGGATGGCTCCTTCGCCAGCAATCTCAGGCATGGCTGAGGTGTCGCTGGTAATTACCGGCGTGGCACAGGCCATAGCTTCGAGCGAGGGGATACCAAAACTTTCTCGCAGCGAGGTATAAAGGAAAATATAAGCCCCGTTATACAAGGCTACCAGGTCTTTGTTGTAAATATATCCCGGATAACTTAGGTAGGGCTTGATCTCTTGTATGCCTTCTTCTTGCAGGATGGAGTCGATGAAGTCTTCTTTCAGATCCGCGATTAACAACTTCCGCTTATGCGTCGACTGTTGCAGATACTGACTGTAGGCTTTCAATACTCGGGGTGTGTTTTTCTTCGGATCGGTATTGCCTAAGAAAAACAGATAATCATCCGTATCGATATACTTGTGAATAACTTCTTTGTCTTTGGGTTGAGGAGCAAAGTAGGGATTATATCCGTTATAAACAGCCACCACCTGTTCCTCGGGCAGGTTTAAGCTTTGACAGATATGCTGTCGTTCGAAATTAGAAACCGTAATGATCTTACGACATTTGTTCAGAATGCGAGGCACCACCAGGCGCCTGTAGTGCCAACCCATCTCCTGGTACCAGGACTTGCTGCTGGATTGCCGTTTCTCCAGGAAAATGATGTCATGCAAGGTTAATACCAGAGGAACCGGACAATGGATCGGTGCCGTATTACTCGTGCAATGCAAAAGGTCAGCCTTGACTTTGGCAACGGCACGCGGCAGTGCCACCTGCTCCCATAGCGGATAAGTCGGGCAGCTCACTTCGATAATATGCATATTCTCCGAGTCGGAAACGCACTTATCTTCTCCGGGGCTGACAAAGACGAAATATTCATTCTCTTTATCTAACTGTTGCAGTTGCCTAACCGTTTCTAAGGCAACGAAGTCCATCCCGTGTTTATTCGTACGGAAAATCCGTTGAGCTTCTATGGCAATACGCATGACTATGTGAGGTATTAATTGTATTTATGTTCGGTATGGATAAACTCTTTAGAGGCTCCGCGCAGGCGGAAGAAGTTCAGGAACATCAAGATAAACAATATGGGTAAGCTTAAAATCGCATTGCGCAATTTCTTGTCTACCAGGTAATCAGGTATAGCCATACTGAAGGTGATGCACAACATCAATAGTAGTCCCCACCACTTGATCGACATCGTCCAATCCATCCAGGTCATAAACAGGGCCAATAAGGTAATGAAACCGAACAGGATCACACGGGGGAACATCATCCATTGGAACAGTTTATTACAATAGTCCCATTTGCCGCGCAACATAGACAGAGGCAATGATCCAATACCGGAGAATAGGTTGGTGAACTGCGTGGCCAACCAGCGGCGACGTTGCTGGTAGAAGCTGGCTTTATTCGCCACCTTTTCATCGTACGTATAGACATTCTCCAGGTATTCAATGTAGATGTTTTGTTTCAGAAGGATCATCTCTAACTGTTTATCCACACCGACATGCTTGGCTTCCCAGATACTTTCTTTAAACAGATCGTATTCAAATGCCATACCCGAACCTACCAATCCGGAAGAGAATCCCAGACGCGTATGTCCTTTTCGGAAGATCGAGTTGTTGATCTCCTCACTGACCGCATCCAATACCGCTACACTGGTATTGCTGTTTTTTGCCACACGATGGGTTTGTACAGCGGCACATCCGGAATAGAATGCGTCGTTGATCCGGTCTAAAAAGTCCGGATCCACCACATTGTCGGCATCCATAATCACGACCACATCGAATTTCATTTTCTTTTCTTCAATGTAATCCATTGCTTTCCGTAGCGCGTTGGTCTTTGAACTATTGGGCAGATTAATCTCCACCACATGTGCTGAACTCTCTATTAACTTTCGATTGGTCTCTTCGGTCATTTGGTCGGAGATGACAATTACCTCGAACAACTCCCGAGGATAGGCCTGCAGCAAGAATGTTTTGACAGAGTTCATGATTACCACATCCTCTCTGTATGCAGGAAATAATACGGCATAGCGATATTTTTTCTTCGCTGTCGGATACTGGTATTTTCTTTTGCGCAGAGAAAAAAGCGCAAAGATAAAAAGGTATAATACGGAAATAAGAAAAATAAGAAATACAATGGCTTCTCCAACTAACCATATATTCTCATTCTTTTGTATCCACTCATTTCCCATTAAGAGATATTGTTCCATATGTCTTATTTTTTTCTTTTAATCGTTCTATTTCTTTGTCAAAATATTCTCCTTTTAGTACCAATGCTAATCCGGTATAAGCAATGATAGCAGTTGGGAATTGTCCCCAAAATGGATTACCATAGGCACTGATGAACATGCCGAATATCCCACATAGGAATCCGGAAAGAACACCTTTTAGTTCTTTATTCTTTACTTTAAACATCAGGATCCAGCATCCCTTGACTATAACCAAGAAGTGAATTGCTAAATAGAGGATGAGCCCGATAATTCCTGTTTCTACCCAGATCTTGACATACCAGGAGTCGTTTGGGATCATAGTAGTTAGTCTAATAGAGATATCTTTGTTCTCTCCGCCGGATAAACCTAGTCCCTCTCCGAAAGGTTTGTCTTTTAGATGGGCAGCTAATATTTTCTGGTTTTCTTTGCGCACATTGAAAGAGGCGTCTTCTGTAGGCCTAAAAGCCGTTCGCATCCTTCGTATTTGTTGATTGCCTTCACCTATAGTCGTAAAGGCAAAAAATACATAAATGACAAGCAGAGCAAAACCAGAAATAGTGAGGATTTTATAGTTTTTACTGACGATAGCAAAAAGTGCTAATCCGGCTAAAGGAACGACCATCGCCCCTCGAGTACCTGAAAGGAACATCGCATAAATGGAGAGGAGAGATACGATAAAATAGAAACACTTTAGGAAGCTATTCTTGAAATAACAGGCTGTAATAAAGAAGATTACTCCAGCACACCCCATGTTCGAGCCAAAATTACTCGCATCGGTGAAAAAAGAGAAATAGCGTGTGCCTGAGTGTATCAGGTGTGTTAAATATCCGCCATTGTTTAGCCACCGAGCTTCTGCATAATCAAATCCTAAACTTCGTTGCATGAATGCTTTGGCGCAGGCCAAGAGTGTAAAAATGGCTAAAGTAAATAGGATGTGTTTGACGTATTTGTATTTATTGAAAAGCAAAGCTACAATGAGTGCGATCACAATCCCGTTGATGGCTAAGCCTCTAGACAAAACCCATGCCTTGACAACCCCAGAAGGGTTGTAGATTTCTGCCAGGCAATAGAGCATCCATATAAAGCATCCAATAGTTAAAATATTGATAGCGTACGACCATTCAATATTCCGGAGCAGAGCTGTATGAATGAATATTAAGACCAGAGTGCTTGCCATAAGGGTATCCATTAAAAAACTAATTCCTGAGATATCCACATATCGACTAATCCCCATAACAAAATAGTTCAATGTAAAAATAAAGAAAAATAAAGTGATAGGCTCTTTTATAGTCTGTACTAAAAGAATCAAGAGAAATGGAATGATCACAATAGCCCATGTCATCCCCATCTGACTGCGCAGCAGAGAAAGGATGATGCCTATCAACCCTGGTAATAAAAGCAGGTTGATGGTCTTGAGCTTATTGATGGATGTTCCTGTTTTCTCCATAAAATATTATTTAACAGCAGTTTCACTGGAAGTGAGCCCCATATAGATCACCCGGTTTGCGGTTGTCCGGATTGAGTTTTCCGGAGGCAATTGCCCGGTGAAATCTTCAACAGCTTCACGGGTTGCGTTGTTCAGGTATATAAAGAGAGGAGCATCTCCAGCCATTTCATTGAGATAACGAATAAATTCTTCGTCACTAATTTTCCACACCCGTTGCGCGTTGGCCACGAGGATATTTACATCCGCTTTTTTCAATAAAGACACAGGGATGCTGTTTCTGTAAACAGCAGGATATTCAACCAATACAATATTGGCATGGCCCGCACCCTCTGTACCGTTATGCAACATACTGAAATCCGTTGCTTGTATGAAATTTTTATTTTTCTCTTCGTCAATACTGATATGTTGGGCAATAAGTCCCTGATCTTCCCATTGCTCGAGCAGGTAGTTCGAAACAAAACTTTTCCCCTCCCTATCTTCAATACTTAATATATTGATATAAATAGGTCTGTCGGGTTTGAGATAGCTATTTAACCGATTACAGATATAAGTAGCTGATATACGATTACAAGCTTTGATATATCCACGATATTTCAATTGGATATTTCCGGTGAACGCTCCTAATACCGGCATTTTTGTTAAGCGACGCGTTCTTTCTGCATCCCGTAAAGTTCTATCCAATAATTCAATCATTAGGTTACATCCGACAATAAAGATGATACTGCCGACAAAGGATGCAATAATAAAAAGCAAACGTTTACTCCCTTCGCTCGTAAGTGGGAAGGTGGGGGGAGAGATGGTGTTGAGATTAGATGAACTTAGTTGAATGTTTTTTTGACGCAACTTTGCTAAGTTCAAAGCATGCAATATCTCTAAGTATGTTTGTTCTGTAATTCGGATTTCTCTTTCTCTTCGATTTAATTGTGTCCCAACTGGTGAGAATATGCGATATTCACTTAAGAACTCATCCCGGCGTTTGTCTAATATGTTTAGTTCTGCTTCTGCTCGGGTACTTCTGATAAGCTCTTCTAACCATTTGGTTACTAGGTCGTCAACAGCAACTCCTTCTTTCGAGTACTTAAATTCTTCCAATTCTTCTGTTAAAAGGGCTATGTTCTTCTCAATAGTTCTTAATTGCCCTCGGTAATTTTCTAATTCACTATTTGCTTCCAGATCATCTCCAATGCCAAATGTTTCAAGCTCTGTGATCTTACCATTGATAGAGGATAATTCATTCAATGAATTAATGAATGCCGTATTTGAACGGATTAATTTTCCTCTGGTTTCCATTTGTTTCTCTAACTCTTGAACAAGTTTAGACGAACTCTCAAAATCCCTTAGGATTAACTCGTATCGATTGTTGAAATCAGAAAAAGAATTGGAGAGTGCTTTTGTTTGCTCTGAATAATTGATAACACCGTTTTCTATATTGTATGCAGTCAGTTCATTCTCTTGAGTATTGAGATCTTGACGGACTTTCTCTAGCTCTTTTTCATAATGCTTAACGATATCATTGACCGTACGGTAGCGAATGCCGTCATAGGTTTTCACCAACTCATCATGTAAGAGTTTAACTGTGTTAAGGGCAATACCCGGATCGTCTGAAGTGTAAGAAATCTCCACCAAGTCACTGTTCTGAATTCTTTTTACCGATGTTTTTTGTAAACTTTTATAACTGAAGTGAGGATTGGTTCCGTTGAATAACCTAAACAGAAAGTTTTTAGGATCTTCGTTTTTATATTGATTGAGTAGCTCTATTGTTTTCTCTAAGGAAGTTGTATCGATTAATGCAATAACTTCTGCAGGTACTATCTTCATTAAGTTCCTATAACTGCTTGCTTTGATATCCATATTATCTTCTTCCGTACTACCGTAGATCATGGATCGTGCAAACAAGTTTGTAGAGACATTTTCTAACGTACCTTTGGCTTGTGTCAAGTTTATCAGGTTGTCAAACGTATTGTTCAATACCACCGTATTTGGCTGGTCGGAATCTAGTGTGGAATTATAGGCAATACCCGTATAGATACTCGTAGTAACGGTATAAGGCGTAGATAAAAACTTAGAGAAGTAGGCCACCAACGCTGTTACCACCAAACTACCTAAGATAATCTGGTATCTGATTCTATATAAGAAACGAGATATAAATAGAGTGATATCCATATTAGCGATTCATTATTTTTACATTCGTAAGCATTTCTAATAAAGTGATTGAGTTGTGCAACTCTGCGCGTCCTTCCTGATAACTGACAACAGCTCCTGAACGTCTGCTTCTTTCTAATGAAAGTTCGATGATTGAAATTCTTCCATTAATAAAATCTTGTTCGGAAATCTTCATTTGCGCATTATACAATGCCGCGGCATCCGATTTGGCTTTCAGGGTAGCTAGGATACTGATCACGCCATTGTAGGCTTCCAATATCATTAGTTTTCTCTCTTCAATCGACATGGCATATTCGTATTCGATCTTCCGTAACTTGGCCCGCTGCGCCTTTACTTTATGTTTCTGGCTGAACAGATCGCCGATGGGTATATATAATGTAAGGCCGGCATAGCCGGTATGCTGGTTACTACCCGTGCTGGTGAGAAACTGGGGATCCTCAGTGGTGGATTGTGAGGTGAGTGATGCTATCCTCCCATATTGATAGGAACCAACGATCCGGAAATAATCCAGCCACTTCCTTTGGGCAATCACCAGATTGGCCTGTTCTTCATCGCGGTTGGCTTCGTAGCGTTGCACGGATGGGTGGTCGTAGACGGATTGCAGGAAGACTTCCAACGGAGGAAGTTGCACCCGCTCATAATCACCCAGCATCGCTTGTATGGAGTCGGTGCCCGTGTCGGCAGCAGTCACGGCAACAATTGTTTTATTGTCTGTGGTCTTTTTCTGTCCGTAAATCAGTAGGGATGGACAAAGAAGTAGGAATAGAATAATAACGGTGTGCTTCATAAGTAACACGTTTAGCGCTTATACATCTTCTTTCTGTACAAAGGCAAAGAATGTCTTGATGATAATTCTTATATCCCCCCAGAATGAAAATGTTTGTGCATATTTGATATCTAATTGTTTTCTTTCTTCGGCCGACATGGCTTCCGAGCCGCCGCGTTTCTCTACCTGCCACAGGCCGGTCAGGCCTGCCGGTGCCATGAAACGGAGAATACTCTCGTCGCTGGTTAACAGCTCTGCCTCATACATGGGAAGAGGACGATTACCTACAACCGACATATCTCCCTTTAAGATATTGAATAACTGAGGCAGTTCGTCAATGCTGTATTTACGGATAAAACGGCCGGTGCGGGTAATGCGCGGGTCGTTCTTCATTTTGAAGAACGCGTTGGCTTTTTCTGTTCGTTTGGTTTTCAGGTAATCGGTTTCCGATGTCATGGCGGTGTCGGAGAAGAGCAGGATCGTATCGTCACCCACCATCAACGGTTTCTCTTCCGGCACATTGCCTGCGACTGCAACTTCAGCAGCAGCGGCAGCGGCTGCTTCTTCCATCACATATTGATTTTGTTTTTTTAATTCCGCCACGCGTTTGTCCGCATCGGCATACATGGATCGGAATTTATAAAAATCGAATATCTTATAGTTGGACCCGACGCGTTTGGCTTTATACACAATCTTCCCTTTACTTTCCAACCGGATAAATAAAGCGGTAAGGATAAACAGGGGAGATAATGCCAGGATAGCCGCGAGGGAAAAGAAGATATCAAAAGCTCTTTTCCATATCGGTAGTTTTATCTGGGAAAGGTTTACTACGCCATCGGTGGTGGACGAAGAAATGACTTTGGTACGTCCCTGGAAGGTTTTGGCAAAGCCTACGATCTTATGTAATTCGTCTCCGGAGATCGTTTCGGAAATCATGCAGTCGATCCCCGCCTTGAGGTAGGGCATCTTCTCTTCTTTGTTTAGCGGGGCGCTCACCAAGATGATATACACATCGACATGCTGGTTTCTTAAAAGATTTACAGTCAGCATATCCGACTGAATATTCTTCCGTTCCATAAAGACACAACAGTCAACACTCGTTTCTCTCGAATGTTTTGCTTGCAAAAGGTAGTTGCTTAACTCCAACCTATTTGCACATATTGAAATGTCTTCTCCTAATTCGGCTTGTAGATGCTCTGCTATCCTTGTGTTATTTCCGAAAAAGATGTACTTCATTGTTTCAATACTCTCTTGACTCTAACCTTAAGTTCTTCGGGATTAAACGGCTTGAGAATAAAATCTTCAGCTCCTTCTTCAAACAGACGGATACGGTCTTCACTACCATCTACACTGGATAATATAAAGACAGGGATGTCGCTAAACATATCATTTGCTTTCAGGTAAATAAGGAATTCTTCACCTGTCATTTCCGGCATATTAATATCTGAGATGATCAGATCGGGTATATTCCCACTGGAAAGCCATGCAATGGCGATCAACGGGTTTTCCACATATTTCACCTCATACGCCGACAAATAGAGCATGATTATCTTAGCTATTTCCGGTTTATCATCAACTAAGAGAATTGACTTCTTCATAGAGCCTTTACAAATTAGAGCCTTTTCAATTTAATAATTAGTTACAAATGTATGAAAAAAAAGTTAGAAACAACAGGAAGCATGCGAATTTTGCTGAAAATGCGGATATGCTTCCTATCCCTTGATCTTTCTACCTTCGCTTTAGAAACAGAATAAGGGGGGAATTGTTCGCCATTTGGCACGGAAATGAAGAAAAAAGAAGAGGTTGTATCCTTGTTTTGGATACAACCTCTCCGGCTGATGTTTATATCGAGCAATATATCAATGGAATAACATATCGGGGGTAACGGGCGAGAATTTCTCCGCGTCGGACTTCCGCAACAGGATACCGCCGCCATTCCAGTTTGAAGGCCATCCACCGATGATATGGCCGAGGAATACCACTTTAACCTCATGCAGACCTTTGGCAAGGGCTACCGACCGGTCGTTGCGCGAGAAGCGTTTCACTTCGCCCCGGTTGTTGACGATCAGTTTGCCGTCGATCCATACTTCTTCATTGTCGGACGAGACATAATAGACGCCGTCTTCCGGGATTGTGAGATAGCCGTTGGCAATGGCTGCGTATTGGTTGACACCGCGCATCGATTCGCTTGTCTTCACCACCCGGGTCAGTTCCCGCAGGGAAGGAATGACTGACGATTTCCATTCTTTGGCATTCGCCAATTGATCCACGTCGAGGAAGTAGCCGTAGGTTACATCCATCTTCAGGCCGGGTTGGGTCGGTGCCACTTCTTTGGCCGGTGCCAGCGCTTGTTTCTCTACGGTGATGGTGCGCACCTGGCTCATCTTGCCGGAAAGCATCACCGAACGGATCTTCAGTGTCGTGGATTCCGTCAGTTCGATGGGCGCTTCATAAACCGTCGATTCGGCTGTCGGTTCCGTTCCGTCTAAGGTGTAGACCACTTTGATCGGACGTGAAGTCTTGAATGCCAGTGTCGCTTTATCGGTGAAAGCCACGAAGTCGCAAGAGCCACCCATTTGTTCCGGCAGGGGAATATAATAGTTGATGCCGTAGGCGTCGAGACGAACGCAGGCATTGTCGATCCGGCGTTCGAAGTCTTTATAGTCTTTCCGGTCCAGAGCCGTCCAGCCGATTTCCGCCAGGGCAAGGATACGCGGGAAGATGCGGTATTCCCGCAGCTCGTTGGTGTACATATATTCCGACCAGGTGTTGCACTGCACGCCCAGGATATATTTCTCTTTCCCTTGTTCGACAAGCACGGCCGGGGTGGGGTTGTAGTTGTAAACCGTTTCGATCGTAGCCGAGCCTCCGATGGTTACCGGATCGATCTTCGGATCGCCTTCGAAGCGGTCGAGATACATACCGTCGTTTTGCGGAGTCATCACCACATAATGCTCCATATTTGCCGCAGCGATACCGCCTTGTTCGCCCCGCCACGACATCACCATCGCGGTAGGAGCCAGGCCTCCTTCGAGGATCTCATCCCAGCCGATGATCTTCTTGCCGTATTTGGCTAATACCTTCTCCATCCGTTGCACGAAATAACTCTGCAGGCGTTCCTCAGCCGTATGGCCGTCTTTGGCTTGCAGTTTCTCCTCGCGGATGCGTTTCTGGCAAAGGGGGCAGGCCTTCCATTCGCTCTTGGGACATTCGTCGCCACCGATATGGATGATATCACTGGGGAAAAGTTCGATCACTTCTTTGAATACATCTTCCAGGAATTCGAAGGTTTCTTCTTTACCGGCACAGAACACAACATCTTCAACGCCCCAGATGATGCGCGGCGTGCTTTCGATGCCCGAGCAGGAGAGTTCCGGATAAGCCGCTATCGCTGCCATGCCGTGGCCGGGCAGTTCGATTTCGGGGATCACCGTGATAAAGCGGTCGGCAGCATATTGCACCACTTCTTTGACCTCTTCCTGCGTATAGTATCCGCCGTATTCAAAACCTTCGCCTTCGATCCGCTTGGAGCCGATCTCCGTCAGTTTGGGGTATTTTTTGATCTCGATACGCCAGCCCTGGTCGTCGGTCAGATGCCAGTGCATCGTGTTGACTTTGAACAGCGACAATACATCGAGTTGTCTTTTCACTTCTTCCACCGTCATAAAATGGCGACAGGGATCCAGGTGGATACCACGCCAGCCGAAGCGGGGTTCGTCTTTGATCGTCACGGCGGGAATGGTCCAGGCCATGCCATTTACCAACGCCGGATTTTCGATCTCGGCGGGCAACAACTGCATCAACGATTGCATACCATAGAACAGCCCCTGCGCGGTTTTGCCTTTGACCGTCACCTGCTGGGGCGTGACTTCCAGCGTGTAGCCTTCATCGTTTACCTCCAGGGTGTTGTCTATAGACAGGGCAATGCCTTTGCCCGTAGCCGTTTCGCTCGTGGCTAATGGGAATCCGGTAGACCGTCTGATCTTCAACGCAAAGAAGTCCGCGATGGTTTTAGCTTCCTCCTGGGAAGCATAGATCGTGGTGCCTTTGTTTAGTGTAAAACTTCCTTCTTCCTGCACCAGGCTTAAAGGTGCGGGGATAATGTTGATGCCTTGATTGTGAGGCATTTGTTTTGTCGGTGTTTCACTACACGACAGCATAAAACAGAGTGCCATGGCGGCACCGATTGATGTAATTAGTCTTCTCATGAATTAATTTATTATAATAAAGAATGAAAAATGAAGAATGAGGTCCTCCTCATTCTTCATTTATTATGATTTACCACGCAAACAAAGGATAATCCTTCATAATCTGGTTCACTTTTTCGTGTACGGCTTTTGCGGTGTTCGCACATTCGGGAGCAGCAAGTACGGTGTCGATCAGTTCAACAACCTCCTGCATCACCGGCTCTTTCACACCGCGTGACGTAATCGCAGGTGTTCCCACCCGGATACCGGAGGTCTGGAAAGCTGAGCGGCTATCGAACGGCACCATGTTTTTGTTTACCGTAATATCGGCAGCTACCAATGCTTTTTCCGCCACTTTACCGGTCAGATCAGGATATTTCGTGCGCAGGTCGATCAGCATACTATGGTTGTCGGTACCACCGGAGATGATCTTGTATCCCTTGTCGATAAACGCTTGTGCCAGGGCAGCCGCGTTTTTCTTCACCTGCATCTGATACGTTTTGTATTCGGGTTCCAATGCTTCGCCGAAGGCAACAGCTTTGGCGGCGATCACATGTTCCAGCGGGCCTCCTTGCATTCCGGGGAATACGGCAGAGTCTAACAACTGAGACATCATTCTGATTTCACCCTTAGGCGTTTTCTTTCCCCACGGATTTTCAAAGTCTTTACCCAAGAGGATGATACCACCACGCGGACCGCGCAGGGTCTTATGCGTCGTAGAGGTAACGATATGCGCATATTCCAACGGATTGTTCAACAGTCCGGCAGCGATCAAACCGGCCGGATGCGCCATGTCGATCATCAGAAGAGCGCCTACCTTATCGGCAATCTCGCGCATACGTTTATAATCCCATTCGCGGGAATAGGCCGAGCCACCACCGACGATCACTTTCGGTTTTTCGCGCAGGGCGACTTCTTCCATCTGATCGTAGTCGACCATTCCGGTGTCTTCTTTTACATTATATTCCGTTGCCCGGTAAAGGATACCGGAGCTGTTCACGGGCGAACCATGCGAAAGGTGTCCGCCATGTGAAAGATTTAATCCCAGGAACGTGTCCCCAGGGTTCATGGTTGCCAGGAATACGGCTGCGTTAGCCTGCGCTCCTGAATGTGGTTGTACGTTAGCCCATTCGGCGTTGAACAGTTTTTTCAACCGCTCGATGGCCAATGTCTCACTTTCATCGACTACTTCACAGCCTCCATAATAGCGTTTCCCGGGATAACCTTCGGCGTATTTGTTGGTTAAAACACTACCCATGGCCTCCATCACCTGGTCGCTGACAAAGTTTTCCGAAGCAATCAATTCGATACCTTTTAGCTGGCGTTGCTTTTCTCTCTCAATAATGTCAAAAATGACAGTGTCTCTTTTCATTACCTGTAAATCTTTGGTTGTTAGACTTTATTCTTCTGACGGCAGAAGATTTGCGACAAATGTACAATTTTTTTCTTTGTAAAAGACCTATTTTTTCGCTTGCAAAATGCCAAACGATAAGGTAATGAAAATGAATCTATTGTAAGGAGCATTCATTTGTTGATAATTATCAACAAGTTTGTTGATAGTTATCAACAGATCTGTTGACAATTATCAACAAATGTGTTGACGGTTGTCAACAAATATATACTCCTTGTCTTCGCTGCCACAGTACCCCTTTTTCAAACTACCGGTCGTTTTTGAAGAGAATATTAATATCTCATTTTCAATGGTTTAGAAGTTTGGCGTTATTCGTTACTTCGTAGGTCGTTGACCTTTGTGAAATCAATCCCAAACGAAGTTCTCCACAATATTTGCTTTACGCTTCGCTAAGCGACCTTCGGTTCGGGGTGATCCAAAAAAAACTCCCCAGCCAATGCGGCCGGGGAGTTGTTGAATAGATCTGTATGTATGAAGCGTGTTTTACTTGTGTGTATCTTAGTTGTAATAGAAGTCTTGCAGTTCGCCTTGCAGTTCCTGGCGGGCGGTGAAGATGCGGCTTTTGACGGTTCCCATCGGGATGTCCAGTCGTTCGGCGATCTCGTTGTATTTGTATCCGCTGACGTACATGGCAAACGGGATGCGCATTTCTTCGTTTAAGCTTTCGATTGCTTTGTTGATTTCTTTGATGTCACAGGTGCCTTCCGGAGTGTCGAAGCCGGAATGGCTGATCGTGTCTACATTATATACATCGGTACCTTTGTCGACCATTGTCTGTACACGTACGACCTTGTGATAGTTGTTGATGAAGATGTTGCGCATCACGGTCAGTACCCAACCTTTGAAATTGGTATTGTCCGTAAACTTGTCCTGATTGTCTAAAACTTTCAACGTGGTGTCTTGCAATAAGTCCTGTGCGTCTTCTCTGTTTGCGGTTAACTGCATGGCAAAACACATCATGTTGTCTTGAAGTCCCAATAATTGCGTCTGAAATACATTCGTCGTGTTCATGATAAAATCCTTTAAAAAATCGCTGTTTAATAACTCAATATTTACCCTTAATAACCGGTCTTTCGCGTCGACCGATAGGCGAATGTACGTCGGGTATCAGAGGTGGTGAAATTTTTTTTTGAAAAAAAGAGGTGAAAAACTGTAAGTCGGTTGAATTTGTTGAAATGAACAGGAAAATGAACAGGATTTACAACTGGCACAAGTTGTGCATTTTAATTTCCTCAATAAAGTGATTACAAATTTCAAGTAAGGTCCCGGCTTTCAAGAGCTGCATATCATACGTGGATAAGCTGGCGCCGGGTTATCCGTGTGGGGAAGAAACGACAAACCAGGGATTGAGCAGGTCTTCTTTGTTGTAAGTCAACGGTGTTTTCCGGTCGGTCTGACAGACTGAGCAACCGGCGGCCCGTGCGATGGCGTCGCCGGCGGCCGTGTCCCACTCCATGGTGGGTGCGAAACGGGGGTAGATATCGGCCGATCCTTCAGCAACGGCACAGATCTTCAGGCTACTGCCCACGGAGATGAGGGTGACGGGCTGTCCCTGTTTGCGCAGGTCTTCAATGCATGCGGTCGTCTCTTCCGACTGGTGCGAACGGGAGGCGACCACCACAATGCCCTGATGACTGGTTGCCAGCGGCAAGCGCAGGGCACGTTGTTTGATCTCCGAATAGGACGGTTGATATTGGCAGTCGATACCGGCAACCTTATAAGCGCCGGTCTGTTGCGAAGCATAGTAGAGTGCTTTCCGGCAGGGCACATAGATCACACCCAGGCGCGGGATACCTTCTTCCACCAGGGCGATATTTACCGTAAACTCTCCGTTGCGTTTGATAAACTCTTTCGTGCCGTCTAACGGATCCACAATCCAGAGGTTTTGCCAGTGGGCACGCGTCGCATAGGGGATCGTCCGGCCTTCCTCGCTGAGCAGTGGGAAAGGAGTCGACTGCAGGGCTTCGGCTATCACCTCATGCGCCGCCTTATCCGCCCGGGTCAGGGGTGAATGATCGGCTTTCATCTCCACACCGAAATCTGCCGCAGGATCTTCATACACTTCCATAATCGCCCGTCCCGCATCAATCGCCGCGCGGATCGCCACATACAAATAACTTGAACTTTGCATCTGATTGCTCTCCTTTTTGATGTGCAAAGATAGCGTATAAAAATATCTTGTTTATGTTTAGTTTATTTAAGAATATATTATATTTGTGTATTCGTTTGTGAACACTTTAATCAGCTATGGGCAATAACACACAACATCCCCACTCAGATGCTAACCCGACGGGAGAAGAAGGGCAGTCTTTTCGTGCGACCATTCAACAGATTTTACATATCATAACCCATTCCGAAGCCTCTGTCGCTATCAATGACGGATTGGCTCAGGTGCTTTCGTACTTCGATTCGGACCGGGTGTATATCGGTTATTTCGATGAGACGGAGTCGTGCTTGTCTTTTATCCACGAGATATCTGCCGACGGCAAGATGAATCTGGATGATTTCCTGCGCAGTCAGTTCAATGGCTCCACGGTGCTTTATGAGAAAGATTTCCCCTGGTGGATCGGGAATATGAAGAAAGGCATCGATACGGTGATCTCGGAAATGCAAGACCTTCCGCCGGAAGCCGCATTCGAACAAAGCCTGATGGTCAAGAACGGACTGAAGTCGACCCTGGCTACCTCGATCTATTCCGAAGGCAAAATACGGGGCTTTATAGGTATCGAATTTACCCGGAAGCATCACTACTGGACAGCATCTGATATCGAGAATGCCCATTTCTTTGCCGATCTGTTCTCTATCCTGATCGAAAACAAACAGATGCAGAAAACCATCAAAGACTCGTCGGTCGAGATCTTCAAGAGTAACGCGATCTTCAAGATTGTTTTTGAAGCTTTGCCCATCGGGATCGAACTCTATGACGAGAATGGATACCTAATAGATATCAACCCGTACGATCTGAATATCCTGGGCACGACGAGAGAAGAGATCCTGGGGATCAACCTTTTCGACAATCCGACAATCTCCGCCGAGAACCTCGAGCGGATCCGAAGCGGGAAAGAAGCGACATTCGAAAACGATTACAATTACAATACAATCAACGAAAAAGGTTATTACGCCACCACCCATTCCGACAAGGTCATGCGCCTGATCGGTAAATGTATCCCGCTGAGAGACCGGCAGGACGAGGTGTTCGGTTATGTATTGCTGGTTCACCACGATACCAGCTATTACCAGGAAAAAGAAAAACTGCACGATAGCCTGGAGAAACTGAAGATGGCAATCAACTCCGCCAATTCGTACATCTGGGAATACGATGTGAAGAAGGACGATATCCAGATCGACTTCAGCCTGTTGGACTATGAACATAATAAGATTGTTGATACTGATGAAGCTGTTGTGCAGACCAGCCGCGACGCTCACTTGGGACGGATCCATGAAGACGATATCGAGCGGGTATTGGGCCAGGTCCAACAGATCATTGCCGACAAGATCCCTTCGTTTACGGAGACCTACCGCCAGTATTTTCGGAATGAATTGTATTGGTACACCACTTTCTTCCGTACCTATAAATACGACGAGAATAACAAACCCTCGAAAATCATTTGCCTGACTCGTGATATCACCAAAGAGCGGGAGAACGAACTGGCGCTGATCAACGAAAAGGAGATGAACCGGGTCAAGACCGCCTTTATCGAGAATATGAGTCATGAATTGCGTACGCCGCTGAATGTGATCGTTGGTTTCTCCAATATCATTGCCGATACGAACGATACGGAGGAGAACAGTTACTTTATCGACCTGATCCGCAAGAACAACGAGATCCTGTTGCAGATCATCGACAGTATCCTGAGTTTCACGAAGATCGAGAGCGGCGCCATGCAATATGTCGTCAACGATGTCGACCTCAAAGAGATCTGCCGGGAAGCTGCCAGCCTGAAATCGTCGAACCAGAAAGACCATATCCAATTCCTTTTCGACGAGAACCTGCCATCGATCAAGACCCGTACCGATCGCGAACGCATGGTTCAGGTGATCTTCCATCTATTGGATAACGCCTATAAGTTCACCAACGAAGGAACGATCTCCCTGCATTATTATCCTTACAACGAGAAAGAAGTCCGTATAGAGATATCCGATACCGGTATCGGATTGACCGAAGAGGAGATCTCCAAGATGTTCAAGCACTTCTATAAAGCCGATGAATTCCAGGTAGGCCTGGGACTCGGCTTAAGCATCGCCAAAAAGATCATCGAAGACCTGGGCGGCAGTGTAGGCGTAAACTCAAAAAAAGGCGAAGGCTCAACCTTCTGGTTCCACTTGCCTCTGGCGTTGAGTAACTAATTGTTCCATTTGCGGAATTTTGTGGTCTGAATGCGCATACTGATGCATTCGGGATGTGTAAATGCTTTCTTCCGTTGAGAAACTTTCCTACATTTGTTGCTTCAAAGTGAGCATTCGGCTTCTAACTTCAGTAGGTATGAGTTTTGAGATGATTTTCGTTTTAGCGGGGTTAGCCCTGATGATCTTTGCTTTGATCAAAGACCTGATGCGCCCGGGGTTGACACTCTTTTCGGTTGTTGTCCTCTTTTTATGTGCAGGCATCCTGACGCCCAAAGAGATGCTGGAAGGCTTCAGCAATAAGGGTATGATCACGGTGGCTTTGCTTTTCCTTGTCAGCGAAGGGATCCGGCAGAGTGGCACGTTAAGCCAATTATTCAGCAAAGTTCTTCCCAAAGGGGAGACGACGGTGATCCGGTCGCAAGCCCGGTTGTTGCCTATACTTGCGGGTATGTCCGCCTTCCTCAATAATACGCCTATGGTGGTTATCTTTGCTCCGATCATTAAACGCTGGGCGGAGAAGGTGAAATTGCCGCCTACCAAATTTCTAATTCCATTGACTTATGCCGTGAGCCTGGGTGGGATCTGTACGTTGATCGGTACGTCTACGAACCTGGTGGTCAACGGCATGATTATGGAAGCGGGATACGATGGGCTGTCGATGTTCGAGATCGCCAAGATCGGTCTGCCTATTGCTATTGTCGGGGTCTTGTTCCTGATCCTTTTCTCCAATAAACTGTTGCCGGAGTCTCCGGCGAATCATTCGGAAGAGGCATCGGGAGAGAGTGAGAGAGAAGGGTTACATAAGATAGAAGCCGTACTGGGTCCCCGCTTTCCGGGGATCAATAAGACCTTGGGAGAGTTCAATTTCTTCCGCCATTACGGGGCGATCGTCAAAGAGGTGAAACGATCGGGCCAACGCATTCCGGGCAATCTGGATGATATCGTATTGCAGGATGGCGACAACCTGATCCTGTGGGGCGACGATTCGTTTATCCCTACCTGGGGCGAGTCGAGCGTGTTCCTTATTCTGTCGAACGGCAAAGAAGCTGAAAAGCCGATCTCCAATAAGAAGCGGTGGTTTGCCTTGGGCTTGTTTCTCTTTATGATCGCCGGGGCAACCCTTGGGGAGTTGCCGGCAACCAAAGAGGCTTTCCCGAATGTCAAACTGGATATGTTCTTCTTCGTTTGTGTGACGACCATCATTATGGCGTGGGCGAAGATCTTCCCGGCGCGGAAGTATACGAAATATATCTCCTGGGATATCCTGATCACCATCGCTTGTGCCTTTGCGATCAGTAAAGCGATTGAGAACTCCGGTGTGGCGGCTATGGCTGCCCGTTATATCATTAGCCTGTCGGAAAGCTTTGGACCGCACATGCTGTTGGCGATGACTTTCCTGATCACCGCCTTTTTCTCCCAACTGATCACCAACAATGCCGCGGCGGCGTTGGGTTTCCCTGTTGCCCTTTCGGTAGCTACGCAGTTGGGTGTCAATCCGATGCCTTTCTTTATGGTGATCTGTGTGGCTGCCTCTACCAGCTTTATCACACCGATCTGTTACCAGACCAATATGATCGTGCAGGGGATCGGGGGCTACTCGTTTATGGATTTTGTGAAGATCGGCACGCCATTGACGATTGTGGTCTTTCTGATGGCGATCTTTCTGGCGCCGGTGATATGGCCGTTCTGATCCGGGACGTGGCCCGGATCAAATTGATAATTGATAATTACTACTGATGCGTTAATTTTTTAATTTCAACCGTAACAGGTTGATTATATATAAGATACAAGCGTTCTTTGATTTTTTGATTTGAATTGA
>NZ_JAQFIN010000021.1 GCF_029504695.1 Parabacteroides sp. PF5-6
ACGGCAACGGCGGCGTTTTATCCGTAGCATCAAATTGTTTTGACGCAGGATCGTGTAAAAGGCATCACGTCCGATACAGAATGTATCCTTGAAATTGTCTTATGGCGGTGAGGGTGCTGCCGGGAAATACCTATTTGTGGGGATTGGTGTTGCGGCAGAATACCTATTTGGGGTGATTGCCTTGATTTTTGGGATCGTCTACTTTTGTGGCGAACTAATTTTCAAGCGATGAATAGAATTTTACTACTCTCTTTCTGCTCTCTTTTTGCCTTCTCTCTTTTTGCTCAGACGGAAGAACCGACCACGGTGACGAAGCAGGCGTCGGGCTTTGCTGGGTATGAGAAATTCCGCTTCGGCGGCTATGGCGAGATGGGCGCCAGTTACCTGGATTATGGATTTAACCGGTTTACACCCACCGGCTCCGTGAAGGACAATCGCGGGCAGATCTCTATCCCCCGGTTTATCTTAGCTTTTGATTATAAGTTCTCTCCGACCTGGATCCTGGGTGCCGAGATCGAGTTTGAATACGGGGGTACGGGCGTGGCCCGCGAGATCGAGTTCTATGAAGAAGGGGGCGAATATGAGATGGAAGTGGAGAAAGGCGGCGAGGTGGCTCTCGAGCAGTTCCATATCACCAAACTGATCCATCCTTCTTTTAATGTACGTGCGGGACATCTTATTGTTCCCCCGGCTCCGTTTCGTAGCAACCTGGATGCTACCTCGGAGATCGAAGCAGCGATGGAAGCCTGTGCCGACCTGGCAGAGATCTTTATGGAAGTGAAAACTGCCTTAGACCTGCATTGATGCAATGACACTTGGGTATAAAAGGTTCCGGAAGGCTATTCCGGGAAGTCTCATAACCGGATACAAGGCCCTTCTCGGGCTTTGTATCTTTGTGTTTCCAGCCGTATTCGCCGCCTGTGAAGAGGGATTGGACGATACGGAGATCTACAAACCGGGTGGGAAGCTGGCGAAAGCCGAAGAGCTGTCGGCCGGTAATTCTACGATCTTCACCGCTTCGCCCAAGGCATACGACCAGCCGGCTCCCTGGCTGACGAGCGAATACGAAATACGGTTTAATAAAGGCGATGACCTCTACGACCGCTCCCGCGGGACGGGCGAAGGCGGAGGCAACGGGCTGGGACCGGTCTATGCCGGATACTCCTGTGCCAGTTGCCATAAGAACGCCGGGCGTACGAAGCCGTCGATGTACACCGAAGGGGGATCGGGCAGCTACGGCTTCTCTTCGATGTTGATCTATATCACCCGCAAGGGCGGAGGGTACTTCCCCGAATACGGACGGGTATTGCACGACCAGTCGATCTACGGGGTCGAAGCGGAAGGCAAGGTGACGATCACCTTTACGGAAGAAGAGTTTGCTTTCCCCGACGGGGAGAAGTATGCGTTGCAGACGCCGCATTACGCGATCAGCCAATGGTATGCCGATAGTATTCCGCCGGAAGAACTGCGCATTACCGTGCGTCAACCCCTTCGCCATGTCGGCATGGGGCAGATGATGGCACTCGATCTGGATGAGTTGAAGAAACTGGCCGCGCAGAGTAACTACCCGGAATACGGGATCAGCGGACGCCTGAACTATATCATGGAACGGGGGAAACTGCAGATCGGTGTTTCGGGAAACAAAGCCCAGCATGCCGACCTGACAGTCGAGCTGGGTTTCTCTTCGGATATGGGGGTGACCAACGACCGTTACCCCGAAGAGGTGAGCCAGGGACAAAGCCAGATGATGGGCTTTGCAAACTATGGCGTGGAGATCTCGACCGAAGACATGGAGAATGTCGATCTCTACCTGCAGGGCTTGGGTGTTCCCGCCCGGCGCAATGTGGATAATGCGACGATCAAACGGGGCGAAGAGATGTTTTATGCCGCCAAATGCCATCTCTGTCATACGCCTACCCTGCATACCCGTCCACGGGGAACGGTCCTATTGAACGGTACCCAATTGCCGTGGCTGGGCAGCCAGGTGATTCATCCCTATTCCGATTATCTCTTGCACGATATGGGCCCCGGGTTGGATGATAACTATGTCAGCGGACTGGCGCAGGGTTGTGAATGGCGCACCACGCCGCTCTGGGGTATAGGCCTGCAACGGACGGTGAACGGACATACCTACTTCCTGCACGACGGACGGGCACGCAACCTGACCGAAGCCATTATGTGGCACGACGGCGAAGGGGCAGCATCCCGGATCCTTTATTCCCGTATGTCGAAAGATGACCGGGACGCGGTGATCGAGTTTTTGAATTCTTTATAAATGAACAAGATAATGAAACAGTTTTTACTTATAGGCGCTTGCCTGATTTCTTCTTTCTATTTGCAGGCGCAAGAAAACACAAGAACGACAGTAGACGATACCTATCTGGAGAACGACGTCGTCTCCCTGGCGGGAAAGAAAGGTTTTACCTTCTCGAGCCGTGCGGGTGATTTCCTTTTCAAACCCTATGCTTTGGTACAGGCCTCGGCACGCTTCAACCGTTATGAAGATGTCGGGCTCGACACGCCTTATGCCGATAAGATCGCGAACTCGGGCTTTGAGATCCCCAATGCGATCATCGGCTTTACGGGAAAGGCATACAATATCGTGACTTTCAACCTCTCGGTCAATGCCGCCAAGAGCGGAGGGGCGCTACTGCAACAGGCGTGGTTCGATGTGGCCGTCAAGGAATCGTTCCGTATCCGGGTCGGGAAGTTCAAAACGCCGTATACGCATGCTTACCTGACGACGCTCGGGGAAACCTTGTTCCCTGTACTGCCTTATTCGCTGACACAAGGCGTAGTCTTGCCTTATTCATTGAACGCGGTGAACCCGTCGTTTGCTACGGGCTTCGATCTGGGGGTGCAGATTCATGGGCTGGTGAAGGATAAATGGAACTACCAGGTAGGGATCTTCAACGGCACGGGCATCGATGTGAATACCGCCAACAAGACGATGAGCGACGATCATGACTGGTTGCCTTCATTGCTCTATACCGGTCGCCTGGCGTATATGCCGAAAGGCGTGATGCCTTCCACGCAAGGCAATCCCGATAACCTGAACGACGATAAGATGTTGTTTGCCGTCTCCGGTTCGTACAATGTGGAAGCACAGTCGGAGAGCAGCAACGACCTGCGTGCCGGCGTTGAGTTTGCCTGGATCAAGAACCGCTTTTACTTCGCTGCCGAAGGGTATTATATGAATATGAAGTTCACCAAACGGCAGATGATCTCCAAGGCGTATAACTTCTGGGGTGCCTATGCCCAGGCGGGCTATTTCATTACCGATAAGTTGCAGGGCGCCTTGCGTTATGACTTTATGGACCGGAACGGAACAGATATGGGCGGCACATTGAATATGCCGGCGATCGGCATGAACTATTACTTCTTCGGCTCGAACCTGAAATTGCAAGCGATGTACCAGTACATGGGGCGCAGCGGCCATGAAACGCAATACGACCGCGATGACGACGGGCTGGGTATGCCGATCCATATGGCGACGGTGATGCTGCAATACACCTTTTAAAGGGGCTTAAGGGGAATAAGGGGTTTAAGGGGAGTAAGGCCCTTCCTTAAACCCCTTATCCTCCTTAAACCCCTTATCCCCCTTAATCCCCTTACTCCCCTTTTAAAAAAGAAATCATGATAAAAAAGAATTACCACCTCCCCCTAATCGCAGCCCTCTTCTCTCTCGTAGCCCTCTCCTGCGACGACGGCCGCATCTACCCGTCGGAGCCGGAGGAAGCCACCGGCGGAAAAGCGGCCATGCAGGTCGTTTTCCACGGCGAAGAGGCCTGGCCAAAGGAATATATATTTATCTTTGCCGCCTTCGGCGAAGAGGGAAAGATCCCATTGAAGTCAAAGATTATCTCCCGGCCGGAAGATGTAAACATACCGGTGGCAATGATGCTCAACGGCTTGAATGAGGAAACAAAAACGATCTCTATCGCGGTGGTCAACAAAGGACGTGAACTGATCTATGATTTTTATTCATATCCCGTAGATGATCTGGACAAAGAGATTCTCTTGCCGGTCACCGAGATCGACCTGGCGCGCTACGACCGGGTGCAGCAACAGGTGTTCGAGGCCTATTGCATCCGTTGTCACGGCGCCGGCACGCATGCCGCGGCGGGACTCGATCTGACGGCAGGCAATAGCCATAAGGCATTGGTGAACCGGCCGGCAACGCTTTCGAAAGAAGGTTTATCTCTGGTTGCTCCCGGCCAGCCGGCCGGTAGCTTCCTCTTGGAGATCCTCCGGGAAGACTTGATCCAGTATAACCATACGGACGTCTTGCCCGAAGCCGAACTGATCGACCTGGTCGAAACCTGGATACGAAACGACGCCAAAGAATAAAATAAAAGAAGATGATTGTAGAGAAACAAAAAACAAAGAGAAGTGTGCGGAAAGAAGAGTTAGCGTACGGAGATGTCCGGATACAACTGAGTGCGTTTGAAACGGGGAAAGGCGTAACGGAATACCATGTATTATTAAGTTTGGAACGCCCTTCTTCATCCTTTGAACAGCAATTGAAGAAGTTGCAGAACGCCTATAATACCCTGGTGACAGAAGATCTTCCCGCGGGAGCGGTACCGGCTTTCCGCCGTTACTTCCTGAGTGATGCTGCAAATCAGACCGAACGGTTGATGCAACAGGAGCGCGAAAATACGTTCTGTGCCCTGTCGATCGTGCAACAACCGCCATTGAACGGCACGAAGATCGCCCTATGGGCGTATTTCCTTTCGGAAGCCACGGTACATTCGCATAGTACGGTGATGCACGAAGTGGCACATAACGGATACCGCCACCTCTGGTCGGGTGGACTGTCGAACAAAGCGGCGAACGCGGAGTATCAGACCCGGTTGCTCTTCAACGACTATATCCTGCAACTCTCCGGACAAGGCGTTTCCCTGGTGGCAAACTGCATACGTACCTGGCTGTTTGTGCAAAACGTGGATGTGAATTATGCCGGTGTGGTGAAAGCCCGACGGGAGGTATTCCTGACACAGAACCTGAACGAGACGACGCATTACATCGCCAGTACGGGCATTGAAGGGCGGCATGCCGATCCGGAGGTCTTGGTGCAGATGGATGCCTATAGCGTCGATGGCATCTGTCCCGAGCAGATCCAATATCTCTACGCCCCGACGCATCTCAATCCGACGTATGAGTATGGCGTGACCTTCGAGCGCGGCGTGACAGTGACCTATGGCGACCGCAAACAGATCTATATCTCCGGAACGGCAAGCATTGATAACCGGGGTGAGATCGTTCATCCCGGGAATATCCTGAAACAGACCGGGCGCATGCTGGAGAATATCGAAGTCTTGCTACAGGAAGCCGGTGCAGGCCTGAAAGACGTGATGCAAGCCATCGTCTACCTGCGGGATACCGCCGATTACCTGCCGGTAAAGAAATACCTGCAGACCCATTATCCCGACTTGCCTCACTTGATTGTCTTAGCTCCTGTCTGCCGCCCGGGATGGCTGATCGAAACGGAGTGTATCGCAGTGACTGGGGAAGGAAATAAAAACTTTAAGGCTTTTTAAGGAGTAAGGGGTTTAAGGGGAGTAAGGGGTTTAATGCCTTACTCCCCTTGTATCCCTTAAACCCCTTAAACCCCTTAAACCCCTTGTACCCCTTAAACCCCTTACTCCCCTTTCTTAGCAATCTCAGAAAAGGATCTTCTCAGTATAGGCTTTGCCTTCGACATATACCTGAATGATATAAAGCCCTTCGGATAAGCCTTGCACCTGAAGGGTCGAAGAGGCTTGCCACTGGCTGATCAGGGCACCGCTGACGCTATAGAGCCAGGCTTGTATTATGGGGGAATCGCTTTCGATTGTGATCGCTTGGGATAAAGGATCATAGCTGATCTTCACCGGCGAAGCGGGGCAGATCGTTTCGTTAGCCGTTTCTTTTGAGGTGGTGGAATAGAATTTGAAGGAATGGGCCGGCAGGCTGATCTTCTGGTTACGGGTATCTTCCGTAACGGTGGTGATCGCGCCGGTAAAGAGCTCTTCCCAAGTGCCGATGGTGGTGAAGCCGGCGTACATCTCGATGGGGTTTTCCGTGAAGTTACCCAATACAACCAGGTCTTTCTCATCGCCTTGCAGGCGGATGGCGCGACCGTTGGCCCAGTCGGTACCGGAGGTCTGCATCTCGATAGCGGTAGGCGAAGCGAATAGTTCGGGGTATTGCCGGCGGAAGTCGATCAGGGTGGCGTAGGTGTCGTACAAGGCTTTACGCTCCGCTTCTTCGTAGTATTCCCAAAGCACGGGCTTCTTGCCGGTGCGTTCGTTCTGGTCGATGGAGATGTCATAACCCAGTTCACCGAACTGCCAGACCATCTTCGGACCGGGCGTAGCCATCAGGAAGGCGGCACCCAGAGCAGCGCGTTGCATACGCAAGGCCTTATCGGTATCCATATTGTAGTTGCCATATTCCTGCATCTTATACATCAGGCGTTCCTCATCGTGGCTCTCGCCGTAGGTGATCAGGGCGGGAATGGTCCAGCCCCGGTCGGTATGGCAGCCGCGGTTCAAGGCGCTTTCACTACCTTTCCAACCCATATCACTCTCGGCATAGGCTTTGTTCAGGTTGTTCCACAAGAGAACACCGTCTTGCGCCAGTTCCAGTTCTTCGCGGTTATCGCAGAAATGTTCGAAGATCACGATGGCGTCTTCTTTGATGCCTCTCACCTGGTCGTTGTAGTTCTTCAGGATCGCCACGCGCGAAGCATCATAGGTGCCGGCAGTCGCTTCGGTGGAACGGTTCTGGGTAAAACCTTTGGTCAGGTCGAAGCGGAAGCCATCGACCTTGTACTCTTCGAGCCAGTAGGCCAACACGCGCTTGAAGTAGTCGCGCGTACCGGTATATTCGTGATTGAAGTCGTTGAAGACACTATACGGATGGGGTGCTTCTTGGTTGAACCAGGGATTGTCGGCCGCCGGACGGTCACCGTCCCAGTACAACCGGGCAAAAGGATGCTGGCCGGTGGCATGGTTGAACACCACATCGAGGATCACCGCCATACCCCTTTGGTGGGCGGCGTCGATAAAGGCTTTATAGGCTTCGGCGGTGCCGTATGCTTTGTCGGGTGCGAAGAAGAAACAAGGATTGTAACCCCAGCTATCATTTCCGTCGAACTCCTGGATGGGCATCAGTTCGATGGCATTCACGCCTAAGGATTCGATGTAGTCGAGCTTGTCGTGTACGGCTTGGATGGTGCCGGCGGTGGTGAAGTCGCGCACCAATAATTCGTAGATCACCAGTTCTTCGCGGGCAGGGGTTTTAAAGTCTTTTACTTTCCAGTCGTAAGGTTTCTTTCCGGTCTGAAGAATGGACACGATACCGTCTGTCTCTACCGGATAGGGGTTGAGGTTCGGGTAGGTTGTGGCGGCGATATGGCTGTCGTGCGAAGGATCGAGGATCTTCTCGCAATAGGCGTCGCCGATCTTAAAGGCGTTGTCGATCAGGTATTGAAAGCCATACTCTTTGCCTTTCTCCAAGCCGGTCAAGGTGTACCACCAGTAGTCGCCGTCTTTGTAGAGCTGGTAGGCATTGTCTTTCTTCCAGTTGTTGAAGTCGCCCAACAGGTGCACATGCTCTTTGCCCGGAGCGTAGAGTAGGAGGGTAACCGTCTGGTCGTTGATATAGTTGATGCCGTCGGTCACGCCATCCGGTCGCTTTTGGGTGGTCGGCGTTGTGGGAGTAAAGGCAGCCTCGCCCAGGTTGAGGAAGATATCCCCTCCACCGGTGGCTTTGCCTTCTTTACTCTTATCCGCACTGCGGAAGACAAAGGCCAGTTTGAGGATCTTCTCTCCGGCAGGTACACCATAGTAGCTGCGCACATCGGGGGTGATCGCAAGCTTCCATTGGTCGTTGCCCAGCGATGTTAATTTGTACTTCGCAGCGTTATCTCCCCAGGTGGGGGCGTACATCCAGTCTTGGGTACTACTGCTTTTGTCTGTGATCACTCCGGTATGGGCATACACCTCACCGGTATAACCCTGCAATCCCTTGGTGCCTTCGGCGGCATTGAAGATAATCTCGATAGCGTCGGTATCGGTAAACTCTGCCGGGCTGGCAGTGACTTGTGCCTGCAAGGAAAAAGAGAAGAGGCTGAGAAAGAAGGGAAGGAGTAAGAAAAAGAGAAGATGTCTTTTCATTTCGGTGTAATTGAAAAAGAGAGGGCTATCCCATACGGTGATAAGCCCTCTCCGGAATTTTTCAAAAGTCTATTTCTTTGTCAGAGTAAAGGTATTACCCGCGTCTGCATTCGAGAGTTTCAAGGTGATCGTATACGTCCCTGTTTCCGCTACTTTAATATTACCTCCGTCTAAGACCAGCTTCGTCGGTGTACCTCCCATATTGAGATCCCAACTGTCGTTGGCGCGGAATTTGAATTCCTTACCGCCGGTCAGCGTGGTGGTCAGGGTCCAGGAGTTGCTTCCTTTGTCGTAGATCATGGGGGTACTACTGTCCCAACCGCCTGGGGTGGCATCGCCGATCAGTCCCCATTCGGTTTTTGTTTGCTGATAAGTAAGCAATCCCAAGTCGGCTTTCAGGTAATAGAAGCCGGCTGCCGCGTTCAGGTTGCCTGCGCCACCGTCTGTACTTAGTTTACCTTCGCCACCACTGCCATAGTTCGTATGATCCCAGTCGGGAGCCGAGGTGAACTTATACTCGCCATCCAGATAGACGAAACCATCGTAGACCAGGTCCATCTTCGCGGAGTAGAGAGTAGGAGCCGTAGCCGGTGTCCAGCTTTGGTGATTACCCGGCACATATAAATAGGGACTGATATCACCCAATGGCTCGATCTTGTAGGTATACTCTTCCATGTTCAGGGAGATCTTTACATAACCGATCGCTTCGATCTTGATCGCCTGCGCATTCTCTACCACAATCGAGCCTTCTAAAGATGCATCGCCGTCAACAGCCGTACCAATGACTGCACCCCAGAATTCACCTCCTGCGATATGGGCTTCTTTTGCACTTTCGGGAGCGATCTTAAAGTAAGTTGCACCGGTGGTTTGGATCAGTACGGTGAAATGCGGGTCTTCATATACATCATTGCCGCTATGGTTGAACGGAGTCAGGTTGTCCGGATTCCATCCGTTCATATCACCGATCAGGTAATAGGCCGGTTCGATTGGAAGCGCTTCCGGAGTGACTGCGAATGTGAGTGCATTCGAACGGATGTTGACCGCCTGCTTGTCACTTGTCTCCACAACTGCCACTACGCGTGAGTAGAAGTCTCTCGCGGTAGGTTTCCGGTTGTACACCTTCACGATCACAGATTGCATATCGGCTTTTGCGACGTGGTAGTTCCCACCGGACAATTCTGCCTTGATGACCGACTTGTCGGTGAAGTCTTCCGTTTTCGATAACTGAAGTTCGTAATTCACCGTCGAGCCTTCCGGAAATTGAGGGAAAGACGCTTCCTTAAGAATACCGAAAGTATTATCGGTGATCGTGTTCAGGTCGAACGTGGCTCCCAGATTCGCAATCTGATAGTTGACATCCTGTGCCGCTTCGGGCTCATAGCCTTGCGGAGCAGCTATGTCTTTATTGAAGTCCTCATCACAGGCTGAGAAGCCTGTCATGATGAGGAGTGATAGTAAATATAATGATACCTTTTTCATTTGTTCTTAATTTTTGAGATAAACGTTACTCCTGAATGAAGAAAGCGTAACTTCCTTCGATATCGTTGAAGGTCACAATATAGGTTCCCGGCTTGACAGGGATATTATCGCCTCCCGGATCTCCGAGTCCGAATGGGAACAGACCGCTGTTATTTCCCCAGTTGGTATCCCAACCTGCATTTGCGCGGAACTTCACGGTGCTTTCCGTCTCGAAGGTGACTGTTGCTTTCCAGCTATGGGTCGTATTGCCGATATTCGTCATTTCAATCGGGTTGGCATCCCAGTCGCTGAAATCGCCTAACAATTGGATCGATGAATAAGCCTTCGGTGTTTTGTCCAGCTTGGTGAATGTCAATGATTGTTTCACATCGTCCACATCGATTTGGTACCAGCCGGCTTCGGATACTCCCAGGTGTCCCGGATTACCTCCTTCGCCGTGTAAGTGTTGCAGGTTGGTGTTGCCTGGCAGATCGCCATCTTCACCGTTACCCCACTGTTCGTTCCAGCTGATAGCGCCGTCGATCATACCGATTAGTTTGAAGCCGTTAGAGCTGGTTGCCGCGTCGAAGTATTCCGTAAAGGTAAACTGGCCTACGCCTGTCTTCTTGTCGTATTCGTAGTTGCTGACCAGACTCATTGGGATCAGTGAAGTACCGATATCTTTCATATTTGTATCCCATCCTCCGACGTAGTTACCAATCAGGAAGAAGAAGCTGGGCGCGGCATCTTTCAATTCGATATAATAAGGTAAAACATTCAGTTTGATCGCGTTGGAATAAACCGGAAGAAGACTACTGTTCACCGATGCTTTCAGGCGGACATAGATCTCCATATCGGTATCGGGCGTATCGCTCTCGCTGGCCCATCCGGAGAGTTGCACAATTGCCTTGTCTATTTCCTGTGCATCGATAGCCAGTTTTGCTTCTGTATAGTTATCGGTCAATACCATGTACGAAGCAGCGGCTGTTTCTGTTTCGTCGGTCCAGGTGTCGCTGAGTGCTACCTCAACCGAATAGGATGTTGCAGCGGTGAAGCCGTAATCCGGCTGTGTACAGGTCAGTACGACGGTTCCCGCGTTCTTCAGGTCGTAAACGGCCGTAGCCAGGCCCGGCGTATTCAATACAAACGAGGCGGGTTGATTGTATGTGGGGTTTGAATCCCTGTCGTCGTCGCAGGCAGAGAAGGAAATAACCCCTGCCAACAAGATGATAAAGCTTAGTATCTTTTTCATTGTTTCATTCTTTTTAGATTAATAACCCGGGTTTTGAACCAACTTTTCGTTGGCATTCATGTCGGAAGCCGGTATCGGACAGAGATTGTAGATCGAGCTGACACTTGAGCCTTGCGCAGAGCCACCCTTCCAGTCCCACAGATAGTTGCCGCTGGTGAAGTAGCCATAACGGATCAGGTCCGTCCGGCGATGTCCTTCGGCATAGAACTCCCGTGCTTTCTCATCCAGGATATTATCCAGGGTGATCGACGCCAGTTGAGAGGCATTCGCCCGTGTCCGCAGCGTATTAACCGCACTCAACGCGCTATTGGCATCTCCTCCCGAGCGCAGTGTGGCTTCGGCATAGGTCAGATAAGCTTCTGCCAGACGGAAGAAAGGAATATCGGTGTCCGTGAATTTGGAGTCGGCAGCACTTCTGCCGTCGGCGCGTAGGTTGCTGAACTTCGCAATGGAAAGTCCTTCTTTGAAGGTGTTCACATTGGTGATCTCCACCGTACGTTCGGTCGAGAAGAACAGGGCGCGATCGTCGTTTGCCGCACGGGCTACGGTCGTTTCACTGCCTACAGGCACGTTGCCGTCGCGGAAGAACTTCTTCACTAATGCGGCACGGGCACGAACACCACCCCAGCCTTCGGTCGTTCCCCAGGCAGTCATGCCTTCCGTATGGGTGGCAGCGATCAGATAGAGCGATCCTCCCCAGCTACGGATATTGGCGCCATCCTGCCGGATGGGTAAGATGATCTCCTGCGGTGCCAGGTTTGCACTGCTGCCATCGTTATCGGCCATGAAGAGATGCGCGTAGGACGGGCAGAGTTGGTAACTCGAATCCATCACCTTTTTTGCGTAGGTTGCAGCATCCGCCCAACGGGCTGTGCCGGTGTATACCTCTGCATTGAGATACATACGGGAAAGAAGGAACCAGTTAGCCACCTTATCGGCACGGCCAAACGGTGCTTGTTGGGATTCGTACATATCGCCTTCGATCTCTTGCAGTTCTTTTTCGATATAGTTGAACAGGTCGGCCCGTAGGATCTGATCAGGCAAGTCACTGCTTACCTTTTCCGTAAACGGTACATTGCCGTAGATATCCATCAGGTAATAGAAGTTCAACGCGCGCATAAAGCGGGCTTCCGCTCTTTGGTGCAAACTTTTCTCGTCGGTTTGTCCTTCGGTCATTTCCAGGAAGTGATTACACAGGGTCACGTCGAAGTTCAAGCGAGCATACAAGCCGGTCAGCATCTCATGCGAAGAAGACCAGTTGATATAGTTCAGTTCGGGGATACCCGGGTCTCCCCAAGAGCAGATCACCTCGTCAGAGGGGTATTCGTTGATCGTAAAGATCAGACGGAAGAAAGCGGAAGTTCCTTCATCGATACCATCGACGTCTCCATTCCCATCAGGGCCTTTCTGGCCTGTCAATGCCATGGTTGCGTATATTTTCGCAAAGACGGCATCCTGATCGAATTCTTGTGTGACACTGGGATCGATGGGTGATACATCCAGGTCGCCTATACAAGCCGTTAACGCAAATCCCAAGGATACGGTCAACAGGATTGATTTGATATATCTTAATTTCATGAATCTTGATTTTTAAGGTTATTACTAGAAGTTGAGTGTAACGCCAATTAATCCGACAAGCGGGCGCGGATAAACATTATTGTCTATCCCTCCGTTTATCTCCGGATCTAAGCCGTCGTACTTGGTGATGACAAACAGGTTCTGTCCGGTCAGGTATGCCCGGCCACTGATTGGCGCTCCGAAGAGTGTCGGGAAGGAATAACCGAGTGTCACATTATCGCAACGCAGGAACGAAGCGTTTTGCACATAGTAATCCGAGAGGTAATAATTACCTACGCCATTAAAGCCGGTCTCTATTGCCGATTTCGGACGGTTAGAGAAGAAGCCGCTGGTCGACCAGATGCCGGAAGCACCTACATTGGCCCGGTCGGCTTCGACGTCGTTGTAGACGTAGTTGTTGAAGCTGGCCCGCAATGTAAAGCTCAGGTCGAATTGTTTGTAGGTGAATTTGGATGAAAAGCCCATCAATACATCGGCTGTCGGTTTCTTGTAGATATAACGGTCGTCGCTGTTGATGATTCCATCGCCATTCCGGTCGACAAACAGGTTCTCGATTGGGTTGCCGTTCTTGTCGTATACCTGCTGGTAAACGTAGAAAGAGGAAGCCGCATGTCCGACCATGTGCGCCTGGGCGTTATTACCCGTACCTGCAGAGATCCCTCCGGTAGCTACGTAATAGCCGTCGCCACTGCCTACGGTCAGTTTGGTGATCTCGTTATCGTTGTACGTAATATTGTATCCGATGTCCCAGGTAAAGTCATTGGTCACGATCGGTTTGGCATTGATCGAGAACTCTAACCCTTTATTCTCCAGCGATCCGATATTGCTGATCACACGGTTCTTGAAGTTCGTCCCGGCCGGAACGTCCACCACGTTGATCAGGTCTTTCGTTTTGCGGAAGTAATAGTCCACCGAACCGGTGATCCGTCCGTTCAGGAAGCCATAGTCTAACCCGGCATTCCAGGTGGTAGTCTCTTCCCATTTTAGGTCTTTGTTGTACGCGTCCGGACGGTAGAGCGATTGCATTTCATCGCCGAACTGATAGTAAGCTCCTTCTTCATTGCGTATGTAGGTCGGGATATAGGGATAGTCACCTTGGTTGAGGTTCTGTTGTCCCGTGATACCGTATCCGAGACGTAGTTTCAGGTCGGACAATACATCAATGTCTTTGAGGAATTCTTCTTCTTTCATCTTCCATCCCAGGGCCATGGAGGGAAATAATCCCCAGCGGTTGTCGTCGCTGAAGCGGGAGGTCCCGTCGTAACGCAAGGTGGCGGTAACGAGGTATTTATTCAGGATGGAATAGTTGACCCGTCCGAAGAAAGAGACCAGGTAGCTTTCCGTTTTCCATATTTTGGAAGTGGGTGAGTACTGCTCGCCGGGGAATTCCGTATTGGTTGAAGGATACAGCCCGTAGTAAGCATTTTCGCCCTTGCGGTGGAAGTGTTGCCATTCGTAACCGGCAATCACATCCAGGTTGCTCCAGTTGAAATCTTTCAGGTATTGGGCGTAGGCGTTGAGCGAGAGGTTGTATTTGGTTACTTCTTCAAATCCGTACGATCCGAAATAGTTGTTGGATGCCGAATAGGGAGAAACCGTTGTCGTTTGTTTCCCTTTGGAGAAGTCGCCGCCTAAGTTGGCATGCAGGCGTACATCGGGGAAGAAATGCAATTTGTAGTCCGCTTCGATATTCCCTACGAAGCTGTTGGCTTTGGAGGTATCATCTCTCTGTTCCAGTGTGGCGACAGGGTTGAAAGAAGCCAGTGCGTTAGCTGTCCGTTTCCAGGTCGGGTCGTTCAATGCTGTCCCGTCGATATCCCATTGCCAGTAGCCACCGAAGTATTTCTGGTGTACCTCGTCTGAGCTATAGATCGATTGTGTCGGGTCGAACGAGGCGGCCGCACCGATAGCGCCACCGTCGGCATAGCGGTTTTTGGCGTGCATATACTTCGCGTTGGCATTCAGTTTCAGGTAACCGTCAAAGAACGACGGACTGAGGTTCGCCGAGAGCGTATAACGTTCGAACTTGGATGTTTTGACCACACCGCTTTGGTTGGTATAACCGAAGGAAACGCGATAAGGCATATTCTTCAAACCGCCGTATACGTTGATGTTGTGGTCGGTACTCAGTGCCGTACGGTAGATCTCATCCTGCCAGTCGGTATTGGAAGTGCCCAATTTGGAGAGGATATCGTCCTGTCCGGCGTATAGTTTATTGACATAAGCGCGGAACTCATCGCCATCCATCACGTCCAGTGTGTTACGTACGGAGCTGACCGAGACGTTTCCGTCGTACGTTACCCGGGGTTTAGACCCGGCTGTTCCTTTTTTGGTGGTGATGATGATCACCCCGTTTGAAGCCCTCGATCCATAGATCGCTGTGGCCGAAGCATCTTTCAAGACGGTGAATGTTTCGATATCGTTGGGGTTTACCATCGATAAGGGGTTGGCTAATCCTTTGACACCTTCGTTGTCCATCGCCAGCCCATCGATCACGATCAACGGGTCGTTACTGGCTGAAAGCGAGGAGCCGCCACGGATACGGATCGTTGATCCTCCACCGGGTGTTCCGCCTTCGGAGATCACACTTACCCCGGCGATCTTTCCGCCGATCATATCCTGTGCATTGGTTGTCAGGCCTCGGTTCATCTTGTCAGGTTTGATGGCTGTAACCGATCCGGTAGCATCGTCTTTGCGTACCGTCCCATACCCAATCACCACCACCTCGTCCAAGAGCTCCGAGTCTTCTTGCAGGATCACAATCAGGTTCTGTTGGCCTTGGTAGGGGATTTCTTGTGTTTTATATCCGATGTACGAAATACTTAATACGCCGCCCGGCGCAAGAGAGAGAGAGAAATTACCATCATAGTCGGTAACGGTTCCGTTTGTCGTACCCTTTTCCAGGATACTCGCCCCAATCACGGGCTCACCCGTCGCATCCTTCACGTTACCGCGAACAGTCGCGTTTTGCGCCTGCGCATGGAAGGACAGACTCATTCCTACAAAAAAGAATAGGAGAGTCTTCGCGAAGCAAGACTTCATCTTTTGTTTCATGCATTAGATAAATTTAGATTAATACTCTATTAAAACTTAATTTGCCACTTCTCCAGAAGGATTGTATTTATCATAGTTACTCCTTTTGTGTTACAAAGTCTAAAGATAAATACAATTCATTAAATTTTCAACAAATGTATAGGAATAAAACAGCTGCAAATGTTAAAAAGTTTAGAACGGGCGGGATAAAGTTGTGCAAACGTTGTCGCAATCGTTTGCATTCTCCTTCCTCTTTCTCGTTTGTTGATTTTTAATTCGTATATTCGTAAGCTTTAATTTCGTAATTCGTAATTCGTAATTCGTAATTGTTTACAGCCATGACAAAACGACAAATTACCATCAAAGATATTGCCAAAGCATTATCCATCTCCGCCTCGACGGTTTCCCGCTCGCTGGCCGATCATCCCGACATCAGCCGGGAAACGAAAGAGATGGTGCTTGCCTATGCCAAAGAGCACCGGTACAAACCCAATCCGCTGGCCACGAGCCTGCGCACGAACCGAAACCAGACCATCGGGGTGATCCTGCCCGAGATGGTGCATTACTTTTTCTCCACCGTGCTTTCCGGCATTGAAGATGAAGCGGAGAAAGAAGGCTTCCGGGTATTGGTGAGCCACAGCCGGGAGGAGTATGGCAAAGAGGTGCGTGCCGCCCGGGCGATGCTCGAGGCGCGGGTAAGCGGCGTCTTGGCGTCGGTGGCCAAGACGACCGACACCTACGGGCATTTCGAGGAGCTGATCGAGAACGATATCCCCTTGGTTTTCTTCGACCGCATCTGCCGGGGCATCCTGACCGACCGGGTGGTGGTCGACGATTATAACGGCGTCTGTTCCGCCGTGAGCCACCTGATCGAGACCGGCTGCCGGCGGGTAGCCTTCTTTGGTTCGCCTTCTCAACTGGCGATCTCCAACAACCGCCGGATGGGCTACGAAGAGGCGTTGATGAAACACGGTATACCGATCGATCCCGACTTGATTATCATCTGCGACAACTATACCGACGCGCTCGAGATGACCGAAAAGATGCTCGCCTTGCCTAACCCGCCCGATGCCTTCTTTGCCGTCAACGACGAGACGGCGGTAGGCATTCTCAACAAAGTCAAACTGCTCGGCTACCGCATCCCCGAAGAGATCTCCGTCTGCGGCTTTACCAACAATTCGATCTGTGAGATCAGTGAGCCGGCATTGACCTCGGTCGACCAGCACGGCTACGAGATGGGCGCCACAGCCATGCGTCTGTTGTTGGATCATATCCAGGGCAAACGCGAAGACTGCAAGGTAGTCAGCAAAGTCATCAAAACCAAACTCATCCCCCGCCACAGTACGCGGTAGTTTTTGGGCAGCGAGGCGTTTCGGATTACCCCTTCCCACATAAACGTTTTTATCCCGGTCTTCACCTTTCACCCGATCGCCAGATCCCTGTATTGATCAGCATTTCGGGTGAAAGGTAAAGCTATACCTTAAAAATACCTGAAGGCTTCCCCAAAAAGGCCGGCGGCCTTTGGGAAAACTCCGGCGGCCTTTTGGCAAACCCTGCCGGCCTTTTGGAAAACTCCGGCGGCCTTTTGGGAGGGCCTGGTTCCTATTAATAATTCTTCCCCAAGCTTTCACCCGAAACGCTGATCAATACAGGGATCTGGCGATCGGGTGAAAGGTGGAAGAGGGTACGAAACTTTTATGTGTAGACCTTCCCCAGAAAAACATCGCACTTTGCTCGACCAAAGCGCAATGTTTTTTCAACCCAAGTGTAATGTTTTTTCGCCCAAAGGGCAATGTTTTGGAAAAGGGGGTGTGTGGTGTCAAATAATTATACAGCATTGTCTAATTTTTGGACAGAGGCGAAAAAAAGGATTTTGTTTATCTTGTTGGAAAACAATATTATAACTATTTTGGCACGCTATTTGGTTATAAGAAGTAAAACGAGATAAATTATTAAAACTATACAGTCATGATTAAAATTGAAAACTTAAGCAAGTTATTCCGTACCGAAGAGGTGGAAACGATCGCGTTGAACAATGTGTCCCTGGAAGTGAAAGACGGTGAGTTCGTAGCCATTATGGGTCCTTCCGGTTGTGGTAAGTCCACGCTGTTGAATATCCTGGGATTGCTCGATAATCCGACTTCGGGCGACTATTATCTGGGCGAACTGGAAGTAGGCCATCTGAAAGAGAAAGAACGTACGCAGGTGCGCAAAGGGAATATCGGCTTTGTCTTCCAGAGTTTCAACCTGATCGATGAACTGAACGTGTTCGAGAACGTGGAGCTTCCGCTGACCTACTTGAAGATCAAAGCGTCGGAACGCAAGCAAATGGTGAATGACATTCTCAAACGGATGAATATCAGCCACCGTTCGCATCACTTCCCCCAGCAACTCTCCGGAGGTCAGCAACAGCGTGTGGCGATCGCCCGTGCCGTCGTTTCCAACCCGAAGATGATCCTGGCGGATGAGCCGACCGGTAACCTCGACTCGAAGAACGGTCTGGAAGTAATGGATCTCTTGACGGAGCTGAACAAAGAAGGGACCACGATCATTATGGTGACCCACTCCAAACACGATGCCAGCTACGCCCACCGGGTGATCAACCTGTTTGACGGTAGCATCGTTTCTTCTGTGAGCGAGTTTATCTAAAAAGCCCCTCCAACCTCCCCCAAGGGGAGGCTTTAGAGAGAAAGGGTTACAATTTTTACATTAAAATATGCTTTGAAAGCCTCCCCTTGGGGGAGGTTGGAGGGGCCTCATTGCCTTATGAAAACAATTATCCGCAACTTCCTCAGTGTGATCCGCCGCTTCAAGATGGCGACATTGCTTAATATATTAGGTCTTTCCGTTGCTTTTACGGCGGTGATCGTAATCGGCATGCAGGTCGATTATGACCTGAGTTTCGACACGAATCAAGCCGAGGCGGACCAGATCTACCGCATCAATGCCGAGTTCAACGGACAACGAGTCGCCGTTCTCGCACGCCCATTGATCGAAGAGTTCAAAGACTATTCACCCCATGTGGAAGCCTCGGCGATCTCCAACTCCCTGTTCTCGCAGATGCTGAATCTGGTCTTCGAGGTGGAACGCGATGGTGTACAATATTATTACGAGGAGACATTATTGGATGTGACCGAAGACTATTTCAAGGTGTTCCATTTCGATATGCTGGAAGGGGTGATCGAGAAGGTTCGTGAACCGCAGGTGGCGCTGATCCCTCAAAGTATGGCAGAGAAGATGTTCGGCATGGAATCGCCTATCGGGAAACGGTTGAAAAGCGAAGATCATCAAGTGACTATCGGAGGCGTTTACCGGGATTTCCCAAAGAATAGCTCGACCCCCAACCATATCTATATACGGATGAACGATGAGATGGATAAGGACAATTGGGGCAGCTATAACTATCAGGCGTATGTGCGGATGGCAGCTGGTGCTCCTCCGGCACAGGAGATATTGGATGCTTATGTGGCACAAATTGACTCGTCTCGGTTCGAGCATCTGCCGAATATTCATTTTGAGGCTATCCCGCTCAAAGATGTGCATTTTTCCAATGTCGATTTCGATACGGTCGAGAAAGCCAGTATGCAGATGGTTTGGGTATTATTGGCCATCGCTTTGGTGATCCTGTTGATCGCGGCGATCAATTTCACGAACTACAGTATCGCCCTTACGCCCTTGCGCATCAAGAGCCTCAATACCCAGAAGGTATTGGGCGCTACCGAACCCGAACTGCGTGGGATGTTGGTGGCCGAAGCCATCATCACCTGCCTGTTGGCCTGGGGCCTGGCGATCTTCTTTGTCCATCTGTTGGGTATGACTTCCCTGACGCAACTGATCGGTGCGGATATGGCTATTGGCTTGCATACCTCGCTCTTGTTGATCGTCGGTGGGATCGCGTTACTTGTCGGCCTTTTTGCCGGTATCTATCCCGCTTATTATATGACTTCGTTTGCTCCGGCATTGGTGTTGAAAGGTAGCTTCGGTCTTTCGCCCAAAGGACGTCAGTTGCGCAATGGCCTGGTGGGCGTGCAGTTTGTCGCTTCCCTGGCGTTGATCTCCGTGGTATTCTTTATGTATCTGCAAATGAATTATATGCAAAGTGCTTCCTTAGGCTTTGATAAAGAACAGATTATCGTAACGACACTGAATAAGAAATTAATCGAGAGCAAATCTGCCTTAACCAATGAATTGAAGAATAATTCTCATATCGAAGGCATTAGCTTCGCTAACGACCTGCTCTCGGGCGGTGACAATTTCCAGACCTGGGGACGCAACTACCATGAGCAACAGATAATGTTTCAGTATATAGCTGTCGATACCGCTTTCCTGCGTGTGATGGGTATATCGTTATTAGAAGGACGTAACCTGCGTTCGACGGATGGCACCTATGGTGGGCACGTGATCTTCAACGAAAAAGCGAAGAACGACTTTGGCCTCTCGGTGGGTGATAAAGACAATGATGATGGTGGAGAGGTCATCGGTTTCGTGCCTGATCTGACAATTACCTCCATGCGTAAAAGCGTACAGCCGATGGCATTCGGAATCATTCCCGACGCAGAGGGCCGTTATGCCTATATCCGTACCCAGGCGGGCAGCAACCATGCGGAGACGATGCGGTTTATCCGCGCTACGCTCGATCGCCTCTCCCCGGGTTATCCTTTCAATGTGCGCTTCTTCGACGAGGTGATCAACTCCGCTTACCATACGGAGAATCACGTGACTCAATTGATCACCTGGTTCAGCCTGATTGCCGTATTGATCTCGATGGTCGGTGTGTTCGGTCTGGTGGTGTTCGAAAGCGAATACAAACGCAAAGAGATTGGTGTACGCAAGGTATTGGGTTCGACCACGGGCCAGATCCTGGCGATGTTCAACATCCGTTACGTCAAGATCCTGGCGATCTGTTTTGTGATTGCCGCACCGATTGCCTGGTTTGCCGTAGCCCGCTGGCTGGAAAGCTTTGCTTACCGCACGCCGATGTACATCTGGGTGTTCCTCTTGGCTTTCCTGTTGATCGCTGCCATTACCATCGCTACCGTCACCTTCCAAAGCTGGCGGGTGGCTGATGCCAATCCGGTGGATTCACTGAAAACAGAATGAGGATAATTGTTAATTGTTAATTATTAATGGTTAATTCCAAACCACTATATTATCAGTTAACAACCAACAGCCGCTTAGCGAAGAGCGAATCAATTAACAATTAATAATTAACAATTAATAATTAAACGAAGTGAAAACTCTATTCAGAAACCTACTCAGCATACTGCGTCGCTTTAAGATGGCGACCACCCTGAATATCTTAGGGTTATCGATTGCTTTTGCCGCCTTTATGGCGATCATGATGCAATTGGACTTCGACTGGAACTTCGACCGCTCGCATGCCGATGCCGACCGGATCTACCGGGTGGAAACCATCTCCGATGAAGAGGCCTATGCCATTATCTCACGCCCGCTGGCCGATCGCTTCTTCGCGTCTTCGCCCCATATTGTGGCGGGTACCTTGTCGGAGCCTTCTTTTAACCGGGAGATGACTTTTACGGTCGTGGATGATCCCGCGCAGAACGTCTACAAAGAACTGGCCTTGCGGGTATATCCCAATTACGGCGAGGTCTTTGCCTTTGAGATGATCGAAGGGGAAGCCCATGCGATGGAGCGCCCCCAGACCGTATTGATTCCACAAAGCCTCGCGCATAAACTCTTCGCCGGCGAAACGGCAATAGGGCATCAGTTGAAATCGGATACAGAAACCTTTACGGTCGGCGGGGTCTATAAAGACTTCCCTCGCAATACGCTGGTGGAGAATAATATCTATCAGCCTATTGAAGCCGATCACCTCCTGCACGAATGGGGAGATACGAAATTCTATGCCTATATCCGGGTAGACGAACCGCAGCACAGCGAAGAACTCGTGGCGCATTTCAAAGCCAACTTCGATGCGGCCTCGCTTGGATCGGGCTACAGCTGGGTGGCAGATACCGGTCTGCGCCTGACGCCCCTGACAGCCATTCACTACACCACCGACGCTCTCTATGACTTCTACCCAAAAACCGGACGGCAGGTGTTGTGGGTGCTGTCGGGTATTGCCCTGATCATCCTGTTGATTGCCGGCATTAACTTTACCAATTTCAGTACGGCGTTGGCTCCGATGCGTATCAAGAGTATCAATACGCAGAAGGTGATGGGCGCCGGCGAAAGTACCTTGCGCTCAGCCATGATCTCGGAGGCGGTGGCGATTAGCCTGTTCTCTTATTTGTTGGCTATCGGCCTTGTTTATTGGTTTGCCCAGTCACCACTTCATACGCTGGTGAGTGCCGATCTCTCGCTCTCGGCTCATCCGTTTATCCTATTGGACACCGGGGGAATTGCCCTGTTGACCGGTGTATTGGCCGGCATCTATCCGGCTTTTTATACTACCTCTTTCTCTCCGGCATTGGTATTGAAAGGCAGCTTCGGCTTGTCCGCCAAGGGACGCCGGTTGCGCAATGGACTGATCAGCGTGCAGTTCGTCGCCTCTTTTGCTTTGATTATCTGCTCCTTGTTCATGTATCTGCAGAGCCGGTTTATGCAAAACTCACCGCTCGGCTTTGATAAAGAACAACTGATTGTGGCCGATATCCCTTTGGGTATACAAGATAAAAAGGAAGCGATCACCAACCAACTGAAAGCTTTCTCGGCCATCTCGGAGGTTACCTATGCCGAGATGCTCTTTGGCGGATTCGATCAATACGGGGAGCTGGGACGGAATTTCAAAGGCGAGAGTATCAAGTTTCAGGTGATCCCCGTCGATCCGTCTTTTCTTACCGCGCTGGGCATCCCTGTGGCGGAAGGACGTAACTTCCGCAAGGAAGATGAGAAGAACAACCAGCCTTCGCTTATCTTCAATGAGAAGGCCTGTAAGAGCTATAATATTGCCGTGGGCGACAAGATCGACAATATGGAAGTCATCGGACGCATCGAGGATATCAAATTTGCCTCTTTCCGGACGGAGATCATCCCGATGGCCTTTATGATCCGCGGTACGCGTGATTTCTTTACCGCCGATGGCATGGATCATTACGCCTATATCAAGGTCAAAGCCGGAGCCGATATGAAAGCGGTGATCTCGGATATCCATTCTACCCTACGATCGATGAAGCCTGACCACCTCTACCAGATCCGTTTCTTCGACGAAGTGATTCAAGGTATGTATGAGAATGAGACACGCCTCACGTCACTGATTATCCTTTTTAGCCTGATCGCCGTCTTTATCTCTATTGTCGGCGTGTTCGGACTGGTAGTTTTCGATAGCGAATATCGGCGGAAAGAGATTGGCGTACGTAAGGTATTGGGTTCGACGATTCGGGAGGTACTCCTGTTGTTCAACAAGACCTATATCCGTATCCTTTGTATCTGCTTTGTTGTCGCGGCCCCGATAGCCTGGTTCGCCGTCAGCAAATGGCTGGAAAACTTCGCCTACAAAACACCCCTGTCGGCCTGGGTCTTCCTCTTGTCTTTCCTGTTCGTCTCGTTGATCACCAGCGCCACCGTCACCTTCCAAAGCTGGCGGGTAGCGACAGCCAATCCGGTGGATGCGTTGAAAGCGGAATAAAAAGAAAACACATCCGGTCTGGAAAGGCGGGATGTGTTTTCTTTATTATCTTTTCGAAGATCGTTAACCGTTAATCCTTAATCAATCCTCCAATTTATGAATCACCAGCCCGGAGCGGAGTTTGGGTTCGAACCAGGTGGTTTTGGGGGGCATGATGTTGCCGGTGTCGGCGATATCGATCAGTTGCTTCATGGAGACGGGATAGAGCGCCAGGGCGACCTTCATTTCTCCGCTGTCGACACGGGTTTTCAATTCGCCCAAGCCACGGATACCACCAACGAAGTCGATACGCTTGTCCGAGCGCAGGTCTTTGATGCCCAGGATCTCGTCGAGAATCAGGTTGGAAGAGATCGTTACGTCCAATACGCCGATCGGATCGTTGTCGTCGTAGGTTCCCGGACGGGCAGTCAGGGCATACCATTTTCCATCCAGGTAGAGCGAGAAGTTATGCAAGGCCGCGGGGCGGTAGATCTCCGTGCCTTTCTCTTCGACGAAGAAGTTCTTTTCCAGGCGATTGAGAAACTCGGCGGCAGTGAGGCCGTTGAGGTCTTTGACCACGCGGTTGTAGTCGATGATTGTCAACTGGTTGGCGGGGAAACAGACAGCCATAAAGTAGTTGTATTCCTCGTCACCGCGGTGGTTGGGGTTCTGTTGTGCCTTCTCGTTGCCTACCAGGGCAGCAGCAGCCGAGCGGTGATGGCCGTCGGCGATATACAAGGCGGGCATCTGGGCGAAGAGCTCGGTGATGCGTTGCATATCGGCGGCATCATCGATGATCCAGAACGTATGTCCGAAGCCATCCAGGCGGGCCACGAAATCGTATTCGGGTTGCCGGGCGGTATATTTCATCACCAGCTGGTCGAGCTCGGCATGGTCGGGATAAGCGAAGAAGACGGGTTCGATATTGGCATCGTTCACGCGTACGTGTTTCATGCGGTCTTCTTCTTTATCGCGACGGGTAAGCTCATGTTTCTTGATCTTGCCGGTCATATAGTCTTCAACGTAAGCACAGACCACCAGGCCGTACTGCGTGCGTCCGTTCATGGTTTGGGCATAGACGTAGTAGTGTTCCTGCTGGTCTTGTACGAGCCATCCTTTTTCCTGGAACATCTTGAAGTTGGCTGCTGCTTTGAGGTAGACAGCCTCGTCGTGTTCGTCGGTTCCGACGGGGAAATCGATCTCCGGCTTGATAATCCGGTACAACGATTTCTCATTGCCTGCCGCTTCGGCCCGGGCTTCTTCGGAGTTCAACACATCGTAAGGTCTGGAGGCTACATCTTCGATTAGCTCTTTTGGCGGTCTGACGCCTTTGAAAGGTTTTATTTTCATGTTTTTTGTTTTTTGTTTTTAGGAGTTTTAGGTCTTTTAGGTCTTTTAGGTCTTTTAGGTCTTTAAAGTCGTAAAAGACCTAAATGACCTAAAAGACCTTAAATCTTAGATCTTAGACCTTAGATCTTAGTTTACTTTAAACTTGAGATTCCCATTCTTAATGAAGTCCACGATCTGTTCGGCGGCAGCGATGCCGGCATTGATATTGGCTTCGGAGGTCTGGGCGCCCATCTTCTTCGGCGTGGCGAAGTAGCGGTCGGCAAAGCGGGCAGCCAGGTCGGCATGAATGGCGGGTTGGATGTCCGAGAGGTATTTGAAGTCGGGACGTTCTTCGAACATCTTTGTCAAGCCGGCTTCGTCGATCACTTCCTTGCGGGCGGTGTTGACTACGATCGCTCCTTTGGGCATGGAGTTCATCAGTTCGTAGTTGATCGATCCCTTTGTTTCCGCCGTTGCGGGGATATGCAGGGAGATGATCTGGCAGGCTTTGAACAGATCAGCCGTGGATGCCAAAGCCTTCACGCCATCTTTCTCGATCACGTCGGCCGGGCAGTAGGCGTCGTAGGCATAGACTTCCATACCGAAGCCTTTAGCGATGCGGGCGACGTTGCGTCCGACATTGCCATAGGCGAGGATACCCAGTTTCTTACCTTTCAGTTCGGTGCCCGAGGTACCGTTGTAGAAGTTACGCACCCCGTAGACCAGCATACCGAGTACGAGCTCGGCCACGGCGTTGGAGTTTTGTCCGGGGGTGTTCATCACCACCACTCCGTGGGCCGTAGCGGCGGCCAGGTCGACATTGTCGTAGCCTGCTCCGGCACGCACGACGATCTTCAATTCCTTAGCGGCATCCAATACCTCGGCATCGATGATATCGCTGCGGATAATGATCGCGTTGGCGTCTTTGACGGCGTCCAACAACTGGGCTTTCTCGGTATATTTCTCCAATAGCGCCAGTTCGAAACCGGCACCTTCAACGACTGTACGTATTCCGTCCACTGCTACCTTGGCAAATGGCTTATCGGTTGCTATCAATACTTTCATCGTTTCTTATTTGTTCTTTTGTTCAAATTCCTGCATACAGGCTACCAGAGCCTTCACACTCTCGATCGGGCAGGCGTTGTAGGTCGAAGCCCGGAAGCCTCCTACCGAACGGTGTCCTTTGATACCGACCATACCGCGTTCTTTGGCAAAGGCCATGAAGTCGGCTTCTTTGTCTTTGTAGCCTTCGGCCATGACGAAGCAGATATTCATCAACGAACGGTCTTCTTTGCGAGCCGTACCGACGAACATCGGGTTGCGGTCGATCTCATCGTAGAGCAGACCGGCTTTCTCTTTATTGATCTTATACATCGCTTCGAGTCCACCGAGTTCTTTCACCCACTTCAGGGTCTCGTGCATCGTGAAGATAGAGAGCACCGGCGGAGTGTTGAACATGGAGCTTTCTTTGATATGCGTACGGTAGTCGATCATTGTGGGGATCTGACGTTCGACCTTGCCCAGGATATCTTCGCGGATGATCACGAAGGTAGCGCCTGCGGGGCCTACGTTCTTCTGTGCACCACCATAGATCATGGCATATTTGGATACGTCGACCGGACGGCTCATGATATCGGACGACATGTCGGCGATCAGGTTCACCGGGCAGTCCATATCTTCGTGGATCTCGGTGCCGTAGATTGTATTGTTGGTCGTGATGTGGAAATAATCCGCATCCGCCGGGATGGTATAGTCTTTGGGGATATAGGTGTAGTTGGCATCTTCGGAAGAAGCCACGATCTCTACCTCACCAAACAGTTTAGCTTCTTTAGCGGCTTTCTTGGCCCATACACCGGTCTGCAGGTAAGCTGCTTTCTTCTGCATCAGGTTGAAGGGAACATAACAGAACTGGGTGCTTGCACCGCCACCGAGGAAAAGAACTTTGTATCCTTCGGGGATATGCAATAAGTCTTTCCATAGTTGTTCTGTCTCCGCCATGATCCGTTCCCATCCGGGTGTACGGTGAGAGATTTCCAACACACCGATACCTGTGCCGTCGAAATCTTTGATCGCAGCAATTGTGGATTCGATTGCTGATTGCGGTAAAACGCATGGTCCTGCGTTAAAATTGTGCTTCTTCATAAGACATTTGTTTTAATATTAATATTAGTTTTGAACTGTAATGTTCGATTAAAATACTCTTGTTTTGCCCCAGATGCGGTTCATGTGTTCGGCCAGTTTCTGCTCGGCCGGGTTATCCTGCGCTTGCCAGAACCGGGTGCCTTTGACTTCGGGCGGCACGTAGTCTTGTTCGACAAAATTACCTTCGTAGCTGTGGGCATACTTGTACTCCTTTCCGTAGTTGAGTTCTTTCATCAGCTTGGTGGGCGCATTGCGCAGGTGCAAAGGCACGGGCAGGTTGCCCGATTCATTCACATAGGCAATGGCTTCGTCGATCGCCAGGTAGGCCGAGTTGCTCTTGGCACTGGTGGCCAGGTAGACCGTCGTCTCCGCCAGGATGATCCGTCCTTCGGGCCAGCCGATCTTGCGCAGGGCTTCGAAGCAGGTATTGGCCAGCAATAAAGCGTTGGGGTTCGCCAATCCGATATCTTCGGCTGCCGAGATCAACAGGCGTCGGGCAATGAACTCCGGGTCTTCGCCTCCGGCAATCATGCGGGCCAGCCAGTAGATGGCGGCATCGGGATCGCTGCCGCGGATCGACTTGATGAAAGCGGAGATGATATCGTAATGCATCTCTCCTCCTTTATCATAGGCGGCAGGGTTCTCCTGCAGACGCTCGACAACCTTCTCGTTGGTGATCTCTATCACCTCTTCTTCTTCGGCCGAAATGACCAGGTCGAGGATATTCAACAGCTTACGGGCATCGCCACCCGAGTAGCGCAAGAGGGCATCCGTCTCGGTCAGGCGGATATCTTTCTCTTTGAGCACGATATCGGTGGTGACTGCCTTATGCAACAGCTCCAACAGATCCTCCTTGCCCAGGGATTGAAGCACATAGACCTGCGAGCGCGAAAGCAACGGACGGATCACTTCGAACGAAGGATTCTCCGTTGTCGCCCCGATCAGGGTCACAATGCCCCGCTCGACGGCACCCAGGAGCGAATCCTGCTGCGACTTGCTGAAGCGATGGATCTCGTCGATAAACAAGATGGGCGACACGGTATTGAAGAAGCGGTTGTTCTTCGCTTTCTCGATCACCTCGCGCACATCCTTGACGCCCGAACTGACGGCACTCAGCGTATAGAACGGAGTCTCGAGCTTATGGGAGATGATCTGCGCCAGCGTCGTCTTACCGACGCCCGGAGGCCCCCATAAGATAAAGGAAGGAACGCGCCCGGAATCAATCATCTTCCGTAATACGGCTCCTTCGCCTACCAAGTGCTTCTGTCCGATATAGTCATCCAGCGTTTTCGGACGCAATCGTTCTGCCAGCGGTTGACTCAACATGCGACAAAAGTCGGACTTTTTCTTTAGTTATTCAAGAAAAAGAAGACAAAAAAAAGAATTAAATCAATGTTTGATAGCAGGATTGCCTGTCATAATGAAAGCAGCCCCGGAGGCTTTGAGCTTCCGGGGCTGTCAATTCATATCATATTGTCAATAGAGGCGTTATAAGGCCACGCCTTGCAAAGGGTTGAGCAACTCAACCATTTGGTTCTTTAAAGTCTGGGGATTCAAGGGCTTGGGTGAATATCCGCTGAATCCGTTCTTGCGGATCTGGCGCTCATCGTTCGAGAAGCCATAGGCGGTCACCGCGATGATAGGCACATCCTTCGAGATCTGCCGCAGGCGCAAGGTCGCTTCGTATCCGTTCATCTTAGGCATATTGATATCCATCAAGACGATATGCGGCTGATGCTCCTGGAAGAGATCGAGGGCTTCTTTGCCGTTCCAGGCATGAATGATGTTATAGTCGTTGCGCAGGATGGCTTCGAAGAGTTCGAAATTGCTCAGGTTGTCTTCGGCGATCAACACTTTGAGTTTATCTTTCTTCATCTCCGTAGGGCTGTTATCGTCGGTGGGCGAATCGGGATTGACAGGCACGTAGGGGATGGTAAACCAGAACGTGGTGCCTTTGCCTTCTTCCGACTCAACACCGATCTCTCCGTCCATCCGGTTGATGATCATCTGGCAGAGCGAGAGCCCCAGGCCGGTGCCCTGCACGAAATGGTTCAACTTGACGAAGCGACCGAAGATCTGCTCCTGCTGGTCGCGGGAGATGCCGCAGCCGGTGTCGGTGACATAGAAATAGAGCATATTCTCGTTCTTCACTTCGTAGCCGAAGCGGATACTTCCCTCGGTAGTAAACTTAGCCGCATTGGCCAGGATATTGGTCATCACCTGCGTCACACGCGCTTTCTCGGTGCGGATAAAGCAATCGGGCAGCATCTTCTCGAAGATCACCTCCACCTCTTTGGCTGCACGGTCCTGAGCGGCTTCACGCAGTTCGCCCATGGCCACGTTCAGGTCCATATCCGAGTAATGGAATTCCATCGTTCCGGCTTCGATCTTCGAGAGATCGAGGATATCGCTGACGAGCTGCAGCAGGAGGTTATTGTTGTTTTCGATGATGCTGATATATTCTTGTTTATCTTCTTCCTGCTCGGTAGCCGCCAGAATATTGGAGAAGCCGACGATGGCATTCAATGGCGTACGGATCTCATGGCTCATATTGGCCAGGAAAGCCGACTTCAGGCGGTTGGATTCTTCCGCTTTATCTTTGGCGGTACGCAGTTCGTCTTCGATATTCTTGCGGTCGGTGACGATCAGGGAAGTACCGATCAGGGAAACCGGTTTGCCGTCGGCATCCCTCGTTTCGACAGCGCCACGGATCTCAACCCAGTCGTACGAATGTTTCGAGCGCGATTTGTAGATCCGGAACTCACAGCGGGCCGTATCCAGCTCACCGTCCCACATCTTCTGCATCGTCTCATTGACAATATGTTTATCTTCGGCGAAGATCCGATCGAAATAATGATCCTGCGGAATGCTGATCTGTTCTTCCGTACGGATACCCTGGGTATAGAGTTCGACGGGTTTATTGACGTCGCAGATGATTGTCGCTTTGCGAACATCCCATTTCCAGGGGGTGATATTGGCTACGTCGAGCGACATGACCAGTTTATTGTTGACCGACTGCAGCAACTGCTGTGTGCGTTGCAGTTCGGTGGTGTCGACAAAGAACGAATCGATAAATCCCGGTGTGCTCGAATGGGCACTGATCACGCTGAAGTAGCGGTCGGTCTCCTGATGGTAATACGCCAGGCTGATCTTCTTGTTCTTATCTTCCATCAGGGCGGCGTAGATATTCAGGATGCCGGGATACATATCGGGATTGACTACGCTACCGCGACGACCGATAATCTCTTCGCGCGGGGTGAGTTGTTTCTCGTAGCCGGGATTGACCTCGGTGATCAATACGTCGACCGGTTGGCCGGCACTGTTCGTGATCAATTGCTCCTGGCGGTAAGCGATCGGCATGTGGTTGAATAGGTCGCTATAACGTTCGAGCAGCTTGATTTCTTTATCTTGCATCTTACGTCTTTGGATCAGCAATACGATGCGCATCAGGATAAAGCTCAGGAAGGTAACAATCGCCAAGCCAAGGATGAGGTTCTTATTGCGTTCGAGGAAAGTCAATGGACGGTTGTAGAGATAGGCGTTCGAAGGAATGGCCGACAGGGCAATGTCGTGATTGCGCATCGCCATGTAGTTGAATGTCGGCAGCGCCGGCGGGCAATAGATATTCCGGTTCTTGATCGTACCGGCAATCATTTCATCGGTCGCTTTATAGACTGTATTCAGTACTTCGGGGAAAGGGGTATAACTTCCGCCCAGCATACCGCTCTGGCGCAAGCCTACGTCGTTGATCGTAAAGACCGGACCATTGACATACAAGCTGAAGATGCGGTACGCATTGGTCTGCAGAATCAGGTCCTTGTCGGCCGTCAGGTCGTTGTTGAACCAGGTGAAATAGAGCACACCGGTCTCATCCGAGGGCATCTCGATAAACTTATGGATCACCTCGTCGGTCGTATAGCTTTCTTGTGTCAGGTGTTCCACTTCCCCCCATTCGGGGTAGTTACGGCGCACTTCGTCTTCGACCATCTTCCGGTTCTCGGCGCTGATATACCGTCCGTCGGTCAGGAGCACCAGTTTCTTCATCTGGGGAAGCATCGTTTTCATGATCTTCAGTGTACCGGCAATATCGAAGGGGTTCTGCACCACCACCAGGTTCTCACGCTGGGCGACCACATCCTTGAAATACGTCCGCTCCGCTTCGGGAACAGGCTGACGCTCGAGCCAGTACCGGACATCGCCGAAGAACTCTTCGCGTGTAATTAATAAGGTAGGCAACGTCGGACCCCAGGTACGGTCGACCGACTCGTGCATGATCGAGTACATATCCGACTCGAAGAGCATCAGGTAGCGGGGAGCCACCGGATATTTGGCAAACAGATACTCCTGGAAATCCTCGACCCCATCGATCGAATTGACTCCCAAGCCATACATATACTCCACCCGGACTTCGTATTCGGGATATTTTGCACGTAGATCGTTCACGATAGCCGGAATAATCATGTGCCCCCAGGCACAAGTCTCCGCATCGGGATTGATCAATAAGATATAGTCGGATTGGGGAGTCCCTTCCACCGGACTGACAGCATTCGCCTTACCCATGATGCCCAATAGCATCACGAATAAATAAAATATCCCCCTTATTACATTCGTTTTTCGTTGTATCATACAGCGCTTCAAAAGTTATTCACCCTCTCAAAATGATTGTTTACCTTCTTTGTTTTACACTTTTTACAAAAAACAAGACATTCCCAGCGCACTGAGAGTCACAATCTGCATTTTATCCTAAAGCTTAAAACAGAAAATGCCACAGATTTGTTCGGCAAAGCTACTATTTTTTTCTCTTAAAAAATGCAAATTCTCATCCGGGCAGCCGATAAACCCATCACAGGAGGGCTGTAGGCCATCCGGCATTCGACTCCAAATATAAGAATAAAGGCCAAGAAAAACAATAGCGCCCTGCATTTTTGCCGGATCCGTTGGATAAAAAAAGAATGCCGAAAAAAAAGTTTGTTTGGCGTGACTCGGCATAAGCAAGGATATTCTGGGTCTTTGCCGTCGCTTTTGTGGTGGTAGGGCTGATCACCGCCTGCACGGTCACCTTCCAAAACTGGCGGGCGGCCGATGATAATCCGGTAAATAGTATAAAGACTGAGTGACAAACCGCCCCGATAAGCGAACATTCTCTTCTCTTTTTTGTTTTTGTGTATGATTGCGTATACGTTTCAGCAAAAAGATAATAATAAAGGAAGATAAAAAGGCATGGAAGAGATGTTTCGAAAGACCCTGAAAGAGGTATTTCAACTTTTTTTGCAGACAGATAATAAACAGGCGGTGCAGCAGGCTCTGATGAAGATCAAGGCTTTCAGTGGTGCCGACCGCATCCGGTTGGTGTTGTTCAATGAAGAGAATGCCACCCTGCAGTTTGTCGAGGAGATCGCTCCGTCGGCCGACGCCCAACTGTCGGCCTTCCTGAATACCCCTTTTCAAGGCTCCGGCCTGTACTTCCAGAAAGACCTGCCTTGGATGGTGCGCCGCCTCAAAGAAGGGAAAGAGATCGTGATGGCACAGTTGAATGATATGCCCTGGGAAGCTTTCCAGGAGAAGAGTATCCTTTCGGCCAGTGGCGCCCGGGCGTTTTATTCTTTCCCGCTCTTCCGCAAAGGGAAGGCCTGTGGGTTTGTCGGACTGGATTTCTTCGCCGAACAGCCCCCGCTTCATGAGACGGAGAAAGAAAACCTCGCCTTGTTGATCCATCCCCTTTCGCTTTACCTCGAGAAAGAGGGGGCGTTCAAAGACGGAAAGAAGATCTCCCAACAGTTACAACAGAGCCTGACGACGTTCCGCGCCTTGTTCGATCGCCTGCAGATCGGTGTCGAGATCTACGATGAGAAAGGTTACCTGGTCAATATCAATCCTTTTGCGCTCGAGACCTTGGGCACAACCGAAGAGGGAGTATTGGGCATCAACCTGTTCGACAACCCGAATATCACCGAAGAACAGGTCGAGGTGATCCAAAGCGGCAAAGAAGTAACCCTGGCCAACGAATACGAATTCAATGCCGTCAAAGAAACAGAATATTTCATCACCAATCGCGAAGACGAAACAATCCACCTGATCGGCAAATGCATCCCGCTCCGGGAGGCGACCGGAAGGGTGTTCGGCTACCTGTTGATCAGCTCGCAGGACGAAGGCTATTATATGGAAAAAGAAACCTTGCGCATCAGCCTGGAGAAACTGAGCCTGGCGGTGAATACGCAGGATGTGTTCTTCTGGGAGTACGATGTGAAACGCGACCGGGTGACGGTCGACTACGGCCTGTTCGATCCCCGCCGCCGGGAGTGGGTCAATACCGTACGCCAGATGAATATGACCAATAAAATCAGCCACCTGCAACATATCCATCCCGAAGATGTGGGGCGTGTATTGCAGCAGTTCAACTATATGCTCGAAGGCGAACTCGATTTCTTCACCGAGACCTATAAATACCAGAACGGCAATGACTACAGCTGGTTTACTACCAGTTTCCGTACCTATAAATACAACGCCGACGGCAAACCGGAGACCATCGTCTGCCTGACGACCGATATCACCGAGCAGCGCACCAACGAGATCGAACTGATCAAAGCCAAAGAGACGAATGAGATCAAAACGGCGTTTATCGAAAACATGAGTCACGAGATCCGGACACCGATGAACGTGATCGTCGGTTTCTCTTCCATCCTGGCAGAGAACAATGATACACCGGAAAATCAATACCTGATCGACCTGATCCAACGCAATAACGAAATCCTGTTGCGCCTGATCGAAGGCCTGTTGAACTTCACCGAACTGGAATCGGAAACGATGAAATACAACTACGAGATCGTGGATGTCAAAACGCTCTGCGAAGCCGCGTTGGAGATCAAATCGGCCAACCGCAAACCGGAGATCCGTTTCCACCTGGCCGACGACCTGCCGTCGATCCTCTTGCATACCGACCGGGACCGCCTATTGCAGGTGTTGTATCAGTTTATGGAAAACGCCAACAAGTACACCCGGGAGGGTGAGGTCACCCTTTCGTACCACCTGGACGAATGCGGGCAGGTGCGTGTCGAAGTCTCCGACACAGGCATCGGCATGACTGAAGCGGAGCTGGAAAAGATCTTCTCCCATTTCTATAAAACCGACCCCTTCCAGATCGGTGTCGGCCTGGGCCTGAGCATCGCCCGCAAGATCGTCGAAGACCTGGGCGGCACCATCGGTGTGGAGTCCGAAAAAGACAAAGGATCCACCTTCTGGTTCACCCTGCCGTTGGCCGCAAAATAGGGGGAAATCTTCCTCACTTTCCCCCCTGAGGGGGGGAATCTACCTACCCAAAAAATGTTATTTACCTACCCAAAAAATGTTAAAATGCCCGGATTTGCCTGAAAATCTTCCCCCCCTGGGGGGTGGAAAATTCCTACATCTGGAGGTAGGGTGGGGAACATTTTGAGGAAAAGGGAGGAATGGGGAAAACTATTGATTTTTGCAAATCTATTGATTCTTAGTCTTTTATCTATTTTCTCTTCTTTATCTATGCCAACCATGCCAATCAATATATAAACTCTATAAAAGAAAGGGGGGGAATGAGGAAAAGGGTCTTGTGTGAAGATTTTTCCCCCCCCTTTGTTCTTATAGAAGAAAAAAACGCGTTTTTGGTTGGCTTGGTTGGCATCCTGTCACTTTTACGTGTTGACCTTTAAGATTTCCTCCCTTACTTTTCAAAAAACCTGCCGGCCTTTTGCAAAACTCCGGCGGCCTTTTGGCAAACTCCGGCGGCCTTTTGCAAAACTCCGGCGGCCTTTGACCTCTCCTGAAATAGGTTTACAGTTTATGGTTTAATAACTGAATAAAGTTTACACAATTTATCTTATTCCTACGTTAGGTTTACATGGGT
>NZ_JAQFIN010000022.1 GCF_029504695.1 Parabacteroides sp. PF5-6
ACCCCGGGCTGATGTATTACGCGCTTTCAGCGCTCATTGTCCTTTCAGGACGATCGTACACAAATCCTGACTCATAGTTAATCATTTAATCAGTAAAATCAGAGTTCAGAAATTTCCTTCGATGCGAATGGATCTTACGGATTTCTAAATCATTGAAAATGAATCGTTAATATTCTCTTCAGAAACTACCGGTAGTGAAGATTTTTGAAGCCGCATAGCGGCTATCTGTATCCAGCCCCGTGCGGAAGCGCGGGGTCATGGATATCCCAATCAAACAGCGCCACGTAGTGGTGCTATGTAGGTGGATGACAAACATATAGCACCACTACGTGGCGCCTTCCCTTTTTATATACCCGCACCCCCGCGCTTCCGCACGGGGCTGTATACAGTTGGCCGCTATGCGGCCTCCAGGGCGGTAGCGAAAAAAAAGGATGTGCCGGTTGGCACATCCTTGAGTGAAAAAATCTGTTTTGATTTCGCTATGATATAATTATTGGAAAAAAGAATATAGCGTCCGGGTTTTTTCTTCAATTTAAGCTTAATGTATAATTGACCAGCCGGATCATGTCCGGGGTTTGTTTCGTGTCGATCTTTTCCTCTTTGGCGAAGGTTTCTATGTTGTCTTTAAGTTCAGGAAGGAGCTTCGATAATTGTTTGCTGTTTTTAAATCGCTGTAATTTGCCATTGAGGAGTAAGTAATAGTCGTTGTCGTTTTTACGTTCGTAGATCTCGGTGTAATTCACTTCTTTGTCGACGGAGTGGATACCCATGGATTTGAGACTGATCGTTTCCACCCGGGCTTGTGTCGTGGCGCCTAATGCACCGCGTGAACCGATATTCACATCCTTCAATCGCCAGTGGATATAGAGTGTGCCGTTCTCCAACCGGACCTCATCCAGAAAAGACGCTCCATGCGTAATGAATTTCCGTTCTCCTTCCCATACGATGCTGTCGATCATCTGGATATGGGTCAGCTCCATCAATTCGTCGTTCTGCATGAAGTACATCCGCCCTTTAGCCCCGTCGTAGTTCATCGGAGCGATGGTGATCGAACGGTTCTTGAAATAGACCTTAGCCTCCGTAAAATCTTTAAAGATAAAGATCGTATGGCTCTGTGCCGAAAGACCGGCCGCAAAAGCCAAAAGGAGTAGGAGTGGAAGTCCAATTCTTTTCATGGAACGATAGTTTGATTGATAAGAAACACGCGATAACACAGATCAGGCAGATCTGTGTTATCGGTGTCTTTAGCGTTTTAGTTATGACCGGCACCCCATTCCGGAGCGTTCTTGTCGGACCATACGCGTTCGTCGTGCAGGATCTTGGCATTACCCGATCCGCTGGATGTCGGCGTGAAGCCCTGCTCCTGGTAGTTCGCCATCTTGATTGAGTACATCAAGTCGGTTTCTACCGGCAGACCCGTATCGAAACGACGAGGAATCATGTTCACCGGCATATCGGTGTACACTTCACGTGCCAGTATGTTTGAACCGATCTTCGGATAACCCGAGCGACGAGAAGTAACGTATTGCTCGTTGGGATACAGGGTGAAGTTCAATAATTGCTGGATATAGATCTTCTCCATTTTCTCAGCAGCCGTACCCGTAAAGGCATAAGCGGCGCCTTGCATCATGGTTTCGATTTCACCGTTCTTCAGATCGATCACTGCTTCGTTCGGGTCGTAATTGTAAGTTGTCCCGTAATAAGCAATTTCGTTCAACCCGGCTAATTTATCATATTCCTGTACGGAAAGGGCTAAAGCCTTGTCGTAATACGTTTTTGCTGCCGATTCGTTTCCGTCGCGCATCGCAAATTCAGCTAAGTACAGGTTGACTTCAGCCGCACCCAGGTATAAACCATACCAGGGACGATCTTTGGAAGGGATAGATACCACATCACCCGGCGCAGTAGGAACGGAAACATTATAATAACGTCCGATTACCATCTGATGTTGGAACTGGGAGTAAGTGATATACGATTTTTCACCTTGTCCGCTCTCATCAGCAATCTTTTGATCGTTGTAGCGGTAGTACCAACTGTATTTAGACATCCCTTGCGAGTTGTATTCGGTGGGGAAGCCATAGTAGCGTACCCAAGGTTCACCCGCGCCTTTCCAGGCTACGAAAGTCTTTTTACCGCTGGCATCCGTCGTGTATTCCACGTTCTTCTCAATGAAATCAGGGATCTCACGTCCTCTGTCGTAATAAGCCTGTACAATCTTTGAGTTCCAGTTGTTTTTCCGGTAGCAGAAACGTACACGGGGGTCTAAGTTCTCAAGCATAAGATCCAATACCTGTTGTCTGCCGGCTGTTCCATCCAAGAAGCCGTTGCTCCAGTGGTAGACTACGTCTTTATTGTCTGTTGAGATTGTCAATGCCTTGTTAAACAGGATCGCATCATTCATGGAGTCGATGTATCCGCAAGAAGCGCTGGTGACTTCCGATACGATTTGTTTGGCTTTCGACTGATTTTGTGCCAACAAGCGAACAGCAATACGCAGCTTCAGGGAGTTCGCAAATTTAGCCCACTTCTTTAAGTCTCCATTGGCCACCACATCCTGTGAGGACACAAATGTTTGATTGGGCGATTCGAATGTGCTGATTGCTGTGTTCAGCTGTTGCAACCAGAGTTCGTAAAGCGATTCCACACTGTCGTAAGCCGGTGTGATCGTTCCGCCGTAAGCAGCGCGGCAAGCCTCGGTATAAGCAATATTACCATACATATCGGTGGCGAAGATCCCCAGATAGACCGTCAATACTTCCATTGCGGATTGATAAGCTGCATATTGAGCGGATTCTTCTTCCGGAAGCGTCGAACGGTAGTTTTCCAGGTCGCGTACATAACGTAATGTGTTGATATAGCGATCTTCCTGGTCACCTGTTACGGTGGTAGTCAGAATAGCCGTAGTCATCCCACCGGTCGGTACAGCCATCTGGTTCCAGTTGTACATCATCGGAGCGTTGTAGAACCAATAGGTATAACCGCTCGGATCAAAGACATTTACAGCCTGTGCGAACAAGTAACCGGCATTCGGATTGGTTACAGCCGATTTGTCCTGATTCATGTCTGCGAAGTCGTCGGCACAACCGCTCAACAGGGTCGTTCCCAAGACACACGCAGCTAAAAATGATTTATTTAATTTCATAATCTTCATAATTTAAATGAGTCGTTTGTTAGAATGTTACATTGATCGTAAATGTATAGTTAGCCACATACGGGTTGGCTGAACGGATCATAAACTGTCCGGCTTGCGTACCACGTACCGATTCGGGGTTGATGTTGTTCGGCAATGAGTTCAACAGGTAACCCAGGTTACGTCCGGCAGCGGTTAAAGTCATGCCGTTTGAGCCGATCTTCTTGCAGATATGCATCGGCATACGGTAGCTAACGGCGATCTCGCGCAATGCGATGTAGTTGAGTTCTTTGAACCAGGCATCGTTGATCGTACCGGTTCCCCAGGCGTTGTTCCAACGGGTCCAGGAGCTGGCATGTTGATAGTCGACCAGACCTTTGTTGAACAGGCTTTCATACGTTTCGCCACCTTCGGCAACGGTATAAGAACCGCTCGGTGTGTTCAGTGTCGTTCCACCCTGGATAATACCGACCGGCATATATCCGTCGTGATAGGTTTTACCGTCCCAGATGGAAGTAAAGGTAGTCCCGCCGTTTTCAGTATCGCGATATTTCATAGATTCTTCCAGGAATCCGTAAGCCGTACCATACTTCGAGTTGTAGATCGCTACATGACCTCCGAAGCGGAAGTCGAACTGTGCGCGCAGGCTCCAGTTTTTGTACGTCAGGCTGGTGTTCAGACCGCCTTCGAAGTCGGGCATCATCGAACCTACTTCCTGTACTTCACCCGCTCTTTCGTGATAGACCGCATGCATATTATTATAGTTGTAATAAGCGGTTGACAATACCGGCAGGCCGGTGTTTTTGTCGATCATCGGAGAGGAGTCAGACATCAATAATCCGTATTCGCCACCCACTTTGGCTACCGAACCGATACGGTAGTTACCATACGCCGGCATACCTTCCAATCCAATGTAGTCGGCTACGTTTTCGTGCAGTTCGACGATTTTGGATTTGTTCTTCATAAAGGTGAGGTTCAGGTCCCATACCCAATCCTTCGTCTGGATCGGTGTGGTGTTCAGGGCGATTTCAATCCCCTGGTTCTGGATATTACCGGCATTGATCAACTGGTTGCTGATACCCGATACACTCGGTACGGCAATCGACATGATCTGGTCTTTGGTATTTTCTTTGTAGTACGTGACATCGAAGCCAAAGCGATTGTTCACAAAACGCCAGTCCAAACCGACTTCCCAAGCATTCTTACGTTCCGGTTTCAGGTCGGTCGAATAGCTGGTGGTCGGGATTTCCAGACCATAGGTATTGCCTGAGTTGGTGGTCGATGTGATGATGCTGTATGCGGTATTGATCTTATATGAATCCGTATCATGACCCACTTGTGCCCATGAGCCGCGCAGTTTCATGAAAGAGATCCAATGCGGCAGGTCGTCGCGGAACGTTTCATGGATCAACCATGATGCCGAAACCGACGGGTAGAAATAAGAATAAGTACCGTGGCTGTCGGAATAAACCAATGAAGAAGACCAGTCGTTACGTCCGGTGATATCCAGGAACACTTGATCTTTATAGCTTACGCCTACTTGTCCGGCAACGGATAGAATTGTTTTCTCTCCTTGGATCTTACCGGAATAGGAGATGGGGTTTTTAGAGTTACCGATAAAGTATTGTCCGGGAACGATCAAGCCGCCGTTTGTATTTTCCGACATGGCCTGTTCGAAGTTATGGTAATACTCACCGCGCAGGAAGCCGTTGATTGCCCAGTCGCCAAACGATTTGTTGGCCAACAGGTTTACGTTGGCATTGGTCTGTTCTTTGGTGTAGAGTTCCATCTTGTAGCTACCCCCATCGTTGGCGTAACCCGAACCTAATTCTTTTTCTTCATACCGTTTGTAATAATAGTTGTAATTACCTTCAGCATTGAATTTCAGCCAGTCGGTCAGTTCAATATTTAACTTCAGGCTGGGACGTACGGAGGTCTCTTTCTGCGTGCGGTCGATTTCGTAGATGTTCCACCAGGTACCCCGGCCCGGAGCATATCCGTATTCATCCCCATAGGAAGAGCTGGCTAATCCACCGTGTGCTCCTTTGTAACGATTTCTCCAATAACGTGAATCGTACTGGCGGCTCCAGGTTCCGTCTAAGAATTTCTCCCCGAAATTGGTTTCACCGCCTTTAGGTGTTGAATTGGCAAAAGCGACACCGGCTTCCAGTTCAACCTTCTCGGTGATCTTGTGTGCGGCTTTGACCAGGAACGAGAGACGTTCGAAGCTGTTGTTCGGTGTGGTCCCGTTGGCATAACGATATGACAAAGAAGTGTAGAATGAGCTGGTGTCATTACTTCCCTGAACCGCTACGTTGGTGTTGGTGTTGAATCCATTATCGTACGCGTCGACAAAGTTGTTCTTCTTCGCGCTATACGGCGTAGATGTATAATCGAAGTTTTCGATCGGTTGTCCGTCGTAGGCCGGACCAAACGACAGGGTAGACTGTCCGATCAAGGAACGGTTTCCACTGGCGTTGTATTTGAACTGGTTCGTGTCCCATTGGATATAGTTCCCGTTCTCATCGGTGTTCAGATAGATGTTCCCCGCGTAGTTCCCGCTACCATATTTATTCTGGAAAGCCGGTCCGTCATAGACATGATCGATACCGAAGGTTTGCGAGAAGCTGATGCCTAACCCTTTTTTGCCTTTACCGGATTTCGTGGTGATTACGACGGCACCGTTCAGACCGCGCGAACCGTAAAGTGCGGTAGAAGCAGCTCCTTTCAGTACGGAGATCGTTTCGAAGTCGTCCGGGTTGAGGTTCTTCAGTTCATTCCCCCAGTCGCGGTCGGTATCCGTCCAGTCGGCATCCCCGTTCTTGGTGGCATTGTCTAAGATCACCCCATCGATCACATAAATCGGCTGGTTGTTTTTGTTTAATGTAGAAGCCCCACGGATCAGGATACGGGAAGAACCGAAGAGTCCCCCGTCGGAACCGGCGATCGAAACCCCGGCTACTTTCCCTTGCAGTGCGGAAACCGGGTTGATAACCGTCTTGGCAACCTCATCCCCTTTCAACTCCGTCATGGCGTATCCCAGCGCTTTGGTCGAGCGTTTCATACCCAGAGCGGTCACCACAACCTCATCCAGCGTTTGTGTATCTTCTCTCAATGTAATGTTTAATGTTGTTTGTCCGCTAACGACAATCTCCTGGGGGATATACCCGATAAAAGAGATCACAAGCGTTTGACCGTCGCTTACGTCAATAGAGAATTCTCCGTCAAAGTTGGAGATAGTACCAGTTGTGGTTCCTTTTACTGCGATAGATGCGCCGGCAACCGGACCAAAATCATCATTGATAACACCCGTTACCTTTCTTTTTTGTTGGGTAACTGCCATGCTTTCGTTCATCTGATTGTCCGCGGCATATACGTTTCCGGAGAAACAAACCGACGCAGCCAATGCAAATACACATAAAAACTTGTTTACTTTTGGCATAATGAATGGTTTAATTTAATTAATAAATGCTAAGTTTTAAGACTTAAGTAGGCTAATATTTAGCTGATTCCTTTAGTTTGCTTGTGTAAGGCTTCTATCCTTTTGAATGCGAAGCTAAAAAATGTTTATTTTAGTGAGGGGGTTAAAGTTTTCTATTCATTTATTTATTAGTTTTGTGAACGATTTTATAAGCAAAATGTACGATTTTGCTCTATCCACTTTCTTAAAAAAGGTGATTTGTTGGTTAAAAACGTATTTATTCAGGCAGGTATGCGGTGGCACATAGTACAAATATTAACAGTTCTTTTCTTTTATCCGGTTTGCCTTGCAGCACATGATATTCATTTCCAGACACTGGGAAGTGTACAGGGAATGTCGCAGTCGTCGGCTATCTCGATCTGGCAAGATCACCTGGGGCGTATGTGGTTGGGCAATGATGCCTTGAACTGTTATGATGGGGAAACGGTCGAGGTGTACCGTCTTTCCGATTATATAGAAGGTATTGAGGATGCCAATCTGCATACGATTACCGGAAATGACTCCCTTTTGTTTGTGATAGCCGAAACACAATTGATTCGTTTTGATCTCCAAACGGAGACCTTCGAAGCGCCGGATATACAGACTAATTCGATATTTTACAAAGACGGCTACCTGTATTATGCTTCGTCCGGATCGTTCTTCAGGTATGATGTCACGGACCGTTCGATCGAAGAGTTAATGCTTCTGCCTGTTGAGATTCCGGGTGTTCGGGCTATTGAGAGTTGTGGGGAGGATCGGTTTCTATTGGCTACTCCGGTGGGCGGTTATGTCTTGGATGTGAAAGCGAAGAGCGTGTTGGAGCGCTTGTTACCCGCCGAGGGGCTGGTGAGTCTGATGAAAGATTCGCACGATAATATCTGGATGACAACGCGAACCCGGGAAATATATATTGCCACCCATATACGTGCCGCTTCATTCGAACTTATACCGGTTGATATAAAAGATGAAAAGGTTAGGCAGACAGATATTTATTGCCTGGCGGAGGATGTGAACGGTTCGGTATGGCTGGGTACCATTTCCGGATTGTTTCAGGTCAGCCGGCCGGGACCTCTTTCCGGGAATACGCTGGAGACGCTGAATCATGTGATGCCGGAATCTTCGGTCTATTCCCTGTATTCCGACCGGCAGGGCACGTTATGGATCGGCTCCTACTCGGGCGATGTGCGGTATTTCAATCCTGAAGTGGATAATTACCTGTATTACAATACCGACGAGAGTCATCCCGACCGTTTGCACGGAGCGGTTATCGGCGGGATGGCCGAAGATAAAAACGGCAACCTGTATATCATCACCGAAGGCAGTGGCGTGAATATCTATAATCCTTCCACCCATAAGTTCGAACACCTCAAAAGGGAAGACGGCTTGAAGCACGACAAGATCAAGTCGCTCTGGTATGACGAGTATTACGACCGGGTGTTTTTCGGCGAATATATGCAGGGACTTTCCTGGTACGACGTGAAGACGAAGCGGATCCATTCGGTGGAAAGCGGTGCGTTGTCGACCCTCTACCAGCATATTATTGAAGAGATCATACCCTACCGCAGGTTCTTACTCTTGCTCACGCAGGACGGGATCTTTAGCCTGGACCGCGAAACCCTGGTTATCAGCGAACTGTTTCAGGAGCCGGAACTGAAAGAAGCCTGTTCGGGCATTATCCGTTCGATCCATATCGACGAGCGGGATGTCTTGTGGGTCTCTTCTTTTGAACGGGGCTTGTTTACTATCGATATGAAAACCCGGAAGATCCGGAAAAACTATGGCGACGGCTTGAAAGCGGGCAGTATTATCCCCAGTGCGATCCTTGACTTTGCGGAGAACCCTCAGAAAGGGCTCTTTCTGATCACTTTGAAGTCGGGTCTGTTGTTTTATGATCCGCAAATCGATAATTTCCAATCGATTACGGAAGAACAACAATTATTATTGAGTAATATCTGCTATAAAGCGGCTTTTAGTCATTACGGCAACCTGATCGTTACCTCCAATAAAGGAGTTTCCGTATTGAATAGTTCCTCGCGCGGACGGTTTAATGTGGTGCATCATTACCGTTTGTCTCCTTCGTTTCCTCTGGTTGCATTGAATGGAGATTGCGGCTTGTATTCTTCCCCTTCCGCCGACCGGATCTATATCGGTGGCTTATACGGCCTGTTCTCTTTCTCGGAGAAAGACCTGGGGGCGGGGCGCGACAACTATTCGCTTTATTTTTCCTCTTTGTGGGTCAATAACCGCTTGGTGTCGCCTTCTTCCGGGGTTGTTTCGCAGGGTTTGCCGCATACCGATAAGATCGTTCTGCCGCACAACCGGAACACGCTTAACCTGACTTTTGCTTCGACCAACTACCTTTCGACCCGTAACTCCTGGCATGAGTATAAGATGGAGGGGCTGGAGGATATGTGGACCCTTACGAATCACAAGAATATCATATTCAATTCGTTGCGCCCCGGTAAATATAAGCTGTTGTTGCGGGAGGTGGGCAACGAGAATAAAACGACCGGACTGGCTATCGTTATCAAGCCGCCTTTATGGGCTACCGCGCCGGCAATCTTATGTTATCTGGCCTTTCTGGCGCTTGCGTTATGGGCAATTATTAAGTTTAACAAGAGCAAAACCTCGCTGCTTGCTTCGCTGGAAGTCGAACGCGAAGAGTTTCAGAAGGTAGAGGAAGCCAACCGGAAAAAGACGGACTTCTTTATCAATATCTCGAATGAATTCCGGACACCCCTGACGCTGATCATGTCGCAGTTGGAACGTTTGTCGGCCGGATTGCCCGCGAAAGAGAAAAAACGGCTGGAGAAGATCGGTGTACAGACCCGCAGGCTGCAGGACCTTATTGCGGAGCTCTTGGATTTCCGGAAGATGGAGAATAACGCCCTGCAACTGCATGTGGCGAATTACAACCTGAATGATTTCCTGCGGACGATCTATACGACCTATGCCGATGTGGCGGAAGAGCGACAGGTGCATTACCGCTACCGGCAGTTGACGGAAGCGATCGAGATCTGGTTCGACCGCAAACAGATGCAGAAGGTCGTGTATAATTTTCATACGTTCATCTTCCGCTACGCCCAGCCTAAAGACCATATCGAACTGGTGGTGCACCTGCGTAACAAATGGGCGGAGATACAACTGATTTATGACGGCACGTTCCCCGACTATGACTCGATCAACTATCTGTTTATGCTGTTGAACGATGAATCGACCGGTAACCCCAACCTGTCTTTATTGCCCGAAGGTGGCATGGGGCTGGCGTTTACCCGGGGCATTGTGAAATTGCATCAGGGGCGGATCACCGTCGGGAAAGACGGGGATAAAACGTTATTCCTGATCTGTCTGCCGCTGGGTAATGCCCATTTCAGTCCGCGTGAATTGGAAACGGTACCGGAATCGCTGGAAGAAGAGGTCTGGGATAATCCGGTGGCGGAGGTGATCGAACCGGGTGAGCCGGAACCGGAAGAACTGGCTCAGGGCGTTGAAGATCTGCTCCCGGAGCCGGGCGAAAAGACGATGCGCCTGTTGCTTGTCGATCCGGACGATGAGATGCGTGCCCTGTTGAAAGATTCTTTTTCTTTCCTTTACGAGGTGATCGAATATACCCAGGGCAAGGCGGCCTACCGCTATGCCGAAGCGGAGCAGCCCGACCTGATCGTTACCGAGGTGAATGTGCCGGGAATGAATGGGGTTGAGTTTTGCCAGGCATTGAAGTCGAACATCAAGACACTGCATATCCCTTTGGTGGTCCTTTCTTCGCAGCCGACGGAAAAGCAGAAGACCGACTGTATCCGGAGTGGGGCGGATGCTTATATCGTCAAGCCGTTTAACCTGGAGTTTCTCTTGCTGCGTTGCAATTCCCTGGTGAAATACCGGAAGAAGATCCTTCGCCGCGAGTTGAGCCAACCGGCCGGAAGCGATGAATTTGATATCACTACCAATCTGCGCGACAAGAATTTCATGTTGCGTGCCAACCAGGTGATCGAAGAAAATATCGGTAACCCGGAATTCGATACCACCTTCTGGAGCAAAGCGCTGGGCATCAGTCGCACCCGCCTGTTTGCCCAGGTCAAGGATATCACCGGATTGACCCCCAATGATTATATCCTGCACCTGAAAATGGATAAAGGCCTTTCCCTGTTGAACGAAACGCCGCTGACCATTTCCGAGATCGCTTATCAGTTAGGCTTTTCCATACCCGCCTATTTCAGCAAATGCTTTAAGAAACAATTCGGAATCACCCCCGCCGAATACCGTCGGAATCAGAGCGGGAAATCATAAGGGGCATTCTCGGCGGCTTCCTCTTGTGTGTATGCGTAATTTTGTTTTCCTTTGCGGAAAAATCGGAAGAGTCACGCAAAACGACTAAATTTGAATGAATCTTATTGTTGAGCAAGGGAATACCACGACGAAAGTGGCTGTGTATCATCAGGGGCAGATCGAAAACTCCTGGGTATATAAAGACTTTAGATGTGAGCTGTTGGCTGCATTGTTCGATCAGTATCCGTTGAAGCGGGGTATTCTGTCGTCGGTGATTGAAGTCGGTGAAGACTTATTGGCTTGTCTGCAGCACCGTTTAAACGATTTTATTCTTTTGGATGAGAATACCTCATTGCCGGTCCGGGTAGGGTATGAGACGCCACAGACATTGGGGCGCGATCGTTTGGCCGCGGCGGTAGGCGGATACACCTTGCAACCGGACAAAGATCTTTTGATTATCGATGCCGGCACGGCGGTTACCTATGATGTGGTCGAGGCCTCAGGGCTTTATCTGGGCGGAAATATCTCACCCGGAATGACTACCCGTTTCCGGGCTTTGCATGAGTATACGAAGAAGTTGCCGTTGGTCTGCGAAGCGGAAAATATGCCCTTTATCGGGACGAATACGACGACTGCAATTCAGGCGGGAGTCGTGAATGGTCTTGTGTTTGAAATGGATGGATATATCGATGAACTACGCCTAAAATATCCTAATCTTTTTATTTTTTTAACAGGTGGTCATTCGATTTACTTGCAGGGACGCTTAAAAAACCGCATCTTTGCAGACATTAATTTAGTGTTGACAGGCTTAAATAGAATCTTAGAATATAATGTTGAAAATTAGCAGGGTAGTAATTATAAGCATTCTTATAGTCACTCAGTTATCAGTGTGGGCACAGAATAATACCAATTCACCTTATACCCGTTTCGGGTATGGTGAGATTGCCGACCGCTCGTTTGCGGCAGGACGTGCCATGGGGGGGATTGGTATAGGATTACGTACGGGAAAGCAGGTGAACGCACTCAATCCCGCTTCGTATACCTCTATGGATTCTATGACTTTTATCTTTGATATTGGTGCGCATTTGCAGTTTTCCCGCTATACTGACGGGACAAACAAGGAAACCAACCGGAATGGGAATTTTGAGTATATGGCTATGCAGTTTCCCATCCATGAGCGGATGGCAATGAGTATTGGCTTAATTCCCTATTCCTTTGTGGGTTACCAGTTTGGCGAAGCGGTGAGCGAAGGCGATTTGGCCTATACGGAAACATTTATTGGCTCAGGCGGATTAAACGAAGTGTACGGAGGATTGTCTATTGATATATGGAAGAAGCGTCTTTCAGTGGGAGCTAACGTTGGTTACCTGTTTGGTACCACCACCCATCAGCAAAATGTGGTTTTCCCAACCGGAAGCGCGGGCAATAACATCGTGAAGAAGCAAGATCTTGAAGTGCGTGATCTCAAACTGGATTTCGGAATGCAATATACCCATCCGTTGAGCGCGACAGAGAGTGTTGTTTTGGGTGCTGTTTTCTCGCCGGCGAGAAACTTGAATGCTACGTATTACGATGTGCTTCAGGTTGGCAATACATTGGAAAAATCGGATACGATAACCAGCCAGCGCTTTGATCTGCCCAACACATTCGGTGTGGGTGCTTCGTATATGAAGAAGAACAAATGGGTTATAGGCGCCGATGTGATGTATGAAACCTGGGGTGAGGCGCATTTCCTCGACCAGAAAGGGCGGTTCGACGATCGCTTGCGTATCGCTGGAGGTGCAGAGTATATCCCCGATATCCTGGCACGTAATATTTTCAAACGGATGCGTTACCGGGCCGGGGCACATTACAGCAACTCGTACACGACTGTCGACCTGAGCGAAGGTCAGTATGGCTATAAAGAGTATGGTGCGAGTGTGGGTTTCGGGATTCCGATCAGAACCGGATTTAGCTCCGATGATAACCGTTCGATTATCAATCTGTCTTTGGAGTATGTGAAGGTAAAGCCTGAACTCAGCTCGATGATCGATGAACAATATTTTCGCATCACGTTGAACCTTACATTCAATGAAATGTGGTTCCGTAAGCTCAAAATTGATTAATGGAAAAACTTAATAAATAGGAACAGATTATGAAAGTCAAAGTATTTTTAACAGCTCTGGTCGTCACATTGGGCGCATTCGGAGCTTACGCACAGAAGGGAGTAGACAATGGTACTCAGTACGGATCTGGTGAAGACAGTGTTCGTTGCGTACAGAATTTGAGTCTCTATGTGCCTTACGCTAAAGCTGGAAACTACAAGGATGCTTATGAATTCTGGAAAGCAGCTTTCGATGAATGTCCTGCCGCAAATAAAGACCTTTATTTGTATGGAACCAAGATTGTTGGCTGGGAGATCGCTAACGAGAAAGACCCGGCTAAGAGAGATCAGTTGATTGATAAATTGATGGGCGTTTACGACCAACGTATCAAATATTTCGGCGATGACCGTCGTTACGGAACCGACTGGATCGTTTCCCGTAAAGTGCAGGATTATATCCAGCAAAAAGGGCAAAACCTGGATCCCAACGTGGTTTATAACTGGTTGAAACCGATCCTCGATCAATACGGCGACAAGACCGAAGCATTGGCTGTTTCTTATTATATGTTCGGTTCGCATCAATTGTTGATTAAAGATCCGGAGAATATGAAACCGCAATATATCGACGATTATCTGCGCTCTTCGGCTATCCTGGATGCCCAGTTGGCTGCTGCCAAAGCTGCGGGTAACGAAAAAGAAATCACTACACTGACAACGTTCAAGACCGGTATCGAAGGTGGTTTTGCCGCCAGTGGTGCTGCCGATTGCGAAACGTTGCAGAATATGTATGCCGAAAAGGTAGAACAGAATAAAGAAGATATGCAGTTCCTGCAGGAAACATTGGCTTTGTTGAAACGTTCACGTTGTACGGATGCCGATGTGTATATCGCTGCTTCCCGCTATGTGCATGTGAACAATCCGACGGCTGAATCGGCTGTAGGTCTGGCCAAACAATCGGTACGCGACAAAGATTACGAAACGGCTATCAAATATTTCGAAGAAGCCGCTACACTGGAAGCTGAAGCCGATGCGAAAGCCGACGATTATTACATGATCGCCTTGTTGATGCACGAACAAAACAACTACTCACGCGCCAGACAATATTGCCTGAAAGCGATTGAGCAAAATCCGAACTACGGAAAAGCCTATATCCTGATCGGTAATATGTATGCCAGCACAGCCAAGTCTGTTTATCCCAACGATGCGGTATTGGCGAAGGTAGTTTATAATACGGCTATCGATAAATTCGAACGCGCCCGCCAGGTGGATCCTGAGTGTGCAGAGGATGCCAATCGTTTTATTAATATTTACCGGGCTCACCTTCCTTCAACAGAAGATATTTTCATGCATCCGGATCTGGAGAAAGGAAAAGCATTTACTGTAGGTGGCTGGATCAATGAGCGGACAACGATTCGTTAAACATGATTGAAAGACGTACTGATCGTCAAACGAAACTTATGGGCATAACAACTATCCTCGGGATGGTTGTTATGCTTCTTCTTTTATCCGTGTCGTGTGGTGGTGACAAAAAAGAAGTGGTCGCCGTAGCCTTCGATCCGGAGAATACCTATACGATGCGCACGACAGAGATTATGTCGCTGATCTCCGACTCGGGGGTAACCCGTTACCGGGTCACTTCCGCCGAGATGCTGATCTTTGACAAAGCGGCGGATCCTTACTGGTATTTCCCGCAAGGCGTTTATTTCGAACGATTCGATAGCCTGTACACGACCGATATCAGTGTCAAAGCGGATACGGCGTTCAACTGGTACAATAAGAAGCTATGGAAACTGATCGGCAATGTCGATGTCAGAAACCAGGAAGGCGATCGTTTCGAAACGGATACGCTCTATTGGGATGAAGTCGCTGAACGGATCTATTCCGAAGCCTTTATGCGCATCACCCGGGCGGATCAGATCCTGACCGGTATCGGTTTCGAATCCAATCAGAACATGACCAAATACCGGATCAAACGGCCGCAAGGCTCTTTCCCGGTACAGGAAGAGGAATCGACGGATACGACTACGGTAGAGAAAACGCCCGAAGTGGCTCCGGCACCGATAGGCCTTCCTCCGGTACAGCGCGAAAGGCCGCAACGCCGTATCGTACCCCCTCCCGCAGCGAAAGATTCGCTGATGCATGCCGCCGAAGAAGAGGAACTCCCTGTTCCTGTCTCCGAGGAAACGGAGGAGGAAATCTTACCTATTGAAGAGTAAATGAATTGAAAGTGAAGTGAGCCAGGTTCTTGTGTACATATTAATATCCCTCGTCTTTTCCGCTTTCTTCTCCGGAATGGAAATTGCTTTTGTCTCGTCCAATAAACTTCGTTTTGAGATGGACCGGGAGCGAAAAACGTTTTCCAGTCGTATACTGAGTATCTTTTATAAGAATCCCGGGAATTTTATTTCCACCATGCTGGTCGGCAATAACATTGCCCTGGTTGTTTACGGCTTGCAGATGGCTATTCTGTTGGAGCCGTTTATCGCCCGTTTCGTTTCGAATGAAGCCTTGATCGTCTTGATTCAGTCTATACTGTCGACGATCCTGATTCTTTTTACGGCAGAGTTTCTTCCCAAGGCAATCTTTCGGATCAATCCGAACTTCTCCCTCAACCTGTTTGCCGTACCTTTGTTGATCCTTTATATCCTTCTTTATCCGGTCTCCCGCTTTGCCTCTTTCTTGTCTTATATCCTGCTCAAGATTGTCGGGGTAAAGAATCTGAAGAGCTCTGCCCAGAAGGCATTGGGTAAGGTGGATCTCGATTACTTCATCCAGCAGAGCCTCGAGAAGTCGAGCGAACGCAATACGATAGAAACGGAAGTGAAGATCTTCCAGAATGCCCTGGACTTCTCGAATGTGCGGCTGCGCGATTGTATTGTGCCGCGTACGGAGATTGTGGCCTGCGATACCTCGACTTCGGTCAACGAACTGCGGAACCGGTTTATTGAGACCGGTTTGTCGAAGATCGTGGTCTACAAAGAGAATATCGATGATATTATCGGTTATATCCATTCCTCCGAACTGTTTAAGCATCCCGAAGACTGGACGCAGAGCATCCAGGAAGTCTCTATCGTGCCGGAAACCATGGCGGCAAACAAACTGATGAAAGCGCTGATGCAGGACAAGAAAAGCCTGGCGGTGGTGGTCGATGAGTTCGGCGGAACAGCCGGGCTGGTCACGCTCGAAGACCTGGTGGAAGAAATCTTCGGCGAGATCGAAGACGAACACGATACGCGCTCGCATATCGCCAAGAAGGTGGCCGACGACGAATACCTCCTTTCCGGGCGGGTGGAGATCGATACCTTGAACGAAATGTTTACCCTCGATGTGCCGGAGTCCGACGATTATGTGACCATTGCCGGTTATATCCTGAACAATTACCAGAGCTTCCCCAAGCTGAACGAAACGATTACGATCGATAAATATTCCTTCAAAATAATCAAGATGACGGCTACAAAGATCGAATTGGTTCGCATGAAAGTGTTTGAATAGTAAAAAAAAGAGTTGAAATGATGTAACAATTCCTTTTTTTTGTATCTTCGCACCCTTAAAAAGCGCAGTGTATTTTTGCAAAGAATAATAATTAAATAAAATAGAAAACGATAAATGGCAACGCTGGAAAAAATTAGAAACAAAGCCGGGCTCCTGATCATTGTAGTCGGGGTTGCTTTGTTTGCTTTTATCATTGGTGACTTTTTGAACTCAGGTTCAACCTATTTCAGACAGAATCATGAAAAGATCGCCTCGGTAGATGGTGAAGTTATTACCATTCAGGATTATCAGGCACGTATCGACGAAATGTCGGAAGTGTACAAGATGCAGACCGGAAATTCAAACCTGTCGGAAGAGATTGTGACAAACATCCGTGAGTCGGTTTTCAGTTCTATGGTACAGGAAATGGTACTGGGTGTGACTGCTGAAAAACTGGGGCTGGAGGTTAGCGCTGAAGAACTGTTTGATATGGTACAGGGTGAGAATATCTCTCCGGTAATCCGTCAAATGCCGATGTTTCTGAATGAAGTCGGCCAGTTTGATAAGATTGCTTTATTGAACTTCCTGAAAGCGATCGATGATGATCATATTGCCAGCTATCCGGCAGATCAGCAGATGCAATTGCTTCAGATGCGTAATTACTGGTTGTTCTGGGAAAAGAATATCAAGAACCAGCGTTTGGAAGAAAAATACACCAACCTGTTGACGAAAGCCATTTCGGCCAATAAGCTGGAAGCTGAAGATAATTTTAAGGCGATTTCGGAAACAAGCGATATCGTTTACGCGATGCAAAACTATGCTTCCATTCCGGACTCTACCGTTCAGGTGAGTAAGAGTGAAGTGGAGAAACTATACAACCAACGCAAAGAAGCATTCAAACAGGCTGAATCCAAAGTGTTGAGTTATATCTCTATTGATATTGTTCCCAGCGCTGAAGACTTTGCCAAAGCACAGGCGGATATCGAAAGCTTGAGAGCTGAATTTACCGCTTCTGCTAATGTGGCTGATCTGGTGAACGAGAATTCGGACGTTCCTTATACGGATGCTTTCTTCTCTGTCAATTCCTTTGATGAAGCGCTTAAAGAATTTATTGCTACTGCTGAAGTAGGTGATGTGGAAGGTCCTCTTTTCGCCGATAATAAATACCGTATGTTCAAGTTGGTCGACAAAGCAATGGCTCCCGACTCGGTTAAAGTAAGCCATATCATGTTGGCCGGAATGACTGATGCCCGGACTGCCGAACTGACCGACAGCTTGATCGGTGTTTTAAAAGGCGGTGCTGATTTCGGAGATATTGCCCGTGAGTTTTCTATGGACCAGGCCGCTCAAATGGGAGGCGAACTGGGATGGTTTACCGAGGTAAACGCCCTGAGAGGTATCAGCGAAGACTTCAAAAACGCGGTGTTCTCAGCAAACGTGAACGAACTGAAGACGGTAAAGACCCTGTATGGAACCCATATCGTGAAGGTTACCGAGAAGACCTCTAACGTACAGAAATATAAAGTGGCGGATATTGAAATGGCCGTGTCGCCCAGTTCAGAGACCTACAGTAATCTGTATAATAACCTGAACCAGTATCTGTCGGCAAACAATACGCAGGCTAAATTCGAAGAAGGAGCACAGGAAGCAGGCTTTAGCCTGATTAAGGATGCAACGGTAACGAAGAGCGACCAGACACTCGGGTTCTTGCCAAGCTCTCGCCAGGTGGTTCGCTGGGCTTTTGAAACCGATAAAGGCAAAGTATCCGATATCTTCGAGTGCAACGATAAGTTTATTGCCGCGGTGATGAAAGGAACTGTTCCTGAAGGTTATCGTTCGGTAGCTTCCGTTACTTCTCAGTTGGAGAGCGAACTCAGAGCGCAGAAGAAAGGTGAAATCATTGCACAGGATCTTAAAGCTAAAAACCTGACATCGGTTTCGGCTTATGCACAGGCGATGAACTCCAAGGTTGACTCGGTTAAATTCGTCGGATTCAATACGTCACGTATTTCCGGAATCGGGGTAGAGCCTAAAGTGAATGCTGTTGCTTTCGCTTCTCCGCAAGGACAGGTAAGCCAGCCGATTGTCGGTACGAATGGCGTCTATGTGCTTGAGGTGACGGGCAAAAACAAAGATGATCGCGCATACGATGAAGCTGAACAGCTCAATACGATCAATTCCGCCAATAGCTACCGTTACGGTTTCTCTGCTATCCGGGCTTTGGTTGATCAGGCAAGTGTAATCGATAATCGCATACGATTCTATTAATCCGAAAAGTGATTTTCTTAAATACCCTAAGAGTCCTGAGAGTCCTAAGCGTTTAGGCCTTTTAGGACTCTTAGAGTTTTAGGAGTTAAAAACAATCTCAATGAAACAAAAACGCCCCCTCCTGGGCATGACTTTAAACGAGCTGAAAGCCGTTGCCGCAGAGGCCGGACTGCAAGCCTATGCGGCGAAGCAAATGGCCGATTGGCTTTATCAAAAGCGGATTACGGACATCGCTGAGATGACCAATATCGCAGCCGCCAAACGGGCTCTTTTGGCCGAAAAATACGAAGTAGGCGCCTATCCCCCTGTTGAGTCGATGAATGCTGTCGACGGAACAATCAAATACCTCTATCCTGTCGGAGCGAAGGACGCTATCGAGTCGGTCTATATCCCGACCGACGACCGGGCGACCCTTTGTGTCTCTTCCCAGATCGGTTGCAAGATGAGTTGCCTCTTCTGCATGACCGGCCGGCAAGGCTTCTCGGGCAATCTGACGTCTCATGAGATTATCAATCAGATCCAATCCCTGCCGGAATACGAGAAGCTTACCAATATTGTGTTTATGGGCATGGGAGAACCTTTGGATAATCCCGATGAGCTGTTTAAAGCGTTGGAGATCTTGACCTCCTCCTATGGATACGGTTGGAGCCCCAAGCGCATAACCGTGTCGACCATCGGCGTACTCAAAGGATTGAAGCGCTTCCTCGACGAGAGCGAATGCCATCTGGCCGTTAGCCTCCATTCTCCTTATCCGGAGGAGCGCCTGTCGCTTATGCCGGTGGAGAAAGCGTTCCCGATGTATAAGGTGTTGGAACTGCTCCGGGGCTATGATTTCAGCCATCAGCGGCGTGTCTCGTTCGAGTATATCGTGTTTCGCAACCTGAACGACAGTCCGCATCATGCCCGTGCTCTTGGCGCGTTGTTGAAAGAGATACCCTGCCGGGTCAATCTGATCCGTTTCCATGCCATTCCGGATAGCGACCTCGAAAGTTCGGATCTGCGGCGCATGGAAGCGTTCCGGGATATCCTGAATGAGAAAGGTGTAACCTGCACGATCCGCGCTTCCCGGGGCGAGGATATTATGGCCGCCTGCGGCATGCTTTCTACAGAGAGGAAAAGAAAATAAAGCTTTCTTCGAAAAAAGAATTATTTTTGTATGGAATAACAAGAAAAAGAACATCTATAGTACGAATCATTAAAAAAAGAAACACGATATGAAAACACAGATCAATCTATTGGCTATGCTGATGCTTCTTTTCCTGGCTGCATGTAATAATACGCCTTTGGGCAAAAGGGCTACCGGCTTGGCTTATGAGGTGGTAGTCACGATGGATGCCGGCGCCTGGGAAGGCGAAGCCGGACAGGCCGTGAAGAATGATTTACTGGCTCCGGTGCCCGGATTGCCGCAGGCCGAACCCTCCATGCGTATCACTTTTGCCCGTCCGTCCGACTTCAATGGCTTGCTTACTTATGTGAAGAATATAGTTATCGTCGATATCAATTCAGCCCGCTACACCAAAGTGTCTATCTCCGGCGAAAGAAACCGCTGGGCCGACGGGCAGCTGGTACTGACACTTCATACGCCTGACGCTAACACCCTGGTGCAATACCTCAACGAACACCCGCGCGTAATGGTCGATCTGTTCACCCGCGAAGAGATGAGCCGGGGCATGAAACTGCTCGAAACCGATTATAGCCGGGACGTGTTCAGGCAATTGAGCGAACAATTGAATGTGACATTGAGAGTGCCGGGCACGATGAGCTTCTCTAAGTCTGGCCAGGACTTTTTCTGGTGTTCGAACAACGCGGGCACCGGACGTACGGATGTGGTGGTCTACGCCTTCCCTTACCGGGATGCGGATACCTTTACGCGCGACTATCTGGTGGCCAAAAGAGACTCGGTGATGAAAGCGAATATGCCGGGTGCATTCCCGGATTCCTATATGGCCACGGAGACTCGTTATGTCTTACCCGAATACAAAGCGATCACGCTCAACGACCGTTATTGCGGCGTGTTGCGTGGCTTATGGCGTATGCAGGGCGATATGATGGGCGGCCCGTTCGTCAGCCATGCCCGTCTCGACGAAGAAAACAACCGGGTAGTCGTAGCCGAAGTATTTGTCTATGCGCCTGAAACCGATAAAAGAAATTATATACGAAGAGGAGAGTGCTCTCTTTATACCTTGCAGGTGCCGGGCGACGGTACGCGCTTGCCCGAGATCAGTGTGGTGCCCGGAGGTGAAGAGTGAAGAGAGGGCTGACGCTTAAATAATAAAAAGAATGGAAGAAAAGATGATCAAGGTGGGCATTACCCACGGGGATATTAATGGCATAGGTTATGAAGTGATTTTAAAGACATTCGGCGATACGCGTATGACGGAGATTTGTACGCCTGTCATCTACGGATCGACCAAGGTCGCAGGCTTTCATCGCAAAGCCCTCGAGCTGCCTCCTGTGAATATGAATACGATCTCCCGTGCCGAAGATGCGGGCATCAACCGGGTGAATGTAATCAATTGCATCCCGGATGATACGAAGATCGATCTGGCCTTGTCGACCCCTATCGCCGGCGAAGCGGCATTCAAAGCCCTTGAAGCTGCCGTCAAAGATCTCAAACAGGGATCGATCGATGTATTGGTGACCGCACCGATCAATAAAAACAATATCCAGAACGATCAGTTCCATTTCCCCGGCCATACCGAATACCTGCAAGAATGTTTCGGCGAAGAAGACCGCAAAGCGCTGATGATCCTGATGACCGAAGAGCTGCGGGTGGCGCTGGTGACCGGGCATATCCCCCTGGCGCAGGTCGCTTCTACCCTTACGCCGGAAGATATCCTGCACAAATTGGCGCTGTTCAATCAATCGCTGAAAGAAGATTTCGGGATTATCAAGCCCCGTATTGCCGTACTTTCGCTCAATCCCCATGCCGGAGACGGCGGACTATTGGGTACGGAAGAGGAAACAATTATCAAACCGGCCATGGAGAAAGCCGAAAAGCAAGGCATAATGGCTTTCGGACCTTATGCTGCGGATGGTTTCTTCGGGGCGCAACTGTATGAGAAGTTCGATGGCGTATTGGCGATGTACCACGATCAGGGATTGGCTCCTTTCAAGACGTTGGCGATGAAAGACGGTGTCAACTTCACGGCCGGCCTCTCGGTCGTCCGCACTTCGCCCGCTCATGGCACCGGTTATGATATTGCCGGGCAGAACAAAGCCTCCGAAGACTCTTTCCGTCTGGCGATCTACGCCGCCCTTGATATTTACCGCAACCGTTGCCGCTACAAAGAAGCAACCGCCCGCCCGCTCCGCAAACAATACTTTGATAAAGGAGCGGATAATGTCAAGCTCGATTTGACGAAAGATGATGAGATTTCTTAGGAGCCTTAGGAGCCCTAGGAATCCTAGGAACTCATAGGACTCCTCAGGAATAAAAAAAGCGTTGGAAAATCATTCCAACGCTTTTTTTTGGTGACCGCGACAGGATTCAAACCTGTAACCTTCTGATCCGTAGTCAGATGCTCTATTCAGTTGAGCTACGCGGCCGATCCGCAATGTTTTGGCAATCTCTTATTTGTAGTGACCGCGACAGGATTCAAACCTGTAACCTTCTGATCCGTAGTCAGATGCTCTATTCAGTTGAGCTACGCGGCCCTAGTTTTTAGGATTGCGAGTGCAAAGGTAGTCGTTTCTTTGTAAATTCCAAACCCTTTTTGGGAAATTATGAATTATGAATTATGAATTATGAGAATTCATCCGGATAGAAACGGCTCTCCGAGAAGAATTATTCTCATAATTCATAATTCATAATTCCCCGAAGGGGGCCTTAGTCGAGCATCTTCGGATTAAAGATCAGGAACCCGATATTGAGCCCGACATTGAAGTTCTTCCGCGGGTAGCTGTAGCCATTGGCGTAGAGGCTCATGGAGATGAACGGCAGTTGCACGACAAAGGCGGCTTCGCTCATGTATTCGAACGAACGCAGGATCTTACCGTAATAGGGTTTCTGCTCCGTATCTCTTCGGATCTCGTAGAAAGGGGCAAAGGCATACATATCGAGGCGTAGATGCGCGATCCGGCTGAGTTTCAGGATCGGGGATACGCCGCCCGCCAGGTACTGATTGGCGCGGAAAGCTTCGTTGAAGACGATCTGACTGTGCGGCGTCGGCGTAAAGGCAGGCGCCTGCAAGACCGATGCCGTGTAGTTATTCATCAGGTTCTTACTCGAAATAACGACTTCGCCGACCAAGCCCAGGTTCAGCCTGCGGTTCAATACGTGGAAATGTTCCCATCGCCCTTTCATCTGCAGCCAGCTATGCGTATTCCTCTCACCCGCTTGGGTCGAAGAGGAGGAGGGATCGAATTCTTCGCTTCCGGTGACGTAATGCGCCGTCAGGAAGCGCTGCGCCCCTGCTGTGGGGTACTGCTTGGCATTCAGGGTGTTCTGGGCAATGCTCAAGGAGAAGCTCAGGAGGTTGTAGTGCGTCCGGTCGAACGAGGCATCGGGGAAGGGCACACTGCTGCTCTGCAGGTAGCGGTCGCTCAACCGTCCGTAGGCCGCCCCGATCTCCGCTTTGGCTTTGTTCATAAAAGGCAGGCCGAAAGAGAGCTTCGCATAGTTCTCCGTTTGACGCATAATGGCGGGCACCACATCTTCATAGAAAAGCGACTGGCTCTCCGAAAAGTTCTTGCGCGAATACACGCCCCGAAGGTTCAGGTAGGAGGGTACCCGGGTCTGCAGGTACATCCGTCCGTCGAGCATGATGCCGCTGAATGAGTTCCCGACATGGAAATTGCCCCGGATCTCGGAAGCCACCTGTCCCAGGAACTGATAGCTCAGCCCGAGAAACAACTGATTGGCCTGGTGCGACGAGACATTCCCGCCGAAGCTGATCGAGAACTCATCTTTGATCGTCACATCGAGGTAAAGATCGAATTTCCCTTCCTCCCGGTTGTATATGGCATGTGGAATAATCTCCCGGATCTTCGAATAGGTCAGCATCTTGAAATACGCCCTTTTGAACTCCGCCATGGAGAACTCATCGTTGATATCCCTATGCAGTTGCGCCTCGATGTACGCCCGCTGGGCATCGGTCACCCCGGTGATATAGATATTCTTGAAGATCAATGGCGGAAGACTCGCTTTGTAGGCTCTTCGTCTCTGGTTGACCTCTTCCTGTGGCACCCTCCGGGTGATCCGCCCTTTGATGGAGTCCATCAGTGCCAGGGTGCGTTCATAGCCGATATCCATCAACTCCTGCGCCCGGGGGAAATCCAGGAGCGAGACATCCGTAAATTTGAAATGGATCTTCATCCCGTCCTCTTCCGGCAGATCGTAGTCGGTGCGTTGCATAATCATCGTTTCCAACTGATTGTACAAACTCTCCGACACCTTGCCCTGATCGGATCCGGCGACGGCCGAGCCGAAAATGAAATCGGGCTGGAAAGCATCTTTCATCGGCTTCACCGGGAAATTGTCGTAGATGCCCCCGTCGTAGAGCGGTACGCTGTCGCGCCATATCGGTTGAAATACAAAAGGAAAGCTCATCGACGCGCGCACGGCATCACCCAGGTCGCCATTGCGGAAGATAATCGCTTGTTTACCGTAGATATCCGACCCGACACAGCGGAAGGGCACGAAAAGATTATCGAAATTCCACCCCGCCTTAGCCGTCGCTTGGGCAAACAGGCCCATAAACGCCTGGTTCATCTGGATCGGATTGATCAGGCTCTGCGACATAAAGCTGGCCTTGACCTGCAGGGAGTCGGAGAAGTTGACGGAGAAATGCCCGAATTCCGGCGTCGGGTAGGGCTCCCGGAAATAATAACTGTATTCCTCTTCCACCGTTCCGCTCTGCCAGTAGCTGAACTCATCCGAAAGCAGGAGGTGAAGCATCTCATCCGGCGTATAGCCCATCGCATAGAGGCTGCCGATGATCGCACCGATAGAGGTACCCGTCACATAGTCGATCGGGATGCCGTTCTCTTCCAGCGCCTTGATCACTCCGATATGCGCCGCACCTTTCGCCCCGCCACCACTCAACACCAGGCCCACCTGTTGCGCCGGCAAAGCCAAACAGCTCGCCAGGAATAAGATTATAGAGAGTATAAATAGCTTCATATAACGAATCGGCTTTCGCACAAAAATAGGGCTAATTTCCCAATCTGCAAGTTGTCTACTTTCCTTATTTCAAAACATTGCACTTTGGCCGAAAAAACATTGCGCTTTGCTCGACCAAAGTGCAATGTTTATTTTGGATAGCCTACACATAAAAGTTTCACACCCCCCTTTCACCTTTCACCCGTTCACCAGATCCCTGTATTGATCAGCGTTTCGGGTGAAGGATGGAGGCTCCCCGAAAAAGGCCGGCAGGGTTTTGCAAAAGGCCGGCGGAGTTTTCCAAAAGGCCGCCGGAGTTTTCCAAAAGGCCGGCAGGGTTTTTCCAAAAGGCCGGCAGGGTTTGACCTCTCCTGAAATAGGTTTACAGTTTATGGTTTAATAACTGAATAAAGTTTACACAATTTATCTTATTCCTACGTTAGGTTTACATGGGT
>NZ_JAQFIN010000023.1 GCF_029504695.1 Parabacteroides sp. PF5-6
TTCCTGGCGTAATAGTTTGTGACACAGCGTGAAACATAAATCCTTTAATTTTTCTTATCTTTTCGTAAAAAGTCCCATTTAAGGGGTTGATTAGTGTTTCACTATGTTTCATATCGTGTTATCCCTTTTTTTATCCCTAAATTTTTTGTTGACTAAATGAGTTTTGTTGTAAGAAATGTATTATCCTTCTTTGTTTTTTTTACTTTAAAATTTTGTCATTCAGAATGTTAAATCGAAATTCGCTGCTGAATGAATGTTAATATTACGAAAAATAGTGGCATTTTGGAAAAAGAATGATGCTTGCCGGTTATTAAGTAGGAAACGAAAAGAATCATGGTTAGTTTAAAAACATTAGTGAGAAAGGAATCCTTGCGGAAGGACGGGAAATGTCGGATTGAGTTCTTGGTTTATGTCGACCGGGAAAAGAGGCGTGTGTCAACTGGAAAAAGTGTTGAACCCCGATTCTGGGACAAGCGAAATGAATGCGTAACGAAGAAAGCACCCGATGCCGATGAAATCAATAAATTTCTTGCGGAAAAAGTCTTGATGTACAAGAAGTTTGCGAATAAGAAAGAGGCATTGGAAGAATCAGTGACCATCGAAGAGATCATTGCACTTCTAAAAGGGGAAGAGATAAAAAGCGCACCCGAGGAAAAGAAAAAAGACCTGCTCATTGGCGATGCCTTTGACAATTATATTGCATTGAATGAACTGAGGGCTGGAACCATTCACAATTACCGTACGACGAAGGCTGTGATTTGTGATTTTGCTAAAAAAGAGTATAAAAGCGAGTCCATGCAGGTTGTTGATTTTACTTTTCTGGAGAAGTTAAAGAAGCATTTGCGCGAAAAAAGAAGGAAGCCAAATAACACGAACACTGTTGCCAAAAGGTTGAAGATTTTCAGAACGATTGTCCGGTATTCGATGAAGTGTGGCTATCGAATCGAAAATCCTTTTGTTGATTATGCCATTGAGAACGGGGAACATCGTCAGGTTGCATTAACACCAGTTGAGTATGACCGCTTTTACCGCACCCCTTTACCGAAGGATGCCTGTGAATCAATGAGGACAGCGAAAGACATCTTTATCTTTTCTTGTGAGACAGGCTTGCGGTATTCGGACGTCATGGATTTGAAGAAGAATGATATTGACGAAACGGCTTGGGAGTTGTTTAAATTGCAAGTTAAAACAGGCAAGCCAGTCTTTGTTCCTCTGAGTAAAAAAGCCAGAAGCATTTTAATAAAGCACAGGAATAAAAGACCCGAAAGTGAACGCATTTTCCCTTATGTGCCGAACCAGTTGCTGAACAGAAATCTTAAAGAATTGGCTGCGATTGCACGAATAGAAAAGAACGTCACGTCACATGTTGCCAGGCATACTTTCGGAACCCAGTTGGGAGGCACGGGAACTGTTTCTGCTTTTGCTTTGAGTAATCTCATGGGGCATTCCGACATAAAGATGACCCAGCGGTATGTAAATCTGGGGAAAGAAGCCTTGCGCGAAACGATGGAAAAGGCATGGGCGAAAATTTAATTGAAATTGCTGGAAAATCAGACAATGAATAAAAAACTAACTATCTTTGTTTTGTTCTTCGGAACAGACGTTATAAAAAAGGAAGTGCCTCATACTCGTTGAAATCGCCAACTTTGAACATGGTATATACGAGGCGCAGTAGACAGCTCATAATGGTGGGTTGTCTATCTGTGCGTATATACTGGGTGTTTGGCGATACCTTACGAGTATGCATGGATGGCAGCCCACTTCTTATATAAAAAGCTCTCCTGTGGTTGCTGAGGAGAATCGTAAAAAATCGCCTTATGGAAATTATTTTTATTTTCTTAATCACCATCGTGTTCACGTTCGTAACTGCAAGCATGGCTCGTAAAAAAGGAAGAAGTGGTTTGGGTTGGTTTCTTGTCGCTTGTTTCATTACTCCGTATTTATCCATGATTATTTTAGCTTGTTTGGGAGACACGGAAAAGCGAAGAAGAGAAAGGATGTTGGAAGACGAAAGAATAAGACAATCTGTAACTAATAAACCTGAATGAAAAATATGAGAAATACAGTGTCATTTTTCATCGTATGTTTGAGTGTTTTTGCTTGCACCTGCTGTAAACTAAGTGCTCAGTCTGTTAAACCGCTTCACCGGATGACGAATGCTGACGCAACATCTTTTCGAAAACCGGAATTAGTGCAAATGACGATATTGCAATGGGAAGATATTTTGTTGAATATAAATTTTGGCATGAAATATTCCGAATGGGTCATTGATGCATTTAGTGCTGGGTTTAAAAGAGGCTATGATAGATATTGCAGTTCTGTCGATGGATCATCTTCGCCGAATAAACGAATTCTTGTTTTTGATTTAGTACAAGAAGTAGAAAAATGCTGTTATGCGGTTGCTGATGAATATGAAGAATATTCTGATGGTGATTATTATCAGGCTGCTAAGACATTCTACAAAATGAGAGAAAAATGTGATGAAAAGAAAGCTTTGAAGTTAAAAGAGAAGGCAATAAAAACCTATAATCAAGACAACCGCCCAGTGGAAGAATGGTTCGGAATTCAAGTTGTTGAAGAATCTTCTATGCCCAGAATGAAACACAGAGATCATCAAGATGCGATGCGGGTGTTGATATTGACACGTTTTGTAGTGATGAACAGGGAGACTTTGTCTGAAAAACAGATAACTGCCTTAAAGGAACAGATATCTGATTATAAGAGACAGCTTGATAATCCAAATGACGTTGAAAAAATAAGAGATTATGCCAAATTCTTGGATTTTTATTCAATGCCTGTTTGGTTTCGTGATAATGTCACCCAAGTGACATCCTCTGTTAGGGCAAGTTATCCTGACTAAAATGAGATTGGCGTAACGATAAAAACTTGATGAATTAAAAAAACGGGAATGCCTTTGATGGTGTTCCCTTTTTTTTCGTCTAAAAATCCATTTCAGGAAGGAAAGTCACTGCCAATTTTCGGAAGTCTTTTGTTAAATATGTATAAAAAATAGGACGTTTTGAGAAAAAAGAAAAGTCTGCTGATATATACATAAAAAAGCGAAGGCATGAAACGACTAAAAAGTAAAATTTTTGAAGAACAGAAAGATGGTTCTTTAGTAATCATCACAGACGAAAGGCTGCGAATCCTTGTCAATGCACATGTGATGCTGAATAAGGATTATTATTTGGATTTGCTAAAAGGGAGTGAGAACAAGAAAACCTTCACTTCACGAGAGGCTGAGAAGTATTTGGGCGTCTCCAGGACGACTTTATTTCGATTCCGGAGAGAAGGACTCATCCAAGAAATGAATCCCGGGAAACGCCCCCTGAGATACCAGAAAGAAGATTTGATGAATGTGTATAAAAAGAAAGGAGAAAGCAATGATTGATCATATCCGGCTTCGCACATATGACCCATTGGTGAAGAAAAAGATCGAAAGTAATCTTGATAAATTTGAGTGTATTCGTCCCTGTGACTATAAAATTGAGAATGAAGACACTGGCGTTTACCTGCGACTCACAATTAATGAAAGTATTGTCCTCAAGGGCAGTTTGAGAAAATGGTATTTTGGTGAGTGTTCGTTGAAAGATTTCACATCCAAAACCTTTTTGTTGGCTTTGCGGAAACTCAGTAAGACATTGGGCATTCCAACTTTCTGGCTCTTTACTTTTGATGTTTGGCATGCAGAAATTGGACTCAATGTAAAAATGAAAGTGGATTTTCTTAGCATCAAGCCTTTTCTTGTTGGCTTCAGGGATCAACGGTATGAAACATTCATTGCACCAACATCTGTAAAATTTAAGTCCAAAACGAAAAATTATAAAGCTATAATGTATGATAAATGTAAAGAAATAATAGACACACGTTGCGGTAAAAAGAGATTGTCCCCTGAAGAAAGTGATTTCCTAAAAAAGAGCGAAAGTGAAAATTGGACACGTGTTGAATTCACTTTGTCTGGAGGGAAAAAAGAACTCTCAAGAAGACTTTCTGTTGGCGATGAATATGGATTGACACTGGGAGAATTGCAGAAAAATTTCTCATTGCTTTATTCTTTCTTTTGGCGCGAAACAGGACGTTTTGAAATTTCACCGAAAAGTGATCATTTGCCTGTCTTTGATGGAAAAAGTGCGAAAGAATACACAGACTATTTGTTGATTTATGCGATGAAGGACAAGGGGCTTCATTTGGTTTTTGAAGAGATAAAGAAAACAGGAGACCGGGGACTTAAATCAAGACTGTTGAAGAAATTCTACAAGCTGATGGCAGACACCTCATGCGAAACCAGAATCATGCGCAGTATTTACATTCAGTTGCTCTGTCAGCTTGGTCGTGAAGGAAAAATCAGGGAAAACAAGACCTTGCTTCCAGCCGGGATATTGAAGAAATAATAGAATGAAGAAGAACGTTTAATTAATTCAACTCCCATAGTGTATTTCCCATTGATATAGTAAAGTGTAAATTCCCTGATGTTTGAAGGTGTTTAACTATTGGAATTCCTTTGAATAGTGAATCCTTCTTTTGATGAATATTAAAAGATATTTTCAGGCATCTTTTCTGACACCGGAAGTACCAGCGATAAAGAAAGAGTTCATGGGGCGATTAGCAGGCCATCCATGGACTCTTCTTCCTTTCCGGTAGTCACTTTATCACGGAAGAGAAGAAAGAGGCTGTAATGGGGCTTAATTGTCTGCGAGGGAAATTCAGCTTTTCCTGATTCACTTCCTCATTGCCTCATCTCTGTTTTGATGACAGACGAAATTGTCTATCTACTCATCTCCGGCTTTCCTGACCGAAAAGAATGTATGATGAATTTGAACGGTTGCAGGATGCTTAAAATGTTTTGTTGATTTATCCGAAAAATGAATGCTTATTTTGTTGATTCACGACGAAAACACCCAGTAAATCCTTGGGTAAAACCGGATTTTTATCCCTTTTTTTATCCCTAAAACGAAAAATCCCCCGAAGAAGCCTTATAAATAGAGGCTTTCGAGAGATTTTTTTGAGGTTCCTGGCG
>NZ_JAQFIN010000024.1 GCF_029504695.1 Parabacteroides sp. PF5-6
TATCTCTCATTCACGATGCAAATATATAGGCGGAGAATCACCCCTGCAAGTATTTAAGGTTAAACAAAGTTAAAAGCATCAATATTCTCTCAAAAACAATGGAAAACATATCAAAAACAGGGGTATGTCTGCGCGAAAGAGGGGTAAAAGTATCTGTTGAGGTGGTTTTTCTTCTCGAAACCGACATGGTTAAAGCTGTCAAAACGGGTTGTAAATAGATCAACGAAAGGAAAATTCACAGCGTAATAGGGTAGGTAAATATATCATCTATATCGTAAAGAAGTGGGTTTTCCGGGAGGAGTCCGTTTGTTTGAGGGAGAATTAGGGTGAGAGTCTGGTAACTGTCTGAATCAGGATTCTCAGGATTAAATACATTTACAGGATTAAGATACTGAATCAAAGCGAGCGCAGCGAGTGGGCGAAGGCCTTTCTCTTGCCGTCAGTTTCGACTGACGGTTAATGAATTACCGGCTTTAGCCGGATACCGCTCTGGGTTTTAACCCGTTTAAAACGTGATGCTGGGGTTGAAGCCCACAGCGGAAGAGACTGCGCCTCTTTAAACCGTCAGTTGAAACTGACGGCAAAAGAAAGCCTTCGCCCACTCGCTGCGCTCGCTCTGATTCAGTAATCCTGCTAATGTGTTTAATCCTGAGAATCCTGATTTAGACAGTGGGTGCAGAATCTTCCTATCTCAACCTGCCTTTGGGGCTTGCAAAGCCCCTTTTTCAAACTACCAGTACTTTGCGCACAAACTACTAATATTTTGTCGACAAACTACCGGTAGTTTGTTCGCAAACTACCGGAAGTTTAAAAGCGAAAAAAAAGACGAATGGTTTGCCCATCCGTCTTCCTTTGAATTTGAAGTCTTGTATCCTTATTCGACGCCGAATTTATAGATACAGCGGCTGAAGTATTTTTCGCCGGGACGAAGCACCGTGCTCGGGAAATCCGACTGGTTCGGGCTGTCCGGGTAGTGTTGTGTTTCCAGGCAGTAGGCGCCTCTGAACGGGTAGGTGATGCCGTGTTTTCCGGTGTCGTTGCCGGTCATGAAGTTTCCGGTATAGAACTGAACACCAGGCTCATTCGTGTACACTTCCATGGTGATGCCGGTTCCCAGGTTTTTTGTTTTGGCGGCAACCACGTTGATGTCGCCGTTGCTGTTGAGCACCCAGTTGTGGTCGTATCCGCGTCCTTTAACTAATTGATCGAATTCGTCATCGATATGCACACCGATAGCAATGGGCTGGCGGAGGTCCATAGGCGTATTTTCAACCGGTGCAAGCTCGCCGGTCGGGATCAGTGTCTCGTCTACCGGGGTGTATCTGTCGGCATTGATCATCACAACCTCGCGCAAGATCGGCGCGTCCAGTTTGCCGGAAAGGTTGAAATAGCTGTGATTGGTCAGGTTGACGATCGTTGCTTTGTCGGTCGTCGCTTCGTAAGAAATATCGATCGCGTTGTCGTTTGTTAATTTGTAGGTCACCTTGATATCCAAGTTGCCCGGGAAGTTAGCTTCGCCATCGGGCGAGAGGTAGCGCAACTCCAATGTCTGGTTGTCGATCTGTTTGCCGTCCCAGATTTTGGTGTGATACCCTTTTTCTCCTCCATGCAGGCAGTGCCCGTTGTTGTTGTGGGGTAATTCGTAGGTGACATCGTCCAATGTGAAGAATCCATTGTTGATCCGGTTGCCATAACGTCCGATCAGCGCACCGAAATTGCCATCCGAAGCCAGATAATCCGCGATACTTCCATAGCCCAAAACGACATCAGTCGGCGTTCCGTTTTTGTCGGGCACCATCAATGAAACCAGGCGACCGCCGTAGTTTGTGATGCAGGCTTCCACCCCATTGTCGTTTGTGAGGGTGTATAAAGCTGTTTTTTTACCGTCGACGGAAGCTTCAAAATCTGTGGGGTATAACCCGGATAGCGTAGCTTCTTCTTTTTTTTCTCCACAGGCGAACAGTGTGCAGATCGCCAATACCAATAAACCATGTTTCTTCATACCTTGCAATTTGTAAATGTGAATGAATTGAGTAGCAAACTTAGGTAAAATCTTCGGATGCAGGATGCAAATATAGAATAAAACTATTGTACATTTGTGTTTTATTTGGGCACAGAAAGTAAAATATAGTATAAGCAACACTTATGAAGCAATATCACGAATTACTCGACAGGGTACTGACGGAAGGAATCCGGAAGACGGATCGGACGGGGACCGGCACGTACAGTATTTTTGGGCATCAGATGCGGTTTGACCTGGAAGAAGGTTTTCCGTTGTTGACCACGAAGAAGTTACACCTGAAATCGATCATTCACGAGCTTTTATGGTTTTTGAAAGGGGATACGAATGTGAAATACCTTCAGGATCATGGGGTTCGGATCTGGAATGAGTGGGCGGGTCCGGATGGTGACCTGGGGCATATCTATAGTTATCAGTGGCGTTCGTGGCCGGATTATCAAGGGGGATCGATCGATCAGATTGCTGAAGCGGTACGTATGATCAAGGAGGAACCGGATTCCCGGCGTATCATTGTCAGCTCGTGGAATGTGGGCGACCTGCCGAATATGAACCTGCCGCCTTGCCATGCTTTTTTTCAGTTTTATGTGGTCGACGGGAAATTGAGTCTGCAGCTTTACCAACGTAGCGCCGATATTTTTCTGGGTGTACCTTTTAATATTGCTTCGTATGCTTTGTTGTTACAGATGATGGCACAGGTGACCGGCTTGAAACCCGGCGATTTTGTGCATACCTTTGGCGATGCGCATATCTATGTGAATCATCTCGAGCAGGTGAAGCTACAATTGAAGCGGGACCTTCGGCCGCTTCCGGTTATGCGGATCAATCCGGAGGTGAAGGATATCTTTGGTTTTAAATACGAGGATTTTGTTTTGGAGAATTATGACCCTCATCCCCATATTAAAGGTGAGGTATCCGTGTAAGAACGAATAATCAATAGGTTTATGAGCAAGATATCTATCATAGTCGCTGTCGCCGAGAATGGGGCGATAGGGAAAGATCAACGCTTGTTGTGGCATTTGCCCAACGATCTGAAGTTGTTTAAAATGCTGACTACCGGGCATACTATTATCATGGGGCGCAATACTTTCGAATCTTTGCCGAATGGTGCGTTACCGAACCGGCAAAATATTGTGATTACCTCAAACCGGAATCGTACTTATCCCGGTGTCTCTATCGCGCATTCCCTGCCCGAGGCGCTCGAATTGTGTCAGGATGAAGAGGAGGCTTTCATTATCGGTGGCTCCATGGTTTATAATGAAGCGTTGCAATTTGCCGATACTTTATATCTAACCCGGGTGTACCATCGATTTGAAGATGCGGACACCTTTTTCCCCGACATCGATTTCTCGGCCTGGCAGATGATCAAAGATGAAATGCATCCTGTGGACGAGAAGCATCTCTACCCTTATACCTTTTTTACCTTTGAGCGGAAAAAGGCTTAATCTGTTTCATTCCTGAATCCGTTCTATTTGTCAATCTTATATTCGGGGACGTAGGTCGCGCTGTGAACGCAGGCGCACTACGTCCCCGAATCTGTCTCCCCTGTTTCTGCGTGCCTTTCCTCTCAATCCCAACGGTAATCCTCTCGCTGATTGATACGCCCGCCTCCCATCGGCGATCCTATCACTGTAAATGATATTCCCATCACCCAGGCAAAACTATCACCGAATCGGCATTCCTATCACCTCTGATTCGGCCTGGCTTCTGGGTGTTTTTATTGCAAAAATCAACAAAGGCAAAGCTATCACCGAATGATAGGTTTGCCTTTGTTCGCGCGGTTGTGATCCGCCATAAAAAAACGCACATCCGGAATCTCCGGATGTGCGTCATATATTCGTATACAAAAATTGAGGGCTTCTGTTAGGCTACG
>NZ_JAQFIN010000025.1 GCF_029504695.1 Parabacteroides sp. PF5-6
TTAGTACTGATGCGTTAAAAATTTGAATTAAATAAATCCAATTGCTCTTTGACATTTTGTTTTGAATTGACTTGAAATTCGGTAAGCAGTTCTCTTATCGGAGTTTTGTCAAACGCTGATATTCACAGGATTTGCATAATCTCATAAATAGAGAGCGTGCTTTTGAGCGAATGCTTTACATATGCGACTATCAAGTATGTGCAGATAGCTATCCAAATATGGGTTTTGACAGCATTTGGCGAATGCCCCCAAAGCTTTTTGATGGTCAGATTTTGTTTTATCCACTTGTAAAAAGTCTCCACTTGCCATCTGTTTTTATACAAATAGGCGACTTCCATTGCGGATACGTCGAAATTGTTGGTCAGAAAAACAAGTTCATTTTCTTTTTCTTGATCGTAAAATTCGACTAATCTCAATTTCTCAGGATAGAGCTTCTTGGACTTTGCAACAGTAAGCATAATTGTTTTATCGGCTCTTAGCCCTGTGGTTTCGTCTATGTTGTAATTTTGCTCAATCACATCATATCTTAATGTTGATTTCGCCCTTGTAACAAAGAAGGATTCACATTTATGCATACGATACAACGCTTCAAAATCAACATACGCTTTATCCATAAGATAAATAGCCTCAGGTATGGGGATTATTTCATCAAGCGCATTGCTGTCATGATACTTCCCGTCGGTAATGAGGATAAAGGTCGGAATACTGCCTCGCAAATCAATCAAAGTATGAACTTTGACAGCTCCTTTGCTGTATTTTCCCTCAGCCCATGTCAGAAGATTGATACTACAGGAAATCGTTGTTGAGTCCAGCGCAAAGATGTCGTTATCAATATCTATGTTAGGAATAGGTGAATCCATATAAAGCGGACGAACTTCTTTTATGAGAAAATCTCCAAAGTCGGCAAAAATCCGCCAGTCTCGACTCTCATTGGCTCGTGAAATGGTTGATTGATTTACATGTTGCTTTATTCCTAAATGATAAAGCTTGCGTTTATGGGCTTTTAGACAAAGACAAATATCCCGTAAGGAGTTCAAAGAAGTAAGTTGTCCGAAAAACAACTGTACAAACTGATTCCAACAGTTGAAATCTCTGACGCGATAGTCCCCATTATAGCGTTTTACGCATTTAGCAAACTCATATCTGTCAACAAACTCTAATAGCTGAGAGAAAACATACTTGCCTGAATTCATAACCGTGCAATTTGTAAGGATGCAAAGCTACGGTCAATTCAAATCAAAAAATCAAAGAACGCTTGTATCTTATATATAATCAACCTGTTACGGTTGAAATTAAAAAA
>NZ_JAQFIN010000027.1 GCF_029504695.1 Parabacteroides sp. PF5-6
ACGAAGCCTAATGGTATCCTGAGTAGCGCGGGACACGTGAAATCCTGTGTGAATCTGCGGGGCCCATCCCGTAAGGCTAAATACTCCCGAGAGACCGATAGTGAACCAGTACCGTGAGGGAAAGGTGAAAAGAACCTTAAGTAAAGGAGTGAAATAGACCCTGAAACCGTCTGCCTACAAGCGGTCGGAGCACCTTTATGGTGTGACGGCGTGCCTTTTGCATAATGAACCTACGAGTTACTTTCAGTGGCAAGGTTAAGCGATTCAGTCGCGGAGCCGAAGCGAAAGCGAGTCTTAACAGGGCGTCGTAGTCACTGGGAGTAGACGCGAAACCAAGTGATCTACCCATGTGCAGGTTGAAGGTTGGGTAACACCACCTGGAGGACCGAATCGTTAAACGTTGAAAAGTTTTCGAATGACGTGTGGGTAGGGGTGAAAGGCTAATCAAACTTGGAGATAGCTCGTACTCCCCGAAATGCATTTAGGTGCAGCCTCAGTTTAGTTTTATATCAGGTAGAGCGACTGATTGGATGCGAGGGCTTCGCCGCCTATCAAGTCCAGATAAACTCCGAATGGGTATAAAATATTGACTGGGAGTGAGGGCATGGGTGCTAAGGTCCATGTCCGAGAGGAGAAGAATCCAGACCATCAGCTAAGGTCCCCAAATAACAGTTAAGTTGAACTAACGAAGTGTGGTCGCAGTGACAGCTAGGATGTTGGCTTGGAAGCAGCCATTCATTTAAAGAGTGCGTAACAGCTCACTAGTCGAGTGACCGCGCGTGGATAATACTCGGGCATAAACTGTTTACCGAAGCTATGGATGTCGAAAGACGTGGTAGGGGAGCATTCCGGCGGTGTTGAAGGTAAGGGATAACCCTTGCTGGAACTTCCGGAAACGCAAATGTAGGTATAAGTAACGATAATGCAGGTGAGAAACCTGCACGCCGAAAGACTCAGGATTCCTGATCAACGCTAATCGGATCAGGGTTAGTCGGGCCCTAAGGTTCAGCCGAACGGCGAGACCGATGGAAGAACAGGTTAATATTCCTGTACTACTTTACAGAGTGATGTGGGGACGGAGAAGTGACACCACTGCCATCTGACGGAATAGATGGTTGAAGGGCGTAGACGTTGATCGCTGTAGGCAAATCCGCAGCGAGAGTCGAAACCTGACAGTACCAGGAGTGCTTGCACGAATGGATATGTGGGTAATCAGGCTCCCAAGAAAATCCGCTAAACTTATCTGTA
>NZ_JAQFIN010000028.1 GCF_029504695.1 Parabacteroides sp. PF5-6
TTTTGAGAGAATATTGATGCTTTTAACTTTGTTTAACCTTAAATACTTGCAGGGGTGATTCTCCGCCTATATATTTGCATCGTGAATGAGAGATATACCGGGGTGAGGGTCCCGATCTTAAAGACACAAAACAATTAAAAAGTTCAACGTATACAAATTATTGAGTCATGAAAAAGAATACATTATCCAAAGGTTTAGTAGGTGCTTGGTTGATCGCTACCATTTTAGCGTTCACAGCTTGTTCTTCTGATGATTCCAATATGGAATACATCCAGAAGGATAACAATGTTACGGCCAGTACCGGAACATCTACCTCAGTAAGCCCCTATACGTTGACGCTGCAAGCCGTGTCCAAAGGCAAAGACATCACAACCAAAGGCGATGTAGAAAATGTAACCCTATTCGTTTTCGACGAAAACTACAACTACCTGGAAACAAAAACAATTGACAAATCAACGGTTTTAAACCGTCGCACGATATCGATCGCTGCTAACGCAACCGATAAAATAACCGTGGTTGCATACGCAGGATTAACAAACAACAAAGAAGAAGTTAGTTCACTCAACCAAAACAGCATTTTGACCGATTTACGTGTTCAGTTGAAACAAAACAATGGACAGGTCACTAATTCCCCCAGTGACCTGTTCCATGGACAACTTTCTATCGACCGTGCCAGTGTGACACGCGCAGAGGAAGCTCCTGTTTTGTCTATCGAAAGAAAAGTGGCTGAATTGTCACTGACCACCACAGGAATAGCCACGAAGTTTGGTACGACAAGTGGTGATTTTTACTACAAAATCAAAACCTCATCTTCTATGGTTAACTACAACGGCGAAATCGCTGGTGAAGAAGTAGAATATATTTTGCCGGCTACCATGAATGCCAATGGTAAATTGACAGCCGATCATCTCGCGATTTTACCTTCTGATGACGTAACGATAGAGCTTTACAGAGACGATATCCTGGTTCTTTCCAGCAAAAATCTCAAAAATACGCAAGAACTGTCTGTAAGCGCTTCAGAACAGCTCGACATCGTTTTCGATGCAACAAAAGCGAACCTGAGTCTGATCGTAGCCGCATGGGGACAGGTTATTAACCGTGTAACCGTAGGATAACAGAGACCCTCAATTTTTGTATACGAACATATGGCGCACATCCGGATTTTCCGGATGTGCGCTTCTTCTTTACGTAGGACAC
>NZ_JAQFIN010000029.1 GCF_029504695.1 Parabacteroides sp. PF5-6
AAATGCGTTCAAACCCGGGTAAGGTTCCTCGCGTATCATCGAATTAAACCACATGTTCCTCCGCTTGTGCGGGCCCCCGTCAATTCCTTTGAGTTTCACCGTTGCCGGCGTACTCCCCAGGTGGATAACTTAACGCTTTCGCTGTAGAGCTTACTGTCTATCGCAAACTCCTAGTTATCATCGTTTACTGCGTGGACTACCAGGGTATCTAATCCTGTTTGATACCCACGCTTTCGTGCTTCAGTGTCAGTTATGGTTTGGTAAGCTGCCTTCGCAATCGGAGTTCTGCGTGATATCTAAGCATTTCACCGCTACACCACGCATTCCGCCTACCTCAAACATACTCAAGAAATCCAGTTTCAACGGCAATTTTATCGTTAAGCGACAAACTTTCACCGCTGACTTAAATCCCCACCTACGCACCCTTTAAACCCAATAAATCCGGATAACGCTCGCATCCTCCGTATTACCGCGGCTGCTGGCACGGAGTTAGCCGATGCTTATTCATTGGGTACATGCACAATGGGACACGTCCCATCTCTTATTCCCCAATAAAAGAAGTTTACGAACCATAGATCCTTCTTCCTTCACGCGACTTGGCTGGTTCAGACTCTCGTCCATTGACCAATATTCCTCACTGCTGCCTCCCGTAGGAGTCTGGTCCGTGTCTCAGTACCAGTGTGGGGGACCTTCCTCTCAGAACCCCTATCCATCGCAGGCTTGGTGGGCCGTTACCCCTACCAACTACCTAATGGAACGCATGCCCATCCATAAGCGGATCACTCCTTTAGCAAATATTCCCATGCGGGACCCCTGCGTTATGGGGTATTAGTCCGACTTTCGCCGGGTTATTCCCCTCTTATGGGTAGGTTGCATACGCGTTACGCACCCGTGCGCCGGTCGCCGGCAGATTTAGCAAGCTAAATCCCCGCTGCCCCTCGACTTGCATGTGTTAAGCCTGTCGCTAGCGTTCATCCTGAGCCAGGATCAAACTCTTCGTTGTATAAATTGTTTGTTTTATTTTTTTCCTATGACTCATGACGATTAACCTAAATTTAATAGATCAAGTA